>NZ_MOAK01000034.1:42545-72688 GCF_003732485.1 Pseudomonas protegens
CAGACGCCAGGCGCCCACCAGGGCCGCCAGGGCCAGGATCATCGGCGTCCAGAAATCGCCATTGGCCAGAGGCCGCGCAGCGTCCGCCGCCGCGAAATACCAACCCGAACCGGCCAGCAGAAAAGTACTGCCGCCAATCACCTGGAGCACCAGGCCGAAGACAAAGCTGGCCCGCTGCTGCAGATACAGGCTGAGCCAGATGATCAGCAGGCCACTGGCGGCCCAGACACCACTGGCCGTGCTCCACGGCAGAACGAACAGCACCGCCAGGTTGATCATCATCAACCCGGCCAGCAGCACCAGGGACAGGCCTCGCAGCAGCCGCGGATCACTGCGCACCATGTCATTGCGGGCCGCCAGGAGCATGCCGCCGATCAGCGCCAGGCCGATCAGCGAAGCGCTCATCAGTCCGCTCCAGCCGGCGCTGAACACCGCGCCGGCATCGCCGTCCGCGCCTTGCAGGCGCATCAGGAACAGTGCCCCGCCCAACAGCTGCACGGCGAAGGCGGTGAACAGGAAGGTCCGCGATTGCAGACGCAAGCCGACAAACAATGTCGCCAGCCCGGCCAGGGCCCAACTGATAGCCGTGCCCTGGGTGAACAGGAACAGTGGCGCCAGCAGATACAGAAAGCCCAGCCCGGCCACTGCCAGGATCGGCGCAATGCCCTGCTCCCAGCTCGCTACCTGGGTCTTCTGCGCCCGACGCAACTGGTCGAAGCTGAACAGCAGCGCGATGCCCAGCAGCAATGCGCCCAAAGGCGCGCCGTCCAGCAGGCTGGTAGCGCCAGGCTGCAGCTTACTGAGGAAGGCCAGGGCCGACCCCAGTTGCAGCAGCAGGGCGAACACCCGGGCCAGCGGCCGTTGCTGGCGCAGACCAAGCCAGAAAATCCCCGCCCCTTCCACCGCCCAGGCGGCGCAAGTCCAGCGTGCATCCAGGCCCAGAGGGATCGCCAGGCTGGCGAAGATCACCCCCAGAGCCAGGCAGGTTTCGCCCAGCAACAGAGCGCGGCCGCCCATCAGCAGCCGGGCCAGAACCATGTAGATCAGGCCCAGGGCCAGAGCGCTGAAGGAGGCGGCAAACTCCAGGTGCTGGACCAGCGCCAGTTGCAGGCCGAAGCCCACCAGGGGCGGGCCGAAGAGCATGCTGCCGTCGACGTAGTCGCCCTTGCGCGCAGACCAGTGCAGCAGCGCCTGACGATCGGCGCCCACCGGGGCATCGGTCATTTCCAGCAGTTTGCGCCGGGTGAACAGCAGGCCGATCGCCAGGTACATGAGGAAGAACAGGATCAGGAACGGCTCGGTGCTCCACAGCAGCTCCGGGGTATAGGAACGCAGGCCCCAGGCAAAGCCGATGCCGAAGGTGCCGACAAAACCGATCAGGTTGAGCAGGCGCCAGGCCTTGAACCAGGCAATGGCGAGGATGCCGGCGTTGAGCAGGGCGAAGTAGCTGAACAGCGCCACATGGCTGCCGGCGCCAGTGGACGTCAGGATCGGCGCAGCAAAACCGCCCAGGGCGGCGGCGGCCGCCAGGACCAGGGCGTCCTGGGTAATGGCCAGGATCGCCGAAAACACGGTCACGGCCACCAGCAGGCCCAAGGCCGCTGAGGGGTCGAGCAACGGATGCAGGCGCATGGCTGCAAACACCGTCAGGTAGAGCACGGCGATACCGGTGCCCTGCAGCATCAGCGCGTAGTTGCTGTTGCGTCGCCGCAGCCACCAACCCAGCCCCAGCAGGCCCAGGGAGCTGGCCGCGACCCCGGCGTAACGCAGCTCGATGGGCACCACCATGCCTTCGGTGGCGTAGCGCAGGAGGAAGGCCAGACCGAGGAACAGCAGCACCACACCGACCCGCAGCACGGTGTTGCCACCAAACAGCCAGGTGCGCGCACCGCTGATGGCGCGCTCGATCAGGTTCGGTTGCAGATCCACAGGGGCCTCAGGCTGCTGCGGCTCCCGGGACGCCACCTGGGGTCCGGGTTGCCAGACCGACTCCGGCACCGGCTGGCTGGCTTCCATTGCCGCGACAGGGCGCACCGCAGCGGGCAATTCCCAGACCAGCTCGGGGGCAGCGAGTGCCGGCTCGACAGGTTTTACTTCGTCGAGAACGAATTCCGGAAGGTCTTCCGGTTCCGGCGCGACGCTCATGCCTGTCTCGGCAAGCGGGGCACTGGCCCGGGGTTCTGAGGCAGGTTCGGTAGCAGGACCACCGGTGCTTTCCAGCAAGGCAAGGCGCTGGCCCAAGGTGGCGAGGGCCTTCTTCGCCTGCTCCAGCTCACGATGCTGGTCGAGAACCTGTCGATTCAGGGCGTCGAAACGAATCGCCAGGCCGATGGCCAAGCCCAGGAATCCGCCAATCAGGGCATCGCTGACGGACTCGTCAACGAGCCAGCCCAGTCCCCCTCCCAGCAGCATGAATATCCATTGCATGTGTCGATATCCCTAAGCAGTCCATTGACGCCCTGGCCGGCAAACCGGTGCCGGCCCCTCCCGCTTGGAAGCCGGACACAAGCCAGAAGACACCGCCCGGGAGGCAAAAGCGGCGTCCAGTATATCGGCAAGGCCCAACAAACGCTGGGCCTTGTGCACAGTTCTAGAATTTTCTCGGACGCCTCATTCCAGAGCCTTCCAGATCTGCGTGGCGTACTCGCGGATGGTCCGGTCCGAAGAAAACCAACCCATGCGCGCAGTGTTGAGCACCGCTGAGCGCCACCATTCCCTGGAGTCGTGCCAACGCTCCTCGACCCGGGCCTGGGCGCTCCAGTAGGCATCGAAATCGGCGCAGACCAAGAACCGGTCGTAGTCGATCAGGGAGTCGATCAACCCGGTGTAGCGCGACGGATCATCCGGAGAGAACACCCCGCCACGAATCGCTTGCAGCACATCGTTGAGCCGATGGGAGGCGGCGATATCCGGCACCGCGCTGAATTCGCCATTGCGCTTGCGCGCCTCCACCTGCTGGGCACTGAGACCGAAGATGAACATGTGCTCGGCGCCGATCCGCTCGCACATCTCGACATTGGCGCCATCCAGAGTGCCGATGGTCAGCGCGCCGTTGAGGCCGAACTTCATGTTGCTGGTGCCCGAGGCCTCGAACCCGGCGGTGGAAATCTGCTCCGACAGGTCGGCGGCGGGAATGATGCTTTCCGCCAGGCTGACGTTGTAGTTGGGCAGGAACACCACCTTGAGCAGGCCGCGCACTGTCGGGTCGTTGTTCACCGTGCGGGCGATGTCGTTGGTCAGCTTGATGATCAGCTTGGCCTGGTGATAACTGGCGGCCGCCTTGCCGGCAAAGATCTTCACCCGGGGCACCCAGTCGGTTTCCGGCTCGGCGCGGATCGCCTGATACAGCGCCACAGTGTGCAGCAGGTTGAGCAATTGGCGCTTGTACTCGTGAATGCGCTTGACCTGCACATCGAACATCGCCGCCGGGTTGACCGCGATTCCCAGGCGCTCATGGATGATCGCCGCCAGGGCGCGCTTGCTGTGCAGCCGCTGTTCGGCGAACTGCTTGCGAAAGGCCGGTTTCTCGGCGAAAGGCTCAAGGTCCAGGAGCAGCTCCTCGGGATTGTCCAGCAACTCGGGGCCCAGGGCGTCCACCAGCATCTCGGTCAGTTGCGGGTTGGCCTGGTACAGCCAGCGGCGGAAAGTGATGCCGTTGGTCTTGTTGTTGATTCGCTCGGGGTACAGCTTGTGCAGCTCGGAGAACACCGTGCTGCGCATCAACTGGGTATGCAGGCCGGAGACACCATTGACGCTGTGGGAGCCGAGGAACGCCAGGTTGCCCATGCGCACCCGGCGTCCGTTGTCCTCCTCGATCAGCGACACCGCCCGCAGCACGTCGAAATCATGCAGGCCCTTGGCCCGCAAGGAGTCGATGTGCTGGGCGTTGATCAAATAGATGATCTGCATGTGCCGCGGCAGCATGCGTTCCATCAGGCCCACCGGCCAGGTTTCCAGGGCCTCGGGCAACAGGGTGTGGTTGGTGTAGGACAGGGTTTCCACGGTGATCTGCCACGCCGCATCCCAGGCGATGCCGTGCAGGTCCACCAATTGGCGCATCAGCTCGGCCACAGCGATCGACGGGTGGGTGTCATTGAGCTGGATGGCCGCGTGCTCGCCGAGGCTGAGCACCGAGTCGTGCATGTTCTTGTGGCGCCGCAGCAAATCCTGCAACGACGCCGAGACGAAAAAGTACTCCTGGCGCAGGCGCAGCTCCTGGCCCGCCTCGGTGCTGTCGGCCGGGTACAGCACCCGGGAGATGCTCTCGGCCCGAGCCACTTCTGCCACGGCGCCCAGGTGGTCACCGGCGTTGAAACGCTCCAGGTGCAAATCCTCCATGGCCCGGGCCCGCCACAGGCGCAGGGTGTTGACGCTGGCCCCACGCCAACCCACCACCGGAGTGTCGTAGGCCACCGCCCTAACGGTTTCCGCCGGCCACCAGACCTGGCGAGTGTTGCCCGCCTCGTCGGTCACGGTGTCGACGCTGCCGCCAAAGCCGATGGAGTAGATCACCTCGGGGCGTTCGAACTCCCAGGGGTTGCCGAAATCCAGCCAGTGTTCGGTCTGTTCCTGCTGCCAGCCGTCGACAATCGCCTGGCGGAACAGGCCGTGCTCGTAACGGATACCGTAGCCGTGACCGGCCAGACCCAGGGTCGACATGCTTTCCATGAAACACGCCGCCAGGCGCCCCAGGCCGCCATTGCCCAGGGCTGCATCGGGCTCCAGCAGGCGGATGCGCTCCAGGTCCACCCCCAGATCGGTGAGGGCCTCACGGGCCACGTCCAGCAGGCCAAGATTGCTCAGGCTGTCGAACAGCAGGCGGCCGATCAGGAACTCCAGGGACAGGTAGTACACCCGCTTCTGCCCCTTGCGATACATCTGTCGCGTGTGATCCATCCAGTGATCGACCATATGGTCCCGCGCAGCCAGGGCAATGGCCTCGAACCAGTCGTGGTCGAAAGCGTGATCCGGGTCTTTGCCTACCGCGTAGGTGAGTTTGGTCAAGACGGCTTCGCGAAAGGCGGCCACCTCAGCGTCGCGAACAAGGGATTCCTGAGTCATCGATACGACCTCTGACGAGATACACAGTGAGCATGGAATGGTCTGAGCCTAGTCGGTCTGACACGGAGCGAAGGCTCTGGTTCGGCGCTGTTTCAAATGGCTCGACTCAAGAGGGAGTCTTCTGCGCCTGCGGGGAAAAAGATGCAGATGCCGTGCCGCCAGGGACTAATCGCCAAGTACACACGAAAAATCCGACCTAAAGTCGTTCAAAAATCCACCAGTCCCGGTATGATCGCGCGCCCTGGAACATGCCGGAACCACCACCTTGATGAAGTCCAACCTGATCGCCGCCGCGGAAATCGACCGTCTCGATACCTGGGCCAAATACACCGCGCCCATGTGCGGTTCCTGCATGTCCAGCTGCTGCACCCTGCCGGTGGAAGTGAAGATCAAGGACCTGATCCGCATTGGCATCGTCGACGAATTCGAGCGCGGCGAACCGGCGAAGAACATTGCCAAGCGCCTGCAGAAAGAAGGCATCGTCGAGCGCTACAACCAGAAGTCGGAAATCTTCACCCTGCAGCGCATGAGCAACAACGACTGCCTGTATCTGGATCGTAAGAGCCGTCTGTGCACCATTTATGACAAGCGCCCGGACACCTGCCGCAACCACCCGAAGATCGGCCCGCGTCCGGGTTACTGCGCCTACAAGCCCAAGCCCCAGGAGCGCCCGACCAATACCAGCAGTCGGACCCTGGAACGCTTCTGAGCCCGATCGGCTAGCGGGAGCCCTCCCCGCGCACAAAAAACCGGCACAAAAAAAACGCCCCCGACCGCAAGGTCGGGGGCGTTTTCATTCAGCCGGAACTAAAGACTCAGTTCTTGGCTTTCTTGGCAGCGCGGGTACGCTCGCTTTCGTCCAGGATCTTCTTGCGAAGACGGATGGACTTAGGAGTCACTTCGCACAGCTCGTCGTCCTGGATGAATTCCAGAGCCTGTTCCAGGGTGAAGCGAACAGGTGGAACCAGAGCGATGGTTTCGTCTTTACCCGAAGCACGCATGTTGTCGAGCTTCTTGCCTTTGGTTGGGTTGACGCCCAGGTCGTTGTCGCGGCTGTTCAGGCCAACGATTTGACCGTTGTAGATCTCTTGGCCGTGTTCAACGAACAGCTTGCCACGAGCCTGCAGGGTTTCCAGGGAGTAGGTCAGCGCCTTGCCGGTTTCAACCGAAACCAGAACGCCGTTCTGACGGCCGGACATGTCGCCGGACTTCATCACGTCGTAACGGTCGAAGATCGAGGTCAGGATGCCAGCACCGTTGGTCAGGGTCAGGAACTGGTTACGGAAACCGATCAGACCGCGAGCAGGGATGTTGTATTCCAGACGTACACGGCCCTTGCCATCCGGCACCATGTTGGTCAGGTCGCCCTTACGCAGGCCCATCTCTTCCATCACCTTGCCCTGGGATTCTTCCGGCAGGTCGATGGTGACGTTTTCGAACGGTTCGTGCTTCACGCCGTCAACCAGACGGATGATCACTTCTGGACGGCCTACAGCCATTTCGAAGCCTTCACGACGCATGGTTTCGATCAGTACCGAGAGGTGCAGCTCACCACGGCCGGAAACCTTGAACTTGTCGGCCGAGTCGCCTTCTTCAACGCGCAGTGCAACGTTGTACAGCAGCTCTTTGTCCAGACGTTCCTTGATGTTACGGGAGGTCACGAACTTGCCTTCTTTACCGCAGAATGGCGAGTCGTTGACCTGGAAGGTCATGGAAACGGTTGGCTCGTCAACGGTCAGCGGCTTCATCGCCTCGACGGTGTCCGGGTGGCACAGGGTGTCGGAGATGAACAGCGAGTCCATACCGCTGATGCACACGATGTCGCCTGCAGCCGCTTCTTCAACGTCCACACGGTGCAGACCGTGGTGACCCATCAGCTTGAGGATACGACCGTTACGCTTCTTGCCAGTGGCGTCGATAGCCACGACTGGAGTGTTCGGCTTGACGCGACCACGAGCGATACGGCCAACGCCGATCACACCCAGGAAGCTGTTGTAGTCCAGTGCGGAGATCTGCATCTGGAACGGACCGTCACGGTCAACAGCCGGCGCAGGTACGTTGTCGACGATCGACTGGTACAGCGGGGTCATGTCTTCAGCCATTTCGGTGTGGTCCAGACCGGCAATGCCGTTCAGGGCCGAGGCGTAGACGACTTTGAAGTCCAGCTGTTCTTCGGTGGCGCCCAGGTTGTCGAACAGGTCGAAGATCTGGTCCAGAACCCAGTCAGGACGCGCGCCCGGACGGTCAACCTTGTTGATCACCACGATTGGACGCAGGCCGGCTTCGAAAGCCTTCTTGGTCACGAAACGGGTTTGCGGCATAGGGCCGTCTTGAGCGTCAACCAGCAGCAGCACGGAGTCGACCATGGACATTACGCGCTCAACTTCGCCGCCGAAGTCGGCGTGGCCCGGGGTGTCCACGATGTTGATGTGGTAGCCATTCCAGTTGATGGCGGTGTTTTTCGCCAGAATGGTAATGCCGCGCTCTTTTTCCTGGTCGTTGGAGTCCATCACGCGCTCGTCGTTGAGCTCGTTGCGCTCCAGGGTGCCGGATTGACGCAGGAGTTTGTCTACCAAGGTGGTCTTACCATGGTCAACGTGGGCAATGATGGCGATGTTGCGTAGATTTTCGATCACTTGTGTATCTCGATCAGAGGATTCGGTGTGCTGACAAATGCTGGCAGCGATTAACAATAGATTCAGGCCTGGCCGTTACAGCTGGACGGCGGCGTCGGGGGGCCGGTGACGCAAGCCACAGGCGAACATCCCCGGGCACTTAGCTCGGTCTATAAACGCGCACATTGGCATGTCCCTCACTGAGCAGATGGTGAGCATGCAGGCGACTCATGACGCCTTTGTCGCAATACAGCAGGTACTGGCGCGTAGGGTCCAGTTCCTTGAAGCGGGCGTTCAATGCATAGAACGGCAGCGCTTTTACTTCGACGCCAGGCAGCTGCAGCGGGTCATCTTCCTCGGCATCCGGGTGACGGATGTCGATGACGATCTGACCGGCCAGCGCTTCACTGACTTCTTCAATCTGCACATCCTGGCCCAACTCGTCGATCACTCGATCGATCGGCACCAGTTTGGCCCGCTCGATCGCACGCTCGAGCACCGCCATATCGAATTCTTTCTCTTCATGCTCGACGCGATGGCGCTTGGCATGGGTCTTGGGGTTCACCGAGATGACCCCGCAGTACTCCGGCATGTGCTTGGCGAAGTCGGCGGTGCCGATTTCGACGGCCAGGTCGATGATGTCCTGCTTGTGGCTGGCGATCAGTGGACGCAGCACCAGCTTCTCGGTCACGCAGTCGATTACCGACAGGTTCGGCAGGGTCTGGCTGGACACCTGGGAAATCGCCTCGCCGGTCACCAGCGCGTCGATGTGCAGGCGGTCGGCGATGCTCGACGCGGCACGCAACATCATACGCTTCAAAATGACGCCCATATGACTGTTGTCGACTTTGCCGAGGATTTCCCCGAGCACTTCCTCGAACGGCACGCTGACGAACAGCACCCGCTGGGAGCTGCCGTACTTCTTCCATATATAGTGCGCGACTTCCATCACGCCCAGCTCGTGGGCACGTCCGCCCAGATTGAAGAAGCAGAAATGCCCCATCAGGCCGCGGCGCATGATCTGGTAGGCCGCGACGGTGGAATCGAAACCGCCGGACATCAGCACCAGGGTCTGTTCCAGGGCGCCCAGCGGGTAGCCGCCGATACCGTTGTGCTGGCTGTGGATAACGAACAACCGTTGGTCGCGAATTTCCATCCGCACTTCGATTTCCGGCTCTTTCAGGGAAATGCCGGCGGCGCCGCACTGCCGACGCAGTTGGCTGCCGACGTACTTTTCCACGTCCATGGAGCTGAATTCATGCTTGCCGGCGCGCTTGCAGCGCACGGCGAAAACCTTGCCCGAGAGGGTCTCGCCAAAGTGCTGCTTGCACTTGGCGACGATGTCGTCGAAGTCGCCCAGAGGGTACTCGTCGACCTGCAGGAAATGCGCGATGCCGGGCATGCAGCTCAGGCGCTCGGTCAGGTCCTTCAGGGCCTTGGGCTCGCTGAGGGCGGTTTCCAGTTCGAGGTTGTCCCACACACCAGTGACCACCACGGCCGGGTCCAGATCGCGGAGCACGGCACGGATGTTCTTGGCCAACTGACGGATGAAACGCGTCCGTACCGGGCGGCTCTTGATGGTGATTTCCGGGAAAACTTTAACGATTAGTTTCATGAAAACAGCGCGCGCTGGGCCAGCCGAAAAAGGGGGGCGCGGATTATAGCGGAAATTGCTCAAGGTTTAACCAGTTAATGTGCAGAAGGTTTTCGATGCACCAAAACGGGTCATTTATCAAAGAAGACGCTACATTGCAGTGCGCCAAATGTCGGCAGTACGCCAAATCCGCCGTAGAAAGCGTGATTTTGGGGCAGAAAACCCATCTCGGGGCACTGGCATGCAATTTGCTCCCTTGTGAGGCAGGTTGCCATGGCAGAGTATTCGCGCCGGCATCACCCACATTCTAAGGGCACTCCAACACCAAGCCCGAAGCCACCCCGGAGGACACTATGTCGAAGTCGGTTCAACTCATCAAAGATCATGACGTCAAATGGATTGATCTGCGCTTCACTGACACCAAGGGCACTCAACATCACGTGACCATGCCGGCTCGTGATGCGCTGGATGAAGACTTCTTCGAATCCGGCAAGATGTTCGACGGCTCCTCCATTGCTGGCTGGAAAGGCATCGAAGCCTCCGACATGATCCTGATGCCGGACGACGAAACCGCCGTGCTGGACCCGTTCACCGAAGAACCGACCCTGATTCTGGTCTGCGACATCATCGAACCTTCGAGCATGCAAGGTTACGACCGCGACCCACGCGCCATCGCCAAGCGCGCCGAAGAGCACCTGAAAGCCACCGGCATCGGCGACACCGTATTCGCCGGTCCAGAGCCAGAGTTCTTCATCTTCGACCAAGTGAAATTCAAGTCCGACATCTCCGGCTCCATGTTCAAGATCTACTCCGAACAAGGTTCCTGGATGTCCGACCAGGACATCGAAGGCGGCAACAAGGGTCACCGTCCAGGCGTCAAGGGCGGCTACTTCCCGGTTCCACCGTTTGACCACGACCACGAAATCCGTACCTCCATGTGCAACGCACTGGAAGAAATGGGCCTGACCGTTGAAGTTCACCACCACGAAGTGGCGACTGCCGGCCAGAACGAAATCGGCGTCAAGTTCAACACCCTGGTGAAGAAAGCCGACGAAACCCAGACCCTGAAATACGTCGTGCACAACGTGGCCGACGCCTACGGTCGCACCGCCACTTTCATGCCCAAGCCTCTGTACGGCGACAACGGCTCGGGCATGCACGTACACATGTCGATCTGGAAAGACGGCAAGAACACCTTCGCCGGTGAAGGCTATGCCGGCCTGTCCGATACCGCTCTGTACTTCATCGGCGGCATCATCAAGCACGGTAAGGCTCTGAACGGCTTCACCAACCCGGCAACCAACTCCTACAAGCGTCTGGTTCCAGGCTTCGAAGCCCCGGTCATGCTGGCCTACTCGGCGCGCAACCGTTCCGCTTCGATCCGTATTCCTTACGTGTCGAGCCCTAAAGCCCGCCGTATCGAAGCCCGTTTCCCGGACCCGGCTGCCAACCCGTACCTGGCCTTCGCTGCTCTGCTGATGGCCGGCCTGGACGGTATCCAGAACAAGATTCACCCTGGCGACGCTGCTGACAAAAACCTGTATGACCTGCCGCCTGAAGAGGCCAAAGAGATTCCACAAGTTTGCGGCAGCCTGAAGGAAGCCCTGGAAGAGCTGGACAAAGGTCGTGCGTTCCTGACCAAAGGCGGCGTTTTCAGCGACGACTTCATCGACGCTTACATCGCCCTGAAAAGCGAAGAAGAGATCAAGGTCCGTACCTTCGTACACCCACTGGAATACGAGCTGTACTACAGCTGCTGATCCGGTAGCGCCGGCGCAAGCCGCGTGATCAAGAGGCCTCCTTCGGGAGGCCTTTTTTATGCCCGCGCATTTGCCCTGCCCGGGGTGGTTGCGTGCATCATGGGCACCGCCCTTCTCTTATCAGTCGAACCCATCCATGACTTCGCGCCTCAAACTGTGCCTCGCCCTGACCAGCAGCCTGCTCACCACAGCCGCCTGCGCCACCGAAGCTCCCGCCGCTCTCGCCCCGTTGCTGGGCAGCATCGGCGAACGCCTGGCAATTGCCGATCAGGTGGCCCTGAGCAAATGGGACAGCCACAAGGCTGTCGAGGACCGTCCTCGGGAACAGCAGGTGATCGCCGGCGCCACGGCCCAGGCCGCCACCTATCACCTGAGTGAGGAAACGGTCGGGCAGTTCTTCGCCGCCCAGATCGAAGCCAACAAGCTGGTGCAATACGCCAGGCTGTCCAGCTGGCACCTGCAAGGCCGTGCGCCGGACACCCCGCGCCAGGACCTGGCCGGACAGATCCGCCCACAACTTGATCAGTTACAAAAACGCCTGCTGCAGCAACTGGCCGACTTCAGCCCCCATCGTGGTGATCGCCAATGCCCGCAATGGCTGGCCCAGGCCAATCAGGCCGCCAGCAGCGACCCGTTGCGACAGCTGGCGATGGTTCGTGCCACCGCTGAGTTATGTGTGTTCAAAGGTTAACCGCGCCCGCGCCCAGCCTTGCGCCGCCCTATGCTGAACCTTTCAACCGCACACCCGTAATGGGCTGGAATCACCGTGATGCGCATCGCTGTTTTTTGCCTGCTGTGGATAACGGCGCTGCCCGCCAGCGCAGAGCCTTACACACAACTGCAGTTGCAGGGCGTGCCGGACCACGGCGCGCTGCGGGCCAACAACGGCAGCTTCAATGTGCAGGTGTCGCTAGCCCCGGACTTGCAGCCGCAGCATCGCCTGCGTCTGCTGCTGGACGACCAGCCTTATGGAAGCCCCAGCCGAGGCCCCGAGCTGCCGCTGGTGAATATCGACCGTGGCCAACATCGCCTGGCGGTGCAGATCCTCGACGGCGCGCGAGTGCTGCAGCAGAGCCCGAGTGTCACCTTCAGCCTGCTGCGAGCCCATCGGCGTTGAGCGCAAACCTCAACCGCGTACCACCCCGCTGGCCAGCAGCTTGGCAATAGTCGGCTCATCCAGCCCCAGCCCCTGCAGCACCGCACGGGTGTCCTGGCCCAGGGTCGGCGGGGCGCTGCGATAACTGGCCGGCGTGCGCGAAAGCTTCACCGGTGAACCCACCCCCCGATAATCCCCCATCTCCACCAGCAGACCGCGATGCCGGGTGTGGGGATGAGCCACCACCTGATCCACCGTGGCAATCGAACCGCAAGGCACTCCCAGGCCAATCAGCTGCGGCGCCAGCGACGCCCCATCGTGGGCCGCCAGATGCCGCTCCAAAGCCTGCTTCAAGGCTTGGCGATTGACCGAGCGCTGGCCGTTATCGGCAAATCGCGGGTCTTCCAGCAACTCGCTGGCCCCCAGTTCCCGGCACAGCCTGGCGAACTGTCGATCATTGCCAACCGCGAGGAAGATCGGTTCGCCGGCGGTGCGATAGCTGTCGTAAGGGGCGATGTTGGGATGGGCATTTCCAGTGCGCTTCGGGGTCTTGCCGGAGGCGAAGTAGTTCGGCAGATGGGGATGCAGCAGGGAGACGCCGCAGTCATACAGGGAAATATCCAGGGACTGCCCAAGGCCGCTGCGCTGGCGCTCGTTGAGGGCCAGGAGAATCCCCGCCAGGGCATTGAGCCCGGTGACCATATCGACGATCGGCAGGCCGATGCGCAATGGCCCGCCCTCGCCTTCGCCGTTGACACTCATCAAGCCGGCCATGGCCTGGATCACCGCGTCATAGCCGGGCAAGCCGCCCAAGGGACCATCGGCGCCAAAGCCGGAGATCGCGCAATGGATCAACCCCGGGAAACGCGGGCTCAGCACTTCCTGAAAACCGATGCCCCAGCGTTGCAGGGTGCCGGGCTTGAAGTTCTCCACCAGCACGTCGGCGCCTTCCAGCAATTGCATCAGCAGGGCCAGCCCCTCGGGGCGCGACAGGTCGACGGCAATCCCCTGCTTGTTACGGTTGATGCCGCGAAAGTACGAGGCGTCGTCACCTTCGAACGGCGGCCCCCAACCCCGGGTCTCATCGCCACTCAAAGGCTCCAGCTTGATGACTTCGGCGCCATGGTCGGCCAGGGCCTGGGTACAGTAGGGACCGCCCAGCACGCGGCTCAGATCGATGACTTTCAGGCCCGCCAGGGCCCCTTGGGCAAGCTTCATCTAGGTACTCCGCAAATCGGGAAGGGACGGCCAATCAGGCCGGCAGCAGCTGCATGGCCTCGGCTTGCGACAGCGGGCTCTCATTGGCCAGGCGCGCCAGCAACTCGGTATCGATAGCCGGTTCCAGGCTCAAGGGGTCCCGTGGCAGCACCTTGTGCGCCAGCACCAGATGAGCCAGGGCCAGGCGTCGATAGTCCGGAGCCTGACGCACGGCCTCCCAGGCCATGAAGATCGCGCTGGTCAGGTGATACAGAACGCTGCCGAACTGACGCACCTGCTCATCCCGCCGTTGTTGCGCCACCTCACTGAAGCAAGTGACCGTGCGCAGCAGGGCCGAATCGAACAGCCTGCGGCTGGCGTCCGGCAGATCGGCCTCGGCCAGCAGTGCCGCCAGATAACCCTGCAAGGGTTCCAGCGCCTGCTCACGGGTCACCGCCCGGGCAATGTCCAGGGCGACGATGTTGCTGGTGCCCTCCCAGATCGAACCCAGATGGGCGTCGCGCACCAAACGGGCATCGCTCCACTCCTCGATATAGCCGACCCCACCTCGCACCTCCATGGCATCACCAGTGACCCGCCGAGCATCGCGGCAGGCGCGGAACTTGATCAGCGGCGTCAGAATCCGCACACATTTACGCGCCGCCTCGTCACCGCCATCGGCCCGGGGCAGCAGGCTGGCGATCTGCATGAACATCGAACGTGCCTGCTCGGTGGGCAGCATCATCTTCAGCAACTGACGCTGCATCAGCGGCATCTCGATCAGGTACTTGCCGAAGGCCCGGCGCTGACGGGCGATGAACAGCGCTTCGTTGACCCCGCGGCGCATCAGCCCCGCCGCCCGCACGCCGTTGGACAGCCGCGACATGTTGACCATGTCGGCCATCTGCTGGAAGCCACGGCCGACCTCGCCGATCAGGTAGGCACTGGCGCCTTCCAAGGTGATCTCGCCACTGGCCATGGAGCGACTGCCCAGCTTGTCCTTCAGGCGCTGGATCCGATAGTGGTTGGGCGAACCGTCGGCCAGGACTTTCGGCAACAGGAACAGGGTGACCCCGGCCATGCCCGCAGGCGCCTGTTCCGGGCGCGCCAGGACCATGGCCAAGTCGGCATCCGGGTTGGAGCAGAACCATTTCTCGCCGTACAGCCGCCATTGGCCGTCTTCCAGCCGGGCGCGGGTTTCGGTGCGCGAGACGTCGGAGCCGGCGGCCTGCTCGGTCATGAACATCGCCCCCTGGAACAGCTCGTCGAAATCCTGGGACTGCAGCTGCGGCAGATAACGCTGCACCAGCTCAGGCGCGCCGAACTTGCGCAGGGTACGGGCCAGGGAGTCGGTCATGCTCACCGGGCAGCACAGGCCGAATTCCGCCTGGACGAACAGATAGGTCAGGGCGTACTTGACCAGCGGCAGAGGCCCGTCAGGGCGATGGCTCATGGAGGCCAGGCCCAGCTCGGCGTAGGCCACCCGCTCCAGGGCAACATAGTCCGGGTGCTTGGCAATGCTTTGCAGGTTCTCGCCACGGCGGGTGCGGGGCTGCAACACGGGCGGGTGCTTGTCGGCGGACAGGGCCAATACATCCAGCTCGCCACCGGCCCGGGCACCCAGGCGCTGCAAGCTCGGCAGCCACTGCTGGTAGACCTCCGGCGGCAGGTAGACCTTGAGCAATGCGCCCAGACCGGCGTCGCATTCAAACAGGTTGATACCACGGCTATCGGGGATGTTCAGGCTGTCTTCAATAGGGCGGGGCTCGGCGGTCATGGCGCGTCTCCTGATTTTTGTAGGCCGAGACTAGAGCCGCCATCGATAAGTATCTAATACAAAATTGATCAACTACGATAAGTAATCCAGATCGTAGAGGCAGGATCACATGGACCTCAAACAGCTGCGCTACTTCGTCGCCGTGGCCGAGGAACTGCACTTCGGGCGGGCCGCAGCGCGCCTGTGCATTTCACAACCGGCGCTGAGTTTCGATATCAAGAAGCTTGAAGGGCAACTGGATCTCCAGTTGCTCAACCGCAACAACAAGTCCGTGAGCCTGACCAACGCCGGTCAGGTGCTGCTGGGCGAGGCGCGCTATCTGCTGCTGCGGGCCGACCAGGCACGACGCCTGACCCAGCGCTCGGCCGAAGGCTTTGCCGGGCGCCTGAGTGTGGGTTTCGTCAACTCGATCCTGCACCGCGGCCTGCCCCAGACGGTCAAGGCCTTCGAGCGCGATCATCCGGACACCGAGATCGTGCTGATGGAAATGAACAGCGCCGCTCAGGCCCAGGCCCTGCAGCGGGGCCAGATCGATATCGGTTTCGTCCACGGGGGCACCTTCGCCGCCGGTATCCACAGCGAGACACTGCTGGCCGAACCCTTTCTCTGCTGCCTGCCCCAGGGCCACCGGCTGGCCCGACAGGCGCGAGTCGACCTGGGGCAATTGGCCCATGATGATTTCATCCTGTTTCCACGGGAGGTCTCGCCCCACTACCACGACCTGATCATCGCCCGCTGCGTGGCCGCCGGATTCAGCCCGCGCATCCGTCACGAGACTCGGCTCTGGCAAACCGTGGTGGCGATGGTGGCCCATGAAATGGGAGTGGCGCTGGTGCCCCAGACCCTGGCCCTGCTCGGCCAGCCGGGGGTGAGTTACTGCGAGATCGAAGGCAAGGGCGCGCCTTCAGAGATCCTGGCGATCCATCTGGCGGACAAGCCTTCGGCCGCAGCCGACAGCTTCCTCGCCAGGTTCCGGGACTTGCTGCAACCAGCAATCACAGGGGTGTAAGCGCCACGCGGCGATACGAAATCACGTATCAAACCATAAGATTTAATCATTATATTTTTCGATTCCTGCCTGTATAGGCTCCCAGCGGTCGGGCCTTGCATGAAGCCCACGTGCCCTGCGCGGGTGCCCATAACAATAACAAGCAGGAGTTGCACATGACCGCCGCCCTGGAAGCTGCTGCCCACAAGAAAGCCCGCAAGGCGGGCATCGCCTCGTTCATCGGCACCACCATCGAGTGGTATGACTTCTACGCCTATGGAATCGCCGCCGCCCTGGTGTTCGGCAAAGTCTTCTTCCCCGCCGACCTGCCCCCGGGCACCGCTACCCTGCTGTCCTTCCTGACCCTGTGGGCCGGCTTTGTCGCGCGCCCCATCGGCGGCATCATCTTCGGCCACATGGGCGACAAGATCGGCCGCAAGACCACCCTGGTGATCACCCTGATCATGATGGGCGTGGCCACCACCTGCATCGGCCTGCTGCCCAGCTACCTGCAGATCGGCATCTGGGCGCCGATTGCCCTGGTGGCCCTGCGCATCATCCAGGGCATCGCGGTGGGCGGCGAATGGGGCGGGGCGATCCTGATCGCCAGCGAGAGCGCGCCCAAGGGCAAGGGCATTCTCTATGCCGCCTTTGCCCAACAGGGCTCACCGGCCGGCAACCTGCTGGCGACCCTGGTGTTTTTCGGCCTCAGCGCCCTGCCCGCACCGGACTTCCTGCTCTGGGGCTGGCGCATCCCGTTTCTGCTCTCGGCGCTGCTGGTGATCGTCGGCATGATCATTCGCCTCAAGCTCGAAGAGTCCGATGACATGAAACGCCTGATCGCGCAGAAGAAGACCGTCAAGCTGCCGATTCTCGAAGTGCTGCGCAGCCACTGGCGGCTGGTGCTGCTGGGCGCCGGGGTGCTGCCGATCATCCACGTCACCTACTTCAAGAGCACCTTCGCCCTGTCCTGGGCCACCAAGGAACTGGGCTACACCCAGAGCAGTTTTCTCAGCGTGATCGTCATGGCCCTGGTGGTGCAGTTCATCACCCAACCCCTGGGGGCGGTGCTGGTTTCACGCATCGACATGCGCAAGGCCATGGTGTTGATGGTGGTACCGGAACTGGTGCTGATGCCGGCGATGTTCTTCGCCGTGGAAACCGGCAGCTACTGGATCGCCGCGCTCGGCATGTGCCTGGCCACCGTGCCCCATTCGATGTTCTATGGCGCGGTGGGCGGCATCCTGGCCCGGGCCTTTCCGACCCGGGTGCGCTACAGCGGGCTGTCGATTTCCTATCAGCTGTGCTCGCTGCTGGTGGGGGGCGCCACCCCGGTGCTGGCCCAGAGCATCCTCAACGGCACCGGCAGCATCGTCGGCGTGGCCATCGCCTCGGCCTGCTACACCCTGGTTTCGCTGCTGTGCATGCTGGCACTGCTCAAGCGCATCGGCCACAACGCTGCCGAGTTGTCCACAGCGGAGCAGGCGGATGCCGATGAACTGGCGCGACAGACAGAGAATCAAAACCCGCCGCAGCGGCCTGTGGATAACCTGGAGCAAACCAGCCCGGGTCCTTCAGGCAAGCCTTTACAGCCCGCTCACTGAATCGCCCCAGGGCTTGCCATGCGGCGCTCGTGCTCCAGCAGCCAGCGTTTGCGCCACAGCCCGCCGCCGTAGCCGGTCAGCGCGCCATCGCTACCAATGACTCGGTGGCAGGCGATGACGATGGAGATCTGATTGGCGCCGTTGGCCCGGGCCACGGCACGCACCGCTGACGGCGAGCCGATCCGGCTCGCCACTTCGGCATAACTGCAGGTGCTGCCCAGAGGGATGGCGCGCAAGGCCTGCCACACCGTTCGGGTAAAGGGCGAGGCGTTCATCGCCAGGGGGGTGTGGAAACCGTCGGGCTCTCCGGCGAAGTAACGCTGCAGCTCGGCCTCGATTTGATCGATGGGGGCGAAACGTCCGAAGCCTATGCTGGAGCCGCTGCTCTTTTGCAGGTTTTGCAGTTCATTGGCCAGGGCCGGACGATCGAAAAACTCCAGCAGATGCAGGACCTGGGCGTCGGCCACCGCCAGCATCACGCCGATGGGGGTCTGCAGCCAGTCCACCTTGAGCAGCTCGCGCCCCCGCAGGTTCGACGGTGGCTGGCCGGCCAGGCGGGCAAAGGCTCGGCGAAAGCCACTATCGGAATCAAAGCCGGCGCTGATCTGCGCATCGATCACCGACTCGCCACAGGACAGCTGCTGCATGCCTTGGCCCATGCGTCGCAGGCGGGCCATTTCCAGGAAGGTCACCCCAAAGTAGCGCTTGAACGCGCGCCGCACCGTGGACGGGTCCAGCCCCTGGCGGCTCAGGTCGTCTTCGTACCAGCGGCGTTCGGGATCGCTTTGCAACTGATCCAGCAGGGTTTGCACCCAGGGTTCCTGCACCCCGGCCCGCTCCAGGGGACGACAACGCAAGCAGGCGCGGAATCCCGCTTCGACGCAGCCCTTGATGGAGCTGAAGAACACCGTGTTCTCGCGCTTGGGCTTGCGTGCGGCGCAGGTCAGGCGACAGAACACACCGGTACTTTTCACTCCGACAAAGGCAAAGCCTTCATAGGCCGGGTCACGATCCAGAAGGGCCTGGTACAGGGTGTCGTCATCGGGGAGCTGGAACAGCAGAGGGGCGTTTTCCATAGCCGCATCCTAAACCTTGAAGCATTGGGTTCGAGCACTTTAAACCCGCTCCCCGACAGCGGCCGCTGAAAAACGGGCGTTGATTCCCACACCGTCGAGCACTGCGCAAGCGCCATGCAGATTCATGCACTATATTGGTGCAACGAGTTACGCCCGGAGACCATTCACAGCCCATTTTGGTTCGAAAATACCCGCCAGGGCTGGCAAAGCGCCACGCAATCGAGCTTCAAACGGCTGTTTCAGGGCTTGGACGCTTCTTTTCGGAGCCTTGGTTTGGTTTTTGCATTTTCTCCACATCAGCGCCTTACCCGCGCGCGCACTTCGGGACCGGCCCCGGATTGTCTTGCTTCAAAAGAGGTCACCCTTTACCCATGACCATCAGCGACCCACTGCACCGTCTGCTTCTGGACAACCTGACCACCGCCACCATCCTGCTCAACGCCGACCTGCGCCTTGAGTACATGAATCCGGCGGCGGAGATGCTCCTGGCCATCAGCGGCCAGCGCAGCCATGGGCAATTCATCAGCGAGCTGTTCACCGAATCCGCCGAAGCCTTGAGCTCCCTGCGCCAGGCAGTGGAACAGGCGCACCCGTTCACCAAGCGCGAAGCCATGCTCACCGCCCTGACCGGCCAGACCCTGACCGTCGACTACGCGGTGACGCCGATCCTCAGCAATGGCGACACCCTGTTGCTGCTGGAGGTCCACCCTCGCGACCGGTTGCTGCGCATCACCAAGGAAGAGGCCCAGCTGTCCAAGCAGGAAACCAGCAAGATGCTGGTGCGCGGCCTGGCCCACGAGATCAAGAACCCTCTGGGAGGGATTCGCGGCGCCGCACAATTGCTGGCCCGGGAGCTGCCCGAAGAAAGCCTCAAGGACTACACCAACGTCATCATCGAAGAGGCCGACCGCCTGCGAAACCTGGTGGATCGCATGCTGGGCTCGAACAAGCTGCCGTCCCTGGCACTGACCAACATCCATGAAGTGCTGGAGCGGGTCAGCAGCCTGGTGGAAGCCGAAAGCCAGGGCTGCATCACCCTGGTACGCGATTACGACCCGAGCATTCCCGACGTATTGATCGACCGCGAGCAGATGATCCAGGCGGTGCTCAACATCGTGCGCAACGCCATGCAGGCCATCAGCACCCAGAACGAAATGCGCCTGGGGCGCATCACCCTGCGCAGCCGCACCATGCGCCAGTTCACCATCGGCCATGTGCGCCATCGCCTGGTGACCAAGATCGAGATCATCGACAACGGCCCGGGCATCCCCGCAGAGCTGCAGGACACCCTTTTCTTCCCCATGGTCAGCGGCCGGCCGGACGGTACCGGGCTGGGTCTGGCCATCACCCAGAACATCATCAGCCAGCACCAGGGCCTGATCGAATGTGACAGCCATCCCGGCCACACCACCTTCTCGATCTTTCTGCCTCTGGAACAAGGAGCCCCATCGACATGAGCCGTAGTGAAACCGTGTGGATCGTCGATGACGACCGTTCTATCCGTTGGGTCCTGGAAAAAGCCTTGCAACAGGAAGGCATGACCACCCAGAGCTTCGACAGCGCCGATGGGGTGATGAGTCGCCTGGCACGCCAGCAGCCGGACGTGATCATCTCCGACATCCGTATGCCCGGTGCCAGCGGCCTCGACCTGCTGGCGCGGATTCGCGAGCTGCACCCGCGTCTGCCGGTGATCATCATGACCGCGCATTCGGACCTGGACAGCGCGGTCGCCTCCTACCAGGGCGGGGCCTTCGAGTACCTGCCCAAGCCGTTCGATGTGGATGAGGCAGTGTCCCTGGTCAAGCGTGCCAACCAGCATGCTCAGGAGCAGCAGGGCCTGGAAGTGGCCCCGACCCTGGCTCGCACCCCGGAGATCATCGGCGAAGCGCCGGCGATGCAGGAGGTGTTCCGCGCCATCGGGCGCTTGAGTCACTCCAACATCACGGTGTTGATCAACGGTGAGTCGGGCACCGGCAAGGAACTGGTGGCCCACGCCCTGCATCGCCACAGCCCGCGGGCGGCTTCGCCGTTCATCGCCCTGAACATGGCGGCGATTCCCAAGGACCTGATGGAGTCCGAGCTGTTCGGCCATGAAAAAGGCGCCTTCACCGGCGCCGCCAACCTGCGCCGTGGACGTTTCGAGCAAGCCGATGGTGGCACCCTGTTCCTCGACGAAATCGGTGATATGCCCGCCGATACCCAGACTCGCCTGCTGCGGGTTCTGGCCGATGGCGAGTTCTACCGGGTCGGTGGACATACTCCAGTCAAGGTCGATGTACGGATCATCGCCGCCACTCACCAGAACCTGGAAACCCTGGTGCATGCCGGCAAGTTCCGTGAGGACCTGTTCCACCGCCTCAACGTGATCCGCATCCACATTCCGCGCCTGTCGGACCGTCGTGAAGACATCCCGACCCTGGCCAAGCACTTCCTCAGCCGTGCCGCCCAGGAACTGGCGGTGGAACCCAAGTTGCTGAAGAACGAAACCGAGGAGTACCTGAAGAACCTGCCCTGGCCGGGCAACGTGCGCCAGCTGGAGAACACCTGCCGCTGGATCACGGTCATGGCGTCGGGACGCGAGGTGCACATCAGCGACCTGCCTCCGGAGCTGTTGAGCCTGCCTCAGGATTCGGCGCCGGTGACCAACTGGGAACAGGCCCTGCGCCAGTGGGCCGACCAGGCCCTGGCCCGTGGGCAATCGAGCCTTCTGGACAGCGCGGTACCGAGTTTCGAGCGGATCATGATCGAGACCGCCCTCAAGCACACCGCCGGCCGCCGCCGCGACGCCGCAGTCCTGCTGGGTTGGGGTCGCAACACCCTGACCCGCAAGATCAAGGAGCTGGGAATGAAGGTGGACGGTGGCGACGAGGACGAAAGCGAAGAAGGCTGAAGCCCCGCCCCACGGCACGTAGGAGCTGGCTTGCCAGCGAAAAGGCCCTTGAGCCTTGCAGAGCGCTGACCGGCGCTTTCGCCGGCAAGCCGGCTCCTACGACGAGGATGTGCGTGCACCAGGATGGGGTGCATGCACTGCCCGAAGGCGCGATGAACCGCAATCGAGCACAGCGCCATCATTCAAGGCCTGGCCTTCAAATCTGAAAATTATCCCTTCGAAAACGCAAAAGCCCCGGAATCCGGGGCTTTCGGCTTTTCATCCAGGCAATTCATGCACCATCGGCCAGAGTTGGCACGCCCCCTGCAATAACCCCATCACTACCCAGTTTAGGGGACCTTGGTACAGGCAGGCCGGGGATTCCCCTCTTTAATACCCGGCCCATCACGCTCACAGCGACGGGCCACATTTTCGGGAACCTCGGTACAGGCAGGCCGGGAATTCCCTCTTTAACTCCGGGCTCATCACGCGCATCGCGACGAGCCAAGCTTTCGGGAACCTCAGTACAGGCAGGCTGGGGCTTCCCTCTTTAACACCGGGCTCATCACGCTGTAAGCGACGTGCCCACAACCCTTTCGGGGACCCTGGTACAGGCAGGCCGGGAATCCCCTTCTTTACACCGGGACTCATCGCCCCCAAGGCGATCAGCCCCTCCCGCTTTTGGGGGCCTTGGTACAGGCAGGCCGGGGTTTCCCTCTTTTATTCCTCGCGCAGGTGGATCGCCAGGCGCCAGCGCCCCTGCACCTCGCTACCCGCCCAATCGCCCCGCAACGGCCGGGCGGCCACCAGGTTCAGCAGCAAGCCCTGGTCCGCCAGGCGCACCCGCCAGTTCACATTCTTCTGATTGACCTGTAGCTGACCGTTCTGCGCGCGTCCCTGGGCGTCGAACAGCAACGCCACGGCGCCGTCGATATGTTCGCCGTGAACCTTGGGTTCATGGTTGAACCACAGCACCAGGCCATCAGTGGCCACCTCGACCTGCTGCAGTTCCACAGGATCGGGCTGGGTCAGGCGGCCGATCATCAGTCCCACCATCATCCCGACAATCGCCAGGGAGCCGAATACCCGCAGCATTAGCTTCGGTCGCGGGTACGCTTCAGGCGTAGAATGCAGCCTGTCTTTCTCTTCGGAGCCGTGCATGTTTCACGTCATCCTCTTTCAACCAGAAATTCCGCCGAATACCGGCAACGTTATCAGGCTGTGCGCCAACAGCGGCTGCCACCTGCATTTGATCGAGCCGCTGGGTTTCGAAATGGACGACAAGCGCCTGCGCCGTGCCGGCCTCGACTATCACGAATACGCCACCCTGCAACGCCATGCCGACCTTGCCAGCTGCCTGGAAAGCCTTGGCCATCCGCGCCTGTTCGCCTTCACCACCAAGGGCTCGCGGCCCTTCCATGACGCCAGTTTCCAGGAGGGCGACGCCTTCCTGTTCGGCCCCGAGAGCCGCGGCCTGCCGGCGGACGTACTGGACGCCCTGCCGGGCGAGCAGCGCCTGCGCCTGCCCATGCGCGAAGGCTGCCGCAGCCTGAATCTGTCCAACACCGTGGCCGTGGCCGTCTATGAAGGCTGGCGGCAGTTGGGGTTCAAGTAGGGCCTGGAGTTCGCGGGCAAGCCCGCTCCTACAGGTTTCGCCCGTGCATGAAAAAAGCGCCTGTAATGGCGCTTTTTTCATGCACGGGCGACGCTCTTATTGAACGGTGTTCTCGCCGGCGGACTGCAGACGTTGCAGTTCCTGGGCGTACAGCGCGTCGAAGTTCACCGGGGCCAGCATCAGGGCCGGGAACGAACCACGGGTCACCAGGCTGTCCAGCGCTTCGCGAGCGTAAGGGAACAGGATGTTCGGGCAGAAGGCACCCAGGGTGTGGCTCATGGAAGCCTCGTCCAGGTTCTTGATCAGGAAGATGCCGGCCTGTTGCACTTCAGCGATGAAGGCCACTTCGTCGCCGTTCTTCACGGTCACGGACAGGGTCAGCACCACTTCGTGGAAGTCGGCTTCCAGGGCTTTCTGACGGGTGTTCAGGTCCAGGCCGACGCTTGGTTCCCACTGCTGGCGGAAGATGGCCGGGCTTTTCGGCGCTTCGAAGGACAGGTCACGCACGTAGATGCGCTGCAGGGAGAATTGCGGTGCGCTTTCGTCTTCGGCAGCAGCAGTGTTCTGTTGGTCAGTCATCTCAGATCCTTCTTGATCTTGGGGTCTATAGGGTTAGGAATTTCAGGCCGCCAGCAGCGCGTCGAGCTTGCCGGCGCGCTCCAGGGCAAACAAATCATCACAACCACCTACATGGGTGGCACCGATCCAGATCTGCGGCACGGACGTGCGTCCGGCCTTCTGGGCCATATCGGCGCGCACCTGCGGCTTGCCATCGACCTTGATCTCTTCGAAGGCTACGCCTTTGCTCCCGAGCAGATGCTTGGCCCGCGAGCAGTAAGGGCAGTAATCACTGGAGTAGACGATGACCTTGGGCATTACTTCACCAATGGCAGGTTGTCGGCTTTCCAGCTGGACACGCCGCCGGACAGTTTGGCCGCGGTGAACCCGGACTTCAGCAGTTCACGGGCGTGGGTGCCGGCGTGCTGGCCTTGGGCGTCCACCAGGATGATGGTCTTGGCCTTGTGCTTCTCCAGCTCGCCGACGCGGGCGGTCAGCTTGTCCTGGGGAATGTTCAGCGCGCCGACAATGTGGCCGGCAGCGAAGTCCTTGGACGGACGGATATCGATCACTACGCCCTGCTCGCTGTTGACCAGCGCGGTCAGTTCACGGGTGCTGAGGCTGCGGCCACCGCGGCTCAATTCATGAGCGATCAACAGAGCCAGCAGGATGGCGAAGGCGCCGACGAGCAAGTAGTGTTCAGTGGCGAATTGAATCAGGTGAGCAACCATCTAAGGAGGTTCCAGGGCGTTAAAATGTCGGCCAGTATACACAGCCCTCAAGGTCGGCCAAACCCCGCCCGGCGGTGACGCCACCGGAACTTCGCTTTAAACTGCCACTCCCTTTTTCAACACCTCCCTTTTCAACACTTTCCTATCCAGCCACGAGTGGACGCCATGACTACCACGCCTAAACCTTTGGTCCTGATGATTCTGGATGGCTTCGGTCACAGCGAGAGCCACGAATCCAACGCCGTCTATGCGGCCAAGAAGCCAGTCCTGGACCGCTTGTGCGCCAGCATGCCCAACGGCCTGATCTCCGGCTCGGGCATGGACGTCGGCCTGCCGGACGGGCAGATGGGCAACTCCGAAGTCGGCCACATGAACCTGGGCGCCGGTCGCGTGGTGTATCAGGACTTCACCCGGGTGACCAAGGCCATCCGTGACGGTGAGTTCTTCGAGAACCCGACCATTTGCGCGGCCGTGGACAAGGCCGTGGCCGCCGACAAGGCCGTGCACATCCTCGGCCTGCTGTCGGACGGCGGCGTGCACAGCCACCAGGACCACCTGATCGCCATGGCCGAACTGGCCTTCAAGCGTGGCGCCGAGAAGATCTACCTGCACGCCTTCCTCGACGGTCGCGATACGCCGCCCAAAAGCGCCCAATCGTCCATCGAACTGCTGGACGAAACCTTCAAGACCCTGGGCAAGGGCCGCATCGCCAGCCTGATCGGCCGTTACTTCGCCATGGACCGCGACAATCGCTGGGACCGCGTGGCCCAGGCCTACAACCTGATCGTCGACGGCCAGGGCCAATTCAACGCCGCCACTGCCCAGGAAGGCCTGCAAGCCGCCTACGCCCGTGAAGAGAGCGACGAATTCGTCAAGGCCACCACCATCGGCGAACCGGTCAAGGTCGAAGACGGCGATGCCGTGGTGTTCATGAACTTCCGCGCCGACCGGGCCCGCGAGCTGACCCGGGTCTTCGTCGAGGACGACTTCAAGGACTTCGAACGTGCGCGCCAGCCAAAGCTGGCCGGCTTTGTCATGCTCACCCAGTACGCCGCCAGCATCCCCGCGCCGTCGGCCTTCGCTCCGGGCAGCCTGGAAAACGTGCTGGGCGATTATTTGGCGAAAAACGGCAAGACCCAGCTGCGCATTGCCGAAACCGAGAAATACGCTCACGTGACCTTCTTCTTCTCCGGCGGCCGTGAAGAGCCGTTCCCGGGCGAAGAGCGCATCCTGATCCCGTCGCCGAAAGTCGCCACCTACGACCTGCAACCGGAAATGAGCGCTCCGGAAGTCACCGACAAGATCGTCGATGCCATCGAGCACCAGCGTTACGACGTGATCATCGTCAACTACGCCAACGGCGACATGGTCGGCCACAGCGGTGTGTTCGCAGCCGCAGTGAAAGCCGTTGAATGCCTGGACCTGTGTGTCGGCCGCATCGTCGATGCCCTGGAAAAAGTGGGCGGCGAAGCGCTGATCACAGCGGACCACGGCAACGTCGAGCAGATGTCCGACGAGTCCACCGGCCAGGCCCACACGGCCCACACCACCGAGCCGGTGCCTTTCATCTATGTGGGCAAGCGTGCGCTGAAAGTCCGCGAAGGCGGGGTCCTGGCGGACGTGGCGCCCACCATGCTCAAACTGCTGGGCCTGGCGCAGCCTGAAGAGATGACCGGCAAGTCGATACTGCTGGAAGCCTGAAGCTGAAGCTGGCTGTTTCCTGCGCAAACGCCCGATACGCCGTATCGGGCGTTTGCGTATCAGCAGCAGCCATTTCCTCGCTGCCTCTGCACCTGATGAGCGAATCCAGAAAGCACAATCCGCGGCACCAGCACGCAAACAGCAATAGTTATCAGTTACGATTGCGCGGCATCTGGAGAAAACCGAATGAACAAGACTGCCGTACTTTTTTTAGCCTCCGTCCTCGCAGGTTGCGCCAACCCTGCTCATGTTGATCACAAGCACACACCTGAAGTGGCTTCACTCGAGGATCAGCATCCCTCGGTAGAAATGGATAGCTACACCGCCGAGAAACTGAACGCCCTGCTCAAGCTCCGCCAACAGGCCGAGGCAGACAGCATGGGCCAACTGAGCGAGCAGATTTCACGGGAGTTCATGCACACGCCTTATGCAGCGAACATGCTGCAGGGCTCGGCGACCCTGGCGGAGAAGCTGGTCGTCGACTTCAGGGGCCTGGATTGCTTCACCTACCTGGATTACGTCGAGGCTCTGCGCAAATCCACCGACCAGGACAGCTTCATCAAGAACCTCATCCAGACCCGCTATACCGGCGACGGCGTGCACTATGCAGACCGCCGGCACTTCTTCACGGATTGGGCGCATGCCGGGCAACCGCTGACCGAAGACCTGACTGCGCAGCTCAGCGCGGATGCGGTGACCGTGACTAAACACCTCAACCAAAAGGCTAACGGTGACCTTTACCTGCCAGGCCTGCCCCTGGTTGAACGCGACATTACCTACATACCCAGCACGTCGATTGACGAACAGTTGCTCAGCCGCCTGCAGACTGGCGACTACATCGGCATCTACACCCATCTTGCGGGCCTGGACGTCACCCATACCGGGCTCTTCGTCAAAACCGCCAACGGCCCCGTGCTGCGCAATGCATCGTCCAAGAAGAGGCAACGCGAGGTCATGGATTCACCCTTCATGGAATACGTGCAGAACATCCCGGGCATCGTGGTGTTGCGAACTCGACAAGACGGCCAGGCTTTCATCCCGCAGTCGGCGCCGAAAATCGACGCGCAATCAGCACGACAACCAAGCCAGGCGCTTACTCACGGCTGATGGCCAACGGCATTCCGCCGCCAGCCACTCCAGCGAACGGGCCCGGCTCGATCGGGGTCGGCGGCAATAACCGCCTGCATCCTGATAGCAAAAGGCCCAATAATGGGCCGGAAACGGCTTTTTATGACGAACGCCTCAAAGCAGTTGGCTTTGAGGCGTTTTTTTTGCAGCGATGGGCGGGCATACTAGACCGTCCCTTTCCCTGGTGTCGCCCGCCTCTATGCTTCGCGCCCTGATTGCCCTTGCTCTGATCTGCCTGCTCCAACCGGCTTTTGCCGATGAGCGCGCGCAAACCCAACAACAGTTGGACGCCACGCGTCAGGACATTGCCGAGCTGAAAAAGCTGCTGGGCAAGCTGCAGGAAGAGAAGTCCGGCGTGCAGAAAGACCTGCGCGGCACCGAGACCGAGATGGGCAAGCTGGAGAAGCAGGTCGAAGCCCTGCAGAAAGAGCTGAAAAAAAGCGAATCCGAGCTGCAGCGACTCGATGAGGAGAAAAAAAAACTCCAGAGCGCGCGCACTGAACAGCAACGACTGATCGCCATCCAGGCCCGCGCGGCCTACCAGAACGGGCGCCAGGAATACCTCAAGCTGCTGCTCAACCAGCAGAATCCGGAAAAATTCGCCCGCACCCTGACCTATTACGACTACCTGAGCCAGGCGCGCCTGGAGCAGTTGAAGAACTTCAACGAAACCCTGCGTCAGCTGGCCAATGTGGAAAAGGACATTTCCCTGCAACAGGCCCAGTTGCTGGTGCAGAAGAGCAGCCTCGACACCCAGCGTGAAGAACTCGACAAGGTCCGCAAAGAGCGGCAGTTGGCCCTGGCCAAGCTGAACAACGACGTGAAGGCCCGGGACGACAAGCTCAAGGCCCGCGAACAGGACCAGGCCGACCTGGCCAAGGTCCTGAAAACCATTGAAGAAACCCTGGCCCGCCAGGCCCGCGAGGCAGAAGAAGCGCGCCAGAAAGCGCTGATCGCCCAGCAGGAAGCCGAAAAAAAGCGTTTACGTGAGGCCCAGGCCGACGCCAGCGATGCCCCGCGCAAGCCCGTCAGATCAAGCCCGGGCGCCTTGGTTTCCAGCGCCGGCCCTTCCTTCGGCGGTGCATTTGCTGCAGCCCGGGGAAAACTTCCATGGCCCGTTGATGGTCGACTGCTGGCACGCTTTGGTGAAACCCGTGGCGACGACTCCCGTTCCAAGTGGGACGGGGTGATGATCAGCGCCGCCGCCGGCAGCCAGGTGCACGCCGTACACGGTGGCCGGGTAGTGTTCGCCGACTGGCTGCGCGGTGCCGGGCTGCTGGTGATCCTCGATCATGGCAACGGTTACCTAAGTCTCTACGGACATAACCAGACACTGCTCAAAGAAGCCGGTGATGTGGTCAAGGCCGGAGAGTCCATCTCCACAGTGGGCAATAGTGGCGGACAGGACACTCCTGCGCTGTACTTTGCAATTCGTCAGCAGGGCCGCCCCAGCGACCCGGCACAGTGGTGCCACGCGCAAGGATAAGCGCTGCATCTAAATTAGGAGTTCGTTCGACATGCTGCATTTGTCCCGCCTTACCTCGCTGGCCCTGACGATCGCCCTGGTGATCGGAGCGCCTCTGGCGTTTGCCGCCGAAACCGCTCCATCGGCGACCGCCGCGACCACCAAGGCACCTTTGCCGCTGGAAGAACTGCGCACCTTTGCCGAGGTCATGGACCGGATCAAGGCGGCCTATGTCGAACCCGTGGATGACAAGACCCTGCTGGAGAATGCCATCAAGGGCATGCTCAGCAACCTCGACCCGCATTCGGCCTACCTGGGACCGGAGGACTTCGCCGAACTGCAGGAAAGCACCAGCGGCGAATTCGGCGGCCTGGGCATTGAAGTCGGGGCCGAAGACGGCTTTATCAAAGTGGTCTCGCCCATCGACGACACTCCAGCGTCCAAGGCCGGCATCCAGGCCGGCGACCTGATCGTCAAGATCAACGGCCAGCCGACCCGCGGCCAGACCATGACCGAAGCCGTGGACAAGATGCGCGGCAAGATCGGCCAGAAAATCACCCTGACCCTGGTGCGCGACGGCGGTACGCCGTTCGACGTGACCCTGGCCCGCGCCACCATCCAGGTGAAAAGCGTGAAGAGCCAGCTGCTGGAGTCGGGCTACGGCTACATCCGCATCACCCAGTTCCAGGTCAAGACCGGCGAGGAAGTCTCCAAGGCCCTGGCCAAGCTGCGCAAGGACAACGGCAAGAAGCTCAACGGCATCGTCCTCGACCTGCGCAACAACCCGGGCGGCGTGCTGCAGGCCGCGGTGGAAGTGGTGGACCACTTCATCACCAAGGGCCTGATCGTCTACACCAAGGGCCGCATCGCCAACTCCGAGCTGCGCTTCTCCGCCACCGGCAAGGACGAGAGCGAAGCCGTGCCGATGGTGGTGCTGATCAACGGCGGCAGCGCCTCGGCTTCGGAAATCGTCGCCGGCGCCCTGCAGGACCAGAAACGCGCGGTGCTGATGGGCACCACCAGCTTCGGCAAAGGCTCGGTACAGACCGTGCTGCCGCTGAACAACGACCGTGCGCTGAAGATCACCACCGCCCTGTACTTCACCCCCAACGGCCGCTCGATCCAGGCCCAGGGCATCGTTCCGGACATCGAAGTGCGCCGCGCCAAGATCACCAGCGAGACCCAGGACGGCGAGTACTTCAAGGAAGCGGACCTGCAGGGTCACCTGGGCAACGGCAACGGTGGTGCCGACAAGCCGAGCGGCTCGTCGAGCAAGGCCAAGCCGATGCCGCAGGGTGACGACTACCC
>NZ_MOAK01000034.1:72783-92669 GCF_003732485.1 Pseudomonas protegens
GCGCCCGCCAGGGCGCCCATTCCCCTAAAGGCCTGATTCCTATCCCCATGATTTCCCGCTGCTCACTGCTGTTGCGCTCGCTCCAGGCCCCGCTGCTCACCCTGCTGTGCCTCTTGCCCCTTGCGACCCAAGCCGCCGAACCCACAGCCGCTGCGCCCAAGGCCTACCTGAGCCTGATCATCGACGACCTCGGCCAGAACCTGCCCCGTGACCGCCGCGTACTGGCCCTGCCCGGTCCGGTAACCACGGCGATCATGCCCGACACGCCCCACGCTGCCGAATTCGCCCGCGAGGCCCATCGCGCCGGCAAGATCGTCATCCTGCACATGCCCATGGACCCGGCCACCGGGCCGTTTGCCTGGCACCCCGAGTTGCCCATCGAAGAGCTGCAAAAACGCCTGGAAGCCGCCTTCCAGGCCGTGCCCTACACCAGCGGCATCAACAACCACATGGGCAGCCGCATGACCGCCCAGCCCCAGGCCATGGCCTGGCTGATGGCCGACTTGCAACGGCGACACAAGTTCTTCGTCGACAGTCGCACCAGCGCCCAGACAGTCGCCGCCGCCGAGGCACAGAAGATCGGCCTGGCCAGTGTTTCCCGGGATGTATTCCTGGATGACGAGCGCACCGAGGCAGCAATTGCCCAACAGTTGCAGACGGCAATCAAGCTGGCGCGCAAACAGGGTTCGGCGGTGATGATCGGCCATCCCTATCCCCAGACCCTGGCGGTGCTCGAGCGCGAACTGCCCAAGCTCAAGGCCCAGGGCATCGAGTGGATCGATATCAAGTCGATGATCAGTCTGCGCAGCAACCAGGCCATGGCCGGGCATGGCAAGAATGGGGTTTATCGCTAAAGCCCTTCGCCGTAGGAGCTGGCTTGCCAGCGAAGCGCCTACAGATACCGCCCCATGATCTCTTCCACCATTCCCTCTTTGCGCATCTGCTCCAGGGCGGCCTGCAGCTTGGCCACTACCTCGTCAGGCACGTCCTTGTTCAGGGCCAGGTACAGCTCGGCGCTATTGAAGCGCAGCACCGTCTTGAGGCCGGTGATGCCTTCCTGCTTGGCCAGGTAACGTCCGGCCGGGTCGCCGGTGGCCCAGAGGTCGATCTGACCCGCCACCAGCTTCTTGGCATTGTCCTGGTCCCGCAGCACCACCTGGGGTGCCAGACCCTGCTTGGTCAGGGTCTCGGCAATGGCATCGCCCTTATAGGCGCCGATCTTGTATTTGCGCGCCTGCTCCAGGGATTCGAGGGTGATCTTGCTGCCGGCCTTGGCCAGCATGATCCAGTCATCCGGGCCAATGGGGCCGACCCACTTGAACAGCGGTTCGCGGTCCGGCAGACGCGCCATGACGAACACGCCATAGCCCGGTTGCTCCAAGGCCATCTTGTAGATGCGCTCCCAGGGGAAACGCAGGGTCAGGCTGTAATTGACCCCGGCACGCTTGAACATTTCGCGGACGATATCCACGGCAATACCATCGATATTCTCACCTTGAGCGAAGTTCTTGCCGTTCTTGGCCATGTTGTAGGGGGGGAAGTTTTCCGTCAGCAGCACCAGGGAGGTGTCGGCGGTTTCAGCGGCGCGGGCCAGGCTGCCCAGGAGCAGCGCAGCGCTGGCGACAACCACAAGAAGACGTTTGAACATGACGGGTTACCAGAATCCATGGCGTGCTCAAGAGTGCCGCGAGCACGCCATGCTGTCCAGTGGCTACCGCACAACAATCCCGCGCTGAGCCATATAGGCCTTGGCCTCGGGAACCGTGTATTCGCCGAAGTGGAAAATGCTCGCCGCCAGCACTGCGCTCGCATGGCCTTCAATGATGCCGTCGGCCAGGTGCTGGAGGTTGCCGACGCCGCCGGAAGCGATCACCGGAATCCCCAAAGCATCGCTGATGGCCCGGGTCACGCCCAGGTCGAAGCCGTTTTTCATGCCGTCCTGATCCATGCTGGTCAGGAGAATTTCGCCGGCACCCAGGCCTTCCATCTTCTTCGCCCACTCCACTGCGTCCAGCCCGGTGGGCTTGCGCCCGCCATGGGTGAAGATCTCCCAGCGCGGGGTTTCGCCCGGGCCGGAGACTTTCTTCGCGTCGATGGCGACCACGATGCACTGGGAACCAAAGTGCTGCGCCGCTTCGCCGACGAACTCGGGATTGAACACTGCTGCGGTGTTGATCGAAACCTTGTCCGCGCCGGCATTGAGCAGGTTGCGGATGTCCTGCACGGTGCGCACACCACCGCCCACGGTCAGCGGAATGAACACCTGGCTGGCCATGCGCTCGACGGTATGCAGGGTGGTATCGCGTCCATCGACGCTGGCGGTGATGTCGAGGAAGGTGATCTCGTCGGCGCCCTGCTCATCGTAGCGACGAGCGATTTCCACCGGATCGCCGGCGTCACGGATGTTCTCGAACTTGACGCCCTTGACCACCCGGCCGTTGTCCACGTCCAGGCAAGGGATGATGCGTTTGGCCAGTGCCATGGCGAGTCCTCAGCCTTGGTACGAATCGCAGAAAGCCTGGGCTTCTGCAACATCGAGGGTGCCTTCATAGATCGCGCGGCCAGTAATGGCGCCGATGATTCCTGGAGCCTTGGCATCCAGCAGGGCCTTGATGTCGCCCAGGTTGTGGATACCGCCGGAAGCGATCACCGGGATCTTGGTGGCCGCCGCCAGGGCTGCGGTGAACGGCACGTTGCAGCCCTGCATCATGCCGTCTTTGGCGATGTCGGTATAAACGATGGCGGACACGCCGTCGGCTTCGAAACGCTTGGCCAGGTCGATCACTTGCACGCTGCTGACTTCAGCCCAGCCGTCGGTGGCGACGAAGCCATCCTTGGCGTCCAGGCCAACGATGACCTTGCCCGGGAAAGCGCGGCAAGCCTGGGCAACGAACTCTGGCTCCTTGACCGCCTTGGTGCCGATGATCACGTAGCTCACGCCGGCCTTCACATAGTGTTCGATGGTTTCCAGGGAACGGATGCCGCCACCGATCTGGATCGGCAGGTTCGGGTAACGCTTGGCGATCGCGGTAACCACCTCGCCGTTCACCGGCTGGCCTTCGAAGGCACCGTTCAGGTCCACCAGATGCAGACGACGGCAACCGCCTTCAACCCACTTGGCAGCCATGCTCACCGGGTCGTCGGAGAACACCGTGGAATCTTCCATGCGGCCCTGGCGCAGACGTACACAGGCACCGTCTTTAAGATCGATAGCGGGAATAATCAGCATCTGGCAAACCTTCAAATTCGATTGTTCAGCTTCACTCGAAAATCAATTTTTCTCGAGCGCCCACAGGTCGCTTTCGATGCTCTCGAACCTCTCCTTGAGGTGCGTCTGCACATCGAAAATCGCCCGGTTGTAATAGTGCGGAGCAATTTCACGGGTAAACAGCTCAAGAATTTCCGCCGCCTCGAACGAGCCCAGGTCGAGCTCGAAGCGGTCCTCCATGAAGCGCTTGATCTTGTGCGTCGCCTCACTCTCCTGCTCGGTAGTGAGGGTCAGGATCGGCGGCTTGGACTTCTTGATCGCCATTACCAGCGACCGTCCCAGGCAGCGAAGTTCTGCAGCAACTGCAGGCCGTGGGTATGGCTCTTCTCCGGGTGGAACTGCACGGCGAAACGCGAGCCGTCGGCCAGCGCTGCGGCGAAGTCCACGCCATAGTGACCGCTGCCTACCACCTGCCGGGCATTGCCGGCATTGATGTAGTAGCTGTGCACGAAGTAGAAGCGCGCCAGGTCCGCAATGTTGTGCCACAGCGGATGGTCCACCGCCTGCTTCACTTCGTTCCAGCCCATGTGCGGCACCTTCAGGTGCTCGCCGTCCTCGATCAGGCCCTTGCCGAAGAACTTCACCTGGCCGGGAAACAGGCCGATGCAGTCAACGCCCTCGTTTTCTTCGCTGTGGTCGAGCAAGGCTTGCATGCCCACGCAGATGCCGAGGAAAGGACGATCCTGGCTGACTTCGCGCACCAGGGCGTCGAAGCCCAGGCGACGGATCTCGGCCATGCAATCGCGAATGGCGCCAACGCCGGGAAACACCACCCGGTCGGCTTCGCGAATCACGTTGGCATCACTGGTGATCAACACCTTGCCGGCGCCCACGTGCTCCAGGGCCTTGGCCACCGAGTGCAGGTTGCCCATGCCGTAGTCGATAACGGCGACGGTCTGCATTACAGCACGCCCTTGGTGGACGGCATCTGGCCGGCCATGCGCTCGTCCAGCTCCACCGCCATGCGCAGTGCACGGCCGAAGGCCTTGAACACCGTCTCGATCTGGTGGTGAGTGTTGGTACCGCGCAAGGTATCGATATGCAGGGTCACGTTGGCGTGGTTGACGAAGCCCTGGAAGAATTCCTGGAACAGGTCAACGTCGAAACCGCCGACAGTGGCGCGGGTGAAGGGTACGTGCATCTGCAGGCCGGGACGGCCGGAGAAGTCGATTACCACGCGGGACAGGGCTTCATCCAGCGGCACATAGGCGTGACCGTAGCGACGGATGCCCTTCTTGTCGCCGATGGCCTTGCTGAACGCCTGGCCAAGGGTGATACCGACATCCTCCACGGTGTGGTGGTCGTCGATATGCAGGTCGCCCTTGCTTTCGATGTCCAGGTCGATCAGCCCGTGCCGGGCGATCTGGTCCAGCATGTGCTCAAGGAAGGGCACGCCGATATCGAATCGGGCCTTTCCGGTGCCATCCAGGTTGATCGAGGCTTTGATCTGGGTTTCCAGAGTGTCGCGCTCGACAGATGCCTTACGTTCGGCCATCACCAGCTCCGCAAAATCATTGGGCGAAAAAGGCGAATAGTATAGGCCCGACGGCGGCCAAACAGAAACACGAAGGACAATATCCTGACGGGTGCCAGCCAATGGCTGCGGGGCTGTACCTGTCATGACAAGCGGTGATGCGCTCGCCGGCAAGCCGGCTCCTATGTAGGAGCTGGCTGGCCGGCGGAGCCCTTAATGGAACAGCACTGCGGTCTTCTGCAGGGTGACCCACACGCCCCACGCCAGGGGAATGCCCACGGCCAGCCAGGCAGCGATCACCAGCGGCTGGCTGGCGGAAGAAGCTTTCCACTCCAGCACGACGCTGCTGTCAGCGCCCTTGTCGTGGCCCAGGGCCTGCTCGGCCGCCAGTTGCTCGTCGGTCATGAAGTACTTGTCGGCCACCGGGCGCACCAGCAGGTTGCACAGGAAGCCCAGCACCAGCAGGCCGGCGAGGATGTACAGGGTGATGTCATAAGCCGCGGCGCGTTCGACGCCGATACTCAGCTGATACTCACGCAGGTAGTTCACCAGCACCGGGCCCAGTACGCCCGCCGCCGCCCAGGCAGTCAGCAGGCGACCGTGGATCGCGCCTACCATCTGAGTACCGAACAGGTCCGCCAGGTAGGCCGGCACCGTGGCGAAACCACCGCCGTACATCGACAGGATGATGCAGAACGCCGCCACGAACAGGGCGATGTTGCCCAGGTGGCCGAGGTTCGGAATCAGCGCATAGAGCGCAAAGCCCAGGGCGAAGAACACGAAGTAGGTGTTCTTGCGACCCAGGTAGTCGGAGAACGACGCCCAGAAGAACCGCCCGCCGATGTTGAACAGACTCAACAGACCGGTGAAGCCGGCGGCAATCGCGGCGATCTGCGCCAGTTGCCCGGCATCCAACTGGCTGAAGGTCAGGCCATTGCCCAGCAGCTTGCCGGCAAACACTTCCTGCAGCAGCGGCGAGGCCATGCCGAGGATGCCGATACCGGCCGATACGTTGAGGCACAGCACCAGCCACACCAGGCGGAACTGCGGAGTCTTCCAGGCCACGTTCACGTGCACATGGCGGTGGGTGATCATCGCATTGGCGGCTTTCTTCGCCGGCGCATTCCAGCCTTCAGGCTTCCAGCCGGTCGGCGGAACCCGATAGGCCAGGGCGCCGCCGATCATGAACACGAAATAGATCGCGGCCATCACCAAAAAGCTCTGCCACACGCCGACACTGGTAGGCGTGGCGAAATGGCTCATCAGGGCTGCCGCCAGGGGCGCGCCGACCATGGCGCCACCGCCGAAACCCATGATCGCCATGCCGGTGGCCATGCCGCGCTTGTCCGGAAACCACTTGATCAGGGTCGACACCGGGGAAATGTAGCCCAGGCCCAGGCCAATGCCGCCGATGACCCCGGAGCCGATCCACATCAGCCAGATCTGGTGGGTATAGACCCCCAGCGCCGAGATCAGCAGGCCGCCGCACCAGCACAGCGCTGAAACCACCCCAGCCTTGCGCGGCCCGGCATGCTCCAGCCAGCCGCCCCAGATCGCTGCCGAGCAGCCCAGGAAGATGAAGAACAGGGTGTAGATCCAACCGAGCATGGAGATCGGCCAGTCACACTGGGACGAGAAAACCTGCTCGATAAAGCCCATGCCCGGCGCACACGCCACTGGCGCACTGATGCCCAGCGCCTTGGACAGCGGTAGCCAGAACACCGAGAAGCCGTAGGCCATGCCGATGCACAGGTGAATGGCCAGAGCGGCCGGTGGGACCAGCCAACGGTTGAAACCGGGCTTGGCAATGATGCGTTCTTTGGACAAGAACGCTGGCTGAGCAGACGGACTGGCCGCCGCGTTGCTAGAGCTCATGGATATTTCCCCCAATTATTAGAATTGTTCATCGGCCACTCCCCTGCGGCGACCTTGGCACGAGGGCGCGGTCGTTTTATGAGTAAAGCTCCCTTTGGGCAGGCGCGACATTAAGTCGCACAAGGACGGACGAACCGCGAGAGGTTACCATTTGCGACAAACTAAAAAACCAAACTGACATTACCTTTTTTCCCGCGACTGCTTTGTCCGAAGGCCAGGCCGCTGGCAAAAAAATGGTCACCACAACGAAAAAACCTCTAACTGCAATGGGTGACCAGTCGTCAGGTTCAGAGCGTTATACTCCCTCGCTAAATTTTGAATTCGACATACAAGGACTCGCCCATGAAAGCGTTCGGCAAAATCCTGGGTCTGGTAATTCTCGGGCTGTTGCTGATCATCGTGGCTCTGGGCTTCGCCCTGACCCACCTGTTTGATCCCAACGACTACAAAGAAGAGATTCGCCAGATTGCCCGCGACAAGGCCCACATCGAGCTGACGCTCAATGGCGACATCGGCTGGAGCCTGTTCCCCTGGCTCGGCCTGGAACTGCACGACGCCGGCGTGGCCACCCTGGCCAACCCGACCCAACCTTTTGCCGACCTGCAGATGCTTGGCCTGTCGGTCCGGGTATTGCCGCTGCTGCGCCGTGAAGTGCAGATGAGCGATGTGCGGGTCGAAGGCCTCAACCTGCGCCTGAACCGCAGCAAGGACGGTCACGGCAACTGGCAGGACATCGGCAAGGCCGCTCCCACCGACAAGCAGGCCGAAACCCCGGCTACCAGCACCGGTGAATCGGGCCAGCCCAGCGTCGGCACGGACAAGCCCTCGCAACCGATCCGCCTGGACATCGACAGCCTGACCGTGAACAACGCCCGGGTTGAGTACAACGATGAGCAGACCGGCAAGCAGTTCACCGCCGAAAGCATCCAACTGAGCACCGGGCCGATTCACGAAGCCACCAACACCCCGGTCAAGCTCACCGCGTTCCTGGCCAGCAGCCAGCCCGCGGTGCGTGTGCGCACCGAGCTCAATGGTGAGCTGCGCTTCGATCGCGCCCTGCAGCGCTACCAGTTCGAAGACATGCGCCTGTCCGGCGAGGCCACCGGCGATCCGCTGCAAGGCAAGACCCTGACCTTCGCTGCCCAGGGCCAGCTGTTGCTGGACAAGGCCGCCAACGTCGGCCAGTGGACCGGCCTGAAAGTGTCCCTCAACCAGCTGCGCGCCCTGGGCGAACTCAAGGTCAACGACCTGGACAAGACCCCGCAGATCAGTGGGGGCATCTCCATTGCCCAGTTCGACCTGGCGAAATTCGTCGACAGCATCGGCCAGACCCTGCCGGCCATGGCCGAAGGCAGCCTGAGCAAGGTCGAGCTGGTCAGCCGCCTGCAAGGCACACCCAGCAGCCTGGCCCTGGAAGACCTGAACCTGAAGCTCGACGACAGCACCTTCAGCGGCCGCCTGGCCATCGAGGACTTCGACAAGCAATCCCTGCGGGCCCAGCTCAAGGCCGACACCTTCAATGTCGACCGCTACCTGCCGCCCAAGTCCGCCGCAGCCAACAGCGCCGCCACGGCGCGCAAGGCCGAAGTGCAGAGCAGCGAAGCCGATGCCATGGCCGGCGCCGGCACCACGCCGCTGCCCAACGCCCCGACCAAGGGCGCCTGGAGCACCGACAAGCTGCTGCCAGTGGAACGCCTGAGCAAACTCGACGTCGATGCCGACCTGAGTTTTGGCCAGTTGACCCTGGACAAGCTGCCGATCCAGAACGCCGCGCTCAAGGCCAGCGGCCAGGGCGGCCTGCTCAAGCTTTCCAGCCTGCGCGGCGAGCTGTACAACGGCAGTTTCGAGGCCAATGGCAATCTCGATGTGCGCCAGAGCACACCGCAGTTGAGCCTGCAGACCAAGATCAACCGGGTGCCGGTGGAACGCATCCTCGAAAGCCAGGGCCAGAACCCTCCGGTCAAAGGCCTGGTGACTCTGAACAGCAACCTCAGCGGCAGCGGCAACAACCAGAAGGCGCTGATCGACAGCCTCAACGGTACTGCCAGCTTCGTCATCAACAACGGCGTGCTGCTCAACGCCAACATCGAACAGCAACTGTGCCAGGGCATCGCCGTGCTCAACCGCAAGAACCTCAGCAGCACGCCTCGGGGCAAGGACACACCGTTCCAGGAACTCAAGGGCAACCTGACATTTCGCAACGGCGTGGCCAGCAACCCGGACCTGAAAGTGCGCATCCCCGGCATGACCGTCAACGGCAATGGTGATATCGACCTGCGGGTGCTGGGCATGGACTACCGGGTCGGCATCGTCGTCGAGGGCGACCTCAGCGATAACCCGGACCCGGCCTGCCAGGTCGGCGAACGCTTTACCGGCGTTGAACTGCCACTGCGCTGCCGCGGCCCGCTGGAGCTGGGGGCCAAGGCCTGCCGTTTGGACAAGGACGGCCTGGGCCAGGTAGCCGCCAAGCTGGCCGGTGACCGACTGCAACAGAAGATCGACGAGAAACTGGGTGACAAGGTCAGCCCGGAACTGAAAAACGCGCTCAAGGGGCTGTTCAAACGATGAGAGCCGAGGCCTTTGCACCGGCGGTGCTGGACTGGTACGACCGCCACGGCCGCCATGACCTGCCCTGGCAGCAGGACATCAACCCGTATCGGGTGTGGGTCTCGGAGATCATGCTGCAACAGACCCAGGTCAGCACCGTGCTCAACTACTTCGACCGCTTCATGGCCTCGCTGCCCACGGTGCAGGCCCTGGCCGAAGCCCCGGAAGACGAAGTGCTGCACCTGTGGACCGGCCTGGGCTACTACACCCGGGCGCGCAACCTGCAAAAGACCGCGAAGATCGTCATGGCCGAATACGGCGGCGAGTTTCCCCGGGATGTGGAAAAACTCACCGAGCTGCCGGGCATCGGCCTGTCCACCGCCGGCGCCATCGCCAGCATCAGCATGGGCCTGCGGGCGCCGATCCTCGACGGCAACGTCAAGCGGGTGCTGGCCCGCTTCACCGCCCAGGAGGGCTACCCGGGGGAACCCAAGGTGGCCAAGCAGTTGTGGGCCGCCGCGGAACGCTTCACGCCCCACAGCCGGGTCAACCACTACACCCAGGCGATGATGGACCTGGGGGCGACCCTCTGTACCCGAAGCAAGCCCAGCTGCCTGCTGTGCCCCCTGGAGCGCGGCTGCGAAGCCCACATGCTCGGCCTGGAAACCCGCTACCCGATTCCCAAGCCGCGCAAGGAGGTGCCGCAGAAGCGCACCCTGATGCCGTTGCTGGCCAACCGCGAAGGCGCCATCCTGCTCTACCGACGCCCCTCCAGCGGCCTCTGGGGCGGGTTGTGGAGCCTGCCGGAACTGGATGGCCTGGACGATATCCCGCACCTGGCCCTGCAGCACTCCCTGGAGCTGGGCCAGCAACAGCAGATGCCCGGCCTGGTGCACACCTTCAGCCACTTCCAATTGGCCATCGAGCCCTGGCTGGTCCGGGTCGAAGAGTCGGCGCTGCACGTCGCCGAGGCCGACTGGCTCTGGTATAACCTCGCCACCCCGCCGCGCCTGGGCCTTGCCGCCCCGGTGAAAACACTGCTCAAACGCGCGGCCGAAGTCTTGAATGCAGGAGAGTCGTCATGACCCGCACCGTAATGTGCCGCAAATACCAGGAAGAACTGCCGGGCCTGGAACGCCCCCCGTACCCGGGCGCCAAAGGCCAGGATATTTTCGAACACGTTTCGGCCAAGGCCTGGGCTGACTGGCAGAAACACCAGACCCTGCTGATCAACGAAAAGCGCCTGAACATGATGAATGCCGAAGACCGCAAATATCTGCAGGGCGAGATGGACAAGTTTTTCTCCGGCGAGGAATACGCCAAGGCCGACGGCTACGTACCACCGGCTGAGTAAACCCGTTGCAAATCGGGGGTGGAACGTAAGCGACGGTAATAATTAAACATTTTTTTCAAAACTTGCTTGACGCCCCCCTGAAAAACCCGTTTAATGCGCCCCGTTGCCCAGATAGCTCAGTCGGTAGAGCAGGGGATTGAAAATCCCCGTGTCGGCGGTTCGATTCCGTCTCTGGGCACCACCTTCAGCTTTCAGGTGGTGTTTACATCACGTGAAAGCAACCAGAAAACCCGCCTAGTGCGGGTTTTTTGTTGCCTGCAATTCAGCCCTTCCCTTCCCCCCTGCTCGACACCCCGGCCTTCTTTCCTGCACAACCAAGCCGCTGCGCGACCATCACGCCACCCACACAGCGCATCACGCCTCGCTTTTTCTCAAGCGTTCACTTAAGTGAAGTACCATTTTGAGATAATCATCTTTTGATATTCGAGCAGAACCCCTATAGAACAGGGCCTATGGCAAAAAAATCATAGATAATTTTTTCGGCTTTCGAGATGTTTGCACAATGCCTGCATTCTTCCATCACGATCTTGAGCTGCTAAACCCATCCTTCGACTCCCCTCTGGTGGACGTGCTGAGCGAGCTTGAGCACCTTCGGCGCTTGCGATTGGAAGGCGATACGCCTCCTGCGGTCTTCTATCAGTTGAAAACGATCTTCCACATCCTGGAAAGCCTGGGTTCGGCGCGCATCGAGGGCAACCACACAACGCTTGCCGACTACATCGAGAGCAAGGTGGAAGGCACAGCCCAGGACACCGACCCGTTACGCGAAGTGGCGAACATCGAAAAAGCCATGGATTACATCGAGCAAACCATTGGCCCGGGAACACCAATCACCGAGCTCACCATCAGAGAGCTGCACGCGATGACCGTCCAGGACCTGGAGCGAGAGGGCGATAAGACGCCTGGAGCGTATCGCCAGGGCGAAGTACAGATCGCTCAGGCCGCCCACCTACCTCCTGATGCCCTGATGGTGCCCAGCTACATGCAAGAGCTGGTGGAGTTCGTCAATCGGGAGGACCTACCCAAATATGACCTGATGAAAGTGGCCTTGACCCATCACCGGTTTGGTTGGATTCACCCATTTGGCAACGGCAATGGCCGCGTGGTGCGCCTCCTGACTTATGCACAGCTGATGAAATATGGCTTCAACGTCGATACGGGTGGCCGTGTACTCAACCCTACCGCTGTTTTCTTCAATGATCGGGAACGTTACTACGCCATGCTCGCCACCGCGGACCAAGGAACCAAGGCCGGGCTGGAGGCCTGGTGCACTTACGTTCTAGAGGGCATTAGGGACGACCTGGAAAAGGTCAATCGCCTCACCGACTATCGCTACCTGACCCGGCACATCCTGGCTCCTGCCATTACCTTTGCTCGGGATCGACAATGGATCACTGCAGCGGAAGAAACAGTACTGACCACAGCGATCAAGTCAGGCGTTGTTAAGTCGAGCGACATCGCCCAGGCACTGCCCAAGCTGACTGCCGGACAAAGGACCTATCAAATAAAGAAACTGGTGGACCAGGGCATGCTATTGCCCATCAGCGCCAACGCCCGGCAATACACCATCGGTTTCTCCAACAGCTACCTCATCAGAGGAATGATCAAGGCGCTTCGAGAGCAAGGGTTCATACCGGCACCGCTTGAGGCGCCATAACACTCTCTCGGGCTCTCCAAGGGCGCCCAGAATCAAACTGATCCTGGGCGCGCTGGCGCACCGCCTGCGCCAATCAGAAGGCCCTATCCGCCCGCTCCATCGCCTGCCCCTGGGCCACATCGAGCAGGGCCACGCCATCACCGAGCAGCAGCGAGGCGATGTCGGCGATCTGGAACAGGTCGCTGGCATCAGCCGTTTGCGCGGTCATGCAGGACAGGCTGTTCATCAGTTTGTGAAGGGCGCGTATGCGCTGATCGGCGCAGGCCAGAAGATCGACCAGCGGCGCATGGGGATTGATCAGCAGGACGGGGTTGTCCGCTGGCGTGTGCTGAAGAGGGATATATCCGTTCATTGGTGTAGCTCCGTGCGTTAGGGAAGCTCCCCCCAAGCTCTCCTACAAGCTGGGTGGCAGCTGTACGCGGGGTAGGAGACCGGTCGCACAACCCGGCCACGCCGAAGCGTGCCCGCGCACAGCCGCCATAAAACACAGGGCAGCAAGAAGCGCCCAAGAAAAGCTGGGCGCCTGTGCACGGTGCGACTCTCGGGCTCCTACACCCGGCCGCTGATTTGGCAGCGACCGGCGCAGAGTAAAGAGCAGGCTGGATCAGCGCAAGCCCTCACCTGGTGACTGAAAGTAACCCGCCCACTCAGTGCCTGTGCCGATGATGAATATCGGGGAAGTGCGCATGGCTATGCCGAATCGGTGCGTGCTCGTGGGGATGGCTGTGGGGCTCTGAGCCATCCCACTCAAAGCCGTGTTCATGCCGGTGGTGCTCGTCATGCCGGTGGCGATGGTTGTGCGCGAGGGGCTCATGCTGATGTTCGTGAGCGTGGTTTTCCATCAGGTGAATCCAGACGCCGATGGCCATCAGTGCCGCCGCCACCAGGAACCACAGGGAAACCGACTCGCCCAGGATCAGAATCGACAGCGCCGCGCCAAGAAAGGGCGCCGTGGAGAAGTAGGCTCCGGTGCGCGCACTGCCCAGCCCACGCAGGGCCAGGACGAACAACACCAGGCTGACGCCGTAGCCCAAAAAACCCACCAGGAGTATCGGCCCCAGTGTGGTAACGGCAGGCAGTTGCGCGCCAATGAGCACGGCCAGGCCGGTATTGACCACACCTGCCACCAACCCCTTGCTGCCGGCGATGAACAGCGCATCGGAGGCCGAGACCTTGCGGGTCAGGTTGTTATCGATGGCCCAGCACAGGCAGGCGAAGGCCACGGCCAGCGGCCCCAGCCAGTCATCAGTAGCGGCGTGCTGCTGCGGCCACGACAGGACGACTCCACCCAACACGATCGCGAGCATGCCGATGACGATCCGCCGATCGGCGTTCTCCTTGAACACCAGCCACGCCAGCACCGCGGTGAGCACCGACTCCAGATTGAGCAGCAACGCAGCGCTGGCGCCCGCGGTCCGCGTCAGGCCGAACATCAGCGCGACCGGCGCCAGCACACCGCCAAACAGGATCGCTCCCAGCAGCCAGGGCCACTCGCGCGCCGTCAGCCCCGTACGTTGCCAACCTCGATCCCGAGCGAAACGAACAATGACCAGGCCAATACCACTGCCCAGATACAACAACCCGGCCAGGAGCATCGGTGGAACATTCATGCCCAACAGCTTGGCCAGCGGCGTACTGGCGCCGAACAAGGCGGCAGCTGCCAGCGCATGGAGAACACTCAAGTTCATGGTCGGATCACCCTACAGGCCCATTGCAAGACGCTGAACATGATGACCCTGCCCATGTAGAAATGCCGTGAACCGGAGCGACGCAACCGCTTCACCCCGAAGCGGCATCCATCAACACCTTGAGCGCCGCATCGGCCTCGGCACGTTGTGCCTTGGTGGGTTTGACGGCAAATCGGCTGCGCTGCTTGTTGAGGGTCAGGTAGGCGTTGTCGCCATCGCCCCAGATGTAGGAGTAGATCAACAGGAAACTGTCGGAGCCGGGCTGGCAGTAAGGGGCGACGCTGCGCAGTGGCGCCAGCAACTGGATCATCTCGCCGTAGTTTTCAGTGAACTGCAGCAAGGCAAACTGCCAACGCCCTGTCTGCGGGTCGTAGTGAGAAGTGCCACCCGCCCCCGCCCACATCTGCGCCACTTCCTGCAGGCTCTTCGCACCGGAGTCCTCCAGCGACTGGGCATCGACCCGCGCCGAGCCGTACATGTCCTTGCTGTCGAACCACTTCTGCCAATCGTTGTAGGAGAGCGCCGGGCGTGGCGGCGCGGCCATGGCTTTGGCGTATTGCTCGGGCGTCATGCTGCAACGCAGATACACCGAGGACGGCTCGCTCGCCTGTGCCTGCCCGGTCGCTGCCAATAGCGCCGCCAGCGCCAACCCTGTCCATGAGCGAAATTGCATCATTGTCGTTCCTGATCCCTAGAAAAAAGGCCGCCAGCATACCCGCGCCGATCATGGGCACTAGCCGCCATCAGCAGCAGATCCGATCAGCACTGAACGTCGGCAATCAGCCTCAGGCAGGCGCCTGCGCCGCCCGCCAATGCTTCATCTCCTCGGCGATAAAATGCTGCACCAGATCGCTGTACAGCTTCTCGATGGCATCCGCGCTCAAGCCTTCGGCCTGTGCCCATTCACGGCGGGTGGCGAGCATCGCCCGGAAGCGCTCTTCGGCCCGCACAGTAGCCGCCGAAGTCTTGAACTTCGACGCCGCCAGCACGTACTTGAAACGAGCCCCCAGCAGCGCGACAACCGCCCGATCCAGGGTGTCGATTTCCCGGCGGATGTCTTCCATGCCCTGGCATTGTTCCGGGCTCATCTGATTTTTCACTTCCATGCTCAAGGCTCCATTGACGACTAGGGATACCCGGCCTGGGCCGGGTCCGGATTATTCCCATGGCTGTGCACGGGAGTAAAGTTGCCGACATCCGCCCATTCGGCCGCAAGGGAACTGCCCCCCGTGAACCAGAAGCGAACCCGAACTCCCCTTCCCCATCCCAAGCCCGGCAAAGCCGGTAGCGGGGCCTGGGCATTTGTACTGATCGGCGCCGTGCTGCTGGCGCTGACCGCGCTGCTGGGCTGGACCCTGGTGACAGCCCTGCTGGATGGGCAGATCGTCACCAGTAACCGCGTCGGGCCAAAACGCGCCTACAGCCAGGCCCTGCAGCCCACCCAGTTCTATATCGAGTTGCTCTGGCAGGGCACCGGCACGCTCCTGCTCGGCGCACTGGCAGTTGCCGCGCTATGGATCGCGCGGGTATTAATGGGCACACAACAAAAACCTCGCTGACGCCGGATGCCGCTCCGGCCAATTGCAGCTGCCAAGGAACAACCGTCCATGTCCCTGCTGTCCGCACCCGACCTGCCTGCCGCCCGCCCCGCCACTGCCCCGCCGGCGCCCGGCCCCAGCGAAACCTTCAGCGAACCGGCGGCGGACGGTTACCTGATCGGTGGCTTTGCCTGGCGCCACCCGCAAGCCGATCCGGCGCGGCCGGTAGTGATCATCAACGCCGCGACCTCGGTGCGCTGCCGTTACTATTTTCGTTTCGCCGACTATCTGTTCGCCAACGGCTTCGACGTGATGACTTACGACTACCGTGGCATCGGCGAGTCGCGCACGGGCTCTCTCAAGGGCTTCAAGGCGTCCTGGTCGGATTGGGCGGCGCTGGACTTCGAAGCCATGCTGCAACGGGCCCAGCGCGAGTTTCCCGAGCAGCCGATCGATGTCGTGGGTCACAGCTTCGGCGGCTGCGCCGTGGGCCTGGCGGCCTCTGCCGGGGTGATCCGCCGCGTGGCCACCATGGGCGCGCAGTTCGCCTACTGGCGCGACTACGAACCCAGGCTGCGCTGGCGCATGCTGGGCAAATGGCATGTGCTGATGCCCCTGCTGACCTGCCTCTACGGCTACTTTCCCGGCAAGCGCCTGGGCTGGATGGAGGACACCCCCGCCGGCGTGGTCAACGACTGGTGCACCCCACACACGCGCTATGAAGGCCGCCCCAGCGGCCGCAGGCTCGCTGGAGAGCGCAACGGCCAGCCCTTCGCCCAAGTCACGGCAGCGATCCTCGCCATCAGCCTCAGCGACGATCCCTTCGGCACCGTGCCGGCCATCGAACGCCTGCTGGCTTACTTTCGCAACAGTCCGCGCACTCACTTGCGCATCGCCCCACAGGAAATCGGCGAAACCGCGGTCGGCCATTTCGCCTTCTTCCACAGCCGTTTCGACACGCGGCTCTGGCCCATCATCCTGGGCTGGCTGCGTCATGGCGAACTCGACAGCCGCAGCCCGGGACAGGTAATACCGCGCGCCTGAACCGCCCTTCTCGCCCGGTGGCAGATGCCCCGGCCGGCATTTACTGGCATCCTTGGCCGCCTGAAAGGTCGCCGCTGCCTGGCGGCCCATGCGACACACCTCCAAGCATCAAGGTAAGACGCCCATGGCATCTGCGAACAAGCAACACAAAAGGGCCCAGCGGGCGAAAACCAAGGCCAAGCAAAACCGCGCCAAGCGCACTGCACCCACCTCTGAGCTGGAACTGGACCCCAACGACAGCCGCATCGACTTCGAGTCGGTGGACCTGACCGAGCTGTTCGTGAAAATGCGCGACGCCGAGAAAACCAGCCAGCAGGCGCTGTGCACGGTCTTCCTCTCGGACCCGCTGCTGGAACTGGTCTATGAGCAAGAAGGCGAACAGGGCGCCACGGACTTCATCCTTGCGGCGCTGATGGAGTACCGCAACTGGTCTACCGAGGCCGACGAGGCCACGGCCCTGGCCTGGATCGAGTCCGAGGCCTTCCAGGCCGACTACATGGCCGCATCCCAGGCACTGTTCAGCACCGAAGGCTGAGTTTCATCCGGGCATGAAAAAGGGCGCATTCAGCAATGAATGCGCCCTTTTCCGTTTCAGCTAAACAGCCTGGCGTGATGCTCAGGCCGCTTCCAGCCGAGGGATTTCCATGCCGATGCGCGAGCTGGCGAAGTTCAGGTCGCCGCTGGCGATGGACTGGGCCTTGAAGCCCGAGCCGATCAGGTCGCGTACATACAGCTTGTTGTAGATGAACATGAACACCAGGTTGCTCAGGCCGAAAGTGAACATGGCCAGCAGGAACATGATGGCGGCCCATTTCCAGTCGGCGCGGAACAGTGCCGGGATGAAACCGAAGAAGAACACGGTCCAGGAGAAACCAACTGGCGCTTCCTTGATGGCTCCGGTGTTCGGGTTTTTGAAGATGATTTTAGTGAACGCCATGCGCGTCTCCTTGCCGCCCTTTTTTGAGAGACCAATGGCCGGGCGATCACCATTGAACCCTGAATGCTCGTTCTTCGAGCCGGGACTGTCGGGCATGCCGCAGGCAGGCGCGGACAATCAGGAACCAGGGCTAGTGCGCAGGGATCAAGGGAGAGAGGCGGAAGACGGATTCAGAGCCCCGACAAGCATTCAGTCCCTTGCAATACAGCGCTATTCCTTAGCTCCTCTCACGCTGGCACGCAAGAGCTCTTATCGAAGAGCGCGCAGGCTACTATTTCGCCAGCGGGCTGTCCATGAAACGCCATGTAACAAGTCACAGTTCCGATAAAAAAGGCCACCGTCAATGTTGACAGCAGCCTTTTTACCGCTCAAACAGCCAAATTTTCAGCATCCCCGGCCGGGGACTTCGTCGTTGCCTGGCGATACTGCTCGGCACTGATTTCGCTGAGCGTCGCGTAGCCGTCGTACTGGTAAAAACGCTGTTTGTCGCGAGCATAGCGGTCCGCGAGAAACTCCAGGCTGGCCAAGTCGATGCGTTTGGCACTCACCGGGCGTCGGCCACAGAACAGCTTGCGTGTGCCCAACAGCAAGAAATCCGGATGGGGAACCTTCACTTCTTCCGGGCTGAACTCCACCTCCAGCGCCTTGCCGGCAGAGAACATCTGCGTCGCGCTGAAGGCGTAGCTGCCCATGAAGCACGTGTGGGCCGGGTCGAGGTTCCTTTTTCTTTCGCTGTAGTAGTACACCGCGCCCTTATCCCTGGCCCAGCCATGCCCACAGGACTCGAAGCTGGCCAGATCCGCCTTACCCAGCGGCTCAGGCGCCTGGTAAAAGATCCTGTGGCAAAAAACCGTCTGGCCATCTGTCAGGTAGGGCCCGCCCAGGGCACGGTACTGGTCGACGGAGGCTGAAGAAAATCGCTCCGGCACCTGGGTCTCGGCACGATGAAAGGGGATCAGGTACAAGCCGTTGGCGTCACCGCACAGGTGCGTGTCCAGCAGCTTGAAACTGGCGGCATCCAGACCATTGATAGCGCGACCATGGAAGTGCACCTGATGCCCCAGCTCAAACCCCAAGCCGATGGCGCGCAGGGCGGGCGCTGTTGAAGTTGACGCGGACCGCTCCTGCAGGCGGTGCCACCAGTAGCCCTGCAGCTGCGGATGAGCCTCGAAGAACACCAACCACTCTTGCAGCATGCCGTCATCGATCACCCCACCCGAACCGAGAGGGCCGTGCTTGTCGCCCACCAGCACCGGCGAATGGCAGTGTTCACCGCGCTCCAGCTGGGCCACCACAAAGCTCTGCACATCCACGTCCAGCGGCTTGTTGAACAGGTAGGCGCGGTGCTCGTCGGCGTAGTACTTGAATCCCAGGTGACGAAAGCTCGGGCTGTGGGCACCCCGCAAGCGGGTGCCATTGCAGTAGACGAACTGGTCGTCCACGGCCACGTACGGGTCCGGAGTTTCACTGCGGCTCAAGACTCGTCCGGCGGCATCGAACACGGACTGAACGCGATTCAACAGGCGAAAGTCGCCGACATAGCGCAGGGTTTTTCCGGTCAGGAAGTACGCCCGTTGAGCGTCCTTGGCGTAGCGCTCGTTGAGCACACTGAAGGTGGGCAGATCGACCTTGTCGATGCGGTAGAAATACTCGTAGGCAATGCTTGAGCCTTGCTGCGCCTGGACGATCACCGAATGCCCGTCTGTGCCCCAGCGCTGGGCCAGCATCTCAAAGCCCTGCGGATGGGCTATCGGCAACGGCGAGCCGTCCTTCTGGTGCAGCGGCACACCGCCCCGGCAGACCTGATCGTTGATCACCTGATAAGCCGGATGGTTGGTGCCACGCACTCGGTCCTCGGCGCTGGCGATTGCCCGTGCGCCCAGAAAGACCTTGGCCCCATCACTGAACAGCGCCGCGGAGGAAGGCCAGTTCTCCGGCACCGGGTGCAGAAGTGCCAAGCGATCAGGTTGCGCGCCCTCGATCACCGCCAGCCCGTAGTCGTGACAGAAGTAGGCACGCTGGTGATCGCACCAATGGTCATGGCCCAGGCTCCGCAACCCGCGGCACACGCGTATCGGCAACGCCTGCAACGGGTGGTAGCCATAACGTGCGAAGTAGCGGGGCAAGCCATAATAGTCGGCCCGCGCATCACGCAGCAGGTGCCGATGAACACGATGTCGCCAGAGCGGTTCGCCCTCTACCAGGGGGGAAACCGGGAACTGCTCGGCCGCAGCCTGAGAAGCCTGCTCAGCCGGTGTCCGCCCTTCACGCTGCAGCATGAGGTAGACGTCCCGGGCTCGCTCCTCCACCAACAGCGCGCCCTCCACGAAGGCGAACCCCTGATGCCACTCAAGGTCGAGCATTTCCCACTCGGAAAAATCCATGTCCAAGTCCTTCATCGCTGCATCCCAAGCTGACCGAGCGGTGGATTATCAGCAGGCGCCCGGCGAGCGTAAAGCGCCCCGTCGCCAGACCGCGAGTGAGCATCAGCCCGTCCCAAGCAG
>NZ_MOAK01000034.1:92720-94419 GCF_003732485.1 Pseudomonas protegens
GGCCTTTTTGGCGAGCAGCGGATCAAGCCATCAGTTCAGCGCCAGGGCACCATCGCGCTCGGCCTTACGCCGACGGGCCACCAACAGGCCGGCAGCGATGACGATGACACTCAGCAGGCCAGTGGCGAGGATCTCCACCCGATGCTCTTCCTGGAACAGCATGATGCCCAGGATCGCGACGATGAACACGATCACCGCGTAGGTCAGGCCGGGGAACAGCCACATGCGGAAGGCGATCTTCTCGCCGGCGGCCATGCGCTTCTGGCGCATGCGCAGTTGCGATACGGCAATCACCAGGTACACCAGCAAGGCGATGGCGCCGGAACTGGCCAGCAGGAACTCGAACACCGCAGCCGGAGCTACATAGTTGGCGAACACCGCCAGGAAAGCGGCTGCAGTGGACAGGATCACCGCCCAGTAAGGCGTGCCACTGGCATTGGTGCGCTTGGCGACGGCTGGAGCATCGCCCCGCTTGCCCAGGGAGAAGAGCATGCGCGAGGCGGTGTAGAGCGCCGAGTTCAGGCAACTGGTCACCGCCACCAGCACCACCAGGTCAACGATCAGCTTGGCGTTGGGGATGCCCATGCGATCGAGCACAGTCTGGTAGGAGCCGACCTGGGCCAGGCTTGGGTCGTTCCACGGCACCAGGGCCACGACAATGAAGATCGACACCAGATAGAACAGACCGATCCGCCAGATCACCGAGTTGGTGGCCTTGGAGATCTGTTTGCCCGGGTTGTGGGATTCCGCCGCAGCGATGGTGACGATCTCGGTGCCCATGAAGGAGAACATGGTGGTCAGCATGGCCGCCAGCACCGCGCCCATGCCGTTGGGCATGAAGCCCTGGGTGTCCACCAGATGCGAGACGCCGCTGACCTGGCTGTTGGGCAGCAAGCCGCAAATGGCCGCCAGGCCGAGGATCACGAAGCCGATGATGGCCACGACCTTGATCAGGGCAAACCAGAACTCGAATTCGCCATAGTTCTTCACGCTGAACAGGTTGGTGGCGGTCAGCAGCAGGGTGATCACCAGAGTGAATACCCAGATCGCCACGTTGGGGAACCAGGCATGCAGGATGGTTGCAGCGGCGTTGGCTTCCAGCGGGATCACCAGCACCCAGAACCACCAGTACAGCCAACCGATGGTGAAACCGGCCCAGTGGCCAATGGCGCGATCGGCGTAGGTCGAGAACGACCCGGTATCCGGCGAGGCGACGGCCATTTCCGCCAGCATGCGCATCACCAGTACCACCAGGGTACCGGCGGCGGCGTAAGCCAGCAGCACGGCCGGACCGGCCTCGGCGATGGCGTGGCCGGAGCCGACGAAGAGACCCGCGCCGATAACGCCGGCGATCGACAGCATGGTCACATGCCGTGGTTTGAGCCCCTGCTCAAGGTCATTGGAGAGTTGCGTACCGCTCATGAAAAGCACCTTTGCAACGAAAAAAGAGTAACTCCACCCGGTCCGCATTCGTTCTCGTAAAAAGAATTCAACAGGGCGTTCTTTATTTCGTACGCAAGAATTGCGCCAAAATGTTACAGAGTCCCGGGCAATAGGGGTTGGCGAGCCGACCGATGGAAATCCCAAGTCATTGAGAACACTGGCATTTCGCCATTTCGTTACCGGGTGACTCACTTTGTAGGACGAAACGATGCACCAGAAACACACCCCCAAAGTGCGTGATGCACAATTAGCAAGC
>NZ_MOAK01000034.1:94476-94972 GCF_003732485.1 Pseudomonas protegens
TCGCGCCTTTTTTTACGCGACACCTACCGGATTTCAGGCGGATTCTGGGTTCAAACGGGCGTTCGGTTGTTGATGGGGCGACAGTCTTCTGTGCTGATGCGACAACCTGCCACACGCCGTCTGTTTACCTCCGGTAGCGCTGTTGGCTGCGATTCGAACCCTATGCTAGCTTGGCGCCTCGCCAGGAAGGCCGCCAACAGCAGGAGCACAATGAACTCTATGAGGACCGCACATGGCTGAGGCCACGCCCGCGCTTGAAATCCGCAACTTGCACAAACGCTACGGCACTCAGGAGGTACTCAAAGGTATCTCGCTGACCGCACGCGACGGTGACGTGATATCGATCCTGGGTTCCTCCGGCTCCGGCAAGTCCACTTTCCTGCGTTGCATCAACCTGCTGGAAAACCCGCACCAGGGCCAGATCCTGGTGGCCGGCGAAGAGCTCAAGCTCAAGGCCGCAAAAAACGGCGAGCTGGTGGCCGCCGACGGCAAGCAG
>NZ_MOAK01000034.1:95033-111738 GCF_003732485.1 Pseudomonas protegens
GCCGCACATGAGCGTCCTCGACAACATCATCGAGGCACCGCGCCGGGTGCTGGGCCAGAGCAAGGCCGAGGCCATCGAAGTGGCCGAGGCGCTGCTGGCCAAGGTCGGCATCGCCGACAAGCGCCACGCCTACCCAGCCCAACTGTCCGGCGGCCAGCAGCAACGCGCTGCCATCGCCCGCACCCTGGCGATGCAACCCAAAGTCATCCTGTTCGACGAGCCGACCTCGGCCCTGGACCCGGAAATGGTCCAGGAAGTCCTCAACGTGATCCGCGCCCTGGCCGACGAAGGCCGTACCATGCTGCTGGTCACCCACGAAATGAGCTTTGCCCGCCAGGTCTCCAGTGAAGTGGTGTTCCTTCACCAGGGCCTGATCGAAGAGCAGGGATCGCCACAGCAGGTCTTCGAGAACCCGCTTTCGGCACGCTGCAAACAATTCATGTCCAGCAACCGCTAACGGAGCTACACGCATGCAGAGCTATAAGAAGATCCTCCTGGCCGCTGCCGTCACTCTGGCTTTCAGCGCCAGCGCTGCCGCCGAGACCCTGAAAATGGGCATCGAGGCCGCCTACCCACCGTTCAACAACAAGGATGCCAGCGGCCAAGTGGTCGGCTTCGACAAGGACATCGGCGACGCCCTGTGCGCCAAGATGAAAGTCGAATGCACCGTGGTCACTTCCGACTGGGACGGCATCATTCCGGCCCTGAACGCGAAGAAATTCGACTTCCTGATCTCCTCGCTGTCGATCACCGACGAGCGCAAGCAGGCGGTGGACTTCACCGACCCGTACTACTCCAACAAGCTGCAGTTCATCGCCCCTAAAGACAAAACCGAGTTCAAGACCGACAAGGCCTCGCTCAAGGGCAAGATCATCGGCGCGCAACGGGCGACCCTGGCCGGCACCTGGCTGGAAGACAACCTGGGCGACGACATCACCATCAAGCTCTACGACACCCAGGAAAACGCCTACCTGGACCTGACGTCCGGCCGCCTGGACGCGATCCTGGCCGACAAGTACGTCAACTACGAATGGCTCAAGAGCGAAGCCGGCAAGCCTTATGAGTTCAAGGGCGAGCCTATGGTGGAAAGCGACAAGATCGGCATTGCCGTGCGCAAGAAAGATCCACTGCGCGAGAAGCTGAACGCCGCCCTGAAAGAAATCGTGGCCGACGGCACTTACAAGAAGATCAACGACAAGTACTTCCCGTTCAGCATCTATTGATACTGACTTGCCTGACCGGCGCTCGCCCCCTGGGCGCCGGTCCTTAGCAAAGCCATCCAGACCCCATGAATATCGATCTCTACGGATTCGGCCCGGCGCTCGCCGCCGGCGCGCTGATGACCGTCAAGCTGGCCCTCTCGGCGTTATGCCTGGGACTGGTGCTCGGCCTGCTCGGCGCCTTGGCCAAGACTTCCCCGTACAAGCCACTGCGCTGGCTTGGCGAAACCTATTCGACCATCGTGCGCGGCGTCCCGGAACTGCTGTGGGTGCTGCTGATCTACTACGGCACGGTGAACATGATGAGCGCGCTGGGCGAGCATTTCGGCAACCCCGATCTGGCCCTCAGTCCGTTTCTCGCCGGGGTGATCGCCCTCGGGCTGTGCTTTGGCGCCTATGCCACTGAAGTGTTTCGTGGCGCGATCCTGGCCATCCCCAAGGGCCACCGCGAGGCCGGCACCGCGCTGGGCCTTTCCAAGTTTCGGATCTTCAGCCGCCTGATCCTGCCGCAGATGTGGCGCATCGCCCTGCCGGGCCTGGGCAACCTGTTCATGATCCTGATGAAGGACACCGCGCTGGTGTCGGTGATCGGCCTTGAAGAAATCATGCGCCACGCGCAGAACGCCGTGACCTTCGCCAAGCATCCCTTCACCTTCTTCATGGTCGCGGCCTTCATGTACCTGGGCCTGACCGTGCTGGCCATGACCGGCATGCACTTCCTGGAAAAACGCGCCGCCCGCGGCTTTGTGAGGACGACGTAATGGAATGGGAAGTCATCTACAAATGGCTGCCGAAGTTCATCCAGGGCGCGACGCTGACCCTGGAGCTGGTGGGCATCGCCGTGATTCTCGGTTTGCTGCTGGCCATCCCCTTGGGCATCGCCCGTTCGTCCAAGCTCTGGTACGTGCGCGCCCTGCCCTACGCCTACATCTTCTTCTTTCGCGGCACGCCGCTGCTGGTGCAGCTGTTCCTGGTGTATTACGGCCTGGCGCAGTTCGATGCGGTGCGCGACAGCTTCATGTGGCCCTACCTGCGCGACCCGTTCTGGTGCGCCACCGCCACCATGACCCTGCACACCGCGGCCTACATCGCCGAGATCCTGCGCGGCGCCATCCAGGCCATTCCCCCCGGTGAGATCGAAGCCGCGCGGGCCCTGGGCATGTCCCGGCCCAAGGCGCTGTTCTATATCATCCTGCCGCGGGCGGCGCGCATCGGCCTGCCGGCCTACAGCAACGAAGTGATCCTGATGCTCAAGGCCAGCTCCCTGGCCAGTACCGTGACCCTGCTGGAACTGACCGGCATGGCGCGCACCATCATTGCCCGCAACTACCTGACGGTGGACATGTTCTTTACCGCCGGGGTGTTCTACCTGTTGATGTCGTTCATGCTGGTCCAGGCGTTCCGCCAACTGGAACGCTGGCTGCGAGTCGACGCCTGCCAGGGACGCTGATCTTCTCCCGCTCCCGCCAGGGAGCGGGTCTGCCCCGGACGCCATGACCATGCCTGCGATTCTCCAAGGCCCTGCGCTGCTCAGCCGTTTCCAGGCCCTTGACCGTTTTTTGCTGGAACACCAGGCCCTCTGGCGCCCGCGTCCGTTCAACCACCTGCAACTGCCGTGGGAAACCGCTCATCCCGAACTCGCCCAGTGGTTGCGCCAGCGCTCCCTGGAAGACGCCGAAGCGGCCCACAACCACCCGGAGCAACTCCAGGCACCGACCCCCTTTGCCCCACTGGCGGAGCAGGCCCGAACACTCGGTGCGGTGGGCCAACTCCCCATAAAGGCACTGCCCGCGCCTCACCCACGCCTCAATGTCGACGTGCCCGGGCGCAAGTGGCAGCAGATCGAAGCCTTCGCCGCCTGCCTGCAATTCGACCGCACACCGACTCACTGGCTCGACTGGTGCTCCGGCAAGGGCCACCTCGGCAGGCGCCTGCTGCAACCCGAGCAGCAACTGACCTGCCTGGAATACGACCCGACGCTGATCGAGAGTGGCGAGCAACTGAGCCGGCACCACGGTTTGCCCGCCCGCCATCTGCAACAGGACGTGCTGGCCGATGACACAGCCCTGCGCCTGCACGCCGAGCACAGCCCGGTGGCCCTGCACGCGTGCGGCGATCTGCATGTGCGCTTGATCCAGCTGGCCAGCCAGCAGGGTTGTCCACAGCTGGCCATCGCCCCGTGCTGCTACAACCGCACCCGCGCCAGCCGCTACCAGGGCTTATCCACAGCCGCCCAGGCATCACGCCTGGACCTGTCCCTGGAAGACCTGGCCCTGCCCATGAGCGAAACCGTCACTGCCGGTGCCCGAGTCCGGCGTCAGCGCGACACCTCCATGGCCCGGCGCCTGGCATTCGACCTGCTGCAACGGCAAGTGCGTGGTCTCGACGAATACCTGCCGACGCCGTCCCTGCCCAGCCACTGGCTGGACAAACCCTTCGCCGACTACTGCCGCGACCTCGCCGCCCTCAAGGACTTATCCACAGTCGATTGCCAGGATTGGGCCGCGCTCGAAGCGGCCGGCTGGCAGCGCCTGGCCCAGGTGCGCAACCTGGAACTGCTGCGGGGCCTGTTCCGCCGCCCCCTGGAGTTGTGGCTTGCGCTGGACCGCGGGCTATTCCTGCAAGAGCAGGGCTATGCCGTGCGCCTCGGAACCTTCTGCGAGGCGCCCTTGACCCCGCGCAATCTGCTACTGCTGGCAGAGCGCCCGTAACCGCCCGCCACGACAGGTCCGACCCACGCTCGTTGTGCATAACCACTGCGGCCAGTGATCTCACTAACGGACGTCGGACACCCCATGGATAACCCACAACCCATTGAAAGTCGCCGATCACGCCGGGGGATGTCCCTCAACTTCACGAAAGAAAAAAACCAAGCTCATTACGCCTACTAGTCTCTAAGGCGAGCTGGACACCAGCAGCACTCAAGCCACAGCTCTGGCGCAACTAAAGCGGTCATTTTTCGACAGGAAGTCGCCAAGTCCCCCACCACATACAGGGAGTTACTCATGAACGTCATAGACCCTCAGTCACACACCTACGAAACCCTGCAAAAGGGGTTCAACTTGCGCTGGCCGCCCAGTATCGAACAGGGCGCAAAGCGGATTTATGTGTGTACGACACCCGATGAAGTTCTGGCCGCAGCCAATACGGCACTGCGTGATGGCTATCGCATCACGGTGCGCAGTGGCGGCCACTGCTACGAGGGTTTTGTTTCCAACAAGTTAAGCGGCGAGACAGAAAGCCTGGCAATTATCGACATCGGTGAAATGAAAGGCCTGAAGTACGAAGAGAGCCAATCCATCACATCTCCCTGGGACAGCCAGAACAAGAAGTATCGATTCATGGCATTGACCGGCAATCAGAACTGGGACGGTTACCTGTCGCTGTACAAGCAGGCCGGGCGCACCATTCCTGGCGGCTCGTGTTATTCGGTCGGTTTGGGCGGGCACATCAGCGGCGGCGGCTACGGGTTGTTATCGCGCCTTCAGGGATTGACCGTGGACTGGGTAACCGGCGTCGACATTCTTGTGCCTGTGGAAAACTCGCGGCAACTGGAGTTCCGGCATGTTCGCGCGGACAGTCCATCGAACGAAGACAAGGCATTGTTTACCGCCTGTTGCGGGGCCGGCGGTGGCAACTTCGGCATCATCATCGGCTACTACTTCGACCAACTGCCCCAAGCTCCGCAAAAAGCCTACTGGATTCCCCTGGCCTACCCGTGGAAAGAGCTGATTCCCAACTTCTCGAACTTCCTGAAAGCCTATTGGCAATGGTTCTCGGATAACGACGCCGCCGCGACCAGCCCGGTGGAAGGGGTTGGCAATGGTGGATTGTTCACCCTGCTGAAACTGAACCATGTGGATACCTCCGACCATGTGGTGCTGGCGATCCAATACACCGGTCCCAATGGCCTGGTCGGCGGCGCAAACGATGTACCGCTCAACGACTTCATCAGCAAGATGAATGCCGCGGCGGGCATCACGCCGACTCTCCATGACGGTTTCATCGCACCCAACATTGCACCGCTCAGGCACCCGCTTGCCGGCAGGAAGTTCAAAGGGGCGGTGGCTGAACACACGGCGATGGATTGGCTGTACGTCACTCAAATGATCAACGGCTCGGGCAACAATCAGCGGGGCAAATACAAGTCTGACTATCAGGTCGAACAGTTCTCCGAGCAGGCCTGCAACGCGTTGCTGACGCACTTGACCGAAGCCACGCCAGACAAGCGCTTCAGTCAGTCGCTGGTACAGATCGACTCCTACGGCGGGGCGATCAATAAAAAGGGCATGGGAACAACTGCCGTTCCTCAAAGAAGCTCACTGCTTAAAGCCCAATACCAGACGTACTGGACCAACGCTGCCGATGACGCGGTGCAAATAGCCTGGATTCGCAACATCTTCAATGCCGTACACGGCGGCAAGCCGAAAAGACCCGCCTACGATGGCTGCTACATCAACTACCCCGATGTCGATATGAAGTACACCGCTACAGGCGCTGTAGACCCCGACTGGTTGAACTTGTACTACGGCTGGAACACACCACTCATCAACACACTTTGCAACCTGAAGGCCTCAATTGACCCCAACAACCTGTTCCGTCATGAAATGTCCATCCCGGCCACAAAGGCGGAATAGGTTCCGACCCGAGCACAGCACAACGGCATAACCACTGCGTGCTCGATTGAGCCTCCGGGCGTCCGTGCGCCATTGGCTCGATGAGCATGCTGTGCGCTTGTGCGACAGGCTGTCGCGACCTGTGGATAAGTCTGTTGATGGAATTCTGGCAAAGCCTTGGATTGCTTGGCTTTGGATGACCTTCACGAACTGGTCATTTTTTGTTCACAAAATAAAAGCCCGAAAAAACAGCCAGTTGCATAAAGATGAGAACGGCTCCACAAATTCGACAGTTCCCACACCTGGCAACCCATCCGTTGTGCATAAACACCTGAGCGAATGGGCATAACGACCTTCGCTCAGGAGCCATGGAACGACCTCAGGCAAGGGCCCGATGCCGGTTCCTACTCATCGGCCCGCGCCGGAATCCACCACTCTTCGCCTCGGGCCGTGCTGATGTATTCCGGCCAGCGGAAGTCGTGGGGCACCTGGAAGTCCTTGGGCAGCAGCGGCGCCTGCCAGCGACTGCCGCCGATGCCGCCACCGGTGCGCTCGACGAACTCGGCCTTGGCCGCGCTGAGCAACGCCTCGTCGGTGAGCAGGTCCACCAGGGTTGCGGCAATGGTCTTGGCGGCGACCTCGATCATCGGGTCGATGGTCTGGCGAATGCCCCCCAGGGCGTTGGACACCCAGTCCGGATAGACCGTCCCCGACGGCGCGCTGAGCATCGGCCGGGCCACCAGCAGGCGCACGGTCGGGCAGTGCCAGGTGTATTCCGGGTAGTCGTCGGAGGTCAGGTAGTTTTGCCAGGCCGGCATCTGCAGACGCATCTGGCGCTCGCATTCCTGGGGTTCGATCAAGGCTTCGGTGGCCGGCAAGAAGGGTCGTTCCATGGCTTCGAGGCCGAGATTGCGCTGGATCTCGCGGGCGATTTCCCGGGCTTCTTCATTCCACTGCGGGGCTCCTACCGCTGCCAGGTTGTCGTAGGTGGCCTGGGCCATGACGTGGTTGGGCAGGCCGCCCCGGGACTTGCAGACCCAGGTCTTTTTCCAGCGACAACCGGTGGCCATGGCCGCCGCCGCCGCGTTGTTGTCCATCACTTGGGAGATGGTTTCAGCCTGTTCGATGGAGTCGCAACGCAGCAGGTACTGGATCTGCGACAGGTGCGGCGGCAGGTTGTCCGCGGTGGCCTGGCCGGCGGTGAGAATCGCCTCGTTGTAGCTCCACAGGCCGGTGAACGGCAGGGTCGAGCGGCGCAGGCTTTCGTTCAGGGTGTAGAAATGCACCAGGGCATCGTTGGCCCCCGGAGCCCGGGCCGCCAAGTGATTCTGCGGAATCGGGCTGTAGCGGTCGGCGGCGATCCAGTTCTGCGGGTCTTCGCAGGTGAAGCTGTAGATGTAGGCGTAGGCGATGCCGCAGTGGGTGTCCCAGGTGGTGGTGTTGTTCAGCGGCAACATGTAGGTGGGGTGGAAGCTGATGGCGGCGTCGAGGTCGTCGTAGTAGCCCTTGGCGGCGTGGACCGGCTTGGAGGCGCGGAGCTTTTCCGCCGGCTCGCCGAAGAACCTGATGCTGCCCTGCAGGCCGAACTCCACCATGGTCGCCTTGGCCGCCAGGGCCCCGCCAAGGGCGCTGATGCCCAGAGCCGAATGCGGGTCGGTGTGCCCCGGCGCAAAGCGCGACAGGCCATCGCGCGGCTGCTTGCGGGTGGTGGCCGCCTGGCAGTTGCCGGGCACCGCATCGTATTCGCCGTAGGTGGCCAGCAGCGGGCCCTGGCCCTGGGTGAAGGTGGCGCAGAAGGCCGTGGGCATGCCGCCACTGCCGCGCTCGACGATGAAACCCTCGGCCTCCAACAGCTCGACATACCAGGCGCAGGACTTGTATTCCCGGAACGCCGGCTCGGCGTAATGCCAGATGATCTGGTGCCAGTCCGACAGTTGCTGGCGGTGGCGTTCAACCCAATCGAGAGCGAATTCTTTGTAGCGGGACATCCGCGGCACTCCTGGTTATCCAGGTTCCGGCCGGCCGCTGCCCGGACGCCTCGGCGCCCGTGCAAGACCTGCAGGACCTCTTGTTGTTATAGGGATGGTCCGGTCGGTTGCGGCCCGGATCGAGGTCCAGTATTGGTGAAGCCGTGATGACATCAATCGAATTTTTTCGCCAACAATGTCAAAAAAAATTGACCAGTTCGGCGCCGCCGCGGCTCATACTGCGACGCGGCCAGCCCCTCCTCGGGGTCCTGCCTGGGTAGCACCCACGCTCCGGCCGGCCCCCTTCGAAGACAGGTTTCCTTGACCCGGAGTTTGCATGCGCTATCCCTCGATCACCGCCCTGCGCGCCCTCGACGCCGTGGCCCGGCTCGGTAGCGTGACCGCTGCCGCCCAGCAGTTGAGCCTGACCCGCAGCGCCATCAGCCACCAGATCATCAGCCTGGAACAGAGCCTGGGGTTTGCCCTCACCGAACGGGTGGGACGCGGCATCGGCCTGACCTACCAGGGTGAGTGCTATGCCCGGGAAGTGCGGCGCATCCTGGCGGATATCCAGGACGCCGGACGGCGCTTCGACGGCCTGGCGGTGTCGGGCAAATTGCGCATCAGCTGCAACCCGGGGTTCGCCAGTTTCTGGCTGTGCAACCACATCAACGGCTTTCTGCGCCAATACCCCCAGGTGCAACTGCAGGTGGTCAGCCCTCGGGCCCAGGACGACACCAGCGACGCCGAGGCCGATCTGTTCATCGCCTATGGCATCGGCGACTGGCCGGGGCTGCTGGTGGAGCAGATCGTCACCCTGCGCTTTTCGCCGGTGTGCAGCCCGCGCCTGATCAATGCCATCGGCGGCCTGAAGAGCCCGCTGGACCTCAAGGACTTCCCGTTGATCCACATGAGCGACACCAGCGACTGGCGCGTCTGGCTGGCGGCCGCCGGTGCCAGTCAGGTCAACCCCGACCGTGGCATTACCTTCTCCGACGCCCATTGCGCGCAGTCCGCCTGCATCGCCGCCCAGGGCGTGGCCATCGGCGACAACCTGCTCAGCGGCGACGCCCTGGCCCGGGGGCTGCTGGTGCGCCCGTTCGACATCAGCATCAGCGCCCTGCGCGGTTATTTCCTGGTGATCGATCCGGCCAAGGCTGAGCGACCGGCGGTCCAGGCGTTCAGCGACTGGCTGAAAAACCAGCTGCAGGTCAGTGCCCAAAGCATCAGTGACAACCCGCTGATCGACCCTTGAAAGCCGGGTCGAATGGAAAATTTCACTCACCAATGAGGCAAAAATTATTCCATTGATGTGGCGTTGCTTTTCACAATAATGAGTCCACCACCTGCTGCACACACAATAAAAACTCAATCGTGCAGGTGGGTTTCCGGGAGATCTCTGTAGTGTCCAGCAGCCCCTCGACTCAACTCAGCGCCCAAGGAATCAGCCAGTATTACGGCAACTTCACCGCCCTGGACGGCATCGATCTGGACGTTCGCCAAGGCGAATTCCTCACCCTGCTGGGCCCCTCCGGCTCAGGCAAGACCACTCTGTTGATGATCCTCGCGGGCTTTCTCACCCCCAGCGCCGGCAAGCTGCTGGAGCGTGGCGTCGACATCAGCCGGCGCCCGGCAGAGAAACGCAACTACGGCATGGTGTTCCAGGGCTACGCCCTGTTCCCCCACATGAGCGTGGCCGACAACGTCGCCTACCCGTTGCGCATTCGTGGGGTGAAGGCCGAGGAGCGCCAGCGCCGGGTCAAGCACATCCTCGAGGTGGTGGGCCTGGGTGCTCACCTGAACAAGAAGCCATCCGAGCTGTCCGGCGGTCAGCAACAGCGCGTGGCCATTGCCCGGGCCCTGGTGTTCGAACCGGACATGTTGCTGCTGGACGAGCCGCTGTCGGCCCTGGACAAGAACCTGCGCGAGCAACTGCAGACCGAGCTGCAGCGCATTCACCGCCAGGTCGGCACCAGCTTCGTCTTCGTCACCCACGACCAGGGCGAAGCCCTGGCCCTGTCGACCCGGATCGCCATCTTCAACCAGGGACGACTGGCGCAGATCGACACCCCGGAAGCCATCTACGACCGGCCGAAAAACCGCTTCGTCGCCGAGTTCCTCGGCAAGATGAACCTGTTTCCGCTGCAGGGCCTCTCCCGCAACGGCAGCCAGGCCAGCGGGCGCTTTGGCGACAGCCCGCTGCACGCCACCACCAACGGGGAAATCAGCAACCAGCCGCAGTTGCTGGCGGTGCGTCCGGAACACATGACCCTGCACACCGAGCGCCCGCAAGCCGGCGAACACAATGTGCTGCCCGCCTGCCTCGGTGACCGGGTCTACCAGGGCTCCAGCACCCACCTGGCGCTGAACATCAGCCCGGAACTGGCACCGGTAAACCTCTCGGTGCCCGGCGATCACCCCGGCGCCCGATTGCCCAGCGGCACCCCGGTGTGGCTGAGCTGGCCGGTGCGCCACAGCTTCCTGCTGGAAGCCTGAGCCGGCCACGCTCGCTGTCGATCGTTTTCGTAGAAAGCCAATAACAATATCGGCCGACGCCTTGCACGTCGGCCTCGCGAGGACTTGCCCCATGAGCCAGCACCATCAACGCGACTGCATTGAAATCCTCATCGAAAAAGCCCGTGGCGGGCAGGTCAGCCGCCGCACCTTCCTCCAGGCCATGGGCCTGTTGGCCGCGGTGCCCCTGGCGCTGCGCAGTGGCATCAGCTGGGCGGCGGACAAACCCCTGGTGGTGGTCAACTGGGGCGGCGATGCGCTCAACGCCTTCCGCAGTGCCTGGACCGACAGCTTCACCCAGAGCACCGGCATCCCGGTGCGCATCGACGGCGCCGGCCCCACCGAAGGGGCGATCCGCTCACAGTTGGCCAGCGGCCGGCCGAGCTGGGACGTGGTGGATGTGGACAGCTACAGCGCCATGACCCTGGGCCGCGACAAGATCCTCCAGCCCCTGGACTACAGCGTGGTGCAACGGGATCTGGTGGCCCCGGAGCTGTCCCACGAACACGGCGTTGCCGGCTACCTGTTCAGCTACGTGATCGCCTGGGACAGTCAGAAATACGGCAACAACGGCCCCAAGGACTGGGCGGATTTCTGGAACGTGGAGAAATTCCCCGGCAAGCGCACCCTCTACAAGTGGATGAACGGCATGCTCGAAGCCGCACTGCTGGCCGACGGCGTGGCCGCTGACCAGCTGTACCCGCTGGACGTGCCTCGGGCCTTGCGCAAGATCGATGAGCTCAAGCCCCACGTCCTGTCGTTCTGGGGCTCGGGCGCCGAAAGCCAGCAGCTGATGATCGAAGGCGAAGCCTCCATGGGCGCCATCTGGCACACCCGCGCCACCCTGCTCCACGAGGACAGCGAGGGCCGCATCAAGTGGGGCTTCGACAATGCCTTCCTCAACGCCAGCAGTTGGGGCGTGCTCAAGGACAACCCGGCAGGCGCCGCACCGGCCATGCAGTTCATCCAGCACGCCTTGCAGCCCGCCGGGCAGCTGAAGCTGTTCGAGGCCCTGGGCAACGGCCCGTCCAACGCCGCCACCCAGCAGTTGATGAGTGCCGAACAGCGGGAGATCAACTGCGCGTCCGAAGCCAACATGAAGAAGCAGATCTTCCTCAACACCCAGTGGTACGCCGACCACTACTCCAGCACCCTGGAGCAGTACCTGACCCACCTGTCCAAGTGAGCCGTCGACCATGAGTGCAACCCGAACCGCACGCCTGGAACGCAGCCTGCTGCTGTTTCCCCTGCCGTTGCTGCTGGTGGTGTTCTACCTGTTGCCGTTCTTCGGCGTGGTGAGCTGGAGCTTCACCCTGCCCGAGCCCGGGATCGAGCAATACCAGCGCATTGCCACGGACCCGGCGATCCACGACATGCTCCTGCGCACCTTGCGCCTGTGCCTGACCGTGAGCCTGCTGGCCCTGGTGATCGGCTACCTGCTGGCCTACTGCTGGGTGTTCAGCCCGCCGTTCTGGCAGCGCATGGTGGAGATCTGCGTGTTCATCCCGTTCTGGATCTCGGTGCTGGTGCGGGCCTTCGGCTGGCTGATCGCCCTGCGCAGCAACGGCGTGGTCAACGACAGCCTGCTGTCCCTGGGCTGGATCGATCACCCCTTGCAACTGACCCGCAACGAACTGGGGGTGGTGATCGGCATGCTGCACTTCATGATCCCCTATGCGCTGTTCCCGCTGCTGTCGAGCATGCGCCAGCTGGATCAACGGGTGCTGCTGGCCTCCCGCGGCCTGGGGGCCGGCGCGCTGCGGACCTTCTGGCAGGTGCTGCTGCCGCAGACTCTGCCAGGGCTGCTGGGGGCTTTCATCATGGTCTTCGTGTTCTGCCTGGGCTTCTTCATCACCCCGGTGCTGCTGGGTGGCGGGCAGACGGTGATGATCGCCGAGTACGTGTTCCTGCAGATGTTCCAGACCAGCAACTGGGGCCTGGGCGCGGCCCTGAGCCTGGTGCTGCTGACCCTGGTCAGCGCGCTGATCTGGCTGCTGATGCGCATCACCCGTGTCAATCGACTGGTGGGTTGAGGTCACTATGAATACACATCGCACTGCATTGAGTACCCGGCTGATCGCCGTGGTCGCCATGGCCTTCATGCTGTTCCCGCTGCTGACGGTGATCCCGGTGTCCTTCACCGCCAAGCGCTACCTGTCGATGCCCGAGGGCAACTGGTCGCTACGTCACTACGAGGCGTTGCTGAGCAACCCCGACTGGCTGTCGAGCATCGGCCAGAGCCTGGCCATCGCTAGCGCCACCAGCCTGATCGCCACCTTGCTGGCAGTGAGCTTCAGCCTCGGCATCTGGTACCTGCGCTCGCGCCTGGCAACCCTGCTGATCGGTCTGGTGCTGCTGCCCATGGCCATTCCGCCGGTGATCTCGGCGCTGGTGCTGTACTTCATGGAAACCAACCTCGGGCGCATCGCCCCGGGCTGGGGCTACGACACCCTGCCCGGGGTGGTGATCGCCCACGTGGTGATGGTGGTGCCCTACGGCGTGGTGACCATGCTGGTGGCCCTGAGCCAGGTGGACCGGCGCATCGAGCTGGCTTCACGCAACCTCGGCGCGAGCCTGATGCAGACCACCTTCCTGGTGATGCTGCCCAACCTCAAGCTGGGGATCTTCTCCACTGCGCTGCTGAGCTTTGCCCTGTCCTGGGAGGAGGTGGCGGTGACCCTGTTCATCACCAGCGTCGACGTCAACACCCTGCCCCGGCGGATCTGGAGCGGCCTGCGGGACAACGTCGATCCCAGCGTGGCGGCGATCTCGGTGCTGCTGATCGGCCTGACCCTGCTGGTGCTCATGGGGCGCCTGGCCCTGCAGTACGCCGCCCAGCGCCGCGCCCGCTGCTGATTGCCCCCTGTGGCGAGGGAGCAAGCAGCCTCGCCACACAGCCCCTCCACAGCCCTCCCCCGCGCCCGGCTATTCGCCACCGAGCTGACCGAAGTCATGCCTCGTCCCCCCGGTTTTGTCCGATAGTGCGCAGCTCGCTCACCCGGTTGCCCAGGCTCTTCTAGACTCAATGGGTGGTCGTATTCGGAACTGAGCAAGTCGCTTTCGTGCGGATCAATCAGAGGCAGCGTGTCAAGCTGCCCTTTATGCCCTGAACAGGTGCGGCAACGACCGCACCGGGTACAACAAGATACCCATTCAGGGTGCATGGCCAACGGCCTGAAACGCCGCGCTACCGTGACGTGGCAACAAGTGCCGCAGCCGACACTTTCGGACAGCCGACAACCACCAGGTTTGTCCGTGACCGTGAGGAATTGCTGTATGCCTGATGAAACACTGCATCTGCCGTTGATCCACACCCTGCTGGAGCGTCACAAAGGCTCCCCGGGTGCGCTGTTGCCGATTCTCCATCAGATTCAGGAAGAGCTCGGCTACATCCCCGATCTGGCCGTCCCCGAAATCGCCCATGCGCTCAATCAAAGCCAGGCGGAAGTGCGCGGGGTGATCAGCTTCTACCATGATTTTCGTACCGCGCCGCCGGCGCGGCACATCCTGCGCCTGTGTCGCGCCGAGTCCTGCCAGAGCCGCGGCTCCGAGCAACTGGCGGCGCAACTGCGCGCACGCCTGCAGCTGGATGACCACGGCAGCAGCGCCGACGGTTCCATCAGCCTGCGGCCGGTGTATTGCCTGGGGGCCTGTGCCTGTTCGCCGGCCCTGGAGCTGGACGGACAGTTGCATGCCCGGGTCAGCGCCGAACGCCTGGATGCGCTGCTGGACAGTTGCCGGGAGGACGCGTGATGCCGAGCCTCTATCTGCCGTGTGATTCCCTGGCCCGGGCCGTGGGCGCCGACGCGGTGGCCGACGCCATCGCCGCCCAGGCCGAGCAGCAGCACCTGCCGCTGCAACTGCAACGCACCAGCTCCCGTGGCCTGTACTGGCTGGAACCGCTGCTGGAAGTCGATACCCCGGACGGACGCCTGGGCTTCGGCCCGGTGAGCGTCGCCGACGTGCCCTCGCTGCTGAACGCCCTGCAAGACGCCCCCGCCAGCCATCCCCTGGCCCTGGGCCGGGTCGAAGACCTGCCCTACCTGAAGAGCCAGCAACGCCTGCTGTTCGCCCGCGCCGGCATTACCCGGCCGCTGTCCCTGGCGGACTATCGGGCCCACGGCGGCTTCGAGGGCCTGAACCGCGCCGTCGCCCTGGGCGGTGACCAGACCGTGACCGCGGTGCTCGACTCCGGCCTGCGTGGCCGCGGCGGCGCGGCCTTCCCCGCCGGGATCAAATGGCGCACCGTGCGCGACACGCCGCAGCAGCAGAAGTACGTGGTGTGCAACGCCGACGAAGGCGACTCCGGCACCTTTGCCGACCGCATGCTGATGGAAGGCGACCCGTTCCTGCTGATCGAAGGCATGACCATTGCCGGCATCGCGGTCGGCGCCAGCTACGGCTACATCTACGTGCGCTCGGAATATCCCCAGGCGGTGGCAACCCTGCGCGAAGCCCTGGAAATCGCCCGGGATGCCGGTTATCTCGGGGCCAATGCCGGCGGTAGCGGCCAGGCCTTCGACATGGAGGTGCGAGTCGGTGCCGGGGCCTATATCTGCGGCGAAGAAACCGCCCTGCTGGACTCCCTGGAAGGCAAGCGCGGCATCGTTCGCGCCAAGCCGCCGATCCCGGCGCTGCAAGGCCTGTTCGGCCAGCCGACCCTGGTGCACAACGTGCTGACCCTGGCCTCGGTGCCGCTGATCCTGGAAAAGGGCGCGCCGTTCTATCGCGACTACGGCATGGGCCGCTCCCTGGGCACCATGCCCTTCCAACTGGCGGGCAACGTGCGTCACAGCGGCCTGGTGGAACGGGCCTTCGGCCTGACCCTGCGCGAGCTGGTGGAAGGCTACGGCGGCGGCACCGCCAGCGGTCGGCCACTGAAGGCTGCGCAAGTCGGCGGCCCGCTCGGTGCCTGGGTACCCCCTGCACAGTTCGATACGCCGCTGGATTACGAAGCCTTCGCCGCCATGGGCGCGATGCTCGGCCACGGCGGCGTGGTGGTGGCCGATGACAGCCTGGACATGGCCCACATGGCGCGCTTCGCCCTGCAATTCTGTGCCGAGGAATCCTGCGGCAAATGCACCCCGTGCCGCATCGGCTCGACCCGCGGCGTGGAGGTCATCGACCGCCTGCTGGCAGCCCCCGATCAAGGCCGCCGCGATGAGCAGGCGCTGATCCTCAAAGACCTGTGCGACACCCTGCAATACGGCTCGCTGTGCGCTCTGGGCGGGATGACTTCCTACCCGGTGGCCAGCGCCCTGAAGCACTTTCCCGCCGACTTCGGTCTGCAGCCCTCGGAGGCCGACCAATGATCAGTATTTTCGACCCAGCCACAGACATCGACCTCAATGCCGTGGACTTCGGCACCCCGGCCCGCGACAGCCAGGTACAAGTCAGCCTGAACATCGACGGGCGCAGCATCAGCGTGCCCCAGGGCACCTCGGTGATGCGCGCCGCCGCCCTGATGGGCACCACCATTCCCAAACTCTGCGCCACCGACAGCCTGGAAGCCTTCGGCTCGTGCCGCATGTGCCTGGTGGAAATCGACGGCATGCGCGGCTACCCGGCCTCCTGCACCACCCCGGTCAGCGAAGGCATGGTGGTGCATACGCAAACGCCAAAGCTGGCGACCCTGCGGCGCAACGTGATGGAGCTGTACATCTCCGACCACCCGCTGGACTGCCTGACCTGCTCGGCCAACGGCAACTGCGAACTGCAGACCGTGGCCGGCCAGGTGGGCCTGCGGGAAGTGCGCTATGGCTATGACGGCGCCAACCACCTGGACGATCAGAAAGACACCTCCAACCCCTACTTCGACTACGACCCCAGCAAGTGCATCGTCTGCAACCGCTGCGTGCGCGCCTGCGAGGAAACCCAGGGCACCTTCGCCCTGACCATCAGCGGCCGCGGCTTCGAGTCCCGGGTCGCGGCGGCCGGTGGCGACAACTTCCTCGACTCCGAATGCGTGTCCTGCGGCGCCTGTGTACAGGCCTGCCCGACGGCGACCCTAATGGAAAAAAGCGTGCTGGAAATGGGCCAACCGGAACGGGCGGTAATCACCACCTGCGCCTACTGCGGAGTGGGCTGCTCGTTCCGCGCCGAGATGAAGGGCGACCAGCTGGTGCGCATGGTTCCGGACAAGAACGGCCAGGCCAACCATGGCCACTCCTGCGTCAAGGGCCGCTTCGCCTGGGGCTACGCCACCCACCCGGACCGCATCACCAAGCCGATGATCCGCAAGCACATCAGCGACCCGTGGCAGGAGGTCAGCTGGGATGAAGCGGTGACCTACGCCGCCAGCGAACTGCGGCGCATCCAGTTCAAGTACGGCCGCGACTCCATCGGCGGTATCACCTCCAGCCGCTGCACCAACGAAGAAACCTACCTG
>NZ_MOAK01000034.1:111864-117645 GCF_003732485.1 Pseudomonas protegens
CGTGATCCTGGTGATGGGCGCCAACCCCAGCGACGCCCACCCGGTGTTCGGCTCCCAACTTAAACGGCGCCTGCGTGAAGGGGCCAAGCTGATCGTCATCGACCCGCGACGCATCGATCTGGTGGACTCGGTGCACGCCCGCGCCGAGCTGCACTTGGCTCTGCGGCCAGGCACCAACGTGGCCATGCTCAATGCCCTGGCCCATGTGATCGTCACCGAAGGGCTGGTCAATCAGGAGTTCGTCGACGCCCGCTGCGAGCCGGAAGCCTTTGCCCTGTGGAGCGCCTTCGTCAGCCGCGCCGACAATTCGCCGGAAGTCCTTGGCGCCATCTGCGGCGTACCTGCCGCCGATATCCGCGCCGCCGCGCGCTTGTACGCCACCGGCGGCAACGCCGCGATCTACTACGGCCTGGGCGTCACCGAACACAGCCAGGGCAGCACCTCGGTGATGGGCATCGCCAACCTGGCGATGGCCACCGGCAACATCGGCCGTGAAGGGGTCGGGGTTAACCCGCTGCGGGGGCAGAACAACGTCCAGGGCTCCTGCGACATGGGCTCCTTCCCCCACGAGCTGCCGGGCTACCGACACATCTCCAACCAGGCGGTACGCCAGCAGTTCGAGCAGGCCTGGAACGTCACCCTGCAGGCCGACCCCGGCCTGCGCATTCCCAACATGTTCGAAGCGGCCCTGGGCGGCAGCTTCAAGGGCCTGTACTGCCAGGGCGAGGACATCGCCCAGAGCGACCCCAATACCCAGCACGTGACCGCGGCCCTGTCGGCCATGGAATGCGTGGTGGTGCAGGACATCTTCCTCAACGAAACCGCCAAGTTCGCCCACGTGTTCCTGCCGGGCAGCTCGTTCCTGGAAAAGGACGGCACCTTCACCAACGCCGAACGGCGCATCTCCCGGGTGCGCAAGGTCATGCAGCCCCTGGGCGGCAAGGCCGACTGGGAAGGCACCCTGGCCCTGGCCGCGGCCCTGGGCTACCCGATGCACTACAGCCATCCTTCGCAAATCATGGATGAAATCGCCCGCCTGACCCCGACCTTCACCGGCGTCAGCTACGCCAGCCTCGACCGTCACGGCAGCCTGCAATGGCCGTGCAACGACGCCGCGCCGGACGGCACGCCGACCATGCACATCGACGAGTTCGTGCGCGGCAAGGGGCGCTTCATGCTCACCGGCTACGTGCCCACCGACGAGAAGGTCAATGGCCGCTACCCGCTGCTGCTGACCACCGGGCGCATCCTCAGCCAGTACAACGTCGGCGCCCAGACCCGGCGTACCGACAACGTCGCCTGGCACGCCGAGGACCGTCTGGAAATCCACCCCACCGACGCCGAGAGCCGGGGCATCAACGAAGGCGATTGGGTGGGCATCGGCAGCCGCGCCGGGCAGACCGTGCTGCGCGCCCGGGTTACCGAGCGGGTGGCGCCGGGGGTGGTCTACACCACCTTCCACTTCCCCGAATCGGGGGCCAACGTGATCACTACCGACAACTCCGACTGGGCCACCAACTGTCCGGAGTACAAGGTCACGGCGGTGGAAGTCAGCCGCGTCTATCACCCTTCCGAATGGCAGAAACGCTACCAGGCCTTCAGCGATGAACAGCATCGCCTGCTGGACAAGCGCGGCCGCTCCCGGGATGGCAAGGCGGAGGTGCGCCGATGAGCACCGCCAACCTGATCAAGATGGCCAACCAGATCGCCGCCTACTTCGTCAACGAGCCCAATCAGGACCAGGCGGTGCTCAACGTGCGCAACCACATGCAAATGTACTGGACCCCGGCCATGCGCAAGGAACTGCTGGCCTGGCAGACCGAGCAGCAAGGAGCGGACCTGCACCCTCTGGTACAGAAAGCCGTCAGCCACGCAGGATGGGAGGCCTAGGCAAAGGCTCCCTGGCCGGCTGAACGCCGGCCGGGGACATTCACTGACCGGGGCAACGCTGATCCGCTGGAGGCCTGGACTGGACCGCCAGCGGCAGGCTTGCCCCCGGTTTGCTCAGCGGCAGCAACTGGTACACCGCAAACGCACACATCGCTTGCACCTCGCCTCCGGCCACCGGGATGTAATTCAAGCCGACAAAGGCTTCGTAACTCTTGCCCGGCTCGAACAGCACCACCTTCTTCACCGGCGCACAGGTGCGATAGGTACTGCCATAACTGCCTGCAGCCACGCCTCCCCCTTCCAGCAGAAAAGGCCTGCCGGCGGGCACCCGATACTCGGTGACGACCTCGGTGTAAGCCCCCTCGCCCTTACGGATCGCGCCCACGTAGGACGGCAGCTTCGGCGCGAAACGCGGCAGCATGTCGATCTGCCTTGGCTGCAGCGGAAACTGCGGATAATTGATGTTCGCCTGCTGATCGCTGCCGAAGCGCCCGGCCTTGGCCAGGCGCTTGCTGTCCCCCTGGCAACCGGCATAGGCATCACCGCGCACCTCGCCATTGGTGACCACCCGCAACTGCGCCGTCGGCACGCTCAGGGGCGGTTCCGAATAAGGCAATACCGGCTTGACGCTGCAGGCGCCGAGCAACGACAGCAGCGCCAGCAGCGCCAGCAAGGGGATATTTCCGGGTTTCATTAATGATCTTTCCTTTGTCTGAAGCGGCATGAGCGGCTGAGCAGGCTATCGGCCGAGTGGAAGCAGTCTGCACTGAATCATCGACCAGGCAACCGCGGTTTGACAGTCGCCTGAGTCGGCACTAGCTTCCAAGGCCGTGCCTTTGAGTCAGCAACCAAAAACTCAGGTGAACCCAGTGCTCAAGCCCAATCCCTTGCACCACAACCAGCCCCCTCCATGCGCTGCGGTGTGCCCCCGACAATCGGTTCCCCTTCCCCTGCGCACTCGACGCCTTCTGCACCCGGTTTGCCGTCGCGGCCTGCACAGATCGCTGCCGACACTCGTCCCGCCTTATTAAACGCCTCTTGCCGAACACCCCAGGCGTGTTCGTTCCTGCGTCTCACTGATCTTCGTTTACACACCTAGAACGCTTCGCTCTGGAGAGCGCTGCAGTGCGCAATAGGAAATCCCTAAAGGACTAGCAAGCCCGGCTGATGCCCGGGCGGGAGCACCTATCCATGTCACAAAAAGTGATCGCCTTCTTTCCCGAGGCCGCCTACGGGCCGGCGTTGAACTCCGTGGGTATCGCCCAGGCCTGTGAGGCACTCGGGCACAAGGCCGTATTCCTCACCGACCCTGGCATGCAAGGCGTGTATGCCAGGTTCGGTTTTGAGGAACATCGGGTGAACATGTCCGCGCCGATGCCGGCCGAAGAGATGGCCCGTTACTGGGTCGACTTCATCAACGGCCACCTGCCGAACTTTCGTAAAACGCCCCTGGAGCAGATCGATACCTATGTGAAGGAATGTTGGGCAGCGATCGTCGATACGGCGAAATGGGCGCAGAAGGAACTGCCCGCGGTGCTGGACAGGGTCGAACCCGATCTGGTCTGCGTCGACAACGTCGTGATGTTTCCCGCGATCAAGCAGTACCGCGCGCCCTGGGTGCGCATCATTTCCTGCTCGGAGAATGAAATCGGCGACCCGGACATCCCGCCGCACCTGTCCGGGATGAGCGTTCAGGACAAAGCCGGTCATGAAGGTTTCCGAGCGCGCTTCGAGGAAGTGATCCGCCCGATCCACGAGGACTTCAACCTTTTCCTCCAGACCCAGGGCGAGAAACCCTATCCCCTGGGCACCTTCTGCGAACCCTCGCCGTTCATGAACCTGCTGCTCTATCCCGATGCCGTCCGCTTCAAGCGACGCCACCCCCTGCCTGCCGAACGCTTCCACTACCTGCAAGGCAGCGTGCGTAAGGACAGCCCCTATGAAATCCCCGAGTTCCCGGTACAACGCCACCAGCCATTGCTGTACGTGAGCTTCGGCAGCCTGGGCAGCAGTGACATCCCCTTGCTCAAGCGCCTGATAGACGCCCTCGGCAAACTGCCCTATCGAGCCCTGGTCAATGTCGGCGAGCACTTGGACCAGTACCCGGTATTGCCGGACAACGTGCAGGTTGCCGACTGGCTGCCGCAGCCCTCGGTGATCGCCCAGATGGACGTGGTCATCCACCACGGTGGCAACAACAGCTTCACCGAGTGCCTGTACTTCGGTAAGCCGGCCATCGTCATGCCCTACGTCTGGGACGGCCATGACAACGCCATGCGGGCCCAGGAAACCGGCCACGGCTTCAGGCTCGACCGTTACCAATGGACCGAGGCGCAACTGGCCGAAGCCCTGAGCGCCTGCCTCAACGACAGCGTGCTGCGCCAACGCCTGCAACGCACCAGCGCCCAGATGCAATCGCGCCAGGGCACCGAAGAAGCCGCACGCCTGCTCGATGACCTCCTCAAGTGCGAGGCCCGGCCCAACCTTCGAAAGGGAGTGCAACACAAGGAGCGCGACCGATGAACACACCGCTGCTACAGGATCCGCTGCAGATCACCGACCTGCAGGATTGGGGCGAGATACCAGAGATGCTGGAAGGCCAGTCACGGGTTGCCGGCGTGCTTCTGCACAAGGGTGCACAAGGCCAGTCGGAATGCGGCCTGTGGCGCTGCACTCCCGGCAAGTGGAGGTGCCACGTGACCCGGGATGAGTTCTGTCACTTTCTTGAAGGGCGCTGCACCTATGTCCATGAGTCAGGGGAAGTGATCGAAATCCGACCGGGCAGCAGCGCGTTCTTTCGCCAGGACTGGAAAGGCACCTGCACCGTCCACCAGACGATCAAGAAGGTCTACATGATTCGCTGAAAGCCGTTACTGAGGGACCTTCATTCACCCAGGGTTTCAAGGACAGAACAATGACCAGTTTTACCTGTGAAAGCGCTTTGTACTTTATCAATCCCCACTACCTGACACCCGCCAGCGGCCGGCTTCGCGAAGTCTTCGACCCGGCGACCCTGGAACGCGTCGGGCGCATGGGCCTCGGCGAAAAGGCTGATGTGCAAGCAGCCGTGAATGCCGCCAATACCGCGCAACAGCAATGGGCCAGAGTGGATGCCCGAAGCCGGGCCGCACGTCTGCACGAACTGGCCGAGAGCATAGAGAAAGCGGCTGGACTCAACCGTGAAGTGGCGCAGCTGATGACCCTGGAGACCGGCAAGCCCTTTCCGGAAGCCATGGGCGAGCTGGCCAACTGTGCATCGGTTTTCCGCTACTACGCGGAGATGGCACGGGACGATGCCGGCAAAGTGGCAGGCACCACGCAAACCGGCTCATTCCAGCATGTGCGCTATGAGCCCTATGGGGTCAGCGTGCATATCATGCCCTTCAACTACCCCATTCTGCTGATGTGCTGGACCGTCGCGGCCTCCCTGGCTGCGGGCAACGCCTGCATCATCAAACCGGCGGAAAGCGCCACGCTCTGCACCCTGAAATTTCTCAGCCACTTCACCCGCCTGTTGCCAGGCTTGGTGTGTTGCGTACCAGGCGATGCCCTCACGGCCCAATTGCTGGTGCAATCATCCGGCACCCATGCGGTGGCCTTTACCGGAGGTATCGCCGCTGCCCACGCCGTGGCCGTGACTTGTGCCGATCTGATGAAGCCTTGCGTGATCGAGGCCGGTGGCAGCGATCCGATGATCATCTCCAAACACGCACCTTTGGACGTCGCGGTAGCGGGCGCAGTGACCGCCGCCTTTCATCTGAGCGGACAGATCTGCACCTCGGCCGAACGCCTGTACGTGGTCGATGACATCTATGAGGCATTTGTCACCCGCTTCGTCGAGCGGACCCGCCAACTGCGGATTGGCCACGGCCTGGAGCGCTCCGAGATCGG
>NZ_MOAK01000034.1:117699-133375 GCF_003732485.1 Pseudomonas protegens
GCCGTGTCCAAAGGCGCCCGAGTGCTGTGCGGCGGGCGCATCCCACAGGACCGCCCTGTCGGCTGGTTCTACGAACCGACCATCCTCAGTGGCGTCACCAGTGACATGGCGATTCTCCAGGAAGAATGCTTCGGGCCAGTGGCGGCGGTCTGCCGCGTCGCCGATTTCGACGAGGCCATCCGTCGCGCCAACGACTCGCCATTCGGCCTGGGAGCCTCACTGTTTTCCACCAACCTGACCGAATCGATGGAAGCGGCCGAGCGCCTTGAAGCGGGCATGGTATGGATCAACAACCCCCTGGTGGACAACGACGCCCTGCCATTGAGCGGCTGGAAAATGTCGGGAATCGGCAGCGAACTGGGCCGTCAGGGACTGGACGCGTTTCGCCGTTCGAAGATGGTGATCATCGATCACAAACCACGGATTCAGAACTGGTGGTACCCCTATCCCGACAGCGTGTTCCATGACGCCCAGAGCGAGCTGGAGAACTGGGACAAGGCATAGCCAACGCGGCAAGGCCCGCCTCCTCCCCGCACAACGCCCCCCCTGGGAGCCTTAATCGCCCTGGCCACACAGCCTTGCGACGCCCCTCAGCCCAGAGGGGCGCAGCGCTCAATCTTCCCGGCCGACAGGATTCACCGAGGAGCGCAGCCAGCGCCCTCAACAGGCCACGCAAAAATAGTCAGATTTCAGGGGTTTACAGAACCCCGCCAATCGCTATAATCGTCGCCCTAACACGCCGGTATAGCTCAGTTGGTAGAGCAACTGACTTGTAATCAGTAGGTCCCGGGTTCGACTCCTGGTGCCGGCACCATACAAAACAAGGCCTCGCAGCAATGCGGGGCCTTGTTGTTTCTGCCGAACGTACAAATAGACGTACATTGTTTCTATGCCTTGGCTCCCGGCCCAAGGCTGCAGCTCGTCAGAAAGTGTCCACAAATGTCCACGCGACAACTCACTGGCACGCCTGCAGGCAGGTCTATTTTCGGATCAGTTCTCGCACGTACCCCTGACACGCCTGCAGCGCGATCAGTCCCTGGTCACCGTCTCCGGCGATGGCGACAATTCGTTGAGCAGCCGCTGGGTCAAGTTCGGCTCGCGCTCCTCCATGAACCACGCCGCAGGTGCCGGCGGTGGCTGGCACCCCACCGCTACCACCCGAGGCGGTGGCGTTGAGTAGGACTGACAGCCGGACATCAGCAGTAGCCAGCCACGGCGGCCCGCTTCGCAAAACCAGCCTGGACACGGCCTGGCAACGCTTCATGACCCTGGCACTCGCCAGAACAGCGGTTTGCCCTGCATGACCTGAAAAGGCGCGGTATCACCGACACCGTAGGTAACCGAGCGGACAAGCAAGAGGCCAGCGGCCACCGTGACCCCAAGATGATGGATGTCTACGACCTTAGCATCCCCACAGTCTCCCCTTCTGCAGACTGAGAAAATCCCACGTAACACCGTGCACAGCCTCTATGCCTGGGTTAAGCGTTAAACCAAGCCCCAGGAACAGCGCATTAAGGAAGATGATCAGAGCGCTGAGGTCCGTCGTCTACGTGCCGAGCTGAAACGGGTGACGAAGGAGCGAGACATCTTAAAAAGGCCGCCGCGTACTTTGCCAAGGAGTACGGCTGAAGTACGCCTTTATTAAGCAGCAAGCGGGTCATTACGCGATTCGACGGCTTTGCCTGACGCTCAAGGTTCATCCCAGCGGCTACTACGCGTGGCTATCAGAACCAAAGTCTGCGCGAGCCAAGGACGATCAGCGACTGCTTGGATTGATCAAACACTCCTGGCTGGAAAGCGGTGGTGTTTATGGCTATCGCAAGATCCTTGATGACCTGCGAGAGATTGGAGAGAGCTGTGGCCGTCACCGGGTGGCTAGGTTGATGCGCCTTGAAGGTTTACGCTCTCAGACTGGGTATCGACGGAGACAGTGAAAATATGGCGGTAAGCCGTTGCCCCACCGAACTTACTGAAGCGCCAATTCGATGTCAGAGAACCCAACAAAGTCTGGGTCACAGACATTACCTACATCCGAACATATGAAGGCTGGCTGTATTTGGCAGTGGTGCTCGATCTGTTTTCACGCCAGATCATTGGTTGGTCAATGAAGTCGCAGATGACCAGCGACGTAACCATTGATGCACTGCTGATGGCGGTTCGGAGACGTAAGCCGAAGCAAGAGGCGATGATCCACTCGGATCAAGACAGTCAGTACAGCAGCTCAGGCTGGCGAAGCTTCTTGAGAGCTAACAACCTGGTAGCCAGCATGAGTCGTCGTGTCTAGAAAACCCGGGGTGATTCATTACGTATAAATCAAAGATATTTCATGATGAAAGTAAGGCTAGTATTTGCAGAGCCTGCGTTAATCTTCTCTCCCGCAACCCTTACATACGAAGCATTCATTGGAATTTTGAAACCACCTCCATTATTGCTGCCAGAAAACTTGTTATATACATCAAGCTTCAATGGAACACCACGCGAATCCTTTATTTGAAGCGACACCCCCTTTGCAGTAGAGCCACTATCCAAAGAGACAATACCCTGCACATTATCGACAACCTTTGTATTGGCCTTTAGTAAATATTCCACCCGCGTAACTGAAGATGGGCAGTCAATAAGGCCTATATCAAACGGGACATTTATCGACCCCTCCGTCGACTTCTCAATATCTGATATTTGATACTCTCCCATATTTACGCTAACGCTTGGCGTTTTACATGACGCCGCGCTAATTGTAATTGGACTTAGCAATGTGATTGTCGCGATCTGAAAGCCATCGGTCGTGACCCAAGTACCAAGCAGCCCTGCAGGAATAGTAAAGCTTTCGTTTATATCACCCTCTTTTTTAATACGTAACTCAAAGCTATTTGTGAATCCAAAGTCTGAACCCATCCCATGCGTATAGTTATTACCAGGTGCACTTACAGACTGCATAGGAAAATAATTTAACATATTTAGGGACCATGAAAAGTTGCTGGATTTAAACGGGAACGTCCCGCCAGTGGCCGGCTGGTCACTAACGGCCGAGTTTACTTTAATACCCGAAGGGGTACGAGGTTCGCAGTCAACTACAATTTTCTGATAATAACTCGTAAAAGTAGCTGTATAAACCTCCCCATCTGCAATATCCTGAGGAAGGCTTAGACCTCTTCCGTCATATGTGAAATTACGAATTTTCTTAAAAGGATCGTTGCTACCCCATTTACACGCTGCATGAGCGCCCTCTACCCAGCAGAGCAGAAAAGAGGAAACTACGAAAAATCGAAACAGACTAAATAAACTCAATGTCGCCACCAACAAAAAAAATTTTTATGAATGCTATATTGAGAAACTCAATGCAGAAATAAGATATTTCTTATTTGTTCCGTTTTGGTGGTGTGACGCAACGCTAGATTTCCAATGAGGGTTTGGGCACGTAACAAGTCAAATTCAAGCTCCATAGACGAGCGGATTCAGACTAGACCACACGTAACAAGAAAATCAGCAATTCTTTGATTTTATTGAAAAAAGCGACTGACTTGTAATCAGTAGGTCCCGGGTTCGACTCCTAGTGCCGGCACCATACAAAACAAAGCCCCTGCAAAAATGCAGGGGCTTTGTTGTTTCTGGAGCCAGGGTAATTTCATAGACGCCCACTCGAGTTATCCACAGCCGTAGAAAAGATAGAACAACGGCTGTCGTCGACCGCAATTCAGGCAGCCAGCATCTTCAGGGCGCAGCCACACTGTTGTGGCTCTCCGAAAGTGACTCAACATGGCAATGTGCGCCTTGCCCCCTGATACCACTCAGCATCCACCTGGCCTTGTCCTTTCTAAAAGAACTCCCTCTGCGCGCGCTGCGGTGCGAAGGGCGAAACCATTATGTTCGCCGCGCTGTAGTTAAAACGGACTTCGGCAAAAGTTTTGCGCTAGTGTTTCCCAGCAGGCCAGGAGGGTTTTGACGTGCATGACTTTTAAAAAGGGGCGAACGCTTATGACGAATGCTACGCCATCCATCAAACTCAGTACTCTTCGGCAAATTGCCCCCTACCTGAGCATGCGCGGGGTGTCGCCACTGGAGTTCTTCCGGCGCTACGGTATTTCCCCGCATGTCTTTCAATACGCTGATGCCTGGGTGCCGCGAGCGACCTGCTTTCATATTGCCAACGAAATGGCCGCCATCGCCCAGGACCCCTTCGGCGGGGCAACGGTGGGGCACCTGATCGAAGTACGCTCACTCGGTGCCTGGGGCGAGCTGATATTGGGTTCGACCAACCTCGCTCAAGCTTGTGCGGTAGCGTCGATCCATACGGACTTACTGCATCAGGGTGGAGAGGTAAAAATCATCACCGAAGGCCGTACGACGAAACTGATCCACCGATTTACCGGGCAGCATGGGGCGGATCCGAAGCAGGTCATTCTCGGCACGCTGGCGCTGCTCAGAAAAGTACCGCTCATGTCCGGTGAGCCTGGCGCCATACGCGTGCATCTGCAAAACCCAAGGGAAAGAGGAGATGAGGCGCTGGAGGAGTACCTGGGGGCCCATCTGGAAATGAACGCGCAGCACAACATGATCGAATTCGACCGTGAGCTGCTCGACACCCCCCTGCAACCCGGCCGGGACGATGCCTGGAAAGTCACCGAAGCCTTGAGGTCGACAGTGGCAGCCGCCGGCGTGCTCAGCGAGCGGATAGCGGACCAGGATCAATCCAAACTTGGCGTGATCTCAAGGAACATGGGGCTGTCTTCTCGAACATTGCAGCGGCGTCTTAAATCCTGCGGTATCGACTTCGAAGACTTGCGTGACGAGACCCGCCGCAGTGAAGCACTGCAACTCATTGCCAGCGGTAGATACACCGCGACCGAAATTGCCTACATGGTGGGCTACAGCGATCAAGCGCACTTCACCCGTGCCTTCAAGCGGTGGACCGGGAGTTCACCGTCGCGCTATCGCGCCATCTTGAAACACGATCGCTAACTGACTTTTCTTCCTCCCTCGCCCCTCTTGCGCCCATGTAACTGGCTGACTTCCAAGTCCGTCTTCGCGGCACGCGCTCGCTTGGCTTTTGGCACCAAATGGCAAGTTTCCAGCAGGGTGTTCTTATAAAGTTTGAACAGCTGATGCCCACTTAAAAGCTCATGAGGTTTAAATGTCCTGTTCATCCACGGCCTGCATTGTCGCTCTGACATTGGCAACTTTCGGCAGCGTTAATGCTCAGCCGTCCGCTGATACGACGCTCTTGGTGGGTGTCGACAATTTTATCCGTGCCGAGTCCGACCTCTACATGGGCAAGACCGTCGCGGATGGCGGCCTGGGTCGGTTTGTCCATAACCGCGAACCGGTCCCCATCGACGCTCAGAATGTCATTCGCATGAATCGCGACACGCTGTATTCGTCGGCCGTGTTCGATCTCGATGCCGGCCCGGTCACCATCACATTGCCTGAAGCCGGCGGGCGGTTCATGTCGATGCAAGTGGTCAATGAAGACCACTACGTACCCGCGGTCATTTACGGTGCCGGCGACCATACGCTGACGAAAGAGGTGATCGGTACCCGCTATGTCTTCGTCGCCGTCCGCCTGTTCTTCGATCCCACGGAGCGCAAAGACCTTGAGCAGGTACATGTGCTGCAGGACGCAATCGGGGTCAGCCAGGCCAAGGTCGGGGAATTCGTGGTACCCAAGTGGGATCAGGCCAGCCAGAAACAGATGCGTGATGCCCTGGCTGTCCTGGGTTCGACAATACCCGACTACAACCAGTCCTTTGGCCCCAAGGGCAGGGTCAATCCGATCCATCACCTGATCGGAACTGCGACCGGCTGGGGCGGAAATCCCAGCAAGGACGCCATCTACCTCGGCGGCGTGATACCGCGCAACGATGGAAAAACCGTTTACCGTCTCAAGGTCGGGCAGGTGCCGGTCAACAGTTTCTGGTCCGTGAGTGTTTATAACGCCGACGGGTACTTCCAGAAAAACCCGTATGACGTCTATTCACTGAATAACCTCACGGCCAAAAAAAGTGATGACGGCTCGATTGTCATCCAGTTCGGGGCTTGCGACGCCAAGATCGTCAATTGCCTGCCGACTACGCCCGGTTGGAACTATACGGTCAGGCTCTATCGGCCAAGCAACGAAATACTCAATGGCCAGTGGAGTTTTCCCCAGCCGCAGCCCATCGGGCTCTAGCCAAGGCCTCCACTAAGAAGTGCTGAAACTTGCAAGTAAGCGCAAACGCCGCCACGCCCGATAGTGCCAATCAAGTCGGGGGGCAGCTCTGCCTTGAAGAGTTCTACAGCAAAGGAAATAAACAATGACAACCCAAGGTGCTTATCACTTCTTGCTGCATCAACTGCTGCTCATTAGCGCCTTGGCCACGGTATTGCCGGCACGGTCGGACGATGCAAACGGCACTGCGTCCGTGACGGTAGGCGGCGGATTGGCCGTTGGTCCCTTGTACGAAGGTTCCTCGCGGTACGCCGCTTTCCCTTCGCTGCAACTCAAGGCGGTCTTGCCTACCCAAGACTGGGGCACTTTTACCGCGGCCTTCCCAGAGGGGCTGCGTTGGGACTTGCCGGGGCTGTCGCCTTTCGGGGTGGCGCTGTTGATTGGCTATGACCAGGGGCGCAAGGAGCGAATTCATACCCTGGACGGCCGTGACGACTACTTGAAGGGCATGGGCAACCTGGACAGCACCGCCCTGGTGGGAGCGGAAGCCTACTGGATCCTGCCGGCCGGGCGCCTGTTCGTGCGCGGCCTGCAATCGACCCAGGACCGCAACTACGGTGGCGAAAGCCTGGGCCGTACCGCGTACCTGGAGGCCGGGGTTGCCACGGACTATGCATTGTCATCGACCTTGACCCTGGACTCGACGCTGTACGGCACCTGGAGCAATGAGAACGACATGATGGCGCGCTTTGGCGTCACCGCTCAGCAAGCGGCACGGACCCGGTTCGATGAATACCACCCAGGCGGCGGAATGCGCGACGTGACCCTGAAACTGGGCCTCACCTGGCAATGGCAGCCACAGTTGGCACTGGAAGGCGGCATCAAGACCTACGCCCTGGTCGCCGACGCCCGGGACAGCCCGCTGACGGGCGAGAAGGTGGGTGCAGGCGCCTATCTGAACGCGCTTTACCGGTTCTGATCGACCGCTCATACCGACGCCATTCGATACAGGAACAGATCAGGGAGTAATCGATGAAAAAACTACATAAGCAGTGGGCGACAGCCCTGTCCCTGGCCGGCCTGTTCGGCACTGGGCTGGCGCTCGCCGAAGATGCCGCCCCCCCGATCACGGACCCTCATTTCAAACTGGCTCCAGGCTACCTAGCCCCGGCTGACTTGCCGTTACGCCTGGCGCTGCTCGGCGCACCGCCCAAGCCTGACTCCGCAGCCCTAGCGCGGGATGAAGAAGCCCGGCGTGCGGCGCTGGCGCTGCGCGGCAGCGCCCGGGAGAAGCTCGCGGCAACGGATGCGGAACTGTCGTTCCCAGGCCCGGCGAAAGCATTCTCCTGCGCACTGGGCACACCCATCACCGAGAAAAACACACCGCATCTTTATACCTTGATGCAACGCACCCTGAGCGATGCGGGCGGCTCCACCTATGCCGGGAAGAACGCCTACAACCGTACCCGTCCCTTCGTAGTGCATGACGAAGGGACGTGCCGCAAGGACATGGAGCCGCTGTTGCTCACGGACGGTTCCTGGCCGTCCGGCCACTCTGCCGCCGGCTGGGCCTGGGGCTTGGTTCTCGCCGAGATTCAGCCTGAGCGTGCCACCGAACTGATGACCCGCGGGTTGGCATACGGCCAGAGCCGGGTCATCTGCGATGCGCACTGGCAGAGCGACGTGGATGCAGGCCGCATCATGGGCGCCGCCACGGTGGCGAGCCTGCATGGCAATCCGGAGTTCCTGGCGGATTTGGCGGCCGCAAAAGAGGAGGTCAAGGCAGCCCAGAAGGCCGGTCTGAAGCCGGCAGAGGACTGTGCGGCAGAGCGCGTCGCGCTCTCGCTGACCCAGCACTGATCGGAGAAACCCCATGATGCACCGCGACAACCTTCGCTCGCCTTTGCCGCGCAAGCGCGCCCGCTTGGCACTGCTGGTCGGCGCCTTCGCCACAGCCGGCTGCAGCCTGCCGACTGTGGCCATGGCGGCGGACGGCGATGACTGGCACTTCAACGGCGGGCCCTACGTATGGGGCGCCGGTATCCGCGGACACGTGGGCCACCGCAGCACCGGGACCCAGTTTATAAAGTCCGACTTCTCGGACATCGCACGCACTGTCGATATGTCGGTGATGCTGATGGGCGAGGCGCGGCGCGGGCCCTACAGCGTGCTCACCGACCTGATGTACATCGACACCGATACCCGCAACCGGCTGCCAGCGGGCGCCCCGGCGTCCAAGCTCGAGGTGGAAGGCAAGACGGCTTCCGGATTCCTGGGAGGCGGGTACACCGTCCTGGGTGATGAAAATCATCGGCTGGACGTCGCCGGTGGAGTGCGTGTCTGGTACAGCAGCACCACCATCAGCCTGCATGGCGGGCCTGCTGGCGGCCTGTCCGGATCCGACCGGGCTACCTGGGCGGATGCCATGGCCGGGCTGCGTGGGCACTATGCGGTGAATGAGCGATTCTGGTTGTCGTCCTGGGGGATGGCGGGCGCGGGACAGTCTCGGGAGGACTGGGATCTGGCCGCGCTGGCGGGCTGGGAGTTCTTGCCCGGCTTTTCTGCGGTGCTCGGTTACCGCGCCATGGGGGTGAACTATCGCCATGACGGTTTCGTCTACGACATTGTCCAGAAGGGGCCACTGCTGGGTATCAGCGGGCGCTTCTGAAGCCTTCACGGTAAAACACCCACTCCGTTCAGGAGCTGTCACTGCCCCAAACAGACGCTCTTCATGATCAAATAGCCGCCGATTCCAGTGACACACAGGCTGAACATGAAGCGCATCGTCCTATCGATCCTGGCCCTGCTGGTCGGTTCCACGCTCCTCACCTCCCCCGCCCTGGCCGGCGATGCCGAAGCCGGTGGCAAGCTGTTCAAGCGCTTGTGCAGCGGCTGCCACAATATCGGGCCTTCGGTGCGCAGTTCGTTCGGGCCGCAGCTCAACGGCATCATCGACCGCCCGGCAGGCAGTGCCCAGGACTACCAGTATTCGACGGCGATGAAGTCGTCGGGCATCGTCTGGACCCGGGACAAACTCATCCAGTACCTGGAAGACCCAAAGGCCGTGGTGCCCGGTACCCGGATGATTTTCTGGGGGCTGAGCGATGAAGAAAAAATCGATAATCTGTTGGCCTATCTGCAGACCTTTCCCTCCCCCTGATCCAAGCTCGTTTGCCTACAAGGATGTTTTGATGAAGTTTCCTCTGCTGTCGCTTGCCGCCACGGGCCTGGCCCTGGCGGCGTTCATGCCCCAACTGCAGGCTGCCGGTTTCGACTGCGCCAAGGCCTCGACCCGGGTGGAGAAAACCGTCTGCGACACGCCGACCCTGTCCGCCAAGGACGATGAACTGAACCGCCGCTACAAGGCGCTCAAGCACCTGCAGGTGTTTCGCCTGTTGCAAGCCCAGTGGCTGCGAGAGGTACGCGACACCTGTATCGACAGCGACTGCCTGGAGGCGGCCTACCGGGCCCAGGTGAAGATGCTCACGCTGTTGCCGCTTCCTCCGGCACCCGGCAAGGGCGAGCTGCTGCCGATGGACCCCACCCGGCAGTACCGCCTGCAGGACCCTGAAGACTGGCAGCGCTTCACCCTGGCCAGGTTCACCGCCGCTCCTGCCCAGGGCGATCAGCAGATCGTCGACGCCCAGGTGCTGGATGGCGTGCTGCATGTGGTGCTGTTCGTCGGTCAGTACCAGAAAGGGCGGGAAGGCTATGTCGGCACCCTCTACGAATACGCCGATGACCAGCCCGGCCTGCATCCCATCGCCCGGGATATCGGCTTTGTCGGCTGGGCCTCTCCGGGGGCCAACGATCAGGGCCAGCGCTTCGCCGGCATCGTCGACGGCGTGCTCTATTACCGCCAGCGCAGCGGCGGCGAGCTGCAGCAAGGCATGAGCTATCGCCTGGGCTCGCGCAGTGCTCCCGAAGCCAGCCAGCAGCTGTTCCAGTCGCTCTCCAACACCCTGCGCCATGCCCGAGCGCGGGTCGGCCAGGATCTCAATCAGGAGAACTACAGCCTGTCCCTGGACTACGACCAGCAGAGCAACAACACCTACACCGAGAACGTCACCGAGCACAATGACGTCGAGGCCGGCTGGAGCATCGTCAATCCCACCTGGAGCGAAACCCGCCCGGTGATGTACTTCGACAACGAAGGGCCGCGGGCCTGTATCTGGCGGGTCGACGTGCAGTACAAGGTGCTGTCCAAGATCGTCCCCGAGCATGAGGCGATTTCAGCCCGTCCTGTGGATATCCATGGCCGTGAGGCGGTGGTGTACCTGGAAGGCGATCAGTTGAAATTCGCGATCAATCCGGATGACTGAAGGGCACGCTTCCTGAACAAAAAGGCTCGCCATCCGGCGAGCCTTTTTCATTGCGCCGGCAAAGCTCTGCTCAGGGCAGGCTGATCTTGTATTCGGCCAGCTTGGCCTGATGCTGCGGTTCGACGTACTTCGGGTTCACCCGCTTGGCGAACTGGGTAAAGTCGGCGCGAGCATCGTCGGTCAGGCCCAGTTTGTCGTAGGCCAAACCCCGGTGGTAGAAGGCCCAGGCATAGTCCGGCTGCTTCTGCAGGCCGGCGCTGTAGGCTTCGGCCGCCTCGCGGTATTGGCCCAGGTCGTAGAGGGTCTGGCCCAAGTGGTAGTAGGTCGGCATGTTGAAGCCGGTGCCCTTGCCCGCCTCGCCCAGGTTGGCGTCGAGGTTGGATTGCACCAGTTCCAGGGCCTTTTGCGGGTTGCCCGACTCACGATAAAGACGGCTCAGGTCCAGCACCGCACGGGCATCGGGCTTGGGCCCCAGTTCGATGGATTTTTCTTTGGCGCTGATGGCTTCCGGATAACGCTTGAAGCTGGCGTAGGCATCGGACTGCAACCAGTACACCAGGCTCTGCATAGGCCTGGACAGCTGGTTTTTCGACAGGCACAGATCGGCCTCTTGCAGCACCACATCGAACTTCTCGGCCTTGGAGGCCTGGCCCACCAGGCGGCAATGGGCGTAGTTGATCTGGTCCTGGCTCTGCAGGCTGGCGCAGCCGGTGGCAGCGAGGATGCACAGCAGCAGGATCGATCCGCGAACAGACAGTGAAGGCATGTTTTTCAATCCAGCAGGTGAGCGTTGAGGTCAGGGCGATAGACCTGCAGCAGCGGCGCGGTGACCGTGCCCTGCAGGCTGCAGAAGATCGTGGTGCGCCCGGAGATCGGGGCGCTGGTGGTGCCTGTGTCGATGCTCAATATACGCTCGACGAAACCGAACGGCGTGGCCACGCCACCTCCCGCCAGGCCTTCGGTACGCCACTGGTCGATCGGATCGCCGACACGGCGGATCTCCACCCGGGTCATGGCGCTGCGATCGGCTTTCAGGCGGCTGTTGTCCCGCAACAACGGCTTGAGCGCCGCGGCTACATCCTGGGGTTCGCCCTCGGCGACAAAGCCCCAGAACAGCAGATTGCCCACCGACTTCAGCGACTGGGCCTCGTTGTAGTAACCCACCAAGCGCACCCCGTTGACCAGCAGCGGCTGTTCGAAGGCCTGGTAGCGACCGCCTTCCTGCAAGGGGTTCACGACCTTGGGCGCACTCACCGCACCGTATCGGGCCAGGCTCAGGGTGCCCGCCGGTAGCCGGGCCGTGTTCAGGCTCTGGAAGAATTGCCCATCGCAGCGGGAGAACTCGCTCAGCAACTGCTCGGACGCAGTCGCTTGCTGGCCGTGGGCGATGCTGGCGACGCTCAGCAGGCACAGGCCGGATAGCAGGGTACGGAACATCGAAATCATCCGTGACGCAAAAGAGGGAGTGGAACTTTAACAAAGAAGGGTCAGGCGCGGGGCCGCGCTTTGCCATGCAGCGCAATGCATGGGAGGACGCCCCCGCAGGCGCCCTCCCTTGCCGCCTGTCAGGCGATCAATGGTGCATGGGCGCGGTACCGCCCTGGCCATCGGACAGCTCGATACTGACGTTCTGCATCATGCCCTGGTCCTCATGATCGAGGATGTGGCAGTGCAGGACGAACTCGCCGATGTAACGTTCATACCGAGTGCGCGTGTACAGGGTGTAAGGGCGACCCTCTTTGTCCGGTCCCTTGACGAACAGAGTGTCTTTCCACACGCCCTTGAGCCCGGCGTACTGCTTGTCGGTGGGGTCGCTCTGGTCGATCGCCCCCGGCTCGCTGAGGTCGGTGCCGTCCGGACCGATGATCTTCACCACCTGGAACGGATTGACGTGAATGTGGAACGGGTGGCTGGCATAACCGGAACTCAGCACCCAGGTCTGCGCCGTGCCCAGGGTCAGGTGGCGATTGATGGTTCCAGGCTCATACGGCTTGACGTCGTCCATGCTGGTGCCCACTTCAAACTTGGGGTTCTTCGGGTCTTCCCGGTTGATGAAGAACATCAGCCGCTCCTCGGGCCTGCCCTGCACTTCCCTGTCGCTGATGCTTTCGTGAGGCACGAACTTGGTCAGCCGCAGACCGTTGTTGAGATCAGCGATGATCTGGTTCTGCAGATGGGTCGGCATGTTGCGCCGGGCCGAGTCGATCAGTTGCTGGGTCAGGTAGGCAGTGGTGTCCTTGACCGGGGTGCCGTCCTCCACGTCGACAAACCCGAGAATCTGCCGACCGCTTGCCGCCTGGGACACGCCGCCGTTGGCCGTTTGCGCGGCATCCACCACGCAGTATCGTCCAGCCTGCGGGAAGACCATCAGCAGGTCGTTGCGGTAGCCGGGCTGCAAGGTGACCTGGCTAAGTTTTTGCGCCTGGCCCAGGGTCAGGCCATCGGCAGCGATGACTTGATAGTCCACCGGTTCGCCTACGCATTGCTGACTGACGAAAGCATCGGCAACCGCTGCGGCAACGCCCGCATTGCTCTTTTGCAGGGCGCTGTCGGCGAGCTTGCGAAACTCCAGCTTGATGGTGTCGCGTATGCCCGCATGGACCAGGCGCCAACGTTCGACCTGACCGGTGCGTGCCTTGTCGAAGGTCGGCTGCACCTGGCCATTGATACTGGTGTAGCGCCCCGACTGGCCCCAGCTCTTCGGAGTGAACTGGGCAAAGTCCTCGACCACCCCGACCTCGCCCGGATCGCATTGCCAATCCACGCTCTTGTCGCCCGTTACCGGATCGATCTTGACCCCCTTGCAGGCATAAGGGATCTGCTGCAGCACCAGCAGGCGCTCCTTAAAGTCCTTGCCATCGGCCGACTTGAGCAGGGTATCGATGTCGCCGTTGGCTCGTGCACTCGGGGGGCGATTGCCGTGAATGATCAAGGCACCGGCCATGCCACTGGCGACCTGCAGCGCAGTGGAACCATGCCGATGGGGGTGGTACCAGAAGGTTCCGGCCGGGTGGTCGGCGGGGATGTTGTACTCGTACTGGAAACTGACCCCGGGATTGATCGACAGCAGCACGTTATCGCTATTGCCGGCGGGGCTGACCCACAAACCATGGGAGTGCAGGTTGGTGCTATTGAAGCACTGGGGCTTGTCGGGTTCAGTGGAGTGAGCGTTGCAGGGCTGGTCGCTTCTGGGCTTGAGCCCGTTGTTGAGGGTGATGCGTACGGTGTCGCCCGGCGACACGTCAATGGTCGGAGCCACGAAGGGCGCCGCGGGATTGATAGTCGGGCCCAGGTAGCTGCGCAGCTTCACCCGCACATTGCGCCCGGTGGCCGGATCGAAAATCGAGCTGCTGATGTAGTCGATGTTCAAGACCAGAGCGCGTTCGATAGCGCCCTGGGAGGGTGCTGGAAGAGTGCTCAAGACAGTGGCCTTGGACGACATAAGCAGTGTGGTTTCTCCGGTTTTCTGTTGCGGTGCATGCTGTTCCAGGCTGCCGGGATTCTCGAATATCCGTGCGGCTTCTTCGGCCACTACAGGGTTGATACCGCAAGCCAGTGACAACAGGATTCCTGCGCCCAAGGCGTTGATCGGCTGGGGTCCTTTCATGGTGTTCTCCTGTGCTCCAGGAAGGTTGAGACCGGACGACCCGCAGCAGAGCGGCGGCAGGACGAAACAACATCGGCCAAGCACAGGGATCAGCGTTACGCTGCAACTTCTCCCGCATCCATTGCGGCTGAAACTTCATCCCTGATGGCATAAAGCTAGTGGGAAACGCCCGAAAAGCAACGCGACACGCCAATTCACCGCACATTCGCCCCGACCACGCCCATCCCCCACTCTGGCGGCCTCCTTGCGCTCAGATCGCAGGCACAAAAAAGCCCCGAACCAGTCGGGGCTTTTTCCATTGCGCCACCTGAAGTCAGGCGGTGATCAGGCGTTCATCAGAACACGTTGATCGGGTAGTCGACGAACACACGCAGTTCGTTGCCACCCACGTTGTACTCGGAAGACTTCTGCGAAACCCGCAGTACCGAGCTACGTACTTTCACACTCAGGTCCTTGGCTGGACCGCTCTGTACCACGTACTTCAGCTGGTTGAAGATTTCACGCTCGCTGCCGCCAGTGGTAGTGGAGGTGGTGATGTTGTCGCCACGCACGTACGCCACGTTGTAGGTCAGGCCCGGTACGCCGAAGGCGCCGAAGTCCAGACCGTAGCCCAGCTGCCAGCTGCGCTCGTCTTCAGCGTTGAAGTCGGACCAGTAGGAGTTGGCCAGGTAGATGGTGTTGCCACCGTCACCCACGCGGTTCTGACCACGCTGATAGCCGCCATAGGCGTAACCCAGGTGGCTGTCGCCGGTGCTGCGCTGGTGCGCCAGGGTGAACGAGTGCGGGCCAGTGGCGAAAGTGGCTGCCAGGCTCCAGATCTTGTTGTCTTCGCCGCCGGCCTTGGCCTTCTGCGCGTAGGACTTGTCCAGCTCGGTACGGTAGCCGTTGAAGTCCAGGGTCAGGGACTGATCGGTGGCCAGTGGGAACACGTAGTTCAGGTTCACGTATTGTTTCTTCAGCACGTCTTCGACGTCGGAAGCGTACAGTGCGCCCTTGAACTGTTCGGTGAACTGGTAGCTACCGCCCAATACGTTGATCGACTTCAGACCACCGCTGTCACGGCCTTCGGCGCTCTTGCGCGATTCGGCGGTGAAGTGACCGGCGTTCAGCTCCAGGCCCTTGATCTCCTTGGAGGTGATCAGGGTACCGGTGTAGCTTTCCGGCAGCAGACGCGAGTTGTCGTAGTTCAGCACCGGCAGGGCCGGCATCTGGTCACCGTAGGTCAGCACGGTGTTGGACAGGCGGAACTTGACTGCTGCACCGAACTTGCTCAGGTCATCGGCGGCGTTGCCGCTGTCGCCTTGCTTGAAGAAGTCGATACCGCCAGCGCCGCTGCGGCCCTTGCCACCGTCCAGACGCAGTGCGTACAGGCCGAAGGCGTCAACGCCCACGCCCACGGTGCCCTGGGTGAAACCCGAGGAGAAGGTGCCGATGGCAGCCTGGCCCCACTCGGCCTTGTCCTTGTTACCGTCTTTGTAGTCACGGTTGATGTAGGCGTTGCGCAGCAGCACTTTCAGGCTGCTGTCTTCGACGAAGCCCTTGGCATCGGCCTGGCCGTCGGCCATGGCCTGTGTAGCGCTCAAAATCCCCAGTGCAATCAAGCAG
>NZ_MOAK01000034.1:133444-134503 GCF_003732485.1 Pseudomonas protegens
TCTTTTGGCTATGGCGTTTGCACGCTCTTCTACCGTCGAAACAAAAAAGCCCGACCGCGGGTGATCGCGACGGGCCTTTTATTATTCTGAAATATGGCTCTTGGCCACAGGCGTTGGGGCGAATCCTATCCGCGCCTTTAACAACGTGTCAATTTCGTGAATCGTCTTTGAATAGCTGAAAATATTCTAAGAACTGCGGGCTAGAGCATTGCCAGCTGCACACTGTGACTGTCGACGAACTGTTCGAAATGGGTGACCTTGCCCGCTTTCAGCGTCCATAGATGGGCCACTCGCACATCAATAGGCTTGCCCGAGCCTTTATAGATGCCCTGATAGTTGCCATAAGCGAACACCTTGTCGCCCTGGGCCACATAGTTTTCCACCTTGAAGGTGAAGTCCTGCCACTCCGATCCCAGGCGCTTGAACACATGCTCCAGCACCGCCTCGAAACCGACGTAGGTGCCGGCATAGGGAAAGCCCGCCGCTTCGGTCCAGCGCGCATCGGGGGCCAGGGCCGCCGCGGTGTTGCGCGCATTTTCCTGGGAGTTGGCACCTTCGTAGGTGCTTTTGATCAACGCTAGGTTATCCATGGGTGACTCCACACAGGTCAGGTGAGATCAGAGCGCACAACCGTCCAGGCCACAGGCCTGGAGCGCGCCATGTTGAGGGTCGCTAGTGGTGCCCTGGGAAGCCTTCAGCCACTGCGCGAAGGCCTCGGGCTTGCCCAGCCAGGGGCTGATATCGAGCAACTGAAAGCGGCCGTCCCGCTCCAGCGCCAGGGTCGGAAAACCCTGGCCGCCGACTTTGGCCAACAGCGCCCGGCTGCTCTTTATATGCTCATCCAGCTCAAGGGCCACCGCCTGATCGTAGGCGACAGCGAACGGCTGCGAGGCAAAACCCAGGGTTTGCGCCAGTTCCAGCAGGACATCGCGATCGGCAATCCGCCGGCCTTCCAGGTAATGAGCCGTCTGCAGGCGCCCGAGCAATTCCAGTCCACGACCGCCCAGGGCCTCGGCCGCCAATACAGCGGCGATCGGCGGGGCCGAGTCGAAAACCGCC
>NZ_MOAK01000034.1:134524-149750 GCF_003732485.1 Pseudomonas protegens
ACGCAACAGGCCCTCGAAATAGGCCTCGCCAAAAGGTTGCCCTGTGTATTCAGCGATGCGCCGGTCATGGGGCATGACGTAATCACGCAACTGCGGCGACACCGGCTGGCGGTTGCGGCCGGTCATCATGCCGCCGGCATGGGCCACCACCGGCACCACTGCCTGGGCAGCCTGAACCAGTGGCTTGGCGCCATAACACCAACCGCACAACGGGTCATAAATGTAGTGAAGGGTGGCCGAGGACATGGGGGACTCCAACAGGATCTTGAGAATTCGATGGCACGCAGACTATGCCCCGCACGCCAGGGGAAAAACCTCGAAATGGTTTTTAGTCTGTTGCTGTATCCGGTCGAATCGGTCTGTTTAGCCTGTGTATGCGGGCAGATACGCCATCGACACAATTAGAAACAATAGACCAAGGGAACTTTACCGAATAATTAACATAAGCAAATAGCACGCATTATCATTCGCACCCCTCGACTCACCTTCCTTTCGGATGCGCTTCAGATGCCTGCCCATTTCCGCCTTACGCCCCTGTCACTGGGACTCTGCACCCTGCTGACCGCCGGTTTTGCCTGTGCCGCCAGCACCACCCTGCCAACGACCTCCATCAGCGCCGAAGCCGAGGCCGACCCCGACGATCCCCGGGTCAAGGAAGTCAGTACCGCGACCCGCACCGCCACCGCCGCGCGCTATGTGCCCCAGGCCATCGACACGATCAAGACCGCCAACGTGCTGGACTACGGCCACAACGACCTGGGCAGCGCATTGAGCGGCATTCCCAACGTCAGCAGCGGTTCCGACACTCGCTTCGACAGCCTGCGGATTCGGGGTTTCGATGCCAGCAACGACTTCTACCTGGACGGCATCCGCGACGACAGCCAGTACGTGCGCGACCTGCACAACATCGAACGCATCGAAGTGCTCAAGGGTCCGGCGGCAGTGCTCTACGGTCGTGGCAGCCAGGGCGGCATCGTCAACCGGGTGAGCAAGCTGCCGGAATTCGGCCGGCGTTCCAGCGTCGAGGTCCAGGGCGGCAGCCAGGACTTGCGCAGCCTGTACGCCGACCTCAGTGCCGACCCGGCAGAAAACATCAGCCTGCGCCTGAACCTGGGCAACCAGGACAAGAACAGTTTCCGCGACGGCGTCAGTGGCAACCGCCAGCTGTTCGCACCGTCCATGAGCTGGCAACTGACTCCGGACCTGAACTGGCTGGTGCAGTACGAATACAGCCGCTACAACCGCACCCCGGACCGCGGCATCACCAGCCTCAACGGACGCCCGGCGAACGTCGGCCGGGAAACCACCTACGGCGACCACCGCGACTACATCGACGACAAGTCCCAGTCCCTGCGCTCCAAGCTGACCTACGAGCTCAACGACAGCTGGCAACTGCGCCACACCCTGGCCGTGTTCAAGCTCGACAGCGACTTCGACAACACCTACCAGACCGGCTACAACGCCAGTACCGGCAAGGTGCTGCGCCAGCGCTGGCAGCAGGATCTGAAGACTCGCAACATCTACAACAACACTGAGCTGGAAGGCCGCTTCGACACCTTCGGCCTGGAACACCGCCTGCTCACCGGCATCGAGATCGGCAGCCAGCGCCGCGACCCGATCCTCTACAACGCCGCCACGTCCGGGCCGGGCAGCCAGGCGGTGCCCGCCGTCGACCTGTACAACCCCAATCCGTACCAGAGCCACACCGGGCGCATGCAGGTCTCCAGCAACAACCACACCGAGGTCGAAAGCCGGGCGCTCTACGTGCAGGACCAACTGCGCCTGAACGATCAATGGCAATTGCTCGCCGGCCTGCGCTACGACAACTTCGATGTCGAGACCACCAACCGTCGCACCGGGGTTTCCGACAGCCGTGACAGCCACAGCGTCAGCCCGCGCCTGGGGGTAGTCTGGACGCCGCTGGAGCACCACTCGTTCTATGCCTCGTGGAGCAAGTCGTTCTCGCCGGTGGGCGGCGGCCTGATCGGTATCACCCCGAATGCCAGCGGCAACGGCAACGACCTGAGTCCGGAGCTGACCCGACAGAAGGAAGTCGGGGTCAAGAGCGACTGGCTGGGCGAGCGCCTGAGCACCACCCTGGCGGTGTATGAGCTGGAGCTCTACAACCGTCGCACCCGCGATCTGCTGGACCCCAATATCACCTTGCTCACCGGCCTGCAACGCTCCCGGGGTATCGAGCTGACCGCCAACGGCAAGATCGCCGGCAACTGGTACCTGCGTGGCGGCATCGGCCTGCAGGACGCGGTGGTGGTCAAGGACAACAACGGTTTCGAAGACAAGCGCGTGAACAACGTGGCCAAGCGCAACGGGAGCCTGTTCATCACCTGGAAACCGGAACTGGGCTGGTACGCCGAGACCGGCCTGACCCTGGTGGGCGACCGCTACGCCGATGGCGCCAACACCGTGGTGCTGCCAGGCTACGGCCGCTGGGATGCCCTGGCCGGTTACCGGCACAAAGACTGGGACGTGCGCGCGGCGTTGAACAACATTGCCGATCGCGAGTACTACAGCTCCGCCACCAGTGCCTGGCAGATCCAGCCGGGTGACCCCCGCAGCCTGGTGGTCACCGGCAACTACCGCTTCTAAAGGAGCGGCCAAAAAAAAGCGCTGCCATCCCGGCAGCGCTTTTTACAATCCATTGTCTTTCTATCCTTTCACCACATCCCACAGTGCTTGCAGTTCCGCCTCGCTGAGCAATCCAGCGGGGTAACGATCAATGATGATCCGGCGCGGATCAGGTTCCCTGATCTGACGCGTTCCATTGGACTTCAACCATTGCACCAGCACCTGCAGCGACTCGTTATTCATTGCCAAGGGATGGGGTGCCCGCTCGCTGACCATATTCATTCCAGCGCTCTCTCCTGGTTCCTGAGCGGCCTAACTTATCCAAGGTTTATGACAGAACAACACAAGTTCCACCTGTCTCAGAATCACCCCGAGGCAGATACAAGAGCTATGCCAAAGTGCCACGTGGCTCGACGTACGGCCATGAAAAAGCCCGCAACCCATCTGGGCTGCGGGCTCGCTGAAAAGCGTCAGCGGCGCAACGGGGCCGACGCCGTCAAACAGGCGACAACATCTGTTACAACGGCACTCAAATCCGCTGCGGCGCGGGCTGCTGTTGGGTAAGGCAATGGATATTGCCGCCACCCAGTAACAGTTCGCGCCCCGGCACCATCACCACTTCATGCTCGGGAAACAGATCCTGCAGGATGACCTTGGCCAGGGCATCCATCGGGTCGTCAAAACTCGGTGCAATGATCCCGCCGTTGACGATCAGGAAGTTCACGTAGGAACCCGCCAGGCGCACTGAAGGATTGCGCTCCTGGCTGCCTTGCACCGCGTCCACACCGGCACATTCCTCTTCGGTGGCGTACAGCGGGCCGGGGATCGGCATCTTGTGCACCTTGAAGCTACGGCCCTTGGCGTCACGGGTGTTTTCCAGCACCTGCATGGCAGCCTGGCAGCGAGGATAGTTCGGGTCCTGGGGGTCGTCGGTCCAGGCCAGCAACACTTCGCCAGGGCGCACGTAGCAGCAGAAGTTATCCACATGGCCGTCGGTTTCGTCGTTGTACAGGCCATCCGGCAGCCAGACGATCTGCTCCACCGCCAGGTGCTCGCGCAGCACCGCCTCGATCTGCTCACGGGACAGATGCGGGTTGCGGTTGTGATTGAGCAGGCATTCTTCGGTGGTGATCAGCGTACCTTCACCGTCGACGTGAATCGAACCGCCTTCGAGCACGAAGCCTTCGGTGCGGTACTCCTGGCAACGCTCGATCTCCAGCACCTTGCTGGCCACCTGCTCGTCACGGTTCCACGGCGCGTAGAGGCCGCCTTCGAAGCCGCCCCAGGAGTTGAAGCCCCAGTGCACACCGCGCACTTCGCCGCTGTGGTTGATGACGAAGGTCGGACCGGTGTCGCGTACCCAGGCGTCGTCGCTGGACATCTCCAGCACACGGATATTGGGTACGTCCAGGCGTGCCCGGGCATTTTCATACTGGGCCGCGGACACGGCCACGGTCACCGGTTCAAAGCGTGCGATGGCCTTGGCCACCGCCGCGTGGGCAGCCTGGGCCGGCTTGCCGCCCAGGCGCCAGTTGTCCGGGCGCTCGGGCCAGATCATCCAGGTCTGGGTCTGGGTCGCCCATTCGGCCGGCATGTAGAAACCGTCGGCGCGCGGCGTGCTGTGCAAAGTGCTCATAGTGTTCAGGACTCCAGGGAACCGTCGAGGGTTTTCAGCGCGCCATAGAGGTTCGGACGACGGTCACGGAAACTGCCCCAGGCGCTGCGGATGTGCTCGAGCTCGTCGAGGTCGAAGCTGTGCACAAGGATACCTTCTTCAGTTTGGTTGAGCTCCTGAACCTTCTCGCCGAACTGATTGGCGATGAAGGACGAACCGTAGAAGGTGATGTCATAGCCGTCCTGCTCTTCGTTGCCGATGCGGTTGCTGGCGATCAGCGGCATCAGGTTGGCCCCGGCATGGCCCTGTTGCACACGCTGCCAGTGGTCGCGGGAGGAAATGCTCTTGTCATGAGGCTCGCTGCCGATGGCGGTGGGGTAGAAGAGGATTTCCGCCCCTTGCAACGCCATGCTGCGGGCGCACTCGGGGAACCACTGGTCCCAGCAGATACCCACGCCGATCTTCGCGTAGCGGGTGCTCCACACCTTGAAGCCGGTATCGCCCGGGTTGAAGTAGTACTTCTCGTGGTAGCCGGGACCGTCCGGGATATGGCTTTTCCGATAAATCCCCAGGTTGCTGCCATCGGCATCGATGATCGCGATGCTGTTGAATCGCGCACGCCCCGCCAGCTCGTAGAAGCTGATGGGCAGCACCACCTGCAACTCCCTGGCGACTTTCTGGAAGTGCGCGATGGCGACGTTGCTCTCGACCGTGGTGGCCAGTTGCAGATAGTCCGGGTTGGGTTTCTGGCAGAAGTACGGTGCCTCGAACAACTCCTGGATCAGGATGATCTGCGCGCCCTTGGCGGCGGCTTCACGGACCAGTTTTTCGGCGGTTTCCAGATTGGCCTCAAGGTCCCAGGAACAAGCCATCTGGGTAGCGGCGACGGTAACGATACGGCTCATGGAACAACTCCCGGGCAATGGACGCGATCGATGACAACGGATAGGAAAAGGACGGGGGCACAATGAGGTCGTGCCTGACGACGGCCACTTTATATCCGATAAATATCGACTTTAGAAGCCAGTAGAATCGTCCAAACGAAAAATATCCGACAAAATACCGATAACAATCGAATAAGCATGAACACATCCGCCGGCAAGCCGGCCCCCCCACAGAAAGGTGTAGGAGCCGGCTTGCCGGCGAATGGAAATGAACGCAAGCGAACGACGAGCCCTTACAGATCCTCGCCCAGCACCTTCGACAGCATGTCGACAAAGAAGTCCACGCTCCGCCGGCTGGTGACCATCGGTGGCTTGATCTTGAGGATGTTCAAATGATCCCCGGTAGGCTGCATGAAGATCCCCAGTTGCCGCAGACGATCACACAGCAGGGTGGTCTCCTCGGTGGCCGGCTCCAGGGTCTGGTGATTGCGGATCAACTCCAGCCCCAGGTAGAAACCGGAGCCGTGCACCGCCCCCACCAGGGGATGAAGTTCCTTGAGCGCCTCCAGGCGCTGCTTGAAGTGTTCGCCCACCACCTGGGCGTTCTCCCAGAGGCCCTCCTCCTGCATCACATCCAGCACTGCGATGCCGATGCGGCAACTGACCGGGCTGCCGCCGGATGACGAGAAGAAATAGCCCTCGGCCTCCAGCGCCTCGGCAATCTCGCGCCGGGTGATCACCGCCCCCAGAGGCTGGCCGTTACCGATGCCCTTGGCCATGGTGATGATGTCCGGCACCACGCCCTGATCTTCGAAGCCCCAGAAGAACTTGCCCATGCGTCCATAGCCCACCTGGACCTCATCGGCGATGCACACACCACCCCGGGCCCGAACCCGTTCGTAGACTTGCTGCAGATAACCGGGCGGCAGCGAAATGCCCCCGGCATTGCCATACACCGGCTCGCAGATAAATCCGGCCAGCTGGCGGTTCTGCTGGTCCAGCTTGTGCAACTGCTGGTCAACACTGCGCAGGTACTGAGCTGTACTGTCCTGGCCGCGGAACTCGCCGCGATAGGTATTGGGCGCCGTTACCGGGTGCACCCAATCCGGGCGGCTGGTCAGCGCCTGGGGGTTGTCGGCAATGGAGGTGGACACCGCATCGGCCGCCACCGACCAGCCGTGGTAGGCCTCCAGCACGCTGAGCATGTCGCGCCCACCGCTGTAGACCCAGGCCAGGCGGATCGCCAAGTCGTTGGCCTCGGTGCCGCTGTTGACCAGGAACACCCGATCCATGGAGTCCGGCGCCAGGGCCAGCAGGCGCTCGGAGAACTCGGCGATCGCGGCATAGTGAAAACGCGAGTTGGTATTGAGCAGCGACCATTGGCGCGCCGCCTCGGCGGCCATGCGTGGGTGACCGTGGCCGAGCACCGCGACGTTGTTGAGCATGTCCAGGTAGGACCGCCCCTGCATGTCGATCAGGTGATTGCGCCAGCCCCGCTCGATCCGCGGCGGGTCAACATAATAGTGCTTTTGCGAGCGGGCAAAGCTGGCGTCGCGACGCTCCAGCAGGGTTTGCGGGTCCAGCTCCGGCTCGGCATCGCAGGCCAGCCCCAGCAGCGCAGCCGGAGACGGGCACAAGGCCTTCCAGGCTGGCGCGCGGGAAGGGGTACAGAACAGCGGCGGATCCAGCTCGGCCGCTCGACACAGCTGTACCTTGAGCCGACCGTCGGCTACCACGGCCCCCAGCACCTGCCCCTTGACCAGGGCCGCCCCCGGGTGCAACGACGGCTCGACGCCCCACAAGCGCACACTCAACGCCGGGCCATCCAGGCGCAGCAGGCCGTTCTCGGCACGGTGCAGCACACCGGCGAACGGTGCTTCTACCGGCGTGCCTGCCGGCACTTGCAACTGGACATGCAACGGGCAGGTTTGCGGCTCCAGGGCGCTGTCGGGGCAGGTCCGCGACAAGCGGTACTGGCCATAGCGACTGGCGGCCAGGCCATGGGCAACAGCAGCTTGGGCCAACAGGCGATCATCGATCCCCGGCTGCTCCCAATTGCCGGCTTCGAAGTGCGGACTGAGCACTCCCAGGTCGATCAGGGCGAACTCGCGACCCACCAGGCTCGGCAACAGCGGGACGAAGCCGTCACTGCCAATGGCCGGCAACGACTCCCCGACAGCGCTGAGGATCGCCGCCTCCATGAACTCGAAAGACACGGCGCTGGCGACCCGAAAAATCTCCCACTCGTGCTGCAGATTGGCGCGGCTGTAGGCGTTGCCCGGGTCGATACCGACCTGCTGCTCGCCACTGAGCACCAGCACCGCGGCCCGGGCCACGATCAATGGCCAGAGCGCCAGCAACTCGGCCCGTTGCAGCGGGTTGATCTGGTGATAGGCCTGGATCGCCGGCAGGATGCGCAGCGGATCGCCCTCGGCGTGATGCAGCAGTGCGGCGCAGGTCACCGACAGATCGGTGATGCGCCAAGTACGGATCAGGTCGCCGAAATCGATCACCCCCTGCAACTGCCAATGGCGCGCGGCATCCCGCTGCCAGACCACATTGTCGTCGGTGATGTCCATGTGGATCGCCTGCACCGGCAACAGCTCCTGCAGGGGCTGCAGGCGACGTTCGGCGCGCTGCGCGGTGTCAGCGATCAAGGCTCGTTGCTGCGGGTCCTGGATGACCGGCAACAGATGCCCGATCAGCGCCTGGGCATGCCGGGCATCCCATTGCAGGGTGCGCTCGAGCCCCGGGTGCCGGAAACCTTCCAGGGCCAGGTCCATCTGCCCGCAGAGCCGGCCCAGGCCTGCCACCAGTTCGTCTCCCAGGTGCGGCAGGTGGGTCAGGGAGCGGCCCTCTATATAATCGAGCAGCCGCACATGCAGCGCTTGCCCGGCAATCTCCAGGGACAGCAGGTCCGCGCCGTTTTTTGCCGGGATCACCCTGGGCACTCGCAGTTCGGGGTATTGCTGCAGATGCTGGAGGCCCGCGTGCTGCGCCTGCAACTCCAGGGCCGAGTAGTCGCTGCGGCAGATCTTCAGGACAAAGCGGCCCTGGGGGCTGTCGAGGCGATAGTTGAGGTCCTGCTGGCTACCCAGGGACTGCAAGGTGCCTTGCAGGCCGTAATGGGTTTCCAGCAGCTCCAGCGCTTGCTGTGCGCTGACCTGTGGGCTGGGCAGACTGGCGCGGTGGATCAAGGTGGCGAGCAACATGCAACGATCCCTGGAATTGTTATAAGCCGCTTATATCGCCATTGCCCCGAGCGTTACGCAACCCCAAAGAACAGGAAACAGACAGGCACCTTCGCTGCTGCAAACTTGCACGTTGCGAAATTTCCGATCGTTCGCGGTGAAATCGACTGATGGCGCCTATTGCACCTCAGACGTCATGTCGACAAGCTATGCTGCATTTTTGCGGTAAATGAACGTTTTCAAGGACACAGGCCCTCCAACATGCGCATTCTCGTTACCGGCGGAGCCGGATTTATCGGCTCGGCTCTGGTCCGACATCTGATCCAGCACACAGAACACGAAGTGCTGAACCTGGACAAACTGACCTACGCAGGCAATCTGGAATCGCTGCACAGCATCGCCAGCGACAGCCGCTACGAATTCGTCAAGGCCGATATCGTCGACCAGGCCACCGTCAGTGCCGTGCTCGCGCGCTTCCAGCCCCATGCGATCATGCACCTGGCGGCCGAGTCCCATGTCGACCGCTCCATCGACGGGCCGTCCGACTTCATCCAGACCAATATCGTCGGCACCTACAGCCTGCTGGAGGCCACCCGCGCCTACTGGCACAAACTGCCCGAAGCGGAAAAGACCGCCTTCCGTTTCCACCATATTTCCACCGACGAGGTCTATGGTGACCTGCACGGCGTCGACGACCTGTTCACCGAAACCACACCCTACGCCCCCAGCTCGCCCTACTCCGCCAGCAAGGCCGCGTCCGACCATCTGGTCCGCGCCTGGCAACGGACCTATGGCCTGCCGGTGCTGATCACCAACTGCTCCAACAACTATGGCCCGTTCCACTTTCCCGAGAAGCTGATCCCCCTGGTGATTCTCAATGCCCTGGCGGGCAAGCCGCTGCCGGTCTATGGCAACGGCCTGCAGGTGCGTGACTGGCTGTACGTCGAGGATCACGCCCAGGCGCTGTTCAAGGTGGTGAGCGAGGGCGTGGTCGGCGAGACCTACAACATCGGCGGCCATAACGAACAGAAGAACATCGACGTGGTACGCGGCATCTGCAGCCTGCTGGAAGAGCTGGCCCCACAAAAGCCCCAGGGCGTCGAGCATTACGCCGACCTGATCACCTTCGTCCAGGACCGCCCAGGCCACGACCTGCGCTACGCCATCGACGCCGGCAAGATCGAACGCGAGCTGGGCTGGGTACCTGAAGAAACCTTCACCAGTGGCCTGCGCAAGACCGTGCAGTGGTACCTGGAAAACCTCGAGTGGTGCCGCCGGGTACAGGACGGCAGCTACCAGGGCGAACGCCTGGGTTCCACCGACATCAAGGATCTGATTGCATGATTAAAGGCATTGTTCTGGCGGGCGGCTCCGGCACCCGTCTGCACCCCATCACCCTCGGTGTCTCCAAGCAGCTGCTGCCGATCTACGACAAGCCGATGATCTATTACCCGATCTCGGTACTGATGCTGGCCGGCATTCAGGACATCCTGATCATTTCCACCCCCCAGGACCTGCCGCAGTACCGCAACCTGCTGGGTGACGGCAGCCAGTTCGGCGTGCGCTTCAGCTATGCCGAACAGCCTTCGCCGGATGGCCTGGCCCAGGCGTTCCTGATTGGCGAAGAGTTCATCGGCAATGACCCGGTGTGCCTGATCCTGGGCGACAACATCTTTCACGGACAGTACTTCGGCGAACAACTGTGCGAAGCTGCCAAACGCAGCTCCGGCGCTACGGTGTTCGGTTACTGGGTCAAGGACCCGGAGCGCTTCGGGGTCATCGACTTCGACAGCAACGGCCGCGCCCTGTCCATCGAAGAAAAACCCAAGAAGCCGAAATCCAGCTACGCCGTCACCGGCCTGTATTTCTATGACAACGACGTGGTGCAGATCGCCAAGGCGGTCCAGCCGTCGCCCCGCGGCGAACTGGAGATCACCGACGTCAACAACGCCTACCTCAAGCGTGGCGATCTGCATGTGGAGCGCTTTGGTCGAGGCTTTGCCTGGCTCGACACCGGCACCCACGATAGCCTGCTGGAGGCCTCGCAGTACGTGCAGACCATCGAGCACCGTCAGGGTTTGAAAGTCGCCTGCCTGGAAGAAATCGCCTACCAGAACCAGTGGATCAGCCGTGAGCACCTGCTGGAGCGCGCCGCCTACTTTGGCAAGACCGGCTATGGTCAGTACCTGTTCACCCTGGCCGGGGAGGTGCAATGAAGGTCATCCCTACCGACCTGCCCGGCGTGCTGATCATCGAGCCCAAGGTGTTCGGCGACGAGCGTGGGTTCTTCTATGAGAGTTTCAATGCCAAGGCCTTCGCCGAAGCTACAGGCCTGGATACTCAGTTCGTCCAGGACAACCACTCACGCTCGCAAAAGGGCGTGCTGCGCGGCCTGCACTATCAGTTGCAAAACACCCAGGGAAAACTGGTGCGCGTGACCCAGGGCGAAGTGCTCGATGTGGCGGTCGATATCCGCCGCAGCTCGGCGCACTTCGGTCAATGGGTAGCCGTACGCCTCTCGGCCGAGAATCATCGCCAGCTCTGGGTTCCCGAAGGGTTCGCCCACGGCTTCGTGGTGCTCAGCGATTTCGCCGAGTTTCTCTACAAGACCACCGACTATTACACCCCGTCCGCCGAGCGCAGCATTCGCTGGGACGATCCGACCCTGGCCATCGACTGGGAACTCACCGAGCCCCCGCAACTGTCCGCCAAGGATCAGGCAGGCACCCTGCTGAGCGAGGCCGATCTGTTCCCATGAACACTCCCCTGAGAATTCTCATCAGCGGCCAGCACGGCCAGGTTTCCCGCGAGCTGCAGCAGCGGCTCGGCGACCTGGGCGAACTGGTGGTCCTTGGCCGAGACCAGTTGGACCTGAGCCACCCGGAACAGATCCGCCAGCAGGTCCGCGCCATTGCTCCGCACCTGATCATCAACGCCGCCGCCCACACCGCCGTCGATCAGGCCGAAAGCGAGCCGGAGCTGGCTTTTGCGATCAACGCCACGGCCCCCGGGATCTTCGCCGAGGAGGCCCTGGCGCTGGGTGTGCCACTGATTCACTACTCCACCGACTACGTGTTCGATGGTCGCAAGGACACGCCCTACGTGGAAGAGGACGAACCCAATCCACTGGGGGTCTACGGCCAGAGCAAACTGGCCGGCGAACGGGCCATCAACCGGGTACAGGGCCAGCACCTGATCCTGCGCACCAGCTGGGTCTACTCCAGCCAGGGCAAGAATTTCCTGCTGACCATGCAGCGCCTGCTGCAGGAACGACCCGAGCTGCGGGTGGTGGCCGACCAGATCGGCGCGCCCACCTGGGCCGGCACCATCGCCAACAGCACTCGGGCCCTGATCGAACGCTGGCAGTCCGGGAATCACGGCGCCTGGGGCACCTACCACCTCACCGCCCACGGCGAGACCTCCTGGTTCGGTTTCGCCCAGGCCATCGGCGAGCAGTTGCTGGCCCTGGACAAGCCTTGTGCGGTGCTCGAAGCCATCCCCTCCAGCGCTTACCCGACCCCGGCTCCCCGGCCGCTGAACTCACGCCTGGACTGCAGCCGCCTGGCGCGGGAATGGGGCGTGATCCAGCCGGATTGGCACAGCGCACTGCGCGAGTGTCTTGCCGAGCAGGGCTAGGCATAATGCGCCTGTATCCACAGGCGCCATTTCCATGACCGCACCTCTTCCCCGTCGTCCCCGCTGGCGCAGCCTGGCCCTGCTGGCCCTGTGCCTGGCGCCGTTGCTGTGGCCGCTGGAGCACTTGGCCGAGCGCTACTATCGCAACGAGCTGACCAGCCAGAATCGCCAGACCCTCGACCTCTACGTGGCCAACCTGCTGGGCACCCTGCACCGCTACGAAGTGCTGCCGCAGATCCTCGGCGACCTGCCGGCGCTGCGGGCGGTGCTGGGTGCCCCGGACGACGGCGTGACCCAGGGCAACGCCAACCGCCTGCTGAAAAACATCAGCGCCCAGACCGGCGCCGAAGTCATGTACCTGATGGACACCAGCGGCAAGACCCTGGCGGCCTCCAACTGGGACAAGCACGACAGTTTCGTCGGTCGCAATTTCGCCTTCCGCCCCTACTTCAGCGAAGCCATGGCCGGACGCCTGGGACGCTTCTTCGGCCTGGGCACCACCTCGGCCAAGCGTGGCTACTTCTTCGCCGCTGCGGTGCGCGACGGCGAACGGGTACTCGGCGTGCTGGTGGTCAAGGTGGACCTGGACCACACCGAAAGCCTGTGGGGCAAAACCCCGGAACAGCTGTTGATGACCGACCACAATGGCGTGGTGATCCTCACCTCGCGCCCTGAATGGCGCTTTCGTGCGACCCGTCCTCTGAGCGACGAGGAACGCCAGGCCATCGTCGCCATCCAGCCCTACCCAACCCGAGACCCGCGCCCACTGAACCTCAACCCCGATGCCTGGCTGACCCAGACGCAACAGATCGAGGAAACCCGCTGGAGCGTCAGCATCCTCGCCCCGCGCACCCTGATCGACCGCCCGGTCCGCACCGTGGTGGCGGTCGGCGCCGCTGCGTTGCTGGTGCTGATGCTGCTGCTCGGCCTGATGATGCAGCGCCGCCGCCACTATCTGGAGCGGATCGCCTTCGAAGCCAAGGCCCGACGCGAGCTGGAGATGCGCGTGGCCGAGCGCACCAGCGACCTGGAAAGCCTCAACCGACGCCTGAAGCAGGAAGTGCTGGAGCGCGAAACCGCCCAGCAGGAACTGGTGCGGGCCCAGGACAATCTGGTCCAGGCCGGCAAGCTCTCGGCCCTGGGCACCATGTCCGCGAGCATCAGCCACGAACTCAACCAGCCCCTGGCGGCCATCCGCAGTTACGCGGAAAACGCCGAAGTGCTGCTGGACCACCAACGCACCGATGACGCCCGGGGCAACCTCAAGCTGATCAGCGAACTGACCGGGCGCATGGCCTCGATCATCGCCCACTTGCGGGCCTTCGCCCGGCGCGATCACCACGCCCCGGAAAGCGTCGCCCTGCAACCGGCCCTGGACGATGCCCTGGCTCTGCTGGCCAAGCGCCGCCGGGCCATGGAAGTGGAGCTGATCCGCGACCTGCCGGCCGCCACCCTGTGGGTCGAGGCCGGGGAAACCCGCCTGCGCCAGGTGCTCGGCAACCTGCTGGCCAACGCCCTCGATGCCCTGACCGAAAAGGGCCCGCCACGCAAACTCTGGCTGAGTGCCGAATCCACCGCCACAGGCGTCAATCTGTACATCCGCGACAACGGCCCGGGCTTCTGCATGGAGGCCCTGGGACGCGCCGGAGAGCCGTTCTACACCACCAAGACACGGACCCAGGGACTGGGCCTGGGACTGGCGATCTGCGACACCCTGATGCGCGCCTTCGGCGGTGAACTGTCGTTCGCCAACCACCGCGAGGGCGGCGCCCTGATTACCCTGCGCCTGCGCGCCGGGGCACCCGGCGTGAGCCTGCAGCCCTCCGAGGATCGCGGAGTATGAAGCGCAGCGGCCACTCGTTAGCAACCACGCCGGCCTGGCGATGCCGGCCACGACACGACCTGGAAAGTGACCGATGACCCGTCCCGACAGCCTCGACCCTCAGCTTCAAGTGGTGTTGATCGACGACGATCCTCACCTGCGTCAGGCCCTGAGCCAGACCCTGGACCTGGCCGGTCTCAAGGTGCTGTCCCTGGCCGAAGCCCAGGGCCTGGCCCCGCGCCTGGAGCGGGACTGGCCGGGGGTGGTGGTCAGCGACATTCGCATGCCCGGCATGGACGGCCTGGAGTTGCTCACTCAATTGCATGCCCAGGACCCCGAGTTGCCGGTGCTGCTGATCACCGGTCACGGTGACGTGCCCCTGGCCGTGCAGGCGATGCGGGCCGGCGCCTATGATTTTCTGGAGAAGCCTTTCGCCAGCGATGCCTTGCTCGACAGCGTGCGCCGCGCCCTGGACTGGCGGCGCCTGGTGCTGGACAACCGCAGCCTGCGCCTGGCCCTCAGCGACCGCCAGGAACTGAGCGCGCGGCTGGTGGGCCAGTCAGCGCCGATGCTGCGTCTGCGCCAGCAGATCGGTGCCCTGGCGGCGACCCGGGCCGATGTCCTGATCCTGGGTGAAACCGGCGCCGGCAAAGAAGTGGTAGCCCGCGCCCTGCACGACCTCTCGGGACGGCGCAACGGGCCGTTCGTTGCGATCAACGCCGGGGCATTGGCCGAGTCGGTGGTGGAAAGCGAACTGTTCGGCCACGAACCGGGGGCCTTCACCGGCGCGCAGAAACGCCGTATCGGCAAGTTCGAATTTGCCAACGGTGGCACCCTGTTCCTCGACGAAATCGAAAGCATGAGCCTGGATGTCCAGGTCAAGCTGCTGCGCCTGCTTCAGGAGCGGGTGGTGGAGCGCCTGGGTGGCAACCAGCAGATCCCCCTGGATATCCGCATCATCGCCGCGACCAAGGAAGACCTGCGCCAGGCGGCGGACCAGGGGCGCTTTCGCGCTGACCTCTACTACCGCCTGAACGTGGCACCGCTGCGCATTCCACCGCTGCGCGAACGCGGCGAAGACGCGCTGATGCTGTTCCAGCACTTCGCCGACGAAGCCAGTACCCGTCACGGCCTGCCACCCCAGGAACTGCAACCCGGACATCGTGCCCTGCTGTTGCGCCATAGCTGGCCGGGCAATGTGCGGGAACTGCAGAACGCCGCTGAACGCTTCGCCCTGGGCCTGGAACTGGCCCTGGACAACAACGAGCCGGACCACGCCGCCGTCGCCGCCTCGACACTGATCGCCGGCGGCCTGAGCGAACAGGTGGAACACTTCGAAAAGAGCCTGATCGCCGCTGAACTGACGCAACCCCACAGTTCGATGCGCAGCCTTGCCGAAGCCCTGGGCATTCCGCGCAAGACCCTGCACGACAAACTGCGCAAACACGGCTTGAGCTTCGCCGACGGCGGCGCCAGCCACTCCAGCGATGAA
>NZ_MOAK01000034.1:149790-158444 GCF_003732485.1 Pseudomonas protegens
CGCCCCCCCTTCAACCCTTGAGGTCCGTGCATGAACCGCGACAGTCGCTACCTGGAATCCATCCTTCATCACGATATTCCCCTGACCCGGGACATGGGTCTGAAGGTGCTCGACTGGCAGGCGCAGCAACTGCGCCTGCAACTGCCGCTGGACGCCAACGTCAACCACAAGAGCACCATGTTCGGCGGCAGCCTGTACTGCGGCGCCGTGCTGGCCGGTTGGGGCTGGCTGCATTTGCGGCTCAAGGAGCAAGGGATAGATGACGGGCATATCGTCATCCAGGAAGGGCAGATCAGCTACCCGCTACCGGTGACCGGCGATGCCGTGGCGATCTGCGCGGCGCCGGATGACAAGGTCTGGAAGAAATTCCTCTCGATGTACCAACGCTACGGTCGTGCCCGCCTGACCTTGCACAGCCGCGTGGTCAACGTCGGCAGTGAAGAAGACGCCGTACGCTTTGCCGGCCAGTACGTCCTGCACCGCTAACCCGTCTGCGACCCGATTCGAACCTGTAGGAGCTGGCTTGCCAGCGAAGAGGCCGAAAATTCTTGCGCAGGACTCGAGGGCCCCTTCGCCGGCAAGCCGGCTCCTACACAAGGGGTGGCAGAGGCAAGTCGCCGCAGAGCGATCAGGAGCGGGCCAGCTCCAGCAGTTTTCCGCGCCACGGCGCCTTGGCCGGCAGCGCCAGGAAGAAGCCGTTGAGCAAGGACTCCCGGGGTGGATAGCAGAACGGGGCGCCGGCAAGATCCAGCACTTCGCCACCCGCCCCTTCGAGCACCCCCTGAGCCGCCGCGGTGTCCCATTGGGAAGTCGGCGCCAGGCGCGGATAACAGTCCGCCGCGCCTTCGGCCAGCAGGCAGAATTTCAACGAACTGCCGATATTGGCCAATTGCAATTCACCCAGGGCGGCGCTCAAACCACTGAGCAAGCGCTCCTGCTCCGGACTTGAATGGCGCCGACTGGCCACCACGGTAAAGGCTTCGCCCGGCCCCGGCTGTTCACGCACCTGGATCGCTTGCGGCGACTGCCCCTGATCCACACGCCAGGCCCCCAGGCCGGCCCCGCCCAGGTAGCAACGGCCATTGGTGGGCATCGACACCACGCCAAACACCACCCGTCCCTGTTCGATCAGGGCAATGTTGACGGTGAACTCCTCACTGCCGGAAATGAACTCCTTGGTACCGTCCAACGGGTCCACCAGCCACCAGCGCTGCCAACCGGCCCGAGTGGCCTGGGGAATGTCGGCATCTTCTTCGGACAGCACCGGAATGCTTGGGTCCAGTGCCTTCAGGCCAGCCACGATCAGGTGATGGGCCGCCAGGTCGGCAGCGGTCACCGGCGACTCGTCGGCCTTGTGCTCGACGGCCACATCGGCGCGCCAGAACGGCAGGATCGCCTCGCCGGCGCGCAAGGCCAACTCGGCCACCGGCGCCAATAAAGAATGGGGGAAATTCATCGAAGTCATGCTCATGCAGGAAAGGCTCCGCGTTGGCTTAGCAGGTCGCGGGTCAGGTACAGCGCGGCCAGGGCCCGGCCTTCGCTGAATTGCGGGTTCTGCGCCAGGCTGGCCAGCTCGCGCAGGTTGACCTTGTCGACCCGCATCGGCTCAGGCTCGTCGCCCTCCAGGCGCTCTTCATACAGATCGGTGGCCAGTACCACCTGGATCTTCTGGCTCATGTAGCCCGGGGACAGCGACAGCTCGGTCAGGTGCTCCAGTTGCCGTGCGCCAAAACCGGCCTCTTCCTTGAGTTCACGCTCGGCCGCCGCCAGCACATCTTCCCCCGGTTCGATCAGGCCCTTGGGCAGGGACAGCTCGTAGGCGTCGGTGCCGCCGCAATACTCCTCCACCAGCACCGCGTGCTCGGAATCGAGCATCGCCACAATCATCACCGCGCCGTAACCCGCCCCCTTGCCCACCAGGCGCTCATAGGTGCGCTCGACGCCATTGGAGAACCGCAACTGCACCTCTTCGACACAAAACAGACGACTGGTGGCGACGATCTCGCGGGCGAGTACAGTGGGTTTCTGGCGCATAGCGGGCTCCTTGGCGATAGCGGGTTACTATACAGGCTGTTTTCTTACCGCTGGAGAAGTGTTCAATGGCCCTGCTGCCCTGGTGCGATATCGATACCGTCCTGCTGGATATGGACGGCACCCTGCTGGACCTGCACTACGACAACCACTTCTGGATGGAACACTTGCCCCAGCGTTACGCCGAGTTGCACGGGGTCAGCCGGACCATGGCCGAGCTGGAGCTGCAACCGCTGTTCGAACGCAACGCCGGCCAGTTGCAGTGGTATTGCCTGGACTTCTGGAGCGCCGAGCTCAAGCTCTCGGTGCGCGAACTGAAGCTGGAAACGGCCCACCTGATCGCCCTGCGACCGGATGCCGACACTTTTCTCGCGGCGATCAAGAAGGCCGGCAAGCGGGTGATCCTGATCACCAACGCTCATCGTGACTCCTTGTCGTTGAAGCTGGAGCGGATCGAACTGGCGCCTTACTTCGAGCGCCTGATCAGTTCCCACGACTACGGGTTCCCCAAGGAGAATCCGCAGTTCTGGGATGCACTGCAGGCCGACATTCAATTCGATCCGGCCCGCAGCCTGTTCATCGACGACACCCTGCCGATTCTGCGCAGCGCGCGGGATTTCGGCGTGGCGCAATTGCTCGCGGTGAGCCAGCCGGACAGCCGCAAAGGGCCAAAGGACACGGCGGAGTTCGCGGCGGTGGGAGACTACCGGGAATTGATCGAAGGGTTGTGAAGCCCTTCACGGGCAAGCCCGCTCCTACAGACCCTCAGGAGCGGAATTGCCCGCGAAGAAGAGGGTCGATCATTCAGGGATGCGCAGCACCTGGCCCGGGTAGATCTTGTCCGGGTGGGACAGCAGCGGCTTGTTGGCCTCGAAGATCTTGTTGTACTTGTTGGCGTCACCATACTGCACCTTGGCGATGGCGCTCAGGGTGTCGCCCTTCTTAACGGTGACGAACACCGCAGAAACCACCGCGGGACCAGTCACCGTAATCTGATCCTCGACACTGCCGACACCGGCGATGTTGCCCAGGGCCAGGAGGATCTTTTCCTTCTCTTCCTGGCTCGCCACTTCACCGCTGACGATCACCTTGTCACCTTCCACCGTGGCGTGGACATTGGGATTGCCCAGGCCGACCTTTTCGATGTGCTCCTTGAGTTGCTCACTGGCATTGGCATTGCCCGGGGTCAGCAGGTCGATCAGTTTTTCACCGGCTTCTTTCACAAAGCTGAAAATACTCATGTCGCACACTCCTTGGTTGATAGATCCAGACGCGAAAGACTAGACCAGACTCAGCCAATGAGGTTCCCGGGCGACCAGTGCCCCAAGGTCTCACCGGCGCGGTAGAATCCCGGCCTTTTGCCGCTTTGGAGCGAAGATGGACCTCAAGCAGCTGAAATTCCTCATCGCCCTCGACGAAACCCGCCACTTCGGCCAGGCCGCCGCACGCTGCCATATCACCCAGCCAACCCTGTCCATGCGCCTGCGCAGCCTCGAGGAAGAGCTCGACCTGCCCCTGGTCAACCGTGGCCAGCGCTTCGAAGGCTTTACCGCCCCCGGCGAACGGGTGCTGGCCTGGGCTCGTAGCGTCATCACCGCCTATGACGGTTTGCTGGCCGAGGCTGCCGCCTGCCGCGGCAACCTGGCGGGCACGCTGCGCGTGGGGGTTGTGCCGCTGTCGAGCTTCAATCCGCAACCACTGCTGCAGCGCCTGCATGCCGAGCACCCGAACCTGCGTTTTGAACTCTCGTCCCTGAGTTCGGAGCAGATCCTCGAACAGTTGGCGAGCAATCGCCTGGACCTCGGGGTGTCCTATCTGGAGCGCCTGGACAGCGAGAATTTCGACTCGCAGCCCCTGCAACCGACCCACATGGGCCTGCTCTATGACCAGCGGCACTTCAGCTTCGGCGAGCAGCCCCTGAGCTGGGAGGCGCTGATCGAACTGCCCCTGGGCCTGCTCACCAGCGGCATGCACTTTCGCCAGTCCATCGACCACAACTTCCACATTCGTGGCCTGCAACCGCAACCGGTGTTACAGACCGACGCCGTCCATCAGCTGGTGCAGATGGTCCATGGCGGCCTGTGCTGCGCGGTGATGCCCCTGGACAGCGGCCTGGAAACCCTCACCGAGCACCTGCGCCTGCATCCCATCGCCGACGCCCAGACCCTGGCCCGCCTGGGCCTGATCATGCGCCGCAGCGCGCCGCGCTCGGCCCTGGCGCAAGCCTGCTTCACCCTCTACCAGGAATCCTTCTGCCATTCTTGATCGACGCCATCTATCAATAGATCAGTACTAGCAATTAGACGCGACACAATGCCGCGCTTAGTCTTGGGACCCGATGGCCGCTGGTCCCTCACTCAATGCCAGCCCCGGCAACTCCCGCACTCGCGCTCGGCGCCAGCCAGACCCACAGCCACCTTGAGCGCCCGCCAGCGGATGACACTCGCCAGGCCGTGCAATGGCCGCGTCATCACCGCCTCAACCTTGCCCACCTGCCGCTGAACTGTGCGCCGCGGGTCCACAGCCCCGCGATGGAGAACCCCTGTGAGTACACACAACCAAGCCGATCAGACACCCGTTGCCCGCTACAAGCCCTACAAGGGCCCGGCCGGTGGCTGGGGCGCCCTGATCAGCGTGGCCCAGGCCTGGCTGACCAGCGACAACGCCCTGAAGAACATCCGCATGATGCTCAAGACCAACCAGAACGGCGGCTTCGACTGCCCGGGCTGCGCCTGGGGCGATTCGCCGGAAAGCGGCATGGTCAAATTCTGCGAGAACGGTGCCAAGGCGGTGAACTGGGAAGCCACCAAGCGCCGGGTGGACGCGGCCTTCTTCGCCAAGCACAGCGTCACCTCCCTGCTGGAACAAAGTGATTACTGGCTGGAGTACCAGGGCCGGCTGACCGAGCCGATGCGCTACAACGCCGACACCGACCGCTACCAGCCCATCACTTGGGAAAACGCCTTCAGCCTGATCGCCAAGCACCTGCACAACCTGCCCAGCCCGGACATGGCCGAGTTCTATACCTCGGGCCGGGCCAGCAACGAAGCGGCGTACCTGTATCAACTGTTCGTGCGCGCCTACGGCACCAACAACTTCCCCGACTGTTCGAACATGTGCCACGAGGCCAGCGGCGTAGCCCTGGCGCAAAGCGTCGGAGTCGGCAAGGGCACCGTGACCTTCGACGACTTCGAACATGCGGACGCGATTTTCGTCTGGGGCCAGAATCCCGGCACCAACCACCCGCGCATGCTCGAACCGCTGCGCGAAGCGGTGAAGCGCGGTGCCCAGGTGGTGTGCGTCAACCCGCTCAAGGAGCGCGGCCTGGAACGCTTCCAGCACCCGCAGAACCCGCTCGAAATGCTCACCAACGGCAATCGCCCGACCAACACCGCCTATTTCCGCCCGGCCCTGGGCGGCGACATGGCGCTGCTGCGGGGCATGGCCAAGTTCCTTTTGCAGTGGGAGCGCGATGCGCAGAAAGCCGGGACGGCGTCGGTATTCGACCACGATTTCCTCAACGCCCACACCGCCCACGTCCTCGATTACCTGGGCACCATCGACGACACCCCCTGGGAACGGATTGTCGAGCAGTCCGGCCTGACCCTGGTGGAAATCGAGCAAGCGGCACGCATGTACGCCAAGGGCAAGAACGTGATCATGTGCTGGGCCATGGGCATCACCCAGCACCGCCACTCGGTGCCGACCATCCAGGAAATCGCCAACCTGATGCTGCTGCGGGGTAACGTCGGCAAGCCCGGCGCCGGGCTGTGCCCGGTGCGTGGCCACAGCAACGTGCAGGGCGACCGCACCATGGGCATCAACGAACGCCCGCCTGTGGCATTCCTCGATGCCCTGGAGCGGCGCTTCCAGTTCAAGGTCCCCCGGGACAACGGCCACAACGTGGTCGAGGCGATCCACGCCATGCTTGAAGGCCGTTCCAAGGTATTCATCGGCCTGGGGGGCAACTTCGCCCAAGCCACTCCGGACAGTCCGCGGACCTTCCAGGCCCTGAGCAATTGCGACCTCACCGTGCAGATCAGCACCAAGCTCAACCGCAGCCACCTGGCCCATGGCAAGGACGCGCTGATCCTGCCGTGCCTGGGCCGCACCGACATCGACCAGCAGGCGGGCGGCCCGCAAACGGTGACCGTGGAAGACTCCTTCAGCATGGTCCACGCCTCCAACGGCCAGTTGCAGCCGCTGTCGTCGCAGATGCGCTCCGAGCCGTGGATCCTCGCCGGTATCGCCGCCGCGACCCTGGGCAGCCGGCCGGTGGACTGGAACTGGCTGGCGGCCGACTACGGACGCATCCGCGACCTGATCGCCGACACCATTCCCGGCTTCAGGGACTTCAATGAACGGCTCAAGCACCCGGGCGGTTTCTACCTGGGCAACAGTGCCGGTTCGCGCCAGTGGAACACCCCGTCGGGACGCGCCAACTTCCGCGCCAATCTGCTGCCCAAGGACCTGATCCACGAACGCACCCGGGCCACCGGCCAACTGCCGGACCTGATCCTGCAGTCCATGCGTTCCCACGATCAGTACAACACCACCATCTACGGCCTCGATGACCGCTATCGCGGGGTCAAGGGCCAGCGCGACGTATTGTTCGCCAACGAAGCGGACATCATCCGCCTGGGCTTCAAGCCGGGGCAGAAGGCCGACATCATCTCCCTGTGGGATGACGGCCGCGAGCGCCGGGTCAAGGGCTTCACCTTGCTGGCCTTCGACATCCCGGCCGGCCAGGCTGCGGCCTACTACCCGGAAGTGAACCCCCTGGTGCCGCTGGAAAGCACTGGCGACGGCAGCCACACCCCGACGTCGAAGTTCATCGCCATCCGCCTGGAAGCGGCCAGCGACAACGGCCTGATCATGGCCCGCTCGGCCTGATGCCTGACTTGAGGGCCTCTTCGCTGGCAAGCCAGCTCCTACGGTTAGCGCGTGAACCGTAGGAGCCGGCTTGCCGGCGAACGGCTCCCCACGACTCTGAATCGCGGACACAAAAAAGGCCGCTTTTGCATAAAAGCGGCCGTTCCGAAGTAGCTAAAGACCCGTAAAAATCACTTAAGTTCCGCAATAAAAACAGTAAGTTACGAGATTGTGTACAACTCGTGCTATTCGTCGGATTTCGTTTGTAAGCGCCGCGGTACAGCCTCAGGATCGCGCCGTCATCCCTTTGAGGTTCCCCCATGAAGTTCTCCTCGATTCTCTTGTTGTCCCTTGGCCTGGTCAGTGGCATCGCCTCTGCCGGTGGCACCACTGAAGCAGGTGTGGGCGGCGCATTGGGCGGGGTTCTAGGCTCGGTGGTCGGTCAGCAGATCGGCGGCAATACCGGTTCGGCCATCGGCGCGGCCCTGGGTGGCGCCGGCGGTAGCGCGGTGGGCGCGGACAAACGCAGCCGTGGCCAGGCAGCCATTGGTGGCGCCCTGGGTGCAGCCGGCGGCAACGTGGTAGGCCGCAGCATGGGCGGCAATACCGGCAGCCTGATCGGGGCCGCGGCAGGCGGTGGCGCCGGCGGCGCATTGGGCAACTACATGGGCAATGAAAGCGCCCGGGAAGATCGCGACTACCGTGGCCGCGATGACCGTCGCTACTACCGCGATGGCCACCGTGGCCGTGGCCATGCCTACGGGCATCGCAAGCACCGTCACTATCGCGACTGATCTGGCCGCGCGACAGGTATCGGGGTCAAACCACCAGCAGGTGCTCCAGGGCCGCTCGCAACGCGGGCGGAATCGGCACCGGCTGGTTCGACCGCCGATCCACGAATACATGGACGAAACGCCCCGCCGCACAGGCATCCGCCTCTCCCGCCTTGAATACCGCCAGTTCGTACTGCACCGAACTGTTGCCCAGCTTGCCGACTCGCAGGCCAATCTCGATACGTTCGGGAAAGGCGATGGAAGCGAAGTAGTCGCAGGCCGAGCTGACCACGAATCCCACCACCTCGCCATCATGGATATCCAGCCCGCCCTGTTCGATCAGGTAGGTGTTCACCGCCGTGTCGAAGAAGCTGTAATAGGTGACGTTGTTCACATGGCCGTAGACGTCGTTGTCGTGCCAGCGGGTGATGATCGGCTGGAAGTGGCGATAATCGCCACGTTGCGGCATAGGCTCGGACATCGGGGCTCTCTCCCATGGATTGAAGGCCGGGCGATCGGTTGATCGCCCGGCATTTCACCGCAGACACCCAAGCCTGGGCAAACCCTTTTGCGTCCATGTGCGCCGGTGGCTCGTCAGACGGCCAGGTGAACCTCACACCACTCACGCACGGTAGCGTATGGATAGTCCTCCAGCACTGCGAAACCGGGAATGCCGCGGGCCTTGAGCTTGGTGAACAAGGGCACGCTGATGCCACAGAGGAAGCGCGTCAGTCGCTCCGCGCCCGGCACATCGCCGGTGTGCTGCTGATGCCTGTGGATAAAATCGCCGCACAGCCCGTTGAAGTTCTTATCCACCAGCGCTGGCAACACGGGGGGCTCCGGCAGGCGTGCCACCTGGCCATGACAGACTGAACAATGTCCACAACGCTGGGGCGCCTGATCGTCACCAAAATACTGCGCCAGCCGATGCCCCAGGCACTGCTCGGTGGCAAACAGGTCGAGCATGGCGTGAATCCG
>NZ_MOAK01000034.1:158580-169520 GCF_003732485.1 Pseudomonas protegens
ACCCGGTTGCGCGGCGCCTGGTACTGCTCGTAGAGCGCGTCGAAATTCACCGTGGCCCAGGTCCGGGCCCGGCTGGAGGTGTTGATGATGGCCTGGACAAAGTCGCGGCGCTCGCCTTCGAAACGCGCCAGCAAGGCCTCGGGTTCCAGCAGGAACTTGAAGCGGTACTCAGCGAAGTAGGCATAGCGTGGGGCGATCAGACCCCGCAGTTCCAACTGCACCAACAGGGTCTTGAGCGGCAACTGGCGAATGTTGCTCTGGTCCGCCAGGGGCCCTAGCAGGAACTCCCACTGTCCTTCCGGCACCGACGCCTGCAATTCATCCAGCACGCAGCGGATGCCGCTCAGCTCCGGCGTGTCGCCGTAAACGAAATTCTCCAGCACGTTGAGGCTGTCGCGGTTGGCCAGCACCAGGCAGTCCGAAGGCTGGCCGTCGCGCCCGGCGCGGCCGATTTCCTGGCTGTAGTTCTCGATGGACTTGGGCAGATCGAAGTGCACCACGTTACGGATGTCGCTCTTGTCGATGCCCATGCCGAAGGCGATGGTGGCGACGATGCAGTTGCTGCGCCCCTCCATGAACCGGCGCTGGATCGACTCGCGCTGCTCGTGGGGCAGACCGGCGTGGTAGGCCTCGGCGGCGATGCCCTGGCGGCTCAAGTGCTCGGCGATCTGCTCGGCGGTCTTTTGCAGGGTCACGTAGACAATGCTCGGCTGCCCGGCCCGTTCACCCATCCACTGCACCAAGCGCCGGCGCTTGTCCGCGCCGCGCACCGGTTCCACCAGCAGGTTGAGGTTGGGCCGGTAGAAGCCGGTGGTCACCACATCGGCGGCGTCGATGGTGAACTTGGCCTGCATGTCGGCGATTACCTTGGGCGTCGCCGTGGCCGTGAGCAGCAGGGCCTGGGGAATGTTGAACTGGCGCTGGTAGTCCGGCAGCTTCAGGTAGTCGGGACGGAAGTTGTGGCCCCATTCGGAGATGCAGTGAGCCTCATCCACCACCAGCAGGGAGATGGGCACCTGCTGCAAAAAATTGCGGAAGCGCTCGTTCTTCAGGCGCTCCACCGAGATCATCAGGATCTTCAGTTCACCGGAGCGGGCCCGGGCCATGACGTCATTGGCTGCATCGCGGCTCTGGGCCGAATCGATGCTGGCGGCGGCGATGCCGTGACGCTGGAGAAAGGCCAACTGATCCTGCATCAGCGCCAGCAGCGGCGAGACCACCAGGGTCAGGTGCGGCAGCAGCAAGGCCGGCAATTGGTAGCACAGGGACTTGCCCGAGCCGGTGGGAAAGATCGCCGCCGCCGAGCGCCCTGCCAGCACCGCACTGACAGCAGCCTCCTGACCCGGACGAAACTGTGGATAACCGAAGACCTGTTCGAGGGTGCTGTGCATAAGGGTCACTCCTTTGACCGCTGACCTGTCCTTGCAGACTAGCGGCACAGGTCGGCGGTTCGAGAAAAGGTCGCAGGAAAACAGATACCGGATGATACCGGGCCGACGCAGGGAGCCAGGGTCTAGCGCAAGGTTCGGCAGTCCAGCCAGCGCACGCCATTGCGCTGATTGGCTTCAAACAGTGTCGGCACCGCCTGGATCGCCTTGGCGTGGGTGTCATGGAACAGGATGATGCCGCGCCGCCAGAGCAGCATCAGGGTCTGCACCCGCTGGGCTGAGGCTGCGGCGCTGACCTTTTTGCTCCAGTCCTGGGAGTCGATGTTCCACAGCATCAGTTGCAGCCCCTGGGCCTTGAAGAAATCGGCGCTGTCACTGCGGCGTTGCCCATAGGGTGGACGAAACAGCGGTTGGTATGCATCCGCCAGGGTGCGGTCGGCCAGGTTTGCGCTGTGGATCACAGACGTTTGCCACTCGCTCCACGAGGAGTGGGATTTGTGTTCCCAACCATGTACGCCCACACATTGGCCATCGTACAACTGGCGCATCTGCCCTGCCGAAGATTGGCTCAGACGCGCCTGAAACGAGTCCCCCAGCACAAAGAACAGACTATGCAGATCCTTGGATCGCAGTACCTCGATCAGTTGATCGGTATGCCCGCCGCGCAGGCTCGGCCCGTCATCGAAAGTCAGCAGAAACTCCCGATCCGCCAACTCGTCCCCCAGGCGCTCCGTCGGCCCCATGCGCTGGATCTCGCTGCTGACAACGCTGAACAGCGCCGCCAAGCGCAGTTGCTCGTTCAGGTACTGCTGATGAAACCGGGTGCTGGCCTCGGCCCACGCCCCGTAGGTGGGTTTACTCTCTCCGGTAAAACTGGCCACCAGTTGCCGCAGCTCTCCGAGATTGCGCACAGGCAGACAGAACGGTGTTCCTTCGCAGTCCTGGCTGGCCAGACGGTAGTTGTTCAGCAGCAACTCCCAGAAGCGCTGGCGCACCTGATTCACCGACTTCAGATCCAGTTGCCTGACTCCGAGCCGCTGCTTCAGGGCCTGTTCGCCCAGGGCTTCGCTGGCCAGCAGCGCCTTGCCGAACATCAGAATCTCGCCCCGTGAAGCGGTGTCGAAATCCGCGGTGCTGGTCAGGGCATTCGGCCAGCCACTGCGGTCGATGGTGGCGAACACCTGCGGCCCGGCCGCCTGGGCCACGCCGCCGGACAGGCACAGCGCCAGCAACCAGGGGAAAACACGAAATCGCATATCAACCTCCATAAATGCACAACGCGCCACTGTCGGCGCGTTGTGGAGATAACTTCTGCCTGTGTGATCAGCGGTTTTGCAGCCGCTCTATGGCCTTGTCGTACACCGGGTTGGCCTTCTGCTCCCGGGCTTTTTGGTAGTGCTCAAGCGCCGTGGCCAACTGCCCGGCGTCTTCATAGATGCGCGCCATGTCGTAGTAGGCACTGGCGCGAATGGTCGATGCGGCCGGGCCGCTGGCCAGGGCGATGGCCTTGCGGTCCGCGGCTATGGCGTCGTCGGGGCGGCTGTTCTTGCGATTGGCCAGGGCCAGGTTGCTGTAGGCCTGGGCAAAGCCCGGCTCGAGCTCGATGGCTTCGCTGTAGAAGATCCGCGCCCCGCCGAAATCGCCCTTGCGGTAAGACTCCTCGCCCTTGAGGTTGAGGCTCTTGGCATCCACCGGCCCGAAGTCCGCGCCCACCACTTCATCGATGGACTTGGCATTTTCCAGCAGCGGGTCGAGCGCGCTCATGACCGATTCCGGCTCCTCGCTGCCTAGCAGCAGCCGATCGATATCCTGCAGGCGGCCATCGGCGGTCAGGCGAAACACCACCCACAGATTGCCCTTGCGGTTCTGCGGCACGCGGTAGCTGCGGATCAGCGCAGCGCCTTTATAGACAAAGACCCGCGCCTGGCTGCGGCCCAGGCGCAACGCTTCGTAACTGGTGCTGTTGGTGAAGTCGTGCACGGCAAAAACGTAGGCGTCGCCCGGCACACGTTGGTCGATGGTGATGGTTTCCGGCCGGCTGCTGTCGCTGCTGTCTGCCTCCAGACGGGCTCCCGGCCCTTTACCAGTGGCGAAGTACAACAGCTTGTGGGGATAACTCAGATGGGCATCGAGGTCTTCACCCGGCGCGCTCCAGCTCAGCACTATTCGCAGGCTTTCCGGGTTGTCCAGCAGGGGACTCAGGGCGTAATTCAAGCCCTGACACGGGCACTTGACCCGCAGGTCGGCGTAGCCGGCTTTACGGATCAGCAGCTCACTGGCCGGCGAATCGGCCACCTGGGCCGTCAGGGTTACCCGGCCCTGGGCATCGGTGCTTCCTGAAACCTGAGTCGCGCCCTGTTGCACCTGCACCTGGGCATCGGCCAGCGGCGCGCCCTTGGCCAGCGCGTCCTGCACTTGGATCGACAACGCCTGAGCCTGTACCGAGCTCGCCAGCATCCCTAGCCACACCAGCGCCGCGAGGCGAAAAAAAGCCATAACAAAATCCCTGTAGATAAGGGTGATCGGGCCTCTGCCCCGACCCACCAGCCAGCGGCGAACCATACACAGTTTTGCCCGGTAATGCTCGGTCCGACCTGGGAAATACCGGGCAAAAAAACAGTGCCGAGCTCTCGAAATGTCCCGCTGGCGCAACCACTTGGTGACTTGCAACTCAGCCGGAGAATCGCCGTACACTCCACCTTCTCAAACGCCGCAAGTGAACTCCGATCATGCACCTGGCCCCCGGCTTTCCCGACGACGCCACCATGCGCCAACTGATGCAGTTGCTGCATGAAGAAATCGGCCTGCCCGAGCGCAAGACCCTGCGCCTGAGCACCGCCATCAACCTCGACCTGGGCTGCGACGGCGCCGATACCCGGCATTTGCTGCAAGCCCTGGAAGAGCAGTTCGGTATCGACTTTGTCGATTTCGACAGCCATCGCTACTTCCAGCCAGAAGGCTTCGACCCGTTTCAGAAACGCCGGGCCAAGGGCCGGGGCGACAAGGTGCCGCTGACCATCGGCATGCTGTACCAGGCGATCAGGCAACAGCGCTGGGACACCCAGGTGCTGGAAGCGCTCTAACCCCGGCAGGGTCAAATCCGCCCTCGAAAAACATCCGCAGCAGCGGCCTGACTCGCTCAGTAACGAACTGGCGCACCCAAAATTAAATGCTAATATTTTGGCAGTTTTAGTTAAAAAACCCAGGAATAATGGCATATGGCTAAGAAAACCGCCCCACTCCTGCCGGCCACAAGCAAGCTGCTCGATGCCTTTGGCGAACGCCTGAAACTGGCTCGACTGCGGCGCAAGCTGACCGCCAAGCAAGTGGCCGAACGCGCGGGCATGTCACTGACCACACTGCGCTCCCTGGAATCGGGCGGGTCCGGCGTGACCATGGGTGCCTACCTGTCGGTGATGCAGGTGCTGGGGCTGGAAAAGGACCTGGAGCAACTGGCAGCCCGCGATGAGCTGGGCCGTCAGTTGCAAGATGCCCGGCTCTTGCCGGGAGACAGCAACGCGCCAGGCAAAGCGCGCCGGGCTCCCAGCCTGCGTTCGACCAAGGCGCCTGCTGCCGGCCTGACCCTGCATGAAGCCGCGGCCGAGCCGATCCCCCCAGCGCCGCCTTCGGCGGACTTTCCGATCAATACCCAGTCGCTGAGCAGCCTCCTGAAGCCCGCGAAAAAGCGCACACCCAGGATCGATGAGCCATGACCCTGATCGCCGTCTATGCCGATTGGGAGTCTTTGGGCGGGCCAAGGCGCCTGGGCTGGCTGCATGTCGGGACAGTCCGCGCTGCCAGCGTCTTCGAGTTCGAATATGACCCCGCCGCACTGCTCGATCCCGAGCTGACCAGCATTGCCCTGGACCCGCGCATCGGGCGATTCGCCGGCCGGCAATTCAGCGGCCAGCAGCAAAACCGCTTTGGCGTGTTTGCCGACTCAAGCCCCGATCGCTGGGGCCATCTACTGATGCAACGCCGGCTGGAACGGGACATTCGCGAAGGCCTGGCGCCCGCCGGCACCCGCCTGCAGGACGCCGACCTGCTGCTGGGGGTGCATGATCTGTATCGCGTCGGCGCCCTGCGCTACCGCCTCGATGACCAAGGCCCGTTCCTGGATGCTCGCGACGGCCTCGCGGCGCCGCCCTTCGTCGAACTGCGGGCCCTGGAACAGGCCAGCCGCGCCCTGGAAAACGATCCGCACAACAGCGCCGCCGACGGCGGCCAATGGTTGCGCATGCTGATCGCCCCGGGGGGATCACTGGGCGGCGCCCGCCCCAAAGCCAGCGTCGCCGACGACAAGGGCCACCTGTGGATCGCCAAGTTTCCCAGCGTCCGCGACGAACATGACGTCGGCGCCTGGGAGATGCTCCTCAACGCCCTGGCCAGCCATTGCGGCTTGCGGGTTCCCGGGGCCATGGCGCAACGCTTCGCCAGCGACCAGCACTGTTTCATGGTCAAGCGCTTCGACCGCACCGAAGCGGGCGGCCGGCTGCACTTTGCCTCGGCCATGACCCTCACCGATCGCAGCGACGGCGACGACGCCTCCACCGGCGCCAGCTACCTGGAACTGGCCGAAGTGCTGATCGCCCACGGTGCGCAAACCCGCGCCGATCTGCGTGAACTGTGGTCGCGCATGGTCTTCAACCTGCTGGTGTCCAACAACGACGACCACCTGCACAACCATGGCTTCATGCTCGAACCCGGGCGCGGTTGGCGCCTGTCACCGGCCTACGACATGAATCCCTGCGCCCACGCCAGCGGGCTGAAACTCAACATCAGCGAAGCCGACAATGCGCTGGACCTTGAACTGGCACGGGAAGTAGCGGCATATTTCCGCCTCGGTCGTGCAGAGGCAGAAGGCATCATCGAACACTGCCAGAGCGTGGTTCGCCAATGGCCCACCCTGGCCCAGGCCCTGGGGCTGTCACGGCGTGAACAAGAACGCATGGCCCCGGCGTTTCGACTCGCACAGCAGTAAACAGCACGGCCGTTGGGCTCCGCCAACCCGTCAATCGACAAGGACAGTCAGTGGACGTATTGATGGGCTTGCTCGCCGCCCTGCTGTGGGGCGGCACCGATTTTCTCGTGGGGCTCAATGTTCGCGCCGTGGGCGTGAAACGTGCAGTGTTCTTCAGCCAGAGTCTGGGGTTCACCCTGATGAGCCTGCTGCTGGCGATCTTTCCCGCCATCCTCTACAAGGCCATGGCCGCGCCCGCGCAAGTCTGGCTGATGGGCGTGGTCGCCGCAGCCTTTACCGTCTCCGGGGCCCTGGCCCTGGGCAAGGCCTTCGCCCTGGGCAAAGCGTCCATCGTCGCCCCATTGGTGACCTCCTACGGCGTGGTCACCACCCTGCTGTCCTGGGCCAGCGGCGAACAGATCAGCCTGCTGCAGCTCATGTGCATCCTCGTGTGCGTGATCGGCGTCATCCTCTCCAGCCTGCACTCGGACCCCAAACTACCCCACAGCACCGCCGCCGGCCGCTCGATCTTCTTCGCCCTGCTCTCGGCCGTTCTGTACGGCACCAGCTTCTGGCTGCAGGGTCGCTACACCCTGCCGCAACTGGGGCCGATCAGCATGCTCTGGCTGGGTTACGCGGTGGGCAGCGGCGTAATGCTGCTGATGGTGCTGAAAGTCGCGGACGGGCTGAAGATTCCGCCGCTGAAAAACTGTGGCCTGCTGGCCTCCACCAGCCTGATGAACCTGGGCGCCTTCTTCGCCTTTTCCTGGGGCGCCATGAGCGGCTCGGTGTCGGTGGTGACGGTGATCAGCACCCTGTCCGGCGGCATCGCCGCGGTGCTGGGCTATGTGTTCTTCAAGGAACGGCTGACGGTGGTACAGGTGACGGGGGTGGTGCTGGTGTTGCTCGGGGCGCTGGTGTTGCACCTGAAGACGTGAGCCTTTCTGTAGCCCACAAAAAAGCCGCCCCTAAGGGCGGCTTTTGCATGGCAGGTCGAAGCTTACAGCTTCGGACCGGCTGCCTTGATCGCGTCGCTCACGTCGAACTTCTTGAAGTTCTCGATGAACAGGCCGGCCAGGGCCTTGGCGGCTTCGTCGTAGGCGGCTTGGTCAGCCCAGGTGTTGCGTGGGTTGAGCAGGCCGGTTTCGACGCCCGGTACGGCTTTGGGCACGTCCAGGTTGATGATGTCCAGGTGCTCGGTCTCGGCACCGATCAGCGCGCCGCTCTGGATCGCTGCAATCACGCCACGGGTGGTGGGGATGTTGAAGCGTTTGCCCACGCCGTAGCCGCCGCCGGTCCAGCCGGTGTTGACCAGGTAGACCTTGGAGCCGAAGCCGCGGATGCGCTTGATCAGCAACTCTGCGTATTCGCCCGCCGGACGCGGGAAGAACGGGGCGCCGAAGCAGGTGGAGAAGGTCGACTTGATGCCCGAGCCCGAGCCCATCTCAGTCGAGCCCACCAGAGCGGTGTAGCCGGACAGGAAGTGGTAGGCGGCTTGTTCTTCGCTGAGGATCGAGACGGGCGGCAGTACGCCGGTCAGGTCGCAGGTCAGGAAGATCACGGCGTTAGGCTCGCCACCGAGGTTCTTCGGTGCGCGTTTTTCGATCAGCTCGCGCGGGTAAGCGGCGCGGCTGTTCTGAGTCAGGCTGTCGTCGGCGTAGTCGGCCTTTTTGTTGGCATCCAGGACGACGTTTTCCAGAACGGCACCGTGCTGGATGGCTTTCCAGATCACCGGCTCGTTCTTCTCCGACAGGTCGATGCACTTGGCATAGCAACCGCCTTCGATGTTGAACACCACGCCCACGCCCCAGCCGTGTTCGTCGTCACCGATCAGGTAACGGCTTTCGTCGGCGGACAGGGTGGTTTTGCCGGTGCCCGACAAACCGAAGAACAGGGTCACGTCGCCTTCTTCGCCCATGTTGGCGGCGCAGTGCATCGGCAGTACGTCGGCAGCTGGCAGCAGGAAGTTCTGCACGGAGAACAGGGCTTTCTTCATTTCACCGGCGTAGCGCATGCCGGCGATCAGCACTTTCTTGGCCGCGAAGTTGATGATCACGGTGCCGTCGGAGTTGGTGCCGTCGCGCTCAGGCTCGCAGACGAAGTTCGGCGCGTTGAGGATCTGCCATTCATCTTTGCCACCGGCGTTGTATTGCTCGGGGTTGATGAACAGGCAACGGCCGAACAGGTTGTGCCAGGCAGTCTCGGTGGTCATTTTCACTGGCAGGTAGTGCGCCGGATCGGAACCTACATGCACGTGGGAAACAAAACGCTCGCGCTCGCCCAGGTAGGCTTCAACGCGGTCCCACAGGGCGTCGAACTTGGCCGCCGGGAACTTGCGGTTGATCGGGCCCCAGGCGATAGCGTCCTGGGTGCTGGGCTCTTCAACGATGAAACGGTCCACTGGCGAACGGCCGGTACGATGACCGGTGCGAACCACCAGAGCGCCGGTATCGGCCAGTTCGCCCTCACCGCGGTTCAGGGCTTCTTTGACCAGATCATCCACACTCAGATCGGTGTACACGGCGTTATTGGCTTGCGTCATGAGGTTCCCCGTCGGCCATTGGCCGAGTGCTCCAAACGTTTTGTAGTAGAAACTCGCGCACTACTACCGCGAAAAAAGTGCGCCGGATTATGCCAGAAAAGCCCAAAAATAGTAGGGTCCTCCCGTCAGTACGGCGTAATTCCGGCGTTTGCCAGGTGATTTACCTGCGCTGAACCGTTTTAGTGACGAGTATCTGACGGTGTGTCGACGCCCGCTCCAGCAAACAATTGCGCGATATCGGCGGCATCGAACAGATAACGCTCGTTGCAGAACTGGCAATCGATCTCGATGCTGCCGCCATGTTCCACCACCAGCTCCTGAGCATCTTCGAGCCCCAGGCTGACCAGTGCATTGCCCGAGCGCTCACGGGAGCAGCTGCAGCGGAAACGCAGCGGTTGCACGTCGAACAGGCGCACGGCCTCTTCGTGGTACAGGCGGTGCAGCACGGTTTCGTTGTCCAGGCTCAGCAGTTCATCGGCGGTCAGGGTGCTGGCCAGGGCGGTGAGGTGCTGCCAGCTGGCGTCGCGCTCTTCCTGATCACGCAGGCGGTCGGCGGGCAGTTGTTGCAGGAGCAGGCCACGGGCACTGCGGCCGTCGGCGTAGAGCCAGAAACGGGTGCCGGTCTGTTGCGACATGACGAAGTAGTTGGTGAAGCATTCCGCCAGGCTGGCGCCGTCCAGGTCGACAATGCCCTGGTAGCGCTGGCCATTGGTCGGGTCCACGGTAAGGGCCAGGACGCCGTTGGGCATCAGGTCGGCGAGGGTCGCGTCGGGGGCGATCTGCGTCGCGTCGTAACGGGCCAGGCCACGGATCTCGCGCTCACTGGAGCACTCGATCATCAGCAGCGGCACCGGGCCTTCGGAACGGGCCTGGAGAATCAGCAAGCCATCGAATTTCAGGGTGCCGACCAGCAACGATGCCGCCGCCATCAGCTCGCCGAGCAACTGTGCAACCGGCTCGGGATAGGGGTGTTTGGCGAGGACTTCCGCGTAACTGCGCTCCAGCGCCACCAGCTCGCCGCGGGTGTCGTTCTCATCAAAGATGAAGCGTTGAGTGAAGTCGGTATCCGGCAAATCAGTCATAGGTCTGGGTATCTGAATGATGACAAAAAGGTTACAAGCACCGAAAATTACGATTTTGCACCATGAAGGTGCAGTTTTTGCGGTGATTGGAGATATTTTATGAACAATCCGGGTTTGTTCCAAGCAAGGTGGAACCTCGGCAAGCTGGTTCTGTGCAATTTACTCCCTTTGGCCCTGCTGGGATTCTGGCTGTGGCCGACCGGGCAGATGTACTGCCTGATGTTCGACGAATGGCTGTTCCGTCACCTCAACACTCCCCTGGCAACAAACTCCACCTGGCTGCACATCTGGGCTGTGGCCAGCCTGCGCCCCTTCGATATCGTGGTGGGCCTGATCATGCTCGGCCTGCTGATTCGCGGTGACTGGGTGTTCAAGGCGGTGGACGTACGCCGGGCGTTTTTCGGCTTCCTGTCGATCCTGATTCTCATGGTGGTGATTCGCGCGCTGTTTTCCAAGTTGGTGGCGCTGATGAACTGGCAACACAACAGCCCGTCCATGGTGCTCGAAGGCGCCGTGCACATGAGCGACTACTTCCCGGGTTGGGAAAAAACCTGGGAACTCAAGGACCGCTCCAGCCAGAGCTTCCCCGGCGACCACGCTTCGGTGCTGCTGATCTGGGGCCTGTTCATGGGGATCTTCAGCCGCAGCGTCGGCCAGTTCCTGATCGTCTGGGGCCTGACCCTGCTGTTCATGATGCCGCGCCTGGTGGCGGGCGCACATTGGGGCCAGGACGACTACATCGGCGGCGTGCTGCTGGCGGTGCTGGCCCTGGGCTGGGGCTACTACACGCCGTATGCGGCGCGGATGTCGAACTTCCTGCTGCGCCTGACACACCCGCTGTTCAAGCTGATGACCCGGATACCGGTGCTCTCGCGCATGAGCGTGGTCCGCGCCAGCAGCCTGCTGCGCTGATCAGACCGGCAGGCGCCGGCTTGCCGGCGAATGGGCCCTCGAGGACGCCTTCGCCG
>NZ_MOAK01000034.1:169561-198629 GCF_003732485.1 Pseudomonas protegens
AACTTGAACAGATCACGGCGTTGCTTCTTGCTCGGTTTGCCGTCGGTGCTGACCCCCAGGGCGCCAGCCTTGCGCTGCGCCGCGGCGGTTTCGCGCTTGGCGATGCTGGCTTCGGTTTCCGCGTAGAGCGTCTGCGCTTCGGGAGCGCCACGACGGACGATGGAAAGGGCCTGGACCACCACAGTACGTTCGTCGAAGCCGGCGCGAATCTGGTACTCATCGCCTACCCGCGGCTCCTTGCCCGGTTTGCAGCGCTCGCCACGGTGGTGCACCTTGCCGCTTTCGATGGCCGCCTTGGCCAGGGCACGAGTCTTGTAGAAGCGCGCTGCCCACAGCCATTTATCCAGACGAACCTTGTCCTCTTCTTCCTGCTTGTGCGCCACTGGAATTCCTCTCGCTGAAAAATGTCGCAACTGTACAGCCCGCCTGCGGGCTCTCATAAATCCTGCCGCTCACCTAAAATAACCCAGGTTGCGCCCTGATACGCGAGGAGTCCCCGTGACTGACTTCCCCACTTCCCTGACCTCGCCCGGCAACCGCTGCGAAGGTTGCCAACAAAGCCAACCCCTGGGCTTCGATTTTTCCTTCGCCTATCAACCCATAGTCGATCTGCGGGACCAGTCGGTCTTTGCCCACGAGGCCCTCGTGCGCGGAACCAATGGCGAAGGCGCCGCAACGGTGCTGGATCAGGTCACCGACAGCAATCGATACCGTTTCGACCAGCTTTGCCGCACCCAGGCCATCACCACCGCGGCACAGCTGGGCATGCAAAGCCACCTGTCGATCAACTTCATGCCCAACGCCGTATACCGGCCGGAGTTGTGCATCCGCAGCACCCTGGAAGCCGCCCGCGCCCAGCACTTTCCCCTGGAGCGGCTGATTTTCGAAACCCTGGAAAGCCAGCACGTAGATAACAGTCGCCATTTGACCAATATTCTGCGTGAATACCGCGAATTCGGCTTCAAGACCGCCATCGATGACTTCGGCGCGGGGTACTCGGGGCTGAACCTGCTGGCGGATTTCCAACCCGACCTGATCAAGCTCGACATGGCGCTGGTGCGCGATGTCCATCAGGATCGCGTACGCCAGGCGATCATCCGTGCGATTGTCACAATGTGTGCGGAGTTGGGGGTTACAGTCATTGCCGAAGGCATTGAAAGCACCGGTGAACGGGACTTTCTCAGCGACTGTGGAATTTATCTGATGCAGGGCTACTGGTTCGCCAAACCTGCATTCAAAGCCCTGGCCGAGGTTCCGGCCGCGGCCTGGAAAAGCTAATTGCGGATTTCCCCTATTTGAAGACTTTTGACCATTTGACCGTTGTCGGTCTGCGCGAGTGGGTGGCGCTTCCTGATCTGGGAGTGGCCGGCCTGCGCGCCAAGATCGATACCGGGGCCAGTACCTCCAGCCTGCATGCCACCGAGATCGAGCCCTTCGAGCGCGACGGTGAGCAGTGGGTGCGCTTCAATGCCCACTTGGGCAGTGTGGTGCAGTTGCGCCACCGGCGTTGCGAAGCGCCGCTGGTGGCGATGAAGACCATTAAAAGTTCCAACGGCCAGGCCCAGGTGCGCTATGTGATCAGCACCACCCTGGCCCTGGGCGATCACGTGTGGCGGGTGGAATTCACCCTCGCCTGCCGCAAGGCCATGCGCTATCGCCTGTTGCTGGGTTCCAAGGCCCTGATCGACGGCCAGTTGGTGGTCAATCCGGGCATCAAGTACGTACAAGACAAACCGGTGTTCCCGGTATCCACTACCTCTGCCACAGGTGTTGCATGAAGATCGCTGTGCTGTCGCGTAACCCGCGTCTGTATTCCACTCGTCGTCTGGTCGAAGCCGGCACCGAGCGTGGCCATGAAATGGTAGTGGTCGATACCCTGCGCGCCTACATGAACATCGCCAGTCACAAGCCGCAGATCCACTACCGCGGCAAGCCCCTGGAAGGCTTCGATGCGGTGATCCCGCGGATCGGTGCCTCGGTGACGTTCTACGGCTGCGCAGTGCTGCGTCAGTTCGAAATGATGGGGGTGTTCCCCCTCAATGAGTCGGTGGCCATCGCCCGCTCCCGGGACAAGCTGCGTTCGCTGCAACTGCTCTCGCGGCGCGGCATCGGCTTGCCGGTAACCGGCTTCGCCCATTCGCCGGACGACATTCCCGACCTGATCGAAATGGTCAACGGCGCGCCCCTGGTGATCAAGGTATTGGAAGGCACCCAGGGTATCGGCGTGGTGCTGTGCGAAACCGCCACCGCCGCAGAATCGGTGATCGAGGCCTTCATGGGCCTGAAGCAGAACATCATGGTCCAGGAGTACATCAAGGAAGCCGGCGGCGCCGACATTCGCTGCTTCGTGGTGGGGGACAAGGTGATCGCGGCGATGAAACGCCAGGCCAAGCCGGGAGAGTTCCGCTCCAACCTGCATCGCGGCGGCAGCGCCAGCCTGATCAAGATCACCCCGGAAGAACGCATGACTGCGCTGCGGGCGGCCAAGGTCATGGGCCTGAGCGTGGCAGGGGTGGATATCCTGCGTTCCAATCACGGGCCGCTGGTGATGGAAGTCAATTCCTCGCCGGGCCTGGAAGGCATCGAGACCACCACCGGCAAGAACGTGGCGGGGATCATCATCGAGCACATCGAGAAGAACGGCGGGCCGAACATGACCCGGACCAAGGGCAAGGGCTAGGGATCGGGTTGCCGGCCTTGCGCTGGCAAGCCAGCTCCTACGGGCGATGTGCTGCCTGTAGGAGCGAAGCCCTGATCAATCCGCATCACGGGGCAGCAGCAGCCCCAATGGCAAGCGCACCCGCGCTTCCAGGCCGCCATCGGGGCGGTTGCGCAGCTCCACATTGCCACCGTGCATGGCGGCAATCCGCTTGACGATGGCCAGCCCCAGGCCGGTGCCCTTGCCACCCCGGGCGCGATCGCCACGGGTGAAGGGGTTGAAGATAGCCTCCAGCTCGGACGGATCGATCCCCGCCCCGCGATCCATCACGCTCAGCACCACGTAAGGCGCATTGGTGTCGCCGGACACATAGGCCGCCACTTCGACTTCCGTGCCCGCGTGATTCAAGGCGTTGCCGATCAGGTTGTTGAGCAGACGCTTCATCGACACCCGACGCAGCGGGAACGGCTGGATCGGCTCCAGGCGCAGGTGCACCCGCTCTTCATTCTGGTTGTAGGGCGCTGCCACTTCACGCACCAGATCGCTGAGGTCCACCTCTTCCACCGACTCGTCGCGGCCGTCACGGATAAACGCCAGGAACTGGTCGAGGATCGCATCCATGTCCTCGATATCCCGGACCATATCGTCGGTCAGGTCGGTGTGCGCGCCCATCAGCTCCAGCGACAGGCGCAGGCGGGTCAGCGGTGTGCGCAAGTCATGGGACACCCCGGCCAGCATCAGCTCCCGTTCACGCCCCGCCTGCTCCACGTCCTCGGCCATCTGGTTGAAGGCGCGATAGACCTCGGTCATCTCGCTGGGCGTATCGCTGATCGGCAGGCGCACGCTGCGTCCCTGGCCCAGTTGCCGAGCGGCGTAGACCAGACGCTTGAGGGGCTGATTGAGCTGGCTGACGAAGATCCACGCCGAGGCAGTGGATAACAGGCCGATGGCCAGGAACCAGCCCAGCACGCTCCAGATCTTCTGCCCCCTCAGCGGGTGCGGATACAGCGGCACCTTGAGCCAGCCATCCCCCAGGCTCGGGGCCCTGACCCAAAGCGCCGGCGGTGCATGCATGCGCAGGCGCACTTCGGTGTCGGCGCCCAGTTCAGCCTGCATCTGCCGCTGGTAGATCTCACTGTAGGGCCAGTGTTGCTCGCCGGCCGGCACGCCGCTGCCCACCACCTTGATCAGGCCTGCGGCCTCGGCGATCTGGTCGCGGTTGGATTCATCGGCGGCCCAGTAGGCGCGCAGGGTCAGGGCCACGCCGTGGCTGTATTGCCGGTCCACCAGCACGTCCTCGTTCATCAACAGATAAACCAGGGTCAATGCCTTGGAAAACAGCACCACGATCAGCACCAGCCACAGGGTGCGGGAGAAGAAACTCTGGGGGAACCACAGCGGGGTTTTCATAACAGCCAATACACACTTTGCAGGAGCGACTCGCGCTCGCGGAGTTGCGGAATGCGAACGCCCGGGTCGTTGCCGGCCCGGGCGTTCGCTCCTACAAATCACCTATCACTTGGTCGCGGTGCCATCCGGCACGAAGACATAACCCACGCCCCAGACGGTCTGGATATAGCGCGGTTTGGAAGGGTCAGGCTCGATCATCCGCCGCAGGCGGGAGATCTGCACATCGATGGAACGCTCCAGGGCATCCCACTCACGACCACGGGCCAGGTTCATCAGTTTGTCCCGGGTCAGCGGTTGGCGGGCGTTCATCACCAGCGCCTTGAGCACCGCAAACTCACCAGTGGTGAGCATGTGCACTTCATCGCCACGCTTGAGCTCGCGAGTGGCCAGGGACAGTTCGTAGTCACCAAAGGTCACGCTTTCGTCTTCACTACCCGGCGCACCCGGCACCGGAGCCGACTGGCGACGCAGCACGGCCTTGACCCGGGCCATCAGCTCGTCAGGGTTGAACGGCTTGGCCAGGTAGTCGTCGGCGCCCAGTTCCAGGCCCTTGATGCGGCTCAACTCGTCGCCCTTGGCGGTGAGCATGATGATCGGGATCTGGTTGTTGGCGCTGCGCAGGCGGCGGCATGCGGTCAAGCCGTCTTCGCCGGGCAGCATCAGGTCGAGGACCACCAGGTTGAACACTTCGCGACCCAGCAGGCGGTCCATTTGCTCGGTGTTCGGGACTGCGCGGGCACGGTAGCCCTTGCTGACGAAGAAGCGCTCCAGCAGGCTGCTCAGCCCCGGGTCGTCGTCAACAATAAGAATTTTTTCGCCTTCAGCAGTTTGTGCAGTGCTGCTCATTGGATGCTCCTCTAATCTCGGTGCGCATTATGGCGTAGCTGCCGTTATACGCACCGTGTGCATTGTTAGCAGATTTTTCCTCTATCGCCAGCAAACCCGCTGTCGGCCTGAGGCCGGCGATCACCCCGCAACGGCTAACGCTGGGTATAATGCGCCGCCTTTTGTGTTGGGCAATATCTGATCAGTACGCCTGGGGCCGGTTTATTTTTTTGCCCGGGCCGGCAGTATTTTTTTGATTTCACGGGTCAACAGGCAGCCTTTTGATCCAGGTGGCGGCGCGTGCCAGGCCGCTCAACCAGACTCGCCGGGCCTTATTTTCGTGCCCGCGAGCCTGCTTTCACAATTTGTCAGGTGGTTTTATGGACAGCATCAACAGCCGCATTGCCGAGGAACTCGGCGTACGCCCACAACAGGTCGAAGCGGCCGTCGCTCTATTGGATGAAGGCTCCACCGTGCCCTTCATCGCCCGTTACCGGAAAGAAGTCACCGGCAGCCTCGATGACACCCAACTGCGTCATCTGGAAGAGCGCCTGCGCTACCTGCGAGAACTCGACGAACGGCGGATCAGCATCCTGGCCAGCATCGAAGAGCAAGGCAAGCTGACCCCGGAGCTGGCCCGCGACATCAAGCTGGCCGACACCAAGACCCGCCTCGAAGACCTTTACCTGCCTTATAAGCAGAAGCGTCGCACCAAGGGCCAGATCGCCCTGGAAGCCGGCCTCGGCGAGCTGGCCGACGGCCTGTTCAACGACCCGAGCCTGGCCCCGGAAGCCGAAGCGGCACGTTTCGTCGACGCCGAGAAAGGCGTGGCCGACGTCAAGGCCGCCCTGGAAGGCGCCAAGTACATCCTCATGGAGCGCTTCGCCGAGGACGCCGGCCTGCTGGACAAGCTGCGCAACTTCCTCAAGCAAGAAGCCACCCTGAGTGCCCGGGTGGTTGCCGGCAAGGAAGAGGAAGGCGCCAAGTTCCGCGACTACTTCGAACACGACGAACCGCTGAAAAGCATGCCGTCGCACCGCGCCCTGGCGATTTTCCGCGGCCGCAACGAAGGCATTCTCAGCTCCGCGCTGAAAGTCGGTGACGAGCTGCCGGGCACCATGCACCCATGCGAAGGCATGATCGGCCAGCAATTCGGTATCCAGAACCAGAACCGCCCCGCCGACAAATGGCTCGGCGAAGTGGTGCGCTGGACCTGGAAGGTCAAGCTCTACACCCACCTGGAAACCGACCTCTTGGGCGAGCTGCGCGACGGCGCGGAAACCGAGGCGATCAACGTTTTCGCCCACAACCTGCACGACCTGCTGCTGGCCGCCCCGGCCGGCCCGCGCGCCACCCTGGGCCTGGACCCGGGCCTGCGCACCGGCTGCAAGGTGGCGGTGGTGGATGCCACCGGCAAGCTGCTGGACCACGCCACGGTCTATCCGCACGTGCCGCACAACAAGTGGGACCAGACCCTGGGCATTCTGGCCGCGCTGTGCGCCAAGCACTCGGTGGACCTGATCGCCATCGGCAACGGCACCGCCAGCCGCGAGACCGACAAACTGGCCGCCGAACTGATCAAGAAATACCCGGCCATGAAGATGACCAAGGTCATGGTTTCCGAAGCCGGCGCTTCGGTGTACTCGGCTTCGGAACTGGCGGCCAAGGAATTCCCGGACCTGGACGTGTCGATCCGTGGCGCGGTGTCCATCGCCCGCCGCCTGCAGGACCCACTGGCTGAACTGGTGAAGATCGATCCGAAATCCATCGGTGTCGGCCAGTACCAGCACGACGTGTCGCAGCTGAAACTGGCCCGCGGCCTGGACGCCGTGGTCGAGGACTGCGTGAACGCCGTCGGTGTCGACGTCAACACCGCTTCCGTGGCCCTGCTGGCGCGGATCTCCGGCCTCAACGCGACCCTGGCGCAGAACATCGTCAGCCACCGCGACGAACACGGTGCCTTCAAGACCCGCGCCGCGCTGAAAAAGGTCGCCCGCCTGGGTGAAAAGACCTTCGAACAGGCCGCCGGCTTCCTGCGCGTGATGAACGGCGACAACCCGCTGGACGCCTCGGCGGTCCACCCGGAAGCCTACCCGCTGGTGCAGCGCATCGCCGCCGACACCGGCCGTGACATTCGCTCGCTGATCGGCGACAGCGGCTTCCTCAAGCGCCTGGACCCGAAGAAATTCACCGACGAGACCTTCGGCCTGCCCACCGTCACCGACATCCTCCAGGAACTGGACAAGCCCGGTCGCGACCCGCGTCCGGAGTTCAAGACTGCCGAGTTCCAGGACGGCGTCGAAGACCTCAAGGACCTGCAACTGGGGATGATCCTCGAAGGCGTGGTGACCAACGTCACCAACTTCGGCGCCTTCGTCGACATCGGCGTGCATCAGGACGGCCTGGTGCACATCTCGGCGCTGTCGGAGAAGTTCATCAAGGACCCGCGTGAAGCGGTGAAAGCCGGCGACGTGGTCAAGGTCAAGGTCATGGAAGTCGACATCCCGCGTAAACGCGTGGGCCTGTCGATGCGCATGAGCGACACCCCGGGCGAGAAGATCGACGGTGCCCGTGGCTCCCGTCCAGGCTCGGCGCCGCGCTCCTCCCAGGGCAATGCGCCACGCAAGGAAACCACCGCTGCCGCTCCGAGCAACAACGCCATGGCCTCGCTGTTCGCCAACGCCAAGCAGTTGAAGAAACGCTGATGCAGATCCCCGCCGGCCTGACCGAAAGCGCCTTCAGCCAATTGCTCGGCTGCCGTCTGCAACGCCTGGAAACCGGCGAAGCGGACGTCGCCCTGGAACTGACCCCGCAGCTGCGCAATCGCGGACAAAAGCTCCACGGCGGGGCGATTTTCAGCCTGGTGGACATTGCCATGGGGCTGGCCTGTTCCAGCACCCACGGCTTTGACCAGCAGAGCGCCACCATCGAGTGCAAGATCAACTACATCCGCGCCGTGGCCGAGGGTGAAGTGCTGTGCCGGGCCCGGGTGATCCACCCCGGCCGCCGCACCCTGGTGGTGGAAGCGGATGTGGTCCAGGGCGACAAACTGGTCGCAAAAGCACAAGGCACCTTCGCGGTCCTATAGCTGCCTGCCCTCAAATTGGGTTAATTTCGGCGCTGCGAAAGCGGCGTCGGGGTTTTCTTGCCCGCGCTGAAGCCAGATTCAAGGATGGAGTGTTGGCGTTTCCAGGCGAGTCGGCTTGACTCAAAAACAAGGCGAAAACGCCAGTTTTAACTTCACCCTTGTAGACCGTCCTGCCCACCCCCATATTGGGGCGACTGACGCGTGAAGGAATCCAACTTGAGCGAACTTCTCAACCGCCGCCTGGCTCTGCTCGGTGAGCGCGCTAACCTCTCCCTGCTCGAGCAGTGCCTGCACGGTATCGAACGTGAATGCCTGCGTGTCACCGGCGAAGGCCGCCTGGCACAGACCCCGCACCCGGAAGAACTGGGTTCCGCGCTGACCAACGAACAGATCACCACCGACTATTCCGAGTCGCTGCTGGAATTCATCACCCCGGCCCTCGCGGACCCGGCGGACACCCTGGCCAGCCTCGACAAGATTCATCGCTTCGCCTACAGCAAGCTCGGCAACGAGTACCTGTGGAGCCCATCGATGCCGTGCCCGTTGCCGGCCGAGGAAGACATCCCGATCGCCTATTACGGCACCTCCAACATCGGTCAGCTCAAGTACGTGTACCGCAAGGGCCTGGCCCTGCGCTACGGCAAGACCATGCAGTGCATTGCCGGGATCCACTACAACTTTTCCCTGCCGGAACAGCTGTGGCCGCTGCTCAAGGAAGCGGAAGGCTTCGTCGGCAGCGACCGTGACTACCAGTCCTCGGCCTATATCGCGCTGATCCGCAATTTTCGCCGTTACAGCTGGCTGCTGATGTACCTGTTCGGTGCTTCGCCGGCCCTGGACGCGGGCTTCCTGCGCGGCCGCTCGCACCAGTTGGAGCAGTTGGACGCCGAGACCCTGTACCTGCCCTACGCCACCAGCCTGCGCATGAGCGACCTGGGCTACCAGAGCCAGGCCCAGGCCGGCCTGACCCCTTGCTACAACGATCTGAACAGCTACACCGACAGCCTGCGCAAGGCCGTGGCCACGCCTTACGCACCTTACGTGGAAGTCGGCACCCACAAGGATGGCGAGTGGGTGCAACTGAACACCAACATCCTGCAGATCGAAAACGAGTACTACTCCAACATTCGCCCCAAGCGCGTGACCTATACCGGCGAGCGGCCAATCCAGGCGCTGATGGCCCGGGGCATCCAGTACGTCGAAGTCCGCTGCCTGGACATCAACCCGTTCCTGCCCCTGGGCATCGATGTCCAGGAAGCCCGTTTCCTCGATGCCTTCCTGCTGTATTGCGCCTTGAACGACAGCCCGCTGTTCGAGAACAACGAGTGCGGCAACGCCACCTCGAACTTCCTCGCCGTGGTCAAGGAAGGTCGACGCCCGGGCCTGCAACTGCAACGCCAGGGGCAGCCGGTGGAGATGAAGGAATGGGCTGCGCAGCTGCTGGAAAAGATCGCGCCCCTGGCCGCCCTGCTCGACCAGAGCCACGGCAGCGACGTGCACAGCAAGGCCCTGGACGCCCAGCTGGCCAAGGTCAAGGACTCGTCCCTGACGCCTTCGGCCCAGGTGCTGGCGGCCATGAGCGAGCACAAGGAGAGCTTCAGCCAGTTCTCCCTGCGCCAGAGTCAGGCCCATGCCGAGCACTTCCGCAGCCAGCCCCTGGCCAAGGAAGAACAAGCCGCCTTCGAAGAAGCGGCGCGCAAATCCCTGGAGCTGCAGACCGAGCTTGAGCAGAACGAAGTGGGGGATTTCGACGTATTCGTCGGCGCCTACCAGGCCAGCATCCTGGCCATCAGTAACTGACGCTTCGCCGGCAAGCCGGCTCCTACATCCCTCCCGTAGGAGCCGGCTTGCCGGCGAACAGCACGCTGCCTATTCCCCTCATAAGCTAATGCAAATAAGTTATTTATTTCTGCATTCTTAGATCATTTAGTCTCCTCCAACGCCGATCACCGGCCGCCTATGAGGAGCACCCCATGAAACTGCATTTCCCCCTTCGCCTCCTGGCGGCCGCGTCCCTGGCCGCAGCGAGTTTCTTTGCCCAGGCGGCCGACGTCACCGTCGCCTACCAGACCACCGTCGACCCGGCCAAGGTCGCGCAAGCCGACGGCAGCTATGAAAAAGCCACCCAGGCCAAGATCAACTGGCGCAAATTCGACAACGGCGCCGACGTCATCGCTGCCATCGCTTCCGGCGATGTGCAGATCGGCTACCTGGGCTCCAGCCCGCTGACCGCCGCCATCACCCGCAAGGTGCCGGTGCAAACCTTCCTCATCGCCACCCAGATCGGCGCCGCCGAAGCCCTGGTGGCCCGCGACGGTTCCGCGATCAACAGCCCTCAGGACCTGATCGGTAAAAAAGTCGCCGTGCCCTTCGTTTCCACCGGCCACTACAGCCTGCTGGCGGCGCTGAAACACTGGAACATCGATCCCTCGAAAGTACAGATCCTCAACCTCGCGCCACCGGCGATCATCGCCGCCTGGAAGCGCGGTGATATCGACGCCACCTACGTCTGGGACCCGGCCCTGGGTGTGGCCAAGGAAAACGGCAAGGTGCTGATCACCTCCGGAGAGCTGGCCAAGTTCGGCGCGCCGACTTTCGACGCCTGGATCGTGCGCAAGGACTTCGCCGAGAAGCACCCGGAAATCGTCACCGCCTTCGCCAAGGTGACCCTGGATGCCTACGCCCAATACCGCAAGGACCCGCAAGCCTGGCTGGCCAACCAGGGCAACGTCGACAAGCTGGTGAAGCTCTCCGGGGCCAAGGCCAGCGATATCCCGCTGCTGCTGCAAGGCAACGTCTACCCACTGGCCGCCGACCAGGTACTCAGCCTCGGCGCCCCGACCACCAAGGCCATCACCGACACCGCGGTGTTCCTCAAGGAGCAAGGCAAGGTCGAAGCGGTGCTGCCGGACTACGCCCCCTACGTCAGTGCCAAGTTCATCCCTGAATAACCCGCGACCGGACAGGAGATAGCCGTCATGGCCTTGCTACAACTGGAGCGCATCAGCGCACAGTATCCCGGCGCCGCCGAACCGGTGCTGGCGGATATTTCCCTGACCCTGGGGCCACAGCAACTGCTGGTCGCCCTGGGTCCCTCCGGCAGCGGCAAGACCTCGCTGCTGAACCTGATTGCCGGATTCGTCGACCCCAGCGCCGGGCGCATCAGCCTCGACGGCGTGCCGGTCAAGGGCCCCAGCGCCGAGCGTGGCGTGGTGTTCCAGGACGACGCCCTGCTGCCCTGGCAGGACGTGCTGGCCAACGTCGCCTTCGGCCTGGAACTGGCCGGAGTCGCCCGGGACCAGCGTGAAGCCCGGGCTCGGGAAATGCTCGCCCTGGTGGACCTGGCCGGTTTCGAAAAACGCCGTGTCTGGCAGCTCTCCGGTGGACAGAAACAGCGCGTGGGCCTGGCCCGTGCCCTGGCCGCCGACCCGCGAGTGCTGCTGATGGACGAACCCTTCGGCGCCCTGGATGCCTTCACCCGCGAGCAGATGCAGGAGCTGTTGCTGCAGGTCTGGCGCCGCACCGCCAAGCCGGTGTTCCTGATTACCCACGACATCGAAGAAGCGGTGTTCCTGGCCACTGACCTGATCCTCTTGGCCCCCAACCCGGGGCAGATCGTCGAGCGCCTGAACCTGGATTTCGGCCAGCGCTACGCCGCCGGCGAATCGGCGCGGGCGATCAAGTCCGACCCGCTGTTCATCGAAACCCGCGAACACGTGCTGTCCCGGGTGTTCTCCCAACGCAGCGCCACCCAGCAGCAGGAGCGCCCATGAGCAGCTACGAGATTCCCGCCACCGCCACCCGCGACGCCAACCCGAAAGCGCCAGTGCCGGTGCGCCGCAGCCTGAGCACGCGCTGGATCAGTGTGCTGACCCTGATCGCCCTGCTGGCCCTGTGGTGGGCCGTCACCGCCACCGGCCTGATCGAACCGCTGTTCCTACCGCCCCCTTCGGCCGTGCTGCAAAAGGGCTGGTTGCTGGTCACCAGCGGCTACATGGATTCCACCCTCTGGCAGCACCTGGCCGCGAGCCTGCAACGCATCGGCCTGGCCCTGGGCTTTGCCGTGCTGACGGCCATTCCGGTGGGCATCGCCATTGGCGCCAACCGCATCGCCCGTGGCGTGCTCGACCCGCTGATCGAGTTCTACCGGCCGATACCGCCACTGGCCTATCTGCCGCTGATCGTTATCTGGTGCGGCATTGGCGAGCTGTCCAAGGTGCTGCTGATCTACCTCGCCATCTTCGCCCCGATCGCCATCGCCACCGCCACCGGCGTGCGCACCGTCGACCCGGCCAAGCTGCGCGCCGCCCAGTCCCTGGGCGCGACTCGGGCGCAGCTGATTCGCCACGTGATCCTGCCCAGCGCCTTGCCGGACATCCTCACCGGCGTGCGGATTGGCCTGGGCGTGGGCTGGTCGACCCTGGTGGCCGCCGAGCTGATTGCCGCCACCAGCGGCCTGGGTTTCATGGTGCAGTCCGCCGCGCAGTTCCTGGTCACCGATGTGGTGGTGCTGGGGATCCTGGTGATTGCCCTGATCGCCTTTGCCATGGAGATGGGCCTGCGCGCCCTGCAACGCAAGCTGGTGCCCTGGCACGGCCAATCCCACTGACAACAACAGATCCCCCTCTCCTATGTAGGAGCTGGCTTGCCAGCGAAGAGGCCCGCAAGCTTAGCGCCGCCCTCCCGGCCGGCTCCTGCACACAGCGAATACGAGAACGACCATGAGCCTGACCCTCACCCCCTTAAGCTCCGCCCTTGGCGCCCAGATCAGTGGCGTCGATATCAGCCAGCCACTGAGCGTCGAACAGCGCGATGCCATTGAACAGGCACTGCTCAAGCACCAGGTGCTGTTCTTCCGCGACCAGCCGATCACCCCGCAGCAGCAAGCGCGCTTCGCCGCCAACTTCGGTGACCTGCACATTCACCCGATCTACCCCAATGTGCCGGAACAACCGGAGGTGCTGATCCTCGACACCGCTGAAACCGACGTGCGCGACAACGCCATCTGGCACACCGACGTGACCTTCCTGCCAACCCCGGCCCTGGGCGCGGTGCTCAGCGCCAAGCTGCTGCCGCAGTTCGGCGGCGACACGTTGTGGGCCAGCGGCATCGCCGCCTACGAAGCCTTGTCCGAGCCGATGAAGAACCTGCTGCAGGGCCTGACCGCCACCCACGAGTTCATCAAGTCCTTCCCTCTGGAACGCTTCGGCAACACCCCCGAAGACCTGGCGCGCTGGGAGGAAACCCGGCGCAAGAACCCGCCACTGTCGCACCCGGTGATCCGCACCCATCCGGTAAGCGGACGCAAGTCGCTGTTCGTCAACGACGGCTTCACCACCAAGATCAACGAACTGTCGGAGAGCGAAAGCGCAGCCATCCTCAAGCTGCTGTTCGCCCACGCCACCCGACCGGAATTCACCATCCGCTGGCGCTGGCAGGAAAACGACGTGGCGTTCTGGGACAACCGCGTGACCCAGCACTATGCAGTGGACGACTACCGTCCACAGCGCCGAGTCATGCACCGCGCAACCATTCTTGGGGATGTGCCGTTCTTTCGCTGAAACGCGGGGGATGCAGCAAGCCCCGGCCCCGCTGAATGAGCGAGGTCGGGGAAGGCTGGCTATTTGACGCTGGCGGGAGCTTTCTTCTTGCGATTGCCGATATGAATCGCCTGGCCATTCACGGCCAGCGCGGCTTCATGCAGGGCTTCGGACAGGGTCGGGTGGGAGAACACCATCATCCCCAGGTCTTCGGCGCTGGTGCCGAACTCCATGCCGATTGCGCCTTCCTGGACCAGTTCCGCAGCGCCCGGTCCTATCACATGCACCCCAAGTACCCGATCGGTGCCGGCATCGGCAATCACCTTGACCAAGCCAGCCGTGTCGTTGGCCGCCATGGCGCGGCTGCTGGCAGCGAAGGGGAAGGTGCCGATGTTCAGCTCGATGCCCTGGGCCTTGAGGGCCTGTTCGGTCTGGCCGACCCAGGCGATTTCCGGGTGGGTGTAGATCACTGACGGGATCAGCTCGTAATTGAGCGGATGGTGATGCCCGGCAAGGCTCTCGGCCACCATCACCCCCTCTTCCGAAGCCTTGTGCGCCAGCATCGGGCCGCGTACCACGTCGCCAATGGCGAACACCCCAGGCACGCTGGTCAGGCACTGGCCGTCGACGTGGATGAAGCCGCGTTCATCCAACTGCACGCCGCTGTCAGACGCCAACAGGTCGGTGGTCAGGGGCCGACGCCCCACGGCGACGATCAGCCGGTCGAAGGTCTGCTGCTTGTCTTCGCCGGCCTCGCTGAGGCTGACCTTGACGCTGTCGCCCTGCACTTCGGACGCCGTCACCCGGGCACCCAGACGGATATCCAGGCCTTGCTTGCCGAGGATCTTCTGCGCTTCCTTGGCGATCTGTACATCCACTGCCGGCAGGAAGCTGTCGAGGGCTTCGAGTACCGTCACTTCGGCGCCCAGGCGGGCCCAGACCGAGCCCAGCTCCAGGCCGATGACGCCGGCGCCGATCACCCCCAGGCGCTTGGGCACGCTGGTGAATTCCAGGGCTCCGGTGGAGTCGACGATCACCTTGTCGGTCAGCGGCGCGGCGGCGATATCGATGGGCCGTGAACCGGGGGCGAGGATGATGCTGGTGGCGCTGATGCGCTGGGTGCTGCCGTCGGCCGCGGTGACCTCCACTTGCTTGTTGGCCAGCAACTTGCCGTGACCTTCCAGCAGGGCCACGCCATTGGCCTTGAACAGCGAGGCGATGCCAGCGTTGAAATTGCGTACCACGTTGTCCTTGCGCGCCAGCATGGCCGGCACGTCCATCTGCGGATTGCTGATGCCGATGCCGTGCACCTCGAAACCGTTGCGCGCCTCGTAATAGTGATGGGAGCTGTCCAGCAGCGCCTTGGAAGGAATGCAGCCCACATTGAGGCAGGTGCCGCCCAGGGCGGTCTTGCCGTCCTTGCCCTTGTAGCGCTCGATACAGACCGTCTTCAGTCCCAGTTGCGCAGCCCGGATCGCGGCGACATAGCCGCCGGGACCCGCGCCGATAACGATCACATCGTAATGTTCACTCATTGGTTGCCGTCCTTTGCACAGACAAAGTCGACCACGGCCCCCATGGTCGTCCTGTCCTTGAGAATTTTCAGATGGCCAAGCCCGCAGGTTTGCAGAACCCGCCGGTGACGCAAGCCTTCAGCGAAGGATTGCAGGTCATCTGCCGGGACTTCCTGGTCCTGCTGGTCATGCACCAGCAGCACCGGGATATCAACCTGACGGCCATAACGGCTGACTGCCAGGCTGCTCATGTCCTTCTGATAGCGTTGCTCAACCAGAAGTTGCATGCGTTGTCTGACGTCATCATTGATCCACAGAAATGCCGCAAAACGCCGAACGACGTTTTCGATATCCGCCGGTGCGGCCACCAGCACCGCCCGCGCAAAACCCTTGCCGACCTGAGTGCTCAGGGCATAACCGGCGGCGGCCCCGCCCAGGGAATGGCCGATCACGGTGTCAAACGGTCCCAGTTGCTTCTGCACCTGGTCCAGCATGCTGACGAAGGTCGGCAGCGAGGCCTGCCGACCGCCGCTGCCACCATGACCGATGCAGTCGAAGGACAGCACTTCACAGCCCTCCTCCAACAACAGCGGAATCAGGTACTGCCACTGGGTACTGGCGCCACTCCAGCCATGCACCAGCACCACCCGGCGCCGGACCTGCTGCGGGGTCCAGCGGAAACAACGCAGCCGCCCTTCCTCGGTTTCCAGGTCCTGCACCGTGGCACTGGGCAGCGTCAGCGGAAAATGCTGGCGCAGCCGTTGCGGTGTGGTGAACATCTTCAGCGCCCGTACCGCAGCACGCCGAGGAACAAGCCGCGACTCAATCCAGAAACTGCAACGCAGCAGTCCCAGAACCCCGTTATAAATGCCCTTGAAGAGCATTTTCCTGAAGCTGCTGCGCCGGCCCCTGGCTGGCTCCGGCCTTGGCTCTTGGGTCGCCATCTTCCTTCCTCATCGACTACAGGGTTCAAGCGTTGGGTTACAGCTTCACCATGTTGAAGTCCAACTTGCTCACGCCACATTCCGGGCAGGTCCAGTCTTCGGCAATGTCGTCCCAGGCGGTGCCCGGAGGCACCCCCGAATCGGGATCGCCAAGCCGTTGATCGTAGATCCAGCCGCAAATCAGGCACATCCACAGGCCGGACTCGGCCACAGCGTTTTCAGCGTAGGTCGTCATGGGTGGTTAACCATCATCAAAGGGTTGTGCGTTGTTCTCATGCGCTGGCCTGAGCCACTTCGGCCACCTTGATGTTCTGTGCAAGGAACTGCGCCACCTGCTCCACCACCGCGGCATCGGAGAGGATGCGCACGTGGCCGAGCCCGGACACCGGCTCCAGCTTCGCCCAAGGCATCAGCGTGGTGATCTGCTGCGCCTCGCAGAACGGCACGATCGGGTCGTTGAGGTCATGCAGCACCAGCGTCGGCAGTTGCAGGGCGTTGCCCAGCGCCGGGATGTCCCAATGCTGGACCGGCACGCCATTGCGCTTCCACAGTTCGCGGTGCATGGCATCGACGATTTGCGGCTTGAGCTTGAGGTAGCCATTGGCCCAGCGCTCGATCACCACCGGCAGGTTGGCCGGCGAACCCAGCAGGCACAGGGCCTTGATCCGATGGGTCTCGGCCAGTTCGGCCAGGGCACCGGTGGCGGCGATACCGCCCAGGGAGTGGGCGACGATCCCCACTACATCGCCGAGGGCGACAATGGCCGCTTTCACCGCATCCTTGAACTCGGTCATGGTGCTCAGCGAGCCCGGCGAGATGCCGTGGGCCGGGGCATCGAAGGTCGCGACCTTGAAGCCCTGGCGCTGCAGTGCACGAGTGAAGGAGTACAGGCTGCGGCTGTCCGCACCCCAGCCATGGACCAGGAGAATGGTCTGGTCGCCCGTGCCCCATTGGTAGCCATGGGGAACGCCCGCAATGCCCTTGATATGGAAACGCTGGGCGCCCAGGGGGCTCATTTCCTTGTCCGGCTGCTTGATGTATTCGCGGGTATAGCCGAACAGGTCCGTGGCCTTGGCGCCGGCGGTGTCCACCGAGAGCGAACCCAGCACGCCCATGTAGCTGCGCAGCATCTGCTGCTTCAGGGTCAGCGGACTGTTGGCCGCCTTGGCGCCTGGTGTGCTCGGGTCTCCGGCCGCCTGGGCCGGCTGGTCAAAGGACTCATAGAAGCCGTTGACTGGGTCGTACAGGTGGCAATTGCGCGCCACGTGCCAGACATCCTGCACGGTCATGGGCTTCTCGCGGACCATGCCCGGGAAGGCGGTCTTCAACGCTGCCTGGGCTTCGGGCAGGTTGTAGTGGGGGATGATCGGCGCCACGTGGTGCGCGGTGTGCACCGAAATGTAGTGAGTCAGGAACAGCAGCCACTTGGGGTACATGTAGTCAGTGGTCAGCAGCAGTCGGCTGCTGTTGAAGCTCCAGTGCTCCTTGGTCAGGAACGGAGTCTCATCGCTGATGTGATGCATCATGGTGGTCAGGCTGAACCAGGCATGGATCGCCAGCCACGGGGCGACGAAGTACAGGAACAGCCCGGTGAAGCCGGTGAAGTACACCAGGGTCGGCAGGTAGATCAGCGCAGCCACCACCATGAACAGGATCGAACGACGCACTTCGTTGCGCGCTTCGAGCTTGTGGAACATCGACGGGCGGAAGCCCGAGTGGCGCTGGTAGTTGACCGTGCCCAGCCAGAACAGCCAGGTGCGGGTGCTGCTGTAGACCAGCTTGTCCCACCAGGGCATGGCGTCGTATTGCACGCGCAGCACCGGGCGCCAGTCGACGTCCATTTCCAGGTTGTTGGTGTTGGCGTGGTGCATGTTGTGCATGTGGCGCCAGCCGTGGAACGGGTACAGCAACGGCAGCAAGGCGATATGCCCGAGGATGTGGTTGAAGCTGCGATTGCGCGAGAACGAGTTGTGCCCGCAATCGTGAGCCACACAGAACAAGCCCCAGCCGCCCAGGCCGGCCACCAGCCACAGCGGCAGGGAGAACATCCAGTGCACGTGGGCAACCGCCACGATGGCACCGATGTAGAGCATGTAGCTGACGACGAAGCTGAGCATCCCGCGCCATACCCGAGGCTGATACAGGTGCTTGGGGATTGCGTCAGTCAGACGCAGGCCTTCGATCTCCTGTGAGCGTCGGAGCAGGTCATTGAATTTATCGTTTTTTTGCGAAGGCATCTGTGCAATGGCCATGGCCAAGCTCCTGCGAAGTCAAACTTCGGATGTGGTCAGTTCGTTGGCCAGGTATTTGGACAAGTCATCGATGCTGGAGTATTCGAACAGCAGGGCCGGGGACAGGCGCTGCTCCATGAATTTCTCCAGGTCGCCCGCCACTTTCACCGCCACCAGCGAGTCGAGGCCGTAGGACTCGAAGCTGCGGGCGGTATCGACCTGGGACGGATCGATCTTCAGCAGCGCACCCATTTTCTGCACCAGCCAATGCTTGATGCTCTCTTCGTTGAGTTCGACCGCCGCCTGTTTTTTCTCCGAGAAGCTCAGAGTGCTCAGCAAATTGGAAATGAAGTTGGCCATAGGATCTTCCTTGATGAGTAGGATGGTTTACAGATCAGACGATCCCGTTGTTCAGGATGCGGCCTGACGCTTACGGACTTTGTCGATCATTGCCTGGGACGGTGAACGCAGGTCTGAGACCAGTCTCAGCTTGCCCATTAACGCCAGTGTCCAGCCCGACAAGTCGGGCTCCCACCAATGCACGCCATGCCGGTACCAGGCAGGGAATGCGTGGTGATTGTTTTGCAGCCCCTCGCCAAAGGTGAGGAACGCGACAATCCAGTTGTTGGTGCTCTGGTCGTGGGTCACGAACGGCCGGGCGCCATAGCGGTGGCAGATGGAGCCCACACACCAGGCCGCCTGGTTGGCAACGAAGATCCGCGCCAGGCCGCCAAAGATCAGGCCGCTCCAGGCACCGGACCAGCTCTGGGTGACCAGGCCGCCGATGATCCCCGGCAGCACCACGCCCAGGGCGACCCAGAACAGGTAGGTCTGGTTGTAGAAGAACAACCGACGGTCACGCAGGATGTCGGGGGCGAAGAAGTTCCAGCTCGACATGTCCGGCGCCAGCATCCACGGCATGTGCGCATGCCACAGGCCCTTGGCGCGCTCCAGGCGGCTCTGACCCATCAGGTTCGGCGAATGCGGATCACCGTGCTGGTCGCTGTAGGTGTGATGCCGGCGATGGGTGGTGACCCAGAACAGGATCGGGCCCTGGGCCGCCATGGAGCCGGCGATCAGCATCAGGCTGCTCATAAAGCGCGAGGTCTTGAAGGCGCGGTGGGCCAGGTAGCGGTGATAGCCCATGGAGACGCCGAACATCTGGATCGCGTAGAACACCCCAAAGAGGATGAAGTCCAGGGCGTGCACCTGACCGGTGACCCACAAGCGGATCGCCTCGAAGGCACCGAACAGGGGCACCAGCATCACCGCCAGCGCAATGCGCGCCTTGGTTCTGGCGGCTGCCGGACTCAGCTGCGCGACCCCGCTGATCTCTGGAGTCGCTGTGGTTGTGAGGATCTCGTCCATGAATAGCTTCCTGTGAGGTAAGTACCGGCAATCAGCTTTCTGTAGGTTCTGCAGCGGCGGGCGCACCAGGACGCTTCACGTCCCAAGCCAGACCGCACAAGGCCAGCAACTCGATGAACCAGCCACCGATGTCCAGCTGCCAGGGCTTGAGCCCGGCGTGAGCCAGCGCCGGAAAGGCGTGGTGGTTGTTGTGCCAACCGCCGCCGACCGTTGGAATCGCCAGCCAGAACACATTGCGGCTGGTGTCCCGGGTCGGATGGTCACGGCCACCGACCCGATGGGCGAAGGAGTTGATGCACCAGGTGGCGTGGTCCACCAGGAAGATCCGTACAAAGCCGCCCCACAGCAGGCCACTCAGGGCGCCTTCCCAACTGCGGGTAATCAGCCCGCATACCACGGCGGGAAGCAGCAGGCCGAGAATGATCCACAGGTAGTAGCGCTGGTTGATCTGCATGATCAGCCGGTCGCGAATCAGGTCGGGGACGAACTGGCTCCAGTTCTGCTTTCTCAGGCTGAACAGCCAGCCCAGATGGGCGTGCCACCAGCCTTGGATATTGCCGACAAAGCCTTCCTTGAGCGGGCGCGGCGAGTGCGGGTCGCCTTCCTTGTCGGTGAAGGCGTGATGCTGGCGATGGGTGGCCGCCCAGAACAGGATCGGGCCCTGGGCCGCCATCGAACCGGCAATACCGAACAACGCAGTGACCACCGGGCCGGCCTTGAATGCATGGTGGGAAAAGAAGCGGTGCATCCCCACTTCCACCCCCAGGGCGGTCAGCAGGTACATGCTGGCCAGCGCGCCAAACTCCAGCCAGCCAATGCCCTGCTGCCAGGCCAGGACCAGAGCGACCACGGTGCCCACCGCCGGCACACCGACGGTCAGCCAGGCCAGTTGACGCTCGCGATGACCGGTACGGTCGATATGAGGATTCATGGCCGTCATGACAGAGCATCCGTAGGGGTTTTAAGGGGTTGTGCCGAGGCCGCCGCGGCCGAACGTCCGGCTCCGTAGCGCGCCAGGCTGTCGTTGAGCAGGGCCTGCCGGGTGGCCTGGCGCTGGACCTTGCCGCTGGTGGTCAGCGGGATGCCGCCCATGGGCGCCAGATGAATACGCGCCGGGGATACGCCAAACTGGCTGACCAGGGTGCTGGTGATCAGCTGGCGCAGTTGTTCCTGCTGGGCTTCGTCGAGCTTTTCGCTGCGCTTGATCTCGACCACGATCGCCAGCTGCTCCTGCTGGCCGTTATCCACGCCCACCGCCACACAACCATTGCTGCGGATGCGCGGGTCTGCACTCTCGACTGCCAGTTCCAGGTCCTGGGGATACAGGTTGCGACCGGCAATGATGATCAGGTCCTTGAGGCGGCCGGTGACGAACAGTTCATCCCGATACAAGGCCCCCAGGTCGCCGGTGCGCATGAAGTGTCCGTCGATGCCCGGCAACCTGGCGCGGAACACTTGCTCGCTCAGCGCCTCCTTGCCCCAGTAACCGGCACCCACGTTATCGCCCTGGACCCAGATCTCACCGATCTGGCCGTCGGCGACCGGCTGCAGGCTGACGGGATCGACAATCGCCAGGCGCAAACCCGGGGCTACCCGTCCGCTGCTGACCAATGGCAACGCGAACCCATCCTCGGCGTCGACGATGGCCAGGGTCCCGGTGGCGAGCTGGTCCCGATCCACTTGGGTATTGAATGCCGGTTCGTCATGGGGTTTGCCGGAGACCAGCACCGTCGCCTCGGCCAGTCCATAGCAGGGACCCAGGGCCGCAGGGTTGAAGCCGGCGGCGGCGAAGCGCTCGGAGAAACGCGCCAGGGTGCTTTGCCGGACCGGTTCGGCCCCACAGTAGATGGCCTTGAGCTTGCTCAGATCGAGGGCTGCCAGCTCGTCATCGGTGATGTTTTCAACACACAGATCAAAGGCGAAGTTCGGTGCAATGGTGACGTCGGCGCCATACCTGGACACCGCATCCAGCCAGCGCAATGGCCGCTGGACAAAATGCCCGGGGCTGATGAGCACGGTGGGAAAGGCGTCGTAGATCGGCTGCAGTATGCCGCCCATCAGGCCCATATCGTGGTAGGGCGGCAGCCAGCTGCAGCCCACGCGATCCTTGGCCTCGCCCATCCATTGGCTGGCGCTGCGGCAATTGCTGTAGAGGTTGGCGTGGGTCAGCATCACGCCCTTGGGCGCGGAGGTGGAACCCGAGGTGTATTGCAGCAGGGCCAACTCACCGGGGGTCACCTGGGCGCTCCAGGATGAATCCGCAGAGGCCAACTCTTGCGGGTCGACCCATTGCGGCGCGGGCACGTCACCCTGCAGCAAGCCGTTGACCCGTTCCTGGGAGCGCATGAAGCGCGAGCTGGTAAGCACCACCTGCGGATGGGCATCGGCGCAGATCAGTGCCAGGCGCTCCAGGCCTCTGGTTCCCACCGGCGGGAACGCGGGAATCGCCACCGCCCCGGCCAGGAACAGACCGAACAGAGAAACGATGTAGTCGATACCAGTCTCGAACAGCATCAGCACCCGTTTGCCCCGGGGTTCGAAAATCTGCAGCGCCGCGGCCAATCGTTGACTACGCTGCCACAGTTCGGCGTAGCTGATGGCCGCCTCCTCCTGCTCGCCATCGAGCAAGTGGATAAAGGCTGTCGCATCGGGTTGCAGCCAGGCGCGATAAGCCAGTACTTCGGTAACCGAACTTAAACATTCGATTCCCAAGGTGCCGGCCAGCGACAGATCATCAACTGCTAGATGCGCTGAGAAGGTTTGATTAACATCATTTAGATAATCACGAGGCACGGCGTAGTTCATTCAAAATCCTTTTTAAATGGAGAGCCATATATCGACCTATTGGTCGTTTATTATTTTCAGCACTAAGGAACCGAACAAACGCCCCTAACCAGGGGAGCTCTTACTAGGCAGTAGACAAGATGTCATTTTATTGACAGAGCGAAGCATTCATTTGATGAATGCATATTTTCTTATATGTCCCACTGGGAATAACGTGGGCAGAGAAAGTGAAATCTGGACGCGTTGAGAAGTCTGCCACCAGCTTGTATATTTTGCTAATGCACAAATGGACACTTACAGGGAGAAAATGGACATGGATGTGCTCACGTTGATCGCGCTGGAAGGAGCCATGGGGTCAAGTGTGGCGATCACCCTGGATGTGCTGCGTACTGCCAACCAGGTCGCCGAAGTCATGGGACGCCCCACCATCACCTGGAAGATCATCGGCAGCAGTGAATCGGTACGGATGCGCAACGGCATGCGCCTGGATGCACTGCCGCTGGACAAGGCCCAGACCATTGAAGGCAGCATGCTGGTCATTCCTGGGCTGGGGCTGGAGAACACCCAGGAGCTGGATTTCTTTGGCTGTCGCCGGGAAAAGAGGCAGCCGGGCCTCAGTCAGTCCACCGAGCTCATTGCCCGGCTCGGGCATAACGACATCCGCAAGCTGAGCAAGCTGGTGCACGAACACCACCTGCGTGGGCAACAGACTGCAGCGTCCTGCTCGGCGGTTTTCGTCCTGGGGGAGGCGGGGATTCTCGAGGGCCGGACCGTCACCACTCACTGGCAACTGTACGAAACCTTCAAGCAGCGTTATCCCGAGGCGATACTCGACACAAAGCGCATGCTTATTCATGACGGAAATATGATTACTGCAGGCGCGGGCATGTCGCAAATGGACCTGATGCTCTATGTACTGCGCAATAAGATGGGCAATCAAATTGCCGAACTGACCATGCGCTATCTACTGATAGATGGTCGACCCGCGCAATACCACTACATGGCGCTATCCAACTTGCAAACAGAAAATCGCGAAGTGCTGATGCTGGAAAAGTTCATCGAGGACTGCCTGCCCAACGTTCCGCCATTGAGCACCATTGCCGAGCATTTGCGGATCACCGAGAAGACCTTATCGCGCAGAATCCGCAGCGCCACGGGTAAGCCACCCATGGCCTTCATTCAGAAAGTTCGCCTGCAACATGTTCAAAGCTTATTGGAAACTACCAATATGAGCATTGAAGAAGTTGCCTTTAAAGTGGGCTATTCCGACGCGACGGCACTCCGTCGATTGATGTGGAAAAGCATGGGCTGCACTCCGAGCCAGTTGCGCAAGGCCAGGTCCGGTCCGCCGATCATCTAATCAGCGGGCGCCGCAGCCATCACTTCTCATCCTCGGCCGTGCCTGGCGCGGCCGGGGGAACCTTGCACAGCGGTACCAGCAACAGCGCCACCACGAACATCATCGCCATCAGACGGAATACATCGCCAAACGCCAGTGTCAGGGCTTCACGCCCCACCAATCTGCCGAGAATGCCCTGGGCCATCAGGAATGCATGGCCGGAGTCTGGAGTATCGGCGGCGATCTTCAGGGCCAGTTGCCCCATCAGTTCCTGGGCCGCCACAGCCTTGCTACCCAAAGATTCAGACAGACGCAGAACCTGGGTTCGAGCGTCGTCCTGCAACCAGGTATTGACCGTTGCGATACCGATGGCGCCCCCCAGGTTGCGCATCAGGTTGAACAGGCCGGAGGCCTGACGCAATTCAACGCCCTGGAATGAACTCAAGGCCATGTTCACGCTGGGAACGATGCAGAGCATCAGGAACAGGCCGCGGGCAACTTGAGGAACCAGTAGCTCATCGAATCCCCAGTTGGACGTGACCCGGGAAGTCAGCCACAGGCTCAGTGCCAGCCCCAGAAAGCCCACCGAGATGATCAGGCGTCGATCAACCTTCTCCGAAGCCCGGGCGGCAATGATGGTACTCACCAGTTGCCCGATGCCCACGACGAAAACCGTGGTGCCGATTTCCAGGCTGTCGAAGCCCCGCACTCGCCCGAGAAACACCGGGACCAGATAAGTCGAGGAATACAGGCCGAAGCCAATCACCAGGTTCAACAGGCAGGCAATGGAAAAGGTCCGGTCGCGAAAGGGCACCAACGACACAATCGGGTTATTCGAATACAGCGAGCGCTCGATGAACAAACCAAAGGAGACAATGGAAACCCAGGCCGCAATGACAATCCCGCTATCGCTGAACCAGTCCTTGCGCGGTCCCTCCTCCAGCACGTACTCGAAGCAGCCCAATGCCAGGGCCATGGCCACAAAGTGCAGCCAGTCGATACGCCGCAACATCGACAGATCGGGACGATCCACATCGATCAGCAGCGCAGCGCCAATACAGATCAGCAGCCCCGGCAGCACATTGATAAAGAAGATCCAGCGCCAGTCCAGGTAGAAGGTCACCAACCCGCCCACCGTGGGGCCCAACGTCGGCGCCAGCACCGCGGTCATGCCGAGGATGGCCGGGACCATCGCCCGCTGCTTGCCCTCGAATAGCACGAAACCCACGGCAAACACCGTAGGCACCATGGCCCCGCCGGCGAAGCCTTGCAGGGCCCGCAATACAATCATCGACTCGATGTTCCAGGCCATCCCGCAGCCAATGCTGAACAGGGTAAAAAATGCCGCACTGACAGAGAACAGCCAGCGGGTGGAAATCGCCTGGGCGAGGAAAGCCGAGAAGGGAATCATGATCAGTTCGGCGATCAGATAGGCGGTCTGTACCCAGCTCACTTCATCAGGACCGGCGCTGAGTCCGGCCTGCACATCGTTCAGGGATGCCGCCACGATCTGGATATCGATCAACGCCATGAACATGCCAAAGGCCATGATGGTGAAGACCAGAAACTTGCGTCGAGTGGACTGTTGACCAGGCTGGGCGCCTGCGTCAGGGAGGTCGGATACGCTTGTCGTCACGGTAGGTACTTCCCTGTAGTATTGCGACCGCCATATGAATATTATGATCGTAATTCAAAACAGCATGGAGCTTCAACATGGAGCAGAGCACCCAGACTCAGAACGCCATCCTGCAAGCCGCGCAAGAGACGGAAAAACCGCGCAAGCGTTCCAAACGCCCTCTGATCGCTGGCGCCATTGCCATGACATTGGTGGCGGTCGGGGTGGCCTGGGTGCTGATGGCGCCTTCAACTGAAGCCACGGACGACGCCTACATCGCCGCCGATGCCACCTCCGTCGCGCCACGGGTCCATGGCCTGGTGACCGAAGTCCTGGTCAAGGATCACCAGACTGTGACGGCCGGACAGCCCCTGGTGCGCATCAACAGCGAAGAATTCGATAGCCGAGTCGCCCTGGCCGAGGGCGATCTCGCCGACAATCAAGCCCAGGTCGCCCTGGCCCAAGCAGCCCTGACAATCCAGGATGCCGAACAGCGCCTGGCCAACGCTCGGGTGCTGGCGGCCCGCACCTCGATCCGCACCAACCAGGCCGAGTCCAAGCGCGCAGGGGCTGAACGCAACCGTTTCGACACCCTGGTCACCACCGGCGCCGTGGCGCGCAACGAAGTGGAGAAATACAGCACCCAGGCGATCTCGGCAGAACAGGGCCTCGCCTATGCCCAGGCCATGCTGCAAGTGGCGGAAAACGACCTTGCCGTCACTTCAGCACAACGCGAACGCCTGCAGGCGCAGTTGCAAATGGCCAAGGCCAAGGTGGTGACGGCGAAGGCCCGACTGGAGCTGGCGCAACAGGACCTGCGACACACCACTGTCTATGCGCCGATGGATGGCACCGTGGGCAATCGGCAGATTCAAGTGGGAGACTATGTGCAGCCGGGCTCACGGATGCTGACCCTGGTGCCACTGCATGACCTTTATGTACTGGCCAACTTCAAGGAAACCCAGACTCAGCACATGTACCCGGGCCAATCCACCCGCATCAAGATCGATGCCTTGCCGGGCGTGAGCATCGTCGGCACCGTGGAAAGCCTGGCGCCGGGTTCAGGTTCGACCTTCGCCCTGCTGCCCTTTGAACCGGGAACCGGCAACTTCACCAAGATAGTGCAGCGGGTTCCGGTGCGCATTCGCTTCAACGCCGACCAACCGGGTCTCGAACGCCTGCGACCGGGTCTGTCGGTGACCGCGAAAGTCGACCTGGACGACTCTCAGGATCGGCCGGTGGCCAGCACCCAGACCTCGCTGAAAGTCAGCGCCAACGCCCCAACGCACTGACAGGATCAACAACCGCATCACCCGCCGCCCCGCTCCAGGCGGCCAGACAGCCCCCCGACAGATGGCTCTGTCGGGGGGCTGTTCGCTCAGCGCTGTCCTGCAGGGCCTACTCTGCCGTCGACGGCCTTTCCCACAGGTTGATCCGCCCCTCTTTGGCGAAATGATCGATTTCCGCCAGTTCCTCCACAGTGAAACTCAGGTTCTGCAAGGCCCCGACGTTCTCGATGATCTGCTCCGGGCGGCTCGCGCCAATCAGCGCCGAAGTCACCCGCGGATCACGCAGGGTCCACGCCAGCGCCAACTGCGCCAGGCTCTGGCCGCGATTCCTGGCGATCTCGTTGAGAGCCCGCACATGGGCGATATTGGCCTCGGACAAATGAGCGGCCTGCAACGAACCACCGCCCGGACGATTGACTCGCGCATCCTCGGGAATGCCATTGAGGTACTTGTCGGTGAGCAGCCCCTGGGCCAGCGGCGTAAAGGCGATGACCCCGACCCCAAGCTCGTCGGTGGTCTCCAGCAAATCCTTTTCCACCCAGCGGTTGAGCATGTTGTAGGCCGGCTGATGGATCAGCAGCGGCACCTTCCACTCCTTGAGCAGCGCGGCGATCTCCCGGGTTTTCACCCCGGAGTAGGAAGAAATGCCGATGTACAGCGCCTTGCCCTGTTGCACCGCACTGGCCAGGGCGCTGGCGGTTTCCTCCAGAGGAGTATCCGGGTCGAAACGATGGGAATAGAAGATATCCACATAGTCCAGGCCCAGGCGCTGCAGGCTCTGGTCCAGGCTGGCCAGCACATACTTGCGCGAACCTCCGCCCTGGCCGTAAGGCCCTGGCCACATGTCCCAACCGGCCTTGCTGGAGATGATCAACTCATCGCGATAGGCCTTGAAGTCTTCCCGCAGCAACCGGCCGAAATTGATCTCGGCGCTGCCATAGGGCGGGCCATAGTTGTTGGCCAGATCGAAGTGATTGATACCCAGGTCGAAAGCCGTGCGCAGCAAGGCGCGCTGGGTGTCGATGGGGGTGCTGTCGCCAAAGTTGTGCCAAAGCCCCAGGGACAGTGCCGGCAGCACCAGGCCACTGCGTCCGACACGGCGATAGGGGATGGAGTCGTAGCGATTTTCGGCAGCTAGATAAGTCATCGAGTCCTCTCTGGGTCAGATCTTTGCAAAACGACTAACGTCGATAAATACACATCCCTGTAGGAGTCGGCTTGCCGGCGAACAGGCCCTCAAGCCTTGCATCGCCACAACGAGCACCTTCGCTGGTAAACCAGCCCCTACAACAGGCAGTGACTACACAAACTGATTCTTCGGCCGTGCCAGCCCCAGGTTTTCCCGCAGGGTCCGGCCCTCATATTCTGTTCTGAACAACCCACGCCGCTGCAGTTCCGGAATCACCCCCGCAGCAAAATCCTGCAACCCTCCCGGAAGGTGCGGCACCAGCACATTGAAGCCATCGGCGGCGCCCTCTTCGAACCAGGCCTGCAACTCGTCGGCAATCTGGCTTGGGGTACCGATCAGGCTGTAGTGCCCCCGCCCGCCAGCAATCCTGCGCCCCAGTTCCGCCAGGGTCAGGTTGTCCTTTCCGGCCAGTTCGGTCAGCAGCTTCTGGCGACTCTGCTGACCGCTCTCGGTCAGTGGCAACTCCGGCAGCGGTGCATCCAGCGGGTACTGGGATAAATCGAAATTGCCCAGCATGCGTCCGAGCAAGGCAACGCCCACCTCAGGCTCCACCCACTGCTGGAAGGATTCAAACTTTTCCCGAGCCTGCCGTTCGCTGTCACCCACCACAACGAACACACCGGGCATGATTTTCAAGGATTGCGTACTACGTCCGTACTGCCCGAGACGCCCTTTCAGGTCGGCATAAAAGTCCTGGGCACTGGCCAGGGAAGACTGCGCCGTGAACACCACCTCAGCGGTTTGCGCCGCCAGATCGCGCCCGCTCTCCGACGACCCGGCCTGGACAATCACGGGATACCCCTGGGGTGGCCGCGCCACATTCAACGGCCCTTTGACTTGGAAGAATTCCCCGCAATGGCCCAGTAAATGCTGCTTCTGCGGGTCGTAGTACTGACCACTCGCCTTATCCCGAACAAAGGCATCGTCCTGCCAGCTATCCCAAAGCCCGGTCACGACCTGATAGAACTCCCGGGCCCGACGATAACGTTCGGCATGTCCGAAATGCTGGTCACGACCAAAATTCTGCGCTTCGGCAGCATTGTCGGAAGTCACCAGATTCCACCCCGCCCGCCCCCCAGAAAGATGGTCCAGCGAGGCGAATTTACGTGCTACGTGGTACGGTACGTTATAGCTCGTAGTGCTGGTGGCAATGAGCCCTATTCGTTCGGTCACGGCCGCCAAGGCCGAGAGCAAAGTCAAGGGTTCGAAGTAATCGGAGCGAGCCATGCGGCTGGCAATGGGGTCAGTGGCGGCCGCCAGACTGTCGGCGACG
>NZ_MOAK01000034.1:198652-205466 GCF_003732485.1 Pseudomonas protegens
CGCATCGAAGCGAGCGGCTTCGGCGATCTGCGCCAGTTCTTTATAGACCGCAAAATCCAGTCCTGCCTGGGCCGGCACATCCGGATGACGCCAGGCAGCAACGTGGTGACCGGTGGCCATGAGAAAGGCGCCGAGCTTGATCTGGCGAGTGGAACGGGACATGGATCACTCCTTGTTTCATGCTGCAAAAGAGACACTCCAACGCCCGCCGTAGGAGCTGACTTGCCAGCGAAAGCGCCCTCAAGACCTACGCCCATCTCGCTGACCCGTTCGCCGGCAAGCCGGCTCCTACAACAGCCTGTTGGTGACAGACACAACGACCGCTACCACCGCCTCCGTCGTAGGAGCTGGCTTGCCAGCGAAAAAGCCCTCAAGACCTGCGCCCATCTTGCTGGCCCATTCGCCGGCAAGCCGGCTCCTACAACAGCCTGCTGGTGACAGACACAACGACCGCTACCACCGCCTCCGCCGTAGGAGCTGGCTTGCCAGCGAAAGCGCCCTCAAGACCTGCGCCCATCTCGCCGACCCATTCGCCGGCAAGCCGGCTCCCACGACGGCAGAGGCATCAGAAATCTTTGCGCAGCTGTACGCCGAAATAACGTTCGTCATCCCGGGGCACCGCGCGATAGATGTAGTTGCCGCCACTGGCCAGCAAGGGCGAATAGGACTTGTCAGCAAGGTTCTTGCCCAGCAAGGCCACGCGCCAACCGTCGTTGTAATCCGCCAGGGCGATGCTGGCGTTCCAGATGCCGTAGGCGCCCTGCCGGGTGTCGAGGTTCTGGCTGATGTCGTACTGCACCTCGCTCTGCCAGCTGTAGTCGGTGCCCAACTCGATATCCAGGCCGTTATCCAGCGGGATGCTGTAGTCGGCCCGCACGTAGCTTTTCCAGTCCGGGCTGAAGGGCAACGGCTTGCCATTGACGTTGCACGAGGCCGCCGCCCCCGCCGGGCAGGCAAACTCGTCAATGCGCGCCCGGGTGTAGGCCAAAGCGCCGGAGAACTTCAGTTGCTGGGTGGCCTGCAAGGCGTAATCCAGCTCGACGCCTTCGCTACTGACGCTGCCGGCGTTGATCAGGCGGGTCACCACCTGCCCGGCCACGGTGTCGAAGAAGTTGGCCTGGTAGTTGTCGTACTCGCTGTGGAATACCGCGAGGTTGGTGGTCAGGCGATTGTTCCAGCTGCTGGCCTTGATCCCGGCTTCCCAGGTGTTGGAAGTCTCGGGTTTGAGCGCGTCGGTGTCCCGGGGCTGCATGTTGAAGAAGACGTTGTAGGCCGGCCCCTTGTAACCCCGGGAATAGGTCAGGTAGCTGGTGACACTGTCGCTGAGGTCGTATTGCAGCCCCAGGCGACCGGACCAGCCATCCTCGTCCACCGAGCCGGAGCTGCGGGTACCCGGCTGGATACCGCTGACCGTGGTGGCCGAAGTCGAGACCCGGCGGTGGTCGTATTTCAGGTCGTCATGGGTCCAGCGCAAGCCGGCAATACCGCGAAAATCCTCGGTGAAATTCAGCGTGCTTTCACCAAAGACCGCATAGCTGTCATTGGTGGTGCTGTAGTCGGCAATCCCGCGGTTGACGGCAGTGGTCGTGGTCAGGGTGCGCTGGTAGGTCTCCTCGTCCTTGCCATGCATGTAGAACAGGCCACCGACATACTCCAGGAACTGCCCCTTGGGCGACGCCAGGCGCAATTCCTGCGAGTACTGGTTGTAGTCCAGGTCGCCCTTGTCGGCGGTTCCCGGGAAGGCTGCCGTCACGTTTCCGAGTCGGTCGCCATCCTGGTACTGGGTGTTGCTCCAGCCACGCCAGGCGGTGATCGAGGTCAGTGTGTAGTCACCCAGGTTCCAGTCCAACTGCCCGGACAAGCCCTTGTTGACGTCCTCCACGTGGGTGCGGGTATCGGTGTTGATATCGCGGTTGTCGTTGCTGGCCCGGACCGGATTCAGGGCATTGGCGAAGGCCGGGGTCAGGGCCTTGCTGACCACGCCATTGGGCGCGTCGTCATGGGACTGCATGTAGTCCGCGGCCAGGGTGAACTTGAGGTCCGCGCTGGGGGTGAACTCCAGCTTGCCGCGCACGCCCTTGCGGTTGTAGCCGTTGACCTCCTGGCCGTTGTGGCGGTTATCCACATTGCCGTCGTAGCTGCCGAACAAGGTGGTGACCGAGCCTTTGAGGGTGTCGGGAATCAGGCTGCCGCCAATGCCGAAGCGGGTGCGACTTTCATTGCCGCCGTAGTAGGACTGATCGATGTAGCCGTGGGTCTGGGCAGTGGGGGCTCTGGTGACGATATTCAGCACCCCGGCCGAGGCGTTCTTGCCGAACAAGGTGCCCTGGGGACCGCGCAGCACCTCGATCCGTTCCAGGTCCAGCAAATCCAGCGTGGCCTGCCCGGGCCGGCCGTAAACCACACCGTCAATCACCGTGGCCACTGTCGGCTCGACCCCGGGCGACGTGGAAATGGTGCCCACGCCGCGGATGAACAGCGAGGTGTCCTTGTTCGAAGCACCGGTACGAAAATTCAGCGACGGCACCTGCTGCACGATGCTCGCCACGCCGTTGCGGTTGTCCCGTTCCAACTGCTCGCCATCCACCACCGAAACCGCCACCGGCACTCTCTGCAGCGACTCTTCGCGGCGGGTGGCGGTGACCGTCACCGACTTCAGCGTCGGCTCCTGATCCTTTGCGCCTACGCTGCTATCGGCGGCATGGGCCGCTGGCAATGGCAAGGCCGCCAAGCCTGCCAGCAGCCAGCCCAGATGAAGCCGGGATGAAGTGGCGCCACGAATCGACTGCGTGAGTCTGTGCTGCTCCCCAAGAAAATTCTGCATGCTGCACCTGCTGAAAAATGCCCCGAACCGCTGCCGTTCTGTGCCGACAGCGCCTGAAATCTGTCTTGGGCATTCGCTCGAGCGAGTAGCAGACATGGCGCTTTGTTAGCGCTAACATCGCCAGTATCGACAAGCTCCTCATAGAGCGTCCAATACTGAAAAATTACTTTTATATGCCTTTTGGTTCAGTCCAAGGAAAGCGCTCATGACCACTGACCAAACGCCTGTCCGCAAGCGCCGCGGCGCCGGCCGCGTGACCCTGAACACCGTGGCCCGCCAAGCCGGGGTCTCGGCGATCACCGTATCGCGCTACTTCAACCAGCCGGACAGCGTCTCCCCCGAACGCCGGGATCGCATCGCCGCGGTGGTGGCCGAACTCGGCTACGTGCCCAATCTGGTGGCCGGCGGGTTGGCCTCGGCCCGGGGCAGGATCGTCGCCATGGTCATTCCGAACATTTCCGGGCCGATCTTCGCCCAGACCATCCAGGGCTTCAGCGATACCCTCAGCCGCCACGGCTACCAGTTGCTGCTGGCCTCCAGCTACTTCGACGCGAAACAGGAAGAAAGCGCGGTGCGGGCCTTTCTCGGCTGGTCCCCGGCGGCCCTGGTCCTGACCAGCCACTTCCACAGCCCGGGCACAGAAAAAATGCTCGCCGAAACCCAGATCCCGCTGATCGAAACCTGGGATTACCAGCCACAGCGCCAGCCCATGCAGATAGGTTTTTCCCACTTTCAGGTGGGGGTCAGCGCCGCTCGCCACCTGCATGCCAAGGGCTACCGGCGTATCGCCTTCGTGCAGAACAGCGCCCCCGGTGACTTCAGTGCCCTGGAGCGCCGCGACGGCTATCTCGCCACCCTGGCGGAGCTGGACCTGCCGTCCCGGGTATTCGCCCCGGATGCCGATCGGGCACCCTTCGACGCGGGCAAACAGGCCATGGAGGCCCTGATGAGCGCCTCACCGCGGCCGGATGCAATCATCTTTGCCAATGACAACCTGGCAGCCGGCGGCCTGCTGGCGGGGCAACGAGCAGGGCTGAAGATTCCCGAGGACTGCGCGGTGCTGGGCTTTGGCGACTACCCCTTCGCCCAGATGCTGCTGCCGAGCCTGAGCACCATCAAGCCACCGGCGCTGGAGATCGGCGTACTGGCCGCGACCCGGGTCCTGGAGAGCCTCGGGGTACTGCCAACCGACGCAGAAGTGCAGCGCCTGAACCTGCTGCAATGCCAGGTGATCGAGCGTGAGAGCACCTAGCCTCGGGCCGACAGTTCGCGCAGCGCCGCGGCAGCCAGGAACCCGGAGCGCGAGCGGTAGCGCAGGTCACGCTTGACCGTCTGATCGATGCGCTCCAGCAGGTGTTCCGGCAGAGTGGCATTGAAGCGCACCGACTTGCCGAAATACGGCGTCACGTCGAACTCCACCACGCCCCATACGCCCCCGGCATACTCGGGGTTATCCAGGTGATCATCGATCTCGTGCACCTGAGGCAGGGGCTCGCCGTCCGCCACCAGCCCTTCGTAATGCAGGGACAACGCCTCCTTCACGTTCTCGAACGCCTGGGACACAGTGTGGCCGGCGGAGTAACAGCCCGGCACATCCGGAACGATCACCCCGTATTCGGAGTCGGCATCCTTGTGCAGAACCACCGGAAATTTCATGTCGTTGGACTCCTCATGCAATAACGGGCTCATTTCAGGCCCGCCTGTTTCAAGATGCTGTTGATCGTGCCTCGGGGCAGATCCGCATCCGGGTGCTTGATGGTGACACGCCCTGGCTTCCAGGGATGTTTGTACTGACGGTGACTGCCCTTCACGGCGATCAGGTACCAACCATCCGCCTCAATCTTGCCGATCATCTCCCGACTGCGCATAACCCTGCCCTGTGGATACCGAACCATCAGGCACCTTATCCAACACAGAACGCAGCGATACACACTATACACACTTGATTAATCAATACGCTGATAGCGCAATGCCCTCTATCAGCGCAGGAGCCGGCTTGCCGGCGAAGAGCCCCTCAAGCCCTGCATCGCCCTCAAGGACCTATTCGCTGGCAAGCCAGCTCCTACGCCGGGCTTTCCATCGGCGCGCTAGTAGGTCAATGCGCCTCGGCGAACACCTCTGCCAGCCAGTCGACAAACACCCGCACCCGCGGCGACATGTGGCGGTTATGGGGATAGACCACCGACACCGGCATCGACGGGGGCGGCGTGTCGCAGAGAATCTCGCGCATCAGGCCCTGCTCGATCTGTTCGGCCACGTGGTAACGCGGGCACTGGATGATGCCCAGCCCGGCCAAGGCCGAAGCGCCATAGATCTCGGCACCGAACACCGACAAGGCACCCTCGATGGCCACTTCGCGCACCTGCCCCTGCACCACGAACTCGAAAGGGAACAAGCGGGTGGCGGTACGCGACACATAGTTCACCGCCCGATGCACTCCGAGCTGGTCCAGGCTGCGCGGCTCACCGTATTGCGCCAGGTAGCCCGGGCTGGCGCAGGTGACCTGTTGCAGGTTCGCCACCCGCCGGGCAATCAGCGACGAGTCGCCCAGATGGCCGGCGCGCAGCACGCAGTCCACGCCTTCGGCGATCAGATCGACAAAGTGATCGGCCTCGCTGATGGCCAGTTCGATCTGTGGATAACCCTGCATGAACTGCCCCAGCCGCGGAATCACGAAGTGCTTGGCCAGGGTGCCGTGCATATCCACCCGCAAGCGCCCGTGGGGCTCCACAGTGCGAAACGCCAGTTCGGCCTCTTCCAGCTCTGCCAGCAGTTGTACGCAGCGGGGGTAGTAGGCCTCGCCGTCCAGGGTCGGACGCACCCGACGGGTGCTGCGCTCCAGGAGCCGGGTGCCGAGCCAGGCTTCGAATTGATTGAGGGTATGAGTCAGGGTCGCCCGCGGCAGATTGAGGTCATCGGCGGCTAGAGTGAAGCTGCTGCGCTCGTAGATCCGCACGAACACTTTCATCCCTTTGACTTGATCCACAGGCGGCTCCAGAAGCTGGATTGTTGGCGATTATTGAACAGTCAAGGCAACTCTGGCGCATTTATCCACAGCGGTAAATCGGTGATTCTGCGGCCACTCCAAACCATTCCCCCTGTAGAAGGACATCAGCCATGACCGCTCAATCTGCAAAAGTCGCCATCGTCACCGGAGCCTCTCGCGGCATAGGCGCGGTAATCGCCCACCAACTGGCCAAGGACGGCTACGCCGTGGCCATCAACTACGCCAGCAGTGGCGGGGAGGCCTCGACGCTGGTGGAAGAGCTGCGCCAGGCCGGGCACCGGGCTATCGCGATCAAGGCCGATGTAGCCAAAGCCGACGAGGTCCGACAGCTGTTCGAAGCAACCGAAAACCGACTGGGCAAGGTCGATGTGCTGATCAACAACGCCGGCATCCTCAAGGTCCTGCCTCTGGCCGAGCACAGCGACGAGCTCTACGAGCAGACTTTCGCCATCAACACCCGCGGCACCTTCAACACCCTGCGCGAAGCCGCCACGCGGCTCAACGACGGCGGCCGCATCGTCAACTTCTCCAGCAGCACCGTCGGCCTCAACCTGCCGGGCTATGCGGTGTACATCGCCAGCAAGGCCGCAGTGGAATCCCTGACCCAGGTGTTCGCCAAGGAGCTGCGCGGGCGCCGGATCACGGTCAATGCCGTAGCGCCGGGGCCGGTGGCCACCGAGCTGTTCCTGCAGGGCAAGAGTGAGGAACAGGTGGCGAATTTCGCCAAGATGCCGCCCCTGGAACGCCTCGGCCAGCCGCAGGATATTGCCAACATCATCAGCTTTCTGGTGAGCCCGGCGGCGGGCTGGGTCAACGGACAGGTTCTGCGGGCCAATGGCGGGCTGGTTTGACGCCTATGCTCGATACATGCGCCGGCACGCCGGCTCCCGGGGAGTACCCATCATGCATACCACCATCATCATTACCTTCGGCCTGATCCTGTTGGCTCTGGTGCTGTTTATCGGCGAGCGGCTGGGGGTTCC
>NZ_MOAK01000034.1:205592-218788 GCF_003732485.1 Pseudomonas protegens
CTATCTGTTGCTCACCAGGACCTGAGCACCCCGCTCAACGCACCAGATGCAGGAACTGCATGTGGCGTTCGTACTGGTCGAGGATGTCGTTGATGATCTGTTCCTTGGTGTAGCCCATCAGATCGTAATCCTGACTGCCCTCGGCCAGATGCACCTCGGCCCGGTAGTAACGGCGGTTGCGCAGTTCCTTGGGGCCCATGCCGCCACGGGCGAAGGACGGGGTGAAGTACCCGCGCATCTGCACCTGGTAGATGAACGGATGCTGGTCGCCATGGCCGATTTCCAGGCTGACATTGTCATTGGCCGGGTCCGGCTGGGTCACCACGTTCAGGCCCTTCTCGACGAACACCGCGGTCACCTCTTCGATGGCCGGGCGCACTGTCTGGTCGAGGAAGCGATACACCTCGTCACGGGACGGGAAATGCACCGCCTGGCTCAAACGCTGGCGCCAGCCGCCCTTGCCCCGACGCGAAGGCGCCACCGGTGCCAGGGAATGCAGTTGGGCGATACGCCGCTGCGACTCCAGGTAGAACGCCTTGTGCAGCCCCCACATCATCAACAGCAGAATCAGCGAGAACGGCAGCGAGGTCAGCACCACCGCCGACTTCAGCGAGTCGATACTGCCGGCGAACAACAGCGCACTGGTAACCAGCGCCGTCATCGCCCCCCAGAACACCCGCAGCCATTTCGGCCCGTCTTCATCGGCGTTGCCGCCTTTGGCCGACAGGGTCGAGAGCACCACGGTGCCGGAGTCCGCCGAGGTGACGAAGAACACGAAGCTGATGAACACCGTGACCGCGATCACGGTCTTGCTCCAGGGGTAGGTTTCCAGCAGCAGGTAGAGGGTCATCGACGGGTTGTCGATGGCCGACATGCCCAGGGCACTCATGCCGTGGTTGAGCACCTGGTCGATGGCGCTGTTACCGAAGATCGACATCCACGCCAGGGTGAAGCCCAGGGGAATCAACAGCACGCCGAAGACGAACTCGCGGATGGTCCGGCCCCGGGAAATCCGCGCGATGAACAGACCCACGAACGGCGACCATGCAATCCACCAGGCCCAGTAGAACACCGTCCAGCCGCCCAGCCAGTCGCTGGGCTTGTTGTAGGCGTAGACGTCGAAGCTCTTGGTGGGCAAGGCGCCCAGGTAATCCCCCAGGTTCTGGATCAGGGTGTTGAGCAGGTGCTGGGTGGGGCCGGCGAACAGCACGAACAGCAGCAGCGCCACCGCCAGCAGCATGTTGATGTCGGACATCACCCGCACGCCCTTGTCGACCCCGGACACCGCGACAATGATCGCCGCGCCCATCATCAGGGTGATCAGGCCAACCTGGATCCACTGGGTGTGGGCGATGCCGAACAGGTAGTCGAGGCCGGAGTTCAGGTGCAGTACGCCAAAGCCCATGTCGGCGCCCAGACCGAACACCGTGGCGATGATGCCGAAGCCGTCCACCGCATAGCCGATAGGGCCGTTGATGCGCTTGCCGATCAGCGGATACAGCGCCGAACGCAGGGCCAGCGGCAGGTTATGCCGGTAGGCGAAATAGGCCAGGGCCATGCCGACGAACGCGAACACCCCCCAGCCATGCAGTCCCCAGTGCAGGAACAGCAACTGCATGCCCTGACGCGCCGCCTCGGCGGTGCCGGCCTCGCCCTGGGGCGGTTGCAACATGTGGGTCAGAGGCTCGGAAACGCAGAAGAAGAACAGGGTGATGCTGATCCCGGCGGCGAACAGCATGCCGGCCCAAGACAGGTAACTGAACTCGGGTTCGTCGTGGTCGGCACCGAGCTTGATCTTGCCGTAGCCGGACAAGGCGGTGACCACCACGAAGACCAGGTACAGGGTCATCGCCAGCATGTAGTACCAGCCGACCGTGTTGGCCGCCCAGTTTTGCGCCGCCAGCAGCCAGGCGCCGGCCTGTTCCGGCATGGAAATCACCACCACACCGAAGATCAGGATAAAGCTCGCGGCGAAGTAGAACACCGGAGGGTTCATGCGAATCAGAGTATTCGCGGAGGTGGATGGCGCACTCATGCAGGGTGCACCTCGAAGGGATGAAACATGGCTGAAATAGACGGACTCAGCAAAGGCAAGCCTCCTGTTGTGAGCGGGCAGCGAACCACCGGTTTAACTTGAACAAGCGTTCAAGTTAAACATGGATAGGCGGTCGAGGACTAATCGCAGGGCTCAGCGGTACTGTCAGTACGCTAGCTCAAGGAAGGGTATGACGTATGTCGCACGCAATCGTTCAGCAGAAAAAGCCCCTGCTCGGAACCGGCCTCTCTCCCGTAGGAGCCGGCTTGCCGGCGAACAGCCCCGCAAGCCTTGCATCGCCCTCAGGGACACCTTCGCTGGCAAGCCAGCTCCTACAACAGGCAGGCGTACACCTTCTTCCGTAGGAGCCGGCTTGCCGGCGAAGAGACCGGCAAGCCCTGCATCGCCCTCAGGGACGCCTTCGCTGGCAAGCCAGCGCCTACACAAGCCAGCGCCTACTTCTGCGAGCCGTCGTCGTGCTGCAGGTTGGCTTGGGTCAGGTTGCAGCCGGCCGGCACGCTGCGGGTCAGCCAGACGTTGCCGCCAATGGTCGAGCCCTTGCCGATGGTGATGCGCCCGAGGATGGTCGCGCCGGCATAGATCACCACGTCGTCCTCGACGATCGGGTGGCGCGGGTGGCCCTTCTGCAACTGGCCGTCTTCGTCCGCCGGGAAGCGCTTGGCGCCCAGGGTCACCGCCTGGTAGATACGCACCCGTTCGCCAATGATCGCGGTCTCGCCGATCACCACACCCGTGCCATGGTCGATAAAGAAGCTGCGGCCGATCTGCGCCCCCGGGTGGATGTCGATGCCGGTGGCCGAGTGAGCGATTTCCGAGCTGATCCGCGCCAGCAACGGCAGGCCGGCGCGATACAGATGGTGCGCCAGGCGGTGATGAATCACCGCCAGGATGCCGGGGTAGCACAGCAGCACTTCATCCACGCTGCGGGCTGCCGGGTCACCGTGGTAAGCCGCCAGCACATCGGTGTCCAGCAGCACCCGCAGGCCCGGCAGGGCCAGGGCAAAATCCTGGATCAGGCGGATCGCCCGGGCATTGACCTCGGCATCCGCCTCGCCGTTCTGCCGGGCCACGTAGCGCAGTTCCAGGCGTGCCTGAGCCAGCAAGGCATTGAGCGCCGCGTCCAGGGTGTGGCCGACGTAAAAGTCTTCACTCTCTTCGCGCAAGTCCACAGGCCCCAGGCGCATGGGGAACAGCGCACCGCACAGGGCCTCAAGGATCTCGGCCATGGCCGCTCGCGAAGGCAATTCGCGCCCGCCCTGCTCACCACTGACCCGACCATTGCGGGTACGCCACTGATCACGGGCATCACGCAATTGCCCCACGATGGTCTGCAATTGCCAATGGCTGGAACGCTCGCTCACGATAAGACTCCTTACTCGGGCAGCCGGACAATCGGGCCGCGCAAACGGCGATCACTTTACGCCCCGCCAGGGCCGCGCTTAAGAACTAATTGTCTGGCTTCAAGCACTTTTTCGCATAAGCGATTGGCGGTTGCCCGGGCAAAAAGGGCTGCCTATAGTCCTTGCACCTTCCCTGTTCCGTGCGGACTCATGATCAAACAACAGCTCGCCCGCTTTAATCGTCTCGACCTGCTCAGGTCTACCACCGCCCTGGAAAAACTCGAACGCCTGTCGGCCTGGATCGGCCGCGATATCTACGTCAAACGCGACGACAGCACGCCCCTGGCCATGGGCGGCAACAAGCTGCGCAAGCTCGAATACCTGGCCGCCGATGCCCTGGCCCAGGGCGCCGACACCCTGATCACCGCCGGTGCCATCCAGTCCAACCATGTGCGCCAGACCGCAGCCCTGGCCGCCAAGTTGGGGCTGGGCTGCGTGGCCCTGCTGGAAAACCCCACCGGCACCCAAGACCCCAACTACCTGGGCAATGGCAACCGCCTGCTGCTGGACCTGTTCGACGCCAAGGTCGAGCTGGTGGAAAACCTCGACCAGGCCGACGAGCAACTGCACGCCCTGGCCGCGCGCCTGCGCAGCAACGGCAAGAAACCCTACCTGGTGCCCATCGGCGGCTCCAACGCCCTGGGGGCCCTGGGCTACGTGCGCGCCGGCCTGGAGCTGGCGCAGCAGATCGAAGACAGCGGCTTGGAATTTGCCGCCGTGGTCCTGGCCTCCGGCAGCGCCGGCACCCACAGCGGCCTGGCCCTGGCCTTGAGCGAAGTGCTGCCGCAACTGCCGGTGATCGGCGTTACCGTGTCACGCAGCGAAGAAGACCAGCGGCCCAAGGTCCAGGGCCTGGCCGAGCGCACCGCCGAGTTGCTGGGAGTAAAGCTGCCCGACGCTTTCAACGTGCAGTTGTGGGACGAGTACTTCGCCCCCCGTTACGGTGAACCCAATGCCGGGACGCTGGCGGCGGTCAAGCTGCTGGCCAGCCAGGAAGGCCTGTTGCTGGACCCGGTGTACACCGGCAAGGCCATGGCCGGCCTGCTGGACGGGGTCGGTCGCCAGCGTTTCAACGATGGCCCGATCATCTTCCTGCACACCGGCGGCGCCCCCGCCCTGTTCGCCTACGCCGGCGCCTTCGCGTAGGAGGTGAATGCCGTGAAGTTTTGTGTAGGAGCCGGCTTGCCGGCGAACAGGCCCGCAAGTCTTGCGCCGCCCTCGATGACGCCTTCGCTGGCAAGCCAGCTCCTACGAGGTGAATGCCGTGGAGTTTTGTGTAGGAGCCGGCTTGCCGGCGAAGAGGCCCGCAAGTCTTGCGCCGCCCTCGGGGACGCTTTCGCTGGCAAGCCAGCTCCTACGAGGGGGAGGGGATTGCATGCGCAGAACCAAACAAAATGGAATAACAAAGTAAATTTATATTATTTTTAAACCTATAAACATCACTTTATAGTCGCGCCGCAGGCTCATTTGCCGCGAGACGCATAAGCTGCATTTAAGGCAGGATAACGCGTTACTTTCGGCTCACCGATTGGCCTGCATCTCCCACCCGCATCGTGCATAAGAAATCACAGGGGCTTGTCATGAATTTTTCCGTACTGCGTCGCAATCTGCTGATTGGCACACTGGGCCTGGCCCTCGGTGCCGGATTGATGGGACAAGCGGTTGCCGGCGAGCAACTGCAGAAAATCAAGGATGCGGGAGTGATCAACGTCGGCCTGGAAGGCACGTATCCACCGTTCAGCTTCGTCGACGAAAACGGCAAGCTGGCCGGCTTCGAAGTGGAGTTCTCCGAAGCCCTGGCGAAAAAACTCGGGGTCAAGGTCAAGCTGCAACCGACCAAATGGGACGGCATCCTCGCCGCCCTGGAGTCCAAGCGCCTGGACGCGGTCGTCAATCAGGTGACCATCTCCGAAGAGCGCAAGAAAAAATACGATTTCTCCACCCCCTACACCGTCTCCGGGATCCAGGCCCTGACCCAGAAAAAGGATGACGGCAAGTTCAAGACCGCTGCCGACCTGGGTGGCCACAAAGTCGGCGTGGGACTGGGCACCAACTACGAGCAGTGGCTCAAGGACAACGTCCCAACCGCCATCATCAAGACCTACGACGATGACCCGACCAAATACCAGGACCTGCGCGTAGGTCGTATCGACGCCATCCTGGTGGACCGACTGGCCGCCTTCGAGCTGATCAAGAAAACCAAGGACACCCTGGTGGTCTCCGGCGAACCCTTCTCCCGCCAGGAAGCCGGTGTGGCCCTGCGCAAAGGTGAACCCGAGCTGCTGGCTGCGGTGAACAAGGCGATCGAGGAACTGCGGGCCGACGGCACGTTGAAAAAACTCTCGGAAAAATACTTCAACGCTGACGTCACCCAATAATGGAAGCAGGTCTGCAACTGGCGCTGGATTCAGCGCCATTTCTCCTGAAGGGCGCGTATTACACGGTCATCCTCAGCCTCGGCGGCATGTTCTTCGGACTGCTGCTGGGCTTTGGCCTGGCCTTGATGCGGTTGTCGCGCTTCAAGCTGCTGAGCTGGATTGCCCGGGTCTACGTGTCGTTCTTTCGCGGCACGCCACTGTTGGTGCAACTGTTCGTGATCTATTACGGCCTGCCGCAACTGGGGCTGGAACTGGATCCGTTGCCCGCAGCGCTGATCGGCTTTTCCCTGAACATGGCGGCCTACGCCTGTGAAATCCTCAGGGCCGCCATCGGCTCCATCGAACGCGGCCAGTGGGAAGCCGCCGCCAGCATCGGCATGACCCGGGCCCAGACCCTGCGCCGGGCAATCCTGCCGCAAGCCATGCGCACCGCCTTGCCGCCGCTGGGCAACAGTTTCATTTCCCTGGTCAAGGACACGGCCCTGGCCGCCACCATCCAGGTGCCGGAACTGTTCCGCCAGGCGCAGCTGATCACCGCCCGCACCTTCGAAATTTTCACCATGTATCTTGCCGCCGCTCTGATCTACTGGATTCTCGCCAGCGTGCTCGCGCACCTGCAGAACCGTCTGGAAGAGCGGGTCAATCGGCACGACCAGGAGTCTTGAAGCCATGATCGTGGTGGAAAAACTGACCAAGCAGTTCAAGGGCCAGACCGTACTCAACGGCATCGACCTGGAGGTCAAGGAAGGCGAAGTGGTTGCCATCATCGGCCCCAGCGGTTCGGGCAAGACCACCTTCCTGCGCTGCCTCAACTTTCTTGAAGAACCGACCAGCGGACGCATCCGGATCGGCGACATTGCCATCGACAGCCAAATCCCCCTGAACCAGCAACAAAGCCGGATTCGCCAGTTGCGTCAGCAAGTGGGTTTCGTATTCCAGAACTTCAACCTGTTCCCCCACCGCACCGCCCTGGAGAACGTCATCGAAGGCCCGCTGGTGGTCAAGAAAACCCCACGGGACCAGGCCCTGGCCCTGGGTCGTGCACTGCTGGCCAAGGTCGGCCTGGCAGGCAAGGAAGACAGCTACCCCCGGCGCCTGTCCGGTGGCCAGCAACAGCGGGTGGCGATTGCCCGAGCCCTGGCCATGGAACCCCGGGTGATTCTGTTCGACGAACCCACCTCGGCCCTGGACCCCGAGCTGGTAGGTGAAGTGCTGGCGACCATCCGCAGCCTGGCCGAAGAGAAACGCACCATGGTCATCGTCACCCACGAAATGAGCTTTGCCCGGGATGTGGCCAACCGGGTGATCTTCTTCGACAAGGGCGTGATCGTCGAGCAGGGCGAAGCCAAGGCGCTGTTCGCCAACCCTCAGCAAGAGCGCACCCGACAGTTTCTCAGCAAGTTCCTCAACCCCGACCAGTCCCCCGCCTGACGCCCCCTCACCGTAGGAGCCGGCTTGCCGGCGAAGAGGCCCTCAAGCCTTGCACCGCCCTCGCGGACGCCTTCGCTGGCAAGCCAGCGCCTACAGCAGACCACGCCCCCTCACCACACCCACCGTAGGAGCCGGCTTGCCGGCGAAAAGGCCCTCAAGCCTTGCACCGCCCTCAAGGACACCTTCGCTGGCAAGCCAGCGCCTACGTGCAGGTACGGGGTGGTTTTGGGGGACATTCGTCGCTAGAACCACAGCCGTGGAAGCACGCTAAGGCCTTGATCCATAACGCCTGCGGGCTTCGATTCAACCCTTCTATTCATATTCCTAAAAGTTAGTTTATTTAATTTTTATACGCGCATAGGGTATATGCACCGGACCACCGGACATTCTTGATTCTGATTTCGCCGCACGAGCGCGGCATATCCATGAGATGTGAGGTAGGTATGGTTCGGAACACAATCACCCCAGTGCAAATCGCCAGGGCATTGCGTGCAGCCAAGGAGTGGCGCTGATGTCCAGTCTGGTTGAAGCACAGGTCCAGAGCGACCTGGATATTGCCCCCCTTTTGTTGCCCGCACGGGTTCTGCGCAACGACGCCGAAGCCCTTCAAGCCGCCCATGAACTGGCGGACGTTGCCCGCCAGCAAGCCGCCCAACGTGACCGTCAGCGCAAGCTGCCCTGGGCGCAGATCGAACAATTCACCCGCAGCGGCCTGGGCAGCATTTCCATCCCCCGCGCCTACGGCGGGCCACAGGTTTCCTTCGTCACCCTGGCCGAAGTCTTCGCGATCATTTCCGCGGCCGACCCGGCCCTGGGGCAGATCCCGCAGAACCAGTTCGGCATCCTCGGCCTGATTCTCGGCTGCGGCAGCGAGCGGCAGAAGAAACAGCTGCTGCAGAGCGTCCTGGAAGGCTGGCGCATCGGCAATGCCGGCCCGGAACGCGGCACCAAGAACACCCTGGAACTCAAGGCGCGGATCACCGCCGACGCCGACGGCCATGTGATCAATGGCCAGAAGTTCTACTCCACCGGCGCCCTGTTCGCCCACTGGGTAGCGGTCAAGGCACTCAACGAGGAGGGCCGCCAGGTGCTGGCCTTCGTCCGCCGTGGCACCCCAGGCTTGCGCATCGTCGACGACTGGTCCGGCTTCGGTCAGCGCACCACCGCCAGCGGCACCATCCTGCTCAACGATGTACGGGTCGAGTCCGAGCTGGTGCTGGACAACTGGCGGATCAATGAGTCACCGAATATCCAGGGCGCCGTGTCGCAGTTGATCCAGGCCGCCATCGACGCCGGCATCGCCCGGGAAGCCGTGGCCGATGCCATCGCCTTTGTCCGTGAACGGGCCCGCCCGTGGATCGACGCCAACGTCGAGCGCGCCAGCGACGACCTGTATGTGATCGCCGACATCGGCAAGCTGCAGATCGAACTGCACGCCGCCGAAGCCCTGCTGCGCAAGGCCGGGCAGGTGCTGGACCAGGTCAGCGCGGCGCCGATTACCGCCGAGTCCGCCGCCCGCGCTTCCATCGCCGTGGCCGAAGCCAAGGTGCTGACCACCGAGATCTCGCTGCTGGCCAGCGAAAAGCTCTTCGAGCTGGCCGGCAGCCGCGCCACCCTCGCCGAGTTCAACCTCGACCGTCACTGGCGCAACGCCCGGGTGCACACCCTGCACGACCCGGTGCGCTGGAAGTACCACGCTGTCGGCGCCTACCACCTGAACGGCACGCTGCCGGCCCGGCACTCCTGGATTTAACCGCCCAGAACGCTTTTGACCAGATCTCTGGAGAAACACATGTCTCTTTCTCAACACATCGCGGTCATCACCAGCGATGAACAAGCCCTGATTGTCGCCAGCGACCTGGCGGAAGATTTCAAACGCGACAGCGCCCTGCGCGACCGTGAACGGCGCCTGCCGCACCCCGAGCTGGAAGCCTTCACCCGCTCCGGCCTGTGGGGCATCAGCGTGCCCAAGGAATACGGCGGCGCCGGTGTGTCCAACGTTACCCTGGCCAAGGTCATCGCCCTGATCGCCGAGGCCGATGCCTCCCTGGGGCAGATCCCGCAGAACCATTTCTACGCCCTGGAAGTGCTGCGAGTGAACGGCAGCCCTCAGCAGAAACAACGGCTGTACGCCGAAGTCCTCGCCGGCCGGCGTTTCGGTAATGCCCTGGCCGAGCTGGGCACCAAGACCGCCCATGACCGCACCACCCGCCTGAGCCGCGACAGCAGCGGCCAGGGCTACCGCATCGACGGGCGCAAGTTCTACGCCACCGGCGCCATCTATGCCCAGCGCATTCCCACCTCGGTGGTGGATGAACACGGCGTGCAGCAACTGGCCTTCGTCCCCGCCGACGCCCAGGGCCTGAGCGTGATCGACGACTGGAGCGGCTTCGGCCAGCGCACCACCGGCAGCGGCTCGGTGCTGTTCGAAAACGTCGCGGTGGACGAGGCTGACGTGGTGCCGTTCCAGAGCGCCTTCGAACGCCCGACCCCGGTCGGTCCCCTGGCGCAGATCCTCCACGCCGCCATCGACACCGGCATTGCCCGCGCCGCCTACGAAGACGCCCTGCGCTTCGTACGGACCAAGACCCGGCCATGGATCGACTCCGGCAACGACCAGGCCACGCAAGACCCGCTGACCCTCAAGAGCTTCGGCCACCTGAGCATCCGCCTGCACGCCACCGAGGCCCTGCTGGAGCGCGCCGGGGAATTCCTCGACCGGGCCCAGGCCGAGACCAATGCCGACACCGTGGCCGCCGCCTCCATCGCCGTGGCCGAAGTCCGCGCCCTGAGCACGGAAATCTCCCTGGCCGCCGGCAGCACCCTGTTCGAACTGGCAGGCAGCCAGGCGACCCTGGCCGAACATGGCCTGGACCGCCACTGGCGCAACGCCCGGGTGCACACCCTGCACGACCCGGTGCGCTGGAAGTACCACGCGGTGGGCAACTACTACCTGAATCAGCAGAACCCGCCGCTGCGGGGGACCATTTGATGGCCGCGCCTGAAACCGCCAAGAAAAAGATCCTGCTCAACGCCTTCAACATGAACTGCGTCGGGCACATCAACCATGGCCTGTGGACCCACCCGCGGGACAACTCGACCCAGTACAAGACCCTCGAGTACTGGACCGAACTGGCCCAGTTGCTGGAGCGCGGGCTGTTCGACGGGCTGTTCATCGCCGACATCGTCGGGGTCTACGACGTCTACCAGAACTCGGTGGACGTACCCCTCAAGGAGTCGATCCAACTGCCGGTCAACGACCCGCTGCTGCTGGTCTCGGCCATGGCCGCGGTGACCCGCAACCTCGGTTTCGGTCTGACCGCCAACCTCACCTACGAGGCGCCCTACCTGTTCGCCCGGCGCCTTTCCACCCTTGACCACCTGAGCCGTGGCCGGGTCGGCTGGAACATCGTCACCGGCTACCTGGACAGCGCCGCCCAGGCCATGGGGCTCAAGGAGCAGATCGAGCACGACCGCCGCTACGACCAGGCCGACGAGTACCTGGAGGTGCTGTACAAACTCTGGGAAGGCAGCTGGGAAGACGACGCAGTCCTCAATGACCGCGAGCAACGCATCTATGCCCAGCCGGAAAAAGTGCGCAAGGTCGAGCACCAGGGCGAGTTCTACCAGGTCAGTGGTTACCACCTGTGCGAACCGTCGCCGCAACGCACCCCGGTGCTGTTCCAGGCCGGCAGCTCGGATCGCGGCCTGCTGTTCGCCGGGCGCCACGCCGAGTGCGTGTTCATCAGCGGGCAGAACAAGGCGGCGACCAAGGCCCAGGTGGACAAGGTCCGCGCCAGCGCCGTGGCCGCCGGGCGCAATCCCGAGGACATCAAGGTGTTCATGGGCCTCAACGTGATAGTCGGCGAGACCGAGGAACTGGCCTGGAAGAAGCACGCCGAATACCGCAGCCATGCCAGCGCCGAAGCCGGAGTGGCGCATTTTTCCGCGTCCACCGGAATCGATTTTTCCCAGTACGAGATCGACGAGCCGATCCAGTACGTGAAGAGCAATGCCATCCAGTCGGCCACCAAGAACCTGCAGAACAACGACTGGACCCGGCGCAAGCTGCTGGACCAGCACGCCCTGGGCGGCCGCTACTTCACCGTGGTCGGCTCGCCGCAGCAGGTGGCCGACGATCTGGAGTCCTGGATCGCCGAGACCGGCCTGGACGGCTTCAACCTGACCCGCATCGTCACCCCGGAAAGCTACGTCGACTTCATCGACCTGGTGATCCCCGAACTGCAGCGCCGCGGCTCCTACAAGACCGCCTACGACGACGGCACCCTGCGCGAGAAGCTCTTTCGCCAGGGCCGCAAGCTGCCCGAACGACACACCGGTGCGGCCTACCGCCGCTAATAGCTTCGCTGGCAAGCCGGCTCCTGCCCGCTCCTGTAGGAGCTGGCTTGCCAGCGAAGAGGCCAGCAAGACCTGCCCATTCCCTCGCCCCGACCTGGACCCTGACCCACATGAAGACCACACGCCTGCGCCACCCGCTAAAAGCCCTGGCCCTCGCCCTCGGCCTGTTCAGCAGTGCCGTCTTCGCCGCTGACGCGCCGCTCAAGGTCGGCACCACCGCCGCCTTCGCCATTCCCCTGGAGGCCGCCGTGGAAGAGGCCGGCAAGCAGGGCCTGAAAGTCGAGCTGGTGGAATTCACCGACTGGATCGCGCCCAACGTCAGCCTGGCCGCCGGCGATATCGACGTGAACTACTTCCAGCACATTCCCTTCCTGGAAAACGCCAAGGCCGCCGCCGGTTTCGATCTGGTGCCCTTCGCCCCGGGCATCATCAACAACGTCGGCCTGTACTCGAAGAAATACAAAAGCTTCGCCGAACTGCCACAAGGCGCCAGCGTGGCCATCGCCAACGACCCGATCAACAGCGGGCGCGGCCTGCAACTGCTGGCCAAGGCCGGGCTGATCACCCTCAAGCCGGGCGTCGGCTACAAGGCCACCGAAGAAGACATCGTCAGCAACCCGAAGCAGATCAAGATCCTCCAGGTCGAAGCCGTGCAACTGGTGCGCGCCTATGACGACGCCGATCTGGTCCAGGGTTACCCGGCCTACATCCGCCTGGCCAAGACCTTCGATGCCGGCTCGGCGCTGCTGTTCGACGGCCTGGACCACAAGGAATACGTGATTCAGTTCGTGATCCAGCCCAAGAGCAAGAACGACCCGCGGCTGATCAAGTTCGTCGACATCTACCAGCACTCGCCACAGGTTCGCGCCGCCCTGGATAAAGCCCACGGCAAGCTCTACCAAGCCGGCTGGGAAGGTTGAAATGAGTGTCGCGACTCTCCAGCGCAAGCTACCCGACCCGGCGCCCCACAGCGCCGGACAGACCGAGCTGCACCCTGACCTGAACCGTGCCCAGGTGCGCTTTATCGGCCTGGGCAAGACCTACCAGGGCCAGCAGGGTCCGGTGCAGGCTCTGCACGGCATCGACCTGGCGATCCAGCGCGGTGAAGTGTTCGGCATCATCGGCCGCAGCGGCGCCGGCAAGTCGTCGCTAATCCGCACCATCAACCGCCTGGAACAACCCAGCAGCGGCCGGGTGCTGATCGATCAGGTGGACATCGGCGACTTCGACGAAGACCGCCTGGTGGCCCTGCGCCGGCGCATCGGCATGATCTTCCAGCACTTCAACCTGATGTCGGCCAAGACCGTATGGCACAACGTCGAGTTGCCGCTGAAGGTGGCCGGCGTGCCCAAGGCCGAGCGCGAGCGCAAGGTCCGCGAGCTGCTGGAGCTGGTGGGCCTCAAGGACAAGCACCGGGCCTACCCGGCGCAGTTGTCCGGCGGCCAGAAACAACGCGTGGGGATCGCCCGGGCCCTGGTCCACGATCCCGAGATCCTGCTGTGCGACGAAGCCACTTCGGCCCTGGACCCGGAAACCACCCAGTCGATCCTTGGCCTGCTCAAGAAGATCAAC
>NZ_MOAK01000034.1:218835-227607 GCF_003732485.1 Pseudomonas protegens
TGATCCGCGACATCTGCGACCGGGTGGTGGTGCTGGAACATGGACGCATCGTCGAACAGGGCCCGGTCTGGGAAGTCTTCGGCAACCCGCAACACGAGGTCAGCAAGACCCTGCTGGCGCCCTTGCAGCACGGCCTGCCGCAAGAGCTGCAAAACCGTCTGCACAGCCAGCCGACGGCGGCCGACGCGGCGCTGGTGCTGAGCCTGCGTTTCACCGGCGTCAAGCATGAAGAGCCGGACCTGGCAGCGCTGTTCGGCGCCCTGGGCGGGCGCGTGCGCCTGCTGCAAGGCGGGGTGGAACGCATCCAGGGCCACGCCCTGGGGCAACTGCTGCTGGCGGTCCAGGGCTCGCCCCTGGGCGCCGAGGAACTGCGCCAGCGCGCGGGGCACTGGGCACAACAGGTGGAGGTACTGGGCTATGTGGTTTGATCGCTTGTTGCAGGGCATTCTCGACACCCTGCTGATGGTCGGCGTGTCCTCGCTGATTGCCCTGCTGGCGGGGATTCCCCTGGCAGTGATCCTGGTCACCAGCGGCAAGGGCGGAATCTATGAAGCACCGAACCTGAACCGGGCGCTGGGGGCCTTTGTGAACCTGTTCCGCTCGATTCCGTTCCTGATCCTGATGGTGGCGCTGATCCCCTTTACCCGGCTGATCGTCGGCACCACCTACGGCGTGTGGGCGGCGGTGGTGCCGCTGACCATTGCCGCTACGCCGTTCTTTGCGCGGATTGCCGAAGTGAGCTTGCGGGAGGTCGATCACGGCCTGATCGAAGCCGCCCAGGCCATGGGCTGCCGACGCTGGCACATTGTCTGGCACGTGCTGCTGCCCGAAGCGTTGCCGGGCATCGTCGGCGGTTTCACCATCACCCTGGTGACCATGATCAACTCCTCGGCCATGGCCGGGGCCATTGGCGCGGGTGGGCTCGGGGACATTGCCTACCGCTACGGTTACCAGCGTTTCGACAGCCAGATCATGCTCACGGTGATCGTGCTGCTGGTGATCCTGGTGGCAGCGATCCAGCTGGGCGGCGACCGTCTGGCGCGGGTGTTGAACAAGCGTTGAGGGTTGTGGTGTCCGTTCGGACGCCTTCGCGAGCAAGCTCGCTCCTACCAGGGACTGCACACAACCTGTAGGAGCGAGCTTGCTCGCGAAAAGGCCACCAGGTCGCCATTGGAGGTATATTTGCTGCCTCCCTTCTACCCACGCAGCCCGCCATGAAACTCGCCCCCGACGATCTCGACAGCATCACCGCCACCACCCTCGGCCACTACCAGCAGGTGGCCGAGGACTTTCGTGAAGGCACCCGCGACCACGACGTCAGCCAGAACATCGACGCGCTGCTGCGGCACATTCAGGGCCCGGCGCCATTCACCGTGCTGGACTTCGGCTGCGGCCCAGGGCGTGATTTGCAGGCCTTTATCCGCCTGGGCCATGTGGCCATCGGCCTCGACGGCTGCGAGCGCTTTGCCCAGATGGCCCGGGACGACAGCGGTTGCGAAGTCTGGCAGCAGGACTTTCTCAAGCTCGATCTGTCGGCGGGTCACTTCGACGGCATCTTCGCCAACGCGGTGCTGTTTCATATCCCGCGCCAGGAACTGCCGCGGGTGCTCAAGCAACTGCATGCCAGCCTCAAGGACGGTGGCGTACTGTTCAGCTCCAATCCCCGGGGTGACAACCAGGAAGGCTGGAACGGCCCGCGCTATGGCGCCTACCACGACCTGGCGGCCTGGCAGGCGTTGCTGACTGACGCGGGTTTCGTCGAGCTGGAGCATTACTACCGCCCCGCCGGCCTGCCTCGCGAACAGCAACCCTGGCTGGCCAGCGTCTGGCGCAAGGCCTGATCCCCCTGCGAGGAGCCGGCTTGCCGGCGAAGGCGTTTCCGGATCAGGCGCCCGCCTCTCGGGCCTCTTCGCTGGCAAGCCAGCTCCTACATGGCTGTGGGGCGGGGGGTGTCTTGGCTGGGCTCCTTGATCTTGTACCAGGCCACGTACAGCGCCGGGAGGAACAGCAAGGTCAGCAAGGTGGCAACGATGATGCCGCCAATCATGGCGTAGGCCATCGGCCCCCAGAACACTTCCCGGGCAATCGGGATCATCCCCAGGCTGGCTGCCGCGGCGGTCAGCAGGATAGGTCGACGCCGATGGTGGGTGGCTTCCAGTACCGCGTCCCAGGGGTGATAACCCTCGCGCTCGTATTCGTCGATCTGGGTCACCAGGATCACCGAGTTGCGGATGATGATGCCGATCAGCGCCAGAATCCCGAGGATCGCCACAAAGCCCATGGGCGTGCCGGTGGGCACCAGGGCCAGGACCACGCCGATCAGCCCCAGGGGCGCGACGCTGGCCACCAGGAACAGCTTCTGCACGCTGTGCAGCTGGATCATCAGGAAGGTCGCCATGAGGAACAGCATCAGCGGCACCACCTTGGCGATCGGGCCCTGGGCCTTGCCGCTTTCCTCCACGGTGCCGCCAGTGGCCACCGAGTAGCCGGCCGGCAGCTGCGCGGCAAATTTATCGATGTCCGGCTTCAGCTGCTTGACCAGGTCGGTCGGCTGGATTGCGTCGCGCACTGCAGCCTTGATGGTGATGGTGGGTTTGCGGTCGCGGCGCCACACCAGCGGCTGCTCCAGTTCGTAGCGCACGGAGGCGAAGGCCAGCAGCGGAATCGAGGTGCCATTGGGAGTGACGATCTGCAGGTTCTGCAGGGTTTCCGGTGAGTCGCGTTCACTGTCGTCGGCACGGCCGACCACGTTGATCAGGTAGATGTCGTCATGCACCTGGGTCACGGTGGAGCCGCTGACGATGCTGTTCATCAGTTGTGCCACATCTTCCGAGGACAGCCCCAGTTGCCGCGCCTTGTCCTGGGCGATGTCGATGCGCAGTACTTTGCCGGGCTCGTTCCAGTCGTAGATGATCTCGCCGATGTGGGGGTTCTTGTCCAGTTCGGTGGCCAGGTCGATGGCGTGCTTGCGCACCTGGTCGATGTCCTTGCCGCTGACCCGGTACTGAATCGGCCGCCCCACTGGCGGGCCCATTTCCAGGGCCTGCACATAGCTGCCGATGCCGACGAAGTCTTCGCGCAGGCGCTTCTGCAAACGCTGGGTCAGCGCCGTGCGCTGCTCCAGGCCCTTGCTGACGATCACCAGCTGAGCGTAGTAGGGATTCTGCAACTGCTGGTCCAGGGGCAGGTAGAAACGGATCGCACCCTCGCCGATGTAGGTACTCCAGCGCTCGATGTCCGGGTCGTCCTTGAGGGTCGCTTCCAGCCGGTCCACGGCCATGCGCGTCTCGTTGATCGAGGCGTTCTGCGGCAGGTTGAGGTCCACCAGGATCTCTGGCCGGTCGGAAGACGGAAAGAACTGGTTCTGCACGAACCGCATGCAGAACACCGAAGCGAAAAACAGCAGCACGGTAATGCCAATCGCCCACCAGCGGTTGCGCATGGCCCACAGCAGGCCGCCGTTGAAGGCGCGACCGATGCGCCCCGGCTCCTCGGAGTGGGGTTTGACGTTGGTGCTGAGGATGTGGATGCCGATCACCGGGGCAAACAGCACCGCGACGATCCACGACACCAGCATGGCCACGGCGATCACCGCGAACAGGGTGAAGGTGTACTCCCCGGCGGAGCTGGCGTTGAGGCCGATGGGCACGAAGCCGGCCACGGTCACCAGGGTCCCGGTGAGCATCGGGAAGGCGGTGGAGGTGTAGGCGAAGGTCGCCGCCTGTTCCTTGCTCTCGCCCTTCTCCAGCCGCGTGACCATCATCTCCACGGTGATCATGGCGTCGTCCACCAACAGCCCCAGGGCGATGATCAGCGCCCCCAGGGAGATCCGCTGCATGGTGATGCCGCTGTACTCCATGAACACGAAAACCATGGCCAGCACCAGCGGAATCGAGCAGGCCACCACCAGCCCGGCGCGTACCCCAAGGCTGATGAAGCTCACCACCAGCACGATGATCACCGCCTCGAATAGCGCGCTGGTGAAACCGCCCACTGCCTCTTCCACCACCTCGGCCTGGTCGGAAACCTTGTGCACCCCGACGCCCACCGGCAGGTCGGCGGTAAGCTGGTCCATGCGGGCGTGCAAGGCCTTGCCGAAGTCCTGGATGTTGCCGCCCTTCTTCATGGCAATGGCCAGGCCGATGGCAGGCTTGCCATTGAAGCGGAACAGCGGTGTGGAAGGGTCGACGTAGCCGCGACTGATGTCGGCGATATCCGCCAGGCGATAGAAGCGGTCGTTGAGCCGCAGGTTGACCGTGGCCAGGTCCTTCTCCGAGGCGAACTGCCCGGACGTGCGTACCGAGATGCGCTCCGGCCCGGCCTCGATCACTCCGGCCGGGGTCACCGCGTTCTGCGCTTGCAGGCTCTGCAGGACCTGGCGCTGGTCGATGCCCAGGGCCGCCAGCTTGCGCGTGGAGAAGTTCAGGTAGATGACTTCGTCCTGCTCGCCGACCATCTCCACCTTGCCCAGGTTCGGCACTTCACGGATCTGCGCCCGTACCTGTTCCACGTAGTCGCGCAGCTGGCGCATGCTCAGGCCGTCGGCGGTGAAGGCATAGACCGAGCCGAACACATCGCCGAATTCATCGTTGAAACCCGGCCCCTGCAAACCCTGGGGAAAGTCGCCGCGGATGTCGTTGATCTTCTTGCGTACCTGGTACCAGATCTCGGGGATGTCCTTGGCACTGGTGGTGTCGCGCAGGTAGACGAACACCGTCGACTCACCGGGGCGGGTGTAGCTTTTCACGTAGTCCAGCGAGTCCAGCTCTTCGAGTTTTTTCTCGATGCGGTCGGTGACCTGCTTCAGGGTTTCTTCCTGGGTCGCGCCGGGCCAGCGGGTCTGGATCACCATGGTCTTGATGGTGAAGGACGGGTCTTCCTCACGCCCCAGGTTCATGTAGGAGAACACGCCCATCAACAGCGCGACGAACATCAGGTACCAGACGAAGGACTGATGCTTGATCGCCCACTCGGACAGGTTGAAGCTCCCTTTGCTGTCAGGCGTCATTGTGCGCGGTCCTCATCGATTTTGACTTTCTGCCCCGGCTTGAGGCTGTTGACCCCGGCACTGACGATGCGCTCGCCGGGCTTGACCCCCTGGCTGATCAACGCCGAGGCGCTGTCGCGGCTAAGCACCGTGACTTCACGGGGGGCAACGGTCTGGCTCTGGGGATCGATGACCCAGATCCGGGTCTGACCATCCACCTCTTGCAGGGCCGTCAGGGGCAACTCGGTGCGTGGCTCGATGGCCGAGCTCAGGGTCACGCTGATGGCGGTGCCCAGGCGAAAGGCCTCGGGGGTGTCCTTGAGGGTCAGGCGGGCACGACGGGTACGGGTCGCGCTCTGGGCCTGGGGCTCGATCTCGCGCACGGTGGCCGTGGTGCTGATGCTCGGGTCGAGCTGGGCCGCGACCTTGAACTCCACATCCGCCGGCAGTTGATCCACCAGGGTCGCCGGCAGGTCGATCACCGCTTCCTTGATCTCCGGCCGGGCCAGGGTCACCACCTGCTGGCCAGCGGTCACCACCTGCCCGGCTTCGGCATTCCAGGCGGTGATCACGCCACCGTGATCGCTGCGCAACTCGCTGTAGTTGAGCTGATCCTGGGCCTGGCGCACGGCGGCCCTGGCCTGGTCCAGGGACGCGCCGGTGGTCTTCAGGTCGGTCTGGGCGATGTCCAGTTGCGCCTGGGCGCCGACGCCACGGTCGAACAGCTCCTGCTGGCGCCGGGCATTGGCCTGGGCGTTGATCCACTGCGCCTGGACCTTGGCCAGGTCGCCCTGGGCGGCCCGCAACTGGTTCTGCTGGTCGGTGGGGTCGAGGGTCGCCAGCAGGTCGTCGGGGCCCACTTCGGCGCCGACATCGACATTGCGGTTGGCAATGCGCCCCGGCACCCGGAAGCCCAGGTTGGTTTCATAGCGGGCCTGGATGTTGCCGGCAAAACGTCCCAGGCTTTCCTCGGATTGCGGCGCCACCTGGATCGACAGCACCGGACGCACCGGCTCCGGTGCCGGCTCTTCCTTGGAGCAGCCCAGCAGCACGGCGCTGGCCCATAACAACGGCAGTAGGCGCTTCATGGTTGTGCTCCCTGATCCTGGGTCTGCCCGGCAATCTCGACCAACATCCCCGGGTGCAACAACTGCCCTCCGGCCACCACCACGTTCTCACCGCCCTTGAGGCCGTCGCTGATGATCACCTGGCCGGTCAGGTAACGCCCGACCTTGACACTGTGCAGCACGGTCTTGCCGTCCTCGCCCACCAGCCACACCGCCGGTTCGCTGAGGTTCTTGGTCAGCGCCGACCAAGGCAGCACCACCGTGGCCTTGCCATGGGCCCGGGCGGTGGCACTGACCACCGAGCCCAGGTCCATGCCCGCCGGCAGTGAATCGAGCACCACCTTGACCTGCACCGTACCGCTCTGGGCCGAGACCACCGGGGTCACCTCGCGGACCTTGCCGGTGGTGGTCACCTTGGGGTTGTCCAGCAGGCTGATGTGGATGGTTTCCTGGCCTGGTGGCTGCATCAACAGCGATTCGTAGACGTTGAATACCGCATCGCGCTCGCCGTCCCGGGCCAGGCTGAAGATCGGCATGGTGGCCTGCACCACCTGGCCGACCTCGGCCTGGCGCGCGGTGATCACCCCAGGCGCCTCGGCCACCAGTTCGGTGTAGCTCAACTGCTCCCGGGCATTGGCCAACTGCGCCTGGGCCGCGCTCAAGGCGCTCTGACTGCTGCGCAGGGCAGCCTGGGCCGAATCGTATTCGCTCTGGCTGGTATAGCCCTTGGGCAAGAGTTTCTGCTGACGGACAAAGGCTGCGCTGGCCTGCTTGACCCGTGCCTGTTCGGCAAACACCGCGGCAGCGGCAGAGTCGACGTTGGTCTGCAAGTCCTTGGGATCGAGCCGGGCCAGTACCTGCTGGGCCGTGACCCGGTCGCCGACATCCACCAGGCGCTGGATGATCTTGCCGCCGACGCGAAACGACAGTTCGGTCTGCACCCGGGCCTGAACGTCACCGGTGAGGGTCACCGACGGGGCGAAATCGCTGCTCTGCACTTGCTGGATACGCACCCGCGGGCGTTCCTTTTCCCCGGGCTTCTCCGCCCCGCAGCCGCCGAGCAGCAGCAACAGGGCCAATCCCACTATCCACTTCGAATTGAACGCAGCCATGCAGGCTCCTTTTGCGTGATGCCGTGTCGCCAGTGACGTTACGACTGTGAGCTTAGAACAGGGTTCAACCCTTGCACGTCGCTCTCATGACCGGGGCCTGTGTGGCGATGGAGCTTGCTCCCGCTCGGCCGTGCAGCCGCCGCAACACCTCTCAACGCGCTCTATCCGTGCAGCCCCTGGCGGTTGCACGAGCCAAGCTGCCCGGCGACAAATCAGGCACACTGCGCACCACGCAACAGGAGACCCGGCATGCTCAAGACCCTGGCGGTGGCCAATTACCGCTCCATCAACAAACTGGTGATTCCCCTCGGGCGACTGAACCTGATCACCGGCGCCAATGGCAGCGGGAAGTCCAACCTGTACCGCGCCCTGCGCCTGCTGGCAGAGACCGCCCAGGGCGGCGTGGTCAATGCCCTGGCCCGGGAAGGCGGGTTGGACTCGACCTTCTGGGCCGGGCCGGAAAACCTCAGCCGGCGCATGCGCAACGGCGAAGTGCCGATCGAGGCCAGCGTGCGCTCTTCCAGCAAGCGCCTGCGCCTGGGCTTTGCCGGCGAAGACTTCAGCTACGCCATCGCCCTGGGCCTGCCGGAACCGAGCAACTCGGTATTTTCCCTGGACCCGCAAATCAAGAAGGAATGCATCTGGTCCGGGCCCTGCTACCGTCCCGCCAGCCTGCTGGTGGACCGTGCCGGCCCGTTGATCCGCGCGCGCCAGGGCCGCAGCTGGGACGTGCTGGCCCAGCACACGCCGGACTTCGACAGCCTGTTCGATCAAGTGGGCAGCCTGCGCGGCTCCCCGGAAGTGCTGCAGATGCGCGAGTTCATTCGTCGCTGGCGTTTCTACGATCACTTTCGCAGCGACAGCGAAGCCCCGGTGCGCCAGCCGCAACTGGGCACCCGCACGCCGGTGCTGCATCACGATGGCCGCGACCTGGCGGCGGCGTTGCAGACCATTCGCGAGATCGGCGACCCCGAGGCGTTGCAGGCAGCCATCAGCGACGCCTTCCCCGGCGCACGGCTGAACATCGCCCCGCTGCAGGGTGGACGCTTCGCCATCGAGTTCTATCAGGAGGGGTTGTTGCGACCGCTGTCGGCCGCGGAACTGTCGGACGGCACCTTGCGCTACCTGTTGCTGGTAGCGGCCTTGCTGACCCCGCGTCCGCCGAGCCTGATGGTGCTCAACGAACCGGAGACCAGCCTGCACCCGGACCTGTTGCCGGCCCTGGCGCGCTTGATCATTGGTGCCTCGCAGCAGTGCCAGGTGTGGGTGGTGTCCCACGCCCGGCGCTTGATCGCAGCCTTGCAGCAAGACCCCGAATGCAACTGCATCGTGCTGGAGAAAGAGCTGGGCCAGACCGGCATCGTCGGCCAGCGCATGCTCGACGAACCGGCGTGGAACTGGCCCGACTGAACCCTCCCCGCCGGCCCCGCCTGCCATGCCCCCGTAGGAGCCAGCTTGCTGGCGAAGAGGCCCTCAAGCCCCGCACCGCCCTCACGCACGCCTTCGCTGGCAAGCCAGCTCCTACAAGGCTCAAACGCAATACGCCCACCGTAGGAGCCAGCTTGCTGGCGAAGAGGCCCTCAAGCCCTGCACCGTCCTCACGCAC
>NZ_MOAK01000035.1:0-9414 GCF_003732485.1 Pseudomonas protegens
GGCCAGAGTCGATCCGCCACCCACGCCAGGAAATGAACAATCACTATTGGGTTTGTGCCCAATGAGAAAGCCCTTGTAGTACGTTTTTTTCGAATGCCTTAGGCCCTTGAAGCATGGCCATCCCAGCGCGAGGCTTACTCAGGCGGTGCTGATTGAGGCGCACAAAATGCATTTGATAATCATTTGCAATCAAGGATAGAATCCCGCCCCCTCGTCTGATCCCGCCTTGAATGATCGCCGCCGTGTCTTATCTCAGCGATAAACTCGAGCTCTACCTTTCCCATCGCACCGCGCTGGTCGACTATTCGGCGCCCATTGTCGGTTGTCGGGCGCAAGCCGAAGAAGTGGTCCAGGAGGCCTGGCTGCGCTTCTGCGGCCAGGCCGATAGCGCTGCACAGCCAAGCAACCCGGTGGGCTACCTGTACCGCATCGTGCGTAACCTGTCCTTTGACCTGCTGCGGCGCTCGACCCTGGAAAACCGTCATCCCGATGGCGCCGATCTGCTGAACGAGCTGCCCTCGAGTACGCCATCACCGGAGCATCAGGCGCTGCACAGCGACCAGTTGCGCCTGCTGCAAGATGCGCTGGCACTGCTGCCGGAGCGCACGCGCCGGGCCTTCCACATGCACCGCCTGCAACACCTGACCTTCCAGGAAATTGCCGCTGAGCTGAAGATCTCCACCAGCTTGGCGCACCAGCTGGTGCGTGACGCACTGACCCACTGTGCGGAGCACCTGGCCGATGACTGATACCCCCTTGCCTCAACCTGTATCCGGTTCACTGAAGGACGACCCGGTGTGGCAGGCGGCGATGGATTGGCTGCTGCAATGCCACGCCGCGCCGGATGACGCCTTACTGCAACAGGCCCATGCGCGCTGGCTGGCCGCTGATGAGCGCCATGCTGTCGCCTGGCGCAAGGCCGAGAAAGTCTGGTTGCTCAGTGGCGGCCTGGAGCCGCTGGAACCACCCACGCCCCAGCCTTTGCCCACCCCGCTCCGGGCTCGGCGCAACAGGCCGCGGCGGGCACTGAAGGCGCTTGCACTGGCCGCCTGCCTGCTGTTGCTGGCCGGGCCGACACCACCGACCGCCCATACCAGCCCAGCCGGCGAGCACCGACAAGTGCTCTTGAGTGACGGCAGCCGTATTGAACTGGGCAGCGACAGCGCTATTCGAGTGGACTTCGAACCCGGTACGCGGGCGGTCACCCTGCTCAGGGGGCAGGCGTTCTTCGAGGTCAGCCACGACGCCTCACGCCCGTTCACGGTGCAGGCCGCGGACGTCAAGGTCAGGGTCGTAGGGACCGCGTTCGACGTGGACCTCAGCCGCAACGCCGTGGTGGTGGCGGTGCAGAGCGGCGCAGTCCAGGTTCGCGATGGACGCGGCGAACTTGCGGTGCCGGCCCTGGGCCCGGGCGATAGCCTTCGCCTTGGCCTGGACCAGGGCCCGCCGCAGCGCGGTCGGCTGTTGCCTGGCCAGGTTGCCCCCTGGCGCCAGTGGCAGTTGCTGGTCAATGACCGGCCACTCTCCGAGGTGATTGATGCGCTGCAGGACTATTACCCCGGTGTACTGCTATTGGCGGACCCTGCGCTGGGCGAGCGGCGTATCACCGCTTCGCTGAACCTGCGCTCGCCAGTCAGCGCGCTGCAATTGGCGATCGCTCCGTTGGGCGGGCATCTCTGGCAATCGGCCCCCTACCTCACGCTGATCCGCAAAGAGCCGCAAGTGCCGGTAAAACAATAAATTTCACAATTTTCTGGAAGTTCTCGATCGCCGTTCGTTTATTGCCCCGCTGAGTTAATCATAATTATTCTCATTAGCATGTGCGTACTGTTCGCACTATCGGGGAGTCCACCAGAGCATGTCCATTTTCCCCCCACAGGGTCTTCAGGGTTGCCGGCGCAGTGCGCGGCTGTTGTGGCTGTCAGTAGGGCTGGCGGTGTCCCTGCCGGCCTTGGCCGGTGACCATCGCACACGGCATAGCATCGACATCGCACGCCAACCGTTAAGCACGGCGCTGATGGTGCTGGCACAGCAGACCGGCCTGCAGATCAGCGTCGAGAGCCAACTGCTGCTCAACCTGAACGCTCCGGCGGTGCAGGGCGAACTGAGCGCCGAGCAGGCGCTGGCGAAACTGCTCAAGGGCAGCCAGCTGGAGTGGATCTACATCGGTGACGACGCGCTGATGGTGCAACGGGCGACTCGCCCGCGTACCGACCCGGTCCGCCTGGGCAATACCAAGGTGCCTGGCGAGTTGTCGCTGCCCCAGGGTGAAACCCGAGTGGACCGCGCGACGATCGAAGCCATGCCGGCGGGCAATGGCGACATCACCAGCCTGTTGCGCAGCCATCCCAACGTGCAGTTCGACGACGCTCAGCTGAGCAGCAAGACCCCTGGCGAAATCGGCCCGGCCAACATCAGCATCAACGGGGCGCAGTTCTACCAGAATGCCTTCCTGGTCGATGGCATCAACATGAACAATGACATCGATCCGGCCGAAGACCGGGTGCAATTGCTGGACGCGGTACCGGGACGCAGCCAGGGCCTGGCACTGGACACCGACCTGCTGGAGAACATCACGGTCCTGGACAGCAACGTGCCAGCGGCCTATGGCGGCTTCAACGGTGGCGTCATCGATGCACAGACCCGTGCACCGACCCAGGCGCTGCACGGCAAATTCTCGGTGCAGACCACCCGTTCCGCCTGGACCCAATATCACGTCGATGAAAGCGAAGAACAGCGCATGGAAAACTCGGGCTCTCCCGACGAGCAGCCCAAGTTCGACAAGGTCACCGTTCGTGGCACGCTGCAGGGCCACCTGACCGACAATTTCGGCCTGCTTGGCAGCTTCAGCCAGAAGCGCTCGACCATCCCCCTGGGTTTCTACTCCTACAACAATGTCGAGGAAATGGGCTTTCACGAGGAGAAGCAGCAACGGCGCATCGACAACTACTTCCTCAAGTCGGTATGGAAAGCCAGCGATCAACTCACTGTCGAGACCAGCGTGACCCATGCCCCGGAGGAGAGTCACTACTTCCGTGCCAACGTGGCCAACTCGGGTTATGACAACAAGGCCGGCGGCACCCAAGTGAACCTGCGCACCGTCTGGGATGGCGACCTGGCGCGCATCGAACAGAACCTGGCGTGGAGCGGCCAGGAACAGAGCCGCCAATCGGATTCGGCCGACTACTGGACCTGGCGCAAGTCGGCCACCAAGGACTGGGGCATCGGCAACAAGGCCACCTCCAATACCCTTGAAGGCGGTTGGGGTGATATCGAGCAGCAGCAACGTACCTGGCAGTACAAGCTCAATGCCGACTGGCGCAGCGTCGACTGGCTGGGCATGACTCACCGCCCGCAGACCGGCCTGGAATTCTCCCGCCAGTACGTGCGCTACGAGCGCCTGACCGACAGCAGCACCTATGTCAGCCCCGCGGCCACCACCACCTGCACCAACGGCGCCGGAGTTACCGACAGCGTCGCCTGCAACATGGGCCGGACCCTGAACGGCTGGGCGGGCCAGTACATGAAAAGCCGTACCCGCTATGCCACTGGCGAATTCGACTTCACCACCACCTCCTGGGGCAGTTGGCTGCAGGACGAGATCACCCTCGGCCAACTGACCTTGCGCCCCGGCGTGCGTGTGGACAGCGACGACTACATGGACAAGACCACCTGGGCGCCGCGCTTCTCCCTGGAATATGACCTGTTCGGTGACCGCACCACCTTGCTCAATGCCGGCGTCAACCGTTACTACGGGCGCAGCGTCAGCAGCTGGCAGCTGCAGGACGGGCGCAACCGCCTGCGCTTCAACGAAACCCGCGACAGCCTGGACAAACCCTGGGTGGTCAAATCCAATGCGGCCAACCAGGTGCGTTTCAATCAGTTGGACATCCCCTACGACGACGAGCTGATGCTGGGCGTGGTACAGCAATGGGCCGGGGTCGAATATGCCCTCAAGTATGTCAATCGCAAGGGGCGCGACCAGGTGGTGCAGGTGTCCGGCAAGACCTTGGGCGAGCCCTCCACGGACCCGACGCTGGCGAGCAACTACACCACCTACACCAACGACGGCAAGAGCGAGACCGACACCTACACCCTGACGGTGACACCGTTGCAGCGCTGGACACTGCTGGGCACCCAGACCGGCGGGCAACTGGCGCTCAACTGGACCGACAGCAAGGCCTCCGCACCGACCTACGTCGCCGCCGAGAACCTGTACTACCAGAACAGCGTCATCCAGTACCAGGGCAGCTTCATCAATTATGACGACCGCCCGGCCAGCAACTTCAACCGGCCCTGGACGGCCCGCCTGACGACCATCACCGAGATCCCCCAGGCCAATCTGCAGTGGAGCAACTTCTGGCGCTACCGCGCCGGCTACAAGCGCATTGGCGACACGGGGCGCAATGTGGACTACATGGGGACCTCGGTGGATGTCTGGGAGGAACAGAAATTCCAGGCGGCGCTGACCTGGGACACGCGCCTGGGCTGGCGTATTCCCACCGCCAGGGACCAGAACGTGTTCATCAATGTCGACGTGTTCAACGTCCTCGACAAGAAGTCGGTCAATGCCAACCAGACGGTCAACAGCAACTCGGTCTCGACCTATGAGGTGGGCCGCCAGTACTGGCTCGAAGTCGGATACGCGTTCTGAAATGCGCCGGTCCCTGAAGAGTCTGCAGGTCATGCTCGGCATGGTGCTGGTGATTGGCCCGCAGCACGTGCTGGCCTGCGCCTCGAGCGAACCGTCTTGCCTGCGCGAGTTGTACAGCCGGCCCCCCGCGCAGTGGCCGGCGCCGCAGGTGGATGCCGGCGTGGCCTGGCAAGAGCTGGGCCCCTTGCCCGAGCGGGCGCCGTCCCCGGCGTACAACCCCTACACGCAGCAGAAGGCCGATCTGGGCCGCCAGCTGTTCTTCGACCCGCGCCTGTCGCGTTCGGGGCAGATTGCCTGCGCCTCCTGCCATGAACCGGACCTGGGGTTCGCCGATGGGCGTCGGGTTTCGTTCGGGCATGACCGTGCCGCGGGCCGGCGCAATGCACCGAGCCTGGTGGCCAGCGGCCTGGCCAAGAAGCTGTTCTGGGACGGGCGCGCCGACAGCCTGGAGATGCAGGCCCTGATGCCGGTCGTCGACCCCAAGGAGATGGCCTTCAGCGTCGCGCAACTGGTGGCCCGGCTGCGTGACACCACGGACTACCCGGCACAGTTCGCCCAGGTATTTCCCGGACAGGCGCTGGGTGCCGAGCAGGTGGCAGCGGCATTGGCGACTTATCAGCGTGGCCTGCTGCGGGTTGCCCAACGTACCCCCTTCGAGCGTTTTCTGCGAGGGCAGGCGAAGGCCCTCAATGACCAGCAATTGCAGGGGCTGCACCTGTTTCGCACCAAGGCCCGGTGCATGAACTGCCACTTCGGTCCGGGGATGCAGGACAACCGCTTCCACAATGCAGGCCTGACCTTCTATGGGCGTCGCCGCGAAGACCTCGGGCGCTATGAAGTCACCGGGCGGGTACAAGATGTCGGGCGCTTTCGCACACCTTCACTGCGCCTGGTGAGCCATACCGGCCCCTGGTTTCACAACGGGCTGGCCAGCAGCCTCGATCAGGTGCTGCTGTTCTACAACGCAGGCATGCCCAGGCCCGTACCCAAGGATGGGCAGCTGCAAGACCCGCTGTTTCCCGTGACGTCGGCGCAATTGAAGGTATTGGAGCTGGACCGGACCGAACTGAAGGCACTGAAGGCTTTCCTGGAGGCCCTATGAGAGGTTGGCCGCGGCGGCTGCATGACCTGCGAGCAGGCCCCCTGCCCCCTTCCTGAATCTTTCATAGCCATCCGACATGGCGGGATAGCGGGAGACTCGAACCTGCGAACCACCGGCTCAAGGGCAAGTGCTTCAACCTGGGCCCAGCGCGGCCCGCTGGCCAGGGCTGTGAGCAGCACCGCCTAGGGCAGAGGGTAACTACCCGGCAACAGGATGTGGTGATCCAGATGCTGCACATCGGTGTGCCCACACAGGGCCAGGGTCAGGTCCATTTCTCTGGCGATGATCTCCAGGGCCTTGGCCACTCCAGCCTCACCCATCGCCCCCAGGCCATACAGGTGCGCGCGCCCGAGCATGACCCCCTGGGCACCCAGCGCCAGGGACTTGATCACGTCCTGGCCGCTGCGGATACCGCTGTCGAGCCAGACTTCGATCCGCTCGCCGACCGCCTCGACGATCGCCGGCAGCATGCTGATGCTGGAGGGCGCACCGTCCAGCTGCCGGCCGCCATGGTTGCTGACGATCAGGGCATCGGCGCCGCTGTCCGCCGCCAGGCGCGCATCCTCGACATCCAGGATGCCCTTGAGGATCAACCTGCCGCCCCAGCGCTCCTTGATCCATTGAATGTCGTCCCAGCTCAGGCGCGGGTCGAACTGCTGGTAAGTCCAGTCGGCCAGCTGGCGCATGTCATCCACGCCTTTGACATGCCCCATGATGTTGCCGAAGTGGTGTCGACGGGTACTCAGCATCCCTTTGATCCAGCGCGGCTTGCCGAGGATATTCAACAGGCTGGAGGGGGTCAGTCGCGGTGGAATGCTCAGGCCGTTTTTCAGGTCCTTGTGGCGCTGGCCGCTCAATTGCAGATCAAGGGTCAGGACCAGAGCATCACATCCGGCGGCCTTGGCCCGGTCAATCAGGCTGGCGACGAAACCGCGGTCGCGCATGACGTAGAGCTGGAACCAGAACGGCGCGGCGATGGCCTGGGCGATTTCCTCCAGGGAGCAAATGCTGACCGTCGACAAGGTGTAGCGAATGCCGGCGGCGGTGGCGGCGCGGGCGGCAAGAATCTCGCCGTCGGCGTGGATCATTCCTGCCAGGCCAGTGGGCGCGATGGCCAGCGGCATGGCCATGTCGATGCCCATTCGCCGAGCGCCGAGCGAGCGCTGCTCGATGTTGCGCGCAACCCGCTGGCGCAGCTTGATCGCGCTGAAGTCGGCCTGGTTGGCCTGGTAGGTGCTCTCGGTCCAGGAGCCGCCATCGACATAGTCATAGAACATTCGCGGCACCCGCCGCTGGGCCATTGCACGCAAGTCTTCGATACAGGTGATGATGGGCATTGCCCGGCTCCCGATTGAGGTTCAGCGCGAGATTAACGGCCTACTCGAGGCGTTACCGGGAAAAGATTTCGCGCTTATCGGGCGTAACTTTCCTACAGCGAGTGCTTCAAGCGTGCCTGCGCCTCAAGCACGGTTTCATGACAGACCCGGGTCAACCAGGTGCTGAAGGCTTCCGCCGCCGGCGATGCCTGCCGAACCCGCAGTTGATAGTGAAATGAGGGTTCGCTGCGCACCTCGCCAATCGCCACCAGCTGCCCATCGGCCAGCCACGCCTGGGCCAGTGAGGGCCGCGCCAGGACCACGCCCTGAGCCTTGGCCGCCGCCTCAAGCATCATTCCCAGGTCCAGCAGCGCCGGGCCCTGCCCCGGCTCGACGAGTTCCAGGCCGGCTTGCATGAACCAGGGCCGCCAGGGCTCCAGGGGTGAACGCAACAAGGGCAAGCGGGCGAAATCCCGCACGGGGTCCAGGCCCGGGAAATGCGCCAGCAAGGCCGGTGCGGCCATGGGCAGCAGTTGTTCGTCGAGCAGCCGCTGACAAGGCGCGACCTCGGCGCTATCGCCACTGATCTGCACGTCGCAGGCACCACTCTCGACACTGCCCATGGGCGCACTGAGCTGGATCTGCAGGTCGACGTCCGGGTAGGCCAGGCTGTGCTCCTGCAGGCGCGGGATGAGGACCTGACGGGCGAAGGTCGGCGGGCAACTGACCGTCAGGTGCTGCTTGCGCTGCACCGGACGCTGATGCCCGGGGATTGCCAGCAACTGCGCGAGGATCGGGCTGACCTGCTCCAGGTAGACCTGCCCCTGCACGGTCAGCAGCACATTGCCGCCCAGGCGCTCGAACAACGATAGGCCCAGCAGTTGCTCCAGGCCTGCAACACGCTTGCGCAAGGCGCTGCCGGTGAGCGCCAGGGCATCGGCCGCGCGTTCGAAACTCTGCAACTGCGCGGCCGCCTGGAAGGCCAGCAGAGCATCCAGGGAAGGCAGGCGATAGTCCGTGAAGTTGTTCATGTCTGGGCTCCTGGGCGCACTGCGACGGTGGTCCGGGCCCAGTGCCCGGTACAGGGTTGCGCCAGTATCTGGATCTTACCCAGCCTGCTGGCACCGGGGCGACGTCTGGGCAACGCCGTGAGAAAAAACCTCCCGTTAAGCGCGTCTTTAGGAGCGTTTCAACGCCTGGGCCGCGCGCTAGGCTGAGCCGAGCGGCGGTCTGGCGGGGCCTTCGCTGGCAGGCCAGCTGCTACAGGATGGCGTGCTGCCAGCTACCTGTGGCCAGACAGCCGTGAGCGAGCCGCCGGGCAACACGCGCCTGGCGGCATCGGGCCAACGGCCGGCGATCTAAAGAGTTCGTAAAGACTGCCTGGCAACCACTGACCCGGCCAGGCAAATGCGCTTCAATTCTCCTTGAGCCAAGCCTGAAACGCCCGGAGTAGCCCATGAGCAAGCTTGCCCGCTACCTGCAAGTCGAGGACATCCTTCTCGATGTCAATGTGTCGAACAAACAGCGCCTGTTCGAACAGGTTGGCCGGCATCTTCAAGAGACCCGACAACTGCCCGGCGATTGGGTCACGGCCAGTCTGTGGCGCCGGGAACTGGCCGCCAGCACCGCCATCGGCGCCGGTGTGGCCGTGCCCCATGCGCGGCTCGCCGAGCTCGACAGCATCCATGCGCTGTACCTGCGGCCGCAGACCGCCATGGCCTTTGCCGCCCCCGACCAGCAACCGGTGAGCGATATCCTCGTACTGCTGGTACCCGCCCCCGCCGATCAGCAACACCTGGAACTGCTGGCGGACACTGCCCGGCTGTTCTCCAATCCGCGCTTTCGTCAGGCATTGCTACGCTGCCACGCGGCGTCGCAGGTCAGGCAATTGGTTGACCACTGGTAGTCCGGGAGACGTCTGCCGCGGACGCTCCCCTCTCCCTCAGCGCTGTTCAAGGTGCTCCATGAAGGTGCTGCCGCTGTAGGCCTCGCGAAACAGCCCGGCCGCCACCAGTCGCGGTACCACCTGTTCCAGGAAGATATGCATCGAACGGATCGAGCCTCCCGGCGCGGCGATGAAGCCGTCCATGGCACCGGCTTCGGCCCAGTCGACGATCTGTTCGAAGGCGTCTTCGGCGGTGCCGATCACTTGCCAGTGGGCGGCGGAAATCACTTCCGGGCGCAACAGCAATTCATCCAGGCGCAAGGTCTCGCGCTCGATCAGGCGCCGCAACAGGTTGGTGTGGGTGCGGCTGCCGGGGTTGTACACCGGGGCCGGCAAGTCCGCCGCGCTCACCGGACGATCCAGGGGCCAGTCACTGAGGTCGAGGCCGAGCATCTGC
>NZ_MOAK01000035.1:9472-33919 GCF_003732485.1 Pseudomonas protegens
GGGCCTCTTCCCGGGTCGCGGCCAGATACAGGCTCAGGCCCGGCAGCAGGCGAATGTCTTCGGGCTTGCGGCCGTGACGCTGGGCCCGCTGGGAGAGATCGCGACGCAGCTCCAGGGCGGCGTCCTTGTCCGGGGTCGGGGCAAACACCAGATCGGCCACCGACGCAGCAAAGTCGCGGCCGGTGTCCGAGGCGCCGGCCTGGATCAACGGAATCCGCGCCTTGAACGCCGGCAGGTTGAGCGGACCGCGCACACGAAAATGCTCGCCGTCATGGTCCACCGGGTGCACCTTGGCACGGTCGGCGTAACGGCCATGCTCACGGTCCAGCAGCAGCGCGTCGTTGGGGTAACTGGCCCAGAGATCATGCACCAGGCGGGTGAACTCCGCCGCCCGGGCATAACGCTGGTCCGCGCTGGGCATGGCCTCCAGGCCGAAGTTCTCGTGGCCCTGCAAGGCGGTGACGATGTTCCAGCCGGCGCGACCGTTGCTCACCCAGTGCAGCGACTGCAACTGGCGTGCGACCACATAGGGCGGGAAAAAGGTGGTGGAGACGGTGGACACCAGGCCGATGTGCGAAGTCTCCCGGGCAATGCACGCCAGCAGCACCGTAGGGTCGAGGCTGGCGAAACCCGAACCGTTTTCCAGGCCGTCCATGTTCAGGCAACTGACGTCGGGGCGGAACACGAAATCCAGGTGCGCGGCCTCGGAGCGCTTGGCGATGTCCACGGCGAAGTCGGCGCTGTAGATGCCTTCGATATTGCTGTCGGGCTGGCGCCAGGCATCGCCGCTGAGCCAGGTGGGGGCCAGGGACATGCCGATATGCAGGCGTTTGCGGTTACTCATCTGTTGCCAATCTCCTGTGTACGAATAAACCCCGGCTGCGCCTCGGGCAGCAGCCGGCGATGGGTCCCCGGGGCCTCAGAATGCCCCTTTGACGCCGATGCCCAGGGTCCGTGGCAGGGTCATGCTGGCCTCGATGCCGCCGATGCCGCGGTTCTGCTGCATGTAGGTGGGCGAGCGGTCGTCGAAGACGTTCTTGACGTAGCCGTAGAGCTGCACCTGGTCGTTGAAGCGGTAGCTCATGCGCGCATCGGTCAGGGTGTAGGGCTTGATCGAATAGGCCGAGGTGTTGGCGGTATCCGAGTAGTAGCCGTCCAGGTAGCGCACCTGGGCATTGAGGTTCAGGCGCTCGGTGATGTCCCAGCTGGGGCCGAAGCTCAGGGTGTAGCCCGGCGAGCGGGCGAACTCGTTGTGGGCGTAGTCGGCGTTGCTGGAGATCTTGTCGATGCGGGTACGCAGGGTCCCGGCGCTGGCCTTGAGCCGCAGGTTGTCCAGCAGGCGGTAGTCGAAATCCAGTTCCAGGCCATAGGCGTGGGCCTTCTCGGCGTTGATGGTGTAGGACTGCGCCACCCCGGGGGAGATCACCACCGGGATGTTGTATTGGGCGTCCTTGAAGTCCATGTAGAACAGGTTGGTGTTGATCAGCAGGCGGTCGTCGAGAAAGCTCGCGCGGCTGAACAGCTCATAGTTCCAGATCGACTCTTGCTTGAAGTAGGCCCATTGCCGGGTGCTCAGGTTCAGCGACACGCCGCCCGGGTTGTAGCCCCGGCTGACCAGGCCGCCGACGGTCCAGTGCGGGGTGGCGGCGTAGGCCAGGGACACCTTGGGCAGCACCGTGGAAAAGGTCTTGTCGTAGTTCAGCGCGCCGGGAGCCAGCACCGAGTTGCCGGTGCGTTCGATGTGGTCCTGCTGGTAGCGCAGGCCGGTGCTCAGGGTCCAGAGATCGGTGAGGCGGTAATTGAGCTCGCCGAAGATCCCCAGGTTGGTCTTGGTGTCGTCGAAGGCCGAGCGGCCCCGCAGGTTGAGGGTTTCGTCGGTGCGGGTGCGGGCGTAGTAGATCCCGCCCATGCCACTGAGCAGGTCCTCTTTCTCACCGAAGGTCAGGCGCGACTCGTTGGAGGCGTTCTTCTGGTGGATGTCGGCATCGCCCTCGCCCGCCGCCCCGGTCACCCGGTGCACCGACGACAGCGAATACTGCGCCTGGTTGAACAGCTTGAGGCCGTTGCCCAGCTCATAGGAGACGTCGAGGATGCTGGTGTTGGTGTCCTGTTCCCAGGACGGCATGGTGGTGGAGCTGTGCTCCAGCTTGTGGAACGGCGCCGAGGCGGCTTCCTGGGTCGGGCGGTTGCTGTCGTTGTGGGCGAAGGTGAACTGGCTTTCCAGCCCTGGAATGTCGGTGGGCAACCACAGCAGCTTGGCCCGGGCGTTGAGGTTGCGAAAATCCTGGTCGGTCTTGCCGCCCTGGAACTTCGGGTTGTCGTAGTCGATGAAGGTCTCGCGGGCCGAATAGTCCACCGCCAGGCGCCCGGCAAAGTCCTGGGCCAGGGGCCCGGACACCGCCACCGAACTGCGCCGCGAGTGGTAGCTGCCGATCTCTGCCTGGTAGGCCGCCTCGGGGGTGAAGGTCGGGTTCTTGGTGTTGACGATGATCGCCCCGGCAATCGCATTGGCGCCCTGGGAGGTGGTCTGCGGGCCGCGGAACACCTCGATGCTGTCCAGGTCCCAGACCGAGGTCGCGCCGAAGAACATCTCGTTGTAGTTCAGATAGTGCCCGTCGAGGTTGATGGTGGCCCGGGGCACCGTGCCGCCCCAGAACACGTTCTGCCCGTTGTTCGGTCCCTGGGTGTCCTGGCCGCGGATGATCGGCGCACCCACCGAGTCGGTGTAGATCACATTGGGGCTGCCGTTGATGACTTCGGACACCGAGGCGTCGCCGGTCCTGATCTGGTCGATATCGCGGTCGGTGATGATCGAGACCGAGGAGGCAGTGTCCTTCAACTCACGGTCGAGTTTTTCACCGGTCACCCTCAGTGCGTCCAATGCCAGGCCGCCCTTTTCTACGACTTGCTCCCGGGTTCGACTGTCCTCGGCCAGGGCCGGCGGGCTCGCCAACAAGGCGGACAAGGTAAGAACGCCAATACCGTGACTGAATGTGCGGTGCGTAAGGGCCATTAAAACTTCCTTCCAAATGAGAATGATCCTCTTTCACGATTAGGCTATCACGCTGACATCATATTCCTCAATACGGAATACATTCTGCAAATTGGAATGATCTACAGGTTCGGCCCGGGCGCATTCGCCCGTCCCTGGCAGACGGCGGAACCGGTATCATGGCCGCCGCTAGCGCCAGCGCCGTGCAGGCCGTAGCCTGCGTACCCCACGCGGCCAGACATTGCTGAGGAGACCCAGCCGTTGAACACTTCGCACAACCCGTTGGACGACACCCTGGATGCCCCACCGGAAAAACGCTCCGGGGTCATCCAGTCGGTTTCCATTGCCGCGCGTTTTCTCAACACCCTGGCCAATGCCGAGGGCGAGCTGGCCCTGGGGGAAGTGGCCCGGCGTACCGGCACCGGCGGTTCCACCGCCCACCGTTACCTGCAGAGCCTGGTCAAGGAAGGATTGGCCAAGCAGGACCCGGTCAGCGGCCTCTATGACCTGGGGCCTGCGGCCCTGAGCATCGGCATCGGCGCACTGAAACGCATCGACGCCGTGGACATCGCCGCCCAGCACATGAAGGCCCTGGCCCAGCGGCATGCCGCCAGCGGTGGCGTGGCGATCTGGACCGACCGCGGGCCGACCCTGGTGCGCTGGTATCGCAGTGCCTATTTCTCCATCAACCCCCTGGCCCTGGGGGACATCCTGCCCATCGACAACACCGCCTGCGGGCTGGTGTTCCAGGCCTTTCTGCCCAAGGCCGTCATCGACGCCGCACGCAAGCAGCAGCCGGCACACTTTCGCGGCACCCCGCCCAGCAGCGCGGTACTCGATCAAGTCCGTCAGAAGCATTGGGCCGAGCTCACCAGCCACCTGCTGTCCAACGTCACCGGCCAGGCATCGCCGGTGTTCGACGCCCAGCAGGAAATCGTCTGCGTGATGACCACCGTCACCGACCTGGGGCAACTGCAGGCGCCGGAAGATCGCGAGGCGCTGTTCCACGAAGCCGCTCTGGTCAACCAGGCCACCGGCGGCCAGCGAGTTCCCCAGGAACCGCTCCCTTCACGTCGCTGAGTCGTCACCCAGTGAATCAGGCGCGCCGGATGACAGCGCCTCGACCCGGCCCCTGGGCACCATCAAGGGGGTGCCGCTGACCGGATCGGTGATGACCACCGAGGCCAGCCCGAACACCTGCTCCACCAACGCCTCGGTGAAGATCGTCGCCGGCGCCCCCTGGGCGACCACGGCCCCGTCCCGCAGGGCAATCAGGTGGCTGGCATAACGGCAGGCCTGGTTCAGGTCATGCAGCACCGCGACGATGGTGCGCCCCTGGCGGTTGAGTTCGGCCAGCAGTTCCAGCAGCTCGATCTGATGGACGATGTCCAGGTAGGTGGTGGGCTCGTCCAGCAGCAGGATCGGGGTTTCCTGGGCCAGCACCATGGCAATCCACACCCGCTGGCGCTGGCCGCCGGACAGTTCGTCCAGCAGTCGCTCGGCCAGCTCGCTGACCCGGGTCGCAGCCATCGCCCGGCGCACGGCCTGCTCATCCTCCAGCGACCATTGGCGCAGGAGCGACTGATGTGGGTAGCGCCCCCGCGCCACCAGATCGGCGACGGTGATGCCGTCCGGCGCCGTGGCGCTTTGCGGCAGCAGGCCCAGGCGCCTGGCCACCTCCCGGGCCGGCAGTTGGCGAATGTCCTTGCCATCGAGCAGCACCTGGCCCCTGGCCGGGGCCAGCAGCCGCGACAGCGCCGCCAACAGGGTGGATTTGCCGCAGGCATTGGGCCCGACGATGACGGTGAACGAACCATCGGGAATGGCCAGGGAAAGGTCCTGGGAAATGATTCGCGCGTCGTGGCGCAAGGTCACGGCATCCGCGTGCAAACGATGAGTCATGGGCAGGTTTTCCTTGGAGCAGCAGGCGCTTGCAGTATTGCAATTGCGGAATGGATTCTACAATATGGAACACATTGCATGAGAAGCATTATCATGTAAGCCCTGCAGTCCAGGCCCTTCAGGCGAAATAGAAGGCGCCCCAGCCGCACTCCACCCACCGCCCAACGGATCGACGATGAACCCACGCCTTACTGTCCGGCTGCTCAGCGCAGCGGTCCTGGCCCTGTCCGCTCACCTTGCCTGGGCCGCCCCGACCGCCCCGTCCCGTATCGTCTCCACCAGCCCCAGCGTCAGCGGAATCCTGCTGGCCATGGACGCGCCGCTGGTGGCCAGCGCCGCCACCACCGCCAGTCGCCTCACCGATCAGCAAGGGTTCTTTTCCCAATGGGCCAAGGTGGCCGAACAACGGGGCGTGCAGGTGCTGTACCGCAACCTGCAATTCGATATCGAAGCGGTGATCGCCAGTGACCCCGACCTGGTGGTGGTGTCCGCCACCGGCGCCGACAGCGTCATCGCCCAGCGCGCCGAACTCCAGGCCCAGGGCATCGAGACCCTGGTGGTGGACTACTCGAACCAAAGCTGGCAGGACATCGCCACCGAGTTGGGCCAACGCACCGGCCTGGAACCACAGGCCCGGGCCGCCATCCAGCGCTTCGACCAATACGCCGCCGACACCGCCGCCCACATCACCCCGCCTCCCGGTCCGGTCAGCGTGGTGGGCTACAACATCGCCGGCAGCTATTCCATCGGCCGCCTCAACAGCCCCCAGGCCCGGCTCCTCACCGGCCTGGGCTTCAAGGTGGCAGAGCTGCCCGAGGCGTTGGCAGGGAAAGTCACCCGTGCCTCGGACTTCCAGTTCATTTCCCGGGAGAACCTGCCCGCAGCCATCAGCGGCGACAGCGTGTTCCTGCTCAGCGCCGACGAGAGCGACGTGCAGGCGTTTCTCGCCGATCCGGTGCTGGCCAACCTGCCGGCGGTGATCCACAAGCGGGTCTACGCCCTGGGTCCGAGCTCGTTTCGCATCGACTACTACTCGGGGCGGCAGATGATCGACGCCGTCGCCGAGCACTTTCGTTAAACCATGAGCCTGTCTGCCCAAGGCCGCGGCATGCCGCTGCGACTTGCCCGAAGCAACACGCCCCGTACCTGGCGCCTGCTGGCCGGGCTCGCGCTGCTGGTTCTGCTGGCCCTGCTGAGCCTGGCCGTCGGCTCGCGGGCCATTCCCCTGAGCGTGACCTGGGAGGCGCTGCACGCCGCCGACCTGCACAACGACCAGCACCTGATCCTGCAGGAACTGCGCCTGCCGCGCACCTTGATTGCCCTGCTGGCCGGAGCGGCCCTGGGCATGGCCGGCGCGGTGATGCAGGCCGTCACCCGCAACCCCCTGGCCGAACCGGGCCTGCTGGGGATCAATGCCGGTGCGGCCCTGGCGGTGATCATCGGCGTGGCGCTGCTGCACCTGACCAGCATGGCCGAGTACCTGTGGCTGGCGTTCTTCGGGGCCGGGCTGGCCGGCGTCGTGGTGTTTCTCCTGGGCCAGGCCCATGAGACCGGCACCAACCCGGTACGCCTGGTGCTGGCCGGGGCCGGGTTGTCGGTGATGCTCACTTCGCTGACCGGCATCATCGTGCTCAACAGTCCGCCCGAGGTCTTCGACCACTTCCGCCACTGGGCCTCGGGCTCGCTGTCCGGCAGCGGCTTCGCCCTGCTGCATGTTCCGGCCATGGCCATCGCCCTCGGCCTGTGCATCGCCCTGGGCGTCGCCGCCAACCTCAATGCCCTGGCGCTGGGCAAGGACCTGGGGCAGGCCCTGGGGGTGAACCTGCGCCTGACCTGGCTGCTGTCCTGCCTGGCGGTGATGTTGCTGGCCGGCGCGGCCACCGCCGTGGCCGGGCCCATAGGTTTCGTCGGTCTGGTGGCGCCGCACCTGGCGCGAATGCTGGTGGGCCCGGACTATCGCTGGATCCTGCCCTACTCGGCAGTGCTCGCGGCAAGCCTGCTGCTGGGGGCCGACGTACTGGGCCGAGTGCTGGCGGCGCCGGAGGAAATCGCCGCCGGGATCATCACCCTGCTGCTGGGCGGCCCGTGCTTCATTGTCCTGGTCAGGCGCTTTCGCCTGAGCCGCCTGTGATGGGCCCTCATGCCCTGCGTCTGGGCCCCTTGTCCCTGCGCTGGCGGCCACGCACGGTGTTGGTCTGCGGCGTCCTGATCCTCGCCACGCTGCTGCTCTGGGCCTTGTTGCTGGGCACCGGCAGCCTGGCCCTGCCCCCGGATCAGGTGCTGGCCAGTCTCCTGGGTTACGCTCAGGACTCCACCGCCCAGCGGGTGATTCATCGGGTGCGCCTGCCCCGAGCGCTCACCGCCACCCTGGTGGGCGCAGCCCTGGGCATGGCCGGGGCGATCTTCCAGTCGATCTCGCGCAACGCCCTGGGTTCGCCGGACGTGATCGGCTTTACCACCGGTGCTGCCAGCGGCGCCATCGTGCAGATCATGCTGTGGGATTGCGGCCCCCTGGCCACGTCCCTGGCAGCAGTGGGTGCCGGCCTCTGCACTGCGCTGTTAGTGCTGCTCCTGGCGCGCAAGGGCCACAGCAGCGGCGGCTACCGCCTGGTGCTGGTGGGCATTGGCGTCGGCGCCAGTCTGTCCGGCTTGAACAGCATCCTGCTGGTCAGCGGCAACCTCGACCAGGCAATGTTCGCCCAGCTGTGGCTGGCCGGCTCACTGAACACCCGCACCTGGTCCCACGTACTGCCAGCGGCCCTGGGCCTTGCGGCCATTGTGCCCATAGCCCTGTACCACGCCCGGCGCATCAACCTGCTGGAAATGGGCGACGCCACCGCCACCCAACTGGGAGTCGCGGTGGAGCGTACCCGGCTGATCATGGTCCTGGCGGCCGTCGGCCTGACCGCCATCGCCACCGCAGCGGCCGGGCCCATCGCCTTTATCGCCCTGGCAGGCCCGCAACTGGCCCGGCGCCTGACCCGTTGCGCCGAAGTGCCGCTGGTGTCGGGGGCGCTGATGGGCGCGGTCCTGTTGCTGACCGCGGATCTGCTCAGCCAGCGCCTGGCCTGGTACGCGAACCTGCCGATCGGCCTGATGACCGGGCTGCTGGGGGGCTTTTACCTGCTGTGGTTGCTGGTGCACAGCCGGCGGATCTGAGGGGTTCGTGGCTCACGGCGGCACTGGCCACTATTGCCCCGTCACCTTCCTGAACCGCAGGTTGCGCGCCACGCTGCTGGTCAACACCTCACCCTCCTCGGCAAAGCTGATCACACCCAGTTCACCGGCGCGAAAGCGCTCCGTCGTCAGCGGCTGCAAAGGGTAACTGTGCTGGCCGATACGTACGTAGAGCTTGCCTTGCCGGGGGTAGACCTTGAGCTGTCCGGGGCTGGTTTGCAGCACATAGAGACCGACATAACGACGGATGTCCTCGGGTTTCCAGGCCGGCGCCAGGACGTAGGTCGAGGCCGGGTTACTGCCGACGATCCGTGCCCCCGGTGCCGCCGCGAGATAGATCGGGATGCCGTCGTTGTCCGCCACCATCAGTTGATCGCTCTGGCGGAGCAACGGCAGGACCTCATGAAAGGTGTCCAGGGCAAACCCCTTGCCGGTGCGTTGCAGCTGGAACTGGTGACCGAGATCATCCAGGTAGGTGCCGGCTACCAAGGTATTCAAGAACGCCTTGGGCACCGCCTTGATGCTCGGCGGCGGCGCTGGAATGTCCGTGTCCCGGGGCAACCAGGACGGGCCCAGCAGGACATCCAGCAAGCGGTGCCCGCGCTCCGACGCTTCCCCTTCCGTGCTGTTGCACAGGACCACAGTGGCCACATCCAGCTTCGGGTACCAGGCCACATCGGTGCTGAAGCCGGCCCAACTGCCGCTGTGGGACACCTCTTGCAGGCCCCGATAACTGCGGTTGGCCAGGCCCATGCCGTAATAGCCCGGGTCACCGTCGTTGAAGGGCTCGGTCTGGCGCATCTTCTCCACCAGCGCCGTGCCCCCGACCCGCCCCGTGGACAGGTTGCGCAACCACAGCATCAGGTCTGCCACATTGCTGTGCACCTGACCGTCGCCGGTCTGTTCCCAGCGGGCGTCCACGGCTTCGGGGCCCTTGGACGACTCGCCCTGTTCATAGCCCTGGGCCAGGTTCGGCAACTGCACCGGGTACTGATCGACAATGCTCGAGCGACTCATGCCCAAAGGCTGGAACAGATGGGCTCGACTGTAGTCCTTGAGGGGCATGCCGGCGGCTCGCTCGGCGATGCTCGACAACAGCATATAACCACTGTTGCTGTAGCTGAACTCGCTGCCGGGGGGAAACATCAGAGCGTTCTGTTTGAACAGCAGATCCAGGGCCTGTTGCTGGGTAAAGCGCTGGTTCAGGGCAATCCCCGCCAACTCCGCCAGCAGCATGTAGTCCTGCAGGCCCGAGGTGTGGTGCAGCAGATGACGGATCTGGATGCCCTCGGCATAGGCCGGCAGCTCCGGCACAAAGCGCCGGATCGAGTCATCCAGATCCAGGCGGCCTTGGGCTTCGAGCTCAAGGATGGCAAAACCGGTGAACTGCTTGGACACCGAGGCCAGGTTGAACAGGGTATCGGCCTGGATCGCCCGGCCCGTGGCCAGGTCGGCAGCGCCGTAACCTGCGCTCCAGATCGTTTTGGCGCCGCGCATCACCCCGGCGGCGCAACCGGGCTGGTCAGGCTTGATGTCGTCGAACACCTTGTGAAACGCCGGAGGCTCGGTGGCATGGGCCAGGGGCATCGCGCCCAAGGTGCTGATCAGCAAGGTTGCAAGCATGGAACGCATGGGGTTTTCCTCTGGTCACGTCGATCCTTCAGGCTCCTTGAGAGGCTCCTCGGAAGGCACACCAGTATCCCCATGGCAAGCGTTGGAATCTGTCTGCAGTCAGTGATTTTCTGTGAATAAACGTGCAAGGGTGTGAGGCGCTGCCGGCCCAGGAACAAAGCCTGCAAAAATGCCGTTATCATCCACCGCTCGAACGCCATCCTCACCCGCGTCCCTCGACCCGGCCCCCCTTTCACTCGATGGAACCTGCCATGCACCTGCTTTATCCCAGCGACCCGTTCGACCCCAAACGCCCGGACGAGCACTACCTGGAAGAGTACGAGGCGGTGCTGGCCGCTGGCCTGAACGCCTCGCTGTTCTCTTTCGAGGATTTCGAAAGCGGCCGTTTCAAGGCTTCCCCGGCCCTACCAGGCGACGAGCCGGTGCTCTACCGCGGCTGGATGCTGACGCCCGAAGGCTACGGCGCACTGCTCGAGCACTTGCACGCCAAGAACGCCAAGGAGTTCACCGCCCAGGCCCACTACCGGCACTGCCATCACCTGCCAGAGTGGTATCCGCTGCTGGCCCGGTACACCAGCGAGACCCGGGTACTGGCGCCCGACAGCGACTTTATCCAGGCACTGGCAGACCTCAACTGGCCGGGTTATTTCATCAAGGACTACGTCAAGTCACTGAACACCGGCAGCGGCAGCCTGGTGGATTCGCCGGCAGACATAGCCCCATTGGTAGAGCGCATGCGTCAGTATCGCGGCCAGATCGAGGGAGGCATCTGTGTCCGGCGCCGGGAGGACTACCTGGAGGACAGTGAACGGCGCTACTTCGTGCTCAACGGCAAGGCCCATGCTGCACAAGGCGAGGTGCCGGCACTGGTGAACGAGTGCGCCGCGCTGATCGACAGCCGGTTTTTTTCGGTGGATGTGGTCTTGCGGGCCGACGGCGTGCTGCGTCTGGTGGAACTGGGGGACGGTCAGGTATCGGACCGCAAGGAGTGGTCGGCGCAGCGCTTCGCCGCCATGCTCGGCGCTGCCGACTGAGCACTGCTCAGCGCAGCAAGCGCCGCAGCCCCGCTTCAAAAGCGCCCTCAAGCCCCTGCGCGTCCTCCCCGGCCAGAGCCAGTGCCAGGGCATGGCCGTGGGTGTAGTCCACCAGCAGGTCGAACAGCACCGGGTCATCGTCGAGTTGCCGTACCGCCTCACGCAAGCGCTCGCTGAAGGCGGCCAGGGCGCCACCGAACAGCTGCGGATCACTGAGCACGCACAGGGTCAGCGCCGGGTGGCGACGGACCCGCGCCATGTAATGACCGAGCAATACCTGGACCCGTTGCAGCGCTGGCAGGTCCTCCTGCGGTTCCGGCAGTGGCACGCCGTGCACCCGCTCCACCAGCAGGCGCATCAGGTTGTGCTGGTCGCCCACGTGATAGGCCACCGACATCGGGGTGATCCCCAACTGTCGCGCCAAGGCCCGGCCGCCGAATCCCTCGGGGCCCAGTTCCTCCAGCAACGTCAGGCCGGCCTGCAGGACCTGATCGAGATTCAGCGAACGACCGGCAGCAGGACGACCGCTACGCTTGGCGCTTTCATTCATCAGGGCAGCTCCCCTCGACGCGATAGCAGGTGCTGACCAGCCCATCGGGATACTGCCGCGAGGCGATGCAGTGCAGCCGCAGGTCGCCTTCAAGCCCGCCAAACAAGGGCCGCCCACTGCCGAGCAGCACCGGCACCCGGGTCAGGGTCAGCTCCTGGATCAGCCCCGCCTGCAAAAAGGCCCGGATCACCGCACCGCCATCGATATAGGCCCGCTTCCAGCCTTCGCCCCGCAACTGCGCCACCAACTCCGCCGGCTGCGCGGCGCTGATGCGCAGCTTGTTCCGCAGGTGCTGCGGCACATCTTCAGCCGCAAGGCTGCGGCTCATGACCACCACCGGCTTGTGGAATGGCCAGGGCTCGAAACCCAGAACGCTTTCATAGGTCCCGCGCCCCATGACGATGCCATCCACCGTGGCCATGAAAGCGGCGTAGCCATAATCCTCGCCGGATTCGCCACTGGGCAGCCAATCGATGGCGCCATCGTTGCGAGCGATAAAACCATCCACCGAAGTGGCGATGAAGACCTTGCCGAATGCCATAGCCATTGCCTTGAGAAAAAACATACGGCGTATGATAAATCACTTTCAGGAGCAACTGGCAATCAGCAGGCTATCGACGGAGGCTGTGACGTCGCCTCAGAAGCTCAAGCGGTAGCCGACATTGGCCGCCCAGGGCCGGTCGATATTCGAACCTTCACTGGTCTCGACCTCGGCATACACCTGATGGTTGCGGGTCAGTTCCCCGGTGATTCCGGCACCGGCATACCAGCCGCCACCGCTGCCATCGGGACGGCTGCCGATGCCGTTGGTGCGCACCTTGTTCTGCGCCGAAAGATCCTCGATCCAGCCGGCCTTGAGGTAGGGCTGCAGGCGCGTGCCATTGTCCAGCTGCAGGTTGCGGCCAACCCGGGCGCCGCTGCGGACCTGGGTCGACAAACCATCACCGGGCTCCACTTGCAGCCCGTTGTCCAGGCGGTAGTTGTCCGAACGGGCGTAGAGCATGGAGACCTGCACCTGGGGCTCGATGAACCAGCGGTTGCCGAGATCGATCTGTTTGCCGGCCTCCACCGACAGCCCGGCGCCCTTGCTGCGTGAATGCCCGGAGACCTTGGCGCCATCGGTGCCCCACACGTCCAGGCGGGTGGACCAGCGGTTCAGGGTCAGCAAGGTATCGGTGTACCAGCCCGAATCGTCCAGGTAGGTGGCGTAGCCGCCCAGGTGGTAGCTGTCGAGCTTGCCGCTGCCTTCGCGCTTGAAGTCGCGATCGGTCTGGCTGTATCCGGCGAGCGCCCCCACCACGAGTTGACCGCCCTGGGTATCGATCCGCGTGTCGATCCCCAGTTGGGTACCTTGCACCTGCTGGGAAAAATTGCGCCCCACGCTGTTATCCAGAGACTGCTGCTGGCCCAAGCCTCGGACCCACAGCCCCTGGTGCTGCGCGCCTTCACGCAGTTCGCCGACCCGCTGCACCAGGGTCGCTCGCTCGGCGTCCCAAGTGGCCCGCAAGCTGGCGATGGCGCTGCTGTTGATGGCCGCACTGGCACCGGTGGACAGGTTGTCCGGCCCCGGCGTCGGCTGGCTGCGGCCCACATTGACCAGGTTCCAGTTGCCCTGGGTATCGGCCTGCAGTCCATAGCGGTAGGTCCCGGCGTCCACCACCGCGCCCTGGTTGGCCAGGGTGAACGAACCCGGGCCGCCAGCGCTCTGCACCAGGGTCAGATGTTGCACCTCGGCCCCGGGTTCGGACCCGGAGTTGCGGACCAGGATGCTGTTGTCGCCGGTCACCTGACCTCCGACAATCAGGCGGTCGCTCTGCTGTCGCCCCAGGTCGGCGTTCATGATGTAGCGGCCATCGCCCGTCAGGTCGCCGGTCACTTGCAATTGCTTGAAGCCCCCTGCCAGCCCCGGGTCGGCGAACTCCACCACGCCATGGTTGGCCAGGCGACTGAGCACCGAGTCGCCGCGCAAGGTCCAGGCGCTGCTGTCGTCCAGGGACAGTTGGGTGTCACGCCCGGCCCCCAGGATTGCCCCCTCCAGGCTGGAGTGATCGGCCAGGGACAACTGCAGGCTGCCGCCGTCCACCCGCACGTCCCCCGACAGATGGGACCTGACTGCCTCCAGGTTCACCGCCTCCGCCAGCACCCCACTGGAGCGGTCGGTGATCCACAACGCAGTGCCCTGCTGGCCGCCGCTGCGGCCGGTCAGGGTGCTGTCGGTGAAGCGCGTATTCAGGCCGCCACCGTTGACCAGGATGCCGGCTCCGTCCTCGGTCTGGATGTGGCTGGCGGTGACCTGAACCTCGTTCACCATGCCGGCGCGGGTGGCGTAACTGACGATGCCGTTGGCCTTGGCGCCGCGGGTGCTCAGGGTCGAGCCCTGGAGCAGGGAATTGGCGTTGTTGCTGATGGCCAGACTATGGGCCTCTCCACCGCGGGTCAGCACATCGCTGTCGATCGACTGCACACTGGCGCCCCCGCCAGACGCGAACAGGCCATGGCCCAGGTCGCCGTGGGTGACGACGCGACTGTCGTTGAGGGTGACCTCGGCCCCCGCCATCCGCGCCAGGGCACCCACCGCGCCCCGGCCCGACGTTTCGATCAGGGCCCCACGGACGTTGAACACCGCCCCCGGGCTGTTCGCGGTGTCCGCCGATGCGTACAGGGCATGGGCGCTGTTGCCCTGGGTGATGACGGCACCGCCGTCCATGGTGAACACACCGGCGCGATTGTCGACGCCCACGGCCGCCGCCCCCTTGGTTTCCAGGCGGGTGTTCCTGGCGTCCACTCGGGTATTGTTCCCCGGCATCCAGATCGCTGCACCGTGGTCGCCCAGGGTGGTGATCTGCACGTTATCCAGATCGGCCGCGGCCTGGTTGGCATTGACGTTGATGCCGTTGCCATTTCGCGAGGTGATCTGGCTGTCGCTCACCTCCGCGGTGCCACCGGGCACCTGATACAGCGAACTCAGGGTAATGCCATCGCCCTTGGCGTTGATGGTGCCGTTGCGAAAGGTCAAGGCAGCGCTGGTCACGCCAATGCCACGACCATTGCTGGACGTGACATCGACCCTATCGGCGCTGATGGACGAGCCGACACCTTCGGCGGACATCGCCCCGATGAAGCTTTGGGAGTCGACGCTCACCCGCTCCAGCTCGACGGACGCGCCGGCAAAGGCACGCACAGTGACGGCGGAACCGGTCGAGCTGTTGCTCAGGGCCATGTCCGAGGCCTTGATGCTGGAACCCTTGCCACTGGCGGACAGCGCCTCGGCCTGGCTACCGGCGGTGCTGATCGAGCCCCCGGACAACAGCGCCTGGCCACCGCTAGTGACCGTCACGCCGCGACTCTGGTGACCACTGGTGGTGATCTGCGCATTGTTCAACGTCAGGCTGCTGCCGGTGCCGCTGACCACTGCGCCCGTGGCGAAGTCGGAACCACCGGTGGTGATCTTCACATCCGACAAGCTGGCCTGGCCGCCGGCCTCCACTTGCACCCCCACCACCAAGCTGCTGGAGCTGTCCGCCGTGACCTTGATCTCGTAATCACTGCCCTGCAACTGGTTCTGCGCACCGCTCACCCGTATCGCCGGGCCGCTGCCGGAATGCTCGATGTTGGCCCCGTACAGGATCAGGGATTGCCCTCCAGGCGAGGACAGATCGATCGTGTCGTAGTCGGCTGCCGCAGCAGACAGGGGGGAAAGTGTCACCAACGACAGCGCCGAACTCACTGCTACGCTTATCGTGCCCTTAACCAGATTCATAAACTTTCAAGCCTTTGCGTTAGAACACAAGAGGCCCGCATGCTCGGTCCAAGAGACCAACTAACAAACAAGAATCTTCTTAAAGCCCGCGCATTAAGAATTTTCTGAAGAAGTCAAAATAAAGTTCTATTTACCATGGGCCGATGCACACCCAAGCCCACTTGCCGTCCGTAACCAGTCACTTTGCCGGAGCCCATGTTCCGGTGGTACTGCTACGTCTGTTCATGTACAGCCTGTTGTCCTGCATCCTGATCATTGCGGGCTTTGTGGTGCATTGGTCGGTGAATGAAACCCTCTCCAACTATCGCCGGCAGATGAATGCCGCGGCATTTAATGCTCAGCAGTTCTTCAATCAGCGAGAGAGTCTGTTAAAGGCCATTTCCTCTTCGGCTGTGGGCACTAGCGAAGACCGCCTTACTTTAGCCACCAAGAACTTTCTCGCAAGTAATAGCCAATTACGCCTATTGCCACTGGGCAGTAAGCCCCCGGCATCGAACTGGGCCCTGGTGCTCACTGCACGTGATCTGGAGGAAGTCGACAGCACCCACAGCCGCCTGCTGTACCTGGCGCCGGGCCCGGGCCTGGTCCGCACCCTCTACGACCCAGGGGGCGCCCATGCCGTCGAGGCTGTCCCCAGGGCCATCGACGGCCCCTGGCTCAAGCACCTTGACCAACGCGCCGCACAGCACCTGCTGTCCCAGCACCCGGGGGCGCGGACCTTGTGGTCCTGGGCCGCCAGTGGCCGGCAAAAACAGGTGTACCTGCTGCGCCCGGTGGACGAGCGCAACGCCGCCGATGGCTGGCTCGGCCTGGAGCTCAACGACATCGACCTGGCCCTCGATCCCCTGGGGCTGCACCAGGGTAAATACGTGCTCTATGACGCTGCCGGCGCGGTCGTGCTGCACAGCGCCGCCTGGCAAGTCCCCGAGCGCCTGGCACAATTTCGGGCCAACGAAGACTCCTTCGGCCTGCACCGATTGCAGGGACTGCCGGACTACATAGCGCTCAACAAGTCGGTGGGCAACGCCGGCTGGCGCCTGGTGTACTACGCCCCGATCAGCCAGCTGCTGCAGGACACCTCGGGGCCTCTGTACAGCAGCGCATTGCTGACCCTGCTGCTGTTCGCGGCGATCTTCCTCGGGGCGCGCTACATTCGCCTGCGCCTGGTGGAGCCTGCGATACGCCACTACAGCGCCTTGAACGACAGCGTCTCGCTCAATCGCCGTTTAATCGAGATGGCACCGGTGGGCCTGTGCCTGATGCAGCGCGACAACGGCCGGCTGATCCTGTCCAATGCGTCTGGCCGGCACTGGCTGGCCTCGACGCCCGAATGGCGAGAGCGGATCCTCGACACCCCCCATGATCAGGTGCAGACCATCGACCAGGCCCTGGCGGACGGCCGGTTCATCCAGCTGACATGCGCCCCCACCGACTACAACGGTGTGGTGGCGGTGCTGTGCTGCATCAGCGACGTCACCGACTTCAAGCTGGCCGAGCAGTCGCTGCTCCAGGCCAAGGGTCTGTCGGACCAGGCCAACCGCGAAAAGACCCTGTTTCTCAGCACCCTCAGCCACGAAATCCGCACCCCCATGTACGGCATCCTCGGTTCTCTGGAATTGCTCCGTACCACCGCCCTCAGTGCCCAGCAGAACGACTACCTGGAAGCCACCCGGCAAGCCTCCTCGATGCTGATGCGGACCATCAACGACACCCTCGACATGTCGTTGATCGAATCCGGACGGCTGACCCTCAACTGCGCGCCATTCTCTGCGGTGCGGCTGGTGGAAGAGGTCGCCTTCAGCTACTCGGCCCGGGCCCGCAGCAAGAGCCTGCGACTCTATGTGACCCTGGACCCGGACACACCGGAGCAGGTCATCGGCGACGGCGGGCGCATTCGCCAGATCCTCAACAACCTGGTGAGCAATGCCATCAAGTTCACCGAGTCCGGCCAGGTGGTACTGCGTCTGTACTGCGAACAGCCCCGGGGCCAGGCACCCAGGCTGCGCTTCCAGGTAACGGACACCGGACCGGGGATCGCCCCGCAGTTCCAGACCAGCCTGTTCGAACCCTACTATCGGGTGCCCGACTGGCTGGGCCAGAAAGCCTCCGGCACCGGGCTGGGCCTGGCCATCTGCGAACGCCTGGCGTTCATGATGCAAGGCCGGCTCGCCGCCATCAGCGAACCGGGGCTGGGCTCCAGTTTCAGTTTCAGCCTGGACCTGGAGCCGTGCGCCATCGTCAGCGAAGCCGAGGCACCGCGCCTGGAGGTGACCCCGGTGTACGTGCACAGCGATGTGCGGGAGGTGACCCTCAACCTCTGCCAATGGTTACGCCGCTGGGGCGCCCTGGCGCTCCCCTACTCCGCGGACCGCAACCCGCAGGCGCATCAGGCGGTGCTGGTAGAGGCCTTCTTCGGCACCTGCCGGGCCATCGACTGGGGGGGCCCTCGAGTGATCATGCATGCCCCCGGCCTGGGCCCGCCGCAGCATCAGGCCGGCGATAGCTGGGTGGCCCGCATCTTCAGCCTCGACAGACTGCGCAACGCCGTGGCCCAGGCCCAGGCCGGGGTTGTCAGCGAAAGTCGTGTTGCGTCCCCCCAGGCCCTGGCCCCGAGCCTGGACCTCAAACTGCTGGCGGTGGATGACAGCCCGCTTTCGCTGCAGGTGCTGTTCCAGCAGGGCCGCTACCTGGGCAACCGGATGGTGGCCTGCAGCAGCGCCGTCGAAGCGCTGAAACGTGGCGACCTGCTGTCCTTCGATGGGGTGCTCACCGATTTACAGATGGCGCACATGGACGGTCTATCGTTCGCTCGCACCCTGCGCGAGCAGGGCTTCTGCGGCTCCATCATCGGCATTACCGGTGAGCTCTCACCCTTGCTGCGAGGCCGCTGCGAAGCCGCCGGAATCCGTCACCTGCTGATCAAGCCGGTGCCCCTGGACACCCTTGGCGAAGTGCTCCAGTCAATCAAGAGGAAAGTCATGTGAGCCTGCCCCTGCCGCAGCGTGTGCTGATGCTCGACGACGCCATCCTCGCGCAGTGGTGCTGGCAGCGCCTGGGCGCCAGGCGCCTGCGTCTGAAGGGTTACGGCCTGGCCCAGGACGACTTCGGCATGGGCTACAGTTCGACATACGCGCTGATTTGCACGCCTTTTAGCGACCTGAAGATCGCTCGTCACTTCGTCCACGGCGCCGTAGCCGATGAGGCCCGGGGCACAGCCCTGGCGGCGGTGCAAGCGGGCCGGCAGTTAGGCCTGGAAGTGGTCGCCGAAGGCGTAGAATGGGCCCATGACCTGGAGTTTCTGCGGCTGACTGGCTGCGACAGCGCCCAGGATCACCTTAATTACGCGGCATTGGAGCTGGACGCTTTTACACAACTGCTGGGATGCAGTGTCACACCGCCCTTTTCGCCACCCACCCGGCCCGTCTATCCCAACCCATGCCAGATATCCCGCTACGACGCATCGCACAAAACTTCCGACGGCTGAATGTCGTCATGTTCGTCATTCTGCCCCTGCTGCTGATCATGGGCGGCGCCCTGTTCTGGGGGGGCCAACGGATCATCCGCCAGGAACAGGAACGGATAGTCGTGGATTTCCAGTTGCTGACCCGCTACATGGGCGAGCAGCAAGCCCTGCTCCGGCGCCTGGCCGGAGAACCTCTACTCGAAGACAACAATGCAACCCAAGGCTCACCGCAGGTTTTCCACCTCATGCATCAGCAGCAGGCTCTGGGTGCCACTCTGTTCCAGGGCAGTCTGTCGTCGGTGGACGTCCCGTTCACCCTGGTGTGCGAAGACATGACCCAGTGCCCCCTGGACAACCCGCGGGCCGTGGGCCTGGGCCGCTACCTGGCGGATCTCTACTCCAGTTTCTGGGTGCGTTCGAGTTATCCGGCGTCGGCCCTGCTGCTGGTGGATGCCGGTGTCGGCAGCACCTACACGGTGCCCACCGTCGGCAGCAGCCATCCACGGCTGTCCGCCGCCCTGGCAATGGCCAGCATCAAGGCCATACGCACCAGCGCCACGGGGCGCAACGAAATCCGCTGGATCCACCTCATGGACTTTCCGGAACAGATGCTGGCCTTTATCCCGCTGCACGGCCTGTCCCTGGGCAACGGCGTGGGCACGACCTATGCCGCCACCCTCACCTACCGGGACCGCATCAACGTTTTTTCCCGGCCACTGCAGCGCAACTTCTACGATGCCTTCTGGCTGCAAAGCCAGCACGACGGCCTGCTGCTGGGGGAGCGCCCGCCGCCCACAGAGCTGACCCGGGAGGTCAACCTGCGCAGCGACGGCCTGGTGTTCCGGGTCAGTGACGACAGCGCCATCTGGACCGGCTACTACCTGCTGACCTACAGGACTCTGTTCCTCGGCCATAGCTGGCCCCTGGTGGGCGTCTTCCTGCTGCTGGCGCTCAGCCCCCTGGCCGGCCGCAGCTACGCGCGCTGGTACCAGCGCCGGGTGATAGTGCCGGCGCAACGGGCCCACGCCGAGCTGGTGGAAAACGACCAGTTCAGCCGCACCCTGCTGGAGACCACCCCGGTGGCCCTGTGCGTGCTCAGCCGCGATCACAGTCGGATCGTCTTCGCCAACAACCTGGCCCTGAAGTGGTTCGATACCCAGGTCGGGCAGAGCCTGCAGGACAGCGGCCTGGAACTCGGGCTGCTGGAACAGATCACCCAGGCCCGGGGCCCGGGAGAAGTGGAGAACTACCAGAGCCACGACGGCCGCTCGTTCTACATCGCCTATGCGCCCACCCGCTACCGCAATCAGGAGGTCCTGATCTGCGCCTTCGCCGACCTCAGCGTCCGGGCCCAGATGGAGCAGCAACTGACCCAGGCCAAGCAGGCCGCCGACAAGGCCAACGGTGCCAAGTCGGTGTTCCTCGCCACCATGAGCCATGAGATCCGCACGCCGCTCTACGGCGTCCTCGGCTCACTGGAGCTGATGGGGCTGACCGACCTGGACCGGGAGCAGCGCCAGTTGCTCGAACGCATCCAGGTGTCCTCGGCGCTCCTGTTGCAGATCATCAGCGACATCCTCGACATCACCCGGATCGAGTCCGGCCAGCTGTCCCTGGGCGATCAGCCCTTCGATCCCCGGTCACTGGTACAGCGCTGCACGGCGGCCTTTATCGACAGTGCCCGGAACAAGGGGCTGCTGCTGTTCTCCTGGGTCGATCCGGCACTGCCCCGGACCCTGCTCGGCGACCCTGGGCGGATCAGCCAGATCCTCACCAACCTGATCAGCAATGCGATCAAGTTCACCCATTCGGGGCAGGTGATCGTCCGCGCCCGGGCCGAGCCCGGCAGTGACGGCCGGACACGGCTGTCGCTGCAAGTGGCGGACACCGGCATCGGCATCGGCCAGGAGGAACAGCAGCAACTGTTCATCCCCTTCTACCAGATCGATACCCACTCCCACACCGTGCACGGCGCGGGCCTGGGCCTGTCGATCTGCGCCAAGCTGGCCGCGCTGATGGGGAGCCGGATCCACCTCACCAGCGAACTGGGCCTGGGCAGCAGTTTCTCCCTGCAGCTGGAGCTGCCGGAGGCCAGCGAGCCCCTCGCCGAACGCCAGCCGGAGCTCAGCGGTGCCCGGGTCCATGTTCAGAGCCCCCACCATGAACTGAGCGCCAACCTGTGCCAGTGGCTGGAAAAATGGGGCGCCCGGGCCAGCCCCCTGGAAGATTCGAGCTCCGCTCCCCAGGCCCCGGGCATTGTCCTGCGGCTACTGGACGACAGCCCCGACACGGCCCCGCAACAGGCCGACGGTCTGATCCGCATCGACCTGGGGGGCCATCACCAGGGCCCCGGCGCGAGCCTGGCCCAAGCCTGTGACTTCAGAGCCATCGGCCGGCTGATCGAACGCAGCCTGGGACGTGCCGCCGACACCCCCAGCGAGCGGCCCGAGGAACTCAGTGCCCTGCCGGCCCTGGGACTGAACGTGCTGATGGCCGAGGACAACCCCATCAACCAGGCCACCCTGAGCCATCAACTGCAGCAACTGGGCTGCCGCAGCACCCTGGCCGCCGATGGCGCCGAAGCCCTGGACCTGTGGCGCGTGGGCGACTACGACCTGCTGCTGACCGACGTCAACATGCCGCGCATGAACGGTTACGAACTCACCTGCATCCTGCGCGCCTCAGGCGACGACCGCCCCATCATCGGTATCACCGCCAATGCCATGTGCGATGAGGAGGCCCGGTGCCAGGCCGCCGGCATGGACGCCTGGCTGGTCAAGCCGGTGCCCTTGCAGACCCTGCGGGCCAGCCTGTTGCGGCTCACCCAGCTCGAACCGCCGGCGGATGAAAGTGCGCCCAGCGCCCTGCACCGGCCGACGGAACCTGCGAGCCTGCCGAATAACCTGCGGCAGATATTCGCCAGCACCATGGCGGTGGACCTCGAACAATTGCGCCAGGCCATCGACAGGCAGGATTACCCACTCATCTTCCAGTTGCTGCATCGGATCCGCGGGTCCCTGGCAGTGACCGGCTACAACGCCTTGAATCAACAGCTGGAAACCCTGGGACATAACTTGCGACAAGCCGGTTTGACGCCTATCACTCGCGCGAATAGCCTGACGCTGCTGCACGCCTTGCAGGATATCAGCCAGCCCGACTGAACTTTCGCTGCACTCGCATCTCTGTGCTTTTCCTATAGAAAATGGATCGTGTCCACCATGAAAAAAATTCGAGTTGCCCTGGCCGACGATCATCCCCTGGTGCTCGCCGCCGTCAGCGACCTACTGCACAAGACCCCCAAGTACGAAGTGGTGGCCGCAGTCACTACCCCCAGCGCGCTGATCCAGCAACTCTCGGACGACCCGCGGATCGACGTGGTGATCACCGATTACTTCATGGAGGGCGACGAAAAGTTCGGCGATGGCATCCGTCTGGTGACCTACCTGATCCGCCACTTTCCGCGGGTCCAGGTGCTGGTGCTGACCATGATGTCCAATCCGATGATCGTCGCGGCGCTGTACGACATCGGCGTGCGTTCGGTACTGCTCAAGCGCCACGACATGAGCGAACTGCTGTGCGCCTTGAAGAACGTTCGCCTGGGACGCATCCACTACCCGCCGAGCCTTGAACAGAACGAGCCCCAAAGCAGCCCGGTACGCTCCATGGCCGACGGCCTGAGCAGCCTCACGCCCAAGGAATACGAGGTGCTGCGGCACTTCGTGCGCGGCGAGTCGATGATGCAGATCGCCGCCAACCTCAAGCGCAGTGTCAAGACCGTCAGCGCGCAGAAGATCTCGGCGATTCGCAAACTCAACCTGGACAGCGACCAGGCCCTGGTCGCGTTCTGCCTGGAATCCGGAGAGTTCCAGTAACCCGGGTTCGACTCAACGGGCCGGTGCCGGGGCAATCGCCAGGCGACTGGTGGCCTTGATCTCGCGCAGCGCCAGGCTCGACTGGATCGAGGCGATGCCCGGCTGGCGCCTGAGCACCTGCTCGACAAAATCGCTGTAGCTGTCCAGGTCCTGGGCCAGCACCTGCAACAGGTAGTCGGCGTCACCGGTGATCTTGTGGCAGGCCTGAACCTGGGGCAGACGCATGATCACCGCTTCGAAGTCATCCGGAGTCTGGTCGGAGTGGGTGGCAAAACGCACATGCACGAAGGCCATGATGTCCAGCCCCAGCAGGCGCCGGTCGAGGTTGGCCTGGTAATCCTTGATCACCCCTTCCTCTTCCATGCGTTTGCGCCGGCGCCAGCAGGGGGTGAGGCTCAGGGACAGACGCTCGCTGAGTTCAGCGTTGGAAATGCTCGCGTCCTGCTGCAGCAGGGCGAGGATTGCCAGGTCGGTTTCGTCCAGGGACACCCTTCGAGTCATTTTTTTCACAAACAGCCACTCAACTGAAAAATATTACCCAAAACTCTAGTTCCATCAGAACAAAAAGCAAAGAAGTCGCCGCCATGCCGGAACAAACTATTTGCACCGGACAACAACAATGGATGCCTTCAGCATGCTTACCGTCTTCAGCGAATCCCACCGCCTGCACCACGGCACCGAGTTGAAGGATGGGGTGCTCAAGCCCTCCTTCGAACAACCCAGCCGGGCCGATACAGTCCGCGACCGGGTCAGGCACGTGGGGCTTGGCGACATCATCGTCCCCCGCAATTTCGACCGTTCCTGCTACGTCGCCGCCCACAGCGAACGCTACGTGACCTTCCTGGAAAGCGCCTGGAGCGAATGGCGCGCCACCGGCCGCAGCCACGACGCCCTGCCCCTGGTGTGGCCGGTACGCGACCTGGCCAACCAGCAGGTGCCGGAGTTCATCGACGGCAAGCTGGGCTTCTTCGCCATGGATGCCGGCTCGCCCATCACCGCCACCACCTGGAATGCCGTGCGCACCAGCGCCGATATCGCCCTCACCGGCCTGGCGCTGATCGACGAAGGCCAGGACAGTGCCTTTGCCCTGTGCCGTCCGCCGGGCCATCACGCGGCCCGGGAATACATGGGGGGCTACTGCTACCTGAACAACGCCGCCATTGCCGCGCAACACGCCGTGACCCGGGGCGCGAAGCGCGTGGCGGTGCTGGACGTGGACTTCCACCACGGCAACGGCACCCAGAACATTTTCTACCAGCGTGATGACGTCCTGTTCGTCTCGCTGCACGGCGATCCGGCGGTCTCCTACCCCTATTACTCGGGGTTCGCCGCAGAGCGTGGGGCCGGGGCCGGTGAAGGCTGCAACCTGAACTTCCCCCTGCCCCGAGGCACCACCTGGCAGCGCTACCGGGAAGCACTGATCCAGGCCTGCGCCCGGCTTCGCGAGTTCTCCCCGGAGCTGCTGGTGGTGTCCCTGGGCGTCGACACCTTCAAGGACGATCCCATCAGCCACTTCCTGCTGGAAAGCGAGGATTTCCTCGGCATGGGCCAGGTCATCGCCGGCGTGGGCGTACCCACGTTGTTCGTCATGGAGGGCGGCTACATGGTGGATGAGATCGGCATCAACGCGGTCAATGTGCTCCACGGCCATGCCAACCGCTAATGCGCCAGCGTCGCACCGCCCAGCAGTTTTCAACGTTCTGACCGAGAGGAAAAAGACATGACCTTGTTCATCGATGTGGATCACGCAGCGGACCTGTATTCGCGCCTGGGCATAGGCCGGGCGATCCGGGAAATGGCCGGCTACATCCAGGCCGACTACCAGCGCTGGCAAGCCTTCGAGAAATCCCCGCGCACCGCCAACCACTCCGCCACCGGCGTCATCGAGCTGATGCCCGCCGACGATGGCCAGCAGTACGCGTTCAAGTACGTCAACGGCCACCCCGGCAATCCCGCCCGGCACCTGCTGACGGTGATGGCTTTCGGCGTGCTGGCCCAGGTCGACAGCGGCTACCCGGTGCTGCTCAGCGAGCTGACCCTGACCACCGCGGTGCGCACCGCCGCC
>NZ_MOAK01000035.1:33932-47244 GCF_003732485.1 Pseudomonas protegens
TTCAGCCCTGGTAGCGCAATCCCTGGCGCGCCAGGACGCCCGCCGCATGGCGTTGATCGGCAACGGCGCCCAGAGTGAATTCCAGGCCATCGCCTTCCATGAAATGCTCGGCATCAGCGAACTGCGGATCTTCGACATCGACGTCGCGGCGTCCCACAAGCTCAAGCGCAACCTGCAGGCCTGGCCGGGGCTCGAGGTGCGCATCGCCGACTCGGTGGCCGATGCGGTCAGGGGCGCGGACATCGTGACCACGGTCACCGCGGACAAGGCCTACGCCACCATCCTCACCCCCGAACTGATCGAGCCGGGCATGCACCTCAACGCCGTGGGCGGCGACTGCCCGGGCAAGACCGAGCTGCACGCGGACATCCTGCGCAACGCCCGGGTGATCGTCGAATTCGAACCCCAGACCCGCATCGAAGGCGATATCCAGCAGATGCCGGCGCACTTCCCGGTCACCGAGTACTTCCGCATTGCCCAGGGCCTGGCGCCGGGCCGCGAGCATGAGGCCCAGGTCACGGTGTTCGACTCGGTGGGCTTCGCCCTGGAAGACTTTGCGTCGCTGCGCTACCTGCATGACCTGGCGCGCCAACATGGCATCGGCGAGCAGATCCAGCTGGTGCCCGAGCCGGCCAATATCAAGGACCTGTACCAGTTGCTCGAACAGCGCCCCGCCACCCCGGCGCCGGCACCGCGACGGATCGCCGCCGGCTGAAAGAGCGCTCCCGTGGCCCATGAACAGGGAATCGGCCTCGTGCCCCTGTCCATGGGCAATACCTGACCCGGCTGCACCACAACAATCACAGACCGCAGCCCTCAACGACCTTCCACTGCCAAAACTCGACAACTATAAAATCAAGAGGTTTTGTGATGACTCCAGATACCTTCGGGGCCTCCGAGCGCCCGACGCTGCAACGCACCCTGCATAACCGTCATATCCAGCTCATGGCCATGGGCGGCGCTATCGGCACCGGGCTGTTCATGGGCTCGGGCAAGATCATCGCCATGTCCGGCACCTCGATCATCCTGATCTACATGATCATCGGCCTGTTCGTGTACCTGGTGATGCGCGCCATGGGCGAGCTGCTGCTGTCGAACCTGAACTTCAAGAGCTTCGCCGATTTCGCCGGTGCCTACCTGGGCCCCCAGGCGGCGTTCTTCCTCGGCTGGTCCTACTGGCTGAGCTGGAGCGTGGCGGTGGTAGGCGATGCCGTGGTGGTGGGCGGCTTCTTCCAGTACTGGTTCCCCGATGTACCGGCCTGGGTTCCCGCCATCGCCATGATGCTGACCCTGTTCGCCCTCAACGTGCTGACGGTGAAACTGTTCGGCGAGGTGGAGTTCTGGTTCGCCATCATCAAGATCATCGCCGTGGTCACCCTGATCGCGGTGAGCCTGGTACTGATCGCCACCGCCTTTGTCTCGCCATCCGGGGTGAGCGCCTCCCTGAACCACCTGCTGGACCGCCAGGCCGCCTTTCCCAACGGCCTGCTGGGCTTTTTCGCCGGCTTCCAGATGGCGATCTTCTCCTTTGCCGGCACCGAGCTGATCGGCACCGCGGCGGCGGAAACCCGAGATCCGCGCCGCACCCTGCCCAAGGCCATCAACGCGATTCCGCTGCGCATCATCCTGTTCTACGTGCTGGCCCTGGCGTGCATCATCGCCGTGACCTCCTGGCAGCAGGTGTCGCCAAGCAAGAGCCCGTTCGTGGAGCTGTTCCTGATCGCCGGCTTCCCGGCCGCCGCGGGCATCGTCAATTTCGTGGTGCTGACCTCCGCGGCTTCCTCGGCCAACAGTGGCGTGTTCTCTGCCAGTCGCATGCTCTTCGGCCTGGCGGACCAGGGCAACGCGCCGCGCTTGTTCAAGCGTCTGTCGGGGCATAGCGTGCCGGTGATCAGCCTGGCCTTCACCAGCCTGCTGATGCTGCTGGGGGTGCTGTTGCTGTACGTGGTTCCGGAGGTGATGACCGCCTTCACCCTGGTGTCGACGGTGTCGGCGATCCTGGTGATCTTCACCTGGTCGACCATCCTCGCGTCCTACATCGCCTACCGCAAAAAGCACCCGGAACTGCACGCTGCTTCCCGGTACAAGATGCCCGGCGGCGTGCCCATGGCCTGGTGCGCCCTGGTGTTCCTGCTGTTCGTCCTGGCGTTGCTGGCGCTACGCCCGGACACCCGCCTGGCCCTGTGCGTGATGCCGGGGTGGTTCGTCTGGCTGGCGATCGCCTATCGCCTGACGGCCGGGCGCAAGGGGCGGCCATCCGTGCAAGCGGCGGCGCACTACCGCTGAGGCAAGAACCTGCAAGACAGGCCCTGGGACCGGCCCTGTCGAAGCCCGGTCCTGGGTGCAAAAGCATCGACAGAGCCCCCCTTGTCTTGTTCTACTCCCGCCGCCATCGCCGTTGCCAGGGAGTGCCCACATGCAAGTCGCAGGACCCACCTTTGAAGAAGTGTTCAGGAAAAACCTCAAACGCGTCCTCAACTACTGGAGCCAGATCGGCACCGTCATCGGCCTGAGCGCCGCCGCGCTGGGGCTGTTCAGCCTGTACATGTACACCCGGGCCATCGGCCGCACCGACCTGTTCATGGCCTCCATCGATGCCAAATCGGCGCTGGTGGTCTGGCTGGTCATGGTGCTGTTTCTCATGCTGATCTACTTGCTGCTGCTTACGGTCACCACCCTATTGTTCGGGCTGGCAAACGATGTCTTTCGCAACACCCCAGAACACATGAACGATGTGGTGGTCTGGCTGACCCTGCCGGTCCTGGCAGGCTTCATCACCCTGATCGTGCTCAGCTACTACGTGCATCTGGGTGAGGCACTGGCATCGCTGATACTGGTGGCGGTGGTGCTACTGGTGACGGGGCTGGTGATGTCACGACCCGCGTTCAAACGCGTGATCCACAGCAGCCTGGAGAGACACCCCGCTGCGGGCAGGGGTACCTGGGGTGGCCTGTTCGTGACCCTGACACTCTGCCTGCTGGGCACGGTGATCTCGGGGATCTTCACCAGCCTGCTGATCATCAATGCCTACAGCAACGAAGTGTCCAATGACTCGCCACACTTACCGGCCTTGTTGAACTTCCTGGGGCTGCTCTTCTCCTTGCTGCCCATCGTGTTCTTCTACTGCAAGGCCGGAAGTCCCTACAAACGGGTCTTCTATGCCCTGATGTGCACCCTGCTCCTGGCCGCAGCATTTCTTCTGGTGCTGCCCGGGGCCATGAGCCAGATCACCTACAAGGCCGCCGGCAGCCTGGATGTGCGTCAGGACGGAATCGAACGATTCGTGCTGCACGATGACCTCGAACTGCATGACCTGGACCCACTGATGTGGAATACCCGCCTGACCTCTGAGCGGCGCGTGGAGGTTCAGGGCTTTCAACTCTTCTCTTTCGGCGAGGCCCTGTTGATCTGCCCCAAGGGGTTGCGCAACCTGGCCCTGAACCAGATGCACCGCTATACCCGCACCTGCATCAGGACCCGCAACAGCGCGGTAACCCGCAAGCCGGCAAAACCGCTGTACAACCAAAACCGCGCCTGTGCCGGTGCCGCGCCACCGGCGGCATGCTGGAAACCCCAGGGCTCCTGAATCCCCCACCTGCTGCCCCCCACCTGCTGAACATCCAGGCCGCAGCCGGCCTGCTGGCTCAGGGCGCCGGGTTGACCAGCAACGGAGGTGCCGGGCGGTCTTGGTTGTGCGAGCCGGGAACGCAGGCGACAAAGTCCTCCTTGCGCAGCACCACCAGGGCAATCAACGACACCACCCCGGTGGCCACGTAGAAGTACCAGGGCGAGGTGATGTCGCCGGTGAGCTTGATCAGCCAGGTGGAGATCAGCGGCGCACTGCCACCGAACACCGCCACGGGGATGTTGTAGGCCACGGCAATCCCGGTGGAACGGATCCGCGTCGGCAGCAGCTCGCTCATCAGGGCGTAGGTCGAGGAAGCGTAGAGCCCGAACAGGATCGCCACCGCCATCAGCGGCCAGAACAGCGTGGCCGGGGTGGCGTTGGGCGCCGACTTGAAGAACCAGTACATGGCCAGGGTGGCCAGGGTGCCGATCACCATCAGGAACGGCTTGCGTCCGTAGCGATCGGTGAAGGCGCCGCCCAGGGGCATGACCAGCGCCGCCGAAAGGCTGGCGACGAACACGTAAAGCAAGGTGGTGCCGCTGTCGAACTTGAGGGTGTTGGACATGTAGGTCGAGGCGAAGGTCAGCACCAGGTAGAAGATCGAGCTGTGCAGGGTGATGATGAAAAACACCAGGGCAATCGAGCGTTTCCACTGCCAGACCTCCCGCAGCGGCGCCTTGGAGGTCTGTCCGGCGTGCACCAGGGCCAGGAACTCCGGGCTGTCTTCCAGCTTCAGGCGGATGTACAGCGAGATGAACCCCAGGGGCCCGGCGATCAGGAACGGAATCCGCCAGCCCCCGTCCTGCATCAGCTCGGCCCCCAGGGCCCAGGTCATGCCATTGGCCACGGCGCCGCCCAGCAACAGGCCGAGCACCGCGGTGACCATCAGCCAGCAGGTGGCGAAGCCCCGGCGCCCGGGCCCGGCGTACTCGGAAATGAAACTGGTGATGGTGCCGATCTCGCCTCCGGCGGAGAACCCCTGCACGCAGCGGATCAGTACCAGGAGGATCGGCGCGGCGATGCCGATGCTGGCGTAGGTCGGCAACAGGCCCAGCAGGCAGGTGGAACCGGCCATCAGCACCAGTACGGTGATCAGGGTCTTGCGTCGACCGATCTTGTCCGCCAGGGGGCCGAAGAACAGCCCGCCCAGGGGACGGATGAAAAAGCTCAGGGCAAAGGCCGCAAAGCTCGCCAAAAGGCTGCTGGTGGGGTCATCGGAGACAAAGAACGCCTTGCCGATGTACAGCGCCAGGAACCCGTAGACGCCATAGTCGTACCACTCGATCAAGTGGCCCGAGGTAGCGCCGATAAAGGCCCGGCGCCGCTGGCGCCGGGGATTGCAAGAGGACACGTCCATGCTTGGAGACTCCTGTCGTATTGCTGTCCATGAAAAAATCTTTCAGAGGTCGGCGACGGCCCCTGTAGGGTCCTGCAACCACTGGCGCAAGCGAGTCTTGAGAATCTTGCCGTAGCTGTTCTTGGGCAGCTCGCTGCACAACAGGTATTTCCTGGGCTTCTTGAACGAGGCCATGCGGGTCACGAACCAGTGGTTGAGCGTCTGTGGATCGAGGCCGCCAGGGGAACGCGGCACCACGAAGGCCACCACCGACTCGCCCCACTCGGCATCCGCCTCCCCCACCACGCAGACCTCGAACACTTCCGGATGCTGCATCAGCACCTCTTCCACTTCCCGCGGGTAGATATTGCTGCCGCCGGAGATGATCACATCCTTGGAGCGGTCCGTGAGGGTCAGAAACCCGCGACTGTCGAGAAAGCCGATATCGCCGGTGAGCAACCAGCCGTCCACCAGGGTCGCCTGAGTGGCGGGCGGGTTGTCCCAGTAACCGTGCATCACCGGGGAGCCGCGCACGGCGATTTCCCCGGGTTCGCCGGGCGCCAGGCGCTGCCCGTCGGCATCGACTATCCGCACCTCCACACAGGACTGTGGCCGCCCCACCGAGGCCGCGATCGCGGGCCAGTCGGGGTGCTCGCGATCGGCGATCAGCTCCCGGGACAGGGCGCTGATGGTCATCGGGCACTCGCCCTGGCCGTAGATCTGCACCAGCCGCGGGCCGAAGGTATCCAGGGCCTGGCCCAGGTCTGCCAGGTACATGGGCGCCCCGCCGTAGACGATGGTCTTGATCCCCTCGCCCGAATACCCCTGGCGACGGGCCTGCTCCACCATGCGCTTGACCATGGTCGGCGCGGCAAACAGGCTGACCTGCCCCAGTTGCTGCGCCAGCCCGAACAGCTCCGCCGCATCGAACCCCCGTGACTCCGGCACCACATGCCGGGCACCGCAGCGCACGTGAATGAAGTTGTAGAGCCCGGCCCCGTGAGACATCGGCGCGGCATAGACCACCGCATCCAGGGCCTGCACCGGGTCCACATCCAGCGGGTAGCACAGCGACATGGCCATCAGGTTGCCGTGGGACAGCATCACCCCCTTGGAACGGCCGGTGGTGCCCGAGGTGTAGAACAGCCAGGCCAGCTCGTGATCCCCGCGCGGGCAGGGCTCCATCAGCTCGTGGCCCGCAGCTGCAGACGGCACGGGGGTGGCGTAACCGGGCAACTCGCGGCAGTTGTCCGGCAAGTCCAGGAGTTCGAAAGTCCGACCGTTGTCGGTATAGATCGCCCGGGCCCCGGCGTTGCCGACGATCCAGGCCGCCTCCCGCGGATGCAGCTTGCTGTTGACCGGCACCGCCACCGCCCCGCTCCACCAAATGGCGTAGAGCAGTTCCAGGTAGTCGCAACTGTTCTTCATCAGCAACGCCACCCGCTCCCCCGGGGCGATGCCATGGCCGTGGCGCAACTGCAGGGCCCGAGCCCGGACCCGCGTCGCGAAGTCCTGATAGTCGGCCACCTGGCGGCAGCCCTCGAATAGCGCTGGACGCTGGGGCCAGCGTTGGGCCGCATCCAGCAGCCAATGAGCGATATTCATGCTCAGGCCCTGACCGCTTGCAGGACCGAGGCGTAGTTGGCCACGGCCATCCCGCCCATGTTGAACAGCAAGCCGAATTCGGCACGGGGCACGCCGAGGCCAATGGGTTGGCCGATCAATTGGCGAAAGCCCAGGGCATGCATCGAGACCCCGGTGGCGCCCACCGGGTGGCCCTTGGCCTTGAGTCCGCCGGACAGGTTGACCGGCAAACGACCGCCCTGGCGCACGATGCCCTCATCCAGCGCTCGATGGCCTTCGCCTCTGGGCGCCAGGCCCATGGCTTCATAGATCAACAGCTCGGCGATGGTGAAGCAGTCATGGACCTCGGCGAAGTTCATGTCCCCCAGGCTCACCCCGGCCTCGCGCAAGGCGCCGTGAATGGCCCGCTGCGGACCGTCGAAGGCCAGGATGTCGCGGCTAGCCATCGGCAGCAGGTCATTGACCTGGCTCAGTGCGCGGATCGCCACCTCGCGCCGGAACGAGCGGGCGCGCTGCGGTGACGCCAGGACGATGGCCGCCGCGCCGTCACTGATCAGCGAGCAGTCGGTGAGGCGCAGCGACGGCGCGATCAGCGGATTGCTCTGGGACACATTGTTGCAATGCTCGAAATCCATCGGCCGGTGCATCTGCGCCAACGGGTTGGCCATGGCATTGGCGTGGTTCTTCACCGCAATCGCCGCCATCGAGGCCAGCGGGCTGTGGTAGCGCTCGGTGTACTGCTGTGCGACCCGGGCAAACAGTTGCGCAAAGCTCAGACCGGCCTCCTGCGGATCGTTCTGGTAACCGGCCCCGGCCAGGGCCCGGGTGACTTCGGCGGTGGAGTTGCCGGTCATCTTTTCCGCCCCCACCACCAGCACCAGTTCGGCGGCGCCGCTACGGATCGCGTTGACCCCGGCCTGGATCGCCGCCGAGCCCGAGGCGCAGGCGTTCTCGCAGCGGGTCGCCGGTTTGAAACGCAATTGCGGGTCGGCCTGCAGCATCAGTGAGGCAGGAAAACCGTCCGGCACCAGGCCTGAGTTGAAGTGCCCGAGGAACAGGGCGTCGATCTCTGCAGCGTCAATCGCGGCATCCGCCAGGGCCTCACGAGTGACCTGGACAATCAGGTCCTCGAGGTTCGAGCCCTGCAGGCGACCGAAAGGCGTGTGGGCAGCAGCAACAATGGATACGGAAGCATGGGTCATGGTGATTTTCTTCTGTGCTTGAAGCGGGCATTCCATACAATGGCGAGCGCCGAAATCGGACGCTAGTTGGGGCAACTACGTACAGCAGTAAGTAGTACCTGCCCAGCCAGAGCGGCGCACCAACCCCCACGAGGCAGGATGCCCAATGACCGTACATGCCCAGCAGCTCCAGGACCTCGAGCGCCTGGCCTTCCAGGTTTCACCCGCGCCGCAGTTGATCACCGGGCATCGGCGCATGCTCGATTGCAACCAGGCCTTCCTGCACCTGTTCGGCTATGAGCGCGAACAACTGCTGGATCACCTGACCCTGTTGCTGTATCCCTCCCAGGCCGATTACCAGAGCATTGGCGAACGCAGCGAGCACTGGCTGCGCAACGGCGCCGGTGCGTCCTATACCGACGAACGCTTCATGCAGCACCGCAACGGCGAAGTGTTCTGGGCCCGGGCCCACGGCTTTTCCCTGACCCCGGACGACCCGTTCGGGCTGATGATCTGGCACTTCGAACGCCTGGACCGGCGATTGGCGCCGACCGTGCGCCTGACCCCTCGCGAGCGGGAAATCTCCCTGCACATCGTCAACGGCCTGACCTGCAAGGAAGTGGCGCGCAAACTGGCGATTTCCCACCGCACCGTGGAAGTCCATCGCGCCCGGCTGATGAAGAAGCTCCAGGCCAAGAACAGCGCGGAGCTGGTGTCGAAGATCATCTACATCAACTAGGCGCTTGCTCCAGCACCTCGCTGGCGCTTAGCCGAAGCAACTGCAAGGGCCCGACCGTCCCGCCCTCCAGGCTGCCCCCCTGGTTCAGCACCTTATTCGCGGCGTTCATCTCGGCGCTGTGTTGCGTCACGCTGACAAAGGTGCTGTGGGGCAACTCCTCGCTCCAGCCCTCTTCGAGCGTGTTGTAGGCCAGCATCAAGGCGGCGGTGAAATAGTGCTGGCTGGAAACCGGGATCTGCACCTCCTGGTCATTGTCGTCGTAGGCGATGAAGTGACCGACGAAGGACTCCACCCCCAGGCGCTTGAGCAGCGGCCAGCTCAGGGCCGAAGGCACGAAGGCGTTGAGCTTCTCGGCGACGATGGCCGAGTAGCCGCGCGCCTGGAGCATCTGCACGATCTCGTCTTCGCTGGCCTCGGGATGGGCGCCCATCACTTGCAGGGCTTCGACCACGGCCTGGTGGGCGCTCTGGTGGTCGGGGTATTCGGCGCAATGCGCGCAGTTGGGCGGGCAGGTATCGGTCACGGGAGGCGAAGGTCCATCTCGGTCTCGAAAAAAGAGCCGCAGGGTAACCCCATGACCTGCGGCCCGCCAGTGTCCGGGCGCTTACTCAAGCGCCGCCCTGGCATCCAGACGCAGCAGTTGCACAGGCTCCAGGGTGGCCCCCTGCAGGGACTCCCCGGCATACAGCGCCTCGTTGGCCATGGCCATTTCGGCGCTGCGGCCAGCCACCATTTCGTAGGTCTTGCGCGGCAGCACCTCGCTCCAGCCGTTTTCGAAGGTGTTGTATGCCAGGGTCAGCGCGGCGGTGAAGTAGTGCTGGCCGGCCACCGGAACCCGGACCTCCTCACCCTTCTCATCCAAGGCGATGAAGTGGTTGGGTAGGTGTTTCACCCCCAGGCGCTTGAGCACGATCCAGGCCAGGGCCGATGGCACGAAGGCGTTGAGTTTTTCCGCGGCGATGGCCGAGTAGCCACGCGCCTGCAGCAGTTGGACGATGTCGTCCTCGCTGGCCTCGGGGTGGTCGGCCATCAACCCCAGGGTATCGAGTACGCCCTGATGGGCATTGGCGTGATCCAGGCAGCAGCTGCAGTCTGGCGAATGTGAATCGTCATGCATGATCGGTCGATGATCCCTATCGGTCGTGGCGAGGGGGCGCAGGATAAACCCTGCGCCCACTGCAAAACCAGCAGGTAGCGGCTACTTGATCACAATGGGATTCACCGGCGCCCCGCTGCCGCCGACGATCTTCAACGGCGCGGCGGTGTAGAGGAAGGTCCACTGGCCGTCGGCGGCGCAATCCTCGGCCAGGTCCTCCAGCAGCACGATCTCGGTGAAGGCGATCCCCAGGTTGCGCATCAGCGCGCAGTGCAGCGGAATCTGCACCCCGGACACCGGGTCGGTGATCACTTCGTTGGCGATGGTGTCGGTCACCAGATTGGGGATTTCCATCTGGTTGAACCAGTCCACCAGTTCGCGGCTGTAGGTCAGCCCCGGCTCCACCAGGTCCTTGAAGAACTCGGTCTTGCCGTACTCGTAGAAAGCGCCCATGGAACCGGTGCGGATGATCAGAATGTCGCGTTTCTCGATGGCCACGCCCTGGGCCTTGGCGGCGGCCAGCAGGTCCAGGTGATTGAAGGTCTCGCCGCGCCCCAGGTACTTCTTGCCGCGGTGCCGGGCCATGTCGATCAGTACCGCGCGGCCCACCACGCCGCGCTCGGCAATCGGCAGCACGCTGGCCTTGGCCATGCCGCCAACGGTGCTGCTGGCGTCGTAGCCGTTCCACAGCTGGTTGTCGTACCAGGCGTGGCCCAGGGCGTCGTACTGGGTCGAGCCCTGGAGCTGCATGAAGATCACGTCGTCGCAGTACTCGGCACCGCCAGTCATGGACGGCTGCTTGCCGGCCTGATAGTGGCTGCGGTCCAGGGTGTTGAAGCGCATCGAGGGGTTGCGCGCCGGCCACATCGGGTCGCCGCCGGGGTGGCCGATCTGCACCTGCAGGGTGAAGGTCTTGCCCTGGCGCACGGCGGCCACGCCCCGCAGCACTTCGGCCTGTTGCAGGTAGTTGAGGGCACCCACCTCGTCGTCCGGGCCCCACTTGCCCCAGTTCTTTGGCAGGCCTTCAAGCAGCTGCTTGGTATTGGGGTGGCTAGTGTTGTTATCGATCCCACACATGTCGACTGCACTCCGTAGCTGGGTTTGGGTTTAGCCAAAGGGCTTTCTACAGATCATCAGACGCAGCGTCCACCATCCACTTCCAGGCAGGTGCCGGTGATAAAGGCCGCCTCGTCGGAGGCCAGGTACAGGCAGGCGTTGGCCACATCCTGGGGGGTGGAGAAGCGCCCCAGGGGAATGCTCGCCATGAATTTCTGACGGTTTTCCGGGGTGTCCGGCACGCCCATGAACTCACTGAGCAGGGCCGTGGCGCCGACCACCGGGTTGACGCAGTTGACGCGGATGTTGTCCGGCCCGAGCTCGGCGGCCATGGTCTTGCTCATCACCACTACCGCGCCCTTGCTGCCGTTGTACCAGACCAGCCCCGGACGCGGCCGGATCGCCGCAGTGGAGGCGATATTGATGAACACCCCGCCGCCCTGGCCGCGAAAATGCGGCACGAAGTGCTTGGCGCTGAGGTAGATGCTTTTCACGTTGACCGCAAACACCCGGTCGAACTCGGCCTCGTCCACTTCCAGCATCGGCTGGTTGCGGTGGGTGGTGCCGGCATTGTTGACCACGATGTCCAGGCCGCCGTATTGCTCCAGGGTATTGCGCAGCAAGGCGCCAACGCTGGCGTCCTGGGCCACGTTGACCTCGATGAAGTGGGCCTGGCCGCCGGCGGTGCGGATCTCGTCCACCACCCGCTGGCCGCCCGTGGCGTTCATGTCGGCGACGATGACCCGGGCGCCCTGCTGGGCGAAGGTCCTGGCGATCCCCTCACCAAAGCCGGAACCGGCGCCGGTGACGATGGCAGTCTTGTTGGCTAGACGCATGGGAGTGACTCCTGTTTTTGTTGTTATGGGCCGCCATGGCGGCCCTCAATCGTGACGAATGGCAATGGTCTTCAAGGTGGTGAAACCCAGCAGCGCCTCGAAGCCCTTCTCCCGGCCATAACCGCTGGCCTTGACCCCGCCGAAGGGCAGTTCGACACCGCCTCCGGCGCCGTAGTTGTTGATGAACACCTGGCCGCAGCGCAGCTTGTGGGCCATGCGCAACTGCCGCGCACCGTCCCGGGTCCAGACCCCGGCCACCAGGCCGAAGGCGCTGTCATTGGCCAGGCGGATGGCTTCGGCCTCGTCCTCGAAGGGCATCACCGCCAGCACCGGGCCGAACACTTCCTCCCGGGCCAGACGGCTGTCTGGCGGCACATCGCGAAACAGCACCGCCTCCTGGAAATAGCCGCCACTGCCGGCCTCGGGCACCACCACCCCGCGCGCCGCCACCGGGATACCGGCGGCCTCGGCCTCGCGGACGAATTCACGCACCTGGCGCAGCTGCTTCTGATTGATCAGCGGGCCCATGTCCAGGTCCAGCTCCGAGGGCCCGGCACGCAGTTGGCCAAAGCACTGGGCCAGGCGTTCCAGCAACGGCTCGTAGAGGCTGCGCTGCACCAGCAGGCGGCTGCCGGCGGAGCAGGTCTGGCCGCAGTTCTGCACGATGGCGTTGATCAGCACCGGCAGTGCCCGCTCCACATCGGCGTCGGCAAACACGATCTGCGGCGACTTGCCCCCCAGCTCCAGGGTCACCGGACAATGGCGTTCGGCAGCCGCCCTGGCCACCAGAGCACCGGTGCCGGTGGAACCGGTGAAGGAGATATGCGCGACGCCAGGATGGGCGCACAACGCCGCGCCGGCTTCGTGGCCATAGCCGCTGACCACATTGATCGTGCCCGCGGGAAAACCGACCTTGGCCGCCAGTTCCGCCAGCCGCAGCAGCGACAGGCTGGCATCCTCGGCGGGCTTGACCACACAGGCGTTGCCCGCCGCCAGGGCGGCGCCGACGCTGCGGCCGAAGATCTGCATCGGGTAGTTCCAGGGGATGATGTGCCCGGTGACGCCGTGGGGCTCGCGCACCGTGAGCACGGTGTAGCCGGCCTGATAGGGCAAGGTGTCGCCGTGGAGCTTGTCGGCGGCCCCGGCGTAGTACTCGAAGTAGCGCGCCAGGGCGGTGGCGTCGGCCCGGGCCACCTTCAGCGCCTTGCCGGTGTCCCGGGCCTCGATCTGCGCCAGCTCTTCATGGTGCTCCAGCACCGCCTGGCCCAGGCGGGCCAGCAGGCGTCCACGCTCCAGGGCACAAAGGCTGCCCCAGGGCCCGTCGAAGTTGTCCCCCAGGGCCCGTTGCGCTGCCTGCACCGCCTGGTCGATGTCCTCGGCGGTGCCCCGGGCGATACGCGCATAGCTGATGCCGGTACTGGGGTCCTGCACGGGAATGTCCTCGGCCCAGGACGAGGCTTGCCATTGGTTGTCGATGTAGTGTTCGAGGCTCATGTTCATCAGCTCCTGTTTCCTAAGGGTCTATTCCCGTTTGGTGACGAGCCGCGTTGCTGGGCCAAACGGGAACAGACCCTAGACACTCGGCAATCGCCCGCCCCACTTCCACGGTGCTGGCAGTGCCGCCCATTTCCCGGGTGCGCGGGCCTTCGGCGAGCACCGTCTCGATGCTTTCGACAATCGCCGCCGCGGCCCGCTGGTAGAGCTCATCCCCCTGCCCCAGGTGCTCGATCATCAGGGCCGCCGACCAGATCTGGCCGATCGGGTTGGCCACCCCGAGCCCGGCGATATCCGGCGCCGAACCATGCACCGGCTCGAACAGCGACGGGGACAGGCGTTCGGGGTTGAGGTTGGCCGAG
>NZ_MOAK01000035.1:47322-56095 GCF_003732485.1 Pseudomonas protegens
ATGCTGGACGAAGTGCGCGCAGAGAATGTCGATGTGGAACTTGCGGGTATCGACCTGGGGATAGGCCTTGGCGAGCTGCTCCACCCGCTCGTCCCAGAACGGCATGGTGATGGCGATGCCGTTGGACTTGGTGGCCGCCACCAGGTTGCGCCGGGGACGGCGGCTGGCCAGCTCGAAGGCGTACTTCACCACCCGGTCGACCCCGTGACGGGAGAACACCGACTCCTGCAGGGCAATCTCCCGCGGGGTGCCCTCCCACATGCGGCCACCGACGCTGGAGTATTCGCCTTCGGTGTTTTCCCGGACCACGATGAAATCGATGTCCCCCGGCACCCGTCCGGCCAGGGGACACGGCACCCCGGGCATCAGGCGCACCGGACGGATATTCACGTATTGGTCGAACTGGCGGCGGATCTTCAGCAGCGAGTCCCAGACCGCAATATGGTCGGGGACGATGTCGGGGGCGCCGACGGCGCCGAAGAAGATCGCCTCGTGGTCGCAGATCTGCTCGGCCCAGTCCTCGGGCATCATGCTGCCATGGGCCTGGTAGTGCTCGCTGCACCAGTTGAAGTGATCGAACTCAAGATCGATGCCGAAGCGCCGGCTGACGGCTTCCAGCACGCGCAGGCCTTCGGGAACCACTTCGCGGCCGATGCCGTCACCGGCGATCACGGCAATGCGGTGGCACGGTTTTACAGCGGGATTGATCCTGGACAAGCCGTATCTCCTGGTCTGACGTGTTGTTGTTATCGAGGCAGGTCAAGCGCACGGGCGAGCCCATTCTGGGCACCGGGAGCGCCAGAGGGAATTGCTCATTGTGGAAACCGCCTTCGCAAAATTCGAAGGCGCGCGGCGCGGGTCCGCCAGGGGCACGCGGCTAGGGCGGCGGCGTCCCACTCTGATCGCAGTCAGCCAGGTAGTCGAACAGCGCGCGACTGGCCAGGGACGGTTGCTCCTGGCGTCGGCACAGGTACATCTGGCGATCGGCCCAGGGGTCGTCGATTTCGATAAAACGCAAGGCCATCTCCTTGCGAAAGATCTGCACCGCGCCCTGGGGCAACACCCCCACGCCCTGCCCGGCGGCGATCAGCCGGCACACCGCCTCGAAGCTGCGCACCTGCACCCGCAGGCGCAGAGGCATGCTCACCGCAGCCGCAGCCTCGGTGATCAACGGGGTAATGGCGGCGTTGTCCTCCAAGCCGACGAAGTCGTAGCCCAACAGGTCCTGGAACCGCGCATGGCTCATCTTGAACGGATGATCCTGGGGCACGATCAGGCACAGACGGTCACGGCAGTAGGGCTTGAAGTACAGGTCCCGGGCCTGGGGCAAGGTGGTGACGATGCCCACATCGGCGATGCCGTCGCGCACCGCCAGGAGAATCTCGCGGCTGCGCTCCTCGCGGATGTCCACACGAATCCCCGGGTGCAGGTCGCTCCACTGGGTCAATTGCCGGGGCAGTTCCTGGCTCATCGCCGAGCTGTTGGCGTACAGGCTGACCCGGCCGGTGGCGCCCTTGGCAAAGTCGGCCAGGTCAGCGTGCATCACATCCACCGCCCGCAGGATGCTCCGGGCATGCTCGGCCAGGGCCTGCCCCGCCGCCGTCGGCTGCACCCCGGTGGAGGTGCGGGTCAGCAGCGCCACCTTGAAATGCTGCTCCAGCAGCGACAGGCGCCGGCTGGCGGCCGACAGCGACAGGTGCGACTGCTCGGCGGCCCGGGACAGGTTGCCCAGGGTCAGGGCCTTGAGAAACAGCTCGATGGAAGTCAGGTCCGGAGACATGGCGAAGTCCTTGTGCGCAGTCCGTGAAAACTACGCAGTTGGCGCCACCCTGTCCAACGCTGCGGTGACGGTCCAGGTTCCTTGGAGAACGCCCTGCCGGTCAGCACCGGCGATCTCGAACATCGTCCGACAATAACTGGAAAAGCCCCGTGTATACGGGCGTGAACAGGCACTGATGGCGAACTGGCATTTCGCCAGAACTGAACAATACTAGGTCGCGACGGACCTCCCTGTCCGCCTCCCAGCGAAAAGGACTTCAGCATGAAACCTCAAGAGCGGGACTGCCTGGCCCTGGCCAAGCCGGACGGCCCGTTGTGCGTCGCCCGCCACGGCCACGACAACGACTGAACCCTCCCGAGAATCGCCTGCAAGGAGCCCCCCAGCATGGACGTCCCCTTCCGCACGACCCTGGCCGCCGGCCTGTTGCTCGCCGCCTGCGCTGCCCAGGCCCACACCATGAACCATGGCGCCGACGAACGGGTCGTCAGCTTCACCCCGGTGCCGCCGGACACCCCCTACCTGCAAGTCCTGCACAAGTGCGTCAGCCCTCAGGACACCGAGGCCGACCAATTGCTCTCGGGCCTGGGCGGTACCCGTTACCCCCTGGTCAGTCTCAAGCAGCCGGAGCAGGTCCAGGCCTTCTACAGCCAGGGCATGGCCCTGCAATACGGCTTCAATTTCTCGGCGGCGATCCGCGCCTTCTACCAGGCCAGCCGCTTCGACGAAGGCGCGGCCATGCCCTATTGGGGCATTGCCCTGTCAGCCAACTCCAACATCAACAGTGTCGCCACCACCGGCTGCAACCAGCTGGCCCATCGCTCGGCGCAGATCGCCCTGGAGCACGCCAGTGCCCGGCTCAAGGACAGCGCCGCCCAGGGCGCCTTCACCCCGCGCCAACTGCAGCGTGAAGTGGAATACGCCAACGCACTGCTGAGTCTCTACAGCGAAAAGGATGGCCAGGTCAGCCTCAGCGCCGCCGGCAACAAACGCTACGCTGACGCCATGAAAACCCTGTCGGAGGACTACTTCGACGACCTCGACGCGGCCACGCTGTACGCTGACGCCCTGCTCAGCCTCGACCCCTGGAAGTGGTGGGACGGTACTGAGGCGGTGTCCGACGAGGTCAAGCCGACCCCGGCCGCCTACGAGGCGTTGCAAGTCCTGAACCGGGTGCTGGTCCAGGACGATCGGCACACCGGGGCCAATCACTTCTACATTCACGCCATCGAAGAGTCTCCCTTCCCCGCCAGCGGCCTGCCCATGGCCGATCGCTTCCGCGACCAGAACCCGGCCATCGGCCATCTGGTGCACATGGCCTCGCACATCTACCAGCGCACCGGCAACAATGCCCTGGCCAGCGTCGCCAACTACACCGCCGTCTCGGTGGACCGCGCCTATGCCCATCAGGTCCAGCCGCAAAGCCCCTATGCCTTGCACTACCTGGGGCACAACATCCACTTCCTGACCTGGACCCTGTCCATCGAAGGCCGGCAGAACGAATCCCTGAACATGGCCGAGGAACTGGTGGAGAACACCACCCGCTACTCGGCCATGCCCTTCCTTTGCCAGCAGTACCCCGAAGAGCTCAAGACCAAGACCGACTATTTCTACGCGGTGCCCTACTACTTTGCCGTGCGCTTCGAGGACTGGGACGCCCTGGCACGGATCGAACCGAAGATCGACGCCGGCCTGGCCACCATCAACCAGACCTGCCGCGAGGCGAACCAGGGAACGGACAAGCACTGGCAGGACTTGACCAGGCCCTACACTCAACTAATGAAGGCCTATGCTCTGGCGTACCGGCAACTGAGCACCCAGAACCTGAACCAGGACCAGGCCCGCGACACCCTCAAGGGGTTCTGGCAGGCCGTCGCCACCTCGCCCCAGCCCCTGACCGGCAAGGACGCCCTGCAATATGGCAACAATCCGGCGCTGCAGCTGCTGCGCATCGCCAACCTGACTCTGCTCGACCGCGCCCAGACCGGTGCCGCCGGCCCACTGGACCTGACAGCCCTCAAAAGCCTGGGCAACCAGGTATTCAACAACGCTAAAGAAGGCCTCAACGCTGACCTGCAGGCCCTGACGGGCGATGCCGGCCAGCAGCAGATTGCCGCCTGGCGCAAGGCGGTGGAGGTGCAAGACGCCCTGGCCTACAACGAGCCGCCGGACTGGTACTACACCCTGCGCGAGTCCCTGGGTTACGCCTTGCTGACGCAGAAACGCTATGCCGAGGCGGAACAGGTGTTCCGCGAAGATCTGGCGGGCAATCGCCTCAGCGGCCGCTCCCTCAACGGCCTGAAGCTGAGCCTGGAAAACCAGCCCGGCAAACAGGTCCCGGCGTTGCTCGAGGAGCAACTGCAAACCGCCTGGCGCAATGCCACGGTGAGCCCGGCGCCGAAGCTCTAGCCTCAGGCATGGCCAGCGTCCGGCCCAGCTGCAACGCCGGGCCGGGCGTTGTGTCACCCAGAGCCGGACGGGCCCTGCTTCACGGGCGCCAGCACAGGGCCAACGGCCAGTACCATTGCGCAGGACGCGGCCGTAGCAGGCGTTCGTAGAGCATCCATAGGGTGCACAACAGCATCAGCAACAGGTGCCCCTGTTCCACCAGCAGCGGCAACAACATCAGCGGCCAGCAGGAGCCCACGCACCAACTTCCGACCGTCACGCCGAACCCCAGGCAGTCACGGACAAAGCGCCAGCCGAATGCGGCGATTCGCGATTGCCGATGACACTGGTTCAGGCAGTGCTGCTTGAACGGCGACGCCTGCCACAGCAGACACAGGACCAGGGCCGCCCCCAGGCTCGGCAGGGACGACAGCCCCAACCAAAGCCGCGCCACCATCACCAGGCCCAGCAACACCAGCCCCATCAGGCTCCAGACCGCGACAAAACCCAGCACGAACAGGCTCACCGCCTGCCAGCGCTTGCGCCGCAGGCTGCGGTGCCAGACGTACCTCAGTGGCTGTACCAGCAACAATGGCGTCATGGCCAGCAGCATCAGCAGCCAGGCCAGCACCAGCGGTCCCGGAGGATTGAACAGCAGCGCCTGCTCCAGCCCCTGCCAGCCCAGGGCATACCCGGCCGCCGGCAAGCTGCCGCAGAACGCCGGGATCGACAGCAGCGCCGTCGACCCCAGCAGCCATCCCCAACCGCAGAGGCTGGCCAGCAGCAACCAAGGCACTGCACCACGCCCCAGGCCCTGCAGATAGGCCCTCACGCCCCTCAGCCTCCCAGCCGCGTGAGACTGACCCGCGCGACCGTCACCTGATCCTCCGGACGGACCGGGGCCTTGGAGATGAAACGAACATCCAGCTGATCCGCCGAGGTGATGCCGTTCAAGTGCAAGGCATCGATGATGTCGGTGATCTCAAATACCTCGGTGATGCCCTGGCCGCCGTGATCACCGTCCGCCCGGCAGGCCTGGCACATGCCGAACAACGACAGCACACCGGCACGCAATTCCGGATGCTGGGTCGGGTCGGCGCCTGGCGGCAGGTTGATGTAGACCTGCAACACGATCGAATCGCGTTTGCCACGGATGTTCTCCAGGTTGAGGAATACCCGGTCCGGTGGGGTCAGGTCGGCGGCCAACAGGTTTGACTTGAGGCTGCTGAACACCTTCTGGGTACTGGCCTTGTCCAGCAGCACCCGGGTCTGTGTCGAGCTGCCGACGAGGTCCAGCGGTGCCTGATTGGCGCCGATCAATTCACTGTTCTGCTCGTTGCTCATCAGTAGCCCCAGGGTAGAGAACTGCTGCACTTGATTGGCCGCCAGCCCCAGGCGTGCCAGGCGCCGGTGCAGCGGATGGACGGTTGGCTTGGCCGCGGTGCTGGTGTCGTAGCGATAGTCGAGAGCGGGCGCCAGGGTGTCGAGCATCTGCGCCACCTTGAACTTCCACGGTTGCCCGCTGACGGTGGGCACGACAAAGGGCCGGTTCAGGCCGGTCGGGCCGTTGTACCAGTCGGGTACATCAGGGTTCTGATGCTCCACGTTGCTGTCCAGCCAAACCTGCCAGAGGCGGTCGATGTTGGCGTGGTGCAGCCAGAAGATCGGGTCCAGGGCGGCTGTCTGGGGATAGCTCATCAAGCCCTGAGCCGGCTGCTGGCCCTCGGGCACCGGCGTGACCTGATCCTCACCGCCCACTTCGGTATGCACGATATTGTGCGGGCGCGCCTCCAGGCCGCCACGGATACCGCTCTGGTGCCCGCCCAGGCTGCTTGGGGTGCCACCAAAACCCGGTGGGTTGCCCATGTAGCCGCCTTCGAACACCGGATCATCCAGGCATCCAAGGCCGATCATGTCGGCCAGCAGCACCACCTTGCCGTTGCCATCGGGGCCGTAGCGGCGCGCGACGTACAGCGGGTTTTTCCCCCCACCATCAGGCAGGGTCCGGGCGGCAAAGGACGGCGGCAGCCGCAGGGTGTCCTCGTTCTCGTTGTAGTTCCAGTACGGCAACGCCCAGTCCTTGGGGCCACCGAGCTTGACCACGGCATCGCGGACAATCTGCTCGAAGGACGCTACGTAGCCGCGATGCCAGGGCAGGAACATCCAGTTGGAATGCTGGCATTGTTTCCAGTACAGCTGACGCTCGTTTTCGGCAGGCAGTTTTTCGCCCTTGTGCAGATAACCGGCGTCGCGCCACATGCCTTCGTCAAACCCGTGAATCGCCGCGAGGAACCGCCAACTGGTGCGATCGGTGATCGGTCGCTGTTGCAAAACGCCGACCGCCTTGGCGTACCAGAGCAAGGTGTCATCCCAGTCGCTGTCGAATTTCCATACATCACGCCGAACATGAACCATGGCCTATCTCCCTGATAAAACCGCGCTACAGAGGACGGATTTCCTCCGTTGGCAACGCTAGATCAGGCGATATCAGTCTGCCTGTTCCGGTCCCTTAAAAGCGGACCGGCGGCAGGGCCTTTCAGCGCCCGGCAAAGCGCAGGCGCGACAGCTGGCGCAAATCCCCTTCCAGGTAGTAATCATTGCTCCAGCTGTCGTCCACCGCCAGTGGCCGGACCTGCTTGAGGGCCAACTGCCTGGCGAAGTAGCGAAACCGGTAATGCTCATAGAAACGCAGCAGTTCCAGGCCGTAGCGATCCGCCAGATCGGTGTCGCCACGGATGATCAGGTAATTCTCGTCATTGCTCTGGCTGGCGCCGACGCTGAGGTTGTGGCTGCCGCTGATGATCACCGGGGCCTCGCTGGTGAAGTCGGTCACCAGCGCCTTGGTGTGCACCAGCAGGTTGCCCCTCTGGCCCTTCAGACCCTCCTTGAGCCAGCCTTCCAGGCCCTTGTTGAGCAAGGCGGTGGCGGCGAACTCGGCGGTGCGGTCGGCGTGGAAGCCGGTAATGCGGCTGGCGGTGTTTTGCAGGCCATAACGCAGCACATCGTCGTGGGGCTGGCCGAGCAAGGCGTCGAGAATCCTGTCGGGCAAGGCGAAGGCGGTGACAAACAGCAGGTCGCGGCGGGCACCGTTGATGATGTCGACGAACTCACTGAGATCGCCCTGCCCCCTGCGCGGGGAAAAACCGGCGAACAGCGGTGCATCCGGCTGCATGGGATTGTCCTGGGTCAACCATCTACGGGTGGCGCCCACGTCCGTCGGCGCCTGCCAGATCTGCTCGAACACCTGTAGATAGCGCCCGGCAATGTCCGGGTGATCGAGGCTGTGCAGCACATTGGCCTGGCGGTAGACCCCGTTGGCGGTGAAGTTGGTGCTACCGCAGAGCACCGCTTCGGGCTGGCGCTGGCCGGCGGCGTCGAGGCGGCTGAGGACGATGAACTTGTCATGGAAAATCCCGTGGGTCACCCGCCCGCGTTTGCTGTCCTCGGGCAGGTGCTGCAGGCTGGCCTGGTTCTGCGTGGTGTCGTCGTCCCCGGGGCCGGCGTGGTACAGCACCCGCACTTGCACGCCACGGTCGAAGGCGGCGTTGACCGCGTCAACGACGGCCTGCAACTGGTACTCGTAGATGGCGATATCCAGGCTCCAGCTGGCATCCGTGGCGCGCTGGATAAACCCCAGAAGCGTCTCCAGCAGACCGTTTTCCAGCCATTGCCGCGGGGCATCGGGCCAGGACTCGATGGGCAGTTTCTTGTTGCTACTGAGCAACGCATCCAGTTCGGGAAACTTGCGCGAGAAGGCCTGGCTGGCGGCCACGGCACGGTTGAAGATCACCTGCTGCCCCGGCGGCTGGCCGTTGTCGGCGGTGATGCTCAGTTCCAGGGCCTCCCCCAGTTGCGGCGCATCGGGGCTGCCGTAGGCCAGATGAACCCGATAGTTGAGGGTGGTGCCGGGGCGGACCGCGTAGTCGGCCCAGCGAAATTTCTGTAGCGGCGCCTGATCGCTGGGGGTGGCGTTGTATTGGGGGAAGGTATGGGTCTTGTCGGGAAAGGTCAGGCTATTGAACAGAAACAGCCAGGGCTTGCTGCCGACCTGCTTCTCGATGGCGAACCCCAGCAGCCCCTTGCGCCGTGACGCATCCAGATCCATGGCCAGCAACACACCGTTGGTCCCGGCATAGGCCTTGACCCGGAAATCGTCCTTATCGTTACGCACCAGTACCCGCATGGAGTCACTCCTGTGAAAGACACCCGCGAAGCGTAGCCGCTCCCGCGGACCCCACAAAAAACGTCCCACAACGCCCCCCTGTAGGAGCCGGCTGGCCGGCGATGAGGCCCGCAAACCTTGCACCGCCCTGGCCGGCGTCTTCGCTGGCAAGCCAGCTCCTACGGGGGAATTTTCATCCCTCGCCAACACCGCCACCTGTAGGAGCCGGCTGGCCGGCGAAGAGGCCCGCAAGCCTTGCACCGCCCTGGCCGGCGCCTTCGCTGGCAAGCCAGCTCCTACGGGGGAGTTTTCATCCCTCGCCAACACCGCCACCTGTAGGAGCCGGCTGGCCGGCGAAGAGGCCCGCAAACCTTGCACCGCCCTGGCTGGCGCCTTCGCTGGCAAGCCAGCTCCTACGGGGGAGTTTTCATCCCTCGCCAACACCG
>NZ_MOAK01000036.1:0-5403 GCF_003732485.1 Pseudomonas protegens
TAAATTCCGAAACCCCAATTGCGAAAGCAATTGGGGTTTTGTTTTTGCGCGCGAAAAATGGGTTTGATTTTTTGCTGTCTCGATCGACTTGCTCGTCAGGTGGGGGTTTCTATGCAATGGCGCTGGGCATGGCTATCATGCCTGCCTCATGGTGAGGCGGAAACTGCATGTCGACGTTGTTAGAGCTTCTGAAAGATGGGCGATTTCACTCGGGTCAGGCGCTCGGTCAGGCGCTGGGTGTTAGCCGCAGTGCTATATGGAAGCAGTTGCAGCTTCTTGAGGCTGAGCTGGGGCTTGTCATTCATAAGGTACGCGGGCGGGGCTATCAGCTAGCTTCTCCAATCACGTTGTTAAGTGCAGCAGAAATTGCCCGGCTCTCTCCTGAGAGTGCGTGGGCTGTTCAGGTTTTTGACTCTATCGACTCGACGAACGCGCAGGCGTTGAGGTCTGTTGATCAGGCCTGTTCGGCTCCCTTTTTGGTGTTGGCAGAGCGCCAAACGGCTGGGCGGGGACGAAGAGGCCGAAAATGGGTAAGCCCTTTTGCTGAAAATATCTATTACAGCCTGGTCTTGCGAGTCGATGGTGGTATGCGGCAACTGGAAGGGCTCAGTCTTGTGGTAGGGCTGGCAGTTATGCGTGCCCTAAGAGAGTGTGGAGTCCCTGGTGCAGGGCTGAAGTGGCCAAATGATGTCTTGGTTGCTCAGAAGAAGATTGCTGGAATACTTTTAGAGCTAGTGGGTGATCCTGCAGATGTATGCCACGTGGTTCTGGGTGTTGGAATCAATGTGAATATGCAAAGCACCAATGACGTTGATCAGGAGTGGACTTCGGTCAGGTTGGAGGCTGGTAAGTTGGTGGACCGTAACCATTTGGTTGCTCGTTTGAATGACGTTCTGGCTTCCTATCTGGAGCGTCATCAGCGACGGGGGTTTTCCGCCATCCAGGAGGAGTGGGAGCAAAACCATCTCTGGCAAGGACGTGCCGTATCTCTGATTGCAGGTGTGAATAAGGTTGATGGCGTAGTTGTCGGTATCGATCGTCAAGGTGCTCTGCGTTTGAATGTAGAGGGCGAAGAGAAGGTGTATAGCGGCGGAGAGCTCAGCTTGAGATTGCGGGATGATTCTTGAATTCGACTGGGAGAGTGGCTTCATACGGTGGTGAATGAGCTCCATTCTCTCTTTGGTTCGGCTTTTGGTTTGCCGTTTGGTAAGTGTTCGCGGCGTAGGTGAGATGCAAAGGCTTATTTCCTCCTAGGGGGCCGGCTGTTCATTGATATTCGGCAATTTGTTCTGATGCAACCGACTTATTGGGGGTGGTGTCTGTGGGCCTTCTCATCGGTGGTGCTGATCGGGTTGCTGCGCTAAGCCCGCAAGGTTGGGTGGTGGGCGATCTGGTCTTTGTTGGATTGGCTATGGCTTCTCCTCTGTCCTGAGGTATTTATGCGCTGGTTGTTTCTTCTGTTGTTGGTCCTCAATGGCTTTTACTACGTCTGGCACCAGCAGGAAGCTCCGCTGCGAGCTAAAGAGGTGATGCCGCTCTCGCTTTATCGTGGCTCTCAGCAAGATATTCGCTTGCTGAGCGAGTCCACTGACTCTGTAGAGCGGCGCGATAAAGGCAAGGCCGGGGAGGCTGATGCGGGCTGTCTCTATCTGGGGGGCTTTGTTCGCCGAGAGTTGGCTCAAATGCTCGAGCAGCGACTGATTGCATTGGGGGTAGAGGTTCGGTTGCAGTCCTTGAATGTTCCTGGTTCAGCAGGCTTTTGGCTGCGTGTATCCCCTGAAAGCAAACATTTGCTGGATGATCCTCAGCTTCTGAACCTTGTTAAGGAATTCAATGAGTTAAAACATAAAATAATGCCTTGTGAGGGGGTTGCAACTGTCGAATAGGTTGCATAGAATGGCGCCCGCTCCGCAGTGAAGACTTCTTGAAGTCAAAGCCGCGAAGCGTGGTCAGTGCAGCTAACCTCAAGATTTTATTGAGAAAATGCTTGACAGAAGGGTGGCATAGTATAAAATGCTGCCTCGCTTAGGAGGGGTTCCCGAGCGGCCAAAGGGATCAGACTGTAAATCTGACGTCTACGACTTCGAAGGTTCGAATCCTTCCCCCTCCACCAGATTTAGCGAGAGCTGCAGGCTCCGCGGGTATAGTTTAGTGGTAGAACCTCAGCCTTCCAAGCTGATGATGCGGGTTCGATTCCCGCTACCCGCTCCAAGTTTGCAGATTTTGCAAAGTGTTTCGCTCTTGTAGCTCAGTTGGTAGAGCACACCCTTGGTAAGGGTGAGGTCAGCGGTTCAAATCCGCTCAAGAGCTCCATATAACAAGGCAGATATGAAAATATCTGCCTTTGTTTTAATGGCTTGTGTGACTTGCTTAATTCTTCTCCGTAGGGGTGATTTCGATGGCTAAGGAAAAGTTCGAACGTAATAAGCCGCACGTTAACGTGGGTACTATCGGTCACGTTGACCACGGTAAAACCACTCTGACTGCTGCTCTGACTCGCGTTTGCTCCGAAGTTTTCGGTTCGGCTCGTGTTGACTTCGACAAGATCGACAGCGCCCCAGAAGAAAAAGCTCGTGGTATCACCATCAACACTGCACACGTAGAGTACGATTCGCACATTCGTCACTACGCGCACGTTGACTGCCCAGGTCACGCCGACTACGTCAAAAACATGATCACTGGTGCTGCCCAGATGGACGGCGCGATCCTGGTTTGCTCGGCTGCCGATGGTCCGATGCCACAAACTCGTGAGCACATCCTGCTGTCCCGTCAGGTAGGCGTTCCGTACATCGTTGTCTTCCTGAACAAGGCTGACATGGTTGACGACGCTGAGCTGCTGGAACTGGTTGAGATGGAAGTGCGCGACCTGCTGAGTACTTACGACTTCCCAGGTGATGACACTCCGATCATCATCGGTTCGGCTCTGATGGCTCTGAACGGCCAAGACGACAACGAAATGGGTACCACCGCTGTTAAGCGTCTGGTAGAAACTCTGGATACCTACATCCCAGAGCCAGAGCGTGCAATCGACAAGCCGTTCCTGATGCCAATCGAAGACGTATTCTCGATCTCCGGTCGTGGCACCGTGGTAACTGGCCGTGTTGAGCGTGGCATCGTTCGCATCCAGGAAGAAGTTGAGATTGTTGGTCTGCGCGACACTCAGAAGACTACCTGCACCGGCGTTGAAATGTTCCGTAAGCTGCTCGACGAAGGTCGTGCTGGCGAGAACTGCGGCGTTCTGCTGCGTGGTACCAAGCGTGACGACGTTGAGCGTGGCCAGGTTCTGGTTAAGCCGGGTACCGTTAAGCCGCACACCAAGTTCACCGCTGAAGTTTACGTTCTGAGCAAAGAAGAAGGCGGTCGTCATACTCCGTTCTTCAAAGGCTACCGTCCACAGTTCTACTTCCGTACTACTGACGTGACTGGTAACTGCGAGCTGCCAGAAGGCGTTGAAATGGTAATGCCAGGTGACAACATCCAGATGACTGTCACTCTGATCAAAACCATCGCGATGGAAGATGGTCTGCGTTTCGCTATCCGTGAAGGCGGTCGTACCGTCGGCGCTGGCGTCGTAGCCAAAGTCATCGAGTAATCGACGACTCATGAAGAAGCCCCCGCTTGCGGGGGCTTTTTTATTGGGTTGACACTCTGTGGGGCCGTCTATAGAATTGCGCCTCCTTTTAACGGGCGTATTGCGCCCGGTGGGAATAGCAGCCTGGAGTCTGAAATCCAATGCAAAATCAGCAAATCCGTATCAGGTTGAAGGCTTTCGACCATCGCCTGATCGACCAATCCACCCAGGAAATCGTGGAAACCGCGAAACGTACTGGTGCTCAAGTGCGTGGTCCAATTCCACTGCCTACCCGTAAAGAGCGGTTCACCGTTCTGGTCTCCCCGCACGTCAACAAAGACGCGCGTGACCAGTACGAGATCCGTACTCATAAGCGCGTACTGGACATCGTCCAGCCAACGGATAAAACCGTTGATGCTCTTATGAAGCTTGATCTTGCGGCAGGTGTGGAAGTGCAGATCAGCCTCGGCTAAGACTCGGTCTTAGTCGTGTAACGCTCTGAAATGGGCGGCCATAGCGGGTGAAAGCCCCGTACACTCATGAGGTTTACAACATGACTATTGGTGTAGTCGGTCGTAAATGCGGTATGACCCGTATTTTCACCGAAGAAGGTGTCTCCATTCCGGTCACGGTCATTGAGATCGAGCCGAATCGCGTCACCCAGTTCAAAACTGAAGAAACCGATGGCTATCGTGCAGTGCAAGTCACTGTAGGTGAGCGTCGTGCTTCGCGCGTGACTGCTGCTCAGGCAGGTCACTTCGCTAAAGCGAACGTTGCTGCCGGTCGTGGCGTTTGGGAATTCCGTCTTGAAGAAGGCGAGTACCAAGCTGGCGATCTGATCAATGCAGAAATCTTCGCAGCTGGCCAACTGGTAGATGTTACCGGTCAGTCGAAAGGTAAAGGCTTTGCCGGTACCATCAAGCGTTGGAATTTCCGCGGTCAAGATAACACCCACGGTAACTCCGTTTCCCACCGCGTCCCGGGCTCTATTGGCCAGTGCCAGACTCCTGGTCGTGTATTCAAGGGCAAAAAAATGTCCGGTCATATGGGCGCTGAGCGCGTGACCGTGCAGTCCCTGGAAGTAGTGCGCGTCGACGCTGAACGCAATCTGTTGTTGGTCAAGGGTGCTGTTCCTGGCGCTACTGGCGGCAACCTGGTTGTACGTCCGGCGGCCAAGGCTCGCGGTTAAGGGGAAGCTGACATGCAATTAAATGTAAATGACGCTCAAGCGATCGAAGTTTCCGAACTGACATTTGGCGGCGAATTCAACGAGACGCTGGTTCACCAAGCAGTCGTGGCCTACATGGCCGGCGGCCGTCAAGGTAGCAAGCAGCAAAAGACCCGTTCCGACGTTTCTGGTGGCGGCAAGCGCCCATGGCGTCAGAAAGGTACTGGCCGCGCTCGTGCCGGTACTATCCGTAGCCCAATCTGGCGTGGCGGCGGTACCACCTTTGCAGCTCGTCCTCAGGATCACTCCCAGAAGCTGAACAAGAAGATGTATCGCGCAGCAATGCGTTCCATCCTTGCTGAGCTGGTGCGTACTGATCGTCTGGTCGTGGTTCAGGATTTCGCTGTTGAAACTCCGAAGACCAAAGATCTGCTGGGCAAACTGAACAACATGAGCCTGACCGACGTTCTGATCGTGTCGGACGCTGTTGATCAGAACCTGTACCTGGCTGCTCGTAACCTGCCACACGTTGATGTTCGTGACGTGCAAGGTTCCGATCCAGTTAGTCTGATCGCATACGACAAAGTGTTGATCACTGTGTCGGCCGTGAAGAAATTCGAGGAGCTGCTGGGATGAACCAGGAACGCGTATTTAAAGTTCTGCT
>NZ_MOAK01000036.1:5460-24342 GCF_003732485.1 Pseudomonas protegens
CGTTTTCAAGGTTGCTACTGATGCAACCAAGCTGGAAATCAAGAAGGCCGTCGAAAGCCTGTTCAGCGTGAAAGTGGAACGTGTTACTACCCTGAATGTTCTGGGTAAGAGCAAGCGTACCGCTCGCGGTCTGGGCAAGCGTAATGACTGGAAGAAGGCAGTTATCTCCCTTCAGCCAGGCCAAGATCTCGATTTCAGCAGCAGTGCTGAGTAAGGAAGGGGTGCATCATGGCAATCGTTAAATGCAAACCGACTTCCCCTGGCCGCCGTTTTGTGGTCAAGGTGGTCAATCAGGAGCTGCATAAAGGCGCTCCTCACGCACCGCTGCTCGAGAAGAAGTCGAAGTCTGGTGGTCGTAACAACAATGGCCGCATTACCACTCGTCACGTTGGTGGTGGTCATAAGCAGCATTACCGTCTGGTCGACTTCCGTCGCAACGACAAAGATGGCATCGCTGCCACTGTCGAGCGTATCGAATACGATCCAAACCGTACTGCTCACATCGCTCTGCTGCTGTACGCAGATGGCGAGCGTCGCTACATCATCGCCCCTAAAGGCGTGAGCGCTGGCGACCAGCTGATCGCAGGTGCTCTGGCACCGATCAAGCCGGGCAACGCTCTGCAACTGCGCAACATTCCAGTTGGTAGCACCGTACACGGCATCGAACTGAAGCCAGGTAAAGGCGCGCAAATCGCTCGTTCGGCTGGTGCTTCGGCTCAGCTGGTCGCTCGTGAAGGTGTCTACGTGACCCTGCGTCTGCGTTCTGGTGAGATGCGTAAAGTGCTGGCTGAGTGCCGTGCGACCCTGGGCGAAGTCTCGAACTCCGAGCACAGCCTGCGTTCGCTGGGTAAAGCTGGTGCCAAACGCTGGCGTGGCGTTCGCCCAACCGTTCGTGGTGTTGCCATGAACCCGGTTGACCACCCACATGGTGGTGGTGAAGGTCGTACCTCTGGTGGTCGTCATCCGGTATCGCCATGGGGCTTCCCGACTAAGGGCGCGAAGACTCGTGGTAATAAGCGTACCGACAAAATGATCGTCCGTCGTCGCAAGTAAATAGAGGGATACGACAGTGCCACGTTCTCTGAAAAAAGGTCCTTTTATTGATCTTCACCTACTGAAGAAGATCGAAGTGGCGGCGGAAAAGAACGATCGCAAACCAGTTAAGACCTGGTCGCGCCGTTCCATGATCCTGCCACAAATGGTCGGTCTGACCATTGCTGTGCATAACGGTCGTCAACATGTTCCAGTTCTCGTGAACGAAGACATGGTCGGCCACAAACTGGGCGAGTTCGCCGGTACCCGTACATATCGCGGGCACGTGGCTGACAAGAAAGCCAAGCGTTAAGGGGTAAGGAATGATGGAAGTAGCCGCTAAGTTGTCGGGCGCTCGAATCTCCGCCCAGAAAGCCCGCTTGGTCGCCGACCAGATCCGCGGGAAGAAGGTGGGCGAAGCGCTCAACCTGTTGGCTTTCAGCAGTAAGAAAGCCGCCGAGATCATGAAGAAAGTGCTGGAGTCGGCCGTAGCCAACGCCGAGCATAACGAAGGCGCAGACGTTGATGACCTGAAGGTCTCCACCGTTTTCGTCAACGAAGGGCGTTCGCTGAAGCGCATCATGCCACGTGCCAAAGGCCGTGCTGATCGCATCGTCAAGCGGTCTTGCCATATCACTGTCAAGGTTGCTGACAAGTAACGGAGTCGAAGAGATGGGTCAGAAAGTACATCCCATTGGCATTCGCCTGGGAATCGTCAAGGAGCACACCTCCGTCTGGTACGCAGACGGTCGGACTTATGCGGACTATTTGCTCGCAGATCTGAATGTGCGTGAGTATCTCCAAGACAAACTAAAAAGCGCGTCCGTAAGCCGTATCGATATCCATCGTCCGGCTCAAACTGCACGCATCACCATCCACACCGCTCGTCCCGGCATCGTGATCGGCAAGAAAGGTGAAGATGTTGAGAAGCTGCGTCAGGACCTGACCAAGCAAATGGGTGTGCCTGTGCACATCAATATCGAAGAGATCCGCAAGCCGGAGCTCGACGGTATGCTGGTTGCGCAGAGCGTAGCTCAGCAGCTGGAGCGTCGCGTAATGTTCCGTCGTGCTATGAAGCGCGCTGTACAGAACGCCATGCGCATTGGTGCCAAAGGCATCAAAATCCAAGTGAGCGGTCGTCTCGGCGGTGCTGAAATCGCACGTACTGAATGGTATCGCGAAGGTCGTGTGCCACTGCACACCCTGCGTGCCGATATCGACTATGCCACCTACGAAGCTCACACCACTTACGGTGTGATCGGTGTGAAGGTTTGGATCTTCAAAGGCGAAGTAATTGGTGGTCGCCAAGAAGAGCTGAAGCCGCAAGCACCTGCGCCTCGTAAAAAAGCTGCTAAGTAAGGGGTACGCCAAATGTTGCAACCAAAGCGTACGAAGTTCCGCAAGCAAATGACCGGCCACAACCGTGGTCTGGCATTGCGCGGTAGCAAAGTCAGCTTCGGCGAGTTCGCGCTGAAGTCTGTTGCTCGTGGTCGTCTCACCGCTCGTCAGATCGAGTCAGCGCGTCGTGCTCTGACCCGTCACGTAAAACGTGGTGGCAAGATCTGGATCCGTGTATTCCCGGACAAGCCTATTTCCAAGAAGCCACTCGAAGTTCGGATGGGTAAAGGTAAGGGTAACGTCGAATACTGGGTTGCCCAGATTCAGCCAGGCAAAGTCCTGTATGAAATCGAGGGTGTTTCTGAAGAGCTGGCGCGTGAGGCTTTCGCCCTGGCTGCTGCAAAGCTGCCGCTCGCCACCTCCTTTGTTAAACGGACGGTGATGTGATGAAAGCGAATGAACTTCGTGAAAAATCCGCACAGCAGCTGAACGAGCAACTGCTCGGCCTGCTGCGCGACCAGTTCAATCTGCGTATGCAGAAAGCAACTGGCCAGTTGGGGCAGTCTCATCTGCTCTCGCAAGTTAAGCGTGACATCGCTCGCGTGAAGACTGTGCTCAACCAGCAGGCAGGTAAGTAATCATGGCTGAAGCCGAAAAAACTGTCCGTACGCTGACTGGCCGTGTTGTCAGCGACAAGATGGACAAGACCATCACCGTTCTGATCGAGCGTCGCGTTAAGCACCCTATCTACGGTAAATACGTTAAGCGTTCGACTAAGCTGCACGCGCACGACGAAACCAATCAGTGCCACATCGGCGACAAAGTCACTATTCGTGAAACTCGTCCGATGGCCAAGACCAAGTCTTGGGCTCTGGTTGATGTTCTCGAACGCGCTGTGGAAGTCTAAGGGCTAGGGGTCGGAGAAATTATATGATTCAGACTCAATCCATGCTCGATGTGGCCGATAACAGCGGCGCTCGCCGCGTTATGTGCATCAAGGTGCTGGGTGGCTCCCATCGTCGTTACGCTGGTATCGGTGACATCATCAAAGTTACCGTCAAGGAAGCAATTCCTCGCGGTAAGGTGAAAAAAGGCCAAGTGATGACTGCTGTTGTAGTCCGCACTCGCCATGGTGTTCGTCGTGCAGACGGCTCCATCATCCGCTTTGATGGCAACGCTGCTGTTCTGTTGAACAACAAGCAAGAGCCGATCGGCACCCGTATCTTTGGGCCAGTGACCCGTGAACTTCGTACTGAGAAGTTCATGAAGATCGTCTCGCTCGCCCCAGAAGTGCTGTAAGGAGATCCGACATGCAAAAGATTCGTCGTGACGACGAGATCATCGTGATCGCCGGCAAAGACAAAGGTAAGCGCGGTAAGGTGCTTAAAGTTCTGGCTGACGACCGTCTGGTTGTCGGTGGCCTGAACCTGGTCAAGCGTCATACCAAGCCTAACCCGATGTCGGGCGTACAGGGCGGTATCGTCGAGAAAGAAGCGCCACTGCACGCTTCCAACGTCGCCATTTTCAACGGCGAAACCAACAAGGCTGACCGCGTTGGTTTCAAAGTAGAAGACGGCAAAAAAATTCGTGTCTTCAAGTCGACCCAAAAAGCGGTTGATGCTTGAACACTGCTAGGTAGAAGACCATGGCACGACTAAAAGAGATTTACCGGAAGGAAATCGCTCCGAAACTTAAGGAAGAACTTAAGCTTTCGAACGTGATGGAAGTTCCGCGCGTTACCAAAATCACCCTGAACATGGGTCTGGGCGAAGCAATCGGCGACAAAAAAGTCATCGAGCATGCTGTTGCTGACCTGGAAAAGATCACCGGCCAGAAAGTCGTTGTGACCTACGCTCGTAAATCCATCGCTGGCTTCAAAGTCCGCGAAGGATGGCCGATCGGCGTCAAAGTGACCCTGCGCCGTGAGCGTATGTACGAGTTCCTGGATCGTCTGCTGTCGATCTCCCTGCCTCGGGTTCGCGACTTCCGCGGCCTGAATGCCAAGTCCTTCGACGGTCGTGGCAACTACAGCATGGGCGTGAAAGAGCAGATCATTTTCCCGGAAATCGATTACGACAAGATCGATGCTCTCCGCGGTCTGGACATTACCCTGACCACCACTGCCAAGAACGATGATGAAGGCCGCGCTCTGCTGCGTGCTTTCAAATTCCCGTTCCGCAACTGATTGGAGTAGGAAAATGGCCAAGAAGAGCATGAAAAACCGTGAGTTGAAGCGTCAGCTCACCGTTGCCAAGTACGCCACCAAGCGTGCAGCGCTGAAAGCTATCATCGTGGATCTGAACGCAAGTCCAGAAGCTCGTTGGGAAGCTACCGTAGCTCTGCAGAAGCAGCCACGTGACGCAAGTGCTTCGCGCATGCGTAACCGCTGCCGCCTGACTGGTCGTCCGCACGGCGTTTACCGCAAGTTCGGCCTTGGCCGTAACAAGCTGCGTGAAGCTGCAATGCGTGGTGACGTACCAGGTCTGGTTAAAGCCAGCTGGTAATAGCTATCAAAGTCGCGGTGTTCGGGCTCGCAAGATCCCGATCACCGGTGGCCTTGAACCTGAATCAAGCCCCTTTTGGGGCTTGATTCATTTCTGGGGTGTGTCTAGAATGACCGGCTCGCCTGAGCCCGTGTTTTTTGCCCGGAATTTCTCGGCGACAGTTGTAGCCGCAAGGCTAATTCTTTTTGTATCAGGAGCATCTAGCCCATGAGTATGCAGGACCCGTTAGCGGACATGCTAACTCGAATCCGTAATGCCCAGATGGCTGAAAAGTCCGTCGTAAGCATGCCGTCTTCCACGCTGAAGGTGGCTGTAGCAAAAGTCCTGAAGGACGAAGGTTACATCGCGGGTTATCAGATCAGCAGCGAAATCAAACCTCTGCTGTCCATCGAGCTGAAATACTTCGAAGGCCGTCCGGTCATCGAGGAAGTGAAGCGCGTTAGCCGTCCAGGCCTGCGTCAGTACAAGTCCGTTGAAGAACTGCCGAAAGTACGTGGCGGTCTTGGCGTGTCTATCGTCTCCACCAACAAAGGTGTGATGACTGATCGTGCTGCGCGCGCTGCCGGTGTCGGCGGCGAAGTTCTTTGCACTGTGTTCTAAGGGGGGATAAGCATGTCTCGCGTCGCTAAGAACCCCGTTAAGCTGCCAGCTGGTGTCGAAGTTAAATTCGCCGGCCAACAGCTTTCGGTGAAGGGTGCCAAGGGCACTCTCGAACTGAACGTTCACTCGTCCGTTGAAATTGTTGAGGAAGCTGGTGAGCTGCGTTTCGCTGCTCGCAATGGCGACCAACAAACTCGTGCAATGGCCGGTACCACTCGTGCTCTGGTAAACAACATGGTCCAAGGCGTTAGCCAAGGCTTCGAGCGCAAGCTCCAGCTGGTCGGTGTTGGTTACAAGGCACAAGCAAAAGGCACAGTGCTGAACCTGGCCCTCGGCTTCTCGCATCCAGTGGATTACGAACTGCCGGAAGGCATCACCGCTGAGACTCCTAGCCAGACCGATATCCTGATCAAGGGCATCGATAAGCAGCTGGTAGGTCAAGTGGCCGCTGAGATCCGCGACTTCCGTCCACCAGAGCCTTACAAAGGTAAAGGTGTGCGCTACGCGGACGAAGTCGTCCGTCGTAAAGAAGCCAAGAAGAAGTAGGGCATAGCAAATGACCGACAAAAAAGTTACTCGACTGCGTCGCGCTCGCAAAGCACGCCTGAAAATGCACGAACTCGAAGTCGTGCGTCTCTGCGTGTTCCGCTCTTCGCAGCACATCTACGCCCAGGTCATTTCGGCCGACGGCAACAAAGTCCTGGCAAGTGCTTCGACTTTGGATAAAGAACTGCGTGATGGCGCCACTGGCAACATCGACGCGGCCACTAAGGTTGGCCAGCTGGTCGCTACGCGTGCAAAAGCCGCTGGCGTCTCGCAGGTGGCTTTCGACCGCTCTGGCTTCAAGTACCACGGCCGCGTCAAGGCGCTGGCTGATGCTGCTCGTGAAGCTGGGCTGGAGTTCTAAGTTATGTCAAATAACGACCAAAAGCGCGACGAAGGCTACATTGAGAAGCTGGTTCAAGTTAACCGCGTAGCCAAAACCGTAAAAGGCGGCCGTATCTTCACCTTCACCGCGTTGACCGTGGTTGGTGATGGTAAGGGCCGTGTTGGCTTCGGCCGTGGCAAGTCGCGTGAAGTGCCTGCTGCGATCCAGAAGGCAATGGAAGCTGCTCGCCGCAACATGATCCAAGTTGATCTGAACGGCACTACCCTGCAGTACGCTATGAAGTCCGCTCACGGTGCTTCCAAGGTGTACATGCAGCCTGCTTCTGAAGGTACCGGTATCATCGCAGGCGGCGCTATGCGTGCCGTTCTCGAAGTTGCTGGCGTTCAGAACGTTCTGGCCAAGTGCTACGGCTCGACTAACCCGGTAAACGTGGTTCACGCCACTTTCAAAGGTTTGAAAGCTATGCAGTCCCCTGAATCCATTGCCGCCAAGCGTGGCAAAAGCGTCCAGGAGATCATCTGATCATGGCTACCGTTAAAGTAACGCTGATCAAAAGCATGACCGGCCGCATCCCTAACCACAAACTGTGCGTTAAGGGTCTGGGTCTGCGTCGCATCGGTCACACTGTAGAAGTCCAAGATACTCCCGAGAACCGCGGGATGATCAACAAGGCTTACTACATGCTGCGTGTCGAGGGTTAATCGATGAAACTCAATGATCTGAGTCCAGCGCCGGGTTCCCGTCGCGAAAAGCATCGTCCGGGCCGTGGTATCGGTAGTGGTTTGGGTAAGACTGGTGGCCGTGGTCACAAAGGTCAGACCTCCCGCTCCGGTGGCACCATTGCTCCAGGCTTTGAAGGCGGTCAACAGCCGCTGCATCGTCGCCTGCCGAAGTTCGGTTTCGTTTCCCTGAAGGCCATGGATCGCGCAGAAGTGCGTCTGTCCGAGCTGGCCAAAGTGGAAGGCGATATCGTCTCCGTGCAGTCCCTGAAAGATGCCAACGTGATTAACCAAAACGTTCAGCGTGTGAAAATCATGCTGTCCGGCGAAGTTACTCGCGCTGTGACTATCAAGGGCATCGCAGCCACCAAAGGTGCGCGTGCGGCTATCGAAGCAGCTGGCGGCAAGTTCGAGGAATAAATGGCTAAGCAAGGTGCTCTCTCTGCGCTCGGCAAAGGCGGTATGTCTGAACTCTGGGCTCGTCTGCGTTTTCTGTTCCTGGCGATTATCGTCTACCGAATAGGCGCACACATCCCGGTTCCAGGTATCAACCCGGACCGACTCGCAGACCTGTTTCGACAGAATGAGGGGACCATTCTTAGCTTGTTCAACATGTTTTCCGGCGGCGCGCTGGAGCGGATGAGCATCTTTGCACTGGGGATCATGCCGTACATTTCGGCTTCGATCATCATGCAGCTGATGACAGCCGTCAGTCCGCAGCTGGAGCAGTTGAAGAAGGAAGGTGAAGCTGGCCGTCGCAAGATCAGCCAGTACACCCGCTACGGCACTGTCGTCCTAGCTCTGGTTCAGGCCATCGGTATGTCCGTTGGTCTGGCAGGGCAGGGCGTTGCGTTCACTGGTGACTTTGGCTTCCATTTCGTCGCGGTATCCACGTTTGTGGCTGGTGCGATGTTCATGATGTGGCTGGGTGAGCAGATTACTGAGCGTGGTGTTGGCAACGGTATCTCGATGTTGATTTTCGCAGGTATCGTCGCCGGTCTTCCGAGAGCGATCGGGCAGTCTTTCGAGTCTGCACGTCAGGGTGATATCAATATTTTCGCCTTGGTTGCGATCGGTTTGCTGGCAGTAGCGATTATCGGTTTTGTGGTGTTCATTGAGCGTGGTCAGCGTCGCATTGCTGTTCACTACGCCAAGCGTCAGCAGGGCCGTAAGGTGTTTGCTGCGCAGACCAGCCACTTGCCGCTGAAAGTGAATATGGCCGGTGTAATTCCTGCTATCTTCGCGAGCAGCATTTTGCTGTTTCCGGCTTCGTTGGGTGCCTGGTTCGGTCAGTCTGAAGGTATGGGCTGGTTGCAGGACATCTCGCAGTCGATCGCTCCTGGTCAGCCGTTGAATATTCTGCTGTTTAGTGCAGGGATTATTTTCTTCTGCTTCTTCTATACGGCGTTGATGTTCAATCCGAAAGACGTAGCGGAAAACCTGAAGAAGTCCGGTGCCTTTATTCCGGGCATCCGTCCAGGTGAGCAGTCGGCGCGCTACATTGATGGCGTTCTGACCCGCTTGACCATGTTCGGTGCTCTATATATGACGGCCGTGTGTCTGTTGCCCCAGTTCTTGGTGGTTGCTGCAAACGTTCCGTTCTACCTTGGCGGGACCTCGTTGCTGATCGTGGTCGTGGTTGTTATGGACTTTATGTCGCAAGTACAATCGCACCTCGTTTCCCACCAGTACGAATCCCTGATGAAGAAAGCCAACCTGAAGGGTTACGGCAGCGGCATGCTGCGCTAATCCATAAGGTTCGAGGAGTTGGTGATGAAAGTTCGTGCATCGGTGAAAAAGCTGTGCCGCAACTGCAAGATTATTCGCCGCGAAGGTGTTGTTCGAGTAATTTGCAGCGCGGAACCGCGTCACAAACAGCGCCAAGGCTGAGTGTGATTGTGCTTCAAGCCCGGCAGCTAGTGCGCTGCCGGGTTGATTATTTGTTATTACAGCGATATTATCTCGCGCCCTATTTCTTGGCTTCCGGGGCGTAGGTAGCTGTCAATTGGAGTCCCACTGAATGGCCCGTATTGCAGGCGTTAACATTCCAGATAACAAGCATACTGTTATCTCGCTGACCTACATCTATGGTGTTGGTCGCACTACTGCGCAGAAAATCTGTGCAGTGACTGGGGTCAACCCAGCTGCGAAGATCAAGGATCTGAGCGACGAGCAAATTGAACAGCTGCGTGGCGAAGTGGCGAAGTTCACCACTGAAGGTGACCTGCGTCGCGAAATCAACATGAAAATCAAACGCTTGATGGATCTGGGCTGCTACCGCGGTCTGCGCCATCGTCGTGGTCTTCCAGTGCGCGGTCAGCGTACCAAGACCAACGCGCGTACTCGCAAAGGTCCGCGTAAGCCGATCCGCAAGTAATCGCACCAGCGAATCGACAGGAATTTAGTCATGGCAAAACCTGCTGCTCGTCCTCGTAAAAAGATTAAAAAGACAGTGGTTGATGGCATCGCCCACATCCACGCGTCTTTCAACAACACCATCGTGACCATTACCGACCGTCAAGGTAACGCTCTTTCCTGGGCAACCTCCGGTGGTTCGGGTTTCCGCGGTTCTCGCAAGTCCACCCCGTTCGCTGCTCAAGTAGCTGCTGAGCGTGCTGGTCAAGCTGCGCTGGAATATGGCCTGAAGAACCTCGACGTTAACGTCAAGGGCCCAGGTCCAGGTCGTGAATCCGCAGTCCGCGCTTTGAACGGCTGTGGCTACAAGATCGCCAGCATCACCGACGTGACGCCAATCCCGCACAACGGGTGCCGTCCGCCGAAGAAGCGCCGCGTGTAATCCAGGAGATTGTAAAGAATGGCTCGTTACATTGGTCCAAAATGCAAACTGGCTCGTCGCGAAGGCACCGATCTCTTCCTGAAGAGCGGCGTGCGCGCTATCGAATCCAAGTGCAACATCGAAGCAGCTCCTGGCATCCACGGCCAGCGTCGTGGTCGTCAATCCGACTACGGTACTCAGCTGCGTGAAAAGCAAAAAGTTCGTCGTATCTACGGCGTACTCGAGCGTCAATTCAGCGGCTACTACAAACAAGCAGCTGGCAAGAAGGGCGCAACCGGCGAAAACCTGTTGCAACTGCTCGAATGCCGTCTGGACAACGTTGTATACCGCATGGGCTTCGGTTCTACTCGTGCCGAATCCCGTCAGCTGGTATCGCACAAGTCGATCAGCGTAAACGGTCAGACCGTTAACGTTCCGTCCTACCAGGTTCGTGCTGGTGACGTGGTTGCTGTTCGCGAGAAAGCAAAAAATCAACTTCGCATTGTCCAAGCTCTCGATCTGTGTGCTCAACGTGGCCGCGTAGAATGGGTAGAAGTAGACACTGAGAAGAAGTCGGGCGTTTTCAAGAACGTTCCAGCTCGCAGTGATCTGTCCGCCGACATCAACGAAAGCCTGATTGTCGAGCTCTACTCCAAGTAAGGGCTAGAAAATAGGTGCATCCATGCAGATTTCGGTAAATGAGTTCCTGACACCCCGCCATATTGATGTGCAGGTTGTCAGTCCAACCCGCGCCAAGATCACCCTCGAGCCTCTCGAGCGTGGTTTTGGCCACACCCTGGGCAACGCGCTGCGCCGCATCCTGTTGTCCTCAATGCCCGGCTGTGCAGTAGTCGAGGCCGAGATTGACGGTGTGCTCCACGAGTACAGCGCCATCGAAGGTGTACAGGAAGACGTAATTGAAATCCTGTTGAACCTTAAAGGTCTGGCTATCAAGCTGCACGGCCGTGACGAAGTTACGCTGACCTTGTCGAAGAAGGGTTCGGGGGTGGTTACCGCTGCCGATATTCAGCTGGATCATGATGTCGAGATCGTTAACCCCGATCACGTAATCGCTAACCTGGCGTCTAACGGCGCCCTGAACATGAAGCTCGTAGTAGCTCGTGGTCGTGGTTATGAACCGGCCGACTCGCGTCAGAGCGATGAAGACGAAAGCCGCAGCATTGGTCGCTTGCAGCTTGACTCTTCGTTCAGCCCGGTTCGCCGCATCGCATACGTGGTGGAAAACGCCCGTGTCGAGCAGCGTACTAACCTGGACAAGCTGGTTATTGATCTGGAAACCAACGGTACTCTGGATCCTGAAGAGGCTATCCGTCGTGCTGCAACCATTCTGCAACAGCAGTTGGCTGCGTTCGTCGACCTCAAAGGTGACAGTGAGCCAGTGGTAGTCGAGCAGGAAGACGAGATCGATCCGATCCTGCTTCGCCCGGTTGACGATCTGGAACTGACTGTACGTTCGGCTAACTGCCTTAAGGCGGAAAACATTTACTACATCGGCGACCTGATTCAGCGTACCGAAGTAGAACTGTTGAAGACTCCGAACCTGGGCAAGAAATCCTTGACCGAAATCAAGGACGTTCTGGCCTCCCGCGGTCTGTCCCTCGGCATGCGCCTCGACAACTGGCCGCCTGCAAGTCTTAAGAAGGACGACAAGGCGACTGCCTGATCGTCGTAATCACCGAACGTTGTGTTTGGTAAGGAATGAACCATGCGTCATCGTAAAAGTGGGCGTCACCTGAGCCGCACCAGCTCGCACCGCAAGGCCATGTTCCAGAACATGGCGGTGTCGCTGTTCGAGCACGAGCTGATCAAAACTACACTGCCGAAAGCTAAAGAACTGCGCCGCGTTGCCGAGCCGCTGATCACTTTGGCCAAGACAGACAGCCTGGCTAACCGCCGTCTGGCTTTCGACCGTACTCGTTCGAAAGCTATCGTTGGTAAGCTCTTCAACGACCTGGGCAAGCGTTACGCTACCCGTGAGGGCGGCTACCTGCGCATCCTCAAGTGCGGTTTCCGCGCTGGCGACAACGCTCCTATGGCGTACGTTGAACTGGTTGATCGTGCTGTCGGCGGTGAAGCTGTATCCGCTGAGTAAGACGTCAGTCTGAAACAAAGAACCGGGCCTAGTGCCCGGTTTTTTGTGTCTGCATGTATTAGATATTTCTATCGTTAGCTAATGTGTAATGCATTGGATGTTGTAACACTGGTGGTCAATACTCTTTGTCAGCCGATTAGCCGGCAGTTTCACAGACTGACAGAGGAAGATTGAGCATGAGCCAAACTAAAATTCTTACTACCGCAAGTGGCGCTCCTGTCGCTGATAACCAGAACTCTCGTTCTGCCGGCCCTCGTGGCCCGTTGCTTCTCGATGATTTTCACCTGATCGAAAAGCTCGCTCATTTCAACCGCGAGAATATTCCCGAGCGCCGCGTGCACGCCAAGGGATCGGGGGCCTATGGCACCTTCACGGTTTCTCGCGACATTACGCAATACACCAGCGCCAAGCTGTTTGAGTCGGTGGGCAAGCAAACTCCAACCTTCCTGCGTTTCTCTACAGTAGGTGGCGAGCGTGGCTCGGCAGACACCGAGCGCGATCCGCGTGGTTTTGCCCTCAAGTTCTACACCGAAGAAGGCAACTGGGACATCGTAGGAAATAACACTCCAGTTTTTTTCATCCGTGATCCACTGAAGTTCCCTGACTTTATCCATACTCAGAAGCGTCTGCCGCAAAGCAATCTGAAGAGTGCACAGATGATGTGGGATTTCTGGTCGCACTCGCCCGAGGCGCTGCACCAGGTCACTATTCTGTTCTCTGACCGGGGCATTCCTGATGGCTACCGTCACATGCATGGCTTCGGCAGCCACACCTATAGCCTGATCAATGCCAAAGGCGAGCGTCACTGGGTCAAGTGGCACTACAAGACCAAGCAGGGGATCAAGAACCTGGCGCCGGCAGAGGCTGCTCGTCTGGCGGGTACTGACCCGGATTACGCTCAGCGAGATCTGTTCACCGCGATTGAGCGAGGGGATTTCCCGAAATGGAGTGTATGCATCCAGGTCATGACCGAGGCTCAAGCCGCAGCGCACTACGAGAATCCATTTGATGTGACCAAGACCTGGTCGCAGAAAGAGTTCCCGCTGATTGAAGTGGGCGAGTTGGAATTGAATCGCAATCCGCAGAACTACTTCGCCGAGGTCGAACAGGCCGCTTTTGGACCAAGCAACATGGTGCCAGGGGTCGGGCTTTCTCCAGACCGCATGCTGCAGGGTCGGGTGTTCGCTTACGCCGATGCTCATCGCTATCGCGTTGGTACCAATCACCAGCAACTGCCAGTGAATGCGCCTTTGAGCCCGGTGCACAGCTATCAGCGCGATGGTTCCATGGCTTTTGGCCCTAATGGCGGTGCCGCACCGAACTACGAGCCCAATAGCTACAGCGACGCGCCAAAGCAGGCACGGCGCTACGCGGAGCCACCATTGGCGCTCAACGGAGCGGCGGATCGCTATGATCACCGCGAGGACACCGACTATTACAGCCACGCCGGTGCCCTGTTCCGCCTGATGAACAATGAGCAGAAGGCGTTGCTGATCAACAACATCGCCGGTGCCATGGCCGGCGTGACAGAGGATGTGGTGGATCGTCAGTTGCAGCACTTCTTCAAAGCCGATCCGGCTTATGGCGAAGGTATTGCCAAGGCTTTGGGCGTATCGCTCAAGTAAGTCTAAATAAGAAGCAGAACCGCCCTCATTTGGGCGGTTTTTGCGTTATTTATACTGCTTTTCTCAGATAATCTTCACTTTTTCAGTTATTTCTAAGTGACCTGCAAGTCAGCTTGGTTCACACTATCCACTTTCAAGCAGGGAGATTTAGGGCGATGCAAGGTCACCCGGACGTAATCGATTATCTCAACACGTTGCTGACGGGCGAACTGGCAGCACGCGACCAATATTTCATCCACTCGCGGATGTACGAAGACTGGGGCTTCACCAAGCTCTACGAGCGTATCAATCACGAAATGGAAGAAGAGGCGCAACACGCCGATGCCCTGATGCGCCGCATTCTGATGCTGGAAGGCACGCCGCGCATGCGTCCTGACGATCTCGACACCGGGACCACGGTTCCGGACATGCTGGCCAGTGACCTGCGCCTTGAATACAAGGTCCGCGCTGCGCTGTGCAAAGGCATCGAGCTGTGCGAACTGCACAAGGACTACGTCAGCCGCGATATTCTGCGTATCCAGTTGGCAGACACCGAGGAAGATCACACCTACTGGCTGGAGAAGCAGTTGGGCCTGATCAAATCCATCGGGTTGGAGAACTACCTGCAGTCGCAGTTCTGATTGCGGAAGGCGTAGATGCCGGTTCGCGAGCAAGCTCGCTCCTACGGTAGATGCGTCAAGCCCGAGATGTAAAAAAGCCCCTGTCACCGCGAGATGACAGGGGCTTTTTCATGGGCCTCAGGCGCGATCGCGGGTTAGCAGCGGTTTGAGGTAGTGCCCGGTATGGGACTGCGGCATTTCCGCTACCTGTTCCGGGGTGCCGACGGCGATGATCTGGCCGCCTTTGGAGCCGCCTTCCGGCCCCAGGTCCACCAGCCAGTCGGCAGTTTTGATCACATCCAGGTTGTGCTCGATGACCACCACTGTATTGCCGTGATCACGCAGGCGATGCAGAACGTCCAGCAATTGCTGGATATCCGCGAAATGCAGCCCAGTGGTCGGCTCATCGAGGATATACAGGGTCTTGCCAGTGTCGCGCTTGGACAGCTCGCGTGACAGCTTGACCCGTTGTGCCTCGCCGCCAGACAGCGTGGTGGCCGACTGGCCGAGCTTGATGTAGGACAAGCCCACATCCATCAGGGTCTGCAGCTTACGCGCCAGGGCCGGGACGGGAGCGAAGAACTCGCGAGCTTCCTCGATGGTCATTTCCAGCACCTCGTGGATGCTCTTGCCCTTGTACTTGATCTCCAGAGTTTCGCGGTTGTAGCGCTTGCTCTTGCACACATCGCAGGGCACGTAGATGTCCGGCAGGAAGTGCATCTCGACCTTGATCAAGCCATCACCCTGGCAGGCTTCGCAGCGTCCACCCTTGACGTTGAAGGAGAAGCGTCCAGGCCCGTAGCCCCGGGAACGGGACTCTGGAACCCCGGCGAACAACTCGCGAATCGGTGTGAACAGCCCGGTATAAGTGGCCGGGTTGGAACGCGGAGTACGACCGATCGGGCTCTGATCGATATCCACGACCTTATCCAGGTGCTGCAGACCATTGATGCTGTCGTGAGGAGCCGCCTCCAGGGTCGTGGCGCCGTTCAACGCCGTGGCGCTCAAGGGGAACAGGGTGTTGTTGATCAGCGTCGACTTGCCCGAACCGGAAACTCCGGTCACGCAGGTCAGCAGGCCAATGGGGATTTCCAGGTCGACATTGCGCAGGTTGTTACCGCGAGCGCCCTTGAGTGTCAGGGACAGCTTCTTGTTGCGCGGCGTACGTTTGGCCGGAACCACGATCTTCACCCGGCCCGACAAGTACTTGCCGGTCAACGAGTCCGGGTGTGCCATGACTTCCGCAGCCGTGCCTTCGGCGACGATACGTCCACCGTGCACACCGGCGCCCGGTCCGATGTCGACCACATAGTCGGCCAAGCGGATAGCGTCTTCGTCGTGTTCAACCACGATCACCGTGTTGCCGATATCCCGCAGGTGTTTCAGGGTCCCCAGCAGCCGATCGTTGTCCCGCTGGTGCAGGCCAATGGACGGCTCGTCGAGGATATACATGACCCCCACCAGACCGGCACCGATCTGGCTGGCCAGGCGAATACGCTGGGCCTCGCCGCCGGACAAGGTATCGGCGCTGCGATCCAGGGTCAGATAGTCGAGCCCGACGTTCACCAGGAACTGCAGGCGCTCGCGAATCTCCTTGAGGATCTTGTCGGCAATTTCACCGCGGCGTCCGGTGAGTTTCAGCGTACCGAAGTAGTTCGTGGCATCGCCGATGGGCAGGCTGGTGACCGCCGGCAGGGTCTTCTCGCCGACCCAGACGTGGCGAGCCTCGCGACGCAGGCGCGTGCCACGGCAATCCGGGCAGGGCTGGGTGCTGAGGAACTTGGCCAGCTCTTCACGGACGGTGGCCGATTCGGTCTCCCGGTAGCGTCGCTCCAGGTTTGGCACTATGCCTTCGAAGGGGTGGGAGCGCTTGACGATGTCGCCCCGGTCGTTGAGGTACTTGAAGTCGACGTTCTGGGTGCCGCTGCCATGCAGAATGACTTTCTGCTGATCTGCGGGTAACTGGTTGAACGGCACTTCCAGACTGAACCCGTAGTGTGCCGCCAGTGAACCGAGCATCTGGAAGTAGTAGACGTTGCGCCGGTCCCAGCCGCGAATCGCCCCCTCGGCCAGGGTCAGCTCGCCATTGACCAGGCGCTTGATGTCGAAGAACTGCTTGACCCCCAGACCGTCGCAGGTAGGGCAGGCGCCGGCCGGGTTGTTGAAGGAGAACAGCTTGGGTTCCAGCTCGCTGATGGCATGACCGCAAATCGGGCAGGCGAAGCGCGCGGAGAAGATCATCTCTTCCCCCGGCTCGTCGTCCATCGGCGCCACCAGGGCAATACCGTCTGCCAGTTTCAGCGCGGTTTCAAAGGACTCCGCCAGACGCTGTTGCAGATCGCCACGCACCTTGAAGCGGTCGACCACCACATCGATGGAGTGCTTCTTCTGTTTATCCAGCTTCGGCAGCTCGTCCAGTTCGAACAGCTTGCCGTTGACCCGGGCCCGCACAAAGCCCTGGGCCCGCAGCTCTTCAAAGACCGAAAGGTGTTCGCCCTTGCGCTCACGAATGACCGGAGCCAGCAGCATCAGCTTGCTGCCTTCGGGCTGAGCCAGCACCAGATCGACCATCTGGCTGACGGTCTGGGCTTCCAGCGGAATGTCGTGGTCCGGGCAGCGCGGGGTGCCAACGCGGGCGTACAGCAGGCGCAGGTAATCGTAGATTTCGGTGATGGTGCCGACGGTGGAACGCGGGTTGTGAGAGGTGGATTTCTGTTCGATGGATATCGCCGGCGACAGCCCTTCGATGGTGTCGACATCGGGCTTTTCCATCATCGACAGGAACTGTCGGGCATAAGCCGACAACGATTCGACATAGCGACGCTGGCCTTCGGCATAAAGCGTGTCGAAAGCCAGGGACGACTTGCCGGACCCAGACAGCCCGGTGATGACGATCAACTTGTCCCGTGGCAGGGTCAGGTCGATGTTCTTCAGGTTGTGGGTGCGGGCCCCACGAATCAGAATCTTGTCCAAAAGTGGCCTCGATCGGCGGGCGTAAAGGCAGGAGTATAAAACCAAACACTGGATGGATGCACACTATCATGCGGTGCTTTTTTGCTCGCTGTTGGGGGCTGCGCGGCAAAGCGTCGCCATATACCCCCTCAATCGATCGGACTGGTAGAATCGCCGCCGGTTCACATGAGGTTTATCCATGCACGATCCCCACAGCGAACGCATGAGTGGCAGCGAGACCCGCGCAGCGAGCGGTCTGGCCCTGGTGTTCGCCTTCCGTATGCTTGGCATGTTTATGGTACTGCCGGTCCTGGCGACCTATGGAATGGATCTCGCAGGAGCGACCCCGGCTCTGATCGGCCTGGCGATTGGCGCCTATGGCCTGACCCAAGCGGTTTTCCAGATTCCCTTCGGCATCATTTCCGACCGTATCGGTCGTCGCCCAGTGATTTACCTGGGGTTGATCGTGTTCGCCCTGGGCAGTGCGCTGGCGGCCAATGCCGATTCGATCTGGGGCGTGATCGCCGGACGTATCCTGCAAGGTGCCGGGGCGATTTCCGCCGCAGTGATGGCGCTGCTCTCGGACCTGACCCGCGAGCAGCACCGGACCAAGGCCATGGCCATGATCGGCATGACCATCGGCCTGTCTTTCGCCGTGGCCATGGTGGTCGGTCCGCTGCTGACCCGCAGCTTTGGACTGTCCGGGCTGTTCCTGGCCACGGGTGCCATGGCGCTGGTGGGCATCCTGATCATCGCTTTCATGGTGCCGCGTTCCTCTGGACCGTTGCAGCACCGCGAGTCCGGCGTGGCGCGCCAGGCATTGATCCCGACCCTCAAGCATCCTGATTTGCTGCGCCTGGATCTTGGTATCTTCGTGTTGCACGCGATGCTGATGTCGAGCTTCGTCGCCTTGCCTCTGGCGCTGGTGGAAAAGGCCGGCCTGCCCAAGGAGCAACACTGGTGGGTCTACCTCACCGCGTTACTGATTTCCTTCTTCGCCATGATCCCGTTCATCATTTATGGCGAGAAAAAACGCAAGATGAAACGAGTTCTGCTCGGCGCGGTCAGTACGCTGCTGCTCACCGAGCTATTCTTCTGGCAGTTCGGCGACAGTTTGCGGGCGCTGGTGATCGGCACCGTGGTGTTCTTCACCGCATTCAACCTGCTGGAGGCGTCTTTGCCGTCGCTGATCAGCAAGGTCTCGCCGGCAGGCGGCAAGGGCACGGCGATGGGGGTGTACTCCACCAGCCAGTTCCTCGGCTCGGCACTGGGCGGCATCCTCGGCGGCTGGTTGTTCCAGCATGGCGGTTTGTCGGTTGTGTTCCTTGGATGCGCAGGTCTGGCTGCACTCTGGCTGGGCTTTGCTGTTACCATGCGCGAGCCTCCGTATGTGACGAGCCTGCGCTTGCCGTTATCGCCTGAAGCGATCCGCGAAGCCGGTCTGGTCGAGCGCCTGAAAGCCGTCGCTGGAGTAACAGATGCCGTGGTGGTGGCCGAAGAGGCTGCCATTTACATCAAATTGGACACCGAATTATTGGATCGCGCGACGCTCGAGCAGTTGGTCAACTCAGCGCCGTCGCCGCGCGAAGCCTAGGAGAACGTTATGGCCCGTGGGGTTAACAAAGTCATATTGGTCGGTACTTGCGGCCAGGATCCCGAAGTTCGCTATCTGCCTAACGGTAACGCCGTGACCAACCTGAGTCTGGCCACCAGCGAACAGTGGACCGACAAGCAG
>NZ_MOAK01000036.1:24399-26763 GCF_003732485.1 Pseudomonas protegens
AGGTCGCGGAGATTGCGGGTGAGTACCTGCGCAAGGGTTCCCAGGTCTACATCGAGGGCAAACTGCAGACCCGCGAGTGGGAAAAAGACGGCATCAAGCGCTACACCACCGAGATCATTGTCGACATGCAGGGCACCATGCAACTGCTGGGTGGCCGTCCTCAGGGTGACCAGCAAGGCCAGGGCGGCATGTCCAACTCGGCACCGCGTCCTCAACAGTCCCGTCCTGCTCCGCAGCCACAGCGTGAGTCGCGTCCAGCGCCACAGCAGGCCGCTCCGCAGCCGGCACCGGATTTCGACAGCTTTGATGACGATATTCCGTTCTGATCACTCCCTCGAGCGCTCAGCACCGTTGAAAAAGGGGCCCCGTACAGGGCCCCTTTTTTATGCCGGACTGTTTCCTTTCAGGCGTCGGGACTGGGTTCAAAGTTGCACTCGTCGCAATCGACCGCTCAGTGCAACCACCTGACGATCCGGCGTGGGAATCGGCCGTCCGCTGAGGCCCATGCCTTCGCTCACCAACACCGCTCCCTCGACGCAGCACAGGTTGGATGGCGTATCCAGGTTGTTGGCTAGCACCTGCACACTGCGTTGCTGCAGGTCGCAGCGCAGCAGGCGTCCACTGAAGCGGGCAAAGCCGCCGTGCAAGACTTCGCCGGACCAGTCGGGCTGCAAGGGCTGCAACAACCGGTCGCACAGTTCCAGCACCAGAATCCGCTCCTGCGGGTCCAGCGCCAGCCCGGTGGGCAGTTGCAGCCCGCGAATCAGCACCTCGATCCTGCCGCTCTCGGGCCAGACCCGGATCACCTGGCCCGCCTTGTCGGCGAAGTCGATGCCCTTTCGCGCCGGGTCACGGTGCAGTTCGCCAGAGAACAGGCTGATCAGCACCGCGTCGGTCTGTGGCTCATGAATCAGGGTTACGGGCACGGCTTCCTGGCCCTGGTCCAGGTCGGGCAGTTGGGCCAGGACCTGCTCCCCGTCCTGGGTGAGCTCCACCAACTGGTTGGTATCGGGCTTGACCGCCAGCCAGCTCTGGCGCGAGGGGTGATAGCACAGCGAGTTGAGGTTGCCGCGGCTGTGGAACAGTGGCTCGGGCGGACTGTATTGCAGGTCCAGAAGCTTCGAGCCGGCGACGTAATCGGTCTGGCTGGCGAGGTAGAGCCCGCCACCGAAGGCAATGTCCGATAGCCCCATGATTTCGTCGCGCAGCATCCGCGACTGCATGTTCATCGAGCGAAAACCCTTGGCCAGAACCTCGGGTGGCAGGTAGGTGCCAGGGGCGCGAGGGGCTGCTCGCAGGCGGCTGATACGACCGCTGAACGCTTGGTCCGGCAGGCCTGAACCGGCCTCCACCAGCAGCAGGCTGTCATCGTTTTCCACGCAGACACCGCGAGGATTGAGCAGGCCCTGGGCGATGAAGCTGCTTGAGCGCAGCAACTGTTCCGGCTGGGCGGGAATGTGCAAAGCAACGGGCATGGTCTTCTCCTTGTTCAAGGCTGCCAGGGCGTGCCGTTGAGATAGGCGGTCAGCAGGGAGCGTTGGCTCGGCGACATCGAGCGCACCACGGACATGTACAAGGTGGTGTTCTGGTACTCGGGAGATATCCGGGCCAGGATCGCCTGTTTGTAACCCATCACCGCGTCGGGTTGATTGAGCTGGATGTAGCGCGACATGGCGGGGAAGGCCAGGTAATGAAAGCGCAGGACGTTTTGAAACGCCTGTTCCCAGGTGACGATGCTGCCTGTTGGAACGCCGAAGTCGCTCCAGGCGTATTTGCGGAAGTTGCTGAAGCTCTGGGTCAGGGGGTTGTCGTCGATGGTGTAGGTCAGTGTGGTGAAGCCGGCCTGGGTATTGGAACCGGCGACGGGGGCGACGTTGAAACTCACCGAAGGTTGACCGGCTGCTACCGTTACCGAGTTCGGAAGCTCCAGGAAGTCCCAGTAGCGGTTGGCTTGATAGACGGCGGTGGCCGAGGCGTCAATGCTGATCGGCGTATCCTCCTGTACCGGCGCTCCCAGGTAACGGACTTGCAAGGTGATCTGCACGCCGGTGCTGTCGGGGTCTAGGTAGGTGTTGCGCTGATCGCTGTAGACTCGGTACGCGCATTCGGGGGCCGACAGCGCCGGATTGCGGGCGTTCCCAGGGGCGCTGATGCACAACGGCGTACTCTGCACCAACTGTGTCTGGGTCGAGTTGAGCGGCACGTCGATGATGCCGCCGTAGCGGTAGTAGTCCTGCAGCAGCGGGTTGCTGGGCTCAAAGCTCGCCAGGGGCGTCGCTCCGGCCGCGACGGTGACGGTCCCGTAGTTGGCGTTGGGGCCGATGGGGCTGGTGATATCGTCGCGTACAACCCTGAACGTCTGCT
>NZ_MOAK01000036.1:26812-31342 GCF_003732485.1 Pseudomonas protegens
TAGGCAACGCTGTTGATGTTCAGGTCTTTGTCGGCATTGATGAGTTGGCGACCCGGCGGGCAGATCTGTGGCTCATCGGTAAACGCCGTGGCCAGGGTACCGATGACCCGGCCGATGCTCGGGTTTGGGCTGAACTGGTTGGCGGCGTAGTCCGCATTCAGTTGCTCGGTGGTCAGAGTCGGACACATTTCGAACATCACGAAACGCAGCACGATCCCGGTCGCGTTGGGCGCTTCGATCAGGGCCCTGAGGCCGGCACTTTCCTTGTTGTAGCTGATGATGCTGCTCAGCGGAAAGGTCAGTTGAAAGGTGCCGCTGGCATGGAAGGAACCCGGCGAGTCCATGGTTGCAGGCTCCAGCACCCGGGTGTTGAGGTCGAAACTGCTGCACACGGTATCCCAGCGAATCAATAGCTGAGGCGTGTTGCCATTGCCGATCTGCAGGCCTCCGACAAAGATCTGGGTCGTGGTGCTTGCTGTGGGGTCCAGGTCGACCATCATCGGGCCGGAGTAGGGGCCTTGTCCGGTGCCGGGAGTAACGGAGCCCAGCAGGTAGACCGGCTGGCCGACCATATCCCCTTCCAGCGCGATGTTGCCCGGTGTGCCCTGGGAACTGATCAGCGCATTGTGCAGCGTCACCACGTGTTCTCCGTAGTGGTTCCAGCCGCCGGCCGTGTACCGGCTGTTGGGGCCGATTCTCGGGTCCGGGGCGTTGATCAACTGGTACAGGTGCTCATCGCTATAGGTCTTGGCCTGTTCCGCCATGGTCGAGGTGGTCAGGTCGAACAGGTCAAGGGACGTGGCGATGCCGTTGGGCAAGGTCGGTGAGTTGTTCGGCACGCTGACGTCGGTGGAGATGCCGCCCCAGAAGTTCAGTCGGGGTCCATTCAATATGCTCATGATCTATTCCTTATCCTTGGCGACGCTGCTGGCTGGGGCTTGGGCGAATCTGAACAGGAAGGAGAAGTCGCTTTTGTATTGGCTGTTGAGCGGTGCCGCCATGGAGTGGCAGTTCATGCAGCTGCTGTTGGGCTGGATGTAGCTTTCCATGGTGACGTTGGCCGATAGCGACGGCGTAGGCTGCCCCAAGGGGTTGCCGGGGTTGTCCGGCGACTGTGGCCGTTGGGTGGTGATCAGCTGGTAGTACTTGAACACGCTCTGTTCTACCTGCGGATCGCCCTGGTATTGGGTGTTGATCTGCTGGGTGGCGTCCGTGATCGGGGTGACCCGGTTCAGCGGGTCCGGGGTGCTGAAGCTGCTACCGGGTTTGGGCGTGCAGACCATCTTTCCAGCCTGTTGCTGCCACAGACAAGGAGATTGGTTGAGGCTTTCGGCGGGCGCCTTGGCGTTGAAGTAGGAGTAGAAAATCCCCGAGACCGGTTGGTCCACCCAATGGCCTCCCAGCTGGGTCTTGGGAGGTACGTTGTCGACCTGTTCGAAGGTCGACCAGATCCACTGCGGGAACCCGTCCACCTTGCTGATGATATGCAGCCCCACCAACCCCAGGTTGGCCTCGGTGGTGCCGTTGGGCTGTCCCTGACTGTCGAACTGGGTGACCAGAGCCTTCATCGTCAGATAGCGGCTGCTGTCGTCGGCATTGGTGAGGATGCGCCAACTGCTCTTGATCTCGCCGGCGCCGTTGGGAAAGCTGATGTTCTTCGCGGCGTCGACGATCACTGCGTTGTAGAAGTCGTTATCGACGATGTAGTTGTAGGAGACCTCGTTGGCGGCGATGTCGTAGTAGGTCGGGTTGCCGCGCTGGTCGATCAGCCAGCCGCCCACTGCCTGGTTGTCCGCTTGCACCACCTGGGTGTTCTTGACTGCCGCGATGTTGATCAGGCTGAGGTTTCTGCGCGGCAGTTGCGAGTTCCAGAGACCCGGATTCCTGGCCCCGGGGAGGAAGGTCTCGCTGACGCTCTTGTAGGTCTGCCACACGGTATCGCCAGGGCTGCCCAGGGGCTTGCTGCAATCGGCCACTCCGCGCTGTCCTGCCAGGGCCGGCCAGTTCAGGTTGATGAACATCTGCCAGCTGTATTGATCGAACGCCTGCTGCGACGCGCCCGCGGCAGGCGCCGCGGCTGTGGGCGGACAACTGGTCTGCGGCCCCGCTGCACTGGGTTGCAGGGCGCTGGCCTGCTGGCTGGCCAGGCCAAGCAACAACAGGGCGGTGAAACGGCTCCAATGGTTCATGAGGCTGCTCCTGTCACTGCGCGGTGGGTGAAAGTTGGTTCCACTGTGGCCGCGCACCGTTCTTCAGCGATGGCGGTGGCGTGAAGAGCTGGCAGTCAGGCGGGTTGGCCGGGCACATTTTCGCCACCTGGTCCCAGGTCTTGGCCGGGTCCGGCTTTGCGTTGCTCCAGTTGCGATAGTTCTGACTGACGATTGGCGCGTTGGCGACGCTGGCATCACCGGAGAAATAGAACGACTGCGGATGTTGGTAGGCCGGTTGGCCCGCCCCGTCACTGGTGGCCTGCTTGTAGAAGGCGTAGCCGAACAGGATCGGCGGGGCGCTCTTGCCCGGCTTCAGCTCCAATGCGTAGGCCTGCACGCTGCCGTCCAGATGCTGGCTGCGGGCGGCGCTGTAGGGCAGGTGCTTGATGAAGTCCTGGCGCGGCGGATGGTTCATGGGCGAGAACAGGCAGCAGGCCGGCATGTCCTTGGGCCGGTCCTCGGGGTAGGTGAGGAAATAGGCCTTGTTGCCCAGGGAGACGAAAGAGCAGGTGTAGTTGTTGTCCTTGATCGGGAAGATCGGCAGACAGTATTTCTCGTAGTGCTCCATCATCGCCCCGGAGCCGTCGCCGTCGGCCGGGACATAGTCGTTGTCGTAGTAGCTGGTGCCCTGGGACACGGTGTAGTCGGCAGGTTGCAGGGTGCTGGGCGGGCTGCTGTAGGGCGGCGGGTTGTTCTCATAGTGGGCAGTGACCCGGTACATGGTCCAGTCACTGACCCAGGTCGCCGGATAGAGCGGATCGGCCGGTTCGCCGGCCTTGCGCTTGATCACGCAGTTGTTGTTCAGGGCGTCACAGCCCTTGGTGTTGTGCACGCCCATGTTGAAGTAGACGTTGTCGGGGTATTTCTGGGCCCACAGCGTCTGGCTGGCGCACAGCAAGGTGGCGGCCAACAGCAGGCGCTTGAAGAAACTGGCGTTCATCTGACTCTCCTTTGCAAAGACGGGCGACACAGGTCGCCCGGTGTTCCAGTGCATGGCCGTTGCGGCTCAGCCTTACTGATAGTCGCCAAGGTTTAGCGGGGTCGGCGGGTAGCCGGTGCTCACCAGGTCCTTGGCCCAGATTTCCAGCACCTGGCGTCGGCTCTGGGGCAGGTCCCGGGTGATGGGCATGGCCAGGGTGCTGGCCTCCTGATAGTCCTTGCTGATCAGCTTGATGAACTGCTCGATCGCGCCCTCGATGCGTTGCAGGGAGTTGAGCGGCATGTACTTGTTCATGATCGGGTAGAGGTAATAGAAGGGCTGGAGGATGTGCGGATAGATGAACCCGTTCCAGATCCGCACGTTGGCGTCGTCGAACTTGTACACCCCGTTCCAGTAGTCGATGAAGTCCTTGAGCATCTGCGGTTCTTGCGGCAGCACCCGCAGCGGCGAAAGGAAGTCGGTGAAGGCGTCGGTGTAGGAGAAACTGAACGGAATGCCCGTCGAATCGTCCTGGATGAAAAACCGCACAGTAGGGAACCCCGGCGCGACGGCATGCACAGTCAACTGGGCAATGCCGTCGGCATTGGTCTGGATGCGGGTCAGGCTGTAGGTCACGGTGGAGCCCATGCCAGCGGTATTGTCCAGTTTCCCGCTCATCGTTTGCGGATTTTCGAACCTCAGGCATGGCCTCAGATCGATAGCGGACGGGGTTTTCAGGAACTCCTGATAGGTGATGGCGGTGCCTGGCGGCGGATCGCTATCTTCAACGGTCATTGCTTTCAGGCGTCTGCCGCTGCCCTCCCTGAACAGGCTGGGATGCTCCGAGCCGTCGACGAACTGGGGCATTCCCGGCTTGTTCAACTCGCGCGCATCCGGATGGTCAGTGATCAACACGAAATCCGCCGGGTTGCTGAAAGCCAGGTAGTAGTTGCTGGTGGTCAGCATGTAGGCGTTGTTGTATTCGGCAACCCACAAGGTGACACCGGCCTTAGCGGGCTGGCCGTTGTACTGCACCATGATGTTCAGCGTCCGGCTGTCACCGACATCGATGAAGCTGCCGCTCTCGATGACTTCCGCGGTCCACATCTGCTGTTGGGCGGCGATGGTTTGCGTGCCCTGCAGCCGCAGCGCCAGGTTGCCGTTTTTCAACAGGGCCTGGGCGTTGGCGTCGAGGGGCAGGTCCAGCAAGCCGGAACGCTTGTCGAAGGCTGTTTGCTGATATTGCTCGTAGCTCACGCTGGTCAGGGGCTCGAAGTTGCTGCCCTGCTGGACCCCTAGCTCATAGTTGCCAACGTGGAACTTGGCTGCGACCGGAATACCGTTGTTGCGCCCATCTAGATCGGGAGCGGCCGGGCCGTCATGGACGTCCGGGTAGATCGG
>NZ_MOAK01000036.1:31391-33513 GCF_003732485.1 Pseudomonas protegens
ATCACGCCCAGATTGACCACTTGTTTATCCGCATGGATCTGCGCATCGCCCGGAACCTTCTTGTAGAAAGGCACCGCATCCTTGGGCACGAGGCGCTGGCCGGCCGGTGCGGTGGGGAACTCGTTGGCGAACCACAGGCCCAGGGTGCCGCAGGTGCGGCTGTAGGCCGGGTTGAAGAAGGTCTCGGTAGGGTTGTCCAGGCCCATCTGATACAGCATCTGCAGCCTGGACATGTCCCAGGGGGCCTGGGAATGGCTGTCGACGATCTTGAAGTCGTTGAAGATGCCATTCATGTCGTAGACGGTGAGGTAGGTGGTGAACCTGAGCATCAGCCCGAGGGCGTTCTGGCTGTCCATTTCCTGCCGCAGGTTCTCCAGCAACTGCGAGTCGCCGATGAACCATTCCAGATGGTCCTTGGGAAAACAGGTCTGCCAGGTGGTGGTGACGTAGACCAGGCCGCCAAAGGCGCCCCAGTTGAAGTCGAGAAAGCGGTTGAGCATGCGGTACTTGTGATTCAGGGTCAGGCCGCAGGTGGTATCCCCCAGCACCAGCTTTTCGAAATACAGGGCAGTGAAGGTGTTCTGCCAGGGGCTGACGTCGACAAATCGTGCGGCAGTCGGGGTTGGGTTACCGAACGGGTTGCCCTGCAGTTGGTAGGCTTTGTTGATCAGTGGATCGTTGTCGATGTAGCTGTCGACCTTGGATTCCCCGCCGATGATCACCGAGCGCAGTTGCTGGTAATCCACGGTGCCGCAGGCGTTGTCGCCGAACAGGTCCCACTCCGCCGGGATCATCGGGTAAGCGCCTGCGTTGCCGTTGGTGGGCACCTGCAGCACATAGTCCGGGACGTTACTGTAGGCCAGGGGCGTGACGGCCCAGGGCATCAGCCGCTGGGGAGCATTGCGGTCGTTGATCCCGTAGTAGTTCAAAAAGGGCCAGTTGATCTGCATCTTCACTGCGTCATACAGCGGCAGTACATCGTTGTTGTTGAAGGTCGGCGGATTCCAGAACATGAAACCGTTGAGGTAGATCCGTGGAAAGTTCAAGACGCTCATGGGTTGCTCTCCTTAGCGTTTCCACTGGGCGCGTTTGAGCGACCAGACGTAATCCAGTTTTTGATAACCGATGAAGTCGCTGTCCGGCAGTACGCTGGTGGGGTAGAGGATTCCGCCTGTGTGGTCGATGTTGAACGAGAAGAAGGTGTTCTTCTTCGTCGAATAGGCCGCAGTGCTGTGGCAGGCCAGGCACGATGAGGTGCCCTGGAACGCCGACTCCAGCTGGGAGTTGGCCAGCAGCTTGGGTTCGGCCTGGTTGCGGTCGAACTGCACGCCGATCAGTTCGTACTGCGCCAGGTTCGGGTACTGCTGCTGGTAGCTGCTGTTCACCGGCTTGGCCGCCTCGGTGGGGCCGGTGATGTTGGTCATCGGCTTGGATGGGGTGTCATTGGTGACGGTGTACTTGGGATTGTTGCGGTTCTCGAAAGTGGTCCAGACCCAGTCCGGGGTCAGCTTGTTGATCACGTGCATGCCGCTCAGGGCGGCATAGCCCACCTGATACTGGCCCGTGCTGTCCACGTAATAGGCCTGGGAGATGTAGTACCCGTCCTGGGTCAACAGGGCCTTGAAGTCCTGGTCGGTGCCGATCCAGAACCAGGAGGTTTTCAGCTCCCAGGCCGTGTCCGGGAAGTCCAGATTGCTAGTGAGCTTGGCCAGGCCATCGCGGTTGTAGATCTTGTTGGTGACGATGTAGTTGAAGGTGTCTTCGCCCATCAACAGGTGAAAGCGTACCAACTGTTCGTTTTTCGACGGCGGGACCGGCGGGCCACTGCGCATTTTCAAGGCCAGGCCATCCACCTGCTGGATGCCGTTCTGCGGGCTGCCTGCCATGTCGTTGCCGAGAAACTGAAACAGCCCTTTGGGGTCCATGCCCTGCTTTTGGGCCAGTTCCGGCACTTCGCTCGGCAGGTTCTCGTGGTCGGAATAGGGCAGGGGATCGGCCCCCTTCAACAGGTAGACCTGATCGGAAGGCTTGAACGTCTCCCAGACCAGATTGTTGTTGTGGCTGGCATCCGGCTGGTTGAGGCAGACAAACCAGTTCCACGCCATGGTTTCCGGGCTCTGCT
>NZ_MOAK01000036.1:33556-43689 GCF_003732485.1 Pseudomonas protegens
CAATCGAATGTATTCGGGCTCTGTGCTTGAGCGAGTCCGCTCAACACACTGAGCACCGCTATAGGGATGGTTCGCCGCATGGAATCTCCTTGGCCTGAGCCGTGTCGTCATAGGGGCGCCCTAGGAAATGCTCTAGGAGCAGGTGCTTTACCGCAGTGGCCGGGAGGTGCTCCGGCAGTGGTAAATCGCAATCGGTGATCAGTAGCGGCCCCACCTCATCGTTGCTCGGCAAGCGTCCATGGCTGCCGCGAATCAGTCGGGTATCCAGGGGAATCAGGTCCATGTAGTAGCGAAAACCGAGTTTCTTCTGCAGCAGGCGGCGGGCGACCCGCAACTTGGGAAAAGCAATCGCCGGGTCGATGAACAGCTCCAGCGGGTCGTAGCCCGGCTTGCGGTGGATATCCACGGTGCGGGCGAAGTCCGGGGCCAGGCGGTCGTCGAACCAGTAGTAGTAATCGAACCAGAAGCCCGGGGCGGCCACCGCCACCAGCTCGCCGCTGCGCGGGTGATCGAGCTGCCAGGCCCGCTGTTCGGTTTTATCCAGCACCTGCTCGATGCCCGGCTGGCACTGCAGCAGGGCCTTGACCCGAGCAATGTCCCTGGATTGGCGCACGTAGACGTGGGCGATCTGATGGTCGGCCACGGCGAAGGCGGCACTGGCGCCGGGGTCGAGCAACTCCCAGCTCAGGGAACGGCGTACTTGCAGCAGGCCCTGTTCCCGTAGCACGCGGTTGATGGAGATCGATTGCTGCACCGCTTCGATGCCGTATTCGGAAACCAGCATCACCGCCGCGCCTTGTTGCTGGGCAAAGTCCAGCAGGCGCCCGACCTCATGGTCGATGGCCCGCACTTCATCGCTGATGGACGGGTGCTCGGGCCCCAGGCGTTGCAGGCTGTAGTCAAGGTGCGGCAGGTAGATCAGTTGCAGATCGGGGTGACTGATCTGGAACTCGGCGATGGCGCAATCGACGATCCAGCGACTGGAGGCAATGCCCGCTGCCGGGCCCCAGAAGCCCGGAAAGGGAAACTCGCCAATCTGTTGTTCGATGCGTTCGTGCAGCCCGGGCGGTGATGAATAAAGGCCGAACATCTTGCGCCCGTCTGCCGGGTAGTGGGGACGTGGCGTAATGGCTGCATCCACCTCGGCGTACATGTTGAACCACCAGAACAGCTGGCTGCAGCGCAGGCCGGGGATCTCCCGCCGCAAGGTCTGCCAGACCTTTTCACCCTGTATCAGCGCATTGGGCTGCAGCCAGAAGCGCACTTCGGCCTGATCGCGCAAATACCAGCCATTGCCGACGATGCCGTGTTGCGAAGGCGGCAATCCGGTGAGGATCGAGGCCTGTACCGTCGAGGTCACGGCGGGGAACACCGGGCGCAGCCGGGCCATTTTGGCCCGTTGCAGCAGGGCGTTGATTCGCGGCGTGGCCGGGCCCAGCAAGCTGGGGGTCAGACCGACCACGTTGATCAGCAGCAGGGGCTGGCGCAGCGCTTCAGAGGGCATGGGCCGGCGCCTCCATGGGTGACGACTGCCCACGGAGCAAGTGTCGCTGGCGCAACTGTTCTTCGACCCATTGCAGCTCCGCGGCAATGCCCTGGAGCAGGGCTTGTTCGGTGTCCGGGCGCAGGGTGCCGGGCAGTACGTTCCAGCTGTAGGTCTCGACTTCCAGCACCGGCTGGCACTGCGGATGGGCGGCGAGAAAGTCGAAGGTGCGCATCAGGGCCTGCTGGCTGCCATTGAGTTCCGGCAACAGGAACTGCTCACTGAACAAGGGCACGTGAAAGTGAATGCGCAACTCGGAGCATTGGCCCTGCACCGGCTCCACCGCCTGCAGTGCCTTGGGCAGGTCGGCCCAGGCCAGCAGTTGGCCTTTGAGGTCACGGGCCTTCACCTGATGCAGGTAGGTGGCTTCGGCGAAGTTGCCCAGGGCCTGCAGCACCTGCTCGCGGCGTTGCGGGTCAGTCGCGGGCAAGTGACAGATCAGTGCGTTGGACAGTTGGATCTTGCCCACCGGTATGCGCGCCTGCAGCAGCCGTTGCAGCGATTGGTAGCAGTCCTCGAAGACCACCGCCTGATGGCAGACGTCGAAGCACAGCGCCAGGTATTGATGGTGGGGATCGGTGGCTTTCCAACGCTGAAAGAAGGCGATGGCCTGATCGGTGTTTTCCAGTACGCAGTCCGGCTCCATCTCCAGGCACAGCAGGATCTTCTTGCCGCTGCGCCGATGCAGGCTGGCCAGCCCGGCGGTCAACTGCAACAGCTGGGCCTCGGCCTGTTGTTGCTGGGCGTCGTCCCAAAGGGCGGCATACCCCAGGGGCACGCTGGAAATCACGCCCTGCTGGCAGTCCAGGGGCAGGGCGGCGGCCAGCAGCTCCGCCAGTTGCAGGCTGTATTCCAGGCGCTGCGGTTCGGCCCAGGTCGGTCGGTAGACTTCGGCCTTCACCGCACCCTGATGGAACTGGCCGTAGGGAAAACCGTTGAGGGACGTCAGGCGCAGCCCGCAGTCGTGCAACAACCCGAGGAAGGCTTCGCGCACCGCGGGCTGTTGCAGTTCGGCCGCCGCCTGGGCACTGATCCACAGGCCGCTGTCCTGCACCGCCAGCCCGCGCTGGCGGCGCACCCCCTGGAAGTGCTGGCGGATCGAACTCTCCAGGCCGGCCACGTCCCGTGCCGGATGCACGTTGCTGCAGTAACCGATCTGCGCGGCGCTCCAGCCGGCCCGGGTACTCATTTGACCACCGGTTCCTGGCCCCGCAGGGCCGAGTTGTCCTGCCACTGGCGACGCTGGTCGATGGGCAGCGGGGTGCTCACCAGTTGCTTGTCGAGTTGCCCGCTCTGGGCGAAGAAATCCACCGGGTTATGGAATAGCACCTGCTCCACCTGGGCTTCGCTGAATCCGGCCGCGAGCATGGCCAGGCCGGTCTTGGGCACCTTGAGCGGATCGCTGATGCCCCAGTCGGCGGCGCTGTTGACCACCATCTTCTCGGTGCCGTACTCCTTGAGCAGGGCCACCATGCGCTGCTCCGACATCTTGGTGTTGGGGTAGATGGAGTGCCCGCGCCAGCAGTCGCTGTCCAGCACCAGCGGCAGGGTCAGTTCGTTGAGGTGGTCGATGATCACCAGATGCTCGGCGATGCCCACCTCACGGATGACTGCCAGGGTGCGCTTGGTGCCGCCGATCTTGTCCCTATGCGGGGTGTGCACCAGCACCGGCAGGTTGAACTGCTTGGCCAGCTCCAGTTGCGCGGCGAGAAAGCGGTCTTCCTCGGGAGTGATGTCGTCATAGCCGATCTCGCCGACCGCTACCACGCCGTCCTTGACCAGGTAGCGCGGCAGGATCTCCAGCACCTCGTTGGCCACCGACAGGTCATTGGCTTCCTTGGGATTGAGGCCGATGGTGCAGAAGTGGTGAATGCCGAACATGCTGGCGCGAAAGCGCTCCCAGCCCAGAAGGGTGTCGAAGTAATCAATGAAGCTGCCGACGCTGGTGCGCGCCTGGCCTTGCCAGAAGGCCGGCTCGATCACCCCGGTGATACCGGCGGCGGCCATGTTCTGATAGTCGTCGGTGGTGCGGCTGACCATATGAATGTGCGGATCGAAGTACTTCGCCATGGTGAGTCCCTGATGCAGTGGTAGAGAAAATTGAGTGGGTGCGCCGGTGTCGATTCAGGCGTCGGGTGGCAAGTGCTGGAGCCAGTGCGGTGGCAGTCGTCGCTGCTGGCACAGGTTGCGCAAGCGTTGGCGCTGGGCCTGGCTCAACAACTCGAAGGCGATGGCATGGGGCAGTCCGTCGCTGACACTGCGGAACGCCGCCAACTGTTCTTCCATATGCTCCAGGGCCAGTTGGTTGAGGTCGACGCTATGGCGCTGGGTCAGGCCTTCGATGTGCCCACTGTCCAGGCCCATGCCCAGGGTCTTGAGCACCAACTGGTGGAAGGCCCGGTCGTGGTAGTGGCGAGCGGGAAAGGGGTTGTCCAGGGCGATGGCGGCGAACACTTCACGGTTGTTGGTACGTCCTGCCTGGAGCGCCAGGTCGAGGCTGCGACCCTCTGTGTCGAGGTCATCGAGGACCCTGAGCAGCACGCTTTTTTCCGGGTCGTCGCCCCAGAGAAACAGCTGGCGCAGCAGTGCCAGTTGATCGCCGCCGGCCTGCTGTTTCAGCAGTTGCTCCAGGAGCAAGGCTCGGGCCAGTTGGGTCCGGTTCCAGCCCGGGCTGGCGCTCACCCCTGTGTTGCCAAGGCGACGCTTGCACTGGCTGCTGAGCAGCACCAGGGTGTTGGCCGACGGTTGGCTGGCCAGTTGCTCCAGGGCTGCGTGCCACCAGCGACGGTTCTCGTCGTCGAGCTGCTCTTCGAGTTGGCGGCGACGCTCGGCAAAGGCCTCATGGCGCATGGCGAGCGGGAGCGAGGCGGGGAAAATGACGTCCATGGTCATGTCGGCTTGATCCAGCGTTGAAGGTGGGGCAGCAGGAAGAACACCAGCACGCACAGCAGGCTGCCCAGGGGTTGATTGGCCAGGGCCAGCACCAGCGCATCGAACAGCGGCAGGGCGGCGAGGCCGGCACCGATAAAGGCACGAATCTGCCGCTGTCGTGGGTTGGCCAAATGACGCCGGTAATGCCAGCCCAACCAGCCCAGCCACAGCAGCAGGACCAGCCAGAACACCCCGTTGTCTGCGTAAGCGGCGAGGGCCAGGGGGCTGAGCATCAGCAGCAGCGGCAGGCGGCTGAGCAGCTGGTTGCGATGCTCCAGCCGGGCCAGGTAGGTCAGGCCGGCGATGTAGGTGCCCAGCAGCGCGGCGCACAGCCACAGCGGCTGCGGTGGCATGGCCAGGCTGGCGGCGGCGGTCAGGTACAGGGCCGAGCGGCAGCCACCCATGAGCCAGACACTGTGGGGGTATTTCTTGTGCAGCAGGTTGTAGGCCAGGATGAACAGCAGCAGCAAGCCGGCGCAGGCCAGCAGCCAGTGAGGCTGGGGGATCACGTGGCTCAGGCCCAGTACCGACAGCGCCGCCAGCAATAGCAGGGCCGCGGTGGCCATGCTCACCTGAGTCCGGCTGACCAGGCCCAGGACGATTGGCCGGGGGTTCTGATGTTGCTGGTCCCAATCGGCATCCAGCAGGTCGTTGAGCAGCATCCCGGCCAGGTACAGCGCCGAGAGCGCCACCAGCAGCAGGGTCCAGACCAGCGGCGAGGGCGGTGCCAGGGTACTGGCGCTGCTGGCCAGCAGCGCGGCGGCCAGGGCGTTGGTCCACACCGTCGGCAGGTTGGATACCCGGCCCAGGGTCAGCCAGGTGGTCAGGGAGGAGTGGCTCATTGGGCACAGCCCTCGGTCCAGGCGAAGTCCGGCCCACCGAAGCTGCTCAGACGCAGCAGGGCCTGCTCCATCACCGGCAGTTCGATGTGCTGCACATCGGTGGACTGGCCGAGGCGGTTGAGCATCGGGATCGACAACTGGCCCCCCAGGTGCTGGCGAAACTCCTCCAGCCCCAGCAGCACCAGGGAACGGCCCTGGGCATCCTTCAACCCCAACTCTGGTGGGCACAGGTTGAAGCCGAGCTTGTCCAGCAGTTGCAACAGGCGCTGGGTTTCTGCATTGCTCAGCAGGCCGCTGGCATTGGCGTAGAGCGCGTCCAGGGCCATGCCCACCGCCACCGCCTCACCATGGCGCAAGCGATGCTGGCTGAGGTTCTCCAGCTTGTGGGCGGCCCAGTGCCCATAGTCCAGGGGACGGCCGTTGCCCCGTTCGAAGGGGTCGCCGGCCCCGGTGATATGGCCCAGATGCAATTGCGCGCAGCGGAAGATGGCGTAGCGGCTGGCGTGGTGTTCAAAGCTCGCCAGGGCCTCGGCCTGCTGCTCCATCCACTGGAAGAATGCCGCGTCCTTGATCACGGCCACTTTCACCGCTTCGGCCAGCCCGGCGATCTGGTCCCGGGGCGACAGGCTGAGCAGCAGCTGGAAGTCGTTGATCACTGCCGTGGCCGGGTAGAAGGCTCCCAACAGGTTCTTCTGGGCGAAAGCGTTGATGCCGTTCTTGACCCCGATGCCGGCGTCGTTCTGGGCCAGTACCGTGGTCGGGATGCGGATCAGTCGCATGCCCCGGTGGAAGGTGGCGCAGGCATAGCCGACGGCGTCCAGTACAGCGCCGCCGCCCAGGGCCAGCACATAGCAGTGGCGGTCCAGGCCGTGCTCAAGCATGTGGGCATACAACTGCTGGAGGACGTCAGGGGTCTTGCTCAGTTCGCCCGCCGGCACCGGGATCGGTGCGGCCTGCAGATGCAGGTCGGTGGCATGGGCACTGAAATAGGCACCGATCTGTTGCGGCAGTTGCGGGGAACACTGCAGCAATTGTTCATCGATGAACACCAGCACGGTGGTGCGTCCCTGTTGCGCCTGGGCCAGTTGCCGGTGCAGGCAGGGATTGTCGACCTGGAAGATGTGATCGGTGAACAGCACCGGGTAGTGGTAGCTCACCTCGAAGCGCCCTTCCAGAGGCTGACTCTGCTCCATCGGCGGTTGCGCAACCCGAGGCTTGAGCAGGCTGCGGGTGCCCAGGACCAGCCCCGGCAGCACCATGCTGGCGAGAATGGTTGCCAGCAGCGCGTTCTGCTCCACCAGCAAACTGCCGATGGCGGCATAGGCCAGGGCCAGCCCGGCATTGGCCAGGGTGGTGACCAGCAGGAACTGGCGCAGTGGATAACGCTGCATGCCCGCGGCCAGCACCGAGGTCTCTGCCAGCACCGGGACGCCACGCAGGCAGATCAGCGACAGGGTGCTGAGGCGATAGGCCAGTTGCCCCGGCTGCCAGCTCCTGAGTCCCAGCCAGTTGGATAGCAGGCGAAAGTACCCGGCCCCCAGCCAATAGCCCAGGCAGGCTCCCAGGCACAGGCCGATGAAGATCACCAGATAGCCGCCAATGGCGCCCAGAACCGCAACGGCCAGCAGCGCCACCAGGCTGGAAGGCACCGGCAAGAGCACGTCCAGGGCCAGCAGGGTTACCAGTAGCAGAGCGAGGCTGGCGCGTTGCACGGGATCGGAAGGGAGGAAGCTGCCCAGGTGATTCAGCAACTGTTGGATCTGTTGTTCAAACAACAGGAAGCTGGCGACCACCAGGATCGAAAACAGCACTAACGAGAGCCAATAATTTTCGGCCGCACCCTTGAATGAAAAAACTCGAGGCAATGAACTGCGCTTCATCAAGCATCCCTCTTGATTAATATGACTAATTCCGTGTCAGTGTCAGCTGGGTCAGGCAGGGGGGCGTCCGGTTATTGAATTCCTCGACAGTTTTTATTGGTTTTCTGGCGGCTGAAGAACACTTCAGTGGCGAGTAGCTATCAAGTTAGCCAAGGCCGCTGGATTTGCAAGTAAGGTGAATGAAGTGGCTTGCAAGGCTCTTTTCTGGCCCGCAGGGAAAGTATCGGGCTCGGCCAGTGATACTATTGCAAACGCCTTTCCGGCGGGGCGTGGTACACCCTTGCTGCTTGGCTTCAGGGGCAATGAATTCGGGGGCTAAATCCCGTGGCAGAGAAATTTTAAGATTTCGCTATATGTATTATTTTCTTTGGTTATATGGAATTAAAGGTAACCGTAAGAAGTAAGCGTTGGCATTTATAAATGTTGATGTTATTAGGCGCGAGTCGGCTCTTGGTAAAGCTCAAGGCAGGATTTGAAATAATGGGGCTTTCAATAATTTCCATTAGTCAGCTATTGAATATCGTTTTTGTTAATGACGCCATTTATTTGACCGCTGCCAGTTGTTGGGGTGCGGACTTTATAGCAACTAACAATTGGCTTAAATAACAAGAATCATTCGTATGTAGTCTGGAGAAGTTGTCTTGCTTGCGACAACAGTTGGTGTGGCGCTCTTGCCCTGTGGATATGCCGCGGGGGCCTGAGTGCCAGGCCAGACAAAAACGGCGGTGAGCCTGAGCTCACCGCAGTCGTCGGCGCAGAGTGCGGGCTATCGGGCCGCGAGGAACTCTTCGGTGGACAGGACATTGGCGTAGGCGAATGCCAGGGCCGACATCACTGTGCTTTGTACTTGCGCCGCCGGCACTCGCTGGCCATCGAACTCCAGGTCGAGGGTGGCGCAGGCGTCGTGTATCACCTGTACCGGGTAGCCCAGGTCGGCAGCGGCCCGCGCGGTGCCCTCTACGCACATGTGGCTCATGTTGCCCACTATCACCAGTTCATCGATGCCTTGTTGCTGGAGGATCGCCTGCAGTTCGGTTTCCCGGAACGAGTTGACGAAGTGCTTGAGCACCACGGGTTCGTCGGCGCGGTTCAGTACCTTGGGATGCAAGTGCGCACCCTCGGAGCCCGGGGTGAAGAAGGGCGCGCTGTCGGAGGTGAATTCGTGGCGGATGTGCACCACCGGTTGTGCCCTTTGGCGAAAGGTCTGAATCAGCCTTGCCGCGTTGTCCGCTGCGGCGTCGACCCCGACCAGGGGCCATTTGCCGTGGGCGAAGTAGTCGTTCTGGATATCGATTACGATGAGCGCCTGTTTGGCCATGGGTGTTGCCTCCAAGTGAGTGGATAACCTGGAGCCCAGTATCGGTGGCTCTTGCTCCCTGGAGGATTGGCCGCATCGACATTAACAGGGGGAAAACTGACAGTGGGCATTCAAGGCTCGGTCGCCGAACTGGGCGTACTGCTTTATCCCGGGGTGCAGATGGCGGCGGTGCATGGTCTGACCGATCTGTTCGAAGTGGCCAATCGCATTGCCCGCGAACAGCCTCAGGCGCAGCTGCCGCGGTTGCGGGTCAGCCATTGGCAAACCGTTGAGGCGCAAGGCCCACAGCGGATCTACGACAGCCAGGAGGGAGAGAACGGCAGCCTGCTGGCAGTGGTGATACCGCCTTCGCTGGCAGGATTTTCCGCCAGCCAGTCGTCCTCTGCCCTGGTGAGCTGGTTGCGCCAGCAGCATGCGGCCGGAGCCACGCTCGGCGGTGTCTGCGTGGGCTCGATCCTGCTGGCCGAGAGTGGCCTGCTCGATGGCCGCAGCGCCACCACCCACTGGACTTCGGCCAAGGCTTTTGCCGCCCGTTATCCACAGGTGCGCCTGGAAGCCGACCAACCGATAGTCGACGATGGCGACCTGATCACCACGGCCGGGCTGATGGCCTGGGCCGAACTGGGACTGCGCCTGGTGGACCGCCTGCTGGGACCGAGCATCGCCAGTGCCACTGCGCGCTTTCTGGTGATGGAGCACAGCGACAGCGCCAGCCAGTGCGGCAGCAACTTCGCGCCGATCCTCAACCATGGCGATGGGGCGATCCTCAAGTTGCAGCACTGGCTGCAGGCCAATGGCGCGGTGGATGTGTCGCTGCCGGTGATGGCGCAACAGGCGGGTCTTGAAGAGCGCACCCTGTTACGGCGTTTCCGTGCGGCCACCGGCCTCAAACCGACCCAGTACTGCCAGCACCTGCGGGTGGGCAAGGCGCGGGAAATGCTCGAGTTCACCAACGGCACCATCGATCACATCGCCTGGACCGTGGGTTACCAGGACCCGGCGACCTTTCGCAGCCTGTTCAAGAAAGTCACCGGCCTGGCCCCTAGCGAATACCGCAACCGCTTCGGTGTTTCTCCCAGTGCCGCCAATCGGAGCCAATAGGCTCGGCGCCGGTCGAGTCTGGTGCCATAGCGCGTTGCGCAGGCCGGGGTAATAGGCAGGGATTGACGGGGCCGCCTTCGCCGGCAAGCCGGTTCCTGCGGAAGTTGCAGCGAACTTGCCGGGCATTTGCTGATCAGTTCCTTACAGACCCTGCTGAAGGAGCCCCGCGTTGTGTTGAATTTCAAGACCGCGATTTTGCTCGGGGTGCTGCTCGTCCTGGGCAGCCGCGAGCTGGATGCCGCCACCTTGCCTGCCCCCGTAGCGGCACAGGCACCGGCGAAACCGGAACTGCTGGTGGAGGGTGGCCTGCTGGGCGCCATCAGTTCGAGCATCGATGAGGTCCAGGAAAAACTCGACCTCAATGAAAACCTGATCGATGCCTGGCGCCTGCGGGCTGACCGTGCAGCGGACGAAGTGGGGCGACTGGTCAATCAACCCTCGGACCGCTCGGGGTGGAGTATCGCGGGGGATTTCCTCACCTTGTCCGGCACCTGGCTCGGCAGCTTTGCCTTGATCAC
>NZ_MOAK01000036.1:43748-51709 GCF_003732485.1 Pseudomonas protegens
CGCGTGGTCAGGGGCTGCTGGAGTACTTGCTGCCCTATACCGTGCCCGCACTGATCTGTCTGCCGCTGACCCTGTATGTCAGCCATTCGCTGCCTGGCTCGGTGGGACGGGCGCTGGCCCTGTGCCTGGCCTATGCCACCAGCAGCGGCATCGTCTCCACCTCGGTGCTGCTGTGCCTGATCGTGATGTTCAACCTCGGGCACAAGCGCCCGGCGGTACGCATCATCCGTGGCTACTGCCCCAAACCGCTGTTCCTGATCGGCTTTCTCGCTGCCCTCAGCGATGCTCTGACCAGCCCGCAGATCGCCCGTCAACTGGGAGGCAACATCACCAGCAGTGTGGCGGTGTTTGCCGGTCTGCTGGCCTCGGTGGTCTTCGCCGTGCTGGTGGTCCGCCTGCGCCGGCCGGTGGCGCACCTGATCCGCAACCGCTCCCTTGCCCTGCGCCTCAAGCAACCGGCGTTGCAGGAGTCGCTGCGGATCTTTTCCGGGCTCTGGTACTGGCCGATCCTGCTGATGGTGCTGGTCTCGGCGGTCAACCTGATCGGCGCCGGCGAGGACAGCCAGAAAGCCTTGCGTTGCGCCTTGCTGACCACCGTGCTGCTGATCGCCACGGTGTTCCTCAGCACGGTATTGCAGCATTTGTTCAAGTCCCGCAGCACCCAGTCGATCCAGCGCAGCAGTGCCTATAAGGAGCGTTTCCTCAGCCTGCTGCACGCCTTGCTGCGGATCGTCATGGCCATCGCCTTCATCGAGATCCTTGGCCGCATCTGGGGACTCTCGTTGCTGGAGTTCGCCCAGCGCAATAGCGTGGGCCGGGCCATTAGCGACTCCCTGAGCAGCATCGGCCTGATCTTCCTGGTGACCTGGCTGCTATGGGTGGTGCTGGACACGGCGATCCAGGAGGCCCTGAAACCGCCGCTCAGCAAACGCTCGGCGCGTCAGCCCAGCACTCGGGTCAAGACCATCCTGCCGCTGCTGCGCAACGCGATCAAAATCATCCTGGTGGTGATCTGCGCGATCACCACCATGGCCAACCTGGGGATCAACGTCGCGCCACTGCTGGCCGGTGCCGGCGTGGTGGGCCTGGCCATCGGCTTCGGTTCCCAGCAACTGGTGCAGGATGTGATCACCGGCTTGTTCATCATCATCGAAGACACGCTGTCCATTGGCGATTGGGTGGTGCTCGACTCCGGCCACGCCGGCACGGTCGAAGGCCTGACCATCCGCACCCTGCGCCTGCGCGACGGCAAGGGTTTCGTGCACTCGGTGCCGTTCGGCCAGATCAAGGCCGTCACCAACCAGTCGCGACAGTTCGCCTATGCCTTCTTCTCGGTGCAGTTCACCTACGACACCGACGTCGATCGAGCCATCGAGCTGATCCGCGAGACCGGGCGCTCCATCAGTGAAGACAGCTTCCTCAAGTACAACCTGCAAGGTGGCCTGGACGTATTCGGGGTGGACAAGATGGACCTCAACGGCGTGGTCCTGACGGCGCAGTTCCGCACCGTTTCCGGTGGCCAGTACGCGGTCAGCCGGGCCTTCAACCAGCGCCTGAAGAAGCTTGTGGATAACTGCCCCTGGGTGCACTTCGCCCAGACTTATCCACAGCCGGTGGTGCTGCCGGAGCGACGCATGCACGAAGACGAGCCCGAGCAAGACGCTTCGGCCCTGCTGCTCCCCGGGTCCCCGCGCCCGCAATGATCGCGTGGCCCTGCCTATGCAACGACCTGCGCCGGGGCCCGCTCCATGTAGGAGCTGGTTGCCAGCGAAGAGGCCGCAGGATCTGGCGCAGGGCTTTCGGGCCCTTTCGCCGGCAGGCCGGTTCCTACGGGTCAGTGCTGGATGAGTTTGTTGCGCAGGGCCTGGGCGGCCAGGGGCTCCAGTTCCAGCCACAGGTGCTGGGTGCCGCCGATGTCGGCCGCGGCGGGCAGGCCGTCGCGATACACCAGGCGGTTGCCGCTCAGGGCCGGGACCCTGGGACCGGGCAGCAGGGTCCCGGCAAGGTTCAGCGGGTCCACGCCACAGACGGCGATCAGGCTGCCGTCATGGGGCCGACGGCGCACTTCCCGCAGCAGTGGGATGGCCTCCGGCAAGGCGAATTGCTCGCCGGCCAGACCGCTGACAAAACGTCCGCCACGGATTTCTCCGCGGGCTTCCAGCCGATGCAAGGTGCGCAGCAGGTCGCGCCAGTTGGGCAGCCAGTCCGCCTCGCGTTCCAGCAGTCGCCAGAACACTACGCCGTAGCGGCGCAACAGGGTCATGGCCACGTGCTCCAGAGTGGCGCTGGCATCCTCGTTCGAGCTGCGGCGCAGCAAGGCCCAGCGTCCGGCATCGTCCATACCGCCGACAAAGGCGCCACGTCCGCGGCGGCTGCTGCGGTTCTGGCGTTTGCTGGCGGGGGTGATCAGAGCTCGCAGCCCGGCGAAGCTGTCGGCGTTCACCAGGCCGGCGCCCACCAGTTCCTGCAGCACGGTTTCCAGTTCGCTGCGCAGCAGGTGGGCTTCGTGCAGCAGTTCATCGAAAAACAGTGCGCCCTGCTGGCTTAGTACGGCGTAGACCTTCTGTGCCTTGGGCGACAGTTCGCGGCTGTCAGTGGGGGCGGTCAAGGCGTTCCATAGCGCCACCCGGGCCCGCGGCAGCAGCACGATGGGGGTGCTGCGCAGGGCGCTGGTGGCGCTCTTGCCGCTGCTGTTGATTCGGTTCCAGACCACTTTGCCGCTGCGGCACAAATCATCCAGCCAACTGGTGGAGTAGTCCTTCAGGCGCGCCGGCAGCAGGTTGCTGTCCCAGGCCGAGGCGGCGGCGGGGTAGCCTTCGAACTGCGTCACCACCTCGGCCAGCATCGCGCTGCCCTGGCCCTGGGTGCCCGGTGACAGGTGCTGCCAGTCGAACAGAAAACGCATGAAGTCCTGCAAGGCCACAGGTTCGATCTCCCGGCGCAGGCGCTTCACCGTGTAGCGGTGGATCCGCGCCAGCAGGTGGCGTTCGCACCATTGCTCTTCCTGGCCACCGGGGCTGAAGCGGCCCCGCAGCACGTAGCCTTCGCTTTCCAGCTGGATCAGCGCCTGGCTGATGCGGGTCGCGGGCAGGCCCAGGGGCGCGGTGATCTGCGTCAGGGTCAAGGGGGCGAAGCCGCTGAGGCGGGCGCGAATCAGTTCCACCAGGGCCGCCTGTTCCTCCCAGGCCTGGTCGAAACCGGGCACTGGTACCAGCGCGGGTTGCATGTCGGCCTGGGGATACAGCGCCTGCAGGCAGCTGATGCGTTCGAGGGCAAGCCATAAGCCGCCATCGGGGCCGGCCTGCAGACGGCAGGCGCGGCCTTGGGCAGCCAGGGTTTCCAGCCATTGCGGCCACTGCGGGTTGGCTTGGGCTTCCGTCTCGCTGATGGCGGCGAGACTCATCAGGGCTTCGTGCATTTCATCGGCCGTGGCCGGGTTTGGCCATGCCTCTTGAGCTACGGCGGTTATGGCGTCCGCATCCAGGGCGCCGAGGTCGTCGGTGGCTTGCGGGTCGCTCCAGCGCCGCGCCAATACCGCCTGGGTGCGGCGTTCCTCCAGGGGCGCGTCATCGAGAAAGGTGTAGGGCTTGGCGCTGAGAATTTCTGCCGCCAGGGGGGAGGGCGCCGGCAGCTCGCGGCTCAGCAGGCGCACCTGGCCTTGTTCCATGCGCCGCAACAGCTGCAGCCAGCCTTCGCTGTCCATGGCTTCGTGCAGGCAGTCGTCAAGGGTCTGTTCCACCAACGGGTGGTCGGGAATCTCCCGTTCGCCGGCGAGGTTTTCCAGGCAGGCGATCTGATCGGGGAACACACTGGCGATCAGGTCTTCGCTTTTCATCCGCTGGATTTGCGGCGCCACTTTGCGTCCGCCGCTGTAGCGCGGCAGGGCCAGGGCCACCCCGGCGTTCCAGCGCCAGCGCACGCCGAACAGTGGGGCATCCAGCAGCGCCTGGATCAGGATATGTTCGGCACTGTTGCTGTGCAGGTACCGCCATACCTCATCCAGGGCAAAGCTGTGGCTGGTGGACAGCGAGAGGACGATGGCGTCCTCGCTGGCGGCCGCCTGCAGTTCGAAGTTGAAGGTGCGGCAGAAGCGCTTGCGCAGGGCCAGGCCCCAGGCGCGGTTGATGCGGCTGCCGAAGGGGCTGTGGATCACCAGTTGGGTGCCGCCGGACTCGTCGAAGAAACGCTCCATGATCAGCGTGTCCTGGGACGGCAGGGCGCCCAGGGCCACGCGCGCGGGCGCCAGGTAATCCACCAGTTGCTCGGCGCTGGCGCGATTCAGGCCCAGCGCCTGCTGCAGCCAGTCGATGGCCGGTTGCAACTGGCCCGCAGTAGCGCCGAGCAGGGCATCGAGTTGGGCCAGCAGGCGAGCCACGGCGCTGGACAGCTCGGCACTGCGCCCCGGGGCTTCGCCGAGCCAGAAGGGAATGTTCGGCGGCTGGCCCCGGGCGTCTTCGACCCGCACCTTGCCGGCTTCCACCCGCAGGATGCGGTACGAGGTGTTGCCCAGCTGGAACACGTCGCCGGCAATGCTTTCCACGGCGAAGTCTTCGTTGACGCTGCCGATGTTCAGGCCCTGGGGTTCCAGCAGCACGCTGTAGTCGGCGTTGTCGGGAATGGTCCCGCCGCTGGTGACCGCCGTCAGCTTGGCGCCACGCCGACCGCGCAGGCTGCGGGTCAAGGCATCGCGATGCAGATAGGCGCTGCGCAGGCCCTGGCGACCGTTGAAGCCTTCGGCGAGCATCTGCAACAGCGCCTGGTAGTGGGCCTGATCCAGGTCGGCATACGGCGTGGCCCGGCGCAGCAGGTCCAGCAAGGCTTCTTCCGACCATTCCTGGCAGCTGACTTCGGCAACGATCTGTTGGGCCAGCACATCCAGCGGTGCATGGGGAATCAGCAGGCTGTCCAGCTCACCCCGGTGTACGCAGTCGAGCAGGGCGGCGCATTCGATCAGGTCGTCCCGGGTCAGGGCAAACAACCGGCCCTTCGGGGTGCCGCCCACCTGATGGCCGGAGCGGCCGACCCGTTGCAGAAAGGCCGAGATCGAGCGCGGCGAGCCGATCTGGCACACCAGGTCGACATCGCCGATATCGATGCCCAGCTCCAGGGAGGCGGTGGCGATCAACACTTGCAGGTCCCCGGCCTTGAGCCGTTGCTCGGCCTCCAGGCGCTGCTCCTTGGCCAGGCTGCCGTGGTGTGCGGCCACCGCCTGTTTGCCCAGGCGTTCGCTCAGGTGCCGGGCCAGCCGCTCGGCCAGACGTCGGGTGTTGACGAAAATCAGCGTCGTGCGGTGTTCCCGGGCCAGGGCAGCAAGTCGCTCGTACACCAGCTCCCAGACATCATTGGCCATGACCGCCGACAGCGGCACGGGCGGCACTTCGATATCCAGGTCCCGGGGGCGAGCATGGCCGATGTCGACGATTTCGCAGGGGCGCTCATGCCCCACCAGAAAACGCGATACGGCCTCGATGGGTTTCTGCGTGGCGGACAGACCGATGCGCAGCAGGGGCTCGCAGCATAGGGCCTGCAAGCGCTCCAGGCTCAGGGCCAGGTGGCTGCCGCGCTTGCTCCCGGCCAGGGCGTGGATCTCGTCGACGATCACGCTGCGGGTGCTGGCCAGCATCTTGCGCCCGGAGTCCGAGCCCAGCAGCACGTAGAGGGATTCGGGGGTGGTGACGAGAATCTGCGGCGCGCTCTTGCGCATGGCGTTGCGTTCTTTCTGCGAGGTGTCGCCCGTGCGCACTGCGGTGCGGATGCACAGCTGCGGCAAACCCATCAGCCGCAGCTGTTCGGTGATGCCGGCCAGCGGCTCCTGCAGGTTGATCTGGATATCATTGCTCAGGGCCTTGAGCGGCGAGACGTAGACCACCAGGGTCGCGTCCGGCAACTGGTCGCCGGCAGCCAGGCCCTGGCGGACCAGATCATCGATCACGGCGAGAAAGGCAGTGAGGGTCTTGCCCGAGCCGGTGGGGGCGGCAATCAGGGTCGAGCGGCGCTGGGCAATCAACGGCCAGGCGCGGGCCTGGGCCGTGGTCACGGCGGCAAAGGTACGCTCGAACCAGGCGCTGACGGCGGGATGAAAACCGTCCAGGACCGGGTTCACGGATTCGGCGAGGTTCATGGATGGTTTATGCGGCCGCCCAGGGCAACTTGCAAGTACCGTGCTCTGCAGCTGGCGGGGAGGGCACAAGGTCGCACCGACACTTTCTCAGTGACGCTTGCGCCACAAACCCGCAAAATGCAACGATTCCGGCAATTCTCGACGGTCGAACCCACGGGATTGGCCGATCCAAACCATCGTTCTGAACAGACTGGGCCTGCTGACTCTATGCGAATGCGCCTTATGTTACTGGGCGGCGGAAATGCCCTTGGGCAGGCGCTGATTCGCCTGGGTGCGGAGGAGGACATTGGTTTCCTCGCCCCCCGTCCGCCGCAAGACGGCTGGGATGCCGCGAGCCTTACGCAACTGCTCGACGACACCCGCCCGGATGCCTTGATCAACCTGGCTTACTACTTCGACTGGTTTCAGGCGGAGACGGTGAGTGAGGCGCGCCTGAGCGGTCAGGAACGCGCGGTCGAACGGCTGGCGGAACTGTGCCAGCATCACAACATCATTCTTGTGCAGCCTTCGAGCTATCGGGTGTTCGACGGTTCCCGGGCGACTGCCTACAGCGAAAAGGACGAGCCGGTGCCCCTGGGGCTGCGCGGCCAGGCGCTGTGGCGGATCGAGCAGAGCGTTCGCGCCACCTGCCCGCAGCACGTGCTGCTGCGTTTCGGCTGGCTGCTGGATGACAGCCCGGACGGCATTCTCGGGCGTTTCCTGGCCCGGGCCGAATCCCCGGAAGAGCTGTTGATGGCGGACGACCGTCGTGGCAATCCGACTCCGGTGGACGACGCCGCACGGGTGATCATTTCGGTGCTCAAGCAGCTCGACTGTGCCGCGCCGCTGTGGGGCACCTATCACTATGCCGGTCAGGAGGCGACCACGCCCCTGGCCCTGGGCCAGGCGGTGCTGACGGAAGCACGGCAACTGCACCCGCTGGCCATCGAGGCGCCAACCGCCCAGGCCCATGCCGCCTGTGCCGATGCAGCCGAAGAACCGCAGCACGCGGTGCTGGCCTGCAAGAAGATTCTTCATACCTTCGGGATCAAGCCGCGCGCTTGGCGTGCCGCGCTCCCCACTTTACTGGACAGGTTTTATCGTCATGGCTGATGGCCCTGTATTGATCACCGGCGGTGCCGGTTTCATTGGTTCGCACTTGACCGATGCCTTGCTCGCCAAGGGCTACTCGGTGCGTGTGCTGGACGACTTGTCCAGCGGCAAACCGAGCAATCTGCCGCTGGACAACCCGCGGCTGGAACTGATCGAGGGCGACGTTGCCGACGCGGATCTGGTGAGCCGTACCATGCACGGCTGTTGCGCCGTGGTGCATCTGGCGGCGGTGGCTTCGGTGCAGGCCTCGGTGGACGATCCGGTGCAGACTCACCAGAGCAATTTCATCGGCACCCTGAATGTCTGCGAGGCCATGCGTGAGCACGGCGTCAAGCGAGTGCTGTTCGCTTCCAGCGCCGCGGTGTATGGCAACAACGGGGAAGGCCAGTCCATCGACGAGGACACGGCCAAGGCGCCGCTGACCCCTTATGCCTCGGACAAGCTGGCCAGCGAGTACTACCTGGACTTCTACCGGCGCCAGCATGGGCTGGAACCGGCGATCTTCCGTTTCTTCAATATCTTCGGCCCGCGCCAGGATCCGTCCTCGCCCTATTCCGGGGTGATCAGCATTTTCAGCGAGCGGGCCCAGCTGGGGCTGCCGATCACCGTGTTCGGCGATGGCGAGCAGACTCGGGATTTCGTCTACGTCGCTGATCTGGTGGAGGTGCTGGTACAGGCCATCGAGGCGCCGCAGCTGGAAGTGGGGGCGGTCAACGTTGGCTTGAATCAGGCTACGACCCTCAAGCAG
>NZ_MOAK01000036.1:51780-66821 GCF_003732485.1 Pseudomonas protegens
CCTGCCCGTGCCGGTGACATCCGTCACTCCCGGGCCGGCAATCAGCGACTGCTGCAGCGTTTTACCTTCCCCGAACCCACGCCGATGAGTGTCGGTCTGGCTCGCCTGATGGGCCGCTGAGCGAAATGGCAGACATGAAAAAGGCGCCTGCAAGGCGCCTTTTTCATGTCTGGCGGGCTTAGAACTTGTAGCCCAGGCCAACCATGTAGACCATCGGGTCGACGTCGACATTGACCTTGGCACGGGTGCCTGGGGCCACACCGTTGTTGTCCACATAGGCGCGGGTGTCGATATCGATGTAACGCACCTGGGCGTTGATCATGATGTTGTCGGTCAGCATGTAGTCGGCACCGACCTGCCAGGCCAAGCCCCAGGAGTTCTTGGCGCGGAAGTTGTCGAAACCGGCGGTCTGGGCGCGGCTGCCGACGTGTTCGTCGTAGATCCAGGTGTAGTTGATACCGGCACCGACATAGGGCTGGAATGCCGATTTGTTATCCAGCGGGTAGTACACCACGCTCAGGGTTGGCGGCAGGTGCTTGAGGGTACCCAGCTTGCCGTTGGCTGGAGCCAGGGCGGTGTTCTTGATCTTCACATCGTGTTCGAACGGGGTGGCGGCCAGCAGTTCGATACCGATGTTGTTGGTCAGCATGTAGGCGAAGTTCAAGCCCAGCTGAGTGTCGCTGCTCATGGTCGCCTTGCCGCCGAGGTTGGTGCCGGCCAGAGGGCCGCGATCGACTTTGACGTCGGAGCTGTTGGCTTTTGGATTGACGGTAATCGCACCGGCACGAACGATGATGTCACCGGCTTCGTGGGCGTTGGCAATCGGGGCGGCGAGTGCGAGCGCGATCAGGGAGGCGCTAAGCAGAGACTTGTGCATGGGAGCTCCAAAGGACGATTCAAATTGGCTATGTCCAATGGTAAGGATCGTCAAGTTGACTGCCTTGACTCAGCTCAATGAAATGGTGAACCCCGTTGGCGGGGCTGAACTATTCTTTTGTTCTGCACTCTTTTGGCCCTCGCCCCCTTTGCTCTGTAGGAGCCGGCTTGCCGGCGAAGCAGGCACCACGACCTGCCTTACTCCTCCAATTCGTAGACGTAGATCTTCTGCGCCGCCATCTGATACCCGGCATCCGCCAGCTCACTGGTGGATGCCTTGACCTGCATGGCGCCCTCGATCCAGTAGGGCTGGTACAGCTCATCGAGTTTCACCCCGACTTCGCTGGTGACGTGGACGATCTGGTTCGACGGTGGTGGCGGAACGTGGATACAGGCGCCGAAGTAGGGCACCAGCAGGAAGTCTGTGGTACGTCCTTCCTCGCTCACTTCCAGGGGCACGATGTAGCCGGGCAGGCGCACCGATTGGCCGTCGAGGCTCTTCACCACCGGTGCATTGGGCAGGTCCTGCTTGGCGGCGGGGGCCGATTCGGCGGACAGTGCATCGCTCATCTGCGACAGGTCGTGCAGAGGCTTCATGTTCGGCACTTCCGGCGGTGCATCCGCCGGGATCATTTCCGACCAGGTCAGGTCCCGCGGTGCTCCAGCCGCCCACAACGGCGTGGCGATCAGAAGCGACAGGGCAAGCAGGGGGCGCAGCAGGCGTTGGGCTTTCATAAACCGGTGCTCATAAACGAATCGACAGGCCATCGGCCAGGGATTGCCGGTAGGCACGCCAGGCCGGCACGCTGCCCATCAGCAGCGCGGCGATCAGGATACCGCCCAGCAACGTCCACTCATACTGGCTGGGCCAGGACAGCGGCAGGTACAGGCCGTAGTTCGATTGCACGTAGCCCTGGGCCAGGGCGATGCCCAGGTACAGCAGGCCCAGCCCGGCCAGGACCCCGGACAGTGCCAGGGCAAAGGCTTCCAGCACCAGCAGGGTTGCGATGTGCCAGGGGCGGGCGCCCACCGAACGCAGGATGGCCATCTCCCGGCGACGTTCATTGAGGCTGGTGAGGATCGCTGTGAGCATGCCGATCAAGCCGGTGAGGACCACGAACAAGGACACCACGAACAAGGCTTTCTCGGCGGTGCCCATCAGGCTCCAGAGTTCCTGCAAGGCCACGCCGGGGAGGATCGCCAGCATCGGCTCGCCACGGAACTCGTTGATCTCCCGTTGCAGGGCGAAGGTCGAGATCTTGCTGTTGAGGCCCAGCATGAAGGCGGTGATCGCCTGGGGCGTCAGGTCCATGTTGCGCGCCTGGTCGGCACTGATGCGTCCCTCGCCTCGGGCCGGAACGCCGTTGTGCCAGTCGATGTGGATTGCCTCCATGCCGCCCAGGCTGATGTGCAGCGTGCGGTCCACCGGCGTGCCGGTGCGCTTGAGGATGCCCACCACGGTGAAGGGCTTGTCGTCATGCTTGACCAGGCTGATGGCCGCCACGCCATGGGCCAGCACCAGCTTGTCGCCAAGTTTGTAGTGCAAGGCATCGGCGACTTCGGCCCCCAGTACCACCTCGAAAGGATCACTGGCGAAAGCCCGGCCCACCGCCAGTTGCAGGTTCTGTTGATGACCGTACTGGTAATGCTGGAAGTAGGCGTCGGTGGTGCCCATGACCCGATAGCCGCGATGGGAGTCACCGAGAGAAATCGGGATCGCCCATTTCACCTTCGGGTTGTTGGCGAAGTGCTCGAAGCTGTCCCAGCGGATGTTGTTGGTGGCGTTGCCGATGCGGAACACCGAGTAAAGCAGCAGGTTCACCGAGCCGGAACGGGCGCCGACGATCAGGTCGGTGCCGCTGATGGTGCTGGCGAAACTGGATCGGGCTTCGGTACGTACTCGCTCCACCGCCAGTAGCAGACAGACCGAGAGGGCAATGGCGAAGGCGGTGAGGATCGCGGTGAAGCGGCGGTTAGCCAGGCTGGCCATGGCTAGACGGAACAGATACATCTCAGACCTCTGCGGGCGTGGCGGCGCGATTGAGTTCGGCCAGCGACAGGTTGCGATCGAACAGCGGTGCCAGGCTCTGGTCATGGCTGACGAACAGCAGGCTGGCTCCAGCCTCGCGGCACTCGGCGAAGAGCAGTTGAATGAAGGCTTCCCGGGCGTCGTAGTCCAGTGCCGAGGTGGGTTCGTCGGCGATCACCAGCTCCGGCTGGCCGATCAATGCCCTGGCTGCGGCGACCCGTTGTTGCTGGCCGATGGACAGCGAGTCGGCCCGACGGGCGAGCAGGTCGGGGTCCTTCAGACCCAGATGGGCCAGCAAGGTGGCGGCCGCCTGATCGACGCTGCCGTGGCGCTGGATGGCGCGGCTGGCCCGCAGTTTGGAGAAGTGGCAGGGCAACTCGACGTTTTCCCGCACCGAGAGAAACGGCAGCAGGTTGAACTGCTGGAAGATGTAGCCGGTGTGATCGACGCGAAAGCGATCACGGGCTCCGGCGGCCAGCTCGGTCAGCTCCTGGCCCAGCAGGCGGATGCTGCCCTGGTTGGGTTTCTGCACCCCGCCCAGCAAGCCCAGCAGCGTGGTCTTGCCGCTGCCGCTGGGGCCCTTGAGGAACAGTGTTTCGCCGGCTTCCAGGCGGAAGTTCGGGATGTCCAGCAACTGTGGGTGACCGGGCCAGCTGAAGCCCAGGTCGGACAATTCGATAAGTGCTTGGGTCATGTTGGGCCGATCATGCAGAGAGTGGTGTAGCCGCTGCCTGAGGCCGCGGCTACAGGCGCAGCGCTCAGAACTTCAGGGTGGCAGCCTTGGCTGTGGCTTCGACACCTTGCTGGCCACTTGGCGAAATGAGTTGTACCTGAATTTTCTGGGTGGCGGGGAAGGTCTTGAAGATTTGCCCCAGGTCGAGGTTCTTCAGGGCGTCCGGCTTGGCGCAGGTGAACTGGTAGTGAGCGTGGATCTCGCTGTGTTCGTGGTGATGTTCATGACCCGCGGCGTCCTTGTCATCGTCATCGTGGTCATCGGCATCGGGCTTGTCGCCGAACAGCGGGCTTTGCAGTTCCTGCTTGGCCACCGTGCAAGCGGCGGCCTTGGGCAGGCTGAACAGCACCAGAGGCTGTTCTAGCTGGGTACGGGCAGCAGCGACCTTGGCCTTGTCGGCGTCGGTGCTGGGGGCGTGTTCGAAACCCACCAGATTCATGGCCGGGCTTTCCAGTTCCAGCTCCAGGGCCTGGCCGTCGAGCACCGCATTCAAACGGGCGACGCCATGTTCGTGGGCGCCGAGGCTGCCGTGTTCATGCTCGTGATCATGGGCTTGCGCGGCCTGGGCAACGGCCAGCGGCAACAGGGCGAAGGGCAGGGCGAGTAGCAGACGGCGCATAGCAAGTCTCCAGGGCGAAGATGAAATAAATGTTATGTGATCTTATAACAATTGACCGCAGAGTTTGACCGCCCGCTTGGCGTTGCGCAAGACGCGTGGGAGCATGCTCGTCAGAAATATTCGGGAGCACAGCGATGTTGCGGATTCGTGGAAGCATCGGCGATTGGCCGGTGGATTTGACCCTGGAACTGGACGAGGGCGACTGGGCGCAACTGGGTGCGCAGTTGCAGGCGGCCAAGCCGGAGAGTGTTGCGGTAGCAGCCCGGCCGGCGAACCAGGACGATGCCTTGTGGCAGACCGCCAAGGATCTGTTGCGCAAGGCGGGCCAGATTAGCGGGCCCGAGTTGCTGGAACAGTTGGAGGGGCTGACCGGCAGCGCGGCGGCCGGCAAGCGTTTGCTGGTGCGCCTGCGCCACTGCGCCGAGGTCAAGGTGATCAGCGGCGCCGATACGCCGATCTACAGCTGGGTGCAATGAACCTGTAGGAGCCAGCTTGCTGGCAAAAGGGTTCTGTCTGTCAGAACCCTTTCGCTGGCAAGCCAGCTCCTACACAAACCGGCTATTACACACGCCGGCACATTCTGCTCAGTACAGCGCGGCGAACAGTTTGCGGCGATACGCGGTCACCAATGGGTGATCGTTGCCCAACAGGTCGAAGACTTGCAGCAGGGTCTTGTGGGCTATGCCTTCGTTGTAGCTGCGGTTGCGCATGAAGAGCTTGAGCAAGGCCTCAAGCGCCGCTTCGTATTGCTGACGGGCCAGTTGCTGGATCGACAGCTGGTACGCCGCCTCATCGTCCAGCGGGTCCTTGGCCAGCCGCGCTTTGAGGTCGGCGGCATCCGGCAGGTCCGCCGCCTGCTTGAGGAAGGTGATCTGCGCCTTGGCTCCGGCCAGGGCGGCTTTATGCTCATCGCTCTTGACCGCGTCGAGCACAGTTTGGGCTTCACTCAGCTCGCCGCGCTCAGCCAGGCAGCGGGCGTAAAGGATGAGTGCCTTGGCGTTGCTGTTGTCTTCCCCCAACAGCACTTTGAGGATGGCCTCGGCGTCGCCGATACGACCGTCGTTGAACAAGGCTTCGGCCTGCTCCAGCGGGTCGGTGGCAGGGGGGGGCGGCATCTGCACATGGGGTTCGAGCATGGCCCGTACTGCGGATTCCGGTTGTGCGCCGGCAAAGCCGTCCACCGGTTGACCGTCCTTGAACAGCACCACGGTCGGCAGGCTGCGGATGCCGAAGCGGGCGACGATGTCCTGCTCGATATCGCAGTTGACCTTGGCCAGCAGCAGCTCGCCCTGATAGCTCTCGGCGATCTGTTGCAGCATCGGCATCAGCGCTTTGCAGGGCGCGCACCATTCTGCCCAGAAGTCCACCAGGACCGGTTTGTGGAAGGAGTTCTCGATCACCGACTGGTCGAAATCAGCGGTGCGGGCGTCGAAGATATACGGCGTGTCCTGACTCATGGGGTATCTCGAATAAGCGGGAATGGAACCACTATAAAGTTGCGCGGGGTAGATCGCTATTGCCTGTGGCAGCCGGCTCGCCGGCAAATGGCCGCTGCGCGTGATACAGGCTCACATTGCGAAACTCCCAAGGTTCGGCCAGGTCCGGCAGGGTCAGGGCGTTGAGCATTTCCAGGCGCTGATACAGCGGGTGCTGGAAGTCCCTGACCCGGGAGTCCGCCACCAGGGCTTCACGGCCGCGGCTGAGGAATTCGTCCAGCAGCGGCAGGTTGGCCCGGTCATAGAGCACGTCCGCCACCAGGATCAGGTCGAAGCGATCGGCCTCGGCGAAAAAATCCGTGGAATAGTTCAGCTCGACGTCGTTGAGTTCGGCGTTGGCCCGGCAGGCGGCAATCGCCAGCGGGTCGAGGTCGCAGGCCACCACTTCCAGGGCGCCGGCCTTGGCCGCGGCAATCGCCGCCACGCCGGAACCGGCACCGAAGTCCAGCACCCGTTTGCCTTGTACCCAATGCGGGTGTTCGGCCAGGTAACGGGCCAGGGCCAGGCCGCTGGCCCAGCAGAAACTCCAGTAAGGCGGCTCGTGGAGAATGCGCCGGGTTTCTTCCGGGGTGAAGGCGCGGTCCATGTTCTGGGCGTCGATCAGCCAGAGTTTCAGGCGAGTGTCGGGCAGCTCGCAGGCCACCAGTTGCGCGTCACCCAGCAGTTCGCTGAGGGCGTCTTGCAGGTCGAGCGGTACATTCATGGGGCTTTGACGAATTGCAGTTGTCCCAGGGCCTGGGTGGTGGGCTGGTCGATACGTTGCGCCGGCAGATGCAGGATCAACTGGCCGGACTGGCTGGCGCGGCCGCGCAGTTCGACCCGGGCGCCGGCGGGGAATGCGTCGGGCGCGAAACGCAGGCGAAAGGGCAGGGCCTGGTTGGTACCGGTCAGGTTGTTGCTGGCCAGCAAGCGTTGCGGACGGCCGCGCTCATCGATCACCAGCAGCGCCAGTTCGACGTCGGCGCCGGCCGGCACCCCGTTGAGGGTACCGCTCAGTTCGCGCTGGTAGGCCGGCAAGGGGCCAAGGTCGGCGGGCTCCTGATTTTTTTTCGTGGCCTGTTGCTGTGAAGAAGAGGGGGCCGCAGGTTTCGGGGCATCGCTGCTGCAAGCGACCAGCAGGCTGACAAGACTGAGCAAAACGAGCGGTCTGAGCGGCATCTGAAGCTCCAACAAGGCGAATGTCCATGTGCGAAACATAATAGTCGGTCTGTATACCGTAAAGGCTATGGCTTGTCTTGCCAGTGGGATGCGCTACCATGGCCCTCCATTTTTTTGTTGCCTGCCACCATGCACTGTCCCTTCTGCGGTGCCAACGACACCAAGGTCATCGACTCGCGTCTGGTCGCCGAGGGCGAACAGGTGCGTCGCCGGCGTGAATGCCTGGCCTGTGGTGAACGTTTCACCACCTTCGAAACTGCCGAACTGGTGATGCCGCGCCTGATCAAGACTGACGGCAGCCGTCAGCCCTTCGACGAAGAAAAACTGCGCGCCGGTATGCAGCGCGCCCTGGAAAAACGCCCGGTGAGTGTCGAACGTCTGGAGGCGGCGCTGGTGCATATCAAGCACAAGCTGCGGGCCACCGGCGAGCGCGAAGTCAAATCCCTGGTCGTGGGTGAACTGGTGATGACCGAGCTGCAGAAGCTTGATGAAGTGGCCTATATCCGTTTCGCTTCGGTCTATCGACGCTTCCAGGACCTCAACGAATTTCGCGAAGAGATCGACCGTCTCGCCCGCGAGCCGGCCAAGCAATGAACCTGTCCCCGGAGCAAGCGGTACTCGACGCACACTACATGGCCCGTGCCCTGGAACTGGCACGCAAGGGTCGCTACTCCACCCATCCCAACCCGCGTGTCGGCTGCGTCGTCGTTCGCGATGGCCAGGTGGTCGGTGAAGGCTGGCATGTGCGGGCCGGTGAACCCCACGCCGAAGTCCATGCCCTGCGTGCAGCCGGGGAGCAGGCCCGTGGCGCCACGGCCTATGTGACTCTCGAGCCTTGCAGCCATCACGGCCGCACACCGCCTTGCGCCGATGCCCTGATCAATGCCGGGGTGGCGCGGGTGGTTGCGGCGATGCAGGACCCGAACCCGGAAGTGGCCGGTCGCGGCTTGCAGCGTCTGGCCCAGGCCGGCATCGACACCCACAGCGGTGTGCTGGAAGCCGAGGCCCGGGGGATCAACAAGGGTTTCCTGAAGCGCATGGAGCACGGCCTGCCTTATGTGCGGGTCAAGCTGGCCATGAGTCTCGACGGTCGCACCGCCATGGCCAGTGGCGAGAGCCAATGGATTACCGGGCCTGCCGCCCGTTCCGCAGTGCAACGTCTGCGGGCCGAATCTTCGGTGGTGCTGACCGGTGCCGACACGGTGCTGGCCGATGACGCCCGGCTGACCGTACGTGCCGCCGAGCTGAGCCTGGACCCCGAGCAGACTGCCCTGGCCATGAGCCGTCCACCGCTGCGGGTATTGATCGACGGTCGCCTGCGAGTGCCTCTGGATGCGCCGTTCTTCAAGGCCGGCCCAGCGTTGGTTGCCACTTGCGCAGCGGTTGAAGAACAGTACGCCAACGGCCCGGAGTGCCTGATCGTTCCCGGCCCCGATGGTCAGGTCGACCTGCGTCGCCTGCTGTTGGAACTGGCCGCCCGTGGCGTCAACGAGGTGCTGGTGGAAGCCGGCCCGCGGCTGGCGGGAGCCTTTGCCCAGCAGGGCCTGGTGGACGAATACCAGATCTTCATCGCCGGCAAGTTCCTCGGTTCTTCGGCGCGGCCGCTGTTGGACTGGCCCTTGGCGCACATGCGCGAGGCGCCATTGCTCAAGATCATTGAAATGCGTGCGGTGGGCGATGACTGGCGAGTCACTGCCATCCCGGCCCCGCCAGCGAGCGTATAATTCCCGACTTTCGCCTACCCGGCGGCCCTGTTCTCGAGGAGGACTCCATGTTCACCGGCATCATCGAATCCATCGGCAGCATTCGCGCATTGACCCCAAAAGGCGGAGATGTGCGGGTCTATGTAGAAACCGGCAAGCTTGATCTGGCCGACGTCAAACTGGGCGACAGCATCGCGGTGAACGGCGTCTGCCTGACCGCGGTTGAGCTGCCGGGCGATGGTTTCTGGGCCGATGTCAGCCGCGAGACCCTCGATTGCACCGCCTTCCATCAATTGAAGGCCGGTAGCCGGGTCAACCTGGAGAAAGCCCTGACCCCGACCACCCGCCTGGGCGGTCATCTGGTCAGCGGCCATGTCGACGGTGTCGGCGAAGTGGTGGCGCGGGAAGAAAATGCCCGGGCCATCCAGTTCCGTATCCGCGCACCGAAAGAACTGGCCAAGTACATCGCCCATAAAGGCTCGATCACCGTCGACGGCACCAGCCTGACGGTCAACGCGGTGAATGGTGCCGAGTTCGAGCTGACCATCGTGCCCCACACCCTGGCGGAAACCATCATGGCCGACTACCGGCCGGGTCGGCAGGTCAACCTCGAGGTCGACCTGCTGGCGCGCTACCTGGAACGCCTGCTGTTGGGTGACAAGGCGGCCGAAGCCACCACCGGCGGCACCATTACCGAAAGTTTTCTGGCCGCTAACGGCTACCTCAAATCCTGACTCAAGGGGGTGCCGAGTGGCGCTCAACAGCATCGAAGAACTGGTTGAAGACATCCGCCAAGGCAAGATGGTCATCCTCATGGATGACGAAGACCGCGAGAACGAAGGCGACCTGATCATGGCCGCCGAGTGCTGCAAGGCCGAACACATCAACTTCATGGCCAAGCACGCCCGTGGCCTGATCTGCATGCCCATGAGCCGCGAGCGCTGCGAGCTGCTCAAGCTGCCGCTGATGGCGCCGCGCAACGGTTCCGGCTTCGGCACCAAGTTCACCGTCTCCATCGAGGCCACCGAAGGCGTCACCACCGGCATCTCGGCCGCTGACCGTGCGCGTACCGTACAAGCGGCAGCGGCCAAGGACGCCAAGGCCGAGGATATCGTCAGCCCGGGTCACATCTTCCCGCTGATGGCCCAGCCCGGCGGCACACTGGCCCGTGCCGGCCACACCGAAGCCGCCTGCGACCTGGCGCGCATGGCCGGTTTCGAGCCAAGCGGGGTGATCTGCGAAGTGATGAACGACGACGGCACCATGTCCCGTCGCACCGAACTGGAAGCTTTCGCTGCCGAACACAACATCAAGATCGGCACCATCGCCGACCTGATTCACTATCGGATGATCCACGAACGTACCGTTCAGCGGATTGCCGAGCAGCCCCTGGACAGCGAACTGGGCCAGTTCAACCTGGTGACCTATCGTGATTCGGTTGAAGGCGACGTGCACATGGCCCTGACCCTGGGGGAGATCTGCGCTGAAGAGCCGACCTTGGTGCGAGTGCACAACATGGACCCGCTGCGGGATCTGCTGATGGTCAAGCAACCGGGCCGCTGGAGCCTGCGGGCGGCCATGGCCACCGTGGCCGAGGCCGGCAGCGGCGTGGTGCTGCTGCTTGGTCACCCACTGGATGGCGACGTGCTGTTGGCACACATCCGTGAAACCGCCGATCACCAGCCGGTGAAGAAACCGACCACCTACAGCATTGTCGGTGCCGGTTCGCAGATCCTCCGGGACCTGGGCGTACGCAAAATGCGCCTGATGAGTGCGCCGATGAAGTTTAATGCGATATCCGGTTTCGACCTGGAAGTTGTAGAATACGTGCCCTCCGAATAAAAGCCGGTCGTTTCTGGCTTGAAATTCGCGGTTCAAATATCACTGAAGAGCGTGTGCTAGACACGCTCTGGCTCTTTAAGAGATTTGTCGAATGACCCTGAAGACCATCGAAGGTACCTTCATCGCCCCTAAAGGCCGCTATGCCCTGGTGGTCGGCCGTTTCAACAGCTTCGTCGTCGAAAGCCTGGTCAGCGGCGCGGTTGACGCCCTGGTTCGCCATGGCGTGAGCGAAAGCGACATCACCATCATCCGTGCTCCTGGCGCCTTCGAAATTCCGTTGGTTGCACAGAAAGTCGCACAGAAAGGTGAGTTCGCGGCGATCATCGCCCTGGGCGCGGTCATTCGTGGCGGTACTCCGCACTTCGAATACGTGGCCGGCGAGTGCACCAAGGGCCTGGCCCAGGTGTCCATGGAGTTCGGCGTGCCAGTGGCCTTCGGCGTACTGACCGTTGATTCGATCGAGCAAGCCATCGAACGTTCCGGCACCAAGGCCGGCAACAAAGGGGCCGAAGCTGCCTTGTCCGCCCTGGAAATGGTCAGCCTGCTGGCGCAGTTGGAGGCCAAGTGATTAGCGACGATAGCGATCGTTTCAACCCGCGCGATCCCAAGCCTGCAAACGCCGGCAAGCCATCCAAGAGCGCCAAGCGTCGCGAAGCCCGTCAGCTCGCGACCCAGGCGCTGTACCAATGGCACATGGCCAAGCATTCGTTGAACGAGATCGAAGCACAGTTTCGGGTCGACAACGATTTCACTGACATCGACGGCGCCTACTTCCGGGAGATCCTGCACGGGGTTCCGGCCAACAAGAACGAGATCGACACCGCGCTCGTGCCTTGCCTGGACCTGGCCATCGATGAGCTGGACCCGGTTGAACTGGCGGTCCTGCGGCTGTCTACCTGGGAGCTGCTCAAGCGCGTCGATGTGCCGTACCGCGTTGTGATCAACGAAGGTATCGAACTGGCCAAGGTCTTCGGTTCCACCGACGGCCACAAGTTCGTCAACGGTGTTCTCGACAAGCTGGCCCCGCGCCTGCGTGAAGCTGAAGTGAAGGCGTTCAAGCGCTGAACCGCGCTTGCAGCTGCCATGGGCGAGTTTGAGCTGATTCGTAACTTCTTCGCTGCCGCGCCTTGTGCGCAAGGCGGCGAGGGTGTTGCCCTGGGGATCGGCGACGACTGCGCCTTGCTGGCGGTTGCTCCTGGCGAGCAGTTGGCGATTTCCACCGACACCCTGGTGGCCGGTGTGCATTTCGCCGATCCCTGCGACCCCTATCTTTTAGGCCAACGCTCCCTGGCGGTGGCTGTCAGCGATCTGGCTGCCATGGGCGCCACCCCGCTGGCCTTTACCCTTGCCCTGACCCTGCCGACGGTAAGCACCGATTGGCTGCAGGCCTATGCCCGCGGCTTGAACGCCATGGCCCAGAATTGCGGCGTGCGCCTGATTGGTGGCGACACCACTCGCGGCCCGCTGACCTTGACCCTGACCGTATTCGGGCGGGTGCCTGCCGGTCTTGCCCTGACCCGCAGTGGTGCCCGAGCAGGGGATTTGCTGTGCGTCGGCGGTGAGCTGGGCAATGCCGCTGGGGCCTTGCCGCTGGTCCTGGGCCAGCGCAGCGCTGATGCGACCGTCGCCGCCCCCTTGCTGGCCCACTACTGGTCACCGCAGCCGCAATTGGCCCTGGGCCAGGCACTGCGAGGCAAGGCCACCTCGGCCCTGGATATCTCCGACGGCCTGCTGGCCGATTGCGGGCATATCGCGGCCGCTTCGAAGGTCGCCTTGCAGGTGGAGGTGGAGAAGCTGCCACTGTCCCCGGCATTGGTGAGCTTTCTTGGCGAACAGGGTGCCCGCGCGGCGGCCTTGAGTGGCGGCGACGACTATGTACTGGCCTTTACCTTGCCGCCTGCCGAGCTGGCGTCGCTGTTGGCGGCCGGTTGGCCGGTGCAGGTGGTGGGGCGAGTGGTGGCCGGGCAGGGCGTGACCCTGCTGGACGCCGGCGGCCAGGACATCACCCCCGGCACCCGGGGTTATCAACACTTTCCGGAGACACCGTGACAGATCATCCCAAGCAGGTCCCTGCGGAGTTCGTGCCGCCGTCGGTCTGGCGTAATCCCTGGCATTTCCTGGCTTTCGGTTTTGGTTCCGGCACCTTGCCCAAGGCGCCGGGCACCTGGGGTTCGCTGGTTGCGCTACCCTTTATCCCGCTGTGGCAGATGTTGCCGGACTGGGGCTACTGGCTGATGCTCGGCGTCACCATGCTGTTTGGCTTCTGGCTGTGCGGCAAGGTCGCCGACGATCTGCGGGTCCATGACCACGAAGGCATCGTCTGGGACGAGATGGTCGGCATGTGGATCACCCTGTGGCTGGTGCCCGAGGGGTGGTACTGGCTGTTGGCGGGGTTCCTGGTATTTCGCTTCTTCGACATTCTCAAGCCGTGGCCGATTCGCTGGGTCGACCGGCATGTCCATGGCGGTGTCGGCATCATGCTCGATGATGTGCTGGCCGGCGTGTTTGCCTGGTTGGCGATGCAAGGGCTGGTGTGGTGTTTCAGCTGAGGGATTAGGCATGGGGTTCTGCCGCGCGCTGCTGGTGTTGCTGGTGGTCTGGAGTTGCTCTGGCGTTCGGGCCGACGAGCTGCAGGCGCAGCCCCAACAAGTGCGCATCGCCAGCGAGGAATGGAACGACTACACCGAAGCCGATGGCAAGGGCCTGGCCTGGGACATCCTGCGGGAGGTATTCGAACCCCAGGGCATCCGCGTCGAACGCAGCAGCGTGCCCTACACCCGTTCGGTGGGGCTGGTGCAGCGCGGTGAAGTGGATGCGCAGGTAGGCGCCTATCGTGGTGAATCCGCGGGTGTGCTGTATCCGCGCTGGAACTACGACACCGACCATATCTACGCCTTGGGCCTGGCCAGCAATCCCGAGCTGACCCTGGCGAACCTGGGCAGCTATCGGTTGGTCTGGGTCCGTGGCTACAAGTACCAGGACTACCTGCCCAATGTTCGCCGCTACAACGAAATTCGTCGCCGCATCGGCATCCTGCCGATGTTGCTGTACAGCCGTGCCGACTACTACATCGATGCCCAGACCGAGATCGACTACGTACTCGGACAAGCTGCGGACCCGAGCCGGTTCAAGCGTACCCACCTGGCCGAGCTGCCGCTGTACCTGGGTTTTGCCGACAATCCTCGTGGCCGGGCCCTGCTTTCCCTGTACGACCGGCGCATGGAGCAATTGGTGAAAGACGGTGTCCTGCGGCCGATCTTCCTGCGCTGGAAGCAGCCTTATCCCTTTGATAGCGGGCTGCAACCGGCGGTCCGTTGATCAAACTTATCGATCTTTATCTCCGATAATTCAGCCTAAGCGTCCACTGGAGGCTGCTGTTACAATGCCGCCTCTGCGAATCTCCAGTCCTCATACAGATCAGGAGCACAACAGTGCCCGTCGTTTTTGTTGCCGCTTCCAAGCTGCCTACGCCTTTTGCGCAATTCACCATGCATGGTTTTCTCGATGAAGCCACCGGTCGCGAGCACGTGGTGCTCAGCCTGGGGGACATCGCCGATGGCGCGCCGGTTCTCGGTCGCCTGCACTCCGAATGCCTGACCGGCGACGCCCTGTTCAGCCAGCGTTGCGACTGCGGCTCGCAACTGGAAGCTGCCCTGCGGGCCATCGCCCGGGAAGGTCGCGGGGTGCTGTTGTACCTGCGCCAGGAAGGTCGCGGTATTGGCCTGCTGAACAAGATCCGTGCCTATGAACTGCAAGATGGTGGCGCCGATACCGTGGAAGCCAACGAGCGCCTGGGGTTCGCCGCGGATCAGCGTGACTACGCCATGTGCCTGCCGATGCTCGAGCATCTGGGGGTCAAGTCCCTGCGGCTGATGACCAACAATCCGCGCAAGGTCAAGGCACTGACCGACATGGGTATCCAGGTCGCCGAGCGGGTGCCGCTGCACACGGGCCACAACCCGCACAACAAGCTGTACCTGGCGACCAAGGCCAGCAAGCTTGACCACATGATGGGCAATGAGCATCAAGGCGAGGTCGACCGCGCGTGACTCGAGGTCAAGTCAAGCGGCGCCTGACCGTAAGCTGGTGGCAGTACCTGGCCCTGGGCCTGGTGCCGTTGTTTGTGATCAACGCGCTGTTCGGCCAGGGCGAACCCATCCTGCCGGTGCTGGCGATGCCGTTCTTCATTGCCGGGGTGGCGTCGATGTTTGTCAGCCTGCGCTTCTTCGGCGGCTACAAGCATGCGCTGATTGCCACTCAGAAGGCTCTGGATACGCCCGAGGAACCGGCTGCCTGGATTCACCTGGCGGCCAGCCGGCGGGTGGCCTTTCTGGCAGCTTCGCTGCCGGCCTGGGTCGGTGCCCTGGCAGTATTCGTCGGCCTGGAAGCGGTGCCCCTGATGCTTCTGGCCTTGTCCACTGCGGTGCTGTTCTACCTCTACCGCATTCCGCGTCAACTGGGCTGATGCTGCGCTGGCTGGCAGTCCTCTGCCTGCTGGCCAGTGCTCCAGCGCAGGCTGCGCAGCGAGTGGTCAGCCTGGCGCCGTCGCTCTCGGAAATCGTCGTGGAGCTGGGCGCTTCCGATC
>NZ_MOAK01000036.1:66876-69567 GCF_003732485.1 Pseudomonas protegens
TTCGGTGGGGCGTTACGGCCAACTGGATATCGAGCGCCTGCTGAGCCTCAAGCCTGATTTGCTGTTGCTCTGGCCGGGCAGTGTCGGTCCGGCCCAGCGCGATCAGTTGGCGCGCCTGGGAGTCCCCACCTTTGTTGCTGAACCCCATGACTTCCAGCAACTGACCGCGCAGATCGCCGAGATCGGCGAGCGTCTGGGTCGCCCGGCGGCTGGCCGCGAACTGGCCGCCGAGTTGAACGGGCAACTGGCCGGACTGCGCGCCCGCTATCACCGTGAACCGCCGCTGCCGGTGTTCTATCAGGTCTGGGACTCGCCGCTGTACACCGTGGGCGGTGGTCAGATCATCAGTGAAGCCTTGAGCGTTTGCGGCGCACGCAATGTGTTTGCCGAGCAGCCGCTGCCAGCGCCCCAGGTCAGTATCGAGTCGGTATTGCAGCGCAATCCGCAGGCGATCCTCGCCACCGCCCAGGGGCAGTTGGATGCCTGGAAGGCCTGGCCGCAGATCGCGGCGGTGCAGCAGGGACGGTTATTACTGGTGAGGGACAAGGGCCTGGAACGGCCCAGCGGGCAGATGATCGCGGCAACCGCCAAGCTCTGTGCCCTTATCGCGCCAGAGCGTTGAGCCCCTTCGCCGGCGGACTATGCCCTACGGAGTTCTGTAGGAGCCGGCTTGCCGGCGAAGGCGGCGGATCTTACAGCTCAGGCGTCCAGGTCACGCCGAACATCCAGGTACGGCCCTTTTCGCGGTAGTTATAGTCGTTGCCGTTGTACTCGTAGAGCGCGCGGGTATAGGACTTGTCGAAGATGTTGTCGAGTTTCAGGTCTAGCTTCACTTCCTGATTGATTGCCCAACTGCTTCGCAGTCCGAGCAGGCCGTAGCCGCCAATCGGGACCTGCTTTTTCGTGCTCAAGTCCTCACGGCTCTTGCTCACCAGTTGCCAACTGGCACCTAGTGCCAATTGGTCGAACTGCCGGTCTAGATCCAGATTCAAGGTGCGGCGGGCACGGCGCGGCAGCTGATGGCCATCCTTGCGATTGCGCGGATCAATGATGGCGGTGCCGATGCTGGTCTGCCAGCCGAACAGTTCCTGTTTCAGGGCCGCTTCGAAACCGTTGATTCTCGCTGCGCCAACGTTTTCCGGGCGTTGCGCTATGCGGTCATAAATAATTGCGTCCTTGATATCGGTGCGGTAGATCGAGGCCTCCAGGCGATTGCTTTGCGTCAGTTGGTTACGCCACTGCAATTCATAGCTCTTGGAGTGTTCCGGCTTGAGGTCGGGGTTGCTGAAGCCGGGGTAATACAGATCGCTGAAGTTGGGCGCCCGAAAACCTTCGCTATAGGACAGCAGCAGGTCATTGTCCGGGTTGAGCGGCAGGGTAAAGGTGCCGCTCCAAGTGTTCTGGCTGCCATATTGCTGGTTCTGGTCGCGGCGCAGACCCAGCTCGGTGGAGAAACTGTCACCGCGAAAGCGGTGCTGAATGAAGGCCGCCCGGTTCCAGCGGCTGTCTTCGGCAAATCGCGCCGGGCTGGTGTTGAGCCGGTCTTCGTACCAGTCAGCGCCGAGGATCAGGCTGTTGTGTTCGTCCAGGCGCAGATCGTTCTGCCAGTTCAGCGAGTCCCGGTAGGTATTGAATACGTTTCGTTCGTCACTGAGTTTGTCGCGCTTGAGGTCGCGGTTCTCGCTATGCCCAAGCTCTACTCGCGATGTCCAGTAATCATTGATGTGCGCATCGAGATAGCCGCTGACGCTGCTGACACTGAAGTCGGTGTAAGGGTCCTGGGCGAAGACGTTATAGCTTGAGTCGTAGCGCCCGAAGGGGTTGTCATAGCGCGTGCGACCACGGTTATCCAGCAGGTTGAGGCCCATCTCCAGGTCATCGTTCAGCGCATGGCTGAGGGTGAAGCTCAACGACTTGTTGCGGTAGCCATCATGGTCGGCATCGCTGGGGAACGATTCGTGGGTCCAGTCGATCCCGGCGGTTTCATCCAGGTTGGCGCCGAGGCTGAAGCGTGTCTGTTGATCTCCACCGGACAGCCCCAGGCTGCGTTCCCAGGTCTGGTTGCTGCCGGCGGCGAAACGCATGCGCCCCTGCAGCCCCGACTCGACGCCGCGCCGGGTGAAGATCTGGATCACCCCGCCAATGGCGTCGCTGCCATAGATCACTGAGCGCGAGCCACGCAGTACTTCCACCCTTTCTATCTGCTCGATACTGATGAACTGCAGGTTACTGTCGCCGCTCGATGAGCTGCTGATGCGCTGGCCGTCCAGCAGCACCAGGCTCTGGGCCGAGCTGGTGCCGCGGATGAAGATATTCGGCAGGCTGCCGCGCCCGCCGCTCTGGGCGACCTGTACCCCCGGCACCCGCTGCAGCAGGTCGGTGAGGCTGCCGGGTTGCAGGCGGTCGATGTCTTCCCGGGTGAACACGGTGTTGGCGGCGCTGCTGTCGTTGCGAGCTTCCACCTGACGGTTGGCGCTGATCAGCATCTCGGGCAGTTTCAGGGCGTGATCGCGCTCGGAGGTGTCGGCCAGCAGATCGGCGCAGGGCAGAAGGCAAAGCGGCAGGACCAGGCGAGAGAGTTTCATGGCTATTCCGTTAGCGCGGCTCGGCCTTGGCCGCAGTGTGTGAAGCCGGATAAGGAAGGGAGCAAAGGCGACGCCCGCATGGCGGGCGTGCAGCAGCGGCTACAGG
>NZ_MOAK01000036.1:69607-72494 GCF_003732485.1 Pseudomonas protegens
TTCCAGACGCTGGCGTACCGAAGCTTCGATGCCGGCTTCGTCGAGGCCGCATTCGGCGAGCATCTGCGCCGGTTTGGCGTGCTCGACGTAGGCATCCGGCAGGCCCAGGTGCAGGATCGGCTTGAGGATGTTCTCGCGGGCCAGGAACTCGCTGACTGCACCACCGGCGCCGCCCATGATGGCGTTCTCTTCGATGGTCACCAACAGTTCGTGACTGCCGGCAATCTCGCGGACCAGGGCTTCGTCCAGGGGTTTGACGAAACGCATGTCGACCACGGTGGCATCGAGCTTCTCGGCCACTTGCAGGGCTTCGGCCAGTTGTACGCCAAACACCAGCAGCGCGACCTGTTTGCCCTGGCGACGGATTACACCCTTGCCGATCTCGATCGGTTCCAGGTCCTTGTCGATCGGCGCATTGGGGCCGCTGCCCCGTGGATAACGCACAGCCGCCGGGCCGTTGTACAGGTGGCCGGTGCTGAGCATCTTGCGCAGCTCGTTCTCGTCGCTCGGGGTCATCACCAGCATGCCGGGGATGCAGCGCAGGTAGGACAGGTCGAAGCTGCCAGCGTGAGTCGGGCCGTCTTCGCCCACCAGACCGGCGCGGTCGATGGCGAACAGCACATCGAGGTTCTGTACCGCCACGTCATGGATCAGTTGGTCATAGCCGCGCTGCAGGAAGGTGGAGTAGATCGCCACCACCGGCTTGGCACCTTCGCAGGCCATGCCGGCCGCCAGGGTCACCGCGTGCTGCTCGGCAATCGCTACGTCGAAGTAGCGCAGCGGGAAACGCTCGCTGAAGGCCACCAGGTCGGAACCTTCCTTCATCGCCGGGGTGATGCCCACCAGGCGTGGGTCGGCAGCGGCCATGTCGCACAGCCATTCGCCGAATACAGCGGAATACTTGGGACCACCGGCCTTCTTCGGCGCAGCGGCCGGAGCGTCCAGCGGCTCCAGCTTGGTGATGGCGTGGTAGCCGATGGGATCGACTTCCGCCGGGGCGAAGCCCTTGCCCTTCTTGGTCACCACATGCAGGAACTGCGGACCCTTGAGGTCACGCATGTTGCGCAGTGTGGCGATCAGGGTCGGCAGGTCGTGGCCATCGATAGGACCGATGTAGTTCCAGCCCAGCTCTTCGAACAGGGTGCCGGGAACCAGCATGCCCTTGGCATATTCTTCGGTGCGGCGAGCGATTTCCCAGGCGCCGGGCAGGCGCGACAGCACTTTCTTGCTGCCTTCGCGCATGCTGGCGTAGGTGCGGCTGGAGAGGATCTTGGCCAGGTAGTTGGACAGGCCGCCGACATTGCGCGAGATCGACATGTCGTTGTCGTTGAGGATCACCAGCATGTTGGCGTCCACTTCCGGCGCGTGGTTCAGGGCCTCGAAGGCCATGCCCGCCGTCAGGGCGCCGTCGCCGATCACCGCAATGGCCTTGCGCTCGCTGTTCTGCAGGCGGGCGGCGATGGCCATGCCCAGGGCGGCGCTGATGGAGGTGCTGGAGTGGCCGACGCCGAAGGTGTCGTACTCGCTCTCGGAGCGCCGGGGGAAAGCCGCCAGGCCGTCTTTCTGGCGCAGGCTGGCCATCTGCTCGCGGCGTCCGGTGAGGATCTTGTGCGGATACGCCTGGTGACCCACGTCCCACACCAGCCGGTCGTCCGGGGTGTCGAACACGTAATGCAACGCGATGGTCAGCTCGATGACCCCGAGGCCGGCACCGAAATGCCCGCCGGTCTGGCCGACCGTGTAGAGCAATTCCAGGCGCAACTCATCGGCCAGGGTTTCCAGCTCGGCTTCACCTAACCGGCGCAGGCCGTCCGGCGTCTGGGCACGGTCGAGCAGCGGCGTGGTCGGGCGTTTGCGGGGAATCTCATGAAACGTCGTGGGCATCAGGCGAATCGTTATAGGTATAGAAAGAGGCGGCAGTTTACCTTATGCATCGCAAGCTGCCCACGCAGAGCGCCGAACTTGGCCGATATGCGGTCCGGCTATCGGGGGCCGATCAGCTGCGGCGCTCGACGATATACCGCGCCAGCTCGCGCAAAGGCTCGGCCGCTGCGTCAAACGGACGCAGCGCATGCAGCGCCTGGTCCCGCAATTCCAGGGCGTAATCCTTGGCTGCGGCCAGGCCCAGCAGCGCCGGGTAGGTCGGTTTGTCCCGAGCGATGTCGGCGCCCTGGCGTTTGCCCAGGGTCGCGGTATCACTTTCGACGTCGAGGATGTCGTCCTGCACCTGGAATGCCAGGCCGATGGCCTTGGCATAGGTCTGCAAGGACTTCAGTTCGTCTTTCTCGGCCCGGCCACTGGCCAGTGCGCCGAGGATGACACTGGCCTCGATCAGTGCGCCGGTCTTGTGCCGGTGCATGTATTCCAGGGCTTGCTGGTCGAGCTTGAGTCCTACCGAGCCCAGGTCGATGGCCTGGCCGCCCACCATGCCCGCCGGGCCCGCCGCCTGGGCCAGGGTGGTGACCATGCGCAGGCGGATCTCGGCACTGGCGTCGCTCAGGCCCGGGTCCAGCAGGGCACTGAAGGCCAGGCTTTGCAGGCCGTCACCGGCGAGAATCGCGCAGGCTTCATCGAAGGCCTTGTGGGTGGTGGGCTGGCCGCGACGCAGATCGTCATCGTCCATGGCCGGCAGGTCGTCGTGGACCAGGGAGTAGGCATGAATCAGTTCCACCGCGCAGGCGGCGCCGTTGGCTTGCTCGGGCTGGCCGCCCAGGGCCTCGCAGGCGGCATAGGCCAGCAGCGGGCGCACACGCTTGCCGCCATTCATCACGCTGTAGCGCATGGCTTCATAAAGGCGGGCAAGTTCGGGGCTGGGGGCGGTGAACAGGGTGTGCATTGCAGCGTCGACGCGGGCCTGACTGCTGGCCTGATAGGCGGTAATCATTCT
>NZ_MOAK01000036.1:72561-72819 GCF_003732485.1 Pseudomonas protegens
GGACCTTCTGTTCGGCCTGGGCCAGGGCCGCTTGGCAGTCACGGGTCAGGCCAATGCCTTGTTCAAAGGCGGTCAACGAGTCTTCCAGCGACAGCTCGCCGTTCTCCAGACGCTCGACCAGGGTTTGCAGGTCGGCGAGGGATTGTTCGAAATCTAAGGCAGCTTTTTTGCGGGCCATGGCGGCTATCCCGGTTGACGTTAAACCGGCGCGACACTAGCAGACACCGGGGTTTCGGGCAAATGAGAGGTGTTCTGCTT
>NZ_MOAK01000036.1:72888-90044 GCF_003732485.1 Pseudomonas protegens
CGGTAGTGAAGAGGGCCGGCTTCGTAGATGTCGTCTCAATGACCGGCACCGGGCTGCCAGGGCAAGGACAACCCCCTTGCCTTGGACTCAACATACAACGCCGCTCGGATTTTGCTCAGCGAGCCGTTTCCCCCATGGCCCCTTCGTTGATCACCAGTTCTTCGGGCACTTCGTCTACCCGTGGGTCCAGGGTGGCGGCCAGTACGCTGATCGGATGTTCCGGCATGGCTACGTGTTGCAGCGGTGCGCCCTCGACGAGAAACTCCCTGGTGACTCGGCTCGGCTGTACCCGCCATATCAGCAGCAGGGCACATAGGGAAAACACCATATAGAAGGCGTTGTGGCCGTAGAGGTTCATCAGCGCACCGCACAGCAGCGGCCCCAAGCAGGCCCCCACGCCGTGGGTGGCCAGGAGCATGGCGCTCAGAGCCACGCGCTGAGGTTGTTCAATGTTGTCGTTGGCCAGGGCCACTGCCAGCGGATAGAGGGTGAACAGCAGCAGCCCGCTGAGGAAGCCGAACAGCAACAACAAGGTAAACGACAAATCAAACAGGCCCCACAAGGGGATCGAGACCAGGCACAGAGTTACCGCACAGGCGCGGATCAGACGCGAACGGTCGATGCGATCCGACAGCCAGCCGATCGGCCACTGACCACAAAGACCGGCGAAGATCGCCACGGCAACGAAAGTGCTGGACTGAGCCGTATCCAGGCCGCTCAAGGTAATGAATACCGGTGCTAGGGCGTAGAAGGAACCGACCATCAGTCCCGTGATGAATACCGTGCTCAAGGCTTGTGGCACGCGTCGCCAGAAAAAGCGGATCTGCAGCGGCGCCGCCACTAGCTTGGCTGGGTGCAGGCGCCGGGTCAGAGCCACTGGCAGCAGGCACGCGGCAAAACACAGGGCGACGATCAGCAGCGGCTTGAAGTCCAGTTCCGGGCGCCAGATCAGTACGCTCTGGCCGAGGATCAGTCCCAGGGACACCGCCACCATGTAGCCGGCGAACACTGCACCTCGCTGGTTGTTGTCCGCCTGCTCGTTGAGCCAGCTCTCGATCACCATGTATTGGTTCATCATCACCAGGCCTGTGATGAAGCGCAGTGTTAGCCACAGCCACAGATCCTCAAACAGCACATGCAGCAGGACAATCATTGTTGCCGCGCCGGCGCAGGCCACGTAAGAGCGGATGTGACCGACGGCAGCGATCATCTGGTGGCCGAATTTTGCGCCGCAGACCATGCCGGCGTAGTAGGCGGCGGTCAGGCCGCCGATCCATAGTTCTTCGACGCCGTCACTGGTCAGGCGCAGGCCGATGAAACTGAAGAACAACCCGTTGCCGGTAAGCATCAGGATGGTGGCGCAGTACAGCGCAGGGAACGTCAGCAGAGTCAGGTTCATAAAGTCGTCAGGCGGTGGCGGTCAAGGACCGGTTTCGTTGGAAGGTGTGGTGTGTTCCAGCAGCCACTGGCGAAATCGCCGTACGGCAGGGGGGGGATTGCGGTGGTGTGGTTGCATCAGGTTCAGGCGCCCACGGCTGGGCATGCAAAAGGGCAGCGCTCGTTGCAGGCGTCCGGCGTCCAGCTCGCCCTGCAGCAGGCTTTCCCAGCCCAGGGCCACGCCCTGGCCCATGACCGCCGACTGCATCAGCAACTGGTAGCTGTTGGTGCGCAGGGCGTGCCGCGGTGAGTGGTAGGTGGCGCCCACGGAGCTGAACCAGTCGGCCCAGGTCAGCCAGTCGTGATAGTGGTCTTCGACGATCAGCAGGCGATGTTCTTCCAGTAGGTGCTGCGAATCGCGAATCGGCCCCTTACGGCTCAGGTAGTCCGGGCTACAGACGCTGATCACCTGCTCGCTGGCAAATACCGGGGTCAGCTCCAGGCCCAGGGGCGCCGGCAGTTCGTCGAGGTGATAGAACAGTCCCAAGTCGTACTCGCTGACGTCCAGGTGCAATGGGCTTTCGCTGCACAGGATACGGATGTCCAGGTCCGGGAACAGGTTCTGGAATTGCGGCAGCAGGCGCGCCAGCCAGATCGAGCTGATGGTCGGGGTGCTGGCCAGAGTCAGTTGGCGTTCGGCGCCGCGTCGGCGCAGCTCGGCAGACTCGCGGTCCAATTCCCGGAGCAGGCGCTGGATGGTGCGAAAGTAGCGCTCGCCGGCTGGTGTCAAGCTGATGCCCAGGGTGTGCCGGTGGAACAGTGGGCGGGCGAGGTTTTCCTCCAGGCGCTTGATCTGGCGGCTCACTGCGCTCTGGGTCAGGTTCAGTTCCTGGGCGGCCCGGGTAAAGCTCAAGTGACGGGCCACGGCCTCGAATGGCTGCAGGCAGTTGAGGGGCGGAAGATCGACGTTTCGACGTGACATACGGGTACCAGTCTGCAGGGGCGGGCGCTGCTATCAGCGGGCCGCCATGTCTCAGAGATTGGGCATCCTGCCACGCTTTACAGGGTGGATCGGGCGATCCGTTTCTGCCACTGGCGATGGTGAGTCTGTTGGCCATCGCAGCGTGCAACCTGTTCGGCTTCCAGGTAGAACCACTGGGCGTCGGCGTGCAAGTGCAAGGTGCTGTCCACCTCTACCGACCATGAGTTGCGACCGACGCGGTAGCTCCATTGGATGTCTGCCTGGGTCGACAGCGGGTCCCAGGGCAAGGTGCGATATTGTTCGGTACAACGCTGGTCGACCCACAGGCCATGATCGAGAAAACGCATGGCGCCCAAGTCGTCGTCGATACGCACGCAGACTTCGCCGCTGCCCACATCCTCGCTGAGGGTGCGCTTGGGGGTCGCGGCGCGGATGATTTCGAGGTTGGCCGGCGGCGCGCTTTGCGGGGCTTCAAAAGGACAATCCAGCGGTTCCCCGGTAAACACCGGCAGTTGCACGCTTTGCACTTCCGGCAGCAGGGTCAGGGTGGTCAGCTCGCGGCTTGGCCACAGCAACGGGAAGCTGGCCGTACTCAGCGCCAGGCGTAGGCGATAGCCGGCGGGCAGGCGATAACCCACGTAATCCAGATTGAAGCGCACCTGCAACGGTTCACCGGGCACCGGTGAATTGGCCACGGCAAAATCATCCCGCAAGTTGAGGTTCAGGGTGCCGTAGGTGATTTGTGCCACCTTGCCATCCGGGGCCACGGCATTCAGCCGGGCAACGATCTGTCCGCAGGGCTTGTCCGACGTCAGGCGCAGGTCGAGACGCACATCACCCAGCAGGGCCATGGGCTGCTCCAGAGGCGCGCTGTCGAAGCACAGCGAGTGGGCGTCATCTCGACGCTGATCGGTAGGGCCGTCCGGCCCGAACCAGATGGCGCAGTATTCACCTTGGTGCAGGCCAGTGGTCAGGGGCGAGCAGACGCTGCGTTGCTCGCTCAAGCCCTGGATGCCAACCACCAGTGCGTTGTCGTTGAGGCTGAAGTCCTGCCACTGCACCTGTGGATCAGGCCAGCCGGCGGTCTGTACCCAGACGCCCGGGCGTTCGACGTAGCTGCCCTTGGGCGCCACGGCATCCTGTAAGTAAAAGGTACAGGCCGGCTCGTCCATCACCCCGTTGTCGATGCCCTTGAGCCAGTGGTCCCACCAGCGCTTGGCTTCCTGGAGAAACCCAATGGCCGGGTTGGGCACGGCAAAGTGCGGGTACTTGTGAATCCACGGCCCGAGCATGGCTTTCTTCGGGCTGCTCAGGTGCTGCATCAGCCGAGGCACACTGTTCTTGTAGGCATCGCCCCAGCCACCGACGCAGTACACGGCGGCCTTGATCGCCGCATAGTCCTCGCACACCGAGCCCTGGCGCCAGTAATCGTCGCGGGTCTGATGCTGCAGCCAGGTTTCGGCAAGCATCGGCATGGCATCCAGGCGCTGTTGCCAGAGGGCCTGCCATTCATCTACCAGCAATGGGTCCGGTACGGCGGCACTGAAGTTGAGCATGGTCGCGGCCCAGCCCTGGTTCTCCATCAGCAGGTTGCCGCCTTTGTAGTGGATGTCATCGGCGTAGCGGTCATCGGTGGAGCACAGGGTGATGATGGCTTTCAATGCCTCGGGCTGCAGGGCCGCCACTTGCAGGCTGTTGAAGCCGCCCCAGGAGATGCCCATCATTCCCAGATTGCCGTCGCACCAGGGCTGCGCGCACAGCCAGTCGAGCACTTCTAGGGCGTCCTGCTGTTCCTGGGGCAGGTATTCGTCGGCCATCAGCCCCTGGGACTCACCGTTGCCACGCATGTCTACCCGCACGCAGACGTAGCCCTGCCCCGCCATCCACGGGTGGGTCAGGGCATCGCGCACCGCAGTGCCGTCGCGCTTGCGATAGGGCAGGTATTCGAGGATTGCCGGGTAACGCTTGGCCCCGGCATCGGCCGGTTGCCAGATGCGCGCTGCCAAGTGGGTGCCGTCACGCAGCGGAATCAGGCAGTGTTCGATCTCGCGGATCGGATGGGGGAATTCGTGGATAACGTCCATTCGACACTCCAGTCGATAAAGGGCCCACCGCCCGGGTTGGCCGGGCGGCGAGCGGGGCAATCAAAGCAGGCTGAAGGGGTATTCGGTGATCAGACGGATGTGATCGACATTGCCGTCCGAGGTGCCGCGGATGCGATGGGTGCCTTGGCGCAGGGTCAGGGACAGGTCCTTGGCCAGGCCGCTCTGCACCACGTAGCGCACGTCGATATCCCGCTCCCAGTGCTTCTCGTTGTCGGCGTAGTAGCGGTAGGGGCTGTCTAGCGGCACACGCTGGCCGTCGACATGGCTGCCGCGGATATAACGAGTATTGAGCGACAGGCCGGTCACGCCCAGGGGCGTGAAGTCGAGCTTGTAGCCCAGGCTCCAGGAGCGTTCGCCGGGACCGTTGAAGTCGGCGATCAGCGAGGAGTTGGCCAGGTAGATCGAGTCGTGGAAACCACCACCGTCCAGAGCCACGTAGTCGAACGGCTGATTACCATGGATGCGCTGGTGGGCCAGGGTGAAAGTCTGCGGGCCGCTCTTGAAGGCCAGCGCCGCCGACCAGGCAGTGACCGCGATATCCCCGGCCAGGGCCTGGCCGTCATCCAGGGAGCGGTAGAGGTTGAGGTCCAGGTTCAGGCTGCGGTAAGCCTCGGCATCCAGTGGCTGATCAAGGTTCAGATTGACGTAGTGCTGGCGCCACAGGTCTTCATAGCGTGAGCTGTAGAGGCCCATCCCCACCTGCGGGTGCAGCTGGTAGGTGCCTCCCAGGTAGTTCACGTTACCGCCTTCGACCCCGGCATAGCCGGCGTAGAAACCGCCGCGATGGCCGGTCTGGTTGAAGTCCCTGGCCGCCGTGAAGTGTCCACCTTCCAGCAGCAAGCCTTCGATCTCGCGGCTGCTGAAGGCAAAGCCGGTGGCGGTGGCCGGCATGATCCGGCTGTCGGCCAGGGCCAGTACCGGGTTCTGCGGGCGCAAGTCGCCATATTTGAACTCGGTATTGGACCAACGCATTTTCAGCGCCGCACCGGCGGTGGCCGACTCATCGCGGCTGCGCCCGTCACCATCGCTGACCAGCAATTGAGTGCGCGCCCGTCCGCCGCCACTGTCGAGCTTGGTGGCGAAATAGGCGTGGGCATCCAGGCCAAAGCCCAGCGTGCCTTGGGTGTAGCCGGAGCGATAGTCCAGTTGCAGGCCCTGTGCCCACTCGCGGCCATCCTTGTCGCGGTCGCGATAGTCGTTGTTGCGGTAATAGTTGCGTACCAGGCCCTTGAGCTGGCTGTCTTCGATAAAGCCTCGGGGCTGTTCCTGTGCGGCTTCGACCAGTAATGGGCAAAGCAATGCCAGGCCTGCGCTTTGCAGGCTGAGATGACGAATGTTCATACCGTGGGCTCCAGAGCGATATCAGGCGCATGTGCGCTGCTGTTCGAGGGGGGCGTCACCGAGTCGTGTGGGGTGACTGGCAGGGACAGCAGGGCCGGATTCCTCAGCCAGATGATCAGGGCGCTGCTGGCCAGCAGGACGATGATCATCCCGGGCAAGCCGCCGAGGTTGGAAAGCATCTTCACCCCGTCGATGCCGACGAAGGCCACCATGACCCAGGACACGCTGCCGATGATCACACCCCAGACGACCTTGAGCAGCGGGCTGCCGTCGAGGTCGGAATCGGCGGTGACCCCGCGGCTGCACAGGTTGCCGATCACGTCGGTGCTGGAGTCGGCGGCGGTGACGAAGGAGATGAAGGCAATGAACAGCAGGAAGGCGATCATCAGGCCGGCGGCCGGCAGTTGCTGGAACATCTGGTACAGCACATGTTCCACCCCTTGCTCGTTGAGCACGCGATTGAGCATGCCGGAGCCCTGGGCGTCGAAGTACAGGCTGCAGCCGGAGAAGATGCAGATCCACAGGGCGGTGAACAGCGCCGGATAGAGCATGTTGATGTGGATGAACTCGCGCACCGTGTAGCCGCGGCCGATCTTGCCGAGGAACAGTGCGCTGACCGGGGCCCAGGCGAACCATACCGACCAGTAGAACACCGTCCAGCTCTGGGGCCAGGTGTCGCCGCTGGCCGCGCCGGTGAACAGGCTGCGACTGAAGAATGTCTGCAGGTACACCCCTAGGGACTCGACGCCGAGGCTGAGGATGTATAGCGTCGGGCCGCAGACCAGCACGAACAATCCCAGGGCCAGCATGATCCAGGTGTTGAAGGTGGAGAGCTTGACGATGCCCTTCTGCAGGCCGCTGGCGGCCGAGGCCACGAAGGTGATTACGATCACACCAATGATCAGCGCCAGGCGCAGGGGCGTGGTTTCTCCGCCAATGTACTGGCTGAGCCCGCCGGACAGGGTCAGCGCCCCGGTGCCCAGTGACGAAGCCATGCCCGCCACCAGAGCGAACATCGCCAGGGTGTCGATCATCCCGGCGTAGCGCTTGACCCGCTCGGCGCCGATCAGCGGTTGCAGCATGGCGCCGATGGAGAAGTTGCTGCGCAGGTTGTAGAAGGCCAGGGCGAACACCAGTGATGGCACCAGGTAGATGGCATAGGGGGTCAGGGTCCAGTGCAGGAACATGGTGGACATGGCGAAGCTGGTAGCTTCGGGGCTACCGGCGGCGATCTTCAGGCTGCTGGGCGGACCATACAGGTGATAGAGCGGCTCGGCGGTGGTCCAGAACAGCACGCCAACCGCCAGAGTGGTGCACAACGCGACCATGAACCAGCGCCATTTGCTCAGCAGAGGCTTGGCATCTTCACCGCCAATGCGCACCCGCCCGAGGGGCGAGAAGTAGACAATCGCGGTCAGTACCACGAGGAAGAACGAGCTGGCGCTGAACAGCCAGGAGAAGTTGTCGAGGAGCATCTGATTGAGCATTTTGCTCACGGCCAGAAAGGCCTGCAGATCAAGGTAGCTGGCAATCACTGCCGCCAGCAGAATTAGAAAAGTAGGCCAGAAGACCAGGGGCCTTAACGGATACTTCATGAGTGAGGCGCTCCCGTTGATTGTTTTTTTTATGGCCAGGCGAGGCGTCAACAGCACTGAACGGCTTGTCCGTCAGCGTGATGTGCAATCCTGCGGCGCTCCTAGATAAGCGTTTCCCGGTGTGGCGAAGCAATCGATGAATAGGTATGGGGTCATTCCATGGGGGAATGTGCGACGTCGTGTAAAGGTCTGCTCGACCGGGGGCACCATTTCCGCCAAAGAGGCGGTCTAGAGACCTTGCCGTGGTTCTGGCAGATACCACCTGATAGACACTGGCGAAGTGCTGGTTCGCTTGGGAAGAAGCGGTGGTTTTGAGCAGATTCGTACTCGAACTAAGGACCCTTCCTGCAGGCTGAGGGTGTTCGCCGGCAATCGCTGATTCACGGTAGGAAATCTACCGGGTGATGTCGCCGTAATGGCACCTGCGGCGCGGGTTTCAGGGCATTGCCAATTCCCTCGCAAAATCCCTTTTCGCCAATTGTGCAACAGGCGCCAAGTCGCTAATCTGCGGCCTTTCCAATGCCTTTTGTCGCCGGGCACTCTTTCTGAATATTTGCAGCCGCGCCGAGGATCTGGCGCCAGGGTTTTCCCATGCATGGCAGGACGCACTACATGCGCGTTTTATCCTCCCTTCTGCTGACCTTGCTGGTGGCCGGGGCGGCGTTCGCCGAACCTTCCGCCGAACTTCAGGAGCCCCTGGGCGGCTGGCGCTATTCCGGACTGCTGGACCGTACCGAGCAGGACCGGGTGGCCTATCCGACTCCGCCCATCGACCGTGGCATTCAACGCAATCGCACCCTGATCGAGGGCCAGCTCAAGGCCATCGGTCATCTGCGTCAGCCCCACAGCCTGTCGGTCAACGGCAATCCGCTGAACCTCTACACCGACGAACAGGGCCGCTTCGCTCGCCCTTATGCGTTTGGCGCCGGTTCCAACAGCGTCGAAGTGCGCAGCTCCGATGGCAAGTCCCTCAAGCGCGTGCAGTTCTATGAAGCCAACCTGAACAAGACTCCACCGCGCATTCGCGTAGTGCTGGGCTGGGACGATCCCAAGGCCGAGCTGGACATGCACATCATTACCCCGGACGGTCAGCACGCGTTCTTCGGTCATCCCGGCCTGACCAACGGCGGCGGCCTGGACCCGGATGGGGTCGACGGGCCGGGCCCGGAAATGTTCACCATGACCGCGCCGCTACGGGGCACCTATCTGATCTACGTCAACTACTGGGGCAACTTCGGCAGTGGCGGGTACAACTTCGACGAAGGCAGCAATCAGAACGAGGTGATCACCTCGCAGATCAACCTGATCCTTAACGAAAACACCGTCGATGAGAAACGCGAGACCTTTATCGTGCCCATGCGGGCCATCGGCGACCTGTTGCTGGTCAAGTCTTTCAACTATTGAACATCCCGCACCACGGATGAATTGGGCTTTGTGAATCATGAGCGAAAACACAGCATCCCCGGCGGCCGGCGTCCCCGGTATTGAACAACCCGGCAGCAAGCGGCGCTGGCCGGCCCTGGTCGTGGGCCTGTGCCTGGTAGCGGCCGCCATCACGGGCGTGGGTTGCAAGCCCAAGACTCCAGTGGCTGAGCTGGCCGGCGACAAGCTGGGCCTGAGTCGCCCCGACGGGCTGCTGGAGACCCACTCCCTGACCCAATTGCCCAAGGACCTGCTGGCGGTGCCTTTCCTCAAGGAAACGCTGACCGAGGACTTCGTCTTCTACTATCAGGCCCACGTCGATCGCCTGGGCCTGATCGGCAGCCTGCGCCGGATCATCTACGAGCATGACCTGAAGTTGCAGGACAACCTGATCGAACAACTCTTCGATCAGCCGGCGGATGTGGCGCTGTGGCGTGGCGCCGACGGGCGTCTCAAGGACTTTTTGCTGGTGATGGACCGCGGTGGGCTGGCCAAGTTGCTGGAACCCTTGGCCAAGGTCGCCCTGGACGATACCCAACTGAGCAAGCTGGCGGACCTCAAGGTTGGTGGCGATGCGGTGGCTCTTTATCAGTTGAATTACAACGCCAGCAAATCCCTGGCGTTCGCCTCCCATGGCGACAAGCTGGTGGTGCTGTCCAACCCGGCCAAGCTGTATGACCTCAGTGCCGGTGCCAATGATGAACACGGCGCGGTTTCTACCGCTGCCCTGGAAGCCCTGCTCAACGGTGACAAGCTGTTCCCCGAGGCGTTTGGCCTGGAGGCGCGCAAGCCTGAAGTGCAGCAGCGGCTGGCGGTCAACGCCAGTGTCCTGGCCATGGGTTATCAGCGTTTCATCCCCAACTTCGCCGGCCTGCGCTTCGATATGGACGCCAAGGGCTGGCACAGCTACCTGGCCATGCAAGAGCAGGACAACCAGCCGGACTTCGACTTCAAACCTATCTGGCAGGCCATGCCCATGGGCGCCAGCGCCTGTGTGGCGCTGCCTTTGGCGGCAGAGCAGCAGAAGCCGCTGCTGGTCAAGCTGGGTGCCGAAGAGTCGGTGGCCCAGGCGCTGACCGAGCACATGGCCGGTACCGCAGGCCTGTGCTGGTACGCCGATTCGCGACTGTATACGCCGCTGCTGGTGGCCAGCCTCAAGGACAAGGACAATGCCAAGCTCGATGGGGATCTGGGCAAGCTGTTCGGTTCCATGGTCGGAGCCCGGGAAAGCAAAGTGCCGGAGCGCATCTTCCCGGTGGTGGAACAGCAGAACGGCGAGGTGCACCAGTGGCAGCGTCAGGTCAGTTCCAACTTCGGCCAGTACCCGGCCAAGGACGCCAAGGATCCGCAAGCCATCACCGGCCGCTCTTTCATGCAGGTCAGCCTGGCTCGCCATGGCTCGACCCTGGTGTTCTCCCTGGATGACAAGCTGGTGAGCAAGGCTCTGGACACTTTGGATAAACGCTTCCCGCCCCTGGCCGATGTGGTGCCCAAGGATGCACTGATGCCCGTGTACCTGGGGCCGCAATCCCTGGCGCAGCTGATTCAGCAGGAAACCTTCGACAGCCTGCCCCAGGACATGGAGCCAGTGTTCAACAACGCCGCGCAAACCTACCTGGTGCCCAAGCTGCGCACCCTGGGCGGTTATGGCAAGTACGCCCTGACCCTGCCCGAAGGCAGCGAGCCCAACGGTCACTGGCAATGGCTGCCCCTGCAATGGCGCGCACTGTGAGTGCATGGCGCAAAAGTCTGGGCAGCCTCGGCCTGTTGGCCCTGTTGCTGAGCAATGCCGTGGGCGCGACCCAGGCTCCGCCACTGGACGTGCAGCAGTCCCAGGTGTTTCGCGCCTGGTTCGTGCGCATCGCCCAGGAGCAACTGAGTCAGGGGCCGAGTCCGCGCTGGTACCAGCAGGATTGCGCCGGGCTGGTGCGCTTTGCCGCCAACGAAGCGCTCAAGGCCCACGACAGCAAATGGCTGCGGGCCAACGGCATGTCCAATCGCTACCTGCCGCCGGAGCTGCAACTGAGCGAAGGCCAGCGCGGCCTGGCCCAGCAGTGGCAGCAGGGCGGTGGTCAGACCGGGCCTTACGTCAACGCCATCAAGCTGATCCAGTTCAACAGCCACCTGGTCAGCCGTGACCTGGGTCAGGCGCGTCCCGGCGACCTGCTGTTCTTCGATCAGGGCGACGACCAGCACCTGATGATCTGGATGGGCCGCAACATCGCCTATCACACCGGCACCACCACTCCCACCGACAACGGCATGCGCTCGGCTAGCGTGCAGCAACTGATGACATGGAAGGACACCCGATGGATACCCGACCCCGCCAACCCCAACTTCATCGGCATCTATCGACTGAACTTCCTCACCCAATGAGCGAACCGCGTATGTCCCGTTTTCTGTTTCGCCTGACCCTGGCCTTGACCCTGCTGGCCCCCGTGGCCCTGGTCAACGCCGAAGACTCGGTGCCGTCCAGCGATTACGCGGCGGTCTCCGGTGAGAGTTTCTTCCTTCTGGCCGACAGCAGCTTCGCCAGCGATGAACAGGCCATGGTGCGCCTCGAAGCCCCGGGGCGTGACTACCGGCGTTTCCGCATGGAGCCTTACGGCGGCGCGGACATCCGGGTGTACCGGATCGACCAGCCGCTGGACTTCCTCAAGCGCCAGAAAAACCTGCACCGGGTCGTCAGTGACGGTCAGTTCAAGGGCGAGGGTCTGTCCAACACCCTGGCCTACCTGTGGGACAACTGGTATCGCAAATCCCGTCGGGTCATGCAGCGCGCCTTCTCCTACGAGTCGCGCAAGCAGGTCATCGAAGAGGTGCCGGAACTGAGGATGGGTAACTCGATGCTGGCGCCGACGCCGTACGAGGCCCAGCCGCAGTTCGCTCTGATCCCGGGGCTGCCGCTGGTGACCCAGTTCCGCTATCCGCTGTGGCAGGCCAAGCCGATCCAGCCGCCGGCCGGGGTTGATCTGTCGGGTTCCTCCAGCCAGTTCATCAACGTTGCTCCGGGCAACGTCTATATCCCGTTGGGGCAACTCAAACCGGGCCTGTACCTGGTGGAAGCCCTGGTGGGCAAGTACCGCGCCACCACCATGGTCTTCGTCTCCAACACTGTGGCGGTGAGCAAGATTGCCGGCGACGAGCTGCTGGTCTGGGCTGCGGGCAAACATGAAGGCAACTCGGTGCCCAAGGTCAACGTGCTGTGGACCGATGGCCTCGGTGTGATGAACAGCGGCGCCACCGACGAGCAGGGCCTGGTGCGCCTGAAACACGTCAGCCCCGAGCGTTCCTACGTGATTGGCGAGGACCAGGAGGGCGGGGTATTCGTCTCCGAGAACTTCTATTACGACAGTGAGATCTACGACACCAAACTCTATGCGTTCACCGACCGGCCGCTGTATCGCCCGGGGGACTGGGTGTCGCTGAAAATCGTCGGCCGCGAGTTCAAGAATGCCCGGGATTCGGTGCAACCAGGAGCCGGCACGGTCAATGTCAGCGTGCTGGATGCCGCCGGTACCGCATTGCAGAACCTGACCCTGAACCTGGACTCCAAGTCCGGCACCCAGGGGCGCTTCCAACTGCCGGAAAACGCCGTGGCCGGTGGTTATGAGCTGCGTTTTGGCTACAAGGACCAGGTCTACAGCAGCGCCTTCCGCGTGGCTGAGTACATCAAGCCGCACTTCGAGATTGCCCTGAGCCTGGCCAAGCCGGACTTCAAGACCGGCGAGCCGGTGAAGGGCAACCTGGTGCTGCTGTATCCGGACGGCAAGCCGGTGGCCAATGCGCGCCTGCAACTGAGCCTGCGGGCCCAGCAGCTGTCCATGGTGGACAACGAGCTGCAGTACATGGGCCAGTTCCCGGTGGAACTGACCAGTGCCGAGCTGACCACTGACTCCAAGGGCAGTGCCACCCTCGATCTGCCGGCGGCCAGCAAGCCGAGCCGCTACATGCTCACCGTGTTCGCCAGCGACGGTGCGGCGTACCGGGTCAAGACCACCAAGGAAATCCTCATCGAGCGTGGCGCCGCGAGCTTCAGCCTCAGCGCCCCGCAGCGTTTCAGTGCGGTCGGCGACAAGGTGCAGTTCAGCTACGCCAATCAGAACACCAGCGAGCAAAGCAAGAACCTCAAGCCCAGCGGCTACAGCTGGGTACGTCTGGAGGACCAGTCCACCGGCAATGGCAAGCTGGCCGCCGCCGACAACGGCTTCGCCCTGGCCTTCGAGCGTCCCGGCACTTACAACCTGACGCTGAAGGACGAGCACGACCGAGTGCTGGGCGGCACCAGCCATGCGGTCACCGGTGAAGGCGTGAAGGCCGTGCCGGGTACGGTGGAAATCGTCCTCGACAAGCCCGAATACAAGACCGGCGACGAAGCTCTGGTGCTGATTACCTTCCCTGAGCCGATCAACGACGCGCTGCTGTCCCTGGAGCGCGACAAGGTTGAGGCCACCGCGCTGCTGTCCAAGGGCGGCGACTGGTTGAAAGTGGAAAAGCTCAGCCCGACCCAATACCGCGCTCGGGTGCCGGTCAAGGACAACTTCGCGCCGAACCTGACGTTCTCGGTGCTCTACACCAAGGGCGGCGAGTACAGCTTCCAGAATGCCGGGATCAAGGTGCTGACACCGCAGATCGATGTGGCCATCCACACCGACAAGGAAAAGTACCAGCCGGGCGACATGGTCACTGTGGACCTGTCCACGCAGTTCGCCGGCAAGCCGGTACCGGCGCACCTGACCGTCAGCGTGGTGGACGAGATGGTCTACGCGCTGCAACCGGAAGTGGCGCCGAGCATCGATCAGTTCTTCTACCACCCGCGGCGCAATAACGTGCGTACCAGCGCCAGCCTGTCGTTCATCAGCTACGACGTGGCGCTGCCGGGCAGCCCGACGGCCCCGGGCAAGGCCAATCGCAGCGAGCGTGGAGTCAAGGTGCTGGAGCGACCGCGTCGTGAAGACGTCGACACCGCGGCCTGGCAGCCGGAGCTGGTGACCGATGGCAGCGGCAAGGCGCGCTTCACCTTCCGCATGCCGGATTCCCTGACCCGCTGGCGCATTACCGCTCGGGCCATCGCCGATGACGGCCAAGTGGGGCAGAAGAAACAGTTCGTCCGTTCCGACAAGGCCCTGTACCTGAAGTGGAGCGGCCCGACCCGCTTCCGCAGTGGCGACAAGCCGGACCTGGGGGTCTTTGCCTTCAGTCAGTCCGAGCAACCGGCCAAGGCCGAGCTGGTCATTCATTACGCCGGGGAATCCCAGCGCCTGCCGCTGACCCTCAACAGCGGTATCAACTATGTTGCACTGCCGGCCATTGCCCCGGGCAACGGCGAGTGGAGCGCCGAGCTGGTGCAGGGCGGCAAGACCGTGGATGCCCTGGCCGTGCGCCTGGTGAGCAGCGCGGCTGGCTGGCAGACGGTGCAGACCCAGAGCCTGGACGTGGTCAGCACCAGCACGCCATTGGGTCTGCCGGCCGATGCCGCAGAGATTCGCCTGCACCTGGACGACAGCCCCCAGGCGTTGTTCCGTTCTGCCCTGGATAGCTTGCTGGAATACCCCTATGGCGGCGTCGAGCAGACCGCCAGCCAGTTGCTGCCGTTGAGCGTTGCCTACCCGGCGCTGGCCAGCAACCCGCAGATCCGTGATCGGTTGCGCCTGATCATGCAGAACAGCCGCCTGCGCCTGGTGCACATGGCCGGGCCGGAAGCGGCATTCACCTGGTGGGGCGAAGAGGCCGATGCAGACGCCTTCCTCACCGCCTATGCCTACTACGCCGATTGGCATGCCAGCAAGGTCATGGACCTGAAGCTGCCACCGGAGCACTGGCAGCGGGTACTGGAGGTCTACGCCAAGCAGGCCGGCAACACGCCATTGCTGCAACGGGCGCTGATCCTGTCCTTCGCCCGTGAGATGAACCTGCCGATCAATACTCTGGTCAGGGGACTGATGGACGACCTGGCCAAGGTGGGAGCCGGTCCGGCCGCCAGCATGGATGACGACAGCAGCGACAGCCTGGTGATGGTGGACCCGGATTCGGCCCTGGGCCTGGCCAGCGCCCGGGTGCTGACAGCCGCCCTGGCGCGGGACGCCAAGGTTACGCCGCCACCTGCCTTCGTGGCGCAGTTGGAGGCTGCACAGCAACAGGTCGACATCAGCTCGCAGCCTTTTGCTCAGGCAATGAATCTGTCCTTGAAGCCTTTCGATCAAGCGACGGCGCGCGCATTGCTGCAACGTCTGCTGCCATCGCAACCGACCCTTGACCGTGCCCTGGCCCTGACCTGGCTGCAGCGTAGCGTGGCCCAGTCGGCACCGGCCGTGGCCCTGAACCCGGGGCAGGGCTGGAAACAGCAGCAGGGCGCCAGCGGTGAAAGCTACTGGCAGTGGCAAGGGGCGCAGGTGCCGACGGTACTGGCCCTGGGCACTGTGCCGGAACGTCCGCTGCGGGCCTCGGTCAGCTACCTGAGTAAGCTGGACATGGGCACGCCGTCGCCGGTGAACATCACCCGCCGTCTGTTGCGCCTGGTTCCGGGCGACGAAGCCTTCACCTTCAAGCTGGAACCGGTGGGCAACAAGCCGATCGCCAGCGACGGCCTGTACCTGGACGAAGTGATCATCGCCAACGAGGGCAACCGGCCGCTGCTGTACGGCATGCTGGAAGTGCCGTTGCCACCGGGCGCCGATGTCGAGCGCACCACCTGGGGTATCAAGCTGGCCGGTCCTGCGGGTACTGAAGCGGCGTCCCTGGAAAAGGCTCGTTTCGAACCCGGGCAGATGAGCTATTCGGTGCCGCTGGATGCGTTGAACGACAGCAGCGAAGTGCGTCTGCGGCATTTGATCCGTTTCTCCCAGAAAGGCCAGTTCAACTTGCCTGCGGCACGTTTCTACCAGGTGTATGCACCGGAGCATCAGGCTCAGGAACGTGAGCCAGCACTGGGTCAGGTCACGGTCAAATAACATGACACGGTGTTGGGCCTGGTTGTGCCTGTGTCTACTCCCTGGGTTGGTGACAGCCCAGGATGAGTCTCTGCGTCTGGCCTGGAAAGCCGCCCCGGACAGCGAGCTGGTGAGCTTGAGCAAGACTCAGGTGCTGGCTCGCGAGCCGTTGCCGCAGGATCTGCAAGCGCCCCTGGGCAGTGTCTGGAAACTCTTTGTCTACGCCTGGCTGGTGGATACCGGCGCGCAAGAACCGGCCTATGCCTGCCAGGGCAAATCCAGGGACGAGGTCTATTGCTGCACGGCGGGCGGCAGCATTGCCCGGGATCAGGCCCTGATTCGCTCCTGTGGTCTGTACTTCGAACCTCAGCGCTTGCAGCTGTCCAGCGCTGACTGGCGCGCCTACTGGCAAGAGCGCAATGCTCCGAACTGGCTGCAGGACCTGAGCCAGTTGCAGCCCGAGACCCGGGTCCCGGTGGCGCAGCTGTTGCAGGTGCTGGCGCGGTTGCCGGCCCGAGACACGGCCCGACGCGTGCTGCTGGATGTGGTGCTCAACGCCAGTGACGGCGCGGTGGTGGGAGAGGTGGGCGGACGCCTGCGAGTCAAGACCTGGAGCTGGCTGGCGGATCAGGACCCGCAGTCGCGCCAGGGCGGCTTTGCCGGTTGGCTGGTGGATGGCACGCCACTGTGGGTGGGCGGGCGCGGTACCAGCCAGCGGGTGTTGAAGGACTACGCCCAGGCCCTGAATCAGGTGCTGCCGGACAATCCGCCTGTGGATAAAGGCCGCTGTGTGGAAGTCAGTCTGTTTTCCCGCTACCCGCTCAAAAGCGTCAGCCAGAAGGGGCAGCTAGCCAAGCCGGGCGCGCTGCAAGGGGATTACCGGGTGGAATTTGCCAACGGCAACCGGCTGGATATCCACAGCGCCGGCGAATTGTTCCTGCAGCAAGACCCGGCGGCCCAACGACTGGTGGCGCGCCTGGACCGTGAAGAATATGTCGCCCGTGTGCTGCAACGCGAAGCCAGCAGTGAACCGGTAGAGGCCGCCAAGGCCCTGGCCGTGGCGATTCGCACCTACCTGTTGCAGAACGCCGGGCGCAGCGGCGAATGCCTGAGCATCGACGACAGCAGCAATCGCCAGCGGGTCGCGCCGCGCCCGGCGACAGCCCAGGCCCGGGCCATTGCCGCCTGGACCAGCGATCTGGTGCTGGCCGGTACGCAAGTCACCTACCACTCGGACCTGATTGCGCCGGACAAGCTGTCTTGGCAGCAGGCCGTGGAGCAGGCGCGCTCCGGCCAGCGCTACGACGCCATCCTGCTGCACGCCTATCCCCGGGCCAGCCTCAGCCGCTGGGACAACCCGGTGGCCTCCTGCGAACCCTTGCCGGCGGCCCAGGAGTGGCTGGGG
>NZ_MOAK01000036.1:90083-105554 GCF_003732485.1 Pseudomonas protegens
GCCAGCCGCTGGAGCAAGAGATCGGCTACAACGAAATCAGCCAGTTCGCCGTGTGCCGCCTGAGTTTCGGCCGGCCCTACGTCGACCGCGAACGGCAACGCATCTACGTCCGTGGCGTGCTCTCGCTGCAAGACCGCCTCGACCTGACTCACGAATACCTGCACCTGGCCTTTGAAGCTCATCCCAACGGCCAGGATGAAACCTACATCGAAGGGCTCGCCCGTCATCTTTTATTGGAATAGGCCATGAAACTTCCTGCTCCCCCGGTCCTCCTGTTCCTTTGTGGAATGTTCAGCCTGCCCATGGCCCTGGCCGACAGCGGCATCCAGCTCGACACCCCCAAAGGCGGCTGGCGTACCCGCGCCGTCGATGGCGAGCAATACATTCAGGAGGTCAACTACCCGGCCTCCTCGGTGAACACGCGCCAGGGCCAGGCTAATACCGCGCGTATCAGCGGGCAGATCAAAGGCGCGCCCAAGACGAACAAAGAGCCCGGCAAGCTGATCGTCAATGGCGTCAGCATGCCGCTCAAGTTCGATGAACAAGGCGGTTTCGATCGGCCGTATTCCTTCCCCAATGGCAGCAACAGCGTCGAAGTGCGCAGCCCGGACGGCCAGCAGCGCAAGCGCGTGCAGTTCCTCAATACCGGCGGTGGCGTGACTCCGCCCAAGTTGCGAGTGCTGCTGTCCTGGGACAGCGACAACACCGACCTCGACCTGCACCTGGTGACCCCGGACGGCGCGCACATCTGGTACGGCGACCGCGTCGCTCCCAACGGCGCGACCCTGGATGTGGACGTGACCACGGGCTACGGTCCGGAGATTTTCTCCATGCCGGCGCCGCTCAAGGGCCAGTACCTGGTTTATGTGAACTACTACGGCGGTGGCTATCGCAGTGATGACGATGCAGACGGCGGCCAGGAAAGCGCCGTGCAGCCCCTGACGACGGCCCAGGTCACGGTGATCACCGAGGAAGGCACGCCGGATGAGAAGAGCGAATCCTTCATCGTGCCGATGCGGGCCCCCGGAGAGCTGACCCTGGTACGCAGTTTCAGCTATCCATGATCGAGCTCAATCTATCCACTTGCCCGGGCATTGGTTCATTGCCTTGAGACAATACGATTGCCCGGCGTTTGCCTTGCAATGAATCACCATTCATTGGCAGGGAAATGCAGAGCATGGGTAGGTTTCAATCGTGGTTGAAGTGCTGCGTGGTGGCTGGCAGTTGTGCCTCCAGCCTGGTGTTGGCCGCAGGCGCCGACGGTTTGCAGCGGATCAAGGTGGACCTGGTGGCGCCGCCCCAAGTGCATGTTCATGAGCAGGCTGTCAGCGCGCCGCCGAAGGTCGTGCAGTTCCGCATGAGCGTGGAAGAGAAAAAGATGGTGGTGGACGATCAGGGCACCACCCTGCAGGCCATGACCTTCAACGGCTCCATGCCGGGGCCGACCCTGGTGGTGCACGAGGGCGACTACGTCGAGCTGACCTTGAGCAATCCGGCCAGCAACAGCATGCCCCACAACATCGACTTCCATGCGGCCACCGGTGCCCTGGGCGGTGCGGCCCTGACCCAGGTGCTGCCGGGTCAGGAAGTGGTGCTGCGTTTCAAGGCTGACCGCAGCGGGACCTTCGTCTATCACTGCGCGCCGCCGGGCATGGTGCCCTGGCACGTGGTTTCGGGCATGAGCGGGACCTTGATGGTGCTGCCGCGCGAAGGCTTGCAGGACCCCGCCGGCAAACCCTTGCACTATGATCGGGCCTACACCATCGGTGAGTTCGACCTGTATATCCCCAAGGACAAGGACGGGCATTACAAGAGCTACCCGGACCTGGCCTCCAGCTATCAGGACACCCGTGAAGTGATGCGTACGCTGACGCCGAGCCATGTGGTGTTCAACGGTCGGGTTGGCGCTTTGACCGGGGCCAACGCGCTGACAGCCAAGGTTGGCGAAAGTGTGCTGTTCATCCATTCCCAGGCCAACCGCGACAGCCGTCCGCACCTGATCGGTGGCCATGGCGATTGGGTCTGGACCACCGGCAAGTTCGCCAATGCCCCGCAACGCAACCTGGAGACCTGGTTCATTCCTGGCGGTTCGGCGCTGGCGGCGCTCTACACCTTCAAGCAGCCGGGCACCTACGTGTACCTCAATCACAACCTGATCGAGGCCATGGAGCTGGGGGCCCTGGCTCAGGTCAAGGTCGAGGGGCAGTGGGATGACGACCTGATGACTCTGGTAAAAGCCCCCGGGCCCATTACTTCGGGCAAGTGATAGCAGCCGGGGCTCAAGCCCCGGCACTTGGCATCAGAGGTTCAGGGCGAACTTCAGGTAGCCCGGATACACCTGGCGCCAGTCGTCCTGGAAGGTGTGGCCTTCGGCATGTTCATGGCTCTGGACCTGGTTGCCGGGCTCCAGGGCTTGTTGCGTGGTGGCGGTGAGTTTCTGGTTGCTCTCGTGCTCCTGGGCGCCATGGACAATGACGATGCGCTTGTCCCGGGCCCGGGTTTCGCCGAACGGAATCCGGTAGCCGCCGGGGGACAGCAGCAACGCACCGCTGTATTGCTGCGGGTACTCGGCGATCAGGTGCGAGGCGTGCTCGGCGCCTTGGGAGAAGCCCATCAGGGCAATGCGCGAGCGGTCGATGCGAGTCTGTTTTTCCAGCTTCTTCAGGGCGGCGTTGACCGCCTCCTGGGTGGAGTCCACCGAATGCTGCTGCCACATGAACTGGTGCTCGTCGCGCTTGAGGGTGCCGTTGATGCCCACCAGCACGGCCTGCTCGCCCACAAGGTCGGTGCGCATATCGACGCCGTCGCTGCCCTCGGTGCCGAATCCCGATAGCCAGACCACCACCGGCCAGCCTTCGGCCGGGGCCTTGCCCTGGGGAATACTGAAGGCCGCAAGGCCGGCATCCTTGGCCTTGGTCGGGTAGTTCTTTTCCGCGGCTTGCAGCAGCTTCTTGTAGGCCGGGGTCTGCTGCAGGGATTGCAGTTCGTCGTCTTCCTTGAGGATCACCAACTGCCAGAAGCCACGCTCGCGGGCCTGATCGAGGAACTCGGCGGCGCGCTTGTTCTTGTCCATGGCGGCCAGGCTGCCAGCCGCCTGGTAAGAGGCGTAGGCATTCTTCGGGTCGAGACGGGCGGCGGTCAGGTAGTAGGCGAGAGCGCCAGCGTAGTTGTCATGCTGGCTCTTTTCGTTGTCCCCGGCCTCAATGAAGTCCGCCGGCGTTGCCTCGTCCAGGTACAGGTTGGCCATACCGGCCAGGCCTTGCCAACGGCCCTTGGCGACGTCCTGTTGCGCATCGGCGTGGGCCCAGGAACTGCTGAGGCTCAGAGCTCCGAACAACGAGAGGAATGACAGGGGCAGGCGTACTGCGGCCGGCAACGACATGGCTGAGAGTCCTTTTTCACTGAAGAATGTCCCAGGCCGTTGCCCGAAACGGCGCGCAGCTTAGCATGGCGGATCGCCCTGGCGGACGACCCGTGCACTGGCTGGACTCAACGCCGAAACGCCAGATCAGTCGCTCTGATCGGCGGTGGAAAGTACCTCGTCAATCTTCCAGCAGCCCTTATCCTTGATCATCCGTACATCGACGATCTGGGTGGTGTCCGGGGTGCTGCCCAGCGTCACCTGCTCCTTGGCGCTGGAGCCCTGGATCTGCGGTTCGCTGACCTTGATCTGGGTCAGCCACTCGTCCATATAGTCTTGGGCCTTGAGGAAGTAGTCCTCTTCCAGGCCGTCGGGGCTGGCCATCTGCTTCTTGATCTTGGTGATCAGCGAGTCAGAGACGTACTTCTTCATCTCAGTGACGTTATCGGTCAGAGGGTCCTTGTCTTCGCTGAAGGTTTGCAGGTACCAACTGTAAAACGCCTGGGTGGCGGGTTTTGGCGAACTGGCGCAATCGGCCAGGGCGACCGATTGATGCATCGCGACCGCTGCCAGCAGCGAGCAGAACAGCATTCTCATGGGGAACCCCTTACGGATGGCGATAGATTTTGTAGGCAGGCTTCTGTACCCGATAGGAATGTCCCGGGTAAAAACCGTGCAGTTGCTTGAAGTCTGACACCCAGAGTGTGCCGTTGAACATCGCCATGTGGCCGTGGGGATGCCCGGGAATGGGCTGGATGATGACCACGTCGCCTGCTGCGGGCGTCTGGCCGGCCGGTTGCTCGATAAAGCCGGCGGAAGTCAATGATGAGCTGAAATCCTTGGCCGAGTGCTTCCTGTGCAAAATTACCCCACCGCCACCGGCTTCGATCGCCTGGCGGGTGTAGGCCGCGCAGCGTCCGGTACTGCCGGCGTGAGCGTGCGCGTTCAAGTGACTGATAGCGGTTTGTTTATTCCACATTCCTTGTCATCCGAGAGTCCTGGAGAGCGGCGAGTTTATTCGGGCTACGGTCTTGACGGAAATACTGGCGAAATGCCTTTCTGGGGAGGCTTTGGGAGATGAGTTACAGTTCAATATGTGAGCGGACAGCTGACCAGTGTTAAAGGGAGGGTGAAACAACGGTCGTCTAGTCTAGAATGAGGTCATTTGAACAGAAGACGCTGCAGAAAATCCCAAGGAAATGAGAAGCGTTATCATAAGATCGTGTAAGGAGTCAGCTCTCCCAGCTTTATACAGACAGAATATTGCTCAGGTTACGAAAAAAAGATCCATTATCATGATAAGCATCCAGACAGCGATGGCGCTTTAGGTATAGATATCTGAATACGCTTGATGCATGACGGCTCCTGTTCCCAATTATTAGAGGTCTTGTGCTTCTGATTACGTGCTGTCATAGCCTTGTCGAGTGCAGCAATTCGTCGGGTCGCTGCTAGCTATGTCCTGAACCTTGCCGTAGCCATTGAAGCTCTAGGAGTTATGCCGTTGCATTCCGTCGTCACGGATCGATTAGGCTGTACGATTGGCCTGTTATTACATATGATTGAACGAGAATCAAAATTCATTGTGTTCTCGAAGTTTTGAGTAGATTACGGAGCGTAGTTTATTTGTTTTGATGCTCTGCATAAGGCGAATTTAACAGTATTGATTACACAGGATGTATATGTCTCAAGAGTCAGAGTTTTTTCGAGTACCTTCTGGAGCTCCGATTTTTAATGGAGAGTTCTCGTCGCTCGAGGCTCCAGTGTCTGAGAATGATCAGGTTGAACAACGCCAGCGTGTTGCTATTTTGATGGCTACCTACAATGGAACGCTCTTTCTTAATGAGCAGTTAGCTTCCATTGAGCAGCAAGCGCACCAAAATTGGGCGCTGTACGTATCTGATGATGGCTCACAAGATGATACTGTCGAGATTTTAGAGGCTGCGCGACAACGTTGGGGGGGGGGCGTCTCAAATGGTTGGAGGGGCCAAGGCAAGGGTATGTTGCTAACTTTCTTTCGCTTACATGCAGTGTTGATATCAATGCTGATTTTTATGCATGGTCCGACCAGGATGACATCTGGTGTGCCGATAAACTTGAAGTGGCAGTGGCTTGGCTCAACACGATACCTGAACATACGCCTGCTCTTTATTGTGGACGGGCTGAGTTGATATATGAGTGTGGTACGCATATGGGGATTTCTCCGCTTTTTGTGCGTCCGCCGAATTTTGTAAATGCTCTTGTTCAGAATATCGCTGGTGGCAATACCATGGTCTTTAATCAGGCTGCCCGTGAACTGCTCCAAGAGGCCGGTGCTAACCAAGTAGTTCCTTCCCATGACTGGTGGGCCTATCAGTTGATTTCTGGGGCTGGCGGCTTAGTTTACTATGACCCGCAGCCAAAGATTTTATATCGCCAGCATGATGGGAATCTTGTAGGTAGTAATATTAGTTGGGCTGCTCGCTTGATACGGATGCGTATGGTTTTTGAAGGACGCTTTAAATCTTGGAATCAGCAAACAGTCGATGCGCTCGAATCTATGCAGCATCGTTTGACTGAAGAGCATAAGATTGCACTCAAGCATTTTAAGCAGGCTCGGCATGAGACGTTGATTCTTCGGATTTTCGGTTGCTTTCGGGCAGGTATCTATCGACAGACCTTGTTTGGCAATCTTGGGCTGGCTCTAGCAATTCTTTTGAAAAAAATCTGAATTCAGTGGTTTTTTCATTGAGTTCATTCGTACTGTGCCTGAACCAGGCGAGGTGGCTTTTTTGAGTTAGTTGCACTTAATTAAGTAGGTTGGCCAATCTATGATGAGCAATCAATATAAAATTAATTGTTTAGATGATATTGGTTGCTTTTAGATTCTGAAAAGACCATCAAGCATGGTGCAGGGAAATCCGCGTTAGGTTTCGTAGTATTATCAGGAGCCGTAAGGCTCCTTCATGAAATCGACTATCGCTGATCGCAAAACATCGAGCGCAGTATTGCCTGACGCAACGCCGCCATTGTTATAGAAGGAGCACCTCGCATGACCCGCTCATCCCTTTCGACTCATTCATCTCCAGAGATGATCAACCCTCACGCAGCTCAGTCTATTTCCTTCTTTGCGCTGGTAAAGAGTCTTTGCCGCAACCGTCAGCTAATCGTGCAAATGACTGCACGCGAGGTGGTTGGCCGCTATAAGGGATCAGTAATGGGATTGGCGTGGTCGTTCTTCAATCCAGTATTTATGCTGATGGTTTACACGTTTGTCTTTTCTGTGATTTTCAAGTCTCGTTGGGGACTGGTGGAAGATAGCAGAACTCAGTTTGCAGTAGTGCTATTTGCAGGCATGCTTGTAAATAATTTATTTTCGGAGGTGCTGAACCGAGCACCCGGTCTGGTCCTCTCCAACGTCAACTATGTCAAAAAGGTTGTATTTCCATTGGAGATCCTACCGGTCATCGTTATGGGAGCAGCACTTTTTCACACATTTGCTAGCTTGATCGTTCTGTTGGTAGCCTTTTTTATTTTTAATGGCTATTTACATTGGACAGTAGTTTTCTTGCCGCTAGTGATCTTGCCTCTGGTCGTTATTACGCTGGGTATTGCTTGGATGCTTGCATCTTTAGGGGTCTTTTTACGCGATGTCGGACAAACCATCGGAATAATAACCACTGTCATGATGTTTCTCGCGCCTGTGTTTTATCCCATTACGGCAATACCTGAAAACTTGCGTCCTTGGTTGATGTTGAACCCTCTTACATTAATTATCGAGCAAACACGTGAGGTTCTAATTTGGGGGCGCTTGCCTAACTGGTTTAGCTTGAGTGTCTACACGTTAGTGGCTGTCGTAGTGGCTTGGATAGGCTACGCGTGGTTCCAAAAGACAAGAAAGGGTTTTGCTGATGTCCTCTAACGATAGTGCCATTAGAGTTACCGATCTCAGTAAGCGCTATGAGATATATGATGCTCCACGTGATCGTCTGAAACAGTTTATTTTACCTCGTCTTGATCGTTTGCTCGGGGGGAAGCAAAGGCAGTTTTTTAATGAGTATTGGGCACTCAAGGACATTTCTTTTGAGGTCAAAAAGGGTGAGGCGGTAGGTATTGTCGGTCGAAATGGCAGTGGAAAAAGTACCCTTCTGCAGATTATTACAGGGACTCTCTCGCCTACCTCTGGGGCCGTAAGTACTCAAGGTCGGATAGCAGCACTGCTGGAGCTCGGGTCTGGGTTTAATCCTGAGTTTTCAGGCAGGGAAAATGTATATCTTAATGGTACATTACTTGGCTTTAGCAGAGAGCAACTTGACGAGAAGTTCGACGCAATTGCCTCGTTTGCAGATATTGGTCAATATCTAAACCAGCCAGTAAAAACGTATTCGAGCGGTATGATGCTCCGGCTTGCCTTTGCTGTGCAAGTGCAAGTGGAGCCTGATATTTTGATAGTTGATGAGGCTCTGGCTGTAGGGGATGCGCTATTTCAGAAGCGGTGCTTCCAGCGTATCGAGAAGTTATTGTCTGATGGCACCACTGTACTATTCGTTTCCCATGATCAAGAAAGTATCAGGACGTTGACAAATCGTGCCTTACTTTTGAATAAAGGTAGTGCTGTTTCATGGGGGCTTTCTTCAGAGGTGGTGCTGGATTATCGACGATTACTTCACGAGGAAGAGTCTGCGTACTTTACTAGTCTGGCAAAGGATCTGGTCGAGCGAGCGCAGATATCGAAGGAATGTGCTGTACCTAGTGTGGTCGACGAAATAGCGGGCGCAGGGGAGTCTGCCGAGGTTTTGCCTGTTGAGGCTGCTAAGGTAGTGAGTGCGCGATCAGAGCGTCTTTCTTTTGGAGACGGTGAAGTCAAGATTATTCAGGTAGAAACCTTGGATAAGGATGGTAGTCCTTGTTCGATGTACTATCCCGGCGAGAAGCTGAGTATCAGGGTTACCTGTGAGTCCAGAGCGAACATTGATAAACTAAATATTGGTATTCGTCTTCGGAATAAAGAAGGGGTAAAAATTTACTCTTGGGGCACGCTAAATCAGGATATGAGAGTGCGCTACATCAAGAGTAATGCTCCTGTTTTCTGGGAGAGGAAATTTCATGTCGGCGATAGGTTTCAAGTTGTCCTTGAATGTGTATGTAATCTTGGTGTAAATCTTTATGAGGTACAAGCATCAGCCTCTTTTGAAGAGACCCCAGATTATTTAGCACAGCATATGCTGCATTGGATCGATGAGGCAGCATTCTTTCAGGTATCGATTAAGCAGGATGAGTACTTTTTTGGTGGGGTCGTCGACTTAAGGATGAGTGCAACATGGTGAGCGCCCTCGTCCCAATGGATCTAATGACTGGTTGCCAAGTTCAAGTTAGTGAAAGTTTGGCTGCAGGCAAACAAGACGCTAAAGTAAGCGAAGGTTTGAGACAACTTGTCGAAAAAATTATCAAGACTTGCGGTGTTGAACGGGCGTTGGTTATCGGTTCTGGCGAAGGAGGTCTTGTTGCGTCATTGTTGAATCTTGGAGTTGATGTACAAGGAGTTGAAGTTTCGGACTTTCTTTTTTGCCATTCTAATCAGGGGGGGGGGGATGGATTTACTCAGAACTCCGTATTATCTCTTCCTTTTGTGGATGAGTCTTTTCATACTGTTATATATATTGGCGGCATGGACCTGTTGACGTCCGAACAGGTTCTAATCGCTTTGAAGGAAATTCACCGTCTTGCCAGTCACTCTGTTTTTCTCAAGTTATCGGCCCTCCAGACTCAAGATATTGACTGGTCATTGAGTGTCGAGGGCCGTTTTTGGTGGGAGACGAAGTGCTTTGAGTTGGGTTTTCGAAAGCATACTGCTTATTACAAAGTCAACACTATCGAGTCGTTGAGTCAAGGTGGTGAGGACGTTATTCTTCTGTTGGAGAAAATTCCTGCGGAAGCTATTTTGCGGTATCCAATCAGTATGCTAAGTGATGTTTATGGCATGCACTTAGATATGAGTCGTGAGTCGGGAGAACGATCTGATATATATGCTGTTCATTATCAGTGGGCCTGTGCGTATATAAAGCCTGGAGATCGGGTTTTAGATATTGCTTGCGGGTCTGGTTATGGCTGTCATGTATTGGCTGCTCTGACGCGTGCTGTTAAAGTAATTGGGATTGATGAAAGTAATCATTCCATTGGATATGCTGAATGCAATTTCGCGACTGCGAACGAGCGACTCGAATATAGTGCGGGAGCGCTACAGGCAACTTTAGCTGCTTATGCCGATAATTCATTTGAAACAATTGTTTTTTTTGACGTGCTAGAGCGTGTTGAGTCACCTGCGGCTCTGTTATTAGAGCTAAAGCGTCTGTTGGTGCCTGGTGGTCGACTTGTCGGAAGTGTACCGAATAATTGCGTTAGTTGTTTGGATGAAGGGGGGCGCGCGCTTTTACATGTGTATAGTTGGGATAGGCTGCAGTCGGAGCTTTCATCAGATTTTATTATTGAAGATGTGTATGTTCAAACTGCCACTCAATATAATATGACTGTAAGGCGCCAAGGCCAGAAGCAAGAGTCGACTCAGAGTTTATCTCATGTTGGTATATGGAAGGAGCAAGCCTCGGTTGTAGGCGAGTGGTTGTTAGCGACGGCGATGAAGTCGCCTCTTGAGTCCAATGTTTTTTATAGCGAACGAGTGTTTTCTAATATTTTCGCTAGCCATCACCCATCCATACTTTACTCAAAATACTTTATCTATCCATGGCTAATGCACGCCATGGTCAATTTCGAGTTTCGACTAAAAAACTCAGCAGCTCTTGAGAAACTAGCGTTTGAGGTCATGACGAGATGTCCCGTATTGTCAAATGACTATAAGGCAGCCTTGTGTGTACTTGCATATAGAATACTTCAGCGCCCGGATGAAGATTTTGGAAAGGTTATAAATTATATTGATGAGGTCGTTTGTAGTGATCCTGTTGATCCAATGTCTTTGCGCTGGAGTGTTTCCCTTTTATATGTCAAAGCGAAGCTTCTTGCGGCCTCTGGTGATTTAGCTGGAGCGAAAAAAACGTTTTCAGAATGTAGCTGTATCGATGTACGTGAATTTGGCGTCCATCTTGCTACTAAAACAACAGAGGCCGCCTATCTGGCCGGAAGAATTGCATGCTCACTTGGGCAAACATCTGAAGCTAAGGAACTATGGCAGCGTGGTGTTGCTATAGGTAACAACCTACTGGATGTTAAGTTGGACAGTGTGTTGATTAACCCTGATGCCCCTAACTTATTTAATCACGGTGATGGTGCGCGGGAGTATGCCGTTGCTTGGGACAATATTTCCCGCTGTGCGAATGGTCTTCATCTGTTGCATTTCAATCTACCCATTGATTATACAACGTTAGATAACTGTCATCAGACAGAGTATTCGGGCGTTACTGCAGACTTAATTGCTACCCGGCAGAGCCTCGTGGAGCGAACTGGCGAGCTCGTCGAGACCCGTGGGGTAGTAGTTGAGCGGACTAATGAACTCGTCGAGACCCGAGAGGTAGTGGTAGAACGTACCAATGAGCTCATTCAGACCCGAGCGGTGGTTGTAGAACGGACGTTGATGCTGGAGCAAGCTAGTAGTGATTTATTGAGCTGCAGAGCTAAAAAAGGGGGACTATGGCAGGCCGGAGTTAACGGCGACATACAAAACTATGCTGCTGAGCTTGCCCAGATCCGAAAGGCGTTCTTAAAGCAGACAGATGAACTGGTACAGACTCGAAAGATTTTGCTCGAGAGGACTGACGAGCTTGTCCAGACGCGGCAGACATTGATAGAACGCACCAATATGTTGGAGCGCGCTAATGATGATCTGTTGCAACGCTCCAATGAGTTTGCCGAGGCTCAACAGGCGTTGGCTGACAGAACTGAAGAACTTAAATTTTATTTGTCGTCCCCCGTATACAAGAGGATATTTGTTAAAAAGATGGAAAAGCCTTAACCGAATCTCTGTCTTTGCAAATTGATTTTTTGGGGAGTTACCGCTTTTTAGTATTTGCATTTTTTAAGAAGGAATATGCTGTGAATAAACAAGATAAAATTCTGGTGACGGGTGCAAGAGGACTGGTTGGCTCGGCGCTCGTTGAACACCTTAGGAATGAAGGTTATTCGAATATAATCGAAGTTGGGCGCCAAGAGTGTGACTTGGTCTGTCCTATGTCTACTCTGGATTTTTTTAAGAAAAACAAGCCGGATTATGTATTTCATGCAGCTGCACGTGTTTATGGAATCATGGGGAACATGAAGAATAAGGCGCTATCATTTTATGATAATGTCATGATCAATACTAATGTGGTTGACGCCTCGCAAAAGGTAGGGGTTCGTAAAATAACGGTCATGGGTACCGGGGCGGTTTATCCATTTCCGTCGCCTGGGCTTCCTTTGCGCGAGGATATGATCTTTCTCGGAGTGCCTCATCCTGCAGAGGACTCCTATGGGCATGCTAAGCGAGCGATGCTGGCCATGCTTAAAGCTTATGAAGAGAGCTATGGGATGAAGTGGGCCTATGTTGTTTCGTGTAATCTTTTCGGGCCACGTGATAAGTTTGATACTGAGTTTGGCCATGTCGTTCCATCATTAATAAAAAAATTCTACGACGCGAAACATAGTGGTGAAAATGTTGTGGTCTGGGGCGATGGTTCTGCACAGCGTGACTTTATGTACGTTAAGGATACCGCCCGTGTTGGCTTATCCATAATGAACAGTCTTACTGGCGCCTCTAATATTGGGAGTGGTGTTGTCTACCGTATTCGCGATATTGTTGAGATGATCGCTGAAATCGCTGGTATGCAAGACAAAGTTGTTTGGGACAGTGAGAAACCGAATGGTCAGGACTATCGTGCTTATGATCTGACGAATATTAATTCAATAGGTTTTAAGTGTCAGTACTCTATCCGCGAAGGACTTGAGGAGACTTGGACTTGGTATTCGAGTCAAGTAGCGGAGCAGCTGGGATGATTGAGAACGTATTGCCTCGAATTCTTCTCATTTCGCAATGGCCAAACGTCAAGAATGGCGAATATGAGCTGATCGAGAAAATAAAACAAACAGGCTACACGATCTCTGTTGTCGACTATTTTGGTTTCAATGTCGATACTGATGAGTGCTTGAACCGTGCAACACTCATTCAAGATTTCGATTTTGCAATATCTTTTCATTATGATACTCCAAAATTTCTAAACATCCCGACTTTCTTATGGGTCGCCAACCCGTTGGAGTTTATGCACCTTCGTGGTGACTACTCTACAGTACTACTGCATCATCTTCGTGCGTATGACGGTTACCTTTACAATGGCTCCGATACGCTGAAAAGTCATATTCGTAATGTCGTTGGTCACGAATGGGATGATAGAAACCTGGAGATGTTTCCTTCATGCTCGCAGAAGGCAATGATTTCTCCTAAGCCAATAGAGAAGCTTAATTCTGCTGCGGCCCAAAAGGTTTTCTACTGTGGTGTTAACTGGGAGCGAGGCATTGACCGAGCTGGTCGTGCTCAAGGGTTATTAGATATCTTGCAAGAGAAGCAAGCTGCTGACTTTTACGGCCCCGATAAACTCGAAGGAATCAGTCCATGGGCAGGTTTTACATCCTATAAGGGAGAGATTCCATTCGATGGCGTGAGTATGGCTAGAGTAATGCAGGACTACGGCGCTGTATTGGCAGTCTCATCTCCAGCGCATATAAAATCACGTACGTCTTCAAGTCGAGTCTTTGAAGGTTTTGCTGCAGGCGTGCCTGTTATTTCCGATGAGAATGCACATGTAAAAAAACTCTTCGGTGATCTTGTTTACTATTTTCAAGGTGATACTGAAGAAGAGCGGGCGAAGTCGATTCTTAATGCGCTACAGCGGATCAATCAGAATCCAGCAGAAGCGCGTGATAAAGTCGTTCAAGCTCAGTCTTTGTTAGCCCAACGCTATTGCTTTGAGCCTTGCTTCAACGCTGCCCTTGCTTATATAGAACAGAAGAGATGTGACGTATTGGTTCAAGCGTCCGAAGCTCGATGCATCGACGTGTTTCTATTTCACCATGATCCCGACCCATCTTCGCCAGGCAGCGGTCGGCACTTTCATAACGTGGCTCATGTAATCGAAGCTGCAGTTCATGCTGCCCAATCGCTTAATGCCAAGGTACATATCATCCAATATGGTGAGATGCCTGCTGGGCCGCATGAACTACCGCTCGGAGTGAGTTGGGAGCATTGCCTGGAGGAGGAGCTAACGGAGCAAGACTGGGACGGATTGCGTCTCGGCGAAAAAGTAGCATTGCTTGCACAGAAGTCCAAAGGAGATTATTCGACATTTCTCACCCAGTTTGATTTTCCGCATTACGATAGTTTTTCCAAAGCAATGGATTGGTTCAAGGCTGATTTGGCGGCGAGAGAGGGTGGATTGCATGTGGCAGGTTTCTTCGTCAGTACCCTGACTACGAAAGCGCCTCTAGGGACACTCGGGATTCTGCGCAACAATGCATCTATAGGTCTGTACAGGTGGACACAGAACAGCTTGGCTGAGCATCAACTGGCGACGTTATTCTTTGCCCGAGAGGCATTGAGTCTACTTGTTGCTGATAAGATCAACCGTTTTGATGCCATTTTGCCTGTAAGTATTATTGCCGAAGCCATGGGGGGCGGGATCCCGACTCACCGTTCGCGACATGTACTGTTGCGTGTGCAAGCTGGGCACTTCCACCGTCATTATGAGGCCTATCGTAAAGCGTCGGAGCGAGGATTCTGGGCGCAACATTATGATTTGATTACAAACTATAATCATGAACTCAATGCGCTCTATGACGTCCATCATGAGTCTCCTGTTGCTCGTGAGATAGCGGATCAGGTATCGGGGCGTACGCTGCAGTCCACTCCCCCTGTGGATCCAGCTGTGCATGTGGTGAACCAGTTCATCAGTCATTTGCGCCCTATGTATCGGAAGCTTAGAAAGATGAAGCGCACAATAGTATTTTGGAGCCGCTGATGCAAAGTCGCTTTGCTTATCTTGATATCTTAAGAGTTATAGCTGTTGCATTGGTGATGTTTGGTCATTATGTATCAGTGGGAGGTGGAGCAACCTCTATTCCTGGGATTATCAATGATCAATATCCTTTACCCTTGTTCGATCAAACAAGCTGGTCATTGTGGAAGTTTGAAATTTTCATGATAGAAAGTTTCTCCACGCAAACAGCAATATTGGGTGTTACGTTATTTTTTATAATAACGGGCTATTTGATGCCGATGATGCTGGAACGTTATACAAGAAGTGATTTTTTAGTTAATAGGTTTTTCAGAATTTTTCCAGTTCTTTTTGTTGCGTTGGGCATAATAGGTCTGTTCGTATGGATGGCTCAAGGTTTGGTATTTGGGGTGTCTAGTTATATTTCAAGTTTTACGCTCACGTACTTGGTTGTTGGTGCTTTCCCGATAACTGGGGTGCTATGGACCTTGGTTATTGAGGTTCTGTTCTATATGTGTGCGGCGGTTATAGGGAGATTTTCAGTATATAAGTTGTTTGTTTTTCAAGCCTTGATTCTGGGGGTTGTTATAATCAGTGTTAAAATTCCTGATAGTTATTATTTGACGTTGGTGGCCTCTCAGGTAAAGTATATGATGCTTATTTGTATTGGATCTGCAGTTTATTTGGCGGAAAAAGAAACGAGTTGGCAGAATAAGTTTTCCTTGGTGTTTGGGGCATTGGTTTTAGCCTATCTTGCATTTCAGTTCTATAAGGTCGGGCATGAGGATGTCAGCACTTATAATAATTTAGGGACGCAAGTTTTAGCCTTGGGGATGTTCTTGTTCTTTGGGCTTATTTCAAGATTTGATATTTTGCATAAGCTACCAAGGCCGATTTATTGGATGGCGGATCTGGTCTATCCAATTTATTTACTTCATGCGGCAATTGGTTTAGGGACAATGGCATTGGTACGCAGTTTTACTAATAGTCCGTATGTGATGCTTGTCGCTGCAATCGCTGCCGCTATTTCTGCTTCCTGGCTATTACATAGATATGTTGAAGTTCCAGGTATATCTCTTGGCAGATCCTATGCTCAGCGTCTTAAAGTAACGGCAAGCGCATGATAAAGAGTATTTTGCTTGTGAGTTTCTATGCTCCAAGCAG
>NZ_MOAK01000036.1:105599-120157 GCF_003732485.1 Pseudomonas protegens
AAAAATTCAACCCGATTTGAATCTAGTACTGATTACATTCGAGTATCAGGTTGAAGAGTGGGGGGGGGAGTTGTTATCAAGTATTTTCGATGAGGTGCACTATGTTCCTCTCGAAAAGTTTGGTAGTAACTTCATGTCGTATGTTGATTTTTCGAACTCGCAATTTGATTTCATTGATCTTCAGTATCATCAGTGTGGTGCGTTGATTGGGGCCTGTAAGGAGAGATGGCCGAAAGCTGTTATTGCCTTTAGTCCTATGGAATCTATGGTAAGGGGGTTGAAAACTTCTCTTTGCAGCGGTGCTCGAGGCGTTTTTCGATTTCGCCAGATGGCGGCGAGCTTATTTCATTGCTTCCAGGAAATAGGCTATGTGAGGCGAGCAGATAGAGTGATTACTGTATCGGTACCGGACCGAAACTTTATTGCATTCTTCAAGCCTACGAATAAAGTGTTCTGTATTCCGACTGCTTTATCCGAAGTAGAGTTTCCCGAGCCAGGTTGCAAAAAGAATGTGACAATTGGCTCTGTAGTTGTGTTTTTTGCATTTTTTGGCTCTAAAACCAATCGTGAATCGCTTATTTGGTATTGCCGAAATGTACATTCAAAATTAAGAGCACAAGTGACAAACTATAAGCTCCGTGTCGTAGGGCGTGGACTGGATTCTGAGTTACTAGAAATGTGTCATGGAGATGGCATCGAGTTTTTGGGAGAGGTAGAATTCATCGAGAATGGTTTGAGTGGGGCGGCTATTGGTATTGCGCCAGCGCTCGGCGGTGCAGGTGTGCGTGGCAAGATTCATCAATATTCTATATTGGGTATTCCCAGTGTTGTTTCTCCGCTTGCCTGTGAGGGGCTCGATTACAAAGATGGTGAGAGTGTTATGGTGGCAGATGATGCTTCTGCTTTTATAGATGCTTGCACAATGCTTCTAAACAGTCCTTCACTACGAGACCAGATTGGTAGTTGTGCGCGTCAAGTGTGTCTTGAGAGGTACACTTGGGCTTCGATGAAATCACTGATTGTTTCAGCTTATGGCGTCAGAGTCAGCGAGTAGAACGGCGCTTTCAGAGTTTTGACGCTCTGGGCTAAGATGGATTCAAACACAAGTTTTTGAGGTTGATAAAGAATGAGTAAAAAAATATTGATCACTGGTATTACTGGCCAGGTTGGATCTCAGTTGGCAGACTACGTATTAGAGCATACCCAATATGAGGTAGTGGGTATGATGCGTTGGCAGGAGCCGATGGATAATCTTTACCACTTGACGACTCGTATTAATAATAAAGATAGAATTAGTCTCTATTATGCTGACTTGAATGACTCGACTGCTATTTCAAGGATGCTAAAAGATGTACGTCCGACATTTATTTCACATCTGGCGGCGCAGTCGTATCCAAAAACCTCGTTCAATATCCCGATCGAAACCCTGCAGACTAATGTAATTGGTACTGCTAACCTGCTTGAAAATATTCGACAACTGAATGAGCTGGATGGTTATGACCCTGTCGTGCATGTCTGCTCTTCAAGCGAAGTATATGGCAAGGCCAAACCTGGTGTTGCCTTGGCAGAAGACACGGCTTTTCACGGTGCCAGCCCCTACAGCATCAGTAAAATCGCCACGGACTATTTGGGACAGTTTTACGGTGAGGCTTATGGGCTACGGACTTTTGTGACCAGAATGGGGACGCATTCTGGCCCGCGTCGAAGCGATGTATTTTTTGAAAGTACCGTTGCCAAACAGATTGCTTTAATTGAGGCTGGGCTTCAAGAACCATTTATTAAAGTTGGAAACTTGTCGAGCACGCGAACCTTCCAAGATGCGCGAGATGCAGTAAGGGCTTATTTCCTGCTTCTTGAGGCAAGTGAGAGAGGAGAGGTGAAACGCGGTGACTATTTTAATATCGCGGGTGAGGAAGTTTTTAAATTGCCAGAAGTTATTGAACTTCTTGTTGGCATGAGTTCTCGTCGGGATATTGAAGTTGTGACCGATCAGGACCGGCTACGCCCAATCGATGCCGACTACCAGATGTTTGATAATACGAAAATAAGAACTGCAATCAATTGGAAACCGGAAATACCGGCCCAGCAAATGCTCAGTGATTTGTTAAATCACTGGAGAAGTGAGATCTCCAAAGGTAAAATTCCTTTGAATAGGTAAGACTTTTGCTGGTTATATTGAGTCGGATGTCTTTAATCGAATTTTGAGTAATAGCCATGATAATAAGAGCGCGAGCCCCTTTACGTCTGGGCTTGGCGGGGGGCGGTACAGATGTCTCTCCTTATTGCGATGTGCACGGTGGGTATGTGCTTAATGCCACCATTGATCGCTATGCGTACGCGGTAATCAAGACGCTTGAGGAGCCAATCGTTCGCTTTGTGGCCACCGATCAGCAGAGTGAGAAGATTAAGGCCATTGCGGAGCCGCTGGTCCTCAATGGCCATCTTGATTTGCACAAGGCTGTTTATAATCACATGGTACAGAACTACAATGGTGGCAAGCCCATTCCGCTGGAGTTGAGTACTTTTTGTGATGCGCCGGCGGGGTCCGGTCTGGGATCGTCTTCGACACTTGTAGTTGTCATGATTCGTGCATTCGCAGAGTTATTGAACTTGCCGCTGGATGATTACACAATTGCACAATTAGCTTATAAGCTTGAACGTGTAGTTTGTGGCTTGCAAGGCGGACGGCAGGATCAATATTCTGCAACTTTTGGTGGCTTCAATTTTATGGAGTTTTATGCGGATGAGCGGACTATTATCAACCCTCTACGTATAAAGAGTTGGGTCGTTTGTGAGTTGGAAGCGTCGTTAGTTCTGTTCTTTACCGGTGTTTCACGAGAGTCTGCAAAAATTATTGCCGATCAAAGCTCCAATGTTAACTCCGGTGCTATTGATGCTTTGAATGCAATGCATGGTATTAAACATGAAGCACTGGTGATGAAAGAGTGCCTGCTGCGAGGAGACTTTAAAGGAATCGTGGAATCAATGCGCTTGGGCTGGGAGAATAAAAAACGCTCCGCAAAGACCGTGTCAAACCCCCACATCGACAAGATCTATGATGCTGCCATAAATGCGGGAGCCTTGGCTGGTAAGGTTTCAGGTGCAGGAGGCGGCGGTTTCATGCTGTTCTTCGTCCCCACGGAGAAACGTATGGATGTAGTTCGAGTATTGAACAACTTTGATGGACAAGTCAGTAATTGTCATTTCACCAAGTATGGAACACAAGCCTGGCGAGTTTGAGTAAGCAGTGCTTTTAGCAAAGTGCGCGTAAATAGGGTATATCATGCGAAATTATATTGTCGAAAAGATCGGCGAAGCCCAGCAAGTAATGCTTGCAATGTTGGCTGATGATTCGTTACAGACCAAGTTGGAGCACACCACCGCCGCTTGTATCGAATCTTTACGCGATGGAGGGAAAATTCTCTTGGCCGGTAATGGTGGCAGTGCCGCCGATGCCCAGCATATCGCCGGAGAATTTGTCAGCCGTTTTGCTTTCGATCGACCGGGATTGCCAGCAATAGCCTTAACAACTGACACGTCGATCCTTACCGCTATCGGCAATGACTATGGTTATGAAAAGTTGTTTGCCCGGCAGGTACAGGCGCTTGGCAATAAGGGCGATGTTTTCATTGGGTATTCGACTTCAGGGCGCTCTCCCAATGTATTGTTGGCGCTTGAAGAGGCCAGGTCACGTGGGCTGGTATGTATCGGTCTAACAGGTAATCGTGGCGGCCCTATGCGCGAACTTTGTGACCATCTACTGGAGGTTCCGAGCTCCGATACGCCGAAAATACAAGAAGGTCACTTGGTATTGGGGCATATCCTATGTGGGTTGGTGGAGTCTGCTCTTTTCAAGGCGCCTGAGTAATGGAAGCGATCGTGTTGGCTGGAGGTCTGGGGACGCGTTTGCGCCAGGTGGTGCCTGACTTGCCAAAACCTATGGCACCTGTTGCTGGTAAACCATTTCTCGAGATTTTGTTGACGACACTCGCCCGAAAGGGTTTCACGCGAATTGTGCTTTCCCTTGGCTTCATGTCCGAGAAAATAATCGACCATTTTGGCGAGAGCTTCGCCGGTATTGAATTGGTGTATGAGGTGGAGTCGCAACCACTGGGTACGGGAGGAGCAATTCGTGCTTCACTTGCGCGTTGCTTGACTGACCATGTCTTTATCTTCAATGGCGATACCTATCTGGATGTCGAGGTGGATGAGCTCGAGCGTTTGTGGTTGGCCAACCACTGTCCGGTGATTGTGGTGCGAGAGGTTCCAGATACTGCGCGTTTTGGCAGGGTAGAGACCCGCGAAGGACGGATTCACAAGTTTCTCGAGAAAGGCAGTCCTGGCCCGGGCTTAATAAACGCCGGTTGCTATGTGCTTCCAAGGCAGGCTCTGGATGACTTTCCATTGGGGCAACCTTTTTCTCTTGAAACGGAATTTTTTACCCAGTATTTGCACCGACTTCAATTTGACAGCTTTGTAACAAGAAGTCGTTTCATTGATATTGGTGTGCCAGATGACTATGCACTTGCACAGACGGAGTTGGCTGGGTTGTGAGTAAGAAGCGAGCGCTATTTCTTGATCGTGATGGAGTTATTAATCATGACGCAGGATATACATCGAAGGTAGAGAGCTTTCTATTCATCGACGGAATCTTCGATCTTTGTCGTGCAGCAATCCAGTCGAATTATTTGCTGATTGTGGTAACTAATCAGGCAGGGATCGGACGCGGATATTATTCGGAGATGGACTTTCTATCCCTAACGGAGTGGATGTGTGCTCGTTTTAAGGAAGAAGGGGTATTGATAAATGATGTATTTCATTGCCCCTATCATCCTATGCACGGTATTGGGCACTACAAGAAGGAGTCATTCGACCGCAAACCTAATCCAGGACTTATATTGCGGGCATCAGCAAAGTACGACCTGAACTTGGCCGACTCGATGATGATTGGTGATAAGGGGTCTGATATGGAGGCCGCTCGCCGAGCGGGAATCGGTACAAGGTGTCTTTATTATCCGGCATCCTCAATGGAGGAGGCGTTAGATGCAGCCACGCATAGACTGCAGTCGCTACAAGATGGCATCCCGCTGCTAGAGTGTTCGGTTAAGCCTTGATCGGACGCCTAGGCGAGTCAGGGGTTAATCAACTAGTACGGCATGTAAAGAGTAAGATAAGCGCTCCACTCCCCCCCCAAAAAAATTCTAACTATCAAGTTAATCCTTGGGGCTGTGTTCCCGATTTTTTCTGGATCCAGCACTTCATGGCGTGAGTTGACGCAAAAGTCGAAAAGTCTATCTCTAGGCTAAACCATCCGGCTTCTGTAACTTCACAGGATGTCAATGATGACACGATAGTTCTCACCGTCTAGGAACTGAACTGGCGGTTTGATGGGTTTGATCTGTGGTGCGCCTCTCTTATCAGGTTTTGGCCCAACGCTACTTAGCCTGCCCCAATTATAGTCCGGGCCATGACTTATCTACCCGACGACTTTCCTGATGAGCCAATTTTGGATCAGGGGCCAAGAACTTTACAAGTGGCTGCTTCATGTGACGAAGTGTTTGTACGTTTCTTCGGTAGAGGACTAGAAGTGCTTTTGCTCTAGAGCTACTCGCCGGAAATACTAAGGTAAGCCTATGAACCATCTTTGGAAAAATTTCATTTATGGATCGCATGCTTTCTTTTTTGGTCGGCATGTATGTGCTTCTTCAGCATTGTTATGCCTGAATATAAATTTATGACAGTCCAGGATTGTTTAGGTCTCGCCCTCCTGAAGATTAGCGACATCGCATTTTAGTCAATCTCTTCAGCTAATGACTCACAAGGAAACTTTTTGGTCGTGCGGAAAACTATCCCTCCGAAATTTCCGTAAGCCCGATCGCCGCTCGCAGGGATCTTTGCAATCTCTTCGTAAATGCCTGTGTCGCGGACGGCAGCAAGAAGCTCCGGGCCCCCGGGCCAATCGGAGCGGCTTGTTGTCATTAGAACGTCTGGCGGGCAGCGCAGCAGTATTTCGCGGAGGCGGGTACTTGAGAGTTGGAGTTTAATGAGGGTGGCGCTAAGATTGGAAAGTTCGGGCGCTGGAGGCAAGTGGCCGGTGAGGGGATAGAGGGAGAACATGAAGCCACTGACGGCAACGGTGGCCTCGGCTGGCGCGGCCTGTCGGATCACCTGGGCGGCCAGCAGGTAATTTGTTTTCTCGGATAGTTTCTCTGGCCATTCACCGGATTTAAAAGCAGCCAGGACTTCGCGAGTTTGGGGCCACGCAATACTGAACGATGCTAGGCGCGGTATGATAAGCACTAGTAACGCCACGCCTAAGGCCCCAGTAATTAGGTGCTTTTGGAAATCTGGGCGGCCTTCGCTCAGGTTGCGCCAGCCCAGGGCTGTGAGCCCTGCTAGGCCCACCAAGCAAACCCCGAAGTGATACGGGAAGCCTATCTTAGTTGCAGGTTCTAGCAGCGGGAGAAGCGCAGCAGAGAGCCAGAATACTAACTTGAGCCAGCTAGTAATACGTTTCTTGCTAATGCTACGAGCGAGTGTAACGCCCACACCCACGCCTGCTATTCCCACGCTAATGATGCTTTCGCGCAAGGCCTGAGCACCGGAGTTAAAGAAAAACTCGGCACGTTGTTCAGCAACGGAGGCATAAACAAGTCCGGCATCCCGGTAACCTTCAAGAGCAGCGGAAAGGCCTCCGCGGGCAGCCAGTATGGCGCCGGTAATTAGCGCACCGGCACAAGAGGCCCCGGCTATGAGCTGGCTGAACGGACGTAAGCCACGGCTGATCAGAACAGCAATAGCGCCTAGCGCCGCCAGAGGCATGAAAGTTTCACGGAGCAACACGGCAGTGGATAACAAGGCTCCAATGCTGGACCAGCGATGTGCGGTAGTCATCGTGGGTGCATTGAGACCCAGCCACAGGGCAGCAAACAGGGGGAGATAAGCTGCATGGATGCTATTTTTGAATCCGTATTGAATGAATAGAGTTTCGTTCATCGTGAAAAGAAAGAGTGCGGAGATAAAGGCTGCTCCCAATCGACTTCGACTCTCTATCTCTATCACCCGGAATAGCGCGTAGCCAGCGGCCCCGGCAACCACTAGGTCAATCAGGCGTAATGCAACCATCGGATTGGTGCCGGACGCAAATACCCAGTTCACCAATAGTGGGTAGAGCATTAGTGGTCCTGTGTCCGGCAGACCAGAGCCTTGCATCAGGCTGGCGTTCATGATCTGGGCATAATAGGCATAAAAGCCTTCATCGGTTGTCGGTAGACCACCGGCCAATATGAGGCGGGGGGCGACAATTACTAGCACCATCAGAAAAATAACGATGATTTTCGGGGTAGGAGAAAAAGTAAGCGAAGGTGTAGCGCCGTAACTCATTCTAGAACGCATAGGATTCCTGAAATGATAAGAAACACACCTACCCAAAAATGTGGATAAAGTCGATCTCCGAAAAAGTAGCTGCTTCCGAGAGGAACGAGCAGGTGGGAGCCTGCAGCAAAAGGGAGTAGTTTTGACAATGGCAGTGTTTTCAGAGCGATCACGGCCGTGCCTACCGACATTAACAATAGGCTTCCCGCCAAGCCCAGCCAGATAATTCGCCGTCCCCACCCGCCGGGTATCGAAGCCCCTTTTATAAAAAGTTGTGAGGCGCTGCTGCAAGCCAATGAAGCTAGGCAAAGACCAAGTTCCCAGGTCGTCATTCCGTCTCGCCTCCTCGGCTGGTCACCACCACGCCAGCCACCACAAGTGTCATCCCCAGTACATATCTGATTGTAATGGTTTCACCAAATAGCAAGGCTCCACAAAGGGGCGTTATCACGTAGGTGAGCGCTGTCCATGGGTAGGCTGAGGAAAGGGGAATGTGGCGTAAGGCAAATAACCAGCAGCCCATGCCAGCAGCTGATATAGCAAGACCGCTTGCTAGCCAGGGATTAAAGATGATTGCTAAGTACCACTCCGCATAGTCATTTGCATACAGGCCGGCTTTCTTGAAAATTAATTGAGCAATAGCCATCAGTACAATCATCCCAGCCAGAGATAGGGGGCTGAGAAGTTTTTTCTTCGTCATCATGATTCGCCGGGATTGTGTCCGCCCAACAGAAGATTGAAGCGGGCAACATACGGTTTGATGACGATGCCAGGACTAACCATTCTGTCCTCGATCCGATCGAGGTTCACACCAGCACGTGTCACAAGTGCCTCAAGGGCGTCCCTGGACCGGAGATAAGCGCCTTGCTCGAAAAGAGCGTAGAATAATCGAAAGAACCATCCATCTTGATCACGCACTGCTTCGGGCTCGTAAATAACAATACTACCGTTGGCAGCAGTACAATTTAATGCGTCGCGTAATAGGAGTTCGGCGGTTTCATCATCAACATGATGTAACATGCCAGCAAAGAGGACATAGTCAAAGCGCTCGCCAGCTTTACTCAATTCTTGAAGTGAACACAGAGAGAATCGAAAATTGCCTATATCCTGAAACCGTTGCCGGGCTACCGCCAGCGCCTTCTCATCAATATCGATTCCTGTAAAGGTTATTTCTGGATATCGCAAGAAAGCTTCAGATATATTTCCCACTGAGCAACCGATCTCCAGGACTCGTGGTTGGTTACAGTAGTATTCTGTGGCAAGTATTTGTTTAGAAGCGTTACCTCCAATTACTCTTTGCATCAATAACCACAGTTTTGGAAAGCGGCTTTGCGATAATAATGGCATAAATGTATTTCAGCGCCGTGCAGTTATGATGACCTGGCCACAGGCTATATCTCGTAGCAAAGGCAGGCGTTCGATAAGTGGTTCGACTGTCCGCAGAATTTTTGCAATTGGGGTCGGGCAGAAAAAGGGCACTAGGTTAAGCACTTTGCAACGGTTTACGGACAGCCCGGCGGCGCTAATCCAGTTGCAGATTAAGCTTGGGCTAAAGGAGCGCTCCTCATGCTCGATGTGGTAGCGCGAGAAACGCTCCAAGAGCTTAAGTACTGGATTGCTGCCATTGGGTTCGAGCACGACCACGGTTCCCTCAAATGTGGCCAGTCCTGCCAGGGCTCGGGCTGGATCGGGCAGGTGATGGAGTACGCCTCGGATCACGATGCAGTCGAAGCGTCCGGAAGTGAGGTATTCGTCTAGGGTGTAGATATTGCCCACTTCGAAGCTCACGGTGTCCGCAACGCCCAGAGCTTGAGCGCGCTTTTGAGCGGCGTCGATGGCGACGGCGGCGGGATCAAGACCGACAACTTGGCTTACACCAAGGGCCGCAAATTCGACGGTATACGCGCCATCGCCACAACCTAAGTCGAGTACGGATGCGCCGCGGAAGTCGAAGGATTCGGCGATACTGCGACTTATTCTGTCGTTGGCAAGCCGAGCAGATAGGCGTTCTCCTGTATATGCGTATGCCCCCTGTTTGCGCACGTCTTCGTCAAAGCGATGAACATTTCGTTTGATGTCGGGAGGCTGGACTTGGGTCATGGTATTTGTGGCCTTAGGGGTATTTGTTTTATTGAGGCTTGTAACCGACGGCGAGCATGTTGCCGACGTTCATGGCGAAGTTGTAGTCCGCGAGTCCAGCTCGCTCAAGCAGGCCGATAACCAGCTTTTTTGCAAAAGTTGGCAGTGGCGTGAGTCGAAGCCAGTAACGCAGTGGGTAGGTGTTACGGATAGGGCTCAGCTCGATGCGCTCGAATCCAGTTCTTTGGAGCAGTTCACGCAGGGCTTGGGGGCTGAAGAGTTGGAGGTGCTCTACATCAATTATCGGCGAGCGTAGGCCAAGCAGCCGATTAAGAGGAGCACGCCAGTTATGTACCACTACCGCTATTGCGCCCCCTGGCTCAAGAAGGCTATGGGTGGTGGCGACGAAATCGCCTGGGTCAGGTAGATGTTCGAGTGTCATGAAGGAGCAGATCAGGGAAGGCTGTTCACCATTGAGCATGGATGCCGAGAACATTCCCTCCTTGAGTAGTGAGCGCACCGCTAGTGGGGCTGCGTTGATCGCTGCCTGTGAGGGCTCAATACCCATCACTGGCGAAAATCCATGGCTCAGAAGCCAAGGAAGAAGTGGCCCGCTACCGGCGCCAACATCGATCGCTGCGTTGCGACCTGTGAGTTTTTTTAGATGGGGTTCAAGGGCGTTGGCGTAGGTTTTGGCAGCAGCCATTGCTTCGGGCCCGGAATCAAAATCTGAATCTGCGTAAGCGGCATGCAAGAATTCCTCAGTTGGCGGAGAGGGGGCATAAACCAAATCGCATGTGGTGCAGCGCACCAGGCGTAGACACATGAACTCAGGTGGCTTTCGGGACGCATAAGTTAGAGGGCCGACCCGCTCAGGATCAACACGTTCGTCAGCGAAGCGTGTGTGGCTGCGGCCATGACAGGCGGGGCACGCACGTTCGATGGTCATAGTTGCCTCCTTGGGTCTGCAGGACGTATTTCGCCACGTACAATTAGGCTGCGGCGAATGAAGGCTGGCCGAGCCTTGGTCTCCTCCAAGATTTTGCCTATGTATTCGCCTAGAAGACCAATTCCGAGCAGTGTGGATGAACCGAAGAACATAACCAGTAATGACAGAAAGGTCATGCCTTTGGGAACCGCTTCGGAGTCGAGAACCCGCATAAGGATGCTGAAGATTGCCAGCAAAATTGTGGCTAAGGATGTAATTCCGCCTGCGGCGGTTAGTAAATGCAGTGGCATGCGGGAAAAGGAAAAAATGCCTTTCTTGGCCCAGCCGATGTTCTTGATCCAGTTGTTGGTGCTAGTACCAAACATACGCTCTGGCCTTACGTAATCCACTCCTTCCTGGCGGAAACCTACGTAGGCACGCAGTCCGCGCAAAAATGAGTCGCGCTCCCTGCATTGGATGAGCCAATACACTACGCTGCGATCAATCAGAGAGAAATCACCGGCATCTTTTGGAACCGGTACCTCGCTCATCATGGCAAACACACGATAGAAGGCCCTATAACAGGCCTCGAGCAAAACTGGCATCTCACGTTTTATACGCCGGCCATAGACCACTTCTGCACCTGCACGCCAACGTTCTATAAAAGCCTCGATGAGTTCCGGTGGATCTTGAAGGTCGCCATCCATCAGCACCACAGCCTCTTTGCTCGCAATTTCCATACCACTGCGAAAGGCTGCTTGGGAGCCAAAATTACGCGAGTGGTTGATACCAATCACATGGGGGTCGCGGGCACTGATCTCCCTTATCACCTCGGCGGAGTCGTCGGGAGAGTTGTCGTTTACAAATATGATCTCGTAGTCTAGTCCCATCCTTTGGAATACGGTTACCAGCCGTTTATGCATGATTGGGATAGCCTGAACATCACGATAACAAGCAATTACCGCAGAGATGGAGTTTTTTTCCTTGAGTGGCTGAGTGCGCTTGGTCAGTCGCTTGAAGTCTGTATTGACTAGGTGGGCCTGCCACCAATCGCGAGTTTGTTTAAGGCCATCGGCAAGGCTAATTTTGGCAGACCAGCTAAGTAGATTTTTTGCTTTGGTAGTGTCTGCGTACCAATTATCGGTATCCCACGTGCGGCCTGCGGCGGGGTTGAAGCGCGGCTCTACAGTGAGCCCGAAAGATGTAATAGCTAAATTAGCTAGTGTGGCGAGGGTGGTTGACAGGCCACTGCCGATATTGATGGATTCTCCGATAAGAGCTGGTCCCATCAACTGTGCTGTGTCGACAAATGCTTCGATTACGTCGTCCACGTGTACAAAGTCACGGCTTACCTCGGCGCGAGCGAGAACTGGGAGTTCTTTCCGTAGGCTGGCTTCACACAGCGTAGGGATAAGTCGAGAACTGTCCTCAAACGGACCGTAAACCGCGTAAAGGCGCAAGTTAGTGACCGGAACGCCGCGTACCTTACCGAAATAAGCAATGGCAGCGCTGGCGGCAACTTTACTAACCGCGTAGTGGCTGTTCGGCACAAGTGAGGCATTTTCAGCGGGAGCTGCTGAGTTCAGGCCATACTCTGACGAACTGCCTGCATGAACGAAGGCCGCCAGGTTCATTTCAGCAATCTCTTCCATGAACCGAATGAAACTGAGGTAGTTGGTTGCGTGGACTCGTTCGTAATGCTGCTCGAAGGAATAGGCTCCAAAGGATGAGCAGTCAAAGATCGTCTGTGGTTCAACACGATGAAGCACTGATCTAACGCTACCCGGGTCCTGCAGATTCAGGAAAGCGATATTGGCCGAGGATATGCCGTTGAGGCGCCAGGTGTCACCGGAAAAAATGGTTCCGGTGACGTCGCTGCGTACCGCAAGTATACGGCGTAGTAAATTGGCTCCAATAAAACCACTGGCCCCAAGAACCAGTATCGGACCGGCCAGATTTCTAATTTTGTCGTCTAGATTCATTTTTAGCCGGTGACCATGGAGCGGATTGAGGGTGCGTCGAGTCCGCACTGCGCACGGTGAAAAACCTGGGAGCCGAAGCGACCGGTGGGGTATCCGAGGGCCGGTCGGTGAACGAAGAGCCCGGCTGTCAAGCTGCGTGCGGCAAGGCTGAGGGCCAAATGCATTCCAAGCCCACCTTGAGCAACATGTTCTTCTAGGACGTAAAGGGGGCGAGCAGCAATCTGTTCTAGAAATTTGGATGGGATTTCAGCATCATTAAACTCGCACACTGCCCACACTGATGGCCGCGAGTCGATATCAAGGTCGCTCAGGGCTTGCCAGGCAACTCCTGCAAGCGGGCCAAGAGCGGCAACAGCCCCGCAGTTACCGGGCAATACTTCTCGCCAGGGGGCATATTCAGGTGCACTTTGACCTGATGGCCTGGCATCGTACCCGAGGCGAAGATAAGTGGGTATATCAAGCTTGGCAAGAAGGGCAGGAAGATCATCGTCAAAAGCCGGCACTAACACGCGCACGCCTAGGGCATTCATTGCTGCGCAGTCTTCAAGTGCATGGTGGGTCGGCCCCATATGACCGTATGCATAACCTCCTCCGTTTCCTACTAGGCACACTGGTAGGTTGCCGAGGCATAGGTCATTGCGGATCTGCTCGAAGGGGCGTGCATAGCAGAAAGGGGCAATGCTGTAGACAATCACACGTAGGGACTCACGTGCGAGCCCTGCTGCAACGCCGATCATGTTTTGCTCGGCAACGCCAGCATTTACGAAACGCGAACCAAACGCGGACTGAATCTCCTCTAAAGCCATAAAGCCTAGATCGCCGGTGAGGAAAAACCAATCTTCGTGATTGCAGTGCGCCAAAATTGCGTCTGCGAAGGCCTTTCTCATTGGGTACCCTCTTGTTCAAGGATGCTGCGGGCTGCTACGTAGTCCACCTCAGACAAGGGTAGGTAATGGGATTCCAATGTGTCCTCAAAATGCAGTCCACGCCCTTTCACTGTGTCAAGGATCAATACTCGGGGAGCACCAGTGGTCGGTCTGGCGATAGCTTTCATGATGGCGTCTGGATCGTGGCCGTTGATCTTTTGAACGTCAGTACCAAACCCGGCTATGCGTTGGGAGAGATCATTACAAGAGATCACATCAGATGTGCGCCCGAAACCCTGAAGACCATTCTGGTCGATGAGCAGAACAAGATTTTCTAAGCGATGATGGATTGCAAAGCTAAGAGCTTCCCAGCAGCTACCTTCTTGCCATTCACCGTCTGAACAAAGACAAAAGACCTCATGATTAAGGCCTTTGTGGCGTGCCGCTAGGGCAAGGCCAGCCGCTAACGATGGGCCGTGTCCGAGAGAGCCGGTGGAAAACATCAATCCAGGAATACCAGAACCACTGGGATGACCAGGAAGCAAGGAGTTATCTCGTGTAAAAGTTTGCAAGTCTGCATCAGAGAGGAGACCAAGACTCCACAGCGTTGCATACAAGGCCCCGGCGGAGTGTCCTTTGGAGAGAACAAAGCGGTCGTTCGGCCCCATTACACGATGGTACAAAGTGACAAGTGCATCGATGCATGAGAAGTTGCCGCCTAAATGCCCACAGCTTGCTTCATAGTGAAGTTGAAGCAGTCTGATTTTTGTTAAACGAAGAATATCTGAAAAAGACTGCATATCTGTTGAGCAAACTCTGATTTATTCATTTTTAATTAAGCCCCTCTCTATTTGTGAGCATTGGTTGCTCACAAAATAGGAGCCGATAAAATTGAGACGATATCATTTTTACTCGCGCTATGGCGGGAGCTTGCTTTTTTTGCACCATCTTAATCCAAGGGGAGGGGGGCGTCCCCCTTTTTGCCCCACCATAGCAATTTCCTTGAGGTGTTGCGGTCTAAAGAAACCGGATTCCTATTTACATTCAGGTGAGTTGCTTTACCTCATTGGCTCGTCGTGCTTTTTGTTGTACGGCACGTTCAATATCGCGATCGGCCAGGAGATCTACAGCGTAGCTCAATTGGCTACGTTTGACGCTGGACTCCAGTCAGGCTTTCTTGAGACTCATTTCAGAGTATGAGTCCAATACCATTTCACTACGACGACCTGCTAGTTTAAAGCGAAGTGGCTACGATTTTCGTCCTGATGCTTTGACGGCAGGAAAAACCTTTCAGCATCTTCATAAGTGCCGGGCTCGTTCAGGTTTTCT
>NZ_MOAK01000036.1:120219-137486 GCF_003732485.1 Pseudomonas protegens
CCCACTCGTCCCCACTTTTTCGTCGGATGAGGTTAAATGGTGTTGAACACCATCAGGCAGAAATGTGCCTTAAATCACAGCAATAGCAAGGTTATCAGGTAGATTTTTGGATGGGGGAGGAATAATGCGGACAATTAAAAAGCCGGCTTGTGGCCGGCTTCTCGGGGACTGGCTTGGTTCATTTTTGGTAAACCGCACCAGCCTTCAAAACGTACACCCAGCTCTTGCGGCTGGCTGTGGGACTGGGCAGGAAAGTCATCCGCTTCGTCGGGCGATCTGACCGCCTGAGGGGTCGATGCGCAAATGTGGGGCGCAGCATACGCATATTCGCCGGCAATTCCCAGTGCGAAGCGCTATCCAGAGGCCTTGAGGCGGTAAAAAGTCTGGGGAATGTATTGCTGGATGCATGGTTGCCCGAAGAGGCTTTTCGCCGGCACGCCGGCTCCAACAGGTGATGTTGCGGTGTGCGGGCATAAAAAAGCCCCGGATGACCGGGGCTCTTTCTTGAAGCTTGTCGCTCCAAGCGTGCAGTTGCCTCTTAGCCTTTGTAGGCAGCAACCGACTTCAGAATCTCGGCGCGGGCGGCATCGGCATTGCCCCAACCGTCGATCTTCACCCACTTGCCTTTTTCGAGGTCTTTGTAGTTCTCGAAGAAGTGCTTGATCTGTTCCAGCAGCAGGGCTGGCAGGTCGGTGTACTCCTTCACATCGACGTACAGCTGGGACAGCTTGTCGTGTGGTACTGCGATGACCTTGGCGTCGCCGCCGCCGTCGTCGGTCATGTTCAGGATGCCCACTGGGCGGGCGCGGATCACCGAGCCTGGCGCTACTGGGTATGGGGTCACGACCAGCACGTCGAGGGGGTCGCCGTCGTCAGCCAGGGTGTTGGGGATGAAGCCGTAGTTGGCCGGGTAGAACATGGGGGTGGCCATGAAACGGTCAACGAACAGGCAGTCGCTGTCTTTGTCGATTTCGTACTTGATCGGCGCGTGGTTGGCCGGGATTTCGATAGCGACGTAGATGTCGTTCGGCAGGTCTTTACCCGCCGGAATCTTGCTGTAGCTCATTGGGCGTTGCCCCCGTTAGTTGACCAAGTGACTTGGCCGGATTGACCAAAAAGTGGCGGCGATTATAGACACACTCCGCAACCGTTGCTACGTGCCAAGGGTCGTAGAGCCTTGGTTGTACTGTCTCGCAGGCGTGTTCGGGCGGACCGTGCGACCGGCGGTTTTGCCATCGGTCGGCAGGCGCGGCAGCGGTCTTTCAACTGGCCTTCAGATGAACAACGTATCAGCGCGACAGGACATTAATGGTGCGTTTGATAGACCGGATCTTCAGCTTGAAGTTGCTGCAGTCGGGCCAATGGATTCTGCCGATAAAACAACTGCAACTGTTCATAGACTTTCGGATAGGCCTTCACGAGCAAATCCGGGGCGCTGAAGAAGTATTCGCTGGTGACGGCGAAGAACTCCGCAGGGTTTTCCGCCGCGTAGGGATCGATGGCGGTTTCTGTGTCCGGATCATGGTCGAGCTGACGGTTGAGATCGTCGTAGGCACTTTGCATCACCTGCGCCCAGTCGCTGACCCGCATGTCGCTGTGCAGCGGCGGCAGGCCATTGGCGTCGCCGTTGAGCATGTCCAGCTTGTGGGCCAGTTCGTGGATCACCAGGTTGTAGGCTTCCCAACCGCCACTGGCCAGCACCCCAGGCCAGGCGAGGATGATCGGGCCCTGCTGCCAGGCTTCGCCGCTGTGCTCGCCGTCCCATTCATGTTCGATACCGCTGGCATCGCGGTGGCGCTGGGGGCTGAGGAAGTCGTCGGGATAAAGAATGATTTCATGGAAGCCCTGGTACCAGTTCAGGTCTCCCAGGTGCAGCAGCGGCAGTTGCGCCTGGGCTGCCAGCAACAACCGTTGCTCCTGATGCAGTTCCACGCCGGGCAGGGCGGTGAGGTGCTTGTCGTCGAGGAACAGCACGCTGGCTTCCCGTAGCCACTGGTCCTCGGCGACGCTGATGCCGTCGAGGAAGGGCAGGTGCTGGCGCACCCGCTGCCAGGTTTCATCACTGACCGGGTGCTTGGCCAGCCGGCGCTTGCGGCGCCAGGCACTGAGGGACCACATGGTGCTTAGCGGGTTTCGGCTTTTTCAGCGCTGCGGCCGAAGCGGCTGCGCAGCACACCAATGATCATCGGCACCAGGGACAGCAGGATGATGGCCACCACCAGCAACGACAGGTTCTTCTTGATGAACGGTACGTTGCCGAAGAAGTAGCCCAGGGTCACCAGGCCGCCGACCCAGAGGATGGTGCCGGCCACGCTGAAGGCGAAAAAGCGCGGGTAGGGCATGCGGGCCACGCCGGCGACGAAAGGCGCGAAGGTGCGGATGATCGGCAGGAAGCGCGCCAGGGTTACGGTCTTGCCACCGTGCTTTTCATAGAAATCGTGGGTTTTCTGCAGGTAGTCGCGGCGGAAGATTTTCGAATTGGGGTTGCTGAACAGCCGTTCTCCCGCGGTTCGCCCGATCACGTAGTTGGTGCTGTCACCGAGGATCGCCGCCAGCATCAGCAGGCCACCCAGCAGAACCGGGTCCATGCCGCCGCCTGCGGCCACTGCGCCGGCGATGAACAGCAGGGAGTCCCCGGGCAGGAACGGGGTCACCACCAGGCCGGTTTCACAGAAAATCACCAGAAACAGGATGGCGTAGATCCAGGGCCCGTAGTTGGTCACCAGCATGTCGAGATAAACGTCGAGATGAAGGATTAGGTCGATCGGGTTGAAATCCATTGGGGCACCTGTGGTGACAGCCTGGCTCGGCAGGCCTGTGCGATGACTCGGAGAAAGGGACTACAAGGATGTGTAGATTTTCTTACGATTCGAAAAGGTCGGCATTATAAAGGCTGATAGGTGAAATGCGTGTTCAGATTGTAGCGGGGCGTTTCGGCGCGCTTGGCGTGGCAGGTTGCCTGGGATATTGCCTGGCCTGAGGGATAAGGCGGCCCTGAGGCCGCCGTCAGTGAGATCAGCTATCGCTGAGGGGCAGGACGTAGTTCTTGAACTCGCTGTCTTCGCGAAAGCCCATGGACTCGTAGGTTTTCTGCGCCACGGCGTTGTTGCTGCTGGTGGAAACTCGCAGGCGGACGGCGTTGGTTTCCTTGGCCATCTTCTTCGCGGTGCGCATCAGGTTGTCGGCCACCAGCTGACGCCGGGCATCTTCAGCGACGTAGATGTCGTTGAGAATCCATACACGCTTCAGAGACAGGGAAGAAAAGCTTGGGTACAGCTGGCAAAAACCCAGCAATTTGCTGCTGTCATCATCGGCCAGGGCCAGGTAGATCACCGATTCCTTGCGTCGCAGGCGCTTTTCCAGAAAGGCCCGGGACGAGTCCGGGTAAGGCAGGGCGCCATAGAATTCGCGGTATTTGACGAATAACGGGGTCAACAGATCCAGGTGCTCGAGGGTTGCTTGAGTAATCCGCATGGTGGCTCTCAACTTCAAGTGGATGTGACGGCACAGGTTGGATGACTCGGGCAGCCGTGTTCCGATGCTGCCCAAAGCGGCGAAAAAGCGCAATCGTCTTGCAAAATCACGCTTGGGGCGGTCCCAGAAGGAAGTTGCCCTTCATGTCTGCCGTTGAGTCGCTGTCCAGGGTCTGCACTTGCGCTTCGTCTTTGAGGTTCACTCCCGACAATTGCCGTCGGCAGGCTTCCCGCATCAAGTACAGCAGGCGGTGGGCGGCCATGCCATAGCTCAGTCCTTCCAGGCGCACGTTGGAGATGCAGTTGCGATAAGCGTCGGTGAGCCCGACTTTCGGCTGGTAGGTGAAGTACAGCCCCAGGCTGTCGGGAGAACTGAGCCCGGGACGCTCACCGATCAGGATCACGGTCATTTTCGCCCCCAGCAGCTCGCCAATCTCATCGGCTACCGCTACCCGACCCTGTTCCACCAGGATCACCGGCGACAGCGACCAGCCTTCGGCGGCGGTCTGTTCCTCCATGCGCGCCAGAAAGGGCAGGGTGTGGCGATGCACCGCCAGGGCCGACAGGCCATCGGCCACCACCACCGCCAGGTCGACTCCGCCGGGATGAGCGCTGGCATAGTCCCGCAGGGCCTGGGCCGAGTCGTCGCTGAGCCGGCGTCCCAGGTCCGGGCGTTGCAGGTAGCTGTGGCGATCGGTGGCGGCGCTGTGGACCAGCAGGCTGTCACGTCCACGCTCGGCTAACTGGGTGCTCAGGCCGGCGTGGTCGAAGGGCAGATGCACCGCATCCCGGGCCTGGGCGTGGGCGAACTGGAAGTCCAGCTGGGCGCCGGTAGGCAGGCTGGTGCCGGTGCGGCCCAGGGCAATGCGCGCGGGAGTCAGGCGACGCAATTCCAGCCAGGGGTTTTGCGAGTCGGTCGGATGTTTTTGCATGAGCCTGTTCCTTATCCCAACTGGGCCAGTGCCTGGCGGAAAGCCGGTGGCAGGTTGTTGCCGAAATGCACCTTGCCGTCGGCCTGGGTGAAGATGCCGGTCCTGGCCAGCCATTGCTCGAACTCAGGGGCAGGTTTCAGGCCCAGGGTCTGGCGAGCATAGAGCGCGTCGTGGAAGGACGTGGTCTGGTAGTTGAGCATGATGTCGTCGGAGCCGGGGATGCCCATGATGAAGTTGATTCCGGCCACGCCCAGCAGGGTCAGCAGGTTGTCCATGTCGTCCTGATCGGCTTCGGCGTGGTTGGTGTAGCAGATGTCGCAACCCATGGGCACGCCCAGCAACTTGCCGCAGAAGTGGTCCTCAAGGCCGGCGCGGATGATCTGTTTGCCGTTGTACAGGTACTCGGGACCGATGAACCCCACCACGGTATTCACCAGGAACGGCTTGAAGTGCCGGGCCACGGCATAGGCGCGGGTTTCGCAGGTCTGCTGGTCGATGCCGTAGTGGGCGTTGGCCGACAGGGCGCTGCCCTGGCCGGTCTCGAAGTACATCAGGTTCTGCCCGAGGGTGCCGCGGTTCAGGCTCAGGCCTGCTTCATAGCCTTCCTGGAGCACGTTGAGGTTGATGCCGAAGCTGGCGTTGGCGGCTTCGGTGCCGGCAATCGACTGGAACACCAGATCCAGGGGCACGCCGCGGTTGATCGCCTCGATAGAGGTGGTGACGTGGGTCAGCACGCAGGCCTGGGTCGGGATCTCGTAGCGCTGGATGATGGCGTCGAGCATTTCCAGCATGGCGCAGATCGAGGCGATGCTGTCGGTGGCCGGGTTGATGCCGATCATTGCATCGCCGTTGCCGTACAGCAGGCCGTCGAGAATGCTCGCGGCAATACCCGCCGGCTCGTCGGTGGGGTGGTTGGGTTGCAGGCGGGTGGACAGGCGCCCGCGCAGGCCCAGGGTGCCGCGAAACTTTGTCACCACGCGAATCTTCTGCGCCACCAGGATCAGGTCCTGCACGCGCATGATCTTCGACACCGCGGCGGCCATTTCCGGGGTCAGGCCCGGCGCCAGGGCCCGCAGGCTCTGCTCGTCGGCGGCGTCACTGAGCAGCCAGTCGCGAAAACCGCCAACGGTGAGGTGGCTGACGGTGGCGAAGGCCTGCTTGTCATGGCTGTCGATGATCAGCCGGGTGACTTCGTCGGACTCATAGGGAATCAGCACTTCTTCGAGAAAGTGCTTGAGGGGGATATCCGCCAGGGTCATCTGGGCAGCGACCCGTTCGCCGTCGTTGAGGGCGGCGACCCCGGCCAGAAAATCTCCGGAACGGGCCGGGCTGGCCTTGGCCATGACTTCCTTGAGGCTGTCGAAGCGATAGGTCTGAGAACCTACGCTGTGGGAAAATTGGGCCATCTCAGTCTCCGTTTCAACGATGTAGGGGCGTTGCCGAGTGCTGGCGGATCATCAGGATGCCACCTTCTTCAGCAGGTTTTCCAGACGGTTTCCGGCAGCCCGGTGGTGGAGGATGGCAAAGGCCTTTTCCGCCACCAGACTGCCGCCTTCCAGCGGTGGCAGGCCACCGCTGTAGATGTTCGAGATCACGGTGTATTCATAGCGAATGTCCGGGTTGCCGCTGAACTGGGCGGCGGCGCGGCGGGCCTGGTCGTCCGGCAGGCGGTAGCCCAGGTAGGCGGACATGCTGCGCGAGGCCAGGGCATCGCCGCCGGGGCGCTCGCCGATCAGTACGATGATCAGTTGCGGTTGCAGGGCTTCGCCCACCGACTCCGCCAGCTTGACCCGGCCATAGGGCGCGAGGATCGGCTGGCCGATGCGCAGCTCGCGACTCAGCAGGCCATCCATCAGCACCGGCAGCAACTCGGGAATGTTGTGGTGGATGGCCTCGGCACTGAGGCCGTCGGAAATCACGATCTGCACGTCGTTGTATTCCGGTTTAAGGCGCCGCAGCACTTCCTCGGTCAGCCGCGCGCCCAGCTCCGGGTCCTGTAGGTGAGCCAGCTTGTCCGGGGCAGCGGTACGCAGCTCGCGCAGGGCAATGGCGCCGATTTCGCTGGGGCGCAGGTCGACGTAGATCGCCTCTCGGGCCACCGCGAGGTTGGCGCGCACGGTCCGCGACACCGTGTTGGCCGGGCGTGGGCCGGCATTGTCGAAGCCGTAGGTGGCCGGGGTGGATTCCAGCAGGCGCTGGAAGTCGATGTCCGAGGCGCAGAAAATCCGCGGGTTGCCCCAGTTCGGTCCGCGCTCTACGTTACCGTGGGCATCCTCCTGGAAAATCCCCTTGCCCAGGGCCCAGCGCAGGTATTCCGGGGCCGGCGCCAGGTCGTGGACTTCGCGCAGGGTCTGGTTGTCGTGGGCGCTGGTGTCGAAGTAGGCGAGCATGCGATCGGTGCTCAGGTACACGTCCATGAAGAAGTTGGCGCCTGCGGCAGTCAGCAATTCGGTGGCCATCTGCTGGCCTTCCAGGGTCACCTGGGAATGCAGGGTGTAGCAGGGCGCCATGCCCATGGGCAGCCCCAGCAGCTTGCCCATGAACTGGTCCTGCAGGCAGGAATAGGTCATCTCGAAGTTGTCGAGGTGGGTTTCCGGGCCGATGAAGCCGGTGACGTTATTCACCATGTACGGCCGATAGCGCCGGGCCAGCCCGTAGCACAGGGCTTCGCACGTGGTCATGTCGATGCCTTCGTGCTTGCCGTAGGTCAGCTCGCTGCCCTGGCCGGTCTCGAAGTACATGAAGTTCTCCGCAACATCGCGCAGCGGGCCGCGTTCGGTCATGGTCTGCCAGGCCTGATCCAGCAGCTGCACGGTGACGTCGAATTCGTCGGTCAGGGTACGCTCGGTGCCGGCCAGGCTCTGGAACATGATTTCCACCGGCGCGCCCTGGTCGAGGCAGGCCAGTTGGGTCTTGATGTGGGAGAGCACACAGATCTGCGTTGGCGCTCCGGTTTCCCGGCGCAATTTGTCCAGGTGGCGCAGGGTGGCACTGATGTTGTCCACGGTGTCGATGGCCGGATTGAGTCCGATCAGTGCGTCCCCCGAACCCATGCTGAGGCCGGTGTAGACCAGCAGCGTAATGCCGCTGAGGTTGTCGGTGGGATGGTTGGGCTGCAAGCGCGACGACAGAGTACCGGGCAGGCCCACCAGGGTCCTGGCCTTGGCCGCCGCGCCGCTCTTGAGCTTTTTCGACAGCAGGATCAGTTCGTGGACATCCAGCAGCTTGGCCAGGGCCGCCACCATGACCCCGGTCAGGGCCGTACCGATGCGGCGTATTTCAGTGCCATGGCTGCGCAACAGGCGATCTTTCAGGGCGCCCAGGGTCAGGTCGGCGATCTCGCCAAAGACGCTGTGGTCGATGTCGTAGTTGACCTGCATGACGCTGTCGATGCGGCCGTGGCGGTCTGTCAGCGGATGCTGGAAGTAGTGATCCAGGGTCAGCTCGGAGAGCACCTTGCGCGCCGCCTCGCGGGTGATTTCATCTGCAGCCGCGAGCCCCGCCACCCGGTCACCGGCCTTGCTGATGTCGGCGGCGCCGAGCACCGCCTTGAGGCTGGCGAAGCCTATCTCGCGGTCCAGCACCCGGGTGCTGTAGGCCTGTTCGGCAAGCACTTCGGGAAGGCGGATGTGCTGCAGTGCGGTGAGTGACATGGCAAGACTCTCCTTGGCCGGCATCGGCTCAGTGCACGCCGTAGAAGGCGACGGGCACGATGTGCTGGTGGGGTTTTCCCAGGTTGATGAAGTGTGCCGAACGCTCGCGTACTTCATCGATGACGATCAGGTTGCAAGAACTGCGCCCCCAATCCGTGGCGTAGTTGCCCAGGACCTTGCCGACATTGCTTTCCAGCAGCAGCACCAGCGGCCACTGCGGGGCGGGGCGCGCCTGGTCCAGGGCCCGGGCCAGGCGTGCGCCCAGCTGTCGTATGTCTTCCAGTCGAGGCGTCTGGCCGTTGTCGAGCAATTGCAGGCAAGCGCCGTCGCAGCTGCTCAGTGCCAGGGCCAGGGCGTCGTCCAGTTGCTGCTGGGTGGCACCCATGGGCAACCGGGCGACGATGGGCAGGTCCTTGAGGGGCAGCACCTCGGGCTGGGGCAGAAACAGGGTGCTGCCGGAAATCTCGGTGTTGTGCAGGGTCAGACCGTAGACCGTGGCCCGGCCACGGTTTTCCGGCACCAGTCGGGTGGCCGCCCGTACCAGTCGCGGGTGGCGGGCAATGGCCAGGGCCAGATCGATGCCCAGATCGCCGTAGTAGGTGGTGCCGGGCATGGGTTCGCCTTGCAGGTGGCGATAGAGCAGTTCGCCCACGCCACCGGAAAAAGTCAGGGCCGGGTCGGCATTGTGTTCAGGGAGGATCAGCGGCAGTTGTTCGGTCAGTTGGCCCAGCCGGCTGGCAAAGAAGTGGCGATCACCTTCGGCAATGGCGACCAGGGCATCGATGTACCAATTGACCACCGCGTCCAGCTCGGGACGTTCCAGGACCTGTCCGGGATGCTTGCGGATTGCCAGGTGATCGAGCAGTGCCTGACCGAACTCCGATACGTCGCTGAGACGATAACTGCCCGGCTCGAACTGCAAGTGCCGGGCACCAATGAAATGGCAGCCGCTGGCCAGGACGTTGCCATCCAGGCCCCAGGCGGCGTTGGTGGTGCCCCCGCCGATATCCAGGTTGAGCATCGGTTGCCGAGCGTGGAAGCGGCTCAGCGCCGAACAGCTGCCCATGAAGGCCAGCCAGGACTCCAGCCCGCCGTCGTCGGCGCGAGTGATCAGGGCGTTGCCGATCAATTGGCCGACCAGTTGCGCCAGTGCCTGGGCGTTGTGCCGCCGGGCCGCCAGGCCGGTGATGATCACGCCACCGGAAAACAGCTGTTCCGGGCTCACGCCGGCCTGTTCGAGCCAGGTTTCGATCAGGCCTCGGATCGCGCCTTCATCGATGATCTGGTCCTTGAACGGGGTGAACACCGGCTCGCCACGAAACAGCACCCGGGGCTCGTTGAGGGCCATGCGTCCGGTGATGCAGTGGCTGCTCAGGCTGGCCTGGGCGATCAGCGCGCTGCTGGTGGTGGACCCGAAGTCCAGCCCCAGCAACAGTACCGATGCTCCGCCCGTGATGGCTTGCATGCAGGCGCTCCTCGCCGCGCCGGAGTCAGGCGGTGGCCTTCTGGCCTGCAGGTTCCGGAGTGTCCAGCGCGGTGCCGCCCAGGTACTCGCCCGGGGCGATGATCCCCGCTGCCCGATCCTGGGCTTCCAGTTGCAGTGCCTTGGGCACCGACAGCCAGTAGGCCAGGCCGACGGCGACGAAGCCGGCGCTGATCTTGCCGATCAGTACCGGCAGGATGATGGTGGGCTGGAAGTTGGCGGTGAAGGACAGGTGGTCACCCAGCAGAAAGGCGGCGCAGACACCGAAGGCGATGTTCACCACCTTGTCCTTGGGCGGCATGAGGCGTACCAGGCGGAACATGGCGAGGATGTTGGCGATGGTCGCCAGCATGCCGGCGCTGCCTACCGCGCTCAAGCCGATCTTGCCGCCGAGGTTTTCCAGGGGCTTGCCCAGGTATTTGCGCAGCAGGTAGACCATGGGGAAGGCGCCGGCCAGCATGATGCCGATGTAGCCGGCGGTTTCCAGGGCGCGGGTCTGGTCCTGGGCGTCGGCAATGATCGGGTGGAAGCCCCAGCCGCCAAATACCGCGGAGAAGACCCCGGTGAAGTACTCGACGATGGAGAACACCAGCACCAGCTTGATGGCTGCGTCCATGGCGCGGCCGAAGATGATGAAACCCTTGATCATCATGTCCGGCAGGAAACGCAGGCCCAGGGCCAGGGCCACGACGAAGATCAGGATCGGCAGCAGGTTGGCGAAGATGCTGCCCAGGCCCAGGGCCAGTTGGTAGCTGGCCTCACCGTTGGTGCTCACCAGTTCGCGTACCACCGGGTTGCTGAAAGCCAGGATCAGGCTGGCGATCATCACCCCGACGGGGATGGTCAGGATTCCAGACATGATCCCCAAGGCCATGTACTTGTGGTCGCGCTTGTCGAGCATCGCCAGGCCCATGGGGATCGAGAAGACGATGGTTGCACCGCCCATGAAACCGGTGATCAGGGCCATCACCAGGGCTTCCTTGCTGGCGGCCAGGGCCGAGGCCAACTGATACCCGCCCATGTCCGAGGCGATGATCATGGTCGCCGCCAGGGCCGGGTCGGCGCCCAGGGAGTTGAAGAACGGGCCGAAGACCGTCTCGATGACCACGGTCAGGTAGGGAATGGAAGCCATGATCCCTGCGGCCGGCACGAAGATGTAGCCGGTGGCATGGATGCCTTCCATGAATTCTTTGCCCAATCCTCGCTCGCTGTCATAGATGGCGGCGAAGGCACCGAGTACGGCGCAGAGCATGATGAGGTAGAGCACGTAGTTGCCGATCTGATCCATTGCGTTTGTCCCTTGTTATTGTTTTTCAAGCAGGGTCTGTGCACGACTGGTTTGGCGCAGAACTTCCGACAGCAGTGTCCCGTCCGGCAAGCCTTCGGCACCGGATCAGAGCAGGTGAACGGGCGCGGCGAGGCCGCGAAAAGGCCTCCCGGCGACCTGGGTCGCCGGGAGGGTCGATCAGAAGAAGCCCAATGGGTTGATGTCGTAGCTCACCAGCAGGTTCTTGGTCTGCTGGTAGTGGTCGAGCATCATCTTGTGGGTCTCGCGGCCGACGCCGGATTTCTTGTAGCCACCGAACGCGGCGTGAGCCGGGTACAGGTGGTAGCAGTTGGTCCAGACGCGGCCGGCCTTGATCCCGCGGCCCATGCGATAGGCGCGGTTGATGTCGCGGGTCCAGACCCCGGCACCCAGGCCGAACTCGGTGTCGTTGGCAATCGCCAGGGCTTCGGCTTCGTCCTTGAAGGTGGTGACGCTGACCACCGGGCCAAAGATTTCTTCCTGGAACACGCGCATCTTGTTGGTGCCCTTGAGCAGGGTCGGCTGGATGTAGTAGCCGCTGGACAGGTCGCCTTCGAGTTTCTCCACCTTGCCGCCGGTGAGCAGCTGCGCGCCTTCGTTCTTGGCGATGTCGAGGTAGGAGAGGATCTTGTCGAACTGCTGCTCGGAAGCCTGGGCGCCGACCATGGTGTCGGTGTCCAGCGGGTCGCCACGCTTGATCTGCTCGATTTTCTTCATCACCACTTGCATGAATTCGTCGTAGATCGATTCCTGGACCAGGGCGCGCGATGGGCAGGTGCAGACTTCACCCTGGTTGAAGAACGCCAGCACTAGGCCTTCGGCGGCCTTTTCGATGAATTTGGGCTCGGCCTGCATGATGTCTTCGAAGAAGATGTTCGGCGACTTGCCGCCCAGTTCCACGGTGGACGGAATGATGTTCTCGGCGGCGCATTTCATGATGTGCGAGCCCACCGGGGTGGAGCCGGTGAAGGCGATCTTGGCGATGCGCTTGCTGGTGGCCAGGGCTTCGCCGGCTTCGCGGCCGAAACCTTGCACCACGTTGAGCACGCCCGGTGGCAGCAGGTCGCCGATCACTTCCATCAGTACGGTGATGCCCAGTGGGGTCTGCTCGGCGGGCTTGAGTACCACGCAGTTGCCGGCAGCCAGGGCCGGGGCGAGTTTCCAGGCGGCCATCAGGATCGGGAAGTTCCACGGGATGATCTGCCCGACCACGCCCAGGGGTTCATGGATGTGGTAGGCCACGGTGTTGCCGTCGATTTCCGCGGCGCTGCCTTCCTGGGCCCGCAGGCAACCGGCGAAGTAGCGGAAGTGGTCGGCGGCCAGGGGAATGTCAGCGTTCAGGGTCTCGCGTACCGCCTTGCCGTTGTCCCAGGTTTCGGTGATGGCCAGCAGTTCCAGGTTCTGTTCGATACGGTCGGCGATCTTCAGCAGGATCAGCGAGCGGGCCTGCACCGAGGTGGCGCCCCAGGCGTCGGCGGCGGCATGGGCAGCGTCCAGCGCCTTGTCGATGTCTTCGGCGGTGGAACGGGGGAATTCGGCAATTGGCTGGCCGTTGACCGGCGAGGTGTTGGTGAAGTACTGGCCTTTGACAGGCGCGACGAATTCGCCGCCGATGTAGTTACCGTACTTGCTCTTGAACGAAACGATAGCGCCTTCAGTACCGGGGTGTGCGTAACGCATGGTGGGTATCTCCTGGCTTTTATGCTTATGGGGGAGGACGCGCTATAGCGCATACCAAGCGTAGAGCAAAGGTCGGGCCAGTGGGGTGCGAGCCATGTGAATCAAGGGTTTGAGGATGTTTCGAAGCGGTGCCAACGGCAGGGTGTGACAAATCTGGTACGACCCCGAGTGACAGTTTGTAACCTGAATGGCACAGGCTGTGACTCATGGGTCAAGCCGGCATTGCAATGAAACAGCGGCTGGAGGATGCTGGTTCGCGTGTCGAATTTTGTCGGATAGATCTGATGGTCTGTCCTTCTTTTATGGCCGATGCAGCCGGCAGCGGCGCCAGTGGTCCGTCTGAGCGTGACAGCGCATCAGGAGAATAATAAGAAATGCACAGTAGTAATCATCTGAGTCGACATGCCCAGCAGGTGCTGACGGTGGCCCAGGGTAAAGCCCATTTGCAGGGGCCCGGCAGCGATCCTTCCATCGCCCGCTCCTGGCTGCGCTGCCTTGAGGACTATCATCTGGATCCGGCCCTGGCCATGGCACCCACAGTGCTGGAGCATGGTCGTCTGCTGGAAAGTCGCGAACGCCTGCAGGATGTGCTGCAAATAGCCGGCACCGAGATGGCCAACCTGCATCAGCAATTGTCCGGCGCGGGTCATGCGGTGCTGCTGACCGATGCCCGGGGGGTGATCCTCAACTGCATCACTGCCCCCAGCGAGCGCAAGATTTTCGAGCATGCCGGTCTCTGGCTGGGCGCCGACTGGAGCGAGGCTCGGGAAGGCACCAACGGCATCGGCACCTGCCTGGTGGAGCGCCAGTCGCTGACCATTCACCAGGGCGAGCACTTCCGTGGCCGGCACACCGGCCTGACCTGCTCGGCGAGCCCGGTGTTCGATCCCCATGGCGAATTGCTGGCGGTACTGGATGTGTCCTCGGCGCGTCAGGACGTTTCCCGGCAGAGTCAGTTCCACACCATGGCCCTGGTCAATCTCTCGGCGAAAATGATCGAGAGCTGCTATTTCCTGCGTTATTTCGAGAACCAGTGGCTGCTGCGCTTTCATCTGCAGGCGGAGTCTGTGGGGCTGTTCAGTGAGGGCTTGCTGGCGTTTGACGGCGAGGGGCGGATCTGTGCGGTGAACCAGAGCGCCCTGAATCTGCTGGGGCATATTCGCGGTGGCTTGCTGGGCAAGCCGGTGGACAGCTTTTTCGACTGTTCCCTGGATGAATTGCTCAGTCGCGCCAGCATCAATGCCAGCGCCAGTTGGCCCTTGCGCACCCGGGATGGGCGTCGCCTGTTCGCCTTGTTGCGTGGTCAGCCCCACCCGGTATCGCAACCAGCTCCGCGGGTGCCGGCTGGCGTTGCGCTGCCGCGCACTTCAAGCATCTGCCTTGGGGACGAAGGGCTGCAGAATGATTTTCGCCGGGCCTCTAGGGTGTTCGAGCGTGATGTGCCGCTGTTGATCAATGGCGAAACCGGCTCCGGCAAGGAGGCTTTCGCCAAGGCTGTGCATCAGGGCAGTGCCCGCTCTGATAAAACCTTTGTCGCCCTCAATTGCGCGGCGATCCCGGAGAGCCTGATCGAGAGCGAGCTCTTCGGTTATCGCGGCGGCAGCTTTACCGGGGCTCGCAAGGAGGGTATGCGCGGCAAGTTGCAACAGGCCGATGGCGGCACCTTGTTCCTCGATGAAATCGGCGATATGCCCCTGGCCCTGCAGACGCGTTTGTTGCGGGTGCTGGAGGATCGGCTGGTGGTGCCGATTGGCGGTGAGCCGCAATCGGTCAACGTGCGAATCATCAGCGCGACCCACCGGGATCTGCTGGAGCGGGTACGCGACGGCAGTTTTCGCGAGGATCTGTACTACCGGCTCAATGGCCTGGAAATCGCGCTGCCGGCCCTGCGCGATCGCAGCGACAAATCCCAGTTGCTGGACTTTCTCCTGGCCGAAGAGGCGGGTGGGCAACCGGTGGTGCTGGACGACGCGGTGCGTCAAAGCCTGTTGAGTTATTCCTGGCCGGGTAACGTGCGGCAATTGCGCAATGTGCTGCGGACCCTGGCGGCCTTGTGTGAAAACGGCCGCATTGGTCTGGAAGATCTGCCGCCGTTGATCCGCAATAACCGCCCGGCGCCGGTTAGCGAGCCGGTTGCCGAGGCGCAGGAGCGACCCCTGGAGGACGCCGAGCGGGTTGCGCTACTGGCAGCCCTGGAGCAACAGCGCTGGCACATGACCCATACCGCCGAACAGCTGGGGGTCAGCCGCAACACCCTCTATAGAAAGCTGCGCAAACACGGTATCGCGCGTTAAGCCGCATCTGTAGTCGCTTGTGCAGGGCCACGCGCCTTGTGCCAGCGGCGGCAAACGCAACAGCCTCCCGGTCAGCTAATGGGTGCGATTTGCAGCCCTCTAGGCTAACCTGCGCCGATGTTTTATGAGGTCGACTATGCACATCCATATTCTCGGTATCTGCGGCACTTTCATGGGCTCGATGGCGGTTCTGGCTAAAGAACTGGGCCATCACGTCACCGGCTCCGACGCTAACGTCTATCCCCCCATGAGCACCCAGCTGCAAGCCCAGGGCATCGAGCTGACTCAAGGCTATGACCCGGCCCAGCTGGACCCTGCTCCGGATCTGGTGGTCATCGGCAATGCCATGTCCCGGGGCAACCCGGCCGTGGAATATGTGCTGAACAAAGGCCTGCCCTATGTTTCCGGCCCGCAGTGGCTGGCGGACCATGTCCTGCAAGGGCGCTGGGTCTTGGCGGTAGCCGGCACCCATGGCAAGACCACCACCAGCAGCATGCTGGCCTGGGTACTGGAGCATGCGGGCATGAGCCCGGGCTTCCTGATCGGTGGGGTGCCGCAGAATTTCGCCGTTTCGGCCCGCCTGGGCGGCACACCGTTCTTCGTGATCGAGGCCGATGAGTACGACAGTGCGTTCTTCGACAAGCGCTCGAAGTTTGTCCACTACCGCCCGCGCACGGCGATCCTCAATAACCTTGAGTTCGATCATGCGGATATCTTCCCTGACCTGGCGGCCATCGAGCGGCAGTTCCACCACCTGGTGCGGACCATCCCCAGTGAAGGCCTGGTGATTCATCCCACCACCGAGCCTGCCTTGCAGCGGGTCATCGAGATGGGCTGCTGGACGCCGGTGCAGACCACCGGCGCCGGTGGCCAGTGGCAGGTCAAGTTGCTCAGTGCCGACGGTTCGGCCTTTGAAGTGATGTTCGAGGGCGTGAGCCAGGGCGTGGTGGAGTGGGAACTGACCGGGCAGCACAACGTGGCCAACGCCCTGGCGACTCTGGCCGCTGCTCGTCATGTCGGCGTGGTGCCGTCCATGGGCATTGCCGGCCTGAGTGCGTTCAAGAGCGTGAAGCGCCGCATGGAGAAGGTTGCCGAAGTGCATGGCGTGACCATCTACGATGACTTCGCCCACCACCCAACGGCTATTGCCACCACCCTGGACGGTCTGCGCAAGCGGGTCGGCGACGCACCGGTGATCGCCATCATCGAGCCGCGCTCCAATTCCATGAAGCTTGGCGCCCACCGTGACGGGCTGCCGGAAAGCGTCAATCAGGCCGATCAGGTGATCTGGTATGCACCGGCCAACCTGGGCTGGGATCTGGCGGCTACGGCGGCCTTGTGTACGGTGCCGTCGATTGTCAGCGACTCCCTTGAGGGCATCATCGAACGGGTGAAAAGCCAGGCCAAGCCGGGCACCCAGGTGGTGATCATGAGCAACGGCGGCTTCGGCGGCCTGCACGGCAAACTGGCCGAGGCACTGCAATGAGCAACGGCCCGGAACGCATCACCCTGGCCATGACCGGTGCCTCGGGCGCCCAGTACGGTTTGCGCCTGCTGGATTGCCTGGTGCGTGAGGATCGGGAAGTGCACTTCCTGATCTCCAAGGCCGCGCAGTTGGTCATGGCCACGGAAACCGATGTGACCCTGCCGCCCAAACCGCAGATGATGCAGGCTTTCCTCACCGAGTACACCGGCGCGGCGGCGGGGCAGATTCGGGTGTACGGCAAGGAAGACTGGATGTCGCCGGTGGCCTCGGGTTCCGGCTCGCCGGCGGCGATGGTGGTGGTGCCTTGCTCCACCGGCACCTTGTCGGCGATCGCTACCGGGGCTTGCAACAACCTGATCGAGCGGGCGGCGGATGTCACCCTCAAGGAGCGCCGGCAGTTGATTCTGGTGCCTCGTGAGGCACCCTATTCCAGCATTCATCTGGAACACATGCTCAAGTTGTCGAATATGGGCGTGACTATCCTGCCGGCGTCGCCGGGCTTCTATCATCAGCCGCAGACCATCGATGACCTGGTGGATTTCGTCGTGGCGCGGATTCTTAATCTGCTGAACATTCCCCAGGACATGTTGCCGCGCTGGGGCGAGCATCATTTGAGCAGCGATGAATAAATCCCTGCTGATGCTGCTGGCTGTTCTGCATCTGGGGGGCTGTGCCACGGTCCGCACCTTGAACGCCGCACAACCTGGGGCGCCAGTGGTGTATTCGGGAACGCGCCTGGATCTTTATGTCATGCAGGGTGGTTGCTGCGCCATGGACCGCTTTGGCGCCGAGGCACCGAGCTATCCGGGAGTAGACCTGCCGGCCAGTGCCCTGCTCGATACGCTGTTGCTGCCGTTGTCGGTGCTGACAGTGTTGGGGGTGGGGTTTCAGGCAACGGGTGGGCTGTAGTGTTTCGCCGGCAAGCCGGCTCCTACACATGTCTGTAGGAGCCGGCTTGCC
>NZ_MOAK01000036.1:137511-137689 GCF_003732485.1 Pseudomonas protegens
ATTTACCTAGCTTGCGCAACTCATCGGATTCGACGACCCGGGTGCCGCTTTGCTCTTCCAGGGCCAGCCGCCACATCGCACGGGCCAACTGGCAGGCTTCGATACCGTGGTACTTGCCCGGGATCAGTCGTGATAACGGGCCGGCCAGTTGTTCGGTCAGACGCGGTTCGATCCGATC
>NZ_MOAK01000036.1:137750-138875 GCF_003732485.1 Pseudomonas protegens
TTCAGGGCCTCTTCCATTTCACCCTTGACCCGGTTGTAGAAAATCGACGACTTGGGATCTGCGCCCAGGGCGCTGATCACTATCAGGTGCCGCGCGCCCATTTCCAGGGCACGTTTGCCGAAGGCCACCACCATGTCCAGGTCCACGGCGCGAAAGGCCGCTTCGGAGCCGGCCTGTTTGATAGTGGTGCCCAGGCAGCAGAAGGCGATCTCCACCTTGCCGCTCAGTTGCGGCAGGAACACTGCTGGATCGCCGACGGGGTTTTCCAGGCGTGGGTGTTCGCTCAGCGGACGTCTGCTGGGTGCCAGAACACGGATAATGGTGGGCTCGTTGAGCAGGCGATCGAGCAGTTGCTCTCCGGTCAGTCCGGAGGCGCCGGCGAGCAGGATGTGCTGAGGCGTCAAGTACATAGTCATTCCCCCTTGATACTGTTTCAGCTTAGTTGCTCTGTGCTTCCTTGCTGCCTATAGAGACACTTTGCAGTGCTTTTCGTGCCTGCTGTTTACGCAATTGTTGCCAATGCGCGATGACGCCTTTGGGGGCCCAGATCTGTGGTTCTGACGCTTCGAAGCCATCTGCCTGTTCACGCTCGGCCACAGTGGCCCTGGCCAGTTTGAAGGCATGCTCCAGGTCGTCGGTCTGGTTCAGTGCCTGGGCGAACAAAGCATCGCCGAAGTAGGTGAAATCGGCCTCTTCCGAACAGCCGAAAGACACCCGATCTGCCTGGGAGGCGGTCATGATCAGGGTCCGCTCGTCCTTGAGTGCGGGTATGAAACCACCCGAGTAGCAGGACGAGATGACGATGATCTTGTCGCGGTTTTTCAACGGCGCCAAGGCGATGGCCAGTTCATCGGCCGGCAGGTCGGCCAACTCCAGGCGCGGCTGATCCAGCACCAGTTCGTGCTCGCTGGTGCCGTGGCTGGTGAGGTAGATGAACACCAGGTCCTCGGGGCCGCTGCGCTCGGCCAGGGTCTGTGCGGCGCGGCGCAGGTTTTCCCGGGTGGCCATCGGCCGGTTCATCAGGTGGTCGCGGTGGTTGACCAGACGGATCTGACCGTAGGCGCCGAAGCGGCTCGCGAGCATGTTGCTGACATAGTCTGCTTCGCGCAGGAAGACGCTCTGCTT
>NZ_MOAK01000036.1:138935-146672 GCF_003732485.1 Pseudomonas protegens
GGCACCGCATCGAGAGCCTCCTTGAGCAGGCGGCCCTGGACCAGCAGGGCGGTCTCCAATGGGTCTGGCAGTAGTTTGCCGTCGGCGTCGCGAACCCGCATGCCATTGTTCCAGACACCGCTTTGCACACTGCCATCGCGCAGCACCAGTACACCGTGGCCCTGGTAGTTGTCGCTGTCGAAGCCGCCGATGTAGAAGCTGCCGTCACTGAGGTTCAGTCGTCCTTCGCCGCTGAAGCGCCAGTCGCTGAAAGTGCCGACATAGTGGCTGCCATCGGCGCCGATCAGCTCGCCCTTGCCACCCAGGGCGCCTTCCTTGAATTGGCCGATCCAGACGTCGCCGTCGGAGTTTTCGTAGCGGCCCTTGCCATTGAGCTGGTTGTGTTTGAAACCACCGACATAGATGTCGCCTTCGGCGCTGTTGAAGGTGCCGTTGCCTTCCAGTTGGCCGTTGACGAAGTTGCCGCTGAACTGGTTGCCGTTGCCATCGCTGCGCTGGCCTTCGCCATTGGGCTTGCCCTTGGCGAATTGCCCCTGGTACTGGCTGCCGTCTTCCAGCTCCAGGCGGCCAAGGCCCGAGTACAGGTCGGCCTTGAACTCGCCGCGATAGGTCATGCCGTCTTCTTTGAGGGTGCCTTCGCCGTCCCGGCGCCCGAGCTTGAAGCCGCCGCTGTAGCTACTGTCCTTGGTGGTCAGGATGCCTTGGCCATGGAACAGCCCTTGCTGGAACTCGCCGCGATAGACCTCGCCATTGCTGCCATGCCATTCGCCCTGGCCATGCCATTGGCCCTTGTCGAACTGACCGGCGTACCAGCTGCCGTTGGGGTAATCGATGCGCCCTTGTCCCTGGAGCAGGCCATTGACCAGATCCCCGCGATAGCGCCCGCCGTCGGGCAGTCGGGCATCGGGCGGCAACAGCGATTCGCCGTCTCCGCAAGCGCTGAGCAAGAGGGTCAAGACCAGAGGTACAAGTGGGCGCATAACGGGTTCCGGATAATTAGGGGACCGAGTATGCCGCAGCGGTGTGACTTATATATAGAGAGGTTGAGCGAAACAGCGTGAGCTGTTTCGCATCAGGGGCATTTCAGACGAAGCAGAGCGAGAGGGGCTCAGCGATATAGGCAGGGTTTTCCTCGCCGTCGATTTCCAGGGTGACAGTGGCCTTGAGCAGCCACTGACCGGGTTTCTTCTCGGTGACGTCGGTCAGTTCGACCTTGAGACGTACCTTGGAGTCGACTTTCACCGGCTGGATGAAGCGCACGCTGTCCAGGCCATAGTTGACCACCATCTTCAGACCCTCGGGCAGCACGAGGATGTCTTCCATCAGTTTGGGGATCAGCGACAGGGTCAGGAACCCGTGGGCGATGGTGGTGCCGAACGGGGTTTTCGCGGCCTTGGCCGGGTCCACGTGAATGAACTGGAAGTCGCCGGTGGCTTCGGCAAACAGGTTGATACGCTCCTGATCAATGGTGAGCCACGCGGAACGTCCGAGTTCCTTCCCGACATAATCTTTGAGCTCTGCAACAGGAACATAGGGCATTGAGACTCTCCTTGGTTCAACGATTTTTTTAGTGTTAGACCCAGTGCTTTGTGGTCTGAAGTATCCACTTTAGATCATCATGGCGATCCTTCCCGGTAAACATCCATGCTTTTGGCGAATGCCGGTTCATAGCGCCTGCGTGCTTATAATGCGTCACGGGATCTGGCTGGAGAGGCGGTATGTTGTTACGCGGTTTGACATGGCTGGTGCTGTTCCAATTGCTCGGCACGGCGCTCAATCATCTGCTGTTGCCCGTACTTCCCGGGCCTATCATCGGCCTGTTGCTGCTGCTGGTTTTTCTGGTGGTGCGTGGCGAAGTGGGCGAGCCGCTGAACCTGGCGGCCAGCAGTCTGTTGCGTTACCTGCCACTGCTGCTGGTGCCGCCTGCCGTCGGGGTGATGGTCTATGCCCGGGATATCGCCGCGGACTTCTGGGCGATCACCGGAGCGTTGGTGCTGTCGCTGGTGATCTCCATGGCTTTTGTCGGCGTGCTGATGCAGCGCCTGGTCAAGCGCCAGGCCCGCCGGGAGGACAGTCAATGAGTTTTGATTGGCAGGGCGCCTGGGCGGCGGTGATTCACCATCCGCTGTTCGGCATCGGCATCACCCTGGGCGCCTACCAACTGGTGTTGGCGGCCTTTGAGAAAACTCGCTGGATGTTCCTGCAGCCGGTACTGGTGTCCATGCTGCTGGTGATTGGTGTATTGCTTGGCTGTGGCTTGAGTTATGCCGAATATCGCAAGAGCACCGAGATTCTGAGCATTCTGCTGGGGCCTGCCACTGTGGCCCTAGCGGTGCCGCTGTACCTCAACCTGCGGCGCATCCGCCAATTGTTCTGGCCGATATTGACTACGCTGGTGGTGGGTGGGGTGCTGGCCACCGGTCTGGGGGTGCTGTTGGGATGGTGGTTCGGTGCTGAGCACATGATCCTCATGACCATGGCACCCAAGTCGGTGACTTCGCCGATCGCCATGCTGGTGGCCGAGCAGATTGGTGGCGTCGCGGCTTTGGCTGCGGTGTTCGTACTGATTACCGGGGTGATCGGGGCTATCTTCGGTCCGAGCATCCTCAACCGCCTGGGCGTTCATGGGCCTGAGGCGCGAGGCATGGCCCTGGGCATGACCGCCCATGCGGTGGGCACTTCGGTGGCCTTGCAGGAAAGTGAGGAGTGCGGCGCCTTTGCGGCGCTGGCCATGAGTCTGATGGGCGTGGCCACGGCGGTACTGCTGCCGTTGGCGGTGTCTTTGCTGGTTTAAGGATGGGTGTATGAGCCTGGCGCTGTTTCCCCTGAATACCGTGCTGTTCCCTGACTGCATCCTCGATCTGCAGATTTTCGAGGCGCGCTACCTGGACATGATCGGCCGCTGCATGAAGCAGGGCAGCGGCTTTGGGGTGGTGTGCATCCTGGAGGGTGAGGAGGTCGGTAGTGCCGCGTCGGGCTATGCCCTGGTGGGCTGCGAGGCACTGATTACCGACTTTCACCAGCAGGACAATGGGCTCCTGGGAATCAGGGTCAAGGGTGGTCGGCGTTTCCGCGTGCTCGAGAGCGAAGTGCAGAAAGACCAACTGACGGTGGCCCAGGTCCAGTGGCTGCCAGAGGCTGCGGAGCAACCACTGCAGGATGAGGACGCAGACCTGATCGCGCTGCTCAAGGCCCTGGCCGAGCATCCAATGGTGGAGGCCCTGGATATGGGCACTGAGGCTGCGGGGCAACTGTCCCTGGCCAATCAGTTGGCCTACCTGCTGCCTTTTTCCGAGCAGGACAAGATCGACCTGCTGCAGCTGGATGACCCGCAGCAGCGTCTCGATGCCATCCAGCAACTGCTGGATGAGCTGCAAGGCGAACTCTTCGCCTGAGCCCTGAACCTCCAGCGGCGTTACAGCTTGCCGCTTGCACTCTTAATAGGCGTATCGCAGCAGGGCATGAGGCAGATGCCGTGTTGCCATGAACCCGCACATCAACAGCATGACCGGCAGTAGCAGCCACCAGACCTTGGCCGACATCGGCTTGAGCGGGCCTTGCCATTGAGCCAGGGTCAGGCTGGCGGCACAGACACAGGTTGCGAGCATGGCGCCGGCGAGAATGTCGGTTGGCCAATGGGCACCCAGGTAGACCCGGGACAAGGCAATGGATGCCGCCGGCAAGCAGCCCAGCAGCAGCCAGGTCAGGCGCATTCGTGGTGGCTGGCCACGGCCTGCCAGTACCGCCAGGGTCAGGAACAGGGCGAAGGAGCCAGAAGAGTGGCCGCTAGGCATACTGAAACTGGTGAGGGGCTCGGTCAGAACCTCGGGACGTACCCGTGCGAAAAACCATTTGCTGCCGGTGTTGGCCAGTGCAGTGCACATCAGGGTCGCGCCGGCGAATACGGCTTGGCGCCATTGGCGCAGGGCCAGAAGTAGCAGGGTCAGTACCGCGCTGATGATGAACATGGCGCGAAATTCGCCGATCTGGGTGACCATCACCATGATCTTGTCCAGGGTCGGGTTCCGGTGTTCCTGCACCAGGGCGATCAGGCCCTGGTCGAACTGCGTGAGATAGGGGTAGCCGATGAACAGTCCTGCCAGGATCAACAGGCTCAGGCCGGACATCAGCAGGGTCGCCCGTCGATGACGACGCAGGCTGCTGGCGACGCTCAAGCCGATCAGTACCGCGATGCTGCCGACTACGACACCGGCTTGTGGCCAGAAGCCTTCGGGCAGCGGCAGACGAATCGCCGCGCCAGTGGCCCAGCCTGGCAGCAGGTAAGCCACCGACCAACCCGTCGCAGCCAGCAGGCTGACGGCGAAAAATCGTGCAAATGGCATGTCGAACATGCCGGCGACCATTGGCAGCATCGGCCGCAACGGGCCGATGAAGCGTCCTACCAACAGACTGGCGATGCCGTAACGCTGGAAATAGGCTTCGGCGCCGTTGATCCATTCCGGATGATGGCGCAGTCCCGGCAGGCGCCGGATGCTCTGGTGAAAGTGTCGTCCCAGCAGGTAGGACACCACGTCCCCGAGCAAACCGCCGAACAACCCCAGAAGCAGGGTTTCTCCAAGAGACAGCGCGCCGTTGCCGGCCAGCACGGCAATCGCGAACAGCAGCACCGTTCCCGGAACGATCAGGCCGGCGATGGCCAGGCACTCCACGCAGGCCACAATAAATACAGCGGCGGCCAGCCATTGCGGGTTGCTGGTCAGCCAGGCGGTCACGCTGTCGAGCCATGGGCCCATAAATTCAACTCCATTGTCAGTGTCTGGCGGGTACGGGGCTGCGGTAGTCAGTCGAGGATCAGGTAGTCGCGACCTTCGACTTGGCCGCGGCGTAGCGGGTTCCGTGTGCAGTAGGGCGCATAGGCGGCATCGACGAAGCGGTACATCAGGTGTTCGTCTCGGCCGTGGGGGATGCCCAGGCGCGTGGTCTGGATGATGTGCGGCACGGCGCTGCCGACGTCCTCGACGAAAAGGGTTTCGTGATCGAAGCGTTTTGCATCCCAGATCGGGACTTTCAAACCCATGGCCTTGCACAGCAGGGTCTGGCCTGCGCAGAGCTTTTGCGAGGGGCGCTGGCGGCCGCTGGCGTCCGGGTTGTTCAGCAGCATCTGTGCCAGGCTGGCCGGGCCGGAGACGGCGTCGACCCAGGGATAGGCGGACTTGATCAGTACCGCATTGCCTGGGCCCTGGGCGCTGAAGTTCAGCGAGTCGCCGCCGCGGGCGTAGTACATATAGATGTGGCCGCCCTCGAGAAACAAAGCCTTACGTTTTTCTGTGTAGCCGAGGGAGGCGTGGCTGCCTTTTTCCTCGCAGTAATAGGCTTCGGTTTCGATAATGCGCGCGGACAACCACAGCTCGCCGACTTTATGGCGAATGACTTTGCCCAGCAGTTCACGGGCCAAGGTCTGAGCATCGCGGTCGAAAAAGCCGTCAGGCAAGGCTTTGGGCAGGTTCGCAGAGGTCAGGATGGACATGGTGGCGAGGGTTATGGCGGAAAAAGTGACGTAATGGTAACAACTCCAGGCTTAATTCAGGCTGAACCGCGAGTATTTACACTCCATTTCGACCATCCGCCCGTGACCGCTGTCCGTGAACGGGCGCGACAGCTATAATCAGCCGCTTTCCTCTTTGCCAAGACCACACCAGACCATGACTGAGTCCGTTCTTGACTACATGACCCGTTTGGGTCGCGCTGCCCGCCAAGCTTCCCGGGTGATCGCCCGTGCCACCACTGCGCAGAAGAACCGTGCGCTGCTGGCGGCTGCCGATGCCTTGGACGCTGCGCGACCGGAGCTGACCGCAGCCAACGAGCAGGACCTGGCAAACGGCCGGGCCAATGGTCTGGAGCCGGCTCTGCTGGATCGTCTGGCGCTGACTCCCGTGCGTATCGACGAAATGATCGAGGGCCTGCGTCAGGTGGCCAAGCTGCCTGACCCCATCGGTGAAATCCGCGATATGCGCTACCTGCCTTCGGGCATCCAGGTGGGCAAGATGCGCGTGCCGCTGGGCGTGATCGGCATCATTTACGAGTCCCGTCCGAACGTGACCATCGATGCAGCCAGCCTGTGCCTGAAGTCCGGCAACGCCACCATCCTGCGGGGCGGTTCCGAGGCCATTCATTCCAACCGTGCCATTGCCACCTGCATTCAGCAGGGATTGGCGGCTGCCGATCTGCCGCCTCATGTGGTGCAAGTGGTCGAAACCACCGATCGCGCTGCGGTGGGTGCGCTGATCACCATGCCCGAGTTTGTCGACGTGATCGTGCCTCGTGGTGGCAAGAGCCTGATCGAGCGGGTCAGCCGTGATGCCAAGGTGCCGGTGATCAAGCACCTGGACGGCGTATGCCACGTGTATATCGACGTGGCGGCGGACCTGGACAAGGCGATTCGTATTGCCGATAACGCCAAGACCCAGCGCTACGCGCCGTGTAACACCATGGAAACCTTGCTGGTTCATGCCGCCATCGCTGACCGTGTGCTGCCGCCATTGGCTGCGATCTATCGCGACAAGGGCGTCGAGTTGCGTGGCTGCGAGCAAACCCGAGGGATTCTCGGCGCCGATGTACTGCAGGCGACCGAAGAAGACTGGCGCACCGAGTACACCGCGCCGATCCTCTCGATCCGTGTGCTGGACAACCTGGAACAGGCCATCGAGCACATCAATACCTACGGTTCGCACCACACGGACTCCATCGTCACCGAGAACTTCAGTGACGCTCGGCGCTTCCTCAACGAAGTGGATTCCAGTTCGGTCATGGTCAATGCCTCGACGCGCTTTGCCGACGGTTTCGAATATGGCCTGGGCGCTGAGATCGGCATTTCCACCGACAAGCTGCACGCCCGTGGCCCGGTGGGCCTGGAAGGCTTGACCAGCGAGAAATATGTGGTTTTCGGCGACGGTCACGTGCGCACTTGATGGGCAAACGAATCGGTCTGCTGGGCGGCACCTTCGATCCAGTGCATATCGGCCACTTGCGTGGTGCGCTGGAGGTGGCGGAATCCATGCAACTCGATGAGTTGCGCCTGACACCCAGTGCCAGGCCGCCTCATCGGGATACACCGCAGGTGTCGGCGCTCGATCGTCTGGCAATGGTCGAATGTGCGGTGGCGGGCGTTTCCCCCCTGGTGGTGGACGACCGTGAGCTGAAGCGGGACAAGCCGTCCTACACCATCGACACCCTGGAACAGATGCGGGCCGAGCTGGCCGCGGATGACCAGTTGTTTCTGTTACTGGGCTGGGACGCGTTTTGCGGCCTGCCCACCTGGCATCGTTGGGAAGAATTACTCCAGCATTGCCACATCCTGGTGCTGCAACGCCCGGATGCCGACAGCGAGCCACCGGATGCCTTGCGCAACCTGTTGGCGGCGCGCTCGGTGAGCGACCCCCTGGCCCTGCAAGGGCCGGGGGGACACATTGCATTCGTCTGGCAGACGCCGCTTGCGGTGTCCGCCACCCAGATCCGTCAACTGCTGGCCAGCGGTAAGTCGGTACGTTTCCTGGTGCCTGACGCGGTCCTGGCCTATATCGATGCTCACGGACTTTACCGTGCGCCGAACTGAAGGAACGCTGCCGGCTTGTGCTGAGCGGCGCTCCAAACATACGAGCTGAACGAGTTTTATATGACTAACCAAGTAATGAAAGGCGAAGATCTGGTCAAGGTGGCTGTTGCCGCGCTGGAAGACGTCAAGGCCCAGGACATCCTGGTGATCGATGTTCGCGACAA
>NZ_MOAK01000036.1:146740-163865 GCF_003732485.1 Pseudomonas protegens
ATGCTGGAAAAGGTCCGCGAAATGGTCAAGGCCCAGGGCGTGCGCCCGTTGGGTGAAGAAGGCAAGGGCGACAGCGACTGGGTGCTGCTGGACCTGGACGACGTGATCGTGCACATGATGACCGCCTCGGCTCGTCAGTTCTACGACCTGGAGCGTCTGTGGCAGGGCGCCGAGCAGAGCCGCGCGGCCGATGGCAAGCACCACAGCCCGGAGCATGGCCACGAGCACTTCACCAAGCTCAACAAAGACCAGCAATAAGGGACGGCTGTGCGCCTGCGTCTGATCGCTGTCGGTTCACGCATGCCCAAGTGGGTGGAAGAGGGTTGGCACGAATATGCCAAGCGTCTGCCATCCGAGCTGGCGCTGGAACTGGTGGAAATTCCGCTCAATACCCGAGGCAAGAACGCCGACGTGGCTCGCTTCATCCGTCAGGAAGGCGAAGCCATGCTGGCCAAGGTCGGGCATAACGAGCGCATCGTCACTCTTGAGGTGCACGGCAAACCCTGGAGCACCGAGCAGTTGGCGGTGGAACTGGATCGTTGGCGTCTCGATTCGCGCACCGTGAATTTCATGGTTGGCGGCCCGGAAGGGCTGGCGCCGGAAGTCTGTGCGCGGGCCGATCAGCGCTGGTCGCTGTCGCCGCTGACCTTGCCGCACCCGCTGGTGCGGATTCTCATCGGTGAACAGCTGTATCGCGCCTGGACCGTGCTGTCCGGGCACCCTTACCACAAGTAGCCCGCGCCCCTCATGTCCCAGCCGATCCGCATCAAGGACCACGAAAAAGACGCCCGTCTGGTGCGTGGCCGGGTCGTGTTCGGCGCCATCATGGTGGTCTGCCTGATCGGCGTGCTGATTGCCCGGTTGTATTACCTGCAGGTGATCCAGTACGACTATCACTCCACGCTGTCGGAGAACAATCGGGTGCATGTGCAGCCGATTCCCCCGACTCGCGGACTGATTTTTGACCGCAATGGCGTGGTGGTGGCGGACAACCGCCCCAGCTTCAGCTTGAGCATGACCCGCGAGCGTTCCGGCGATTGGCAGCAGGTGCTCGATGTGATCGTCGAGGTACTGGAACTGACCCCGGAAGACCGGGTGCTGTTCGAAAAGCGCATGAAGCAGGGGCGGCGCCCCTTCGAGCCGGTGCCGATCCTGTTCGAGTTGACGGAAGAGCAGATTGCCCGCATTGCGGTGAACCAGTTCCGTCTGCCCGGGGTGGAAGTGGTTGCTCAACTGGTCCGGCATTACCCTCAGGGAGCGCACTTTGCGCACTCCGTGGGCTATATGGGACGGATCAACGAGAAAGAGCTGAAGTCCCTGGACCCAGTGAACTACAGCGGCACCCACCATATCGGCAAGACTGGTATCGAACGCTTCTACGAGCCGGAACTGCATGGCCAGGTGGGTTACGAAGAAGTTGAAACCAACGCCCGTGGTCGGGTTCTGCGGGTGCTCAAGCGCACCGACCCGATTCCCGGCAAGGACATTGTCCTGAGCCTGGATATCAAGCTGCAGGAGGCCGCGGAACTGGCCCTGGGCGGCCGCCGCGGTGCGGTGGTGGCACTGGACCCGAGCACCGGTGAAGTCCTGGCGATGGTCAGCCAGCCGAGTTTCGATCCGAACCTGTTCGTCACGGGTATCAGCTTCAAGGCTTACGCTGAATTGCGTGATTCCATCGATCGGCCGCTGTTCAACCGGGTACTGCGTGGTCTTTACCCGCCGGGTTCCACCATCAAGCCGGCGGTGGCGATTGCCGGGCTGGATGCCGGGGTGGTGACGGCTTCGACCCGAGTCTACGACCCGGGTTACTACCAACTGCCCAATTACGATCACAAGTACCGCAACTGGAACCGTACCGGTGACGGTTATGTCGACCTGGACACCGCGATCATGCGGTCCAACGACACCTATTTCTATGACCTGGCCCACAAGCTGGGGATCGATCGGCTCTCGGCCTACATGACCAAGTTCGGCATCGGCCAAAAGGTCTCCCTGGACATGTTCGAGGAGTCCCCCGGGCTGATGCCGACCCGCGAGTGGAAGCGCGCCACCCGGCGTCAGGCCTGGTTCCCGGGAGAAACCCTGATTCTCGGGATCGGTCAGGGCTACATGCAGTCGACGCCGTTGCAACTGGCCCAGGCTACCGCTCTGGTTGCCAGCAAAGGCAAGTGGAGCCGGCCGCATCTGGCCAAGAGCATCGAGGGTGAGAAGCCCGTGGATCACAACCCGATGCCGGACATTGTCCTGCGTGACCCGTCGGACTGGATGAAGGTCAACCACGGCATGCAGCAGGTGATGCACGGCGCCCGAGGCACTGCGCGCAAGGCTGCGGTCGGTTCGCAGTACCGGATTGCCGGCAAGAGCGGTACCGCCCAGGTGGTGGCGATCAAGCAGGGCGAGAAATACGACCGCTCCAAGGTTCAGGAGCGGCATCGCGACCACGCGCTGTTTGTCGGCTTCGCCCCGGCGGAAAACCCCAGGATCGTGGTCTCGGTCATGGTCGAGAACGGTGAGTCGGGCTCCGGCGTCGCGGCCCCCGTGGTGCGTCAGGTGATGGATGCCTGGCTTCTCGGCCAGGACGGCCAGCTCAAGCCCGAGTTCGCCAGCCCTATCAGCGCGGAGGCTACGGCCCGTGAAGAGTAATTTTGACCGCATCCTCTCCAGTGAGGATGTGATGCGCCGTCGCGCGACGCTGTTGCAGCGCCTGCATATCGACGGCCCGCTATTGGTGCTGTTGCTGACCTTGGCCGCCGGCAGCCTGTTCGTGCTGTATTCGGCCAGTGGCAAGAGTTGGGATCTGCTGGCCAAGCAGGCCACGTCCTTCGGCATTGGCTTGGTGTCGATGATTGTCATCGCCCAGTTCGAGCCACGTTTCATGGCGCGCTGGGTGCCCCTGGGATATGTGTTCGGCGTGGTATTGCTGGTGGTGGTGGACGTCATGGGCCACAACGCCATGGGCGCAACTCGCTGGATCAACATTCCTGGGGTGATTCGCTTCCAGCCGTCGGAGTTCATGAAGATCATCATGCCGGCGACCATCGCCTGGTACCTGTCCAAGCGCACCCTGCCGCCCCATCTCAAGCATGTGGGGATCAGCCTGGTGCTGATTGGCATTCCGTTCATCCTGATCGTGCGTCAGCCTGACCTGGGTACGGCCTTGCTGATCCTGGCCGGTGGCACCTTCGTGTTGTTCATGGGCGGGCTGCGCTGGCGCTGGATTCTGAGTGTGCTGGCGGCCGCGGTGCCGGTGGCGATCGCCATGTGGTTCTTCATCATGCATGACTACCAGAAACAGCGAATCCTGACTTTTCTCGACCCCGAGAGCGATCCTCTGGGCACGGGTTGGAACATTATCCAGTCCAAGGCGGCCATCGGTTCCGGCGGGGTTTTTGGCAAGGGCTGGCTGCTGGGGACGCAGTCGCACCTGGACTTTCTGCCGGAGAGCCACACCGACTTCATTATTGCGGTCATGGGCGAGGAGTTCGGCCTGGTGGGCATTTGCGCGCTGTTGCTGATCTACCTGCTGCTGATCGGGCGTGGGTTGGTGATTACTGCCCAGGCACAGACATTGTTCGGCAAGTTGCTCGCGGGCAGCCTGACCATGACGTTTTTTGTTTACGTTTTCGTCAACATAGGTATGGTCAGTGGCTTGTTGCCGGTAGTGGGGGTTCCGTTGCCGTTCATTAGCTACGGAGGAACTTCGCTGGTGACGCTACTGTCAGCGTTTGGGGTTTTGATGTCGATCCATACCCATCGCAAGTGGATCGCGCAGGTTTGATTAAGGTGAAGAATTCAATGCAAGTAATGCGTGGCTGGGCTGCTCGGCATGCGCCGTGGGTCGGCCTGGTAAGCATCCTTGGTGCAGCGCAACCCGCGTTCGCCGGTGATTACGAAGGTTCGCCGCAAGTGGCCGAATTCGTTGGCGAAATGACTCGGGACTATGGTTTCGCCGGGGAACAGCTGATGGGCGTGTTCCGCGAGGCCGAGCGCAAGCAATCGATTCTTGACGCCATCTCCCGGCCTGCCGAGCGGGTCAAGCAGTGGAAGGAATATCGGCCGATGTTCATCACCGACGCGCGTATTGCCCGTGGTGTGGATTTCTGGCGCCAGCATGAAGCTGTTCTGGCTCGCGCCGAGCAGGAATATGGCGTGCCGGCCCAGGTTATCGTGTCGATCATCGGCGTTGAGACCTTTTTTGGGCGTAATACCGGTAATTACCGGGTGATCGATGCTTTATCTACCCTGGGCTTCGATTATCCGCCCCGTGCGGAATTCTTCCGCAAGGAGCTGCGCGAATTCCTGTTGCTGGCCCGTGAAGAGCAGCTCGATCCGCTGAGCCTCAAGGGCTCCTACGCAGGAGCCATGGGCCTGCCGCAGTTCATGCCGAGCAGTTTCCGCGCCTATGCGGTGGATTTCGACGGTGATGGCCACATTAATATCTGGACCAACCCGGACGATGCCATCGGCAGTGTCGCCAGTTACTTCAAGCGTCATGGCTGGGTAGCCGGCGAGCCGGTGGTGAGTCGTGCCGATGTGCGTGGCGATCGCGTGGACGAAGGCTTGACCACAGGGATCGAGCCGACCAAGACGGTCGGGGAGTTGCGGGCCTTGGGCTGGTCGAGTCATGATGCGCTGCGCGATGATATGCCGGTCACCGCTTTCCGTCTGGAAGGTGACAGTGGCCCGGAATACTGGATGGGCCTGAAGAACTTTTATGCGATCACTCGCTATAACCGCAGCGTGATGTATGCCATGGCCGTACATCAGTTGTCTGAACAACTGGTCCAAGCACGGGGCGTCAAGTAATGCTGGCAATGCCAATCCACAAACCCCTGAAGCTGGTGGCTTTTGCCGCGTTGTCCTTGTTGTTGGTCAGTTGCTCGACGAGTCGCTCGCCGCAACAGAAGTCCTCGAGTGGCGTGCGTTCCATGCCTGGCCTGGACGTCAACCGCGCCCACAAGGATGGCGCACCCTGGTGGGACGTCGACGTCTCGCGCATTCCCGATGCGACCCCGACCCTGCACACCGGCCCGTACAAGGCCAACCCCTATACGGTGCTGGGCAAGACCTATTTCCCCATCCAGGAATCCAAGAACTACGTGGCCTCTGGCACGGCGTCCTGGTACGGCACCAAGTTCCATGGTCAGAACACCGCCAATGGCGAGGTCTATGACCTTTACGGCATGAGTGCCGCACACAAGACATTGCCGTTGCCCAGTTACGTGAAGGTCACCAACCTGGACAACAATCGCAGCGTGATCCTGCGGGTCAACGATCGCGGTCCGTTCTACTCCGACCGTATCATCGACCTGTCCTACGCTGCGGCAAAGAAGCTCGGCTATGCCGAGACAGGCACCGCTCGGGTCAAGGTTGAGGGCATCGATCCGCAGCAATGGTGGGCCCAGCGTGGCCGTCCGGCGCCGTTGATGCTCAATGAGCCGCAAGTGGCGCAGAATAGCGCGCCGGTGATCACGGCTTCGGCCGGTACTGTTGAGCAATGGACGCCGCCGCCCCAGCAACACGCTGCCGCGGTGGTTCCCGTACAAGTGAAAAACACCGCTGTAGCGGCCTCTGGCCAGTACCTGCAGGTGGGTGCCTTCGCCAATCCTGACGCTGCCGAGCTGTTGAGGTCGAAGTTGAGTGGCATGGTGAGCGCCCCGGTGTTCATCAGCTCGATCGTACGTAATCAGCAGACGCTGCACCGGGTGCGCCTGGGGCCATTCGGCACGCCGGGTGAGGCTCAGCAAGCGCAGAACAGCGTGCGCTTGGCTAATCTTGGCCAGCCCAGCGTGGTCACTGCCGAGTAAGAAGATTGAAGGTCCGCTTGCGGTATTGGGGGGCAGACCCTGGTTGTTGGCTCGTCGAACAACAAAAGCCCGGCAAGGGTCAGTGAGTGAACAACTGCACACGCGACAGCCCTTTAGAAGGCTGTCTGAAATAGTTTTGCCCTCGGGCAAGTTTCCATTAGCAACTTCGAGAGACGGATGAACATCACCACCTTTGCCAAACGCCTGTGCCTGCTTGTCCCGCTGATCATCACGCCCGCCGCTTGGGCGGTCGAAGCGATGCCGTCGCCACCGCAACTGGCCGCCAAATCCTATGTGCTCATGGACGCCAGCAGCGGTAACGTGCTGGTGGAGAACAATGGTGACCAGCGCCTGCCGCCGGCCAGCCTGACCAAGCTGATGACCGCCTACATCGCGACCTTGGAAATCCGTCGCGGCCAGATCGGCGAGAACGATCCGGTGACCGTCAGCGAGAACGCCTGGCGTACCGGCGGGTCGCGGATGTTCATCAAGGTGGGTTCGCAAGTCACCGTCAGCGACTTGCTGCACGGCATCATCATTCAGTCCGGTAACGACGCCAGCGTTGCGGTTTCCGAGCACATTGCCGGCAGCGAAGACGCCTTTGCCGACATGATGAACAAGACGGCTACCGATCTGGGCATGAGCAACAGCCACTTCATGAACCCGACCGGTCTGCCGAACCCTGAGCACTACTCGTCGGCTCACGACATGGCCGTGCTGGCTCGCGCGATCATCCACGAAGACCCTGCCCACTATGCGATCTACTCGCAGAAGGAGTTCTTCTGGAACGGCATCAAGCAACCTAACCGTAACCTGCTGCTGTGGCGCGACAAGACCGTCGATGGTCTGAAAACCGGCCACACCGATGAAGCCGGCTATTGCATGGTGTCTTCGGCAGTACGTGATGGCATGCGTCTGATCGCCGTGGTGTTCGGCACCAACAGCGAACAGGCTCGCGCCGCTGAAACCCAGAAGCTGCTGACCTACGGTTTCCGTTTCTTCGAAACCCAGACTTTCTACCAGAAAGGCACTGAGCTGGCTCAGGCGCCGGTGTGGAAGGGCACCACTCATCAGGTCAAGGCCGGTCTGGCTGAAGATCTGACCATGACGATGCCTAAAGGCCAGTTGAAAAAGCTCGCCGCCAGCATGACCATGAACCCGCAACTGGTTGCGCCGATCGCCAAGGGCGACGTGATTGGTAAAGTCGAAGTGAAACTGGACGACAAGGTGGTGCACAGCGCTGACCTGATCGCCCTGGAAGCGGTCGACGAAGGTGGTATCTTCCGCCGCATGTGGGATAGCATCCGTCTATTCTTCTACGGCTTGTTCAACTGATATTGTCGACCCGCGTGGCCCTCGCTCTTAAGTAGAGTGGGGGTCATGTCCGTCGCCACGGCTTACGAGGCCGTTACTGCCATGACAGACACTGACGTTAAGTCGCACAAGATTGAATTCCCCGTCGATGACTATCCGATCAAGGTGATCGGTGACACGGTTGTCGGCTTCAAGGACACCGTGATCGAGATACTTGCCAAGTACGCCACCCTGGACATCAAGTCCCTGGCCGAGCGTCAGAGCAGCAACGGCAAGTACACCACGGTACAACTGCACATCACCGCCACCGGTGAAGACCAACTGCGTGATATCAATAGTGCCCTGCGTGCTACCGGTGTCGTCCACATGGTGCTGTGATGCCGCAAACGCTGGGCTTTCGTGAGCTTGGCCTGATGGCTTACGAGCCGGTCTGGCATGCCATGCAGCGTTTTACCAATGAACGCGGCACCAGTGCACCGGACGAGGTCTGGCTGGTGCAGCATCCACAGGTATTCACTCAGGGTCAGGCGGGCAAGGCCGAGCACCTGTTGCTTCCGGGGGATATCCCGGTGGTGCAGGTGGATCGTGGCGGTCAGGTGACCTATCACGGGCCGGGCCAATTGGTCGCCTATCTGTTGCTGGACGTGCGCAGGCTGGGATTCGGTGTACGAGATCTGGTCAGTCGCATGGAACAGTGCTTGGTGGAGCTGCTGGCCAGTTATGGCGTAGCGGCAGCGGCCAAGCCCGATGCACCGGGTGTCTACGTCAATGGGGCGAAAATCGCTTCCCTGGGCCTGCGTATCCGTCACGGATGCTCCTTTCACGGTCTGGCCTTGAACGTGGACATGGATTTGCAGCCGTTTCGACGGATTAACCCCTGTGGTTATGCCGGGTTGGCGATGACCCAGCTAAGCGACCATGCAGGGCCGATTGAATTTGCCGAGGTAAGTGCCCGGCTGCGTGCGCAGCTCGTCAAACACCTCGACTATGCTGAGCAGACGACCCTAACGGGCGGAATCGACTGATATGACTACTGCGCAAGACGCTGTTCAAACCCTGATCCCGACGGTGGATGTCTCCGAGCGGGCGCCACGTCCGAAAGTTGAAGCCGGCGTCAAATTGCGCGGTGCGGAAAAGGTTGCGCGCATTCCGGTGAAGATCATTCCGACCACCGAACTGCCGAAGAAACCGGACTGGATCCGGGTGCGTATTCCGGTATCCCCGGAAGTCGACCGGATCAAGCAACTGCTGCGCAAGCACAAGCTGCACAGCGTTTGCGAAGAAGCATCCTGCCCTAACCTGGGCGAATGTTTCTCCGGCGGTACCGCGACCTTCATGATCATGGGCGACATCTGCACCCGTCGCTGCCCGTTCTGTGACGTTGGCCACGGCCGTCCGAAACCTCTGGATGTCGACGAGCCGATGAACCTGGCAGTGGCCATCGCCGATCTGCGCCTGAAGTATGTGGTGATCACTTCGGTGGACCGCGATGACCTGCGTGACGGCGGTGCTCAGCACTTTGCCGACTGCATTCGCGAGATCCGCAAGCTGTCGCCTAACGTGCAGTTGGAAACCCTGGTGCCCGACTACCGCGGTCGTATGGATGTAGCCCTGGAAATCACCGCTGCCACGCCACCGGATGTGTTCAACCACAACCTGGAAACCGTGCCGCGCCTGTACAAGGCTGCCCGTCCGGGCTCGGACTACCAGTGGTCGCTGACCCTGCTGCAGAAATTCAAGCAACTGGTGCCTCATGTACCGACCAAGTCCGGTTTGATGCTGGGCCTGGGCGAAACCGACGACGAAGTCATCGAAGTCATGAAGCGCATGCGTGAGCACGACATCGACATGCTGACCCTTGGCCAGTACCTGCAGCCGTCCCGCAACCACTTGCCGGTTCAGCGCTTCGTGCACCCGGATACCTTTGCCTGGTTTGCCGAGGAAGGCTACAAGATGGGCTTCAAGAATGTCGCTTCGGGCCCGCTGGTACGTTCCTCGTATCACGCCGACGAGCAAGCGAAACTGGCCAAGGCAGGCCTGGTTTCCTGATTCACCTGCCCGCAAGGCGCGAGCCTTGCGGGCGGTTCCCCGCTCTACTGAGCACTTGTGCTGCTCCCCCCCGCTTTTTGATTCCGACTCTTCTGTTTGACGCCATTCATGGCTACTGTGCTCGAGTGAATTCACACAGGGAGAATCTGCATGCCTATCCAACCAACTGCTGCCTTGAACGCCCACCTGCCGGTGCCGGCGCTGGCAGCGGAAGGCGTCATCGGCCTTATTGCACCCGCCGGTCCCGCAGCGCTGGATACTGAGAAAGCCCACCAATGGATGCGTTCCCGGGGGTACGCACTGCGGATCTTCCCCGGGGTCGGGTTGCAGGAGGGGTATCTGGCCGGCAGCGATGAAGCACGCCTGAAAGACTTGCATGATGCTTTTGCCGACAGTGATATCGACGCCATCCTGTGTCTGCGTGGCGGCTATGGCAGCCCACGCCTGCTGGACAAGATCGACTTCGATCTGTTGCGGCGCAATCCCAAGCCCTTTGTTGGCTACAGCGATATCACTGCTCTGCACCTGGCGATCAACCGTTATGCCGGCTTTGTGAGCTTTCACGGGCCGATGCTCAATGCCGACCTTCTGGGCGACAAGCAGGCACCCACCGAAGCGTCCTTTTTCAATCTGCTTCGAGGTCAGGTCAGGGCTGGCAGCCTGCTGCCCCATCCGGTGGCATTCCCCTTGACCACCATCGAGCCGGGTATCGCCTTGGGCTCTTTGCTGGGCGGGAATCTGTCGATGATCGCCAGTACCCTTGGCACCCCGTATGAGATCAACACCGACGGTATTATCCTGTTCATCGAGGACGTCAACGAACCGCTGTACCGCATAGATCGCCTGCTCAATCACCTGCGCCTGGCTGGCAAGCTGAGCAAGCTGCGCGGGGTGTTGGTGGGGGATGTGGCCGGTGTGGACTTCAACGCGCTGTGCGGCCTGCTGAAACAGACCTTCGAGCCGCTGAGGATTCCGGTGCTGGCGGGATGGCGCAGTGGCCATTGCAACCCCAACCTGACCTTGCCCATGGGCGCGCTGGTCAGGCTGGATGCCGGGGCCAGAGAGCTGACCCTGGCTCAGGACGTGGTCTTCAAGTAGCAGGGAGCCGGCGAGGGGAGTGGTTTTCCTGCGCCGGGCCATTAGCTAGCGATTGCGCAGGCTTTCCAGCAACTTGTGGGTCGGATAGCCATCTGCGGGCCAGCCCAGTGCTTGCTGGGCGTTGCGAATGGCCTTGCGGGTGTTGGCGCCGATGATGCCGTCGGGATTGCCGGCGTCGTAGTTGTTGGCGCTGAGCAGGGTTTGCAGTTCGATGCGCTCGGACCGGCTCAGGGGCAGATCGTCCTTGGGCCAGCTGCCGCTGATCTGCCCGGCTCCGCCGAAGCGCTGGGAGAGCAGGTTCACCGCCAGGGCATAGGACGAGGAGTTGTTGTACTTCAGTACTGCCCGGAAGTTGTCCAGGATCAGGAACGCCGGGCCGCGGTAACCTGCCGGCAAGAGCAGCGAAGCCGAGAGTTGTTCCGAACCATAAGGCAGCGCCTTGCCATTGGCCGGTGTCATGCCCAAGCGCATCCACTCGCCCACGGTCTTGCGGGTGGAGGCATCGGCCAGGGCATAGTCGAAACCACTGTTGAGCTGCACTTCAAGGCCCCAGGGTTGTCCCTGCTGCCAGCCCGAACTCTGCAGGTAGTGCGCGGTGGAGGCCAGCGCATCGGCCGGGCTGTTCCAGATATCCCGGCGGCCATCGCCGTCGAAGTCTACGGCGTGGGTGTTGTAGGTGGTGGGAATGAACTGGGTCTGGCCCATTGCGCCAGCCCAGGAGCCAAGCATCTTCTCTGGCTGGATATCACCGTGCTGGATGATCTGCAACGCGGCGATCAACTGGCTGTTGGCGAAGGCCGGGCGCCGGCCTTCATAGGCCAGAGTGGCCAACGATCGAATCACCGATTTGTTGCCCTGGAAGTCGCCGAAGTTGCTTTCCATGCCCCAGACCGCCACCAATGCCTGGCGGTCCACGCCGTAGCGCTGTTCGATCCGTTGCAGGATGTCGCTGTACTGCACTAGCAGTGCCTGACCCTTGCGTACTCGTACCGGTGACAGCGCTCCCTCGAGGTATTCCCACACGGGTCGGCTGAACTCAGGCTGGCTGCGATCGGCCTTGATCACACTCATGTCCGGGGTCACGCCGGCAAAGGCGCGATCAAATACTTCGGCACGGATACCGGCGCCCAAGGCTTCGGCACGGAAGGCGTTCAACCATTGGTCAAAGGTCTGGGTGGGCTGGATATCCAGGTTGTCGACAGTCAATGGCGCGACAGTGGCAGGTGCGGCAAGAGGGGCTGCCTGGAGGTTGGGCAGCGGCTGGGCGTCGGCGGCGGTGGGTTTTTCCGCGCAGGCGACTAGCAGAACAAGGCTGGAGGCAGCGATCAGTTGGCGCATGTGCCAACGACGGGAAAGACAAAAGGGCATGCACGGGTCCAGAGAGAATAACAATCAGGTGCAGACCTTATCATGCCGGCGGGGTTCTGGGCTTCAGGCAGCCAGAAAGTAAGAAGCCTCCCAGCTTTTAGACTGGAAGGCTTCGCGGCGGTAGCTGCCTTTGCCCTTGGTCGGGCGTTCCTGGCGGCTGCGGAACAGTGGCTGGGCGATGATGGACTTGGCCTTGTTGGGGCCATGCTTGGATGGCTTGCTCATGCTGAGTACTCACTTTGGGAAGGAGGTGTTGCGGCGCAGATCATCGGCCAGAGTGGGGCCGCTGTCCAGCACAGTGGCTGCAGAAAATTGTAAGCGGGATTGGTTGGCAGGCTTACTCGGCCGCAAGTGCCAGGCGCTGGCCAGCCATCAGTAGCGATAAGCGGCTCAGGCTGCTCCAGGGCGATCCACTGGCCTGCCCCTTGATCTGCGCATCGATGCGCTGAGCATCCAGCAACAGTTGGCCCCAGCGTTGCGCGGAATAGCGCTGCAGGGCTTTGCTCATCAGAGGTTTGCGTTTGTCCCAGACGGGCGGCCGAGCCTGACTGAAGACCTTGTCCAATGGCACGCCCTGGCTGAACTGCAGGGCCAGGTTGGCCAGCAGGCGCAGTTCCCGGGACAGCGCCCAGAGAATCACCGGCGGTTCCACGCCTTCGCCGCGCAAGCCTTCCAGCATGCGCAGGGCATGGGCGGCCTCACCATTGAGGATGGCGTCCACCAGGCCGAATACGTCAAAGCGGGCACTGTCGGCCACCGCCGCCTGTACCGTTTCGACGGTGATCTGCCCGCCTTCGGCCATCAGCTTGAGCTTTTCGATTTCCTGGGCGGCCGCCAGCAGGTTGCCTTCTACCCGGGCGGCGATCAGTTCGACGGCATCCTGGTTGGCGGACAAGCCGGCCTGGGACAGGCGCTGGCGAATCCACTGCGGCAGCTGGTTGGCATCCACCGGCCAGATCTGTACGAACTGAGTCTGGGCGCCTTCGACCAGGGCCTTGCCCCATTTGGTTTTCTGCGCGCTGCCGTCGAGCTTGGGCAGGCTGATCAACAGCACCGTGTCCTCGGCCGGACGCGAGCAGTATTCGATCAGTGCTGCCGCGCCCTTGTCCCCAGGCTTGCCCGAAGGCAGGCGCAGTTCCAGCAGGCGCTTTTCTGCGAACAGCGACATGCTGGCCCCTGCTTGCAGCAGAGTGCCCCAGTCGAAGCTGGCATCGGCGCTGAACACCTGGCGCTCGTCGAACCCCTGCTGGCGTACGGCAGAGCGAATGGCGTCGGCGGCTTCCTGACACAGCAGGGGATCGTCGCCGCTGATCACGTAGACCGGCGCTAGAGTGCCTTGCAGGTGTTTGCCGAGTTGGGCGGGGGCGAGTTTCATAGGCGGGGGCCAGAGGGGCGCCTGAGCGCCCCGCAAGGCTTACTGGTTCGGCAGTTCCAAGGGAGACTGTTGCGGAGTTTCCGCCTCAGCCTTGCGTGCGGCTTCCAGGGCCTCGGCTTCTGCCTTGGCTTTGGCCTCGGCGGTGGCCTGCAGTTGAGCAAGCTGTTCCGGGGTCAGCAGTTGCAGACGGATCAGCATGCGCTGAATCAGGTCGCGACGCATTTCCTTGCGGGTTTCAGACGATTCCTGATCCGAGCCGGTGATGTTGTTGCCGTCATGCAGGAAGACTTTCTGCACTTCCAGCTTGTCATCGAGCAGGTGCAGATTGTCGTGAGTCAGGATCTCGTACCTGAGCGTGGTGCTGACCTCGTATTCGGCCGAGCTGCCACCGCCGGTGTAGCTGAGCGTGCGCTGGGAGTTTTCCTCATTCAGCAGCACCAGCTTGTAGGGCGCGCCGGCATGGACCCGTACGCCACTGTTTTCCAGTTGCTGCTGGAGCATTTTCACGGTGGTGCCGTAGGCGTCCCGAGCGCTCAGGTCGAGCTCCTTGATGGTCAGCTCCTGGGTTCCGGTGCCGCGCAGCTGGAAGCCACAGGCGCTCAGCAGCACGGCCAGGCCCATCACCAGCAGGTTACGTTTGATCATGTATTGCTCCCCTTGAAACCATGTGGGCCAACCTTGTGGCCCTGAAGGTTTTGTTCGGCGCCCGGTCCCGGACCGGGCGCCTGATCCAATTAGCTGGCGACGATGTTGACCAGCTTGCCCGGCACCACGATGACCTTGCGGATGGTCAGACCTTCGGTGAAGCGCAGCACGTTCTCGTTGTTGCGCGCCGCGGCCTCGACTTCTTCACGGCTGGCGCTGGCCGGCATTTCGATCTGGCCGCGCAGCTTGCCGTTGACCTGGATGACCAGTTGCAGGCTGTCCTGCACCAGCGCGCTTTCATCCAGCACCGGCCAGCCGGCGTCGATCACCGGGTCGGCGTGACCCAGGCGATTCCACAGTTCGTGGCTGATGTGCGGGGTGATCGGCGCCAGCAGCAAGGTCACGGTTTCCAGACCTTCCTGAACCAGTGCGCGATCCTGCTCGGTACCTTGCGGGGCTTTTTCCAACACGTTCATCAACGTCATCACCTGGGCGATGGCGGTGTTGAATTTGTGGTTCTGGCCCACGTCGTGGCTGGCCTGCTTGATGGCTTGGTGGATCGAGCGGCGAGTGGCTTTCTGCTCGTCGCTCAGGCTGGCGATGTCCAGTGTGCCCGGCAGGCCCTGGGTGACGTGGGCTTGAGCCAGACGCCAGACGCGCTTGAGGAAACGGTGCGAGCCTTCAACGCCGGAGTCCGACCATTCGGCGCTCATGTCAGGTGGCGAGGCGAACATCATGAACAGGCGGCAGGTGTCTGCGCCGAACTGGTCAATCATCGACTGTGGGTCGACGCCGTTGTTCTTCGACTTGGCCATCTTCTCGGTGCCGCCGATTTCCACCGGCAGGCCGTCTGCGATCAGCTTGGCGCTGATGACCTTGGCCTTGCTGTCGCGTTCGAGTTCGACGTCCGCTGGGTTGAACCAGGTGTAGGCACCGTTGGCTTCACGACGGTAGTAGGTCTCGGCGATCACCATGCCTTGGGTCAACAGGTTCTTGAATGGCTCGTTGGAGCTCACCAGGCCTTCGTCACGCATCAGCTTGTGGAAGAAACGCGCGTAGAGCAGGTGCAGGATGGCGTGTTCGATACCGCCGATGTACTGGTCCACCGGGAGCCAATGGTCAGCTGCCGATTTTTCCACCAGGCCGCCTTCATAGTGCGGCGAGGCGTAGCGGGCGTAGTACCACGACGATTCGACGAAGGTGTCCATGGTGTCGGTTTCACGCTTGGCTGGTGCGCCGCATTTCGGGCAACTGCACTCGTAGAACTCGGGCATGCGTGCCAGGGGCGAACCGGCGCCGTCCGGCACCACATCTTCCGGCAACACGACCGGCAATTGGTCTTCCGGCACCGGCACATCGCCGCAGCTGTCGCAGTGGATGATCGGGATCGGGCAGCCCCAGTAGCGCTGGCGGCTGATGCCCCAATCCCGCAGGCGGAACTGGGTGCGCGATTGGCCGAGGTTCTTCTTCAGCAGGGCCACTTCGATTGCGTCGAACGCGCCAGGGAAGTCCAGGCCGTTGAATTCGCCGGAGTTGATCAGTTCACCGTGTTCGCCGTAAGCATCCTGCCATGGGGCTGGGGTCTCATCGCCGGCACTGGTGCGCACCACGGCCTTGATCGGCAGGCTGTACTTGCTGGCGAATTCGAAGTCGCGCTCATCGTGGGCCGGCACGGCCATTACTGCGCCATCGCCATAGTGCATCAGCACGTAGTTGGCGACCCAGACCGGGAGCTTCTCGCCGGTCAGTGGGTGCTCGACGAACAGCGAGGTCGGCAGGCCCTTTTTCTCCTGGGTCGCCATGTCGGCTTCGGCAACGCTGCCGCCTTTGCATTCGGCAATGAACGCCTGCAGCTCGGGGTTGTTCTGTGCGGCCAGGGTGGCCAGCGGGTGTTCGGCCGCTACGGCAACGTAGGTCGCGCCCATCAGGGTGTCCGGACGGGTGGTAAAGACTTTCAGGGTGCCGGTTTCGCCGATCGACGCCTGGTCGTAGGGGAACTGCACTTCCATGCCACGGGACTTGCCGATCCAGTTGCGTTGCATGGTCTTGACCTGCTCGGGCCAGCCCGGCAGCTCGTCGAGACTCTCCAGCAACTCATCCGCGTAGGCGGTGATCTTGAAGTAGTACATCGGAATTTCGCGCTTTTCGATCAGCGCGCCGGAGCGCCAGCCGCGGCCATCGATCACCTGTTCGTTGGCCAGGACGGTCTGGTCGACCGGGTCCCAGTTCACGGTACCGTTCTTACGGTAGATCACGCCTTTTTCGAACAGGCGGGTGAACAGCCACTGCTCCCAGCGGTAGTAGTCCGGCTTGCAGGTGGTGACCTCACGGGACCAGTCCACCGCCAGGCCCAGGCTGCGCAGCTGGGTCTTCATGTAGGCGATGTTTTCGTAGGTCCATTTGGCCGGTGCGACGTTGTTCTTCATCGCGGCGTTTTCCGCCGGCATGCCGAAGGCGTCCCAACCCATGGGCTGAAGGACGTTCTTGCCTTGCATGCGCTGGTAGCGGGAAATCACGTCGCCGATGGTGTAGTTGCGCACGTGCCCCATGTGTAGCTTGCCGCTGGGGTAAGGGAACATCGATAGGCAGTAGTAAGTTTCCTTGCCTGGCTGTTCACTGACTTCAAAGGACTTTTGCTCATCCCAGAACGACTGGGCGGCGGCTTCGATTTCACGGGGCTGATAGTGTTCGTGCATGGCTACTTTTGTACTGAATAGGGGTGGCCTAATCCTCTTCAACGCAACCTCGGGTGGTGATGGCGCCAAATACGGCGTTTTTTCAGTGCCCGGTGGAGCTGGAAGTGGAGTTACAGGAAGCGCCGTAGCATACATGACCGCACTCTGCGGAGGGAAACCCTGATTGCTCGCGCGGGCCGTTGGTCGCGGCGGCGCGTCGCTTTCAGCTGTCCGACTAAGCTCAAAAAGGGGAGTGATTCTTATCTTCGATGAGGTGAACGGATGCTTGAATCGCAGCGAAAAGTTACAGAGCCTGAGGTGTATGAACGGCTGTTGAATCGGCTGGCTCTGGCCCTGGATGCGGCAAGAACCGCGGATCGACTGCGCAATGAGCGGCCGGTCGAGTTGGAGCTGCGGGGTTTGAGCCGTGCTGAGTTCGAATTGATCAGGGCCTACCTGGCCCGCAGTCAGCATGAAATGCAGGTCAATGTATCGGGCAGCCTGCAACACCAGGAGCTGCCCCGTTCGGCCAAGGTCATTTGGTTGAAGGATCAGGTGCCCGTCAGGGATTCGGTAAAAGTCCGGTCCCAGCAGTTCAAGTAGGTTCCGAGCCCTTTATTGGCTTGAACGAGGTGGTTGCCGAGGATCTCGAAAGCAAAAGTGCCTGGCAGCGGTTGTTGCCGCGTGGGTATCCCCTTTAGGCTTCGAGCATCTTTTGGAGATGCTCGATGCCTTTTCGCTATTTCATCAAACAGTTGCTGCTGCCGCCCGGCATTCTCTTGTTGTTGCTTCTG
>NZ_MOAK01000036.1:163916-170393 GCF_003732485.1 Pseudomonas protegens
GGGGTTGGGGGGCTTCTGGTTGATGAGCCTGCCGGTGATGGTGGAGTGGGGCGCGCGCGGACTTGAACGGTTGCCGCCCTTGCCACAGAGTCAATGGACCAGCCTGGCAGAGCAGGCGGATGCGATCGTAGTCCTGGGTTCCGGCCGTGAGCGGGGTGATCCGGCTTGGGGGGCTGACCAGCCCACAGGCGTGGGGTTGGAGCGCGAGCGTTATGCAGCGCGGCTGGCCAAGGCTTCCGGGCTGCCTTTGTTGACCAGTGGCGGCCTGCATTACGGCACGCCGCCCACCGAGGCTGCACTGATGGCCGAATCACTGCTCAATGACTTTGGTGTGCCCGTGCGCTGGCAGGAAGGTCGCAGCCGCACCACATGGGAAAACGCCCAGTTCAGCGCCGAAGTCTTGCAGCCATTGGGTATCAAGCGCGTGGTGGTCGTGACCCAGGCCTGGCACATGCCCCGTTCCGTCTGGAGTTTTGAGCGCGCAGGATTTGTCGTAGTGCCGGCACCGGTAGGTTTTCTGGGAGTGGATAACGCCCGCCCGTTGGGGGGCTGGATGCCGGAGTTCAAGTCGATCTGGCAGAGCGGCCAGTTGCTGAACGAGGCAGTGGGCCAGTTAGGCTATCGCCTCTTTTATCGCTGATCAGCGCGCCGACTCCAGCGGGAGTCGGCTTGCCGGCGAAGGTTTCTAAACGGTCTTGGCGATGCGGCTGGCCAGCAAGGCCCAGCCAAACAACAGGACGCAGAGCACTACCAGAGGCCATGAGCGCCACTGCAAGTACGGCGTCAGGTTGTGCATGGGCACCACTTCGCCATAGAGAATGCCCCGCTCGAACTGTGGAATCTGCACGGTGATCTTGCCGAACGGATCAATCAGCCCGGTGACCCCGTTGTTGGTGGCGCGGATCATCCAGCGCCCGGCTTCCAGGGCGCGCATCTGAGCCATCTGCAAATGCTGCAGAGGGCCGATGGAGGTGCCGAACCAGGTGTCGTTGCTGATGGTCAGCAGCAGGTCACTGCGGGCTGACAGGCCGGCGGCGAACTCAGGGTAGACCACTTCGTAGCAAATGAACGGTGCAATCCGATACCCCTTGGCTTGCAGCAACGGCTGGTCGGCCGGGCCGCGGGCAAAGTCCGACATCGGCAGGTTGAAGAAGTCGATCAGGCCGCGTAGCAACTCCTGCAGGGGCACGTACTCGCCAAAGGGCACCAGTTTCTGTTTCAGGTAGGTGCCGTCGCCTTCGCCGGTCACGGTGATGCCGTTGAAGTAGCGTTTTTCATGGTGCACCAACTGGCGCACCGGAACTCCGGTAATCAGTGCGGAATGACGCTCGGCGGCAAAGTTGCCCATCATCGTCAGGTAGCCCTCGGCTGACTCCTTGAGCACCGGGATGGCGGTTTCCGGCCAGACCAGCAGGTCCACGCGCTTGCTGCTCAAGCTCATGTCGCGGTACAGGGCCAGTTGGGCATTGAGCTCGGCCGGGTCCCATTTCATGCTTTGTTCGATATTGCCCTGGATGGCGGCGACCGAAAGCGGATCACCCGAAGGGCTGGTCCAGGCATGACCTTTGAGTGCCAGGCCAACTGCCCAGGGCGCAGCCAGCAGCAACAGGCCGGCGACGATAAACCCCTTGCGTCCGGCCTTGATCAGGCGCGGCAGGTTGTAGAGCAACGCAGCGGTCAACGCCAGGGAGAAGGAAATCAGCCAGATGCCGCCCACAGGTGCGAGTCCGGCCAGGGGGCCGTCGAGCTGGCTGTAGCCGGAGTAGAGCCAGGGGAAACCGGTGAGGAACCAGCCGCGAAACGCTTCCTGCCCCAGCCACAGGGCAGCGAATGCGAGAGCGTCCGCCAGGGGGGCTTCGTTGCGCCGCAGCCAGCGGGCCCAAAGCCAGGCGGGCAGGGCGAAAAACCAGGCAATGGCGGCGATGAAGGCCAGCATCAGCAGGCCGGCAAGCAGCGCGGATGCACCACCGTAGGTGTGGATGCTGACGTAGATCCAGCTGGTGCCGGCGCCGAACAGGCCGAAACCGAAGCACCAGCCACGGCCCAGAGCCTGGCGGGGCGTGAGCTCCCGCAGACCGGCATAGAACAGTCCTACCGCCAGCAGCGCCAGGGGCCAGATGTCGTAGGGCGCCAAGGCCAGGGTGGTGATGGCGCCGGCTGCAACGGCCAGCAGGTTGCCGGGCCAGCCGGGTCGGGTTGAGCGCTGCAAGAGGCGTTTCATCAGCTCTTTCCTGTTTCGCGCCGGGCGGGGCGCGAGGAGATTGGGTGGGTGGATTCAGATGAGCGGCGAACCCTGCAGCGATGTTTGACAGTCCGCCCCCGAGATCTGTCGTCCCGGGGCCAGGTCGTTGGCCTTGGGATGATGATTCTGTACGGGGGAGGACTGATGACCCTTAGTCCCTAACGGGAGATGGGGGTCAGGCGCAGCAGATGAATTCGCCGGCTGTCGGCGTTGAGCACGCGGAAGCGATAGGCACCGATTTCAGTGATTTCGTTGCGTTTTGGCAAGTGACCGAAAGCACTCATCACCAGGCCGCCCACGGTATCGAACTCATCATCGGAGAAGTCGCTGTCGAAAAACTCGTTGAAGTTCTCGATCGGCGTCAGCGCCTTGATCAGGAAGTCGCCGCTGGGAAGCGGTTTGATGTAGCTGTCTTCCTCAACGTCGTGCTCGTCCTCGATGTCGCCGACGATCTGTTCCAGCACGTCTTCGATGGTTACCAGGCCCGCCACGCCGCCGTATTCGTCGATGACGATGGCCATGTGGTTGTGATTGGCGCGGAACTCGCGCAGCAGCACGTTCAGGCGCTTGGACTCGGGGACGAAGGTCGCCGGGCGCAGCAGATCCTTGATGTTGAAGCTGTCGCCGTTCTCCTTGAGGATCAGCGGCAGCAGGTCCTTGGCCAGCAGGACGCCCATCACGTCGTCATGGCTTTCGCCGATCACCGGGTAGCGCGAGTGCGCCGAATCGATGACCGCAGGCAGGAACTCCCGGGGTGTCTGGGTCGCCTTGATGCTGATCATCTGCGAACGCGGCACCATGATGTCCCGGACTTGCAGGTCAGCGACCTGGATGGCGCCTTCGACGATGGCCAGCGCTTCGCTGTCCAGCAATTTGTTCTGATGGGCTTCGCGCAGCAGCTCCAGCAGCTCCTGGCGGTTTTTCGGCTCATGGGCAAAAGCCTGGGTCAGTTTGCCCAGCCATGACTTTTGCCCGTTGCTCGATCGATCTTCGCTCATAGCGATTGCTCTGAATCCTTGGTTATTACAGGTGGATGTTGTTGATCAGCTTTCGTCGTCTGCATAAGGGTCGGGATGACCCAGCTCAGCAAGCAACGTTCGTTCCAGCGCTTCCATTTCTTCGGCTTCGTCATCATCTATATGGTCGTAACCCAACAGATGCAAGCAGCCGTGAATCACCAGATGGGCCCAGTGGGCCTTAAGTTCCTTGCCTTGTTCGGCGGCCTCGCGTTCGACCACCGCAATGCAGATCACCAGATCCCCCAGCAGAGGGATATCCAGCAGCTCATCTGGCACGTCGGCAGGAAATGACAGCACATTGGTTGCGTAATCTTTGTGACGCCAGGTGTGATTCAGCTCACGGCCTTCGTCTTCGTCCACCAGGCGGATGGTCAGTTCCGAATCGGCGGTGCGCTGGCGCAGAGCCAGCTCGCACCATTGGCGGAAATCTTCATCGCTGGGGGCCGGCTGCTGGCTGGCACGTTGCAGGTCAAGCTCAAGCATCGCGGCGGTTGCCCCTGTCGGCGGAAGCCTTGGCGGCCTCGTCGTCGGCTCGCAGCTCGAAGCGTTCATAAGCTTCGACAATACGTTGCACCAGAGGATGGCGCACCACGTCCTTGGGCATGAAGTGAGTGAAACTGATGCCGGGTACATCCTTGAGCACGTTGATCACTTGGGCCAGTCCCGACTTGGTGCCCTTGGGCAGGTCGACCTGGGTGATGTCGCCGGTGATCACAGCGGTGGAGCCGAAACCGATCCGGGTGAGGAACATTTTCATCTGTTCCACGGTGGTGTTCTGACTTTCGTCGAGGATGATGAAGCTGTTGTTCAGGGTCCGGCCGCGCATGTAAGCCAGGGGCGCGATTTCGATGACCTGGCGCTCGATCAGCTTGGCCACCTGTTCGAAACCGAGCATTTCATACAGCGCGTCATATAGCGGGCGCAGGTACGGGTCGATTTTTTGTGCCAGATCGCCAGGCAGGAAGCCGAGCTTCTCTCCTGCTTCAACGGCCGGTCGCACCAACAGGATGCGCCGCACTTGCTCGCGCTCCAGGGCATCTACGGCGCAGGCCACGGCGAGGTAGGTCTTGCCGGTACCGGCCGGGCCTATGCCGAAGTTGATGTCATTGCCGAGGATTTCTTTCACATAGCGCTGCTGATTCAGGCCGCGAGGGCGAATCATGCCCTTCTTGGTGCGCAGGGCTACGGCGGCATCGGCGACCGATGGGTTGTCCAACTCTTCCACGGCGGATTCCTGAAGGAACAGGTGTACCAGGTCCGGCGATAGCTCGGTGCCCTTGGTTTTCCGGTAGAGACGGCGCAGAAGATTTTCCGCGGAGGTGGTGTGCTTGGGTTCGCCGATCAGTTCGAACTGATTGCCGCGGTTGCGGATCTCGATCGTCAGGCGCTGTTCGATCAAGCGCAAATGCTCGTCGAATTGCCCGCACAGATTGGCGAAGCGGCGAGCCTCGAAGGGTTCGAGGATGAAACGATGAGGTTCTATGGGTGCGTTCAAGGTCGTTTTTTAGCCGCCCAACGGCAATTAAGATGAATTCAAGGATAACGCCAGCGGCCTGGGTGCGAAAGCTCTTATGCGGAGCAATGGCCGGTGAGGCTTTCTTCGTAGCAGGCGGCTTGTCGGCGAAGGCGCTCTTGAGGGGCTCTTCGCTGACAAGCCAGCTCCTACACAAGTCAGTTCTTACGATAACAGTGAGCCGCGCAGCGAATGGGGCTGCGCCGAGTCGATGTGCACGTCGGCGAACTGGCCGATCAGTGTGGGATTGTCGCAACGGAAGTTGACGATCCGGTTGTTCTCGGTACGGCCCTGCAATTCGCCAGGGTCTTTCTTGGAGTAATCGGTGACCAGAATACGTTGGGTCGAGCCGACCATTTGTCGGCTGATCTCGAACCCTTGCTGGTTCAGGCGATGCTGCAGCGCGTTCAGGCGCTCCTTCTTCTGCGCTTCCGGTGTGTCGTCGGCCAGGTCGGCGGCCGGGGTGCCTGGGCGCTGGCTGTAGACAAAGGAGTAGGAGAAGTCGAAGCCTACGTCCTCGATCAGCTTCATGGTCTGCTGGAAGTCTTTCTCCGTCTCGCCGGGGAAACCGACAATAAAGTCCGAACTGATGCAGATTCCCGGAACTGCCGCCCGTAGCTTGCGCAGCTTGGACTTGTATTCCAGGGCGGTGTGGTTGCGCTTCATCGCCGCCAGAATGCGGTCCGAGCCCGATTGCACCGGCAGGTGCAGGTGTTTCACCAGTTCTGGTACTTCGGCATGAGCCTGGATCAGGCTGTCGGAGAACTCCAGAGGGTGCGATGTGGTGTAGCGAATTCGTTCGATACCATCGACCGCGGCGACTACGCGGATCAGCTCGGCCAGGTCCGCCATGCGCCCGTCGTGGGTCTGACCCCGGTAGCCGTTGACGTTCTGGCCCAGCAAGGTGACTTCACGAACACCGTTTTCCGCCAGATGGATGATCTCGGCGATCACGTCGTCAAATGGGCGGCTGACTTCTTCGCCGCGGGTATAGGGCACGACGCAGAAGGTGCAGTACTTGCTGCAGCCTTCCATCACCGAAACATAGGCGCTGGGGCCGTCGATGCGCGGTTCGGGCAGGTGGTCGAATTTTTCGATTTCCGGGAACGAGACATCCACTTGCGGCAGTTTGGTGGCGCGCGCGACGTCGATCATTTCCGGTAGGCGGTGCAGCGTCTGCGGGCCGAAGACCACGTCCACATAGGGCGCCCGATCACGGATGGCCGCGCCTTCCTGGCTGGCCACGCAACCACCGACGGCGATCACCATCTCCGGGTTGGCCAGCTTCAGCTCGCGCCAGCGCCCCAGTTGGGAATACACCCGGTCCTGGGCGCGTTCGCGAATGGAACAGGTATTGAGCAGGATGACATCGGCGTCTTCGGCGCGAGCGGTGACTTCCAGGGCCTGATGTTCACCCAGCAGATCCACCATGCGCGAGCTGTCGTACTCGTTCATCTGGCAACCGTGGGTTTCGATGTAAAGCTTCTTGGCCATGGACCTCGGTCTCACGTGATTCAAAGAACCGCGCATTATAGGGGCCATGCCCACAGGTTCCTAGCGTTGCGCATCGGGTAGCTATGCTATAGTTCGCGCCCTATTTTTATCCCCCGATGTGTTGCCCGCCCACCATGACCAAACGTGAAGCCCCAATCTATAAGGTGATTTTCCTCAACCAGGGCCAGGTGTTCGAAATGTACGCCAAG
>NZ_MOAK01000036.1:170441-175703 GCF_003732485.1 Pseudomonas protegens
GCGAGCGCACGCAAGTGGTCGTCGATCCGAGCGAAGAAAAGCTCAAGGCCCAGTTCGAAGGCGTTGTGCGCAGTTTTGTGCCGATGCATTCGATTGTGCGCATCGACGAAGTGGAGCGCTTGGGCACGCCGAAGATCAGCGAGGCCCGTGGCGTGAGCAACGTCATGCCGTTCCCGATGCCAATGCCCGAAAAGTAAGCCTGGTTTGCGTAGGAGCCGGCTTGCTGGCGAATGGCGCGAAGGTATTACGGCAATGGCGAGAAAGGCGAGCGCCCATCGGCGCTCTGCAGTTCCATCAGGTACTTACGGAAAATCTGCCCCAGCACCTGGGTTGCGACTTCAAGTTCGTCACGCTGCATGTGTTCGGCGACTTCGTCGGCGGTGTCCAGGGCGTCTTCGGCACCGTTGACCGCAGCCATCTTCAGCACGATGTAGGCTTGAACGTTGTTGGCCGGCACGCCTTCGCCGTGGAAGAACATGGTGCCGAGCTTGAACTGCGCCTGGGCATGGCCTTGCAACGAGGCCTTTTCGAAATAGCTCAGGGCTTGATTGAGGTCCTGCGGCGCGCCTTTGCCCTCATAGTAGAACTCACCCAACTCGTATTGCGCCTGCGCATCCCCTTCATCGGCGGCTTTCTGGCACGCGGCTAGCGCCTCGGCCTGTTCCTGTGCCTGGGGATCGAGGGTGCAGCGACCCATCGCTGGGATCAACAACGAGTTGCCGCCTGCTTGTGCGTGCGCGAGCAGGGGCTGAAGGAGCAACAGGCAGCCCAATGTCAGGGCGCGGCCGGTGCGGTTCATGGGAATCGACTTACCTCTGAGGGGCGCGCGGACCCGACGAGGGGTCCAATAAGCGCGCATTATGAAATAAGCAGGGCCAACCTTACAAAGTCTTTACTCGTTTTTCTGCTGCGTGGCCGCGATATCCGCCGGTTTGCCGAGTATTTCCCCCTTTGCCAAGGGAAAGTTCGAGTAAAGCACGAAGCTGGCATGGTTGATCACCACGCCAGCCATACAGCGCTTACTTCAAAGCGGCAAATGCGCGTTCTGCTGCATCCAGGGTCAGTTGCAGCTCGGCCTCGCCGTGAGCGATCGAGGTGAAACCGGCCTCGAAGGCACTTGGCGCCAGGTACACACCCCCCTCCAGCATCAGGTGGAAGAAGCGCTTGAACAGGTTGGCATCGCTGGCCATCACGTCGTCGAAGGTGACGATGTCGTCGGCGCCACTGAAGTACAGGCCGAACATGCCGCCCGCCTGAGTGGTGACGAACGGAATGCCCGCGGCATCGGCGCGTTGCTGCAAGCCTTCGAGCAGGCGGCTGGTGTAGTCGCTCAGCTCGGCGTGGAAGCCCGGACGGCTGATCAGGCGCAGGGTGGTCAGGCCGGCAGCCATGGCCAGCGGGTTGCCGGACAAGGTGCCTGCCTGGTAGACCGGACCCAGTGGCGCGATATGCTCCATGATCTTGCGCTTGCCGCCGAAGCAGCCCACCGGCATGCCGCCGCCGATGATCTTGCCGAAGGTGGACAAGTCCGGAGTCACGCCGTAATGGGCCTGGGCGCCGCCGAGAGCGACACGGAAGCCCGTCATCACTTCGTCGAAGATCAGCACTACGCCGTGTTGGTCGCAGAGGGTGCGCAGCCCCTCGAGGAAGCCCGGCGCCGGCGGCACACAGTTCATGTTGCCGGCCACTGGCTCGACGATGATGCAGGCCACTTCCTGACCCACTTCAGCCAGCATCTTTTCCACTGCGGCGATGTCGTTGAAGGGCAGGGTCAAGGTGTGTTTGGCGAAAGCCGCAGGTACACCGGCAGAGCTGGGTACGCCTTGAGTCAGGGCGCCGGAGCCGGCCTTGACCAGCAGGCTGTCGGAGTGCCCGTGGTAGCAGCCTTCGAACTTGATGATGCTGTCGCGGCCGGTAAAGCCCCGTGCCAGGCGAATCGCACTCATGGTGGCTTCAGTGCCGGAGCTGACCATGCGCACCATTTCCATGGAGGGAACGATGGAGCACACCAGATCGGCCATTTCGGTTTCCATGGCGGTGGGGGCGCCGTAGGACAGGCCATGCTCCAGTTGCTTGCGCACCGCGTCCAGCACGTCCGGGTGACTGTGGCCGAGAATCATCGGGCCCCAGGAGCCGACATAGTCGACATAGCGCTTGTCGTCTTCGTCAGTGACGTAGGCACCTTCGGCGTGCTTGAAGAACAGCGGGGTGCCGCCCACGCTCTTGAAGGCACGGACCGGCGAGTTGACGCCACCAGGGATGTGTTTCTGGGCGTTGGCAAACAGGGTTTCGGAACGGGACATGATCGGGCTCTCAAAAATCGGCAGTGGGCTATTCAAAGATTAAACAGGGCGTTAAAGGCGCGGGCGCGGCGGGTCACTTCTTCAGCGCTCTGTGCGCCGAACAGGCCGTGGACCACCGCCAGCAGATCGGCGCCGTGGCTCACCAGGGGAGCGGCGTTTTCCAGAGTGATGCCGCCAATCACGCAGATCGGCAGATGCAGGCCGGCCCGGGCCTGATCCAGCAACTCCAGGCTGGCAGTGGGCGCGCCGGGTTTGGTGGTTGAGTTGAAGAAGCGGCCGAAGGCGACATAGCTGGCGCCTTCCTTGGCCGCTTGCTCGGCCAGCGGCAACTGGTCATGGCAGGTGGAGCCGATGATTGCCTGGCGCCCCAGCAGGGCGCGGGCCGGCGTCAGGGGGCCGTCGGTCTGGCCCAGGTGCACGCCGGCACCGATACGTGCCGCCAGTTCGGCGTCATCGTTGATGATCAGGCGGGTCTTGTAGCGTTCGCACAGGGTCAGCAGGGTTTCGGCTTCCCGCAGTCGGCGGGCCTGGTCGTCGCTTTTATCGCGGTACTGCAACAGGGTGACGCCGCCTTCCAGCGCCGCCTCCACGTACTTCAGGAACTTGCCGGCCAACAGCTGGCTGTCGGTGATGGCGTACAGACCACGTAGTTTCATTGAGCGGGCCTCATGACATTACGAGCAGAAATCCAACGGCAAGCGACGCGGAACGAACTGGCCACGGCCCAGTTGCTCGGCGTCGCGCAGGGTACGCCAGGTGTAATCTAGGGCAGACTTCACCGCACTGGCCAGGTGTTCGCCTTGCGCCAGGCGCCCGGCCAGGGCGCTGGCCAGGGTGCAACCGGAGCCGTGATAGCTGCCGGGCAGGCGTTGGCAGGTATAGGTCTCACGCAGGCCGTCGCGGCTGTACAGGCGATTGTGCACTTCGTGTTCATCGCCATGGCCGCCGGTGATCAGCAGGTGCTTGACGAACGGCAGGAGCTTTTCGGCGCATTGGTCGGCGCTGCCTTCGGGCAGTTCCGCAAGAATTCGGGCTTCGGGAAGGTTGGGAGTGGCAATGGTGGCCAGGGGCAGCAGGCGTTCGCGCATGGCGTAGCCCACTTCATCCTTGCCCAGTCTGCCGCCGCCGCCGGCGCGCAGCACCGGATCGCAGACCAGGGGCAGGTGCGGGTGCGCCTGGAGCAGTTCGACCACGGTGTCGACCATCTCCAGGGAACCCAGCATGCCCAGCTTGACCGCGGCGACAGTGGAGTCGTTGAGCACGGCATTGGCCTGGGCCAATACCCACTCGCGATCCAGGACGCGGAAATCGCTGACGTTGACCGTGTCTTGCACGGTCAGGGCGGTGACAGCCGGAGCTGCGTGACAACCCTGAGCCAGCAGGGCTTCGATATCTGCCTGCAAGCCGGCGCCACCACTAGGGTCGTGGCCGGAGAGACAGAGGACAACGGGGCGAGAGCTGTAGATATTCATGGGCGGCGAGCTTACCACCAAACGCTTTTTTTCGCGGCGCCTGGCGCGCAATGGAAGTTGTCGCTTTGCCATGTTCGACCTTCTTGACCGATGCAACAGCTCTAGCTCGCTGGATTGCGCTGAGAGGCCCGTTCTAGAGCCTTTAGACTAAAATTTTCAATGGTGTTCAATGGCCATCAACGGCTATGCTAGAGTGCATTCAAACCAATAACAGGTCATGCCGGTCTTGCGTCTGCTCAAGGGAAATGGGGGACTTCCTGACACTACCGGACAAGCCACGCTGGGGCTTTATGCGCTATTTGCTGATGTTGCTGTTGAGCTTGCCGATGCTGGCTGGCGCTGTCGAGTTCGACGAGTTCACTCAACGCCTGCCCTTGGGGCGAGTGATGCAAGTACTCGAAGACGTGGGTGGCGAAGCGACAATTGCCGATGTCAGTTCGGGGCCTCTGGCTGAGCATTTCAAACCCCACGATAAAGATACCCTCAATGCCGGCTATTCACGTTCGGCCTTCTGGCTGAAGATCGACCTCCAATACCGCCCCGGCAATCCTACGGCGCAGCGCAACTGGTTGCTGGAGCTGGCTTATCCGCCCCTGGACCACCTGGACCTGTACGTCCCCGATGAAACCGGTGGTTTTCGTCTGGCGGAGCGCACCGGCGACGCCTTGCCGTTCGACAGTCGGCAGATCCGCCAGAACAATTACCTGTTCAACCTGAATTTCTCCCCCCATGAACACAAGACCCTGTATCTGCGCCTGGCCAGTGAAGGTTCGATCCAGGCGCCGCTGAGCCTCTGGTCCAACACGGCCTACCTCGAGGCGCAGCCAGTGCGCCTCTACGTGCTGGGGCTGATCTACGGGGTGCTGCTGGGCATGCTGGTGTACAACCTGTTCATCTACCTCAGCGTGCGCGACACCAGTTACCTCTACTACATCGTCTACATCGCCTCGTTCGGTCTATATCAACTGTCGGTCAACGGCGCCGCAGTGGAGTACTTCTGGCCCAACAGCCCATGGTGGGCCAATGCGGCGACACCGTTTTTCATCGGTGCCGCGGGGCTGTTCGGCAGTCAGTTCGCCCGCAGTTTCCTGCAGACCTCCCGGCACAGTCCCTGGGTTGACCGCGTATTGCTGGTGCTGATGGCGTTTGGCGCGCTGGTCATGGCCTTGTCGCTGATGACCAGTTATGCCCTGGCCTTGCGCCTGGCCACCACTCTGGCACTGCTGTTTACCGTGGTGATTTATGTAGCGGGGATCGTCGCCTGGTGTCGCGGATTGCGGGTGGCGCGTTATTTCATCATCGCCTGGTCGGCCTTTCTGTTTGGAGGGGTGATCAATACCTTGATGGTCCTGGGTTACCTGCCGAACGTATTCCTGACCATGTACGCCAGCCAGATCGGCTCGGCGATCGAGGTGGCGCTGCTGTCCCTGGCTCTGGCCGACCGCATCAACTCGATGCGCGAACAGCAGGCCCAGACTCTGCGTGAA
>NZ_MOAK01000036.1:175754-189723 GCF_003732485.1 Pseudomonas protegens
CTCAAGGACGAGTTCCTGGCCACCCTGACCCACGAGTTGCGCACGCCGATGAACGGTGTCATTGGCTCGCTGGAGCTGATGCAGACCCTGGAACTGAACCCGGAGATGGAGCAGTACCAGCAGACCGCCGCCGGCTCGGCGCGGGACATGATGCGCATGGTCAACGGCATCCTCACCCTGACCGAACTGCAAGCCGGCAAGCTCAGTGCCCAGCGCCAGCCGTTCAGCCTGCGTTCGTTGCTCAGCGCACTGCAAACCCAGTTCGGTGCCAGTGCGGCGGCCAAGTCCCTGTCCTTTCAGGTCGACCTCAGCGCCGGGCTGCCCGACCGCTTGCAGGGGGATCGCTGCAAGCTCAGCCATTGCCTGGAGTGCCTGCTGGAAAACGCCGTCAAGTTCACCCATTCCGGTGGCGTGGTGTTGCGGGTGGTCACCCGGTCGGTTTCGGCGGGGCGGGCGAGCCTGAGCTTCGAGGTGATCGACAGCGGGATAGGTTTTGTCAATCTGGACGAGGCGACGCTGTATCAGCGTTTCTTCCAGCTCGACGGCTCCATGACGCGTGAATACGGTGGATTGGGCATCGGCCTGGCGATCTGCCGGCAATTGGTGGAGTTGCTGGGTGGGCAGTTGACCCATGAATCCACGCCTGGACAGGGCAGTTGCTTCCGCTTGCTGGTGGAGTTCGATGCCCAGGAGCCGCCCCCTCGAGCGCTGGCAACCCTTCATCGGCGTGCGCCCCAGGACTGTACCGTGCTGCTGATGGACGATAACGACGTTGATCAACTGGTGGTGCGGGGCATGCTGCTCAAGCTGGGATACCGAGTGCGCACTGTTGGCAGCCCCACCGATGCGCTGCAACTGCTGGGGCGTGAACTTGTCAGCGCGGTGCTGATCGATGGCCAGATCACTGCGGCGCAACTGGGGGCGTTTCGTCTTCAGGCCCAGGCAATGCCCGGATACGCCCACCTGCCCATCTTGCTGGCCTGCGTCCCTGGCACTGAAGGTTGTGCGGCGACAGCAGGGGCGGACTGCCTGGGCAAACCGGTGAAATTCGAGGCGCTGCAAGCGGCGCTGTTGAAGTGGGTGCTTTGTGTGGAGCAAGGCGAAAGCGCCGATATTTAGGCGGATATGCCACTTTGTTCGGGGTGGGGCGGGTGCTTAACTGGGGGTCTTGGCACACCCTGAAGGAGTCCCGCAATGAACCTCCACCAGTTCGCTGAAACCCACGAAGTCACCAACCAGCCGCCCGCCCTAGACGGCGCCAACCTCTATCGGATCGACCTGCCGTTGCAGCAATGGATGCGGCGCTTCGATGCCGGTTGGGCCGAGTCCCGGGTCGACGCTTATGGCGCCCTGGCGGGTGGTCCGTTGATGGAGGCAGGGTTCCTGGCCAATCAGAACAAACCGGTATTTTCCAGTCACGACCGCTTTGGTCACCGGATCGACCTGGTGGAGTTTCACCCGGCGTATCACCAGTTGATGCAGGCGGCCATCGAAGGCGGGCTGCCCTCGCTGCCCTGGACCGATCCACAAGCGGGTGCTCATGTCGCCCGTGCTGCCATGACCTATCTGCACAGTCAGGCCGAGGCTGGCAGCGGTTGCCCGTTGACCATGACGTTTGCCTGCGTACCGGCGCTGAAACTGCAGCCGGACATCGCCGAGCAGTGGCTGCCGAAGATCCTCGCCACTCAATACGACCCGCGTAATGTTGGCATGCAGCACAAGACCGGGCTGACGATTGGCATGGCCATGACCGAGAAGCAGGGCGGGACCGACGTTCGCGCCAACACCACCCGGGCCTATCCGGTGGGAGCCCCGGGGCCGGGGCAGGCGTATGAGCTGGTGGGGCACAAGTGGTTCTGCTCGGCGCCGATGTGCGATGCCTTCCTGACCCTGGCCCAGACCGACAAGGGCCTGACCTGTTTCCTCCTGCCCCGTCATCGCCCGGATGACAGCCGCAACCAGTTCTATATCCAGCGCTTGAAGAACAAGCTGGGCAACCTCTCCAATGCTTCCAGCGAAGTGGAGTACCGTGGCGCTCTGGCCTGGATGATCGGTGAGGAGGGGCGCGGCGTACCCACCATTATCGAAATGGTCGCCATGACTCGCTTCGACTGCATGGTCGGTTCCAGCTCGCTGATGCGCCAGGCCTTGACCCAGGCCAGCCATCATTGTGCCCATCGCAGCGTCGGCGGGCGGGTGCTTAGTGAGCAGCCGCTGATGCAGAACGTGCTGGCCGACCTGGCCCTGGAAAGTGAAGCAGCCCTGGCCTTGAGCATGCGCATGGGACGCGCCCTGGATCATCAGGACGATGCCCAGGAAGCGAAGTTCTCTCGGCTGGTGACGGCAGTGGGCAAGTATTGGATCTGCAAGCGCGCCCCGGCCATGATCAACGAGGCCGCCGAATGCATGGGTGGCGCCGGATATGTCGAAGACAGCATCCTGCCGCGGCTGTACCGCGAGGCGCCGGTGAACTCCACCTGGGAGGGTTCCGGTAACGTGCAATGCCTGGACGTGCTGCGGGCCCTGTCGAAAGAACCCGGGGTGCTGGATGTGTTGTTTGCCGAGTTGGGGGATGGGCATGGAGAGCGGCGTCTGGCGGCGCATATTGCGGCGCTCAAGGACAGCTTCAAGGACACCGGCGACATCCAGTACCGTGCCCGCCAACTGACCGAGGACATTGCCCTGGGTCTGCAGGCCAAGCTGCTGCTGGAGGCCGGTAACGAGGTGGTCAGCGACGCCTTTATCGCCAGCCGTCTTGGGGGGCAGAGCGGTCGGGTCTACGGTACCTTGCCCCGCGGGTTGGACGTGGCCGCCATTGTTGCCCGCTCCACGCCTCAAGGCTTCTGACCTTTTGCAGGAGTCGGCTTGCCGGCGAAGAGGCCTTGCCGCCGCCATCGTCGGCACGCCGGCTCCTACAACTCTGCTGTTCCCGTGGGACGGTGTTGCAGGCAAGATGAACGCCTGCAAGATCAGAACACAGGATGCTTATCGTGACCGAAGCTTTTATTGTCGTTCAAACCGCCGAGCAAGCCGTGGATCGGCTTGCCGCTTTGCATGAGCGGGCCACCACGGCGCTGAGCCAGGCGCTCAAGCGTTACCTCAAGGACCGGGTCGAGCCGGACGCCGAGCAAAGAGCGCTGTTTCGCTACCCCGAATTGCGCCTGACCTACCAGTGCCACGGCGAAGTCCCGCAGACCACCCGGGCCTATGCCAAGGTTCAGTTGCCGGGCACCTACAGTATTACCGTCACTCATCCCGCCGCCTTTCGTAACTACCTGCTCGAGCAGTTGGTCCCCTTGATGCACGACTTCACCGTCACGGTGGAAGTGGGCGTCAGCGAACAGAACATCCCCTATCCCTACGTGGTGGAACAAGGCGACGAGTTGGCTGGTTCCGGGGTGACGGCTGCGGCGCTGGCCCGGGTGTTCCCCAGCACCGACCTGTCGGCTGCCACCGACGGTATCGCCGATGGCCTCTACGACTGGGAAAACACTCACCCGCTGCCTTTGGCGCTGTTCGATGCGGCGCGAGTCGACTTCTCTCTGCGGCGCCTGGTGCATTACACCGGCAGCGACTGGCGTCATGTGCAACCGTGGATCCTGCTGACCAACTATCACCGTTACGTCGACCAGTTCATCGTCCATGGCCTGGAGCAACTGCGCAGTGATCCGCGTTTTGTGCGCATGGTTCTGCCGGGCAACGTGATCATTGAAAAGAGCATGGATCACGGCGAGGCTTCGGCCATCGCCGCCGGTGTGGTCTGGCATCGCTACCAGATGCCGGCCTATCACCTGCAGGCCAGCGATGGCCACGGTGTGACCCTGGTGAATATCGGCGTCGGCCCATCCAATGCCAAGAACATCACCGACCACTTGGCGGTGCTGCGCCCTCATTGCTGGTTGATGATTGGCCACTGCGGTGGGCTGCGGCAGTCCCAGACCATCGGCGATTACGTCCTGGCTCACGCCTACATGCGGCGTGACGGCATTCTTGATCGCGTGGTGCCGCCGAACATTCCGATCCCGGCCTTGGCCGAGGTCCAGCTGGCGTTGCAGCAAGCGGCGGCCAATGTCACTGGAGAGAAGGGCGAGCAACTGAAGAAGCGCCTGCGCACCGGCACCGTCCTGACTTACGACGATCGCAACTGGGAGTTGCGCTGGGCGCAGGAGCGTCCGTTGATCAACCTGTCCCGGGCCGTGGCAGTGGACATGGAAAGCGGTACTATCGCGGCCCAGGGCTATCGCCTGCGGGTGCCTTACGGCACCTTGCTGTGTGTCTCGGACAAACCCCTGCACAGCGAGATAAAGTTGCCGGGGGCGGCCAATGCCTTCTACGAGCGGGCGGTTAGCCAGCATTTGAAGATCGGTATCGAAGCCGTGGACCTGATGCGCAGTGAGCTCAACTCCCTGCACTCGCGCAAACTGCGCAGCTTCGACGAGCCGCCTTTCCGCTAAGCGTTTAATCCATGGCCATTTGGCGATCAGGCCACTAGCATTGTCGGTCCTGATCGCTGAATGTTCCTGATCCCATGTCCCGTCCGTCCCGTCCTGCTTCTCGTCGCCCTGGCGCGAAGCCGTTTTCCGTTTCCCCCTCCAAGCGCGTGGCCAAGGCGCCACCGGCCGAGCCGAAGCTGATCCTGTTCAACAAGCCTTTCGACGTGCTGACCCAGTTCAGCGATGGTGAGGGACGGGCGACGCTCAAGGATTTCATCGCCATTCCCGGGGTCTACCCGGCCGGGCGCCTGGATCGCGATAGCGAAGGGTTGCTGCTGTTGACCAATGACGGGCAGTTGCAGGCGCGAATCGCCGATCCCAAGCACAAGTTGGCCAAGACGTATTGGGTGCAGGTCGAAGGCGAACCCAGCGCTGAGCAGTTACAACGCCTGCGTGACGGCGTGGAGTTGAACGACGGCATGACCTTGCCGGCCGAGGCGCGGCAGCTGGAAGAGCCAGAGCTGTGGCCGCGCAATCCACCAGTGCGCTTTCGCAAGAGCGTGCCCACCAGTTGGCTGGAGTTGGTGATTCGTGAAGGGCGCAATCGCCAAGTGCGGCGCATGACGGCGGCCGTCGGCCTGCCGACCTTGCGGCTGGTGCGGGTCAGGATTGGCGACTGGACCCTGGATGGCCTGGATCAGGGCCAGTGGAAGGAAGTTCCGGCGCGCTTATAGAGCGCCGGACTCGATCAGGCCGATCACCACGCTCTTGATGATGAAGGCGGCCACGCCCAGGCCCAGCACGAAGAACAGGATAAAGGAGCCGAAGCGTCCGGCCTTGGACTTCTTGGCCAGGTCCCAGACGATGAAACCCATGAATATGATCAGGATGCTGACCAGACCGGTCATCATCCACTCTTCGAATACTGCTGGGTCCATCGATCATCTCCATTGCAGACAGGGCAAAAAATGCCGGGCGAGTATACGCCAAGGGATACTTGCCGAGCATTGATCTGCCTGCGTTACGTCGCCACAGCCGCTTTTAGCTGCGCAGATGGGTCAGGGGCAGCTCGGTGCTGTTGAGCACCTGATTGAGCACGAAACTGGAGCGCACACTGGTCACGCCGTCGATGCGGGTCAGGTGGCCAAGCAGCAACTTCTGGTAGTGATCCATGTCCGGCACCACCACCTTGAGCTGGTAGTCGGCGTCAACACCGGTCACCAGGCTGCACTCCAGCACCTGGGGCAGGCTGCGGATGGCCGCTTCGAAATTCTCGAAGCGTTCCGGTGTGTGCCGGTCCATGCCGATCAGTACGTAGGCGGTCAGGCTCAGGCCGAGCATCTTGCGGTCCAGCAGGGCGACCTGGCGGGAAATATAGCCGTCGTCTTCCAGTTGCTTGACCCGGCGCGAGCATGGCGAGGGCGACAGACCGATGCGCTCGGCCAGTTCCTGGTTGGAGATACGGGCATCGCGTTGCAATTCCGCCAAAATACTCAGGTCATAGCGGTCGAGTTTGCTCATCAATCAGGCCTTTGTCATAAGTATTGCGTTGAATTATCTATCTTGAGTTAAAAATTGCGCAAGAGGTGTTTTTGCAAGCAATCTTCGCAATCCTCTGTCGCCGGCCCAGGCCTATTCTTATCACCAGAATCACTGCCCGGACATAGAGTCCACTGCGGCCCGCCGAATCAGGCCTGCCGCGGCCGCCAACCCCACAGGGTTGATCCGGCCCCCGGGCTACACCCTGTCCAGAAGACGGAGTGAGGTGAGCCGGCGCCAAAAGCGTCGAGCACGGACAAAATCTCAAAGGGTGGCCGACGGGCCGCCCTTTTTTATTGCCTGCGAAATAAGTCGCGTGACTGATAATCTGCTGCAGAACCGCCCCAGGCTTTTTCAGTCTTAGGTACAGGCCCCAATCCGCAGTGAGGAATAGCATGAAGTCGCGCATCTGGCGTTTGGCAGGTGTTGGTGTGTTGTGCGTGAGCGTCAGCGCGCAAGTGCTCGCCGATGAGCGGGACGAGAGACGCCCACCCCTGCAGGGAGCGCCTTCGGGCGGGCAGCGTGAGCATGCCCCCGAAGGGCGTGGCGAGGGCAATCAGGGCCGTCCGGCGAACTCGCCCGAACGTGCGCAACCTGCCCCGCAGCAGCCGCGTCCGCAGAATGAAATCATTCGTGGCGATAATAGCCGGCAGTTCGAACACAATGGCCAGAATCCGGGTGGGCAGTGGCAGAACCGTCCCCAGCATGATCCCAATCAGCAGGGGCGACCGGCTCCTCAGCAGCCTCAGCCTGCACAAGGGCTGCCCATCCAGAGCCGGCCCGATACCGTGCGCCAGACCCAGGAGCCTCAGCGCGGCTATTACCAGGACATTCCCCGGCGCAACGATTACAACCAGCATTGGCAGGCCGGTGGTCCAGGCTCGCGCCCCGACAATGGTCGACCCAACGACTATCGCTGGCCGGGTCGTCCCGACGGGCATGGCAACGGCTGGGGGCCTGGTCCGCAATATCGCCCCGGCTACGTGATTGACCGTTTCCCCGAGCGCAATTACCGGGTGCCATACCGTGGTCAGGATTACTTTTTCTCGGGAGGCTACTGGTATCGCCCACAAGGTCCACGGTATGTGGTGGTGCGCCCGCCTTATGGGATTCGAGTGGCCTATCTGCCCGACTATGCCCGGGAAGTGTGGATCGGCAGCGCGCTATTCTTCCTCGCCGCCGGAGCCTATTACACCTATGAAGCCAACACCCAGCAGTATGTCGTGGTGGAGCCGCCAGTAGCGGCGCCGCCGCCCAGTCAGCCCAGTGGCAATGGCTATGATGTGCTGGCGTACCCGGTCAACGGCCAGTCGCCGCAGCAGATCGATCAGGATCGCTACGACTGCTATCGCTGGGCGGTGCAGCAGAGTGGCTTCGATCCAGCCAGCGCGACCTATCAGCCCGCCCCAGAAGTGGTTCAGGCTTACCGTCAGGCCCAGGGCAACTGCCTGAGCTCGCGGGGCTACCAGGTCACTTACTGAGCCCTGGCGGCCTCGACCACTTCCTGTGGGTCGGCGTGTACCAGCACTTCGGCCCGCGGGTACGCCTGGTGGATCGCCTCGGCAGCCTGATCGCTGATGCCATGGGCCACCGAGAGGGTCAGGTCGCCAGGCAGTTCCAGATGCAGTTGGACGAACCAGTGGCTGCCGGAAATTCGCGTGCGCAGGTCGTGGGCACCCAGCACGCCGGGCACACTGCAGGCCAGTTCCAGCATGTGCTGGCTGACATCGGCGGGCAGTTCCTCGTCCATCAGCACCGAGAAGCTTTCCCGGGCGATCTGGATCGCGCTCCAGAGAATGTAGACAGCGATCCCCAGGCCGAACCAGGCGTCCACCTGATGCCAGCCGAAGGCCGCCAATACCAGGGCCAGGAGGATGCTGCCGTTGAGCAGCAGGTCGGAGCGGTAGTGCAGTGAATCGGCCCGTACCGCGTTGGAGCCGGTTTCGCGAATCACCCGATGCTGCAGGATCAACAGTGCCACGGTCAGCACCAATGACAACCCGATCACCCCGATGCTCAGCCAGGGCGCGCCCACCGGTTCTGGGTGCTGCAGCCGCTCGAATGCCTGAAAGGCAATCAGCACCGCACTGCCGGCGATGAACAGCGCCTGGGCCATGCCCGCCAGGGATTCCGCCTTGCCGTGGCCGTAGCGGTGATCGTCATCGGCCGGGCGCAGGGCGTAGTGCACCGCCAACAGGTTGAGCAACGAGGTGAAGCCGTCGAGCACGGAGTCGGTCAGTCCCGCCAGCATGCTCACCGAGCCGCTGAGCCACCAGGCGATGGCCTTGGTCACAATCAGGATGCCTGCCACTGCAACCGAAGCGCGGGTGGCCAGGCGCAGGAGGCGAGCGTGTTCCGGGTTGCCAATCATCGACGGCGGGTTCCTTGAATGCGGGGTCAGGCAGCAGGTTGCAGGCCGTACAAGGCCAATTGCTGCACGCTGCCCCTGTGTTGGATCAGGCGCGGGTCATCCAGAGGAAAGCTGCCCCCCAGTTCGCTTTCCAGAATGGCCTGCAGTTTGCGGTTGTCGACGTTACCGTCGGCGCCAATAGCCTGCTGGAGTTTTTCCGGTGCGATTTGCGCGGTCTTGCCCGGTTCCAGGTAAATCGCCCCGGTGGCGAAGTCGACGCCAAAGGCGATCAGCCCGGGGATCACATAGAACAGCAGGCCCACGGCATCGAGCACCGCCACCACTGGATCGATCTTGCCGTCGATCTGGCCGCGGCGGTCGGGAAAGAAGATCGAGCCGCAGGCAGTGAGTTGGGTCAGCAGGGCAGTCACCAGAACGCCGCCAATGACACGGTGGGGAATACGCATGGATATCTCCTGGTAAATATGCAGACAAAGCGAAATGGAGCGGGGCATTGAGTCTTGTCGATCAGCACTCAGACCATGATTAACCCCAGGCAGTTCGCCGTTATACTCGCGCCTCTGTTTTGGAGCCAGCATGAATTCTTTGCCAATTGATGAAGTTTTGCCTGCACTGCGCGAAGCCTTGGCGGCGCGCCATGAAGCGGTGCTCGAAGCCCCGCCCGGTGCCGGCAAGACCACCCGCGTGCCCCTGGCGCTTCTGGATCAGGACTGGTTGGCCGGACAGACCATCCTCATGCTTGAACCCCGGCGCTTGGCGGCCCGGGCTGCGGCAGAGCGCCTGGCCAGCGAACTGGGGGAGAAAGTCGGTGAAACCGTGGGTTACCGCATCCGCCTGGACAGCAAGGTTGGCCCGCGTACCCGTATCGAAGTGGTCACCGAAGGTATCCTCACCCGACGCCTGCAGGACGATCCTGCCCTGGAAGGGGTTGGCCTGCTGATATTCGACGAGTTTCACGAGCGCAGCCTGGATGCCGATCTGGCCCTGGCCTTGAGCCTCAATGGCCGTGAGCTGTTTCGTGACGAGCAGCCCCTGAAGATTCTGTTGATGTCGGCGACCCTGGAGGGCGAACGTCTTTCCGCGTTGCTGGACGATGCGCCGATCCTGCGCAGTGAGGGGCGCATGTTCCCGGTGACCCAGCGCTGGGGCCGGCCTTTCCAGCCCGGCGAGTTCATCGAACCGCGGGTGGTGCAGACTGTTCTTGAGGCCATCAACGATGAAAGCGGCAGCCTGCTGGTGTTTCTCCCTGGGCAGGCCGAGATTCGTCGAGTGCATCAGCAGTTGGCCGAGTCCTTGGGGCAACGCAGCGAGATCCTGCTCTGTCCACTGCACGGCGAGCTGGACCTGGCCGCCCAGCGCGCCGCCATCGACCCGGCACCGGCGGGCCAGCGCAAAGTGGTGCTGGCCACCAACATTGCCGAAACCAGCCTGACCATCAATGGCGTGCGGGTGGTGGTGGACGCCGGGCTGGCCCGAGTGCCGCGTTTCGATCCCGGCAGCGGCATGACCCGTCTCGACACCCAGCGCATTTCCCGAGCCAGTGCTACCCAGCGCGCCGGTCGGGCAGGGCGGCTGGAGCCTGGCGTGTGCTATCGCTTGTGGTCGGCGGATCAGCAGGAACAACTGGCGGCCTATGCCGGCGCGGAGATCCTTCAGGCCGACCTGGCCGGCCTGGCGCTGCAACTGGCGCGCTGGGGCGTGACCCCCAATCAGCTGGCCTGGCTGGACCCGCCTCCCAGCGCCGCTTATGCACAGGCCCAGGACCTGTTGCTGCGTCTGGGAGCGCTCAACGACGACGGCACATTGACCCGCCATGGCCAGGCCATGGCCGAGTTGCCGGCCCATCCGCGCATTGCCCACTTGCTGTTGCGCGGCCAGTCCCTGGGGCTGGCGCAGATGGCCTGCGACGTCGCGGCCCTGTTGGGGGAACGGGACATTCTGCGCGGTGCCGGCGCCGACCTGCACAGTCGCCTGGTGCTGCTTTCCGGGGAGGAGCGCGCGGCCCGTGGTGCACAGGGTGGCGTCCAGCGTGCGCGGCAACTGGCGCGGCAGTACCGTGGCTACCTGCGAGGGCAGCCCGAGGCCGCCGTCGCCGATCCCGAGCATCCTCGCTGGCTGGGTGCCTTGCTGGCCCTGGCCTATCCCGACCGGGTGGCTCAGCAGCGGCGTCCCGGCGGCGCCGAGTATCGGCTGGCCAACGGCCGTGCGGCGCTGTTCAGCGAAACCGACAACCTGATGAAACAGCCCTGGCTGGTGATCGCCGACCTGGGCAGCCGTCAGGGCCAGCGTGAGGAGCGCATCTACCTGGCAGCGGATTTTGATCCAGGCCTGTTCGATACGGTGCTGGCAGAGCAGGTGCGTAACGTCGACCAGCTGGATTGGGACGAGCGCGAAGGTGTGCTGCGGGCCGAGCGTCAACGCAAGGTCGGCGAGCTGGTACTCAGCCGTGAACCGCTCACCGGCCTGGACGAGTCGGCCCGTAGCCGGGCCCTGGTCAACCTGGTGCGGCGCAAGGGGCTGGAACTGCTGCCCTGGACCCCGGAGTTGCGCCAGTGGCAGGCTCGGGTGGCCTTGCTGCGGCAGCTGGATCTGGCGGACAAGGGCGAGAGCCAATGGCCGGATGTCAGCGATGGCGCCTTGCTCGCCGGACTGGAACAGTGGCTGCAGCCCTACCTGGGCAAGGTGTCGCGACTCAGCCACTTTGCCAATCTGGAGCTGGCCGGCATTGTCCACAACCTGTTGCCCTGGCCGCTGCTCCAGCGCCTGGACGAGCTGGCTCCGCATCATCTGACAGTGCCCTCGGGTTCCTCGATCCGTCTGGACTACAGCGAGCAGCCGCCGATTCTGGCGGTGCGTCTGCAGGAGCTGTTTGGTCTGTCGGACACCCCGCGGATTGCCGGTGGTCGCCAAGCGGTCAAGTTGCACCTGCTGTCGCCGGCGCGACGTCCGGTGCAGGTCACCCAGGATCTGGCGAACTTCTGGCGCAGCACTTACGCCGAGGTGAAGAAGGATCTCAAGGGCCGCTATCCCAAGCATTACTGGCCGGACGATCCGCTGATCGCCGAGGCTACGGCGCGGATCAAACCCCGCAAGTAGCGCGGGGTTACAACGCCGGCAACAGGAAGCGTGCCAGCACCGGCAGGTGGTCGGAGATCCGCTGGGTGTCGTCCTGGCGTACTCGGGATTCAACCCGCTTCAGCCGTGGGCTGTAGAACAGGTAATCCACCGTGCGATCCGGGCCGTCGAGGCTCGGGTCGTTGGGGTAGAGCGTCAGCCAGCGAGCACGGTCGACGCCGCTGGCCTGGGTGTTGCTGGGGATCATCGGGTACTTGTCCCACAGCAGGTGCAGTGGGCTGTCGGCCTTGTAGGGCGCGCGCTGTTCTTCGCTCAGGCGTTGGTACTGGCCCAGGGGCAGCAGGTTGAAATCGCCGCCAATCAGCCACGGGGTGCCGCGGCTCTCCAGTTTGTCCAGAACCTTGGCAATGGCCGTCACCTGCTTCTGCTGAGTGTCGTCGGCGCGCTGCGCACGTTCCAGATGGGTGTTCAGCACCGCCAGTTGGCCGCCATCGCTCAGGGGCAGGTAGCTCAGCAGCAGGGCGTCCTTGGGCTGGAACTGCCGGCTGATGAGCGGGCGCGGGGCAACCGGCAGTTGCAAGCGTTCGGCGTGATCGATGCGGTAGCGGCTGAGGGTCACCAGTTGTCGGCCGACGCTGCCAAAGATATGCAGGGAGGGCACGAAATCGGCCTTCCAGTCGTAAGCCTGGGTGCTGCAGGGGTAGAGATCGGCGACCCGTTCCTGCAGGAGTTTGAGTTGATCCTGGTAGGCGCTGGCCTTGGCACCGTTGTCCACTTCCTGCAGCAGTACCAGGTCCGGCTGTTCGTCGCGGATGACCCGGGCCACTTCATCGAGGCTGAAGGCCATGTCTTCCAGGGTCGGGCGTTCGTCCTCGCCCCGGGCCTGGTCGTTCCAGAACACGTAGCGCTTGCCCGCCAGGTACTGCAGGTTCCAGGTCATCACCTTGAGTGCCTGGCCCGGCACCAGTGGCGTGGCCTGGGCACTGCAACTGACTGTCAGGGTTTCCTTGGGCTGTGGGCGCCAGGTCAGGCTGTAGATCAGGCCGGTCAGCACCAGGCCGATCAGTAGCAGGCTCAACAGGGTGATGCGCAGTAGACGGGTCATCGGCTCGGCTTATGGCGTTGCAGGATGGGCCGGAGCATAACCGAGTGCGCGGTCGTCACCCAAGGGGTAGAGCGGCCACAAGGTGAATCAGCGTTTGTCCGCTTGCTCGCTGATCAGCATGAACAGGCGGAACAGCACCACGCTGGTGAACAGCTGCAGGAAGCTGTAGGCGCTGTCGATGGCCAGGGACAGGATCGGGTTGTGTGGTTCGGGATACGCGGCCTCGCTTGCCCCCTTGAGCAGCCACAAGGGGGCCATCACTGCCAGGATGCACAGCAGGATGCGCAGGAAGTGCCCGCGGCTCAGGCGCAGGCTTTCCTTGATGGCCGCCAGGGGCGCCAGGCCCTTGAGCACCAGCAGGTACTCGGCGAAGGCCAGCACCACCATCAGCCACAGCCCGGGCAGGAAATACAGCGACAGCCCCAGCAGAATCAGCAGCGTGCTGACCGCGGTCAACAGGGCGAAGCGCGGCCACAGGCTCAGGGCCATGGCCCAAAGATCACGGTTACGGGGCGATTCCCCCCGGGTGCGGGCGTCGAGAAACAGGATCAGCGCGCCGGTATACAGCGGATACAGCAAGAGCCCCACCACCACGCTGGAGCCGGGAAAGGCATTCTCGCCCAGGGCGCTGCTGACGCCCTGTTGCAGCAGTGCTTCGAGAATCACCAGGGGCAGGCACAGTTGGGCGATGCGGCCGAGGTTGCGCTGGAAGAAATACAGGGAGTCGCGGAGAACATCTAACGGATTCATCGATGGGGATCGCAGTTGACGAAGCGGTTGAACACTTTAACCGAAGCAGGCCCCCCGGGAGCAAACGTAAACCTTGAGTAAAGACCATTGAAACTCGTCGCCCCAGCCCCATAACTGGTGCGTACCGCAGCCCTGTGGGGGCACGGACCAGATTTTTACCGGCAATCTAAAGAGGTCGCCATGAACAGCGAAGAGCAAACCCTGATCGATGGACTGTTTTCACGGTTGCAACAAGCCGAGACGGACTCAGCTCCACGTGACGCCCAGGCCGAAGCGCGGATCAAGGAACACCTGACCCGCCAGCCTGCGGCCGGGTATTTCATGACCCAGGCGATCCTGGTGCAGGAGGCTGCCCTCAAGAGCCTCGACGAGCAGAACAAACAGCTTAGCCAGCAAGTGCAGCAGTTGCAGGCCGAACTGCAACAGGCCCGCTCCCAGGCCGCCGCGCCGGCTCCAGCTCCGGCGGCGAGTGGCGGCTTTCTGTCGAGCATCTTTGGCGGCTCCCGTGAGCCACAACCGGCTCCAGCTCCGGCCCCGAGTGTGGCGCCCTCCTCGGGCGGTGGCTGGCGTGAGCCGCCCCGTTCTTCCTTCGGCGCGCCCCCGCAGCAGAATTTCGGCGCCCCACAGCAGAACTATGCGCCGCAACCGGCACCGACGGCAGCCGGCAGCAGCTTCCTCGGCGGGGCCTTGAAAACC
>NZ_MOAK01000036.1:189754-194571 GCF_003732485.1 Pseudomonas protegens
AAAACCGCTGCCGGCGTGGCGGGCGGGGTGATGCTGGCCCAGGGCATCAGCAGCCTGTTCCACAGCAACCAGCAACCTCAGGAAGTCGTCGAAGTCATCAAGGAAGAACCGGCTCCGGCCAGCGACAACAGCGGCTGGGGCAATGACGATCAGCGGTTGGCCAACAACGACTCCTGGGGCAACAACGACCAGGGTGGCTTCAGCAACACCGACTACGACAACGACGACAGTTCGTTCTTTTCCGACGACGATTCCTTCGTCTGACGCTCCGTCGGTCCGGGACAGGCGTCTGCCCCGGACCGATTATTCGCGGAACATTCCTTGTGACTGGCATACTGGGCGACTTTTCGGGTCTTGAGCCCCGTTCCAGCCCTTGCGCTGCTGCGCCATGAGGATTAGCGGTGAAGAAAATCGCTGTGTTCGCCGACGTCCAGAACCTCTACTACACCGTCCGCCAGGCCTATGGTTGTCACTTCAACTACGCGGCGCTGTGGGCGGATATCAGTAAGGAGGGGCAGATCGTCGAAGCCTATGCCTATGCCATCGATCGCGGTGACAGCAAGCAGCAGCAGTTTCAGCAGATCCTGCGCAACCTGGGTTTCACGGTAAAACTCAAACCCTACATTCAGCGCAGCGACGGCTCGGCCAAGGGCGACTGGGACGTGGGCATCACCATCGACATCATGGACGCCGCCGCCCAGGTCGACGAAGTGGTGCTGGCCTCCGGCGACGGCGACTTCGACCTGCTGCTCGAGCGCATCATCCACAAGCACGGGGTCAGCGCGGTGGCTTATGGCGTGCCGGGGCTGACTGCCAATTCGCTGATTCGCGCGGCCACGCGCTATGTGCCGATCGAAGGCGCCTTGCTGCTGAAAAGCTGATCAATTTTTATACGGAGCTGCACAGGTTTGGAACGTATTGCCGTCATCGACTTTGAAACCACCGGGATCTCCCCGAGCAGCAGTTGCCGGGCCACGGAAATCGCCGTGGTGATCCTTGAACAGGGGCGCATCGTCGAGCGTTACCAGAGCCTGATGAATGCCGGCGTGCGGGTGCCGGGCTTCATCGAACAACTGACCGGCATCAGCAACGCCATGCTGCGCAGCGCGCCGCCGGCGGAGCAGGTGATGAACGAGGTCAACGAGTTCGTCGGCACCACGCCGTTGCTGGCCCACAACGCGGCCTTCGACCAGAAGTTCTGGGATTTCGAGCTGGGGCGGATCAAGCGCACCCGCTTGCAGAATTTCGCCTGTTCCCTGCTGCTGGCCCGGCGCCTGATGCCGGCGGCGCCGAACCACAAGCTGGGCACCCTGACCTCGTTCGCCGGCTTGCCCCACACCGGCCAGGCTCACCGCGCCATGGCCGACGCCGAAATGGCCGCCAACCTGGTGGCGCACCTGGCCGGCGAGCTACGCCACAAGCATGGTTTGCGTGAACTGTCCCACGACTTCCTCTGCAAGTTGCAGAAGGTCCCGGCCGCCAAGATCCCCGAACACCTCAAGCGCCAGCGCGGTTTCTGAGGGCCGGTCCGGCTCACTTGCCGTTGTTTTCCAGTTGCCCCAGGGGGACACGCCGTTCGATGGCGCTGGAAAGCACGATGGAGGTCTTGCTGAAGCCGAACTGGGCCACGCGGTTGATCAGTTCCTCCAGCTCCGGCATCGAGCCCACGGCAGCCTGCATGATCACGCAGGGGTCCCCCGTCACCCGATGACACTCGGTGAGCTGGGGGATCTTGATCAGTTCGTCATAGTTCTTCTGGTTGCCGTGCTGGGCCAGGCGCAACTCGATCACGCACTGGATCGGTAGTCCCACCTTGGCCATGTCGACCTTGGCCTGATAGCCGGTGATCACGCCGCTGGCTTCGAGCTTGGCCACGCGCTCGGCCACCGCCGGCGCCGAGAGGTTGACCTTGCGCGCCAGCTCGGCATAGCTCGCCCGGCCGTTTTCCAGCAAGCTGGCCAGGAGCATACGGTCATATTTGTCCATGGAAGGCCTCTAATAGGTACGGCTTTCGAAAACACGGCATATAGCCCTGAACTCCATGTTTTGGAAAGTGTACTGCCGTTATAAACAGGTTTTGTAGCTTAAGTTCCCCGGGTCGGCTTTTTAGAATAGAGCTCCCCCCTGCCTGTCTCCGAGCTGCCTCCCATGCCTGGCCAAAGCCGTTTTCCCTTGCCGTTGATCGCCGCCTTTTTCGCCTTGTACGTGATCTGGGGGTCGACCTATCTGGTGATCCGCATCGGCGTCGAGTACTGGCCGCCGCTGATGCTCGGCGGCGTGCGTTTCATCATCGCCGGGAGCCTGATGTATGCCTTCCTGCGCTGGCGAGGGGTGCCGGCGCCGACCTGGGCGCAATGGAAGGCCGCCGGGATCATCGGCGTCTTGTTGCTCAGTTGCGGCAACGGTGCGGTGACGTTGGCCGAACACTCCGGGGTGACCTCCGGCGTGGCGGCGCTGGCGGTGGCCACGGTGCCTTTGTTCACCCTGCTCTGCGGCTACTTCTGGGGCGCACGCAACACGCGTCTGGAGTGGGCCGGGATCATCCTCGGGATGATTGGCATCGGCATGCTCAACCTCGGCTCCAACCTGCAGTCCAGTCCGCTGGGTGCAGCCCTGTTGCTGTTCGCCGCTGCGGCCTGGGCCTTCGGCTCGGTGTGGAGCAGGCACCTGCCGCTGCCTCAGGGGGCCATGGCCAGCGCCGCGGAAATGCTCGTCGGTGGCGTGGTGCTGATGATCGGCAGCGTCTTGAGCGGCGAGCACCTGGACGCCATGCCGCCGCTGGAAGGTTGGCTGGCCCTGGCCTATCTGGCCGGCTTCGGCTCGATCATCGCCTTCAACGCCTACATGTACCTGCTCAAGCACGTGCGGCCGGCAGCGGCCACCAGCTATGCCTACGTCAATCCGGCGGTGGCGGTGCTGCTGGGGATCGTCTTTGTCGGCGAGACCATCGGTATCGAAGAAGCCCTGGCCATGCTGGTGATCATCAGTGCGGTGGTACTGATCGGCCTGCCCCAGTGGCGCAAGCCGAAAGCCGCCTCTCAGCAAGAGGTTGCCTGATCAGCCTGCAGGTGGTTGGCCGGCAAGGCTCTGATCGAGAAAGCCGCCGATTAGTTTTGCCACCTGCCGGTGGATGTCCTGGCGATCACCGGCATCGCCATCCCGGCAGATAATTTCATCCCCTGGCGCTTCTTCCTTGAGCAGGGCAATGGCGCCTGGCGCGCAGAGCTGCATGAAGCTGAAGTGGGTGGCATCGGCGAGGACCTTGAAGCTTGAGGTAGCGGGTGCCAGATGGGCGCTCAGATAACCCGACTCCATCTCCACCGGCATGTCAGCGATGTTGACCCCGGCACCCAGGACCAGGGTCGGCGTTTTCAGCGCCGATAAGCTCTCGGGGGTAAACCCGCGGGCAAACCCCAGGTCCAGCGAGACAATCGCCTTGACTCGCGGGTCCCGCAGACTCGCTTCCAGGGGGGCCTGGTTGTCCGGGGTGATTCCCAGTTCCGCAGCCAGTCCGCACAAGCGCGGGTTGGGGTGCAGTCGGCACTCTTCGAGGAAGCGCTGCGGGCTGTAGCGGGCACCGGCCAGTGCCGTGACCGTCCAGCCACCCAGGGAGTGGCCGATGGCAGCGATGCGTTGCGGATCGACGGTGCCGGCCAAGGTGTTGTCTGTAGTGAGGGTGTCGATGACCCGGCTTACATCGTGAGTACGTTCCCAGAGCTTTGCGGCTTCTGCCGGACGTCGGTCGAATGTAGTGGTGCCCGGATGGTCAGGGGCGGCGACTATGTAGCCCTGGCCAACCAGTGCCGATACCAGCCAGCTGAGGTTGCGCCAGTTGCCGCGATAGCCATGGGACAGGACCACCAACGGATGCTTGGCGCTGGCAGGGGAAGCATCCTTGACGGTGGGGATACCCTGGAAAATCTGGCTCTGTGCCGAAGTCAGGACTGGAGTGGTTGCTGCGGTGGGGTACCAGAGGGCGACATGCAGCGGGCGTTGCTGGTTTGCGTCCGCCAGCGTTACTTCACGAAAGCCGATGAGGTCGGTGGCATGGGCCAGAGGCAGGAACAAGGAAAGTGAAAGGCCCGCTAGCATCCATGCGGACAGGGCAAATTTGCGCATTGAAGTCTCCATAGGCAACGCATCGATGTTCTGCCTGGGGGGACGCGCTGAGAGAATCAGGCAGCGATCAACGGCAGTGGGTGGGCGACGGCTGATAGCAGCCGGCGCCAACCCTTTTACCTGAGATTGCCGGAAAAGGGTGACCGGATTATGGAGCGGCCGGCCACCGTCTTGCGTCAGTTACAGGTGCCTGCGTCACGCCAGACCTTGCCGCTGCCTTCTCCGCCGACAGTGGCGGCGCTGGGTTCATTGCCGCTGGTCCACCAGCGGGCGATGTAGAAACGCCCCTTGTGACTGACCTTGTCATTGGCCCAGTAGGTGCCTTTGGGACTCCAGGCGCCCAGGCAGCCGGTTGGGGTTTCCACTTTGTCCGCCAGCACCGTCACGCTGTGGTTGCGGCTGACGGTATGGCTGCCGTTGCCCAGGTCCAGGGTGAAACGGTAGCTGACGTCCTTATCGCTCTTGGGGGCGACAAAGGTCAGTTTCGACCCCGAGGCCTGGAAGGCCAGGCTGGGCGTCACGCTCCACTTGTAGCTCAGGGCCAGGCCGGCCGGATCGCTGGAGCCTGCGGCGTCCAGGGTGACCGACTCGCCGGCGTTGGCCTGGGCCGCACCTGCGATGTGGGCCACCGGCGGCTTGACCACTGCCGGCTTCTCGGCCAGGACCTTGACACTGTGCTCGCGGGTTACCGTCTGCTT
>NZ_MOAK01000036.1:194626-202517 GCF_003732485.1 Pseudomonas protegens
GGGGCGACGAACTTCATCAGCGTGCCTGCTGCGTCGAAACCGACGCTGGGGCTGATTTTCCAGCTGTAGCTCAGCTTGAGGCCGGCCGGGTCACTGGACGCCGTGGCATCGAGGTAAACCGTCTCACCCGGCTTGGCCTCGGTGGCACCACCGATGATGGCGATCGGCGGCTTGATCGCCTCCACGGGCGGCTCGGTCGGTTTCTCGCCACCGCTCTGGCAGGGACCAAGGTCACGCCAGACTTTGCCGGCGCCATCAGGCCCTGTGAAGGATGGATTGCCCGGCTCGCTGCCCGATGTCCACCAACGCGCCTGGTACTGACGACCTTTCCACTGCACCACATCGTTGGTGACGTAGGTGTTGCCGGCTTTCCACTGCGGCTTGCAACTGCTGGTAGCGGCCTTGCCCTTGACCAGCACTTCATGGGTGCGGGTGCTGCTCTGCCTGCCGTTGCTCAGGGTCAGGATGAAGCGGTAGCGGGTATCCTCCTGCAGTTCGGGAGCCGTGAAACTGATCCGTGCGCCGTCGAAGCTGAAGTCCAGCTTGGGCGAGGCTTCCCAGGTGAAACTCAGGGCGTTGCCTTGTGGATCGCTGGAGGCGGAAGCGTCCAGCACGATCTTGTCTCCGGCGTTGGCCTCGGTCTTGCCGCTGATCTGTGCCACTGGCGGCTTGCCGGCGTCCAGCGGTTTCAGGGACACCGCCTTGACCTGGTCGTCGGCGTTGAACTGGCCGTCGGCGAGCAAGGTCCAGGCACCGTTCGGGTTGTCGCTGCCATAAATCTGGTAGCCCTTGATGTTGCCGCTCAGGCCCGCGTCCTGGCGGGGCAGGTATTGCAGCTGGGAGAAGCGGCTGTTGGCTCCCAGGTCGATCACGATCTCGTGGGGGTAACGTGCAGCGGTTGCCGAGCTCCAGTAAGTGTTGGGATTGCCGTCGATGGCTTGGGCACCCGTTGCGTTACCGTCCAGGGCGCTGCTGGTGGCGTGGATCTTCCAGCTATTGCGCGGCAGCTCCTTGCCCATGGCATCGGTCAGCAGCAGTTCGGCGACGCTGGCATTGTCCTTGCCGTCCACTGCCGAAGTGGCCACCAGTTTCAGGTACCGCCCCTGAGCCGTGTCCTGGGTGAGTCCGTAGGCCTGGCCCTCAAGCACCTGGTCCTGGGTCGTCTTATTGGCATTGATCGCCAGGTACCAGCGGCCGGGCTGTGGGTTGTTCACCCCCAGGGACACGTTGTAATTACGAATCGAACGGTAGTCGTAGCTGGAGGTGGTGGGCTGGGCACCACGCTTGAACAGCAACTGGACCTCACCGGACTTCTCGGTCCGCTCGCCGTCCACCACGGTGAACACCAGGCGCTGGGTGCCTTTGGGCACATCCACCGGGTAGTAGCGCATCTCGCCCTTGGCCAGGCTGACTTTCTGGCTGAGGATCGAGGTGCTGTCCTCATCCTTGAGCGGCACCACGGACGGACTGTAAGCGGACATTCGGGCGGCATTCTCGCGCCAGGTCCGGGCCATGTTCGCGGTGCCGGCATTGCCCAGTGGAATCCCCATGTTATCGGTGACATCCGGGTTGGAGTAATAGCCCACATGGTTGCCACAGAGAATGGTGCCGACCCGGCCGTTGTTGTAGCCAAAGCGGTAGCTGCTGCCGTTGGAGCAGTGGTTGCCACCGATGTTGTGGCCCAGTTCGTGGCGGAAGGCGGTCGTCGCGGTGATGTCATTGAGCGTGTAGCGGCCGGACACATAGCCCCAGCCCGCAGCGGTATCCACCCCGGGAGTGCCGACGACGAAGCTGGCCACCACGTCCGGGCTGTATGTGCGCATGCCCTCGGCATAGATGCTGCTGACCTGGCTCAGGGTGACCCTGGTGATTGGATAGTCGTTGGCCACCACCTGGGTACCCACCAGGCGCAGGCGCACACCCTGGACCTGAGACTGCTTGAGTGCTCGGTTGACCGAGGCCACCTGGGCCAGGGCATAGGCCTCGTGGTCACCGACGTAGGTGGCGGCTTGCTGTGAGAAACCGGCCAATAGATCGATAACGGTTTCGCCCTGGGCGTTGCGGTTGACCTGGAAACTGCGTTGGCCGCTTTGCGACTCTTGCTGGCTCGGCGCTTCACTGTCGTCGCCTGGCACGTAGTCGATACTGTTTGGGTTATAGGCCGTGCTGGCGTCGACGCGGATCATCGATTGCGCGCCATCGGCAGTGCCGCGAATGATCGCCCCGGCATCCGGTAGCAGGGCGATGAAGCTGCCGTCTGGGCGGGCGGCCAGGGTCATTTCTCCGGGGGCGCTCAGGGAGCGGGCGCGACCTTCGAGTTGACCGGTCATGACCTTGAGGTCCTTGAAGGTATCGTCCTGCTGGGGAAGCAGGCTGCGGATGCGCATCCCGGTTTCCTGCAGCAGTTGATCAGTCCCGGCCTCGTCGGCGCTGCGTTGCATCGGGTTGGCGGTCAGCGTCTGGATATTGATGAAGTGACCGCTGATCACGGTTTTACCGCTCGGCTGCGAGGCCTGGGCTGGTTCCTCGCTGGCCAGGACCATGCCACCCAGTGGCAAGAGTGCGGCAGTGCCCAGGCTGGTGACCCAAAGACGGGTAGCGCGGAACAAAGGTTTCAATCTGAAGCTCGACATAACCATTCCTGGAGTGTCTCAGCGCGGCGCAAAACCTGGCGAACAGGATCGCAAAAGCATCCGCGCTGATGATGTGGATAAGGAGTTGTGCCGGCGGGGGCATCATAGGCAGGCGACCTGGCGCCGTACATCGCAAGGAGAGCTTTTAGTACGGGTCCTAGGGAACCTGTTCTACTGCACTCAGGACCCTGCCCCAGGGCCAGACAGCTGAAGCTCTGATGCAGTCGCGCCGGCTTGACATTGCCCTGGAAAAACAAGCGGCGGCCCGATGTGGGCCGCCGCTTGTGTCAGGTGCCGCAATGGGCATTCGCTCCTTGAGGCAGGGCGAACGCCAAGGCGCCTCAGTTACAAGGTCCTGCGTCACGCCAGACCTTGCCGCTGCCTTCTCCACCGACAGTGACGGCACTTGGTTGATTGCCGTTGGTCCACCAACGTGCGACGTAGAAACGCCCGTTGTGGCTGACTTTGCTACCTGCCACATAGATGCCGCGTGCACTCCATGGGCCCTCGCATCCCGCAGGCGTAACCAGCTTCTCGGCCAGCACCACGATGCTGTGGTCCCGGGTCACGCTGTGCTTGCCGTTGTCCACGGTCAGGGTGAAGCGGTACTGGGTGTCTTGCTCCTGTTTGGGCGCGATGAAACTCAGTTTGGCGCCCGCGGCCTGGAAGGCGACGCTGGGGGTCACGCTCCACTTGTAGCTCAGGGCCAGGCCGGCCGGATCGCTGGACGCCGTGGCATCGAGGTAAACCGTCTCACCAGGCTTGGCCTCGGTGGCACCACCGATGATGGCGATCGGCGGCTTGATCGCCTCCACGGGTGGCTCGGTCGGTTTCTCGCCACCGCTCTGGCAGGGGCCAAGGTCACGCCAGACTTTGCCTGCGCCATCAGGCCCTGTGAAGGACGGATTGCCCGGCTCGCTGCCGGATGTCCACCAACGCGCCTGGTACTGACGACCTTTCCACTGCACCACATCGTTGGTGACGTAGGTGTTGCCGGCTTTCCACTGCGGCTTGCAACTGCTGGTAGCGGCCTTGCCCTTGACCAGCACTTCATGGGTGCGGGTGCTGCTCTGCCTGCCGTTGCTCAGGGTCAGGGTGAAGCGGTAGCGGGTGTCCTCCTGCAGTTCGGGAGCCGTGAAACTGATCTGTGCGCCGTCGAAGCTGAAGTCCAGCTTGGGCGAGGCTTCCCAGGCGAAACTCAGGGCGTTGCCTTGTGGATCGCTGGAGGCGGAAGCGTCCAGCACGATCTTCTCACCGGCGTTGGCTTCGGTCTTGCCACTGATGACCGGCAGCGGTGTTTTGCCCGCATCCACAGGCTTGAGGGACGCCGCCTTGACCTCGTTGTCGGCGCTGAACTCGCCGTCGGCGAGCAAGTTCCAGGCTCCGTTCGGGCTGTCGCTGCCATAAATCTGGTAGCCCTTGATGTTGCCGGCAAGGCCGTTGTCCTGGCGGGGCAGGTAATGCAGCTGCGAGAAGCGGCTGTCGGCTCCCAGGTCGATGATGATCTGGTGGGGATAGCGGGTATTTGCCGCCGAGTTCCAGTAGGTTCTGGGGTTGCCGTCGATGGCCTGGGCACCCATGACCAGGCCGAGTCCGGCACTGCTGGTGGAGTGGATGCGCCAGCGGTCGCGCGGTAGCGATTGGCCCCTGGCGTCGGCCAGCAGCAGTTCCGCCACGCTGGCTTCGTCCCTGCCGTCTACCGAGGAGGTGGCCACCAGCTTCAGGTAGCGGGCGTGAGCGGTTTCACTTTTGTTCGCATAGCTGAAACCCTGCAAAACGTGGTCGGAAATGGTCGTGTTCTGGCTGCGTATGGCCAGGAACCAGCGGCCAGCCTGCGGGGTGTTGACCCCCAAGGTCGGAGCCGAGGCTTCCTGCGAGCGATAGTCGTAGTCGTTGAGGTTCGGTTTGGCCCCCCGCTTGATCAGCAGTTGGGTACGCTTCCACCGGTACTCGGTACGTTCGCCATTGGTGGTCATGAACACCAGGCGCTCGGTGCCAGGTGCAACATCGATGGGGAAATAGCTCCACTGGTTTGCTGCCAGGTTGACCCTTTGATCGAGGATCTTGCTCGACTGCTCTTCGGCCAGGGGCACGACTGCCGGACTGTAGGCGGACATCTTCGCAGCGTTTTCGCGCCATACCCGCGCCATGTTGGCGGTACGCGTATCCCCCAGCGGCACGCCGCGGATGTCTTTGACATCGGGGTTGGAGTAATAGCCGATGTCGTTGCCACACATGATGCTGCCGACCGTGCCGTTGTTATGACCGAATTTGTAGCTGGTACCGTCGGAGCAGTGATTGCCCCCGATGTTGTGGCCGACCTCATGGCGAAAGACTGAAGCAGATGAAATGACGTTGACGGAATAGCGTCCTCCGATATAACCCCAGCCTCCTGTTGCGGTGTTCACTCCTGGGGTGCCTTTGACGAACATGGCCACGAGATCCGGGCTGTACTGTTTCATGCCCTGGGCGAACAGCGTGCTCACCTTGCCCAGGGTTCCATCGGTGGAGGCGGTAATCGGATAGTCGCCGGGAATTACCTGAGTGCCTACCAGGCGCAGGCGCACGCCCTGGACCTGGGACTGTTTCAAGGCACGGTTGACCGAGGCGATCTGGCCCAGGGCAAAGGCTTCGTAATCACCGATGTAATCGACCGATACCTGGGTGAAACCGGCCAGTACATCGATGACGGTCTCACCCTGAGCATTGCGATTGAGCTGCAGGCTGCGTTGGCCGCTCAGGGTTTCCAGTTCATGGGCGGGTTCGTCGACAGGGCTTTGCTCGTAGTCGATGACGCTTGCGGCCCGAGGTTGTGGAGGGTCAAGACGGATCAGCGATTGTTCACCATTGGCGTTGCCACGAATGATCGCATCGGCGCCGGGCAGCAGCGCGATGAAGCTGCCGTCGCCGCGGGTGACGAGGGTCATGTCACCGGGTGGGGCCAGGGAGCGGGCACGCCCTTCCAACTGGCCGGTCATGACCTTGAGGTCCTTGTAGGTATCGTCCTGCTGGGGCGCCAGGCTGCGGATGCGCATCCCGGTTTCCTGCAGCAGCAAGTCGGTCCCGGCTTCAACGACGCTTCGCTGCATCGGGCTGGAGGTCAGTGACGGGAGATTGATGAAGTGACCGCTGACGACCGTCTCGCCAAGCGGTTTTGCAGGTGTGGCAGGTCCTTCTGCAGCAAGGGCCAAGCCACTCAGTGGCAACAATACGGCAGTCCCGAGACTGGCGACCCAAAGACGGGTGGCACGGGACAGGGCGTTCAATCTGAAGCTCGACATAACCATTCCTGGAAAGTCACCACGCGGCGCAAAACCTGGCGAACAGGACCGTTAAAGCGTCCGCGCTGATGGTGTGGATAAGGAGTTGTGCCGGCGGTGGGCATCATAGGCAGGGGAATCTGCGCCGTATATCGAGGGCGAGGCTTTTAGTACCGGTCCTAGGATGCATACCGGCCCTGGGGCAAGGCCGGTAAGCGCAAGGGGTGTTTGTCGAGTGGCGGGGAGAAGGGAGAAGGCCCGGCGAATCGGGCAGAACGGTTACGGGGGCAGCGCGGTCGCAATATAGAACGCCGGGCAATGCCCGGCGTTACGGTTTCAGTCCGAAAGGCTCACTCGAACCCGATCAGCAGCACCAGTGTGAAGACCACTGCTGCCATGGCCAGGCAAAACAGCAGGCTGATTCCCGCCACTCGCCATAGCGAAACAAAGCGCCCGTTGCCGGCCTTGTGTTCCACCACCTGTGGACCAAAGAGTTGGCGTGCGTAGGCGTTCATCCCGTAGATCGGCGGCAGGATGAAGACCACGGCGGGGATGCTCTCCGGAAGGAAAAAGCCTGCCAGGCTCATGGCGATGAAGAAGCCGATGCCCATGGCCCAGACTTTGTTCACTTCACTTTCGCGCCCCAGTGCCTTGAGGTTCTGATTGATGAAGTAGGCGCCCGCCACGGAGGTGCCGATGAAGGTGCTCAGGCCAATGGCGGCGATGCTGTAGAGGCTCAGGTTCTGATCGGCTGGCTTGTTGGCGAGAAGTTCGGCAGTGGGGGCCTGGAAAGGGTTTTGGTTATCCATGCGCGGTGGGACTCCTGAGGGGTAAAACAAAGGGAACAGGTAGGTGCCAGGTGGGCGGTCGCGTCGTTCTGTCTGGCAACCCGTGGCAATCAGTACGGCGAGGATACACTCACCGGGGCGTGCTGCGCAGGCCCGGGACGGCTCAGGAGCATGTCTCGGAATTAGGGTAAACTGCCGTCCATTGCCCCTCTGTGCTGACTTTTTCCTACGGTACCCCCATGACATTCGCCACTCTTGGCCTGATCGAACCCTTGCTGCGCGCCCTTGAAACCCTCGGCTACCAGACCCCGACCCCGGTGCAGGCGCAAGCCATTCCGGCGGTATTGGCCGGTCGTGACCTGATGGCAGCGGCCCAGACCGGCACTGGCAAGACCGCCGGTTTCGCCTTGCCGCTGCTGCAGTTGCTGACCATGGAAGGGCCGAAGGTCGACAGCAACTCGGTGCGCGCGCTGATCCTGGTGCCGACCCGGGAGCTGGCCGAGCAGGTCCACGAAAGCGTGCGCCAATATGCCGAGCATCTGCCGCTGCGCACCTACGCTGTGTACGGCGGGGTCAGCATCAACCCGCAGATGATGAAGCTGCGCAAAGGCGTGGACTTGTTGGTGGCGACCCCGGGGCGCCTGCTGGATCTGTTCCGGCAGAACGCGGTGAAGTTCAGCCAGTTGCAGACCCTGGTGCTGGATGAGGCCGACCGCATGCTTGACCTCGGCTTCTCCGAAGAGCTCAAGAGCATCTATGCCGCCTTGCCGAAGAAGCGCCAGACCCTGCTGTTCTCCGCTACCTTCTCCGACGCCATCCGCCAGTTGGCCGGGCAAATGCTCAACGACCCCCTGAGCATCGAAGTCAGCCCGCGCAACGTGGCCGCCAACACGGTCAAGCAGTGGGTGGTGCCGGTGGACAAGAAGCGCAAGCCGGAGCTGTTCAGTCATTTGCTGCGCAAGAACCGCTGGAAGCAGGTGCTGGTGTTTGCCAAGACCCGCAACGGCGTGGATGCGCTGGTGGAAAAGCTTCAGGGCCAGGGCGTGAATGCCGACGGTATCCATGGCGACAAACCCCAGGCCACGCGCCAGCGCGCCCTGGACCGGTTCAAGGCCAGCGAGATCCAGATCCTGGTGGCCACCGATGTGGCGGCCCGCGGCCTGGACATCGAAGACCTGCCGCTGGTGGTCAACTTCGACCTGCCGATCGT
>NZ_MOAK01000036.1:202527-226226 GCF_003732485.1 Pseudomonas protegens
GCCGAGGACTATATCCACCGCATTGGTCGCACCGGGCGTGCCGGTTCTACCGGTGAGGCGATTTCCCTGGTGTGTGCCGACGAGGTCAACTTGCTGTCGGCGATCGAAATGCTGACTCGCCAGACATTGAAGCGTCATGAAGAACAGGATTTCGAGCCCGAGCACCGGGTGCCGGAAACCGACGCCAGTGGCCAGGTGGTGAAGAAGCCGAAGAAGCCCAAGAAACCGAAAACCTCCGGCGGTGGCGGCAAGCGCAACCTGGGCAAGTGGGTGGACAGTGGTGAGGTAGCCGAAGCGCCGGCGGTGAAACCCGTACGCAAGGTCCCGGCGTTCAACACTGGGCCGCGCAAGCGCAAGCCCTGATTTAATAGTGCGCTGACCACTTCGCCGGCAGGCCGGCTCCTGCAATCCCCTGTAGGAGCCGGCTTGCCGGCGAAGCTGTTTACGGCCTGTGCCGCAGCCACTCCAGCATTCCCAACCCGGCCCGACGGCCGCTGGCAAAGCAGGCGGTCAGCAGGTAACCACCGGTGGGCGCCTCCCAGTCGAGCATTTCCCCAGCGCAGAATACGCCTGGCACCTGCTGGAGCATCAGGCCTTCGTCGAGGGCCTCAAAAGGCACGCCCCCGGCGCTGCTGATGGCTTCATCCAGCGGACGTGGTTTGATCAGCGTCAGGGGCAGGGCCTTGATTGCCGCTGCCAGGAGTGCCGGATCGTTGAAAGTGGGGGCTGCTGTCAGCTCCCGTAACAATGCCGCCTTGACTCCCTCTATCCCCAACTGACTTTGCAGGTGCTTGGCCATGGAGCGCGAGCCGCGCGACTTGGCCAGGGCGGCCTGGACCTTGTCCAGAGGTTTGCCCGGCAGCAGGTCAATATGAATGGTCGCTTGCCCGTGCTGGTTGATGCTTTCGCGGATAGGCGCCGACAGTGCATAGATCAGGCTGCCCTCGATGCCGCTGGCGGTGATCACGCATTCCCCCAGGCGTGGGCGGTCGTCGTTGAGGCCGATGGCGACGTTCTTCAACGGGGCACCGGCGAATTTGCCGCGCAGCAACTCGCTCCAGGCACTGACCTCAAAACCGCAATTGCTTGGTTGCAACGGCGCAACTTGCACTCCACGCAGCTCCAGCAGGGGTAGCCACGCACCATCGGAACCCAGGCGCGACCAACTGCCACCGCCCAATGCCAGCAGGACGGCATCCGCCTTTACCGCGCTTTCGCCTTCGGGGTGCTGGATGCGCAGGCTGCCGTCAGCATTCCAGCCCAGCCAGCGGTGCCGGGTGTGGATAACCACCCCGGCGTCGCGCAGGCGCTTGAGCCAGGCGCGTAGCAGCGGCGCGGCTTTCATATCGGTGGGGAACACCCGTCCGGAGCTGCCGACAAAGGTTTCGATGCCCAGGTCATGAATCCACTGGCACAGCGCTTCGGCGCCGAATTCCCGCAGCAGCGGGGCGATGTGCGGCGCCCGTTCGGCGTAGCGGGAGAGAAAGGCCGGATAGGCTTCGGAGTGGGTGATGTTCATGCCACCCACCCCGGCCAGGAGGAATTTTCGGCCCACCGATGGCATGCCGTCGTACAGGTCGACCCGAACTCCGGCCTGGCTCAGTACCTCGGCGGCCATCAGGCCGGCGGGACCGCCACCGATAATCGCGACGTGGGAAGTAGGGGAGGGGGACATCAAAAAACCTGGAAAATGGGAGGGGTGGTCATTGTAAGCAATGCTCGGGAACAGTGCCTGCAGGATGAGTTGCCGGCCATTGATACAACGTCATGACCGGCACTCACCAAGGCCTTGATTAAATCTGCACGAACTCCGTAAACCCATGAAGCAGTCGTGCCGGCCAGTGCAGTCTTCATTTAAAACTACCGGTACCCATCTGGGTTATTCGACTGCCAACGCCAGGTATCCTCCATCATCTCCTTCAGCCCCAGTTCTGCCTTCCAGCCCAGATCGTGAAGTGCCTTGGACGGGTCTGACCAGCATTGCGCAATGTCGCCCTGGCGACGTGGGGAGAGCGTGTAGGGAATGCTGCAGCCAGAGGCATCCTCGAATGCCCGGATCATCTCCAGTACCGAGTAACCCACCCCAGTCCCGAGGTTCCAGGCGTTTATACCGGTGTGCCGGGAAATGTAGTTCACGGCTGCTATGTGCCCTTTGGCAAGGTCAACTACATGAATGTAGTCCCGAACACCGGTGCCATCGGGGGTCGGATAGTCGTTGCCATAGATGGAAAGACTTTCGAGTTTTCCCACTGCGACACGGCTTATGTAGGGCAATAGATTTTCCGGAAGGCCGTTTGGGTCCTCGCCCAGAAGTCCACTCTGATGTGCCCCCACCGGGTTGAAGTAGCGCAGCAGGGCAACTGACCAGCGTGGATCGGCAGCAGCCATATCCTGCAGCATCTTCTCTACCATTAACTTGGAGGTGCCATAGGGGTTGGTAGGTGTTCCCAGCGGGCAGCTCTCGACAATCGGCATCTGCGCCGGGTCGCCGTACACTGTGGCAGAGGAGCTGAACACCAGGCGGTAGATGCCCGCGGCGGCCATGGCCTGGCACAAGGTGATGCTGCCACTCACGTTGTTCTGATAGTAGGACAAGGGCTGTTTTACGCTCTCTCCGACGGCTTTCAGGCCCGCGAAGTGCAATACCACATCAATCTCGTACTGGGAAAAAATACGGTCAAGGATGGCGCGGTCACAAACATCACCTTGAACAAATACAGGGGCACCACCGGTTATTTGTTGCACGCGCTGTAGCGAGAGCATGGAACTATTGCACAGGTTATCCAGAACCACCGCTTCGTGGCCTGCCTGAAGCAACTCCAGCAATGTGTGTGAACCAATGAACCCTGCGCCGCCAGTTATTAAGAACCGCATAGTTATGAGCCTGTTTCAAGTGAGTGCTGACAGTCCGGTCGCAGTATCATCTGGATCTGATGATGAATTTTGAAAAATGATACAGCACTGCCAATAGGTTTTAACGCTTTGATTCTGGCAGCAGAATAAAATTTGCCCGCGTCAAACCCGGTGTTCAGCGCGCTTGCCAGTTGCGGGATCTTGTTTTTGATCACTCTCAAATCTGCTGCCCTCACGCCAATATTCGGTGATGTTCCGGAAAAGCGCTTGAGCATGTTCTTTCACGAGCTGGAAGTTAGAGGGAGTGGATGTAGAAGCGTTAATGCTTTTCCAGCGACGCTTTCATATTGGGATGCTTGTGGGTGGCGTAGTTGATCGGCGCTCAAGTGCAGTTGGAGAGACTTGGGTGTTTCTCGATTGATCTTCTTGAGAAACTCCAGCCACTGCTGATGCCGATGTTGATATTCAATACGCCAAATCAAATGCCCCTGAAGTTAATCCAGGACCCTGAACAGCGTAGCGCTGCGATGACACACATAATCGTGCGACTGCATCATGCTCCGGTAGCGCCATCGAGGTTTACCGATGCGCGGTTGAGTGACTGGCTCAAGGACGCGACGCACAGCTTCGAGGGGCAGAAGAGGTTTACGGCCCCACCTGGCTTATCGAGCAAAGCGTTATCTGGCAATGAGTGTGGGCGACGAAAAACGCTAGGGAGGTGTGTGGCCACCCTGATCAAAAAACAGACACCGCTTTACTAGCCTTGCAGAACAAGGGGTCTAGCGCCTTTCACTCAGGTTATCCACAGGCAGCTCCACAGGGATTGGGGGTAAGCGACCCATAACAGCATGACCGTCTGGTGACATTGATCAAAAAACAGACGAAAGCCTGGAGGCCCTGTGGAACAAGGGCTGTAGAGGCTTTCGCCCAGGTTATCCACAAGCGGCTCCACAGCGGATGTGGGTAAGGCCGCAAGGGCTCAGTAGCAGCCTGATGACTCCCAGACCCGCTGTGCACTGTGGTGGAGGATACCGTGGCGACGGGCCAGGGCCTGGCGATCCTTGCTGTAGCCACCGCCGATCACGCCGACCACGGGGATATCCCGGCCCAGGCAATGGCGCATGACCCGCTCGTCGCGTTCGGCCAGGCCGGCATCGGTGAGCTTGAGGTAGCCCAGGGCGTCGTCCTGGTGCACGTCGACCCCGGCGTCGTAGAGCACCAGGTCCGGCTGATACAGGGGCAGCAGGTAGTTGAGGGTGTCGTCCACCACGTCGAGGTAGTCGGCGTCGCCCATGCCCATGGGCAGCGGGATGTCCCAGTCGCTCTGGGCCTTGCGTGCGGGGAAGTTCTTTTCACAGTGCAACGAGACGGTCACCGCCTCGGGGGTATGTTGCAGGATCCGTGCGGTGCCATCGCCCTGGTGCACGTCACAGTCGAAGATCAAAACCCGTCCCACGCGCCCGCTTTCCAGCAGGTAATGGCTGATCACCGCCAGGTCGTTGAAGATGCAGAACCCCGCCGGATAGTCGTAGTGGGCATGGTGGGTGCCGCCCGCCAGATGGCAGGCCAGGCCATGCTCCAGTGCCTGTTCGGCGGCCAGCAAGGAGCCGCCGACGGCGCGTACCGTACGCCGGGCCAGGGCTTCGCTCCAGGGCAGGCCGAGGCGCCGCTGGTCTTCCCGGGACAACTCGCCACTCATGTAGCGTTCGATATAGCCAGGATCGTGGGCCAGGGCCAGGACCTCCGCGGGGCACAGTTGCGGGCGCAGCAGATCGGCGTCCCGGGTCAGACCGCTGTCCACCAGGTGATCGCGCAGCAGGCGGAACTTGTCCATGGGGAAGCGGTGCTCCGCCGGGAACTCGGGGCTGTAGTCGTCGTGATAGATCAGCGGCAATGTCATGGCATTTTCTTAGATGAACCCGTGAAGGATCCTACCAGCGATGTAGACTTGCACCCACGGAAACGGAGGGCACCGATGGAGCCGATACTGCAACTCGAGAGTGCGCGCCTGTTGCTGCGCCAATGGCGCGACGACGATTTGCCGGCATTTGCGGCAATGTGTGCCGATCCACAGGTCATGCGCTACTTTCCCGCGCCCTTGAGTCGTCTGGAAAGTGCCGCGCTGATCGGGCGGGTACGCGGGCATTTTGCCGAGCACGGCTTCGGGGTCTGGGCCCTGGAGCGTAAGGACACTGGTGCGTTCATCGGTTTTACCGGACTGGGCGTCGTCGGTTTCGAGGCGTCGTTCACCCCGGCAGTGGAAATCGCCTGGCGCCTGGCTCGCGAGCACTGGGGCCTGGGTTATGCCAGCGAAGCGGCCTGGACAGCCTTGCGTTGCGCTTTCGATCGTCTGTCCCTCGACGAAGTCGTAGCCTTTACCACCCGCAACAACCTGCCGTCGCAGAAGGTGATGCAGGCCATTGGTATGCATCACGCTGCTGCGGACGACTTCGAGCATCCGAACCTCGCTGGCGATCACCCGCTGCGCGAGCATGTGCTGTACCGCATTACCCGCGAACAATGGTTGGAAACCTTGCATGGATAGCAAGCGCGCACGTTTAGAATGTGCCGATGAGGTGCGACCCCAATTGATTTGACCGCCGCAGCCGAGATTGCGCGGTTTTGCTCTGTGTGAGGAGAGTCTGAATGAGTCATGTGCTGGATGATCTGGTCGATCTGTTGACCCTGGAAGCCATCGAAGAAAACCTGTTTCGCGGTCGCAGCCAGGACCTCGGTTTTCGCCAGCTGTTTGGCGGCCAGGTGCTCGGCCAGTCGTTGTCCGCAGCCAGTCAGACGGTGGAGGAAGCGCGCCACGTGCATTCCATGCACGGCTACTTCCTGCGTCCCGGGGATGCCGCGCTGCCGGTGGTCTACCAGGTGGACCGGGTGCGCGACGGCGGCAGTTTCAGCACCCGGCGGGTGACGGCGATCCAGAAAGGCAACCCGATCTTCACCTGCAGCGCCTCGTTCCAGTACGACGAGCAGGGTTTCGAGCACCAGAACAGCATGCCCCAGGTGGTCGGGCCGGAAAACCTGCCGTCGGAGCTGGAGATCACCACCCAGCGTGCGCACCTGATTCCCGAGCACATGCGCGAGAAACTGCTGTGCCCCAAGCCCATCGAAGTGCGCCCGGTGACCGAGAAGGACCCCTACAACCCGCAGCCCATGGACCCGGTGAAGTACGTCTGGTTCCGCGCCGACGGCGCCCTGGCGGACAGTCCGGCGCTGCACAAGTACCTGCTGGCCTATGCCTCGGACTTCGGCCTGCTGACCACCTCGATGCTGCCCCACGGCAAGTCGGTGTGGCAGAAGGACATGCAGGTCGCCAGCCTCGATCACGCCCTGTGGTTCCACGCCGACCTGCGTGCTGACGACTGGCTGTTGTACGCCATGGACAGCCCCTGGGCCGGTAACTCCCGCGGCTTCTCCCGGGGCAGCGTGTTCAACCGTGCCGGTCAACTGGTAGCCTCGGTGACTCAGGAAGGGTTGATCCGTCATCGCAAGGATTGGGCATGAGTCTTTCAGACATAGAACATTGGGTGTTCGACATGGACGGCACCCTGACCATCGCCGTGCATGATTTCGCGGCGATCCGCCAGGCGCTGTCGATTCCTCCGGAGGACGACATCCTCACTCACCTGGCGGCCTTGCCGGCGGCTGAGTCCGCGGCCAAGCACGCCTGGCTGCTGGAGCACGAGCGCGACCTGGCCCTGGGTTCGCGTCCGGCCCCGGGAGCGGTGGAACTGGTGCGGGAACTGGCCGGGCGCGGTTATCGCCTGGGCATCCTCACGCGCAATGCCCGCGAGCTGGCTCACGTGACCCTGGAGGCCATCGGCCTGGCGGACTGCTTTGCCGAGGCCGATGTGCTGGGGCGCGACGAGGCTCCGCCCAAACCCCATCCCGGTGGCTTGCTGAAGCTGGCCGAGGCCTGGGATGTGGCACCGCAACGCATGGTCATGGTCGGTGACTATCGCTTCGACCTGGACTGCGGGCGTGCCGCGGCGACGCGCACGGTACTGGTGAACCTGCCGGACAACCCCTGGCCGGAACTGACCGACTGGCATGCGCGCGATTGCGCACAGTTGCGGGAATTGCTGTCGGCTTGAGTGGCGGGCCCTTTCACCGGCAAGCCGGCTCCTATTGGAATAGGGCCGCCTGACCTTCGGCTGAGGTGAACATCCTGTCGCCGTCGTGCCCGACCCCGGGCACTTCCACCAACCGTTGTGGCAAGCCTTGCGGATGACGCCGCATCAGGTAGTCGAAGTAGTTGTGCCCGCGAATCAGCCGGTAGGCACCCTGGGTCTCGGCGGCGCAGCTCTTGTCCAGGGCCGGGTGGTTGGGGTCTATGTCCTGCTGGCCCAGCAGGTAGGTGATGTGGCGCGTCACGTAGCCTTGTTCGAGCTGCGCCGGGGACTGCTCGGTGGCATAGGCCGGGAGCCGGTTCAGTCCGTATTTCCAGTTGTTGAACCCCGGGCAACTGGCCGGCTCGAAAGCCACCGGGCGCGTTGCATCGAAGTAGGCGTAGGACGACGGATTGGCGATCACGTAGCGCAGTTCGATTCCGGCCTGCTTCAGCTCGGCATGTTGCCCTGTGGTCAGGGCATAGCGCTGCACCACCTGGGCGCCGCCGGAATGGCCGGCGATTACTACGTCCTTGAGTGACGGGAATAGCCTGCGGTCCTTCAGGCGCTGGAGGATAGCGTCCAGTGCGGCGTAGGAGCTCAAGGCAACGGGCCCGCTGGACGGTTCGCCGGCCATCCAGTCATTGCCCTTCCAGCGCAGCAGCGGGTCCGGCAGCTGATGACGGGCGATATCGCTCTGATTGAGAAACTGTGGGGCGATCACCAGGGTCGCGGCGCTTTGCCCGGCCTGCCCGGCGGCGGTTTCGCCGCTGTGCAGATAGGTCTGGGCATTGCGCAGCCGCCCATGAACGATGATCAGCGCCCGCTGCACTCCGGGCAGTGGCTGGCGCCAATCCTGGCTCAGGCCCAGGGCCAGTTGCCCGCCCTCCAGGGGCATGCGTTCGGGGCTGATGACCTTGACGCCGTGTTCCGCGGCCTGGGCGCCGAGGCAGCCCAGGCACAGTAATGCCGCCAGCAGTCGGCACATCTACAGGCTCTTGGCGGCGAAGGTGTCGCACTGGCCGACCTGGCCCTGGCTGAAGCCGGTCTTGAACCAGCGCACCCGTTGCGCCGAGGTACCGTGGGTGAAGGAATCCGGTACGACCCGGCCCTGGCCCTGTTGCTGCAGACGGTCATCACCGATGGCATTGGCGGCGTTCAGGGCTTCTTCCACATCTCCGGGCTCCAGCCAGTTCAGGCGCTTCTGCCCATGGTAGGCCCAGACTCCAGCCAGACAGTCGGCCTGCAATTCCTGGCGCACCAGTAGACCGCCATCACCTTCCATCTGCCGGCCTTGCTGACGTGCGGCCTGCATTTTCGCCGAGACTCCCAGCAGGGTCTGTACGTGGTGCCCGACTTCGTGGGCAATCACGTAGGCCTGGGCGAAGTCGCCGGCGGCGGAAAAGCGCTGGGTCATCTCGCGGAAGAAGTCCATGTCCAGGTACACCTGCTGATCGGCAGGGCAATAGAAGGGGCCGCTGGCAGAGGTGGCGGCGCCGCAGGCGGAGTTGACCCGGCCTCGGAACAGAATCAGCTTGGGCGCCTGATACTGGCGGCCGGCCTGCTGGAAGATCTGGCCCCAGGTGTCTTCGGTGTCGCCGAGGATGGCGCGGACGAACTCCGCCTGCTCGTCATTGGCCGGTGGATTCTTGCGCGCCTGGGTGGTGGCCGGGGCCGAGGTCTGGCCGCTTTGGCCCACCAGTTGGCCGAGGATCTGCAACGGGTCCTGGCCGGTGGCCCAGCCGATACCGACGATCAGGATGATCGCCGTCAGGCTCAGTCCCTTGCCACCGCCAAAACGCAGGCCGCCACCGCCGCCACCGCTGTCATCTCGCGCATCCACGACGTTGTCGCTGCGCCGGCCTTTTTTCCAAAGCATGGGGGAGTCCTCGTTTTTTTCTGTTGGTCAGTGTTGCTGGTAGCTCGAACCGGCGCCAGTCCGGTCGTCAGGGATTTTTGCGCACGCTACCATGGCCCGCAGCCGGATCGATCCGCTGCAGACACATTTCGGGGCCCACTATTGAACATCGACACCCGCATCAAATTCCGTCACCTGGTGTGTTTTCTTGAAATGGCGCGCCAGGGCAGTCTGGCCCGGGCCGCCGATGTACTTGCGGTGAGCCAGCCGGCGATGTCGAAAACCCTCAAGGAGCTGGAGGCGCTACTGGACACCCGGCTGTTTGCCCGGAGCAAGTCGGGCCTAAGCCTGACCGAGGCCGGGCGGGCTTTCCTGCGATTCGCCGGCCCTTCGGTGCAAGCCTTGCGCGAAGGCGTCAATAGCCTGCGCGGCGGCGAATACGCTGCCGGGCTGGTGCGTATCGGCGTGTTGTCCACCGTGGAAAGCCTGCTGCTGCCGGAGGTGATGCGGCGCCTGCACCAGCGGCATTCGGCATTGACGGTCAGCGTGGTGACCGGGCCCAGCGCCTACCTGCTCTCGCAATTGCGGGTCGGCGATCTGGACCTGGTGGTGGGGCGCATGACCGAGAGTCCAGAGATCCAGGGCCTGAGCTTCGAGCACCTGTACAGCGAATCCATGACCCTGGTGGCCCGTCCCGAGCATCCACTGGCGACCGGGCCCCTGGACCGCGATGCGGTCAGCACCTATCCGCTGGTACTGCCCCTGGGTGGCACCAGCATTCGCAAGCACGCCGACAGCCTGTTCATTCAGTGCGGTATCGCCCAGTCGCAACAGCGTCTGGAAACCTTGTCGGTGGCCCTGAGCCGGCGCTACACCCTGTCCAGCGATGCGCTGTGGATAGCGCCGCTGGACGCAGTGCGCCTGGATCTGGCCAATGGCGAGTTGCGGGAGCTGGACCTGGGCCTGCGCGAGCCGGGCGGTTCGGTAGGAATTTCCAGTAATGCCAGCCTGCCGCTGTCCCTGGCGGCGCAGTGGGCGGTGGAGGTGCTCAGGGAAGTGGGGCTGGCCTATCGCGAGGGCAGTTATCCATAACCTTTTGGTTATGGTTGAGTGGTGGCTTTTCAATTTTCCACCCTCCTGATTTGTTTGAAACTGCGTCGGATGTGCTCCATAAATCAAACAACAGGAGATCGACATGTCTGATGCAGACAGCAGTCGCTTCGTGATTCGCGACCGTAATTGGCACCCCAAGGCCCTGACCCCCGACTACAAGACCTCCGTCGCCCGCTCCCCGCGCCAGGCGCTGGTGAGCATTCCACAATCGCTCAGCGAAACCAGTGGCCCGGACTTTTCCCACCTGCGCACCGGGCGTTTCGATAACGACCTTTTGCTCAACTTCAACAACGGCGGCTTGCCAGTGGGCGAGCGGATCATTGTTTCCGGGCGGGTCTGCGATCAATACGGCAAGCCGATCCCCCACACTCTGGTGGAGATGTGGCAGGCCAACGCCGGTGGCCGCTACCGGCACAAGAACGACCGCTACCTGGCGCCCCTGGACCCGAACTTCGGCGGCGTCGGCCGGGCCCTCACCGACCGTGACGGCTACTACAGCTTCCGCACCATCAAGCCCGGGCCTTACCCATGGCGCAACGGCCCCAACGACTGGCGCCCGGCGCATATCCACTTCTCCATCAGCGGTCCGTCGATTGCCACTCGGCTGATCACCCAGCTGTACTTTGAAGGCGATCCGTTGATCCCGCTGTGCCCGATCGTCAAGTCCATTGCCAACCCGGAGGCGGTACAGAGCCTGATCGCGCGCCTGGACATGGGCAGTGCCAATCCCATGGACTGCCTGGCCTACCGCTTCGACATCGTGCTGCGCGGCCAGCGCAAGACCCACTTCGAGAACTGCTGAGGAGCCTGCCATGCCTGTTCAATTGCTGCCTGAAACCCCCTCGCAAACGGCCGGCCCCTATGTGCATATCGGCCTGGCCCTGGCGGCGGCGGGAAACCCCTCCCGCCCCGAGGAAATCTGGAACCAGATGGCCAAGCCCGATGCGCCGGGCGAGCAGATCCTGTTGATCGGCCACGTCTACGATGGCAATGGCCACCTGGTGCGCGATTCCTTCCTGGAGTTCTGGCAGGCCGATTCTGCCGGGGTCTATGACCCGGTGTTCGATACGGAAAAACCGTTCAACTGCTTTGGCCGCACCGCCACCACCTTCGATGCCGGGGAGTGGACCCTCAATACCGTCAAGCCCGGGGTGGTGAACAACGCCGCCGGCGTGCCGATGGCGCCGCACATCAACCTGTCGCTGTTTGCCCGGGGGATCAATATCCACCTGCACACCCGGTTGTACTTTGCCGACGAGCCGGAGGCCAACGCCCAGTGTCCGGTGTTGAACCTGATCGAGCAGGCACAACGTCGGGAAACCCTGCTGGCCCATCCTTGCGAGGTGAATGGCCAGCGCGCCTATCGCTTCGACATTCGCATCCAGGGTGAAGGCGAGACGGTGTTCTTCGACTTCTGAAAAAAGCCTGAGGCCATGCATGGCACCCGGCGGGGGCCACCCATGGCCGCAGTGGGTCAATGATCGAAATGATCCCAGACCGGAGCGAAGTCCGGGCTGACCTGACGCTGATCCTTGGGCAGGCCGGCGATCAGTGCCCGGTCTTCATCGTCCAACTGCAGCTTGAGGGACTCCAGGTTGGCCAATTGGTTGGCCCGACTGCTGGCTTTGGGAATGGCCGCGACGTTGTTCTGATCCAGCAACCACTTGAGCGCCACCTGGGTCGGCAGCACGCCGTGCTTGGCGGCGATCTGCCGGATCTCGGCCACCTCGGACACCTTGTTGCGTGCCAGCGGCGTGTAGGCGGTCAGCACCATGTCGCGGCTGCGGGCATAGTCCAGCAGGCCGCTTTGCCCCAGCAGCACGTGGTATTCCACCTGGATCGCCGACAGCGGTGCACCCAGCCCTTCAATCACCCGACGCAGCAGCACCAGGGGGAAATTGGCCACGCCAATGTGCTTCACCAGTCCCTGTTCCCTGAACGACACCAGGGTTTCGATGCTGCGTTCCAGCTCCCAATCGCTGGTGGGCCAGTGGATATGAAACAGATCCACATAATCGCAGCGCAGGGCTTTCAGGCTGCGCTCCAGGGAATGGCGCATGGCCTCGGGGCGCAGTTGGTCCCACCAGACCTTGGTGGTGAGGTGGATCTGCTCCCGGGGCACCGGGGTGTTGGTCAGGGCCTGGCCCACGGCGTCTTCGTTGTTGTAGGCCTGGGCGGTATCGATGTGTCGGTAACCCAGGTCCAGGGCCTGTTCCACGGCGCGAGTGCACTCGTCATCGAGCATCGGCCAAGTGCCGAGGCCAAGCTTGGGCATGTGCAGGCCGCTGTGGGTCAGGACTGGGCAATCTACGGAGTGAGGCATGGGCAATCTCCCTGTGGATAAAAGAACACGGCCGGGTCGGCGAGGGCTGTAGGGCGTCGCTGGTTTGGACAGCGCAGCCGCACAGAAAATGCCCGGCGAATCGAGGGTGGAGGCCAGTTGCAGCCATTGTATTTATGGAAAGTGATTCCAAAAAATATACGAGCTCGGCTAACCTGCGCACAAGGCGTTGTGTTGGGTGAAAAGCCCGCTTTCGTCGATTCCGGGCGGTAATCGAACCACGCCCTGCAGTTCCCCAACCGGCCCGTTGTCACTAGAATCGGCCAAATTTTGTCGGGACCCGACCATGGCTGGCAGTCAAATCGAACGCGTCTTCAGCGTTCTCGAACGTCTTACCGGTGATCCCCGCGGCCTGCCGTTGCAGACCCTGGCGGAACAGCTGGAAATCCCCAAAAGTGCAACCCATCGCCTGTTGGCGGAGTTGATTCGCCTGGGCTACGTGCGGCAGAACCCGGACAACCTGCGCTACCAGCTGTCCACCCGGCTGGTGGCCATGGGCTTTCGCTACCTGTCTGCCAGCGGCGCGGACATCGTCCAGCCGGTACTCGATCGCCTGGCCCAGGAGTCCGGCGAGCTGGTACGCCTGGGGGTGATCGAAGGCGAGCGTCAGACCTGGATCGCCAAGTCCCAGGGCGCCCGTTCCGGGCTGCGTTACGACCCGGACATGGGCCGCGAGGCGCCGCTGTTCTACACCGCTTCCGGGCATGCCTGGCTGGCCACTCTGAGTGACGCCGAGGCGTTGTCCCTGGTGGAGCGCCAGCGCGTGGAAACCCCGGCGGACCTGGGGCCCAATGCGCCGCGCTCGAACATCGAGTTGCTGGAGCGCCTGCGCCTGGCCCGCGAGCAGGGCTACGCCTGGGTCGAGGAAAGCTCGGCGGTCGGCACCTCGGCAATTGCCGCGGTGGTGCGCCATCCCATCGATGGCCGGGTCGTGGGTGTGCTCAGCGTTGCCGGCCCCAGCGCGCGCCTGCCCCTGGCGCGGCTGCATGAACTGGCGCCATTGCTGCTGCAATTTGCCCAAGAGCTGTCGGCCGCCAGCCAGGCTTCCGAACTGTTCAACTGACGCCACGCGCTCTGCCCGTAGCCGTTGCTTGCCCTGGCGGCTACGGGCAGAGCAGGAAGGCGCAGGGTTTCCGCGAATCCTTACAAAGCCGTTCGGTAATCGGACAGTATTTTTTATCGCTCTTGTGTGAAATTGGAACTGAGTTCTAAATAATTGAATATCAGCGTCCCGATAACAATCACAAGAGGATTCGCCATTGAACCCGCCACTGCGCATTGCCCTGATCGGCGTCGGCAATATGGGGCAGCAGCACTATCAACACCTCAAGACCCTGGCCGAGGCCAGTCTGTGCGCCGTGGCCGACCCCGGGCCCCAGGCGCAAGCCATCGCCGGGCAATGGCAGGTGCCGCATTTCAGCGATCACCGGACCTTGCTCAAGGACGCGCGCCCGGATGCGGTCATCGTCGCCAACCCCAATAACCTTCACGTCAGCACTGCCCTGGATTGTCTGGCGGCGGGTATCCCGGTGCTGCTGGAAAAACCCGTGGGCGTGCACCTGGATGAAGTGCGCGAGCTGGTGGCGGCATCGCGCACTAGCGGCGTGCCGGTGCTGGTGGGGCATCATCGGCGACACAATCCGTTGATCGCCCGGGCCCATGAACTGGTGCACGGCGGCGCCCTGGGCCGGCTGACCACAGTCACTGCGCTCTGGCAGTTGCACAAGCCCGAGAGTTACTTCGATGTGCCCTGGCGTCGTGAGCCCGGCGCCGGCATGTTGCTGACCAACCTGATCCACGACCTCGACCTGTTGCGCCACCTGTGCGGAGAAGTGCGACAGGTGCAGGCCATCACCAGCAATACCGTGCGTGGTTACGCCAATGAGGATTGTGCGGCGGTACTGCTGCAGTTCGACAACGGCGCCCTGGGCAGCCTCACCGGTTCCGATGCGGTGGCGGCGCCCTGGAGCTGGGAGCTGGATTCCGGGGAGAACCCGGTGTATCCGCGCCAGGCCGATCAGCCTTGCTACCTGCTGGCCGGCACTCAGGGAGCCTTGAGCATTCCTCAGCTCAAGCGCTGGCACTACGCCGAAGCGGGCGCCGGTTGGCACCAGCCCTTGTTGATGCAGCAGGAAAGCTTCGTGCCGGATGAGGCGCTGCGCTTGCAACTGCAGCATTTCGTCAAGGTCGCCCGGGGCGAAGTCGCGCCCCTGGTCAGCGCCGCCGATGCCGCTCGTACCCTGGCCCTGATCGAAGCCATTCGCCAGGCCGCCGCCACGGGTCGCGCCTGCACCCCAACCCCCATTGAGTGAACAACTGATGAGTGAACGGATTTTTTCCCTGGCCAGCCTGACCGTGCTGGAGCTGTCTCCGCCAGAGATGGTGGAAGTGGCGGCCCGTGCCGGCTACAGCCATGTGGGCCTGCGGCTGGTGCCGGCAACCCCGGAGGAACATCACTTTCCGCTGGTGGCCGATACCGGCTTGCGTCGGCAAACCCGGGATCGCCTGCGCGATACCGGCGTGCGGGTGCTGGATGTGGAGATCCTGCGGCTCAAGCCGCAGACCCGGATCAGCGACTTCGAGGCGGTGCTGGCGGTGGGCGCCGAGTTTGCCGCCAGCGAACTGCTGGTGGCGGGCAATGATCCGGATGAGGCGCGCCTGACCGACAACTTTGCCGCCTTGTGCGATCTGGCGCAGCAGTACGGACTGCATCCCCATCTGGAGTTCATGCCCTGGACCGACGCGCGCAACCTGGAACAGGCGGTGCGGGTGGTGGAAAACGCCGGCCGTGACAATGGCTGTGTGCTGGTGGATGCCTTCCACTTCGATCGTTCGGGATCGCGCCTGGAGGACCTGGCCAAGGTTGATCCGGCGCGCCTGCGTTATGCACAGTTGTGCGATGTCGCCGGGCCCTGTCCGGCCGATATGCAGGAGATCCTGCGCCAGGCCCGCAACGAGCGGCGTTTTCCAGGGGAGGGCGACTGTGATCTGGCGGGGCTGCTCAAGTGCCTGCCGCCAGAACTGCCCCTGAGCCTGGAAATACCCACGGTGCAGTTGCTGGAGCAGGGTGTGAGTGCTTTGCAGCGAGCGCAGATGGCGCTGGAAGCAACTCGCGCGCTGCTGGTCAGGATCTGAGTCGGCGGGAGGGCTTTCGCCGGCAAGCCGGCTCCTACAAATACCCGGTAGGCGCTGGCGGAACGCGAAGCCGTGTTTTCAATCACCCCAAGGAATGCCCATGACCCGCAGCACGCCACTTTCCGGGATCAATCACCCCTTCAAGGGCATTCTGCTGATCGTCCTGGCGACCTTCCTGTTCGCCAGCCACGATGCCCTGTCCAAATACCTCTCGGGGTTCTTCCCGGTGATCATGGTGGTCTGGGCCCGTTACCTGATCCATACCTTGCTGATGGCCGGGATCTTCCTGCCGCAATCGGGCCTGCGTGTGCTGCGCAGCAAGCGCCCACTGCTGCAACTGGCCCGGGCTCTGTGTCTGTTGAGCACCAGTCTGCTGTTCACCTCGGCGTTGCTGTTCATCCCCCTGGCCGAGGCCACGGCGGTCAACTTTCTCGCCCCGGTGCTGGTCACCGCATTGTCGGTGCCCTTGCTCGGCGAACAGGTGACGCGCGGCCAATGGCTGGCGGTGATCTGCGGGTTTGTCGGGGTGCTGATCATCGTTCATCCGGGGGGCGAGCTGTTCACGCCGGCGGTGTTGCTGCCGTTCTGCTCGGCGCTGTTTTTCTGTTTCTATCAACTGCTGACCCGCAAGCTGGCCGAGCATGACAGCCCCACCACCAGCAACTTCTTCGCCGGGCTGTGCAACACCCTGGTGATGAGTGCGCTGGTGCCGTTCTTCTGGCAGACCCCGGGCCTGGTCCATGGCGTGCTGATGCTGGCGCTGGGGGCTTGCGGCATGAGTGCCCACCTGTTCCTGACCCAGGCCTTTCGCCATGCGGCGCCGGCCCTGTTGGCGCCCTTCGGTTACTGCCAGATTGTCTTTGCCGGGCTGCTGGGCTGGCTGCTGTTCGGCCATACGCCGCCGCTGATCACCCAGTTGGGCATCGCCGTGATCTGCTTCAGCGGGTTGGCGGCGGCCTGGCAGCAGCGCCGCCGCTGAAACGACTCAGAAACGGAAGCGCACCACCAGGTTCTGCAGGCCTGCCGCCAAGTGCGACAGCTCCTGGCTGGTGGCGTTGGTGCGTGTGGCGGCGTCGGCGCTTTCCAGGGACAGGTCGCGGATGTTCAGCAGGTTGCGGTCCACTTCACGGGCCACTTGGGCCTGCTCTTCCGAGGCACTGGCGATCACCAGGTTGCGCTCGTGGATCTGCTCCATGGCCCGGGTGATTTCCCCCAGGGCCAGCCCGGCCTGTTCGGCGATGGACAGGGTCTGGGCCACCCGCTGACTGTTGCCGTGCATGGACTGCACCACGCTGTCGGTGTCGCCCTGGACCCGGCCGATCATCTGTTCGATTTCCTGGGTCGACTGCTGGGTGCGATGGGCCAGGGCCCGCACTTCGTCTGCCACCACGGCAAAACCACGGCCGGCTTCCCCAGCCCGCGCGGCCTCAATGGCGGCGTTCAGGGCCAGCAGGTTGGTCTGTTCGGCAATGGCGCGGATCACGTCCAGCACCTTGCCGATTTCCCGTGACTGCTCGGCCAGGGTCTGCACTTGCTGCAGGGCGGTGCCGACATTGCTGCTCATGGCCTGGATCGAGTCCAGGGTCTCGATCACCCGGGCTTGCCCCTGAGTGGCCTGGGCGGTGGACTGGCGGGTGGTGTCGGAGGTGGACACCGCGTTGCGCGCCACTTCCTCGACGGCCACGGTCATCTCGTTGACGGCTGTGGCTGCTTGCTCGATTTCGTTGTGTTGCTGCTGCAGGCGGCTGGAGTCCTGATGGGTGCTCTGGCTCATCTGTTGCGCGGCAGCGGCCAGTTGGGTCGAGGTGCTGCTGATCAGTTGCAGGGTTTCACGCAGGCTGGCCTGCATGCTGGCCAGGGCCTTGAGCAGGCGCGCGGTTTCATCGCTGCCCTCGCTGTGGATCGGTCGGCCGAGATCGCCGGCGGCCACTTGCTCGGCCACGCCCACGGCCTGGCGGATAGGTACGACGATGCTGCGAATCAACAGCCAGGCCAGGCACAGGGTCAGCAGGGCGACGGCGATCAGGGCGCCGATCACCGTGACTTTGACCTGGGTGTACAGCGCGTCGGCATGCTGCGCCGACTGGCTGACTTCCTCGGCAGTCAGGTTCATCAGTTCGGTGAACTGGTCGCCGGTCTGGGTCGAGTAATCCTGGATCTTGCCGTTGAGCAGAGCCGTCATCTCGCTGCTGCGATTGTCCTGGGACAGGGCTTCGTACTGGGCCAGGGCCTGTTGGTAGCTCTTGACCGTGGCGAGGAATGTCTCGTATTGCACCCGGTTGTGATCGCCCACCAGCGGCGCGAACCTGGCCAGGGCCTGGTCGAGCCAGGCTTGTACCTGATGCAGGCGGGCAATGGTGCTTTCCAGCACTTGCGGTTCACGGTTGAGGGCCATGCGCAGGCTCAGTACGCGGATGCTCAACACATAGTCGCGCACTTCTCCCAGGTAGCGGGTGCTGGGCAGGGAAATGTTTTCGGTGTGCTGGCCGGTGGCGCGGACTTCGGCCACTTGCTTGAGGGCGAACAGCCCCTGCAGCAGGACCAGCAGGGCAATCACGCCGAAGCTGATCACGGCGCGTTTGGCGATGCTCAGGTTACCCAGCGTCATGGGACGATCTCCGAGTGTGGAAAAACAAAAAGGGGGGAGGGGGAGCCGATAAAAAAACGCAGGCCCTGAGCGGGCCTGCGTGAAAGGAGCATCAGTCTTCTACGTGAGGAATCTTGCGCGGGGCCATGAAGTACATCCAGGTCAGGGCAATGAAGTACATGGCCGGGATCAGGGTGAACAGCAGGGTGTAGTTGTTGTTGGTGACGGTGAGGATGTGGCCGACGATCTGGGTCATGAACATGCCGCCGATGGCCGCGCACATCCCGCCAAAGCCGAACACGGTGCTCATCATGTGCTTGGGCGTGTAGTCCATCACCAGACTCCAGATGTTGGCGGTCCAGGCCTGGTGGGCACCGATCCCCAGGGAGATGGCGAACACGGCCAGCCACAGGTTGGCGGTGCCGGCGGCCATGATCACGCCGATGATGCAGCAGGCGAACAGGAACATCGACAGCAGCCGCGCCTTGATCGGGTTCATGCCGCGTCCGATCAGGAACGAGGAGAGGATGCCGCCACCGACGCTGCCGAAGTCGGCGGTCAGGTAGATGATGATCAGCGGGATGCCCATCTGGGTCACGTTGATCCCCAGGTTGTACTGCTGGTTGAGGAACGGTGGCAGCCAGTACAGGTAGAACCAGAACACCGGCGCGGTCAGTGAGTAGGCCAGGGCGAAGGCCCAGGTGCCGCGCATGCGCAGGATGCGGCTGAAGGGCACGCGGGTCGGCTCGGGCTCCACCTGTTGCTGGATGTAGGCCAGCTCCGAGGCTTTGACGCTGGGGTGATCTTCCGGGTTGAAGTACTTCAGGCCCCAGAACAGCAGCCACACACCGCCCAGCGCCGCCATGCACAGGAACGCCGCTTGCCAGCCCCAGGCGTGGAGGATCAGCGGCAGCAGCATGGGGGTGAACATTGCGCCGACGTTGGTCCCGGCGTTGAAGATCCCGGTGGCCACGGCCCGTTCGCCGGCCGGGAACCACAGCCGCGTGGTCTTCACGCAGGCCGGGTAGTTGGCGGCTTCAGTGAGCCCGAGAATGAAGCGGCAGACCATGAAGCCCGCGGCCGAAGTGGCCAGGCCATGGGCGCCGGTGGCCAGGCTCCACAACAGCACGGCGAAGAAGAATACCCGCTTCACCCCAACCCGGTCGATCAGGCGGCCCTGGAGCACGAAGCCCACGGCGTAGCCGACCTGGAACCAGAAGTTGATGTTGGCGTAGTCCATCGCCGTCCAGTTCATTTCCTTGGCCAGGATCGGCTGCATCACGCCCAGTGCGGCGCGATCGATGTAGTTCAAGGTGGTGGCGAAGAACACCAGGGCGAGCATGCCCCAGCGGGTCTTGCCGACGGCCATGGCGCCGCGGATCTTGTCGCCGATGCCGCCGGCAACGCTGAGGCTCGGGGCGATGCGAGAGCTTTGGGAAGGAGTCATGTGGGCCATCCGTTCAGTGGCTGACGAGCCAGGGCTCGTTGGAACTCAAGGGCGCGTAATCAATCGTCAGCGAGGGCATGAGCGCCTGGGGCTGGGTGATTGATCGGCTGGGTTGGTTCGTCGAGCCGTTGATTGCGGACCGGCGAACGCCATAGGTACGACGATCTGCTCAGGGCTGTAGCGCGTCGTGATCCAGGGTGCCGATTGAGGCCGTTCCAGGCGCGAGCCAAAGGGATGTGCAGCAGTGCGGGGCGTTGAGTGCAAGCATGAGGATGTACCCGATTTTTGAAATTTTTATGGTGTGTTCTGGGTCTGGGTGATTGAAGCCACGGTTTTTTCGGGCGGCTCAATGTGCTGTCGATGGTGCGCAGTGGCTGAAAAATCGTCAATTCGCCAAGCGGCTTTGTGTTCGATAATCGAACACAAAACTAACTGGTTCGTACACTTTAAATCACGCTGTGGAATAATCCGCAACATCGAATAAAAGGCTCGGGCGCAACCGGCCGTCATTCCCCGGGAGTTGAATCATGCAGCGTTCCATTGCCACCGTTTCCTTGAGCGGTACCCTGCCGGAAAAACTCGAAGCCATTGCCGCCGCCGGATTCGATGGGGTGGAGATTTTCGAGAACGACCTTCTCTACTACGACGGCAGCCCCCGGGAAATTAGACAGATGTGCGCCGACCTGGGGATCGCCATCACCCTGTTTCAGCCATTCCGGGACTTCGAGGGCTGCCGCCGCGAACGCCTGTCGCGCAACCTGGAGCGAGCCGAGCGCAAGTTCGACCTGATGCAGGAACTGGGTACCGACCTGGTGCTGGTGTGCAGCAATGCCCAGGCGGACAGCCTGGGAGACCGGCAGATCCTCATCGACGATTTGCACCTGTTGGCCGAACGGGCCGCAGTACGCGGTTTGCGCATCGGCTATGAAGCCCTGGCCTGGGGCCGCCATGTGAACACTTATCAACAGGTCTGGGACATCGTGCGTAGCGCCGATCACCCAAGCCTCGGGGTGTTGCTGGACAGCTTCCATACCCTGTCGCTCAAGGGCGACCCGGCGGCGATTGCCGAGATTCCGGGGGACAAGATCTTCTTCGTGCAGATGGCCGACGCGCCGATCCTGGCCATGGATGTGCTGGAGTGGAGCCGGCATTTCCGCTGTTTCCCGGGCCAGGGCGAATTCGATCTGCCGGGCTTTCTGGCGCCGATCATCAAGAGCGGCTACACCGGGCCGCTGTCCCTGGAAATCTTCAACGACGGCTTTCGCGCCGCGCCGCCGCGGGCCAATGCCGCCGACGGCCTGCGCTCCTTGCTGTACCTGGAGGAGAAGACCCGCGAGCGCCTGCTGCAGGAGGCGCAGCCGGTGGCCAACCTCGACATCCTGCTTGCCCCGCCGGCCGTGGAAGCCTATGGCGGCACCGAGTTCCTCGAATTCGCCGTGGACGAAGCCCTGGGCGCCAAGCTGGGTAGCTGGCTGGAGCGCCTGGGGTTTGCCAAGGCCGGCCAGCACCGTTCCAAAAGTGTCAGCCTGATGCGCCAGGGGGACATCAACCTGATTCTCAACTCCGAGCCCTATTCCTTTGCCCACAGCTTCTTCGAAGCCCATGGCCCTTCGGTGTGCGCCACGGCCATCCGGGTCAAGGACAGCGCCAAGGCCCTGGAGCGGGCGGTGGCCTACAAGGGCCAGCCTTATCGCGGGCTTGTAGGCCCCAACGAGCTGGAACTGGCGGCGGTGCGTGAACCCGACGGTAGCCTGATCTATCTGGTGGACCAGCAGCAGGGCGGCCAGCACCTGTACGACACCGACTTCAACATGCATGACGATGTGCAGGCCAAGGGCGGGCTCAAGCGTATCGATCACATGGCCATGGCCCTGCCGGCGGACAGCCTCGACAGTTGGGCGCTGTTCTACAAGAGCCTGCTGGACTTCGAGGCCGATGATGAAGTGGTGCTGCCCGATCCCTATGGCCTGGTGAAAAGCCGCGCCTTGCGCAGTCGCTGCAGCTCGATCCGCTTGCCGCTGAACATCTCGGAGAACCGCAACACTGCAATCTCCCATGCACTGTCCAGCTATCGTGGCTCGGGTGTGCATCACATCGCCTTCGACTGCGACGACATCTTCGCCGAGGTCAGCCGCGCCAAGGAGGCCGGGGTGCCGCTGCTGGATATCCCCCTCAACTACTACGACGACCTGGCAGCGCGTTTTGATTTCGACGATGAGTTCCTCAGCGAGCTGGCGTACTACAACGTCCTGTATGACCGCGACGCCCAGGGCGGCGAGCTGTTTCACGTCTACACCGAACCGTTCGAGGGGCGGTTCTTCTTCGAGATCATCCAGCGCAAGAACGGCTACGCCGGCTATGGTGCGGCCAACGTCGCGGTGCGCCTGGCGGCCATGGCCAAGTCGCGCAGTGGTGCGGTGCGTCAGGCCAAGTTGTAGCGGATTGGTAACCGGAGGCGGCAATCCACCGCCTCTGTACTTTCTTTCGCGACAGGACGCGGCCCATAATCGCCCGCGTGTGCAGTGATGGCCGTGAGCCCAGAATGACAATGACCAGTGAACGCTCGATTGCGCCCGATGAGCCTGCTCTCGAACCGCGCAAGAGTCGCAAGAACAACCCGGAAAAGACCCGCGAGAACATCCTTCAAGAAGCCATTGTCGAGTTCGTCCAGCAGGGACTTTCCGGTGCGCGGGTGGATGCGATCGCCGAGCGCATCCATACCTCCAAGCGCATGATCTACTACTACTTCGGCAGCAAGGAGCAGCTCTACGTCGAAGTGCTGGAGAAGCTCTACGGCGATATCCGCAGCACCGAGAGCCGCCTGCACCTGGCGGAACTGGCGCCGCAGGAGGCGATTCGCCGGCTGGTGGAGTTCACCTTCGACCACCACGACCGCAACGTCGATTTCGTGCGCATCGTCAGCATCGAGAATATCCACAAGGCCGAGTACGTAAAGCAGTCCGGCGTGATCAAGGCGATGAACAACACCATCCTTCATGCCCTGGGCGAGATCCTCGAACGCGGCGCGCAGGAGGGGGTGTTCCGTAGCGGCCTGGACCCGCTGGATGTGCACTTGCTGATCAGCTCCTTCTGTTTCTACCGGGTGTCGAACCGTCACACCTTTGGCGAGATCTTCCAGATCGATCTGCCGGACGAAAGCATCAAGCAGCGGCACCGGGAAATGATCTGCGAATCGGTGCTGCGCTACCTGCAGGCCTGACCCGGAGCTTCAGGACCGGGCTGGCTTGTGCAGGCGCTGGCTTGCCAGCCAAAGCGTCCGTAAGATCGCCCTCGTCACCCCGGCTCCTACAGCCCCCCCTACGACAAGGAAAGCACCATGGGTAACCCCGTCCCAACGCTTAAAATCATCCTGATCCTGATGATCGTGGTCGACACGTTCTGGTTCGGCGAGCGGCTGCTGTCCCTGACCGGGTTCAGCGTATTCGACTGGTTGCCGAGCTCGGTGATCAATCTGGTGGGCATTCTTGGCAGCCTGCTGATGATCCTCTTCAACGTGCTGCTGATCGGCTTGCTCTCACGCTTGCAGCTCAAGTCCGAATAAACGCAATGCTGGTAGCCGCTGCCTGGGCGAGCGGCTACAGGCACTGGCGCCTCAGCCGTTCATGCTCTGGAAGTGCGCCAGCATGCGTTGCGGGTCGGCGCTCTGGCCACTGAACAGCTCGAACGCCTTGACCGCCTGGAACACGGCCATGGTGCCGCCGTCCAGGGTCCGGCAACCCAGGGCACGGGCATTGCGCAGCAGTTCGGTGTCCAGCGGGAAGTAGACGATCTCGGCCACCCACAGATCCGCTCGCAGCAGTTCCACCGGCACCGGCATACCCGGCAACTTCGCCATGCCCATGGGCGTGGTGTTGACCAGGCCGTCGGCGCTCGCCAGGGTGCTGGGCAGGTCGCCCCCGGCCTTGGCCCGAGCAGCGCCGAAATGCTGGTTGAGGTTGTCCGCCAGGCTTTGCGCCCGCTGCTGCTCCACATCGAAAATACTCAGTTGTTCCACGTCTTCGCTGAGCAGGGCGTGGGCCACTGCCGCTCCGGCGCCGCCGGCCCCCATCTGCACCACGTGCCGCCTGGCCACACCTTGCAGGCCGCGCCGGAACCCTTCGGCAAACCCCAGGCAGTCGGTGTTGTGGCCGACCCGCTTGCCGTCCTTGAGGACCACGGTGTTGACCGCGCCAATGCCGCGAGCCTCGGGGGACAGTTCGTCCAGCAGCGGCAGAATGCTCTGC
>NZ_MOAK01000036.1:226287-252937 GCF_003732485.1 Pseudomonas protegens
AGCAGATCGGGCAGGGCGCTGCTGTCGAGTCCCAGTTGATCCAGGTCGATCAGTCGATAGAGGTAGCGCAGGTTCTGCGCGTCGCCTTCGTGTTCATGCAGGGCCGGGGTCCGCGAAGCCTGGATGCCGGCGCCGATCAGCCCGGCCAGAACGCCTGTGTGCAGCGTCATGCGCCTTGCTCCTTGAACCGCCGGCTGAAGTGCTCCAGCGCCAGGCGATAGCCGTGACTGCCAAAGCCGCACATCACCGCCAGGGCAATACCCGAGACAAAGGAGTGATGGCGGAACGGTTCGCGGGCATGGACGTTGGACAGGTGCACTTCGATCACTGGCAGTTCACTGGCCACCAGCGCATCGCGGATCGCCACCGAAGTGTGGGTCCAGGCGGCGGGGTTGATCACGATGCCGGCGCAGCGGTCGCGGGCGGCGTGGATCCAGTCCAGCAACTCGCCTTCGTGGTTGGTCTGGCGAAACTCCACGGCCAGACCGAACTCCTCGGCGGCACGGCCGCACAAGGCCGAGACATCGGCCAGGGTTTCGTGGCCGTAAGTGGCAGGTTCACGGGTGCCGAGCAGGTTCAGGTTCGGGCCGTTAAGCACCAGAACGATAGGACGCATGGGGGTAGATCTCCGTTGTTATTGTCAGCCTCGGGAGAGGGTACGAGGCACTGGGGAGGTAAATTGTACTAACTGGTTAATTTGGTCAATTGATGGTCGAGAGGTGAGGCCGGAAAGGGTGATTAAGTGTTCGATAATCGAACGCTGTTATTGGCGAAGGGCGTGGCCAGGCCTTGCTCGGCAATGAATGAAACAGGCGACCCGGTTGGTCGTGTCCCGCAATGGTCGGCACAGTCGCGCGGCGAAGGCTCGGGCGGCGCGCCTGAACGGCAAGAAGGGCGGCCGCGCAAGGTCGAGGTGCCAGCCCAGGTCCTGGAGAGCGGCTCGCAACTGCCGTAACCGTTCGCTAATGAATACTGATATCAATTGAAAATCATTCTCGACTGGCCTTAAGATGCCCGGCAATTTCCTTCATGTTCCAGGGAGTCGGTTTGTCGGACGTGGATCTCAAGGGACTGTTTCTCAAGCATGCCGCGACCTTGCGTGGGTACCTGGCGCGCAAGGTACGGGACCCGCAGTTGGCCGCAGATCTGGTGCAGGAGAGTTTTCTGCGGCTGGCCGAGCAAACGCGCGGTGAGCGGATCGACAACTCCCAGGGCTATCTCTACCGCACGGCGAACAATCTGCTGATCGACCATGTGCGTCAGGAGGCGCGGCGCAAGACCGAGACCGTGCCCCATGAAGTGCTGGCCGATATCGAGGATGAGGCGGCCGGGTTGGAGGCTCAGGCGATGGCGCAACAACAGCGCAAGGCACTGAAACAGGCGATCATGGAGCTGCCTGCGCGGACCCAGGAAATCTTTCGCCTCAACCGTATCGAAGGCATGACCCACGCCGAGGTGGCCCGGCACCTGAATATCTCCGACAGCTCGGTGCAAAAGCACCTGTCCCGGGCGCTGGCGTACGTGATGCAACGCCTGCAGGCTACCGACGGTCGGCCGGTCGACGAGTGAGTTACGGTAAAAGTCGGGGTCAGACGTCACTGCTTATATATAACGAGAAATCGAGATTCACACGTGAATAGCCAGGGTTCGCAAGAGCGCAGTATCACCGAGGCCGCCGCCGACTGGGCGGTGCGTTTGCAGGCGGGAGGGCTGAGCGCCACCGAGCAGGCGGAGCTTGCCCAGTGGCAGGCCGCCGACCCGCGTCATCCCCAGGCCCTGGTGTTTGCCCGGCAGACCTGGGATGCCCTGGGCGAGTTGCGCCTGGACCCCGAGCTGGCGGCCACTGCCGCGCCTCGGCGCCAGGCGGGGCGGCCCGCGGCGGCAGTTCAGCGCCCGCGCCGTCGACGCGGACCGGTGCGGGCCGCCAGTGCGGCCATGCTGGTTCTGGCGGTCGCCCTGGGCTGGCTGCAAGGGCCGCAGGCGCTGCTGTACCTGCAGGCAGACTACCTGACCGGCAAGGGCGAGGTGCGCAGCGTGCAACTGACCGATGGCAGCAAGGTGGAGCTGGATTCGGGCAGCGCCATTCGCCTGGATTACAGCGGCGACAAGCGTCAGATCCAATTGCTGGCCGGCTCCGCAGTATTTGATGTGGCGCCCATGGCCGGTGATGAGAAACGACCGTTTATCGTGCAGAGTGCCGGCGGCCAGACCCGGGCCCTGGGCACTCGTTTTGTGGTCGGGCGCGAGAGCGATCAACAAGCCTGGGTCGGCGTGTTGCAGCACAGTGTCGCGGTGAGCCTGGATGCCCCGGCGCAACACGGTGCTTCCGAGCGGGTTCTGCAGGAGGGGCAGAGCGTGCGCTATGACCCGCAGTCGGGGGTGGTGGCGCTTGATGGGCTCGACCTGCAGCGGGCCACCAGTTGGCGGCGCGGCGTCCTGGTGTTCGACCGCCAGCCCTTGGGCCTGGTGGTGGAGCGCCTCAATCGCTATCGGCCGGGGCGGGTGGTGCTGACCAACAGTGCCCTGGCCCAGCGTCAGGTCAGCGGTGTCTTCCGCCTGGACATGCTCGATGCAGCCCTGGTTACCCTGACCCAGGAATTGCAGGTGCAGCGTTTCGACCTGGCCGGCGTCAGCCTGATTTACTGAGGCCTGCGGGCCTTTTTCCAGCCTTTTGCAAAATAATTGAAAAAAACCTTACTGAGTTTTCCTGCCTGGCACGTCTAGCTAATTGAGATGCATTCGCATAAACAAAAATAGCCGGCGCAGGAATAAGGGACATGAGGGTAGGCAGTCGCACTGGAGTTCACGCCGCAAGTCGTTTGGCCCTGGCCATTCACTTGGGTGTAGCAGGGCTGTTGGCAGGAGGCGGTTTGCTGCACGCGGCAGAGCCTGTGGGCGCAGCCACGCAGAGCGCTCAGCAGCAACGCGAGCTGGATTTCGATATCCCTGCCCAGGCCCTCGGCAGTGCAGTGCTGGCTTTTGCCGAACAGGCCGGGGTGCAGGTGCTGTTCGACAGCCTGCGCCTGCATGGCTTGCACAGCTCGCCGCTCAAGGGGCGCTACAGCGCCGAGGAAGGGCTGGCCCGGCTGCTGGGCAATGCGCCGGTGCAGTACCGCTTCACCGGCGAGCGCCAGGTGACCCTGAGCCGGGTGGAAACCGGTCGTGATGGCGCCCTGGCCTTGGCCCCCACCACGATTTCCGGCGACCTCGAAGGCCGTCAGAGCGATTGGGTATACAACGCGCCGCGCTCGGTGAGCGTGGTCGGTCGTGAGCAACTTGATCGCAATCCACCGCGGCACGCGGCCGAGATGCTGGAGGAAACTTCCGGTGTGTATTCGGCGGTCAGCCAGCAGGACCCGGGCGTGTCGGTGAATATCCGCGGTATCCAGGACTATGGTCGGGTCAACATGTCGGTGGACGGCATGCGCCAGAACTATCAGCAGAGCGGCCACCAGCAGCGCAACGGAACGCTCTATGTCGACCCCGAACTGCTCTCCGAAGTGGTGGTGGAGAAGGGCGCCACCTCCACCATGGGTGGGGCCGGCGTGATTGGCGGGGTCGCCAACTTTCGCACCATTGAGGCCCGCGACCTGCTCAAGCCCGGCCAGGAGATCGGTGGCCGAATCCGCCTGACCACCGGCCTGGGCGGCCGAAGCAACGGCACCCACTTCATCGGCAGTTCCGCCTTCGCCATCGGCACCGAGGTCTGGGACATGCTGTTGGCCGCCAGTGAGCGGCACCTGGGTGACTACCAACCGGGGACCAAGGGCGGCATTGGCGAATTGCGCACCGGGAGCTGGATGGACCCGTCGATCAATGACCGGGTGAAGCGTTCCAAGGTGGCCTATTCCGCTTCCGTGATGCGCTCGCGCCTGGCCAAGCTGGGGCTCAACCTGCCCCAGGACCAGCGCCTGCAACTGAGCTACCTGACCACCCAGGTGTCCTACGACGACGCCAACATGATGAACGTCGAGAACAAGGAGCAGCTTTGGGAGAAGCTCGGCAGCAGCAATGTACGCTCGCAGAACGTCGGCCTCGACTACAGCTACACCCCGGACAACCCGCTGATCGACTTCAAGGCCAAGCTCTACTACGTCGACAACAGCAATGACCAGAGCACCCTCAAGCGCCGCAGCAGCCCTGGCTACTCGATCACCTACCAGACCGATACCTATGGCGCCCAGGCGCAGAACACTTCGACCTTTGCCCTGGGCGCGCTGTCCACGTTGAAGGCCAACTACGGCCTGGAATTCTTCTACGACAAGGTCCGCCCCGACTCCAGCCAGCCGGTGCCCAAGGGCTCGGCGGTCAGCGCCTCGCCGGCGGCCAGCATGACTCCCGAGGGCGATCGTGCCTTGGGCAGCCTGTTCACTCGCCTGGACTTCGATTACGACGGTTGGCTGAATCTCAATGCCGGCTTGCGTTACGACCGCTACCGCCTGCGGGGCGAAACCGGGATCAACACCCGCACCTTCGTGATCGGCAAGACGCCCCAGCAGATCTCGGTGCCGGTGGCCTATGACATCGACAACCAGGAAGGGCGCTTCTCGCCGACCTTCGGCCTGTCGGTCAAGCCCGGCGTCGAGTGGCTGCAGTTGTTCGCCAGCTATGGCAAGGGCTGGCGGCCACCGGCGGTGACCGAAACCATGATCACCGGACGCCCCCATGGCGGAGGTTCGGAGAGCACCTTTCCCAACCCCTTCCTCAAGCCGGAGCGCTCCACCACCTGGGAGGCGGGGTTCAACATCTTCAAGGAAAACCTCTGGCTCAACGATGACCGCCTGGGGATCAAGGTGGCGTACTTCGATACCCGGATCGACGACTTCATCTATATGGCCATGGGCGTGCAGCCCCCTGGCTACGGCTCGCCCGGCATCGGCAACAGTGCCTATGTCAACGACCTCAGCAGCACCCGCTTCAAGGGCGTCGAGTACCAGCTCGACTATGACGCGGGCCACGCCTATGGCCAGTTGAACTACACCCGCATGATTGGCGACAACGATTTCTGCACGAAAATCGCCTGGCTGGGAGGTGTGACCCAGCCAGTGAAGAATGGCAGCGGGCGTGGCGCGATCGTCACCAGCATGCGCCCGGATGATGCCGCCAACAGTGCCAGCCGCTGCAATGCCGCGATCCTCGGTTCGGCCGAACACATGCCCATGGACCGCGGCACCCTGACCCTGGGCGCACGCTTTTTCGACCGCAAGCTGGATATCGGCGCCCGGGCCCGCTACAGCGCCGGCTATTCGATCGCCGGCTCCGCCACCGGCACCGTGAGCCAGACCGGCGTCTACCCGGCCGACTGGAAGCCCTACACCGTCTACGACCTGTATGGCAGCTACCGGGCCACTGAAGAACTGACCCTGCGCCTGGCCATGGAAAACGTCACCGACCGCGCCTACCTGGTGCCCCTCGGCGATGTCCTGGCCTTCACCCTCGGCCGTGGCCGCACCTTGCAGGGCACCGTGGAGTATCAGTTCTGACCGCTTTTGCCCATTGATGGGCAAAACCGCAGCAGGCAGTGGCGTGCTGCGGACATGACCCCCCTAATGTATTGGAGTTTTGCATGAGCATTTCGATCTCTTACAGCGCTACCTACGGCGGTAATACTGTTGCGCAATACCTGACTGACTGGTCGGCCTACTTCGGTGACGTCAACCACCGCCCAGGCCAAGTGGTTGATGGCACCAATACCGGTGGTTTCAACCCGGGCCCGTTCGACGGCACCCAGTACGCCATCAAGAGCACTGCCAGCGACGCGGCCTTCGTGGCCGACGGCAACCTGCACTACACCCTGTTCAGCAACCCGAGCCACACCCTGTGGGGCTCGCTGGACACCGTTTCCCTGGGCGACACCCTCGCCGGTGGTTCGGGCAGCAACTACAACCTGGTCACCCAGGAAGTCAGCTTCACCAACCTGGGCCTCAACAGCCTGAAGGAAGAAGGCCGTGCAGGTGAAGTGCACAAGGTGGTCTACGGCCTGATGAGCGGCGACAGCTCGGCACTGGCCGGCGAGATCGATGCCCTGCTCAAGGCGATCGACCCAAGCCTGTCGGTGAACTCCACTTTCGACGACCTGGCCGCCGCCGGTGTTGCCCACGTCACCCCAGCGGCCGCCGCCGCAGCCGATGTCGGCCTGGTGGGTGTGCAGGACGTGGCCCAGGACTGGGCGCTGGCCGCCTGAGTGCAGGCCTGAGGCATAAAAAAGCGAATGCAGGATCGCTCCTCCATTCGCTGGCTTGACTCACCTCCGTCGCCCGAGTTTTCGAAGGCCTGGGCGGCGGCGGTGGCAAATTCTGGGGAGCGCCGTGGTGCCTGTCAACGCACGGGGCGCGCCTCTTGTCGTTCCGCTCTGCCCGAGCGGAAGGCCCTGTATCCCTAAACTCTCCACAGGACACCTTGATGAGCAGGCCGAATCCACTTGCCGCTTCCGAGACGCTGGCGGCCTTGACGGCCTACAAGGGCGGCTTTTTCAACATCGGCCTGTTCTCGGCGGTGATCAACCTGCTGATGCTGGCCCCGGCCCTTTACATGCTGCAGGTCTACGACCGGGTGCTGGCCTCGGGCAATCAGATGACCCTGCTGATGCTGACGCTGATGATCCTCGGCCTGTTCAGCCTGATGGGGGCGTTGGAGTGGGTGCGTAGCCAGGTGGTGATCCACCTCGGTACCCAGATGGACATGCGCCTGAACCAGCGGGTGTATGACGCCGCCTTCGAAGCCCAGCTCAAGGGCAGCCCCCAGGCCGCCGGCCAGGCCTTGAACGACCTGACCGCGCTGCGCCAGTTCGCCACCGGCAACGCCTTGTTCGCCTTCTTCGATGCGCCCTGGTTTCCGGTCTACCTGCTGGTGATCTTCCTCTTTCACCCCTGGCTCGGCCTGCTGGCCCTGGCCGGTGCGGTGTTGCTGGTGGTGCTGGCCTGGATCAACCAGCATATCTGCCAGGCACCGCTGGCCCAGGCCAGCCAGTTGTCGATCATCACCAGCCAACAGGCCACGGCCAACCTGCGCAATGCCGACGCGATCGAAGCCATGGGCATGCTCGGCGCCCTGCGCGAGCGCTGGTTCATCGGCCACCAGGGCTTTCTCGCCCAGCAGAACCTGGCCAGCGAAAAGACCGCCACCATCAGCGCCTGGTCCAAGGGCGTGCGCATGGCCCTGCAGTCCCTGGTGCTGGGCCTGGGCGCGTGGCTGGCGGTGCAGGGCCAGATCACCCCGGGGATGATGATCGCCGGCTCGATCCTCATGGGCCGGGTGCTCAGCCCCATCGACCAGTTGATCGCGGTCTGGAAGCAATGGAGTTCGGCGCGCCTGGCCTACGAGCGTTTGTCCGAGTTGTTGCAGGCTAACCCGCCGCGCCCGGCACGCATGAGCCTGCCGACGCCCAAGGGCAAGTTGAGTGTCGAACAGTTGAGCGCCTGTGCCCCGGGCAGCCGTTGCCCGGCCTTGAGCAACCTTGGCTTCACCCTGGAGGCTGGCCAGGTGCTGGGGGTGATCGGCCCTTCCGGCTGTGGCAAGTCGACCCTGGCCCGGCTGCTGGTGGGGGCCTGGACACCGCTGGCCGGCAAGGTGCGCCTGGATGGCGCGGACCTGGCTCAGTGGGACAGGCAGCAACTGGGGCCACATATCGGTTACCTGCCCCAGGACATCCAGCTGTTCGCCGGCAGCATCGCCGAGAACATCGCGCGTTTTGCCCAGCTGGACTCGGATCAGGTCCTGCAGGCCGCCCAAATGGCCGGGGTGCACGAACTGATCCTGCAATTGCCCCAGGGCTATGACACGCGCCTGGGCGAGGGCGGTGCCGGGTTGTCCGGCGGCCAGCGCCAGCGCATTGGCCTGGCCCGGGCCCTGTATGGCCTGCCGGCGCTGATCGTGCTCGACGAGCCCAATTCCAACCTTGATGAAGCCGGCGAGCAGGCGCTGTTGCAGGCCATCTCCCAGCTCAAGCAACGGCAGCGGACCCTGGTGCTGATCACCCACAAGCCCAACGTGCTGACCCTGACCGACCAGTTGATGATCCTGCGCGACGGCCAGTTGCAGGCCTACGGCCCTACGGCGCGGGTGCTGGAGGCGAATCAGAAGGCCAAGGCCGCGCCGCCGCCGGCTGTACCGATGAGCAATCCGGCGAGCAGCCCGGTGACCAGCTTGAACATGAACTACCGCCTGGGCGTGGCCGGCGGCGAAGGGAAAAAGGCATGAAGGCGAATTTATCCACAGGTCCTGCTGCGCCGGTCGCGGGGCCGGCCGCCAGCAATGTGTTGTCCCTGGACGACAGGAAGTACTCACGGCTCGGCTGGCTCCTGGTGCTGGGAGGTTTTGCCGGGTTTATCGGCTGGGCCGCCCTGGCGCCGCTGGACAAGGGCGTGGCGGTGTCGGGCAAGGTCATGGTCTCGGGCCATCGCAAGACCGTGCAGCACCAGAGCGGCGGCATTGTCGAGCGGATCGAGGTCAAGGAGGGCGACCGGGTCAGCGCCGGGCAAGTGCTGTTGCGCCTCAACGAGACGCCGCTGCGCGCCCAGATGCAGTCCCTGCGCAGCCAGTACCTGGGCTCGCTGGCCAGCGAAGCGCGGCTCAATGCCGAGCGCGATGGCGCCAGCGATATCGTCTTCGACCCGCAACTTCAGGACCTGGCCAGCGAGCCGGACGTGGCCGCCAGCCTGGCGCTGCAACGGCAGCTGTTCAGCAGCCGGCGCCAGGCCCTGAGCATGGAGCAGCAGGGGATTGCCGAAACCATCGCCGGCTCCGAGGCGCAGTTGCGCGGCACCCGGGATTCCCAGGCCAGCAAGCTGGCGCAGCGCAAAGCTTTGAACGAACAGCTGCAAGGCCTGCGGGAACTGGCCCGGGACGGCTACATCCCGCGCAACCGGCTGCTGGACAGCGAGCGCCTGTACGCGCAGATCGATGGCTCGATCGCCGAGGACTTCGGCCGCATCGGCCAGTTGCAGCGGCAGATCCTCGAACTGCGCTTGCGCATCCGCCAGACCACCGAGGATTTCCAGAAAGACCTGCGCAGCCAGTTGGCCGATACCCGGGTGCGTACCGAGGACCTGCGCAATCGCCTGGCTTCCGCCGAGTTCGAACTGGCCAACAGCCAGGTGCGCGCCCCGGCCGCCGGGGTGGTGGTGGGGCTGGAGGTGTACACCGAGGGCGGGGTGATCAAGCCGGGCCAGCCGCTGATGGACATCGTGCCCCAGGACGAGCCGTTGCTGGTGGAGGCGCGGGTGCCGGTGCAACTGGTGGACAAGGTGCACCCGGGGCTGCCAGTGGAGCTGATGTTCTCGGCCTTCAACCAGAGCACCACGCCCAGGGTGCCGGGGGAGGTGACCCTGGTGTCCGCCGACCGGCAGGTGGATGAGCGCACCGAGGAGCCCTATTACACCTTGCGCGCCACGGTCAGCGCCCAGGGCATGCAGCAGTTGCAGGGGTTGCAGATCCGTCCGGGGATGCCGGTGGAGGCCTTTGTCCGTACCGGCGAGCGCTCGATGCTCAATTACCTGTTCAAGCCCCTGCTGGACCGTACTCACATGGCATTGGTGGAAGAATGATTCGAGCCTGGTGGTACTTGCCTGTGCTGTGCCTGTTGAGCAGCCCTTCGGCTCAGGCCCTGGGTTTGCTCGATGCCTACGATCTGGCCTTGCGTAACGACCCGACCTTCCAGGCGGCGATCAAGGAGCGCGATGCCGGGGAAGAGAACCGGGCCATTGGCCGTGCCGGGCTGCTGCCGAACCTGTCCTGGAGCTATAACAATTCGCGCAACCAGTCCGAAGTGACCCAGGAGACCGTTCGCGGTGATGTCACCAATGACCGGGACTACCGCAGCTACGCCTCGACCCTGACCCTGCAGCAGCCGCTGCTGGACTACGAAGCCTATGCACGCTACCGCCAGGGCTCGGCCCAGGCGCTGTTTTCCGATGAGCGCTTTCGTGGCAAGAGCCAGGAACTGGCGGTACGCCTGCTCAGTGCCTACAGCCAGGCGCTGCTGGCCCAGGAGCGCATCGAACTGAGCCGGGCGCAGAAGCGTGCCTACGCCGAACGCTTGCAGCTCAACGAACGCCTGCTCAAGGGCGGCGAGGGCACCCGCACCGATGTGCTGGAGACCCAGGCCCGGCTGAGCCTGGCCCTGGCGCAGGAGATCGAGGCCCAGGACCAGCAGGATGCCGCCCTGCGCGAGCTGCAAGCCATCGTTGGCGAACCGTTGCAGATCGACGAATTGGACCCGCTGACCCGGCAGTTCCAGATCCAGCCGCTGCTGCCCAACCGCTTCGACAGCTGGCGTGACCTGGCCATGGCCAACAACCCGGACCTGGCGTCCCAGCAGCAGGCGCTGCGAGTGGCGGAGTATGAAGTGGAGCGCAAGCGCGCCGGGTACCTGCCCAAGGTGAGTTTGTATGCCAGCAGCCGTCAGACCAGTTCCGATTCGGAAAGCTCCTACAACCAGAAGTACGACACCAATACCGTGGGCATCCAGGTCAGCCTGCCGCTGTTTGCCGGGGGTTCGGTATCGGCCTCGACCCGCCAGGCGGCCAGCCAGCTGTCCCAGGCGCAGTTCGAACTGGACGCCAAGACCGCCACCACCCTCAACGAACTGCGCAAGCAGTTCAACCTCAACACCAGCGCCGCGGCCAAGGTCCGGGCCTATGAAATGGCCGTCAGCTCTGCGGAGGCGCTGGTGACCGCGACCCAGAAGAGCGTGCACGGCGGCGAGCGGGTCAACCTGGATGTACTGGACGCCGAGCAACAACTGTTCACCGCCCGCCGCGACCTGGCAGATGCCCGGCATGCCTACCTGTTGGCGCGGATCCAGCTCAAGTTCTACGCCGGCCTGCTCAACGAACAGGACCTGCAGCAACTGGCCGGTTACTTCCGCCCCACGGGCTGACACCACTGCGCCTGCACCTACCCCTGTAGGAGCTGGCTTGCCAGCGAAGGCGCCGGCCGTGTTGGCGCAGGTCTCAAGGGCCTCTTCGCCGGCAAGCCGGCTCCTACGGAGGAGGTCGTTACGTCTGGTTTGGCCTTGTAGGAGCTGGCTTGCCAGCGAAGGCGTCGGTCGGGTTGGCGCAAGGCTCAGGGGCCTCTTCGCCGGCAAGCCGGCTCCTACGGAGAGGGGCGTTACGTCTGGTTTGGCCTTGTAGGAGCTGGCTTGCCAGCGAAGGCGTCGGTCGGGTTGGCACAAGGCTCAGGGGCCTCTTCGCCGGCAAGCCGGCTCCTACGGAGGGGGAGGGCTGCGGAATGACAACGGCCGTCTCGAGGACGGCCGTTGGGGAGCGGGGCAAATCAGCGGCGGGTCAGCAGGACCCCGGATTCCATATGGTGGGTCCAGGGGAACTGGTCGAACAGCGCACAACGGGTGATGCAGTGGGTGTCGTGCAACTGGGCGATGTTGGCCGCCAGGGTTTCCGGGTTGCAGGAGATGTACAGGATGTTGTCGAAGCGCCGGGTCAGCTCGCAGGTGTCCGGGTCCATGCCGGCCCGGGGCGGGTCGACGAATACGCTGCCGAACTCGTAGCTCTTCAAGTCCACGCCCTGCAGGCGGCGGAACGGACGCACGTCGTTCAAGGCTTCAGTCAGCTCCTCGGCGGACAGACGCACCAGGGTGACGTTATCCACAGCGTTTTCGCTGAGGTTGCTCAAGGCCGCATTCACCGAGGTCTTGCTGATCTCGGTGGCCAGCACCTTGCGCACCCGGGTGGCCAGGGGCAGGGTGAAGTTGCCGTTGCCGCAGTACAGTTCCAGCAGGTCGTCCTGGCGCTCGCCCAGGGCTTCATAGGCCCAGTTGAGCATCTTCTGGTTCACCGTGCCGTTGGGCTGGGTGAAGGCGCCTTCGGGCTGGCGGTAGCTGAAGGTACGCCCGCCGACTTCGAGCTTTTCCACTACGTAGTCCTGGCCGATGACTTCGCGCTTGCCCTTGGAACGGCCGATCACGCTGACCTTGAGGTCGGCGGCCAATTGGCTTGCCGCCTTGTGCCAGTGCTCGTCCAGGGGGCGGTGGTAGCACAGGGTGATCATCGCGTCGCCGGCCAGGGTGGTGAGGAACTCCACTTGGAACAGCTTGTGGCTCAGGGCGCTGCTGGCTTGCCAGGCGGCCTTGAGCTGGGGCATCAACTGGTTGATGCGCTGGCTGGCGATGGGGAACTCTTCAATGAGGATCGGCGTGCGCTTGTCGTCCTGGGAGAACATCGCGTAATGGCGTTCACCGGCCTCGCGCCACAGGCGGAATTCGGCCCGCAGGCGGAAGTTCTGCAGGGGCGAGTCGAAGACCTGGGGCTCGGGCGCAGCGAAGGGCGCCAGCAGGTCACGCAGGCGCGTGACCTTATCGTTCAATTGGGCGCTGTAGCTTGCGGGGTCAAAAGTCATGCGGCGAACCAACCCAGCTTGATAACGAACAGAATCGACAGGATCACCAGGGGCGCGTTCAGCTCACGGGCGCGGCCCGACAGCAGCTTGATCGCGGTCCAGGCAATGAAGCCGAAGGCGATGCCGTTGGCGATCGAATAGGTGAACGGCATGGCCAGGGCGGTGACCACCACCGGGGCGGCGACGGTGATGTCTTCCCAGTCGATTTCCGCCAGGCCCGAAGTCATCAGCACGGCGACGAACAGCAGTGCCGGCGCGGTGGCAAATGGTGGCACGCTGGCCGCCAGCGGCGAGAAGAACAGCGCCAGCAGGAACAGAATCGCCACCACGATGGCGGTCAGGCCGGTGCGGCCACCGGCGCTCACGCCCGCCGCGGATTCGATGTAGCTGGTGGTGGTCGAGGTGCCCAGCAAGGAACCGGCCATGGCGGCGGTGCTGTCGGCGATCAGCGCCCGGCCCATTTTCGGCATGTGACCGTCCTTGCCCATCAGGCCGGCGCGCTTGGCGACGCCGATCAGGGTGCCGGAGTTGTCGAACAGGTCGACGAACAGGAAGGCGAAGATCACGCTCACCAGACCAATGTCCAGGGCGCCCTTGATGTCCAGTTGCAGGAAAGTCGGGGCCAGGGACGGAGGCATCGAGGTCACGCCGGCGAACGGGGTGAAGCCCATGATGATCGAGGCAATGGTCACCGCGAGGATGCCGATCAGCACCGCCCCGCGCACTTTCAGCGCTTCCAGGGCGACGATCAGGGCAAAGCCCAGGGTGGCGAGGATCGGCGCCGGTTTTTTCAGATCACCCAGGCCGACCATGGTGGCCTGGTTGCTGACCACGATGCCGGCGTTATGCAGGGCGATCAGCGCCAGGAACAGGCCGATACCGGCGGCAATCGCCGAGCGCAGCGGCAGGGGGATGCTGTTGATGATCCATTCGCGGATCTTGAAGATCGACAGCAGGAAGAACAGCACCGCCGAGATGAACACCGCACCCAGCGCTACTTGCCAGGTGTGGCCCATGTGCAGGACCACGGTGTAGGTGAAGAAGGCGTTCAGGCCCATGCCCGGGGCCAGGGCGATCGGGTAGTTGGCGATCAGGCCCATGATGGTGGAGCCGATGGCGGCCGCCAGGCAGGTGGCAACGAACAGGGCGCCCTTGTCCATGCCCGTCTCGCCGAGAATGCTCGGGTTGACGAAAAGAATGTAGGCCATGGCCAGGAAGGTGGTAACGCCCGCAAGAATCTCGGTGCGCACGTTGGTGTTGTGTGCCTTGAGTTGAAACAGCCTTTCCAGCATGTCTGCTCCCCGTGGCGCCGCCGGGCGCCGTGAATGTATCGACTCCAACAGCAAAGCACAGACTTTATAAGGTGCCTGTGGATTTGCCCTGGGTCGGAAAAAGCCGCGCATCATACCAGCAGCGTGGGCCAATGGCTGCGATCGTCGGCGATGTTTTGCACTGCTGGCAAGTAGCGCATACTGCGCGCTGCTTTTAAGGGGGGATTTATGCGCAGCACAGTGAAAATGACAGCATTGACGCTGCTGGGGGCAGCGGCCTGCTGGTTGGCGGCTCCGGCCCTGGCGCGTTCGGCGCCGCCATTGAGCCAGGTGGAAATTCTCAAGGTGCTGTCACCTTCCTGCGGCCTGGAGGATGTCTCCGACGGCCGTGAACGCACCCAGTGCGATCACAACGGCCCGAACATCAAGGTCTACGTGCTGGAGATCGGCTACGGCCGCGAGCCCCATGTGACCCTGGACGGCTTCGAGGTCGATGGCACCCGCTCGCCGGTGTGCGAGGACGGCTCCAGCTATGTGCCCTGCGGCAACTCGGGGACTACCGTCGGCTATGTCTATGTCTTCGACCTGGCGGGCAAGCAGGAGGGCACCTTCAGCTTTCGCAACACCTCGCTCAACGCCCCGGGCAACAGCCTGGGCGCGCAGATCTACATCAAGTGACGGCGCCCTGAACGGCAGCCGGCAAAGCTGACTAAGCTCTAAAGACCTCCACGCGGAGTCATCCCCATGACCTTCAGAGCCCTGGTCACCCTTGCCGAAGGCATCGACGACCTGCAAAGCGTGACCCTGATCGACGTATTGCGCCGTGCCGAAGTCGAAGTGCTGGCCGCCAGCGTCGAAGGCCGGCGCATGCTCACCTGCGCCCGGGGCACCCGCTTGACCGCCGACGCCATGCTGGTGGACGTGCTGGCCCAGCGCTTCGACCTGATCGTATTGCCCGGCGGCGCGGTGGGCGCCCAGCACCTGGCGGCCCATCAACCGCTGCAGCAACTGCTCAAGGATCAGGCCGCAGCGGGACGCCTGTTCGCCGGCATCGCCGAAGCCCCGGCCCTGGCCTTGCAGGCGTATGGCGTGCTGCGCCAGCGGCGCATGACCTGCCTGCCCAGCGCCAGCCATCATCTGCTGGGCTGCACCTTTGTCGACCAGCCGGTGGTGGTGGACGGTAACTGCATCACCGCCCAGGGCTCCGCCGCGGCCCTGGCGTTTGCCCTGGCCCTGGTGGAAGCGCTGTGCGGTCGCGGCAAGCGCGCCAAGGTGGCTGGAGAGCTGCTGGTTTAGGGCTCAGCCAACATGGGCCACGATGGGCTCGATCACCGGTTGCAGTTCCTGCTCGGTGTGCCATATGTCGTAATCGGCCTGTACCGCCAGCCAGACCTTGGCCTTGCCGATTCCGGCGCGTTCCAGCTTGACCGCCAGTTCCGCGCGGATTGGCGCATGGCCGTTCAACACCTTGGACAGGTGCGGGCGGGCGTAGCCGATATGCCGCGCGAGCTCCGTCACGCTGATGCCCAGTTCGGGCAAGATATCCAGGCGCAGGGTGTCACCGGGGTGGGGCGGGTTGTGGATGGGCATGATCCTGCCTCCTGTTCAGTGGTAGTCCAGATAATCCACCAGCTCGATATCCGAACCTACGAAACGAAAGATCACTCGCCAGTTGCCGGACACCACCAGGGACCAGTAGCCAAGCAGGTCGCCCCTGAGCGGGTGCAGCCGCCAGCCCGGCAGATTGAGGTCTGCCGGTTCGCTGGCGTGATCCATGAACGACAGCTGGCGGGCCAACCGGCGTGCATGCTCGGCCCGTATTCCACGAGTCGACCCGGTTTCATAGAAGGCGCGCAGGCCTTTGTGCTGAAAGGACTTGATCATGGGGTGCGAGTGTAAGGTGATACCTTACACGCTTCGTAGCGGTTTTGTATTGCAGAGAATGATCAATAACCTGTTACGAGGCCCCCTACGGGGCGTTTCTCTGTCGCAGCTCGGTTCGGCAAGGAGTCGGGCACGGGGCTTGTGAACGGGTAACAAAGGCTAACCAGCCGCTTGTTGCACCGCCCGTCCCATCACCCCTATAGTTCGCGCCGTCGCTGCCAATTCAGCGGCCGGGTTTGGTCACCCGAAATTAGAAGGCGCACGCGCCACCCTGGTTTGCAGGCACTTTTTCGTGTCCGCACGCTTAATGGTGGGCTGTGCGCGGGACACCTTCGGGTGTGCCGGGTGCCTTCTTCCCGGTTGACCAACCTGTGCACAGTCCGCCACCCATCGTTTGGTCACGATTGGGGCGGTCATTCATAAAGAAGGATCTAATGATGAATACCCCGGAAACTGCTGCTCACTATGTGCCGCTTAAATCCAACATAAGCCGGCCAGGTGTGTTTTTTATCAACGCCAATGCCTCCCCTGAGGCGCTGCACGAAGCCGCCGAGCAGCGCATGCGCACGGCTGCCAACCTGCTGGAAACCCTCTGCTGCCTGAACTTCAGCCACGGCGATGTGAAGGACATCCCGCACATCATCGACGTGCTCTATGTACTGACGCAGGATGGTTGCGACCTGCTGGAGGCGGCGAAATGGCGAGCCGCTGCTGAAGCTCAGCCCAGCCACTGAGGCTTGAACCTGGCCGCGCCAGCCCGGCGCGGCTTCAGGCCTTGGGTTGCTCGACCCGTTCGATCATCCGGTCACGCTGGGCCAGGGTCGGGAACAGCTTGATCCAGACGCCGGTCACCAGCAGCGTGCCGACCCCGCCCAGCACCACCGCCGGCACCGTGCCGAACCAGTGGGCTGTCAGCCCGGATTCGAACTCCCCCAACTGATTCGAAGCGCCGATGAACAGGCCGTTCACCGCGCTGACCCGGCCGCGCATTTCGTCCGGGGTCTCCAGTTGCACGAAGGAGGCGCGGATCACCATGCTGATCATGTCCGCCGCCCCCAGCACCACCAGCACCGCCAGGGAAAACCAGAACGAGGTCGAGAGGCCGAAGGCGATGGTGGCCACGCCGAATACTCCGACGGCGGTGAACATCACCCGCCCGACCTTGCGCTCGACGCTAAAGCGCGCCAGCCAAAGCGACATCAGCAGAGCACCCACCGCCGGTGCCGAACGCAGCAGGCCCAGGCCCCAGGGTCCGGTCAGCAGGATGTCCTTGGCGAACACCGGCAAGAGTGCAGTGGCACCGCCTAGCAGCACGGCGAACAGATCCAGGGAAATGGCGCCGAGAATGTCCGGGCGGCTGCGGATGAAGCGAATCCCCGCCAGCAGCGAGTCCAGGGTGGCCTTGCCCTTGTTCAGTGGTGTCTGCCGGGCCGGCAGGTTGAGCATCAGCAGGCAGGCAATTACATAGAGGATCACGGTTGGGCCATAGACCCAGACGCTGCCGAAGGCGTACAGCAGCCCGCCCAGGGCCGGGGCGACGATGGTCGCCGACTGCTGCGCCGATTGCGCGGCGGCCACCGCCCGGGGAAACAGCGCCGCGGGCACGATGCTCGGCAGCAGGGCCTGGGTGGTGGGCATTTCGAAGGAGCGGGCGCCGCCGAGCAGGAAGGCCAGGATGAAGATCATTTCCCGGGTGACGCTGTCGGTCAGGCTGCCGACGGCCAGGGCCAGGGCGATCAGGGCTTGCAGCGACTGGCAGATGGCCGCCACCCGACGCCGGTCGTAGCGGTCGGCCACATGCCCGGTGTGCAGCATGAACAGCACCCGCGGGGCGAATTCCACCAGCCCCACCAGGCCCAGGTCCAGCACATTGCCGGTCAGTTGGTAGAGGTTCCAGCCAATGGCCACGGTGAGCATCTGGAAGCCGCTGGCGGTAAAGATCCGCGCCAGCCAGAACGCGATGAACGGACGATGGTGACGGAGCAGCAGAGGGTCTTGGCTGGGCATCGGGCGGTAGATCTGAGCGGGGAGTGCCACGAGATTATCACCAAGATGTAACCAATAGTTGCAGTCCGGGGAAAATTCGTTAGCCGCGCATCTATCTTGTTTCTCGCTCGAACACCTGGTCGCGAACCCTGTAGCCGCTGCCGCAGGCTGCGAACGGCTCTGGAGGAGACGCCAGGATCTTGAATACGCCGCAGGCTCGACGGGAAATCACCAGCCAAGGCCCTGCGTACCGAACGCGGCCCGGCCTTTCGCAGCTTCGCAGGCTCAGCAGCGGCTACAGGCGTTTTGTGTGGGAAAAAGCCGGGAAACCCCCGGTCTTGAGAGGGTGAGGCAAGCTGTCACGCGGCAAATAACCACAGAGTTGCATGGCGAAATTAGGACTACTCTTTCAACGTTGCTTGATCCAGATCAAAACCTTTTTGCAAAGGCTGATGTGGTGGCCCAAGTGCCAGACTCCCTGCGTAGCGATGGTTTAAAAAAGAACGAATCCGAATTCGCCGCACTCCATATCCGTGGGGGCAGTGGGTGCAGGCCTCTGGCCGGCAGCCGGTATTACCTGATAGAGGAAAGCTTATGTTCGGTTTAGAGGCTCTTGATCTCGCCCGAATTCAGTTCGCGTTCACCATCTCGTTCCATATCCTGTTCCCGGCGATCACCATCGGCCTGGCGAGCTACCTGGCGGTACTCGAAGGCCTCTGGCTGAAGACCCGCGACGACACCTACCGCGATCTCTACCACTTCTGGTCGAAGATCTTTGCCGTCAACTTCGGCATGGGCGTGGTCTCCGGTCTGGTGATGGCTTACCAGTTCGGCACCAACTGGAGCCGCTTCTCGGATTTTGCCGGTTCGGTCACCGGCCCCCTGCTCACCTATGAAGTGCTCACGGCCTTCTTCCTTGAGGCCGGTTTCCTCGGGGTGATGCTGTTCGGCTGGAACAAGGTCGGGCGCAAGCTGCACTTCTTCTCCACGGTGATGGTGGCCATCGGCACCCTGATTTCGACGTTCTGGATCCTCTCGTCCAACAGCTGGATGCAGACGCCCCAGGGCTATGAAATCGTCAATGGCCAGGTGATCCCGGTGGATTGGCTGGCGGTGATCTTCAACCCGTCATTCCCCTATCGCCTGGCGCACATGGCTGTAGCGGCGTTCGTCGCCACGGCGTTCTTCGTCGGTTCGTCGGCAGCCTGGCACTTGCTGCGCGGGCGGGACAACCCGGCCATTCGTCGCATGCTGTCGATGGCCATGTGGATGGCCCTGATCGTGGCGCCGGTGCAGGCGGTGATCGGCGACTTCCATGGCCTCAATACCCTCAAGCACCAGCCGGCGAAAATCGCCGCCATCGAAGGCCACTGGGAAAACGTCGGCAACGAGCCGACCCCGCTGATCCTCTTCGGCTGGCCGGACATGAAGGCCGAGAAAACCCGCTTCGCGGTGGAAATCCCTTACCTGGGCAGCCTGATCCTCACCCACTCGCTGGACAAGCAGGTGCCGGCGCTCAAGGAGTTCCCACCCGAGGACCGGCCCAACTCGACCATCGTCTTCTGGTCGTTCCGGATCATGGTCGGCCTGGGCATGCTGATGATCTTCACCGGCCTGTGGAGCCTCTGGCTGCGCAAGCGCGACACCCTCTACACCTCGCGCCCGTTCCTGTACCTGGCGTTGTGGATGGGCCCATCCGGGTTGATCGCGATCCTGGCCGGCTGGTTCACCACCGAGATCGGCCGCCAGCCGTGGGTGGTCTATGGCCTGATGCGCACGGCGGATGCCTCTTCCGGCCACAGCTTTGTGCAGATGAGCATCACCCTGGCGCTGTTCGTGGTGGTGTACTTCTCGCTGTTCGGCGTGGGTATCGGCTACATGATGCGCCTGGTGCGCAAAGGCCCGGTCACCAATGAAGGTGCCGAAACCAGCCACGGTGGCCCCGGCCAGCAACGCACCCCGGCCCGTCCGCTGTCCGCAGCCGACGATGACCACGACGCCGACCACGGCACCCGCCTGAACAAGGGGAACTGAGTCATGGGTATTGATCTTCCGCTGCTCTGGGCCGTGATTATCATCTTCGGCATCATGATGTACGTGGTCATGGACGGCTTCGACCTGGGGATCGGGATTCTCTTCCCGTTCGTCAAGGACGACCGCGACCGTGACGTAATGATGAACACCGTCGCGCCTGTCTGGGACGGCAACGAAACCTGGCTGGTACTGGGCGGCGCGGCGTTGTTCGGTGCCTTTCCGCTGGCCTACTCGGTGGTGCTCTCGGCACTCTACCTGCCGCTGATCCTGATGCTGGTCGGGCTGATCTTCCGCGGTGTGGCTTTCGAGTTCCGCTTCAAGGCCAAGGAAGACAAGCGCCACATCTGGGACAAGGCCTTCATCGGCGGCTCGGTGGCGGCGACCTTCTTCCAGGGCGTGGCCCTGGGGGCCTTCATCGATGGCCTGCCGGTGGTCAATCGGCAGTTCGCCGGTGGTTCCCTGGACTGGCTGACGCCCTTCACTCTGTTCTGCGGTCTGGCGCTGGTGGTGGCCTATGCCTTGCTCGGCTGCACCTGGCTGATCATGAAGACCGAAGGCAAGCTGCAGCAGCAGATGCATGACCTGGCACGACCCCTGGCTTACGTGGTGCTGGCGGTGATCGGCATTGTCAGTATCTGGACGCCCTTGGCCCACGCCGAGATCGCAGCACGCTGGTTCACCCTGCCGAATCTGTTCTGGTTCCTGCCGGTGCCGATTCTGGTGCTGGTGACCATGTACGGCCTGCTCCGTGCCGTGGCCCGCAACGCCCACTACACGCCGTTCCTGCTGACCCTGGTGCTGATCTTCCTCGGCTACAGCGGCCTGGGCATCAGCCTGTGGCCGAACATCGTGCCACCGTCGATTTCCATATGGGACGCCGCGGCGCCGCCACAAAGCCAGGGCTTCATGCTGGTGGGCACGCTGTTCATCATTCCGTTCATCCTGGGCTACACCTTCTGGAGCTACTACGTGTTCCGCGGCAAGGTCACCCACGAAGACGGTTACCACTAGGTAGGAGCCGGCTTGCCGGCGAAGGGGGCCTTGAGCCTTGTGCCCGGCTGGCCGGCGCTTTCGCTGGCCAGCCAGCTCCTACGAGGGTTTGGGTTAAGCAGGAGTTGCAGTTATGAGCGGTAAACACTCTTTGCAGGAAATCGAACAGGCGGAAAAGAAGCCGCTGTGGCAGCGCCTGGGTTGGCTGGTCATGATCTGGGGCGGCAGTGTCCTGGCCCTGTTCGTGGTCGCCAGCCTGATGCGCATGTTCATGAATGCCGCAGGCCTGACCACCCACTGATCATCCCATCCCGTTGCCTTGCGGCACGGTTTCAACCCTCCCTTGGTGGAGGGTTTTTTTTGCCTGTCGAAAAGGCCGCTGTGTTCTGGCGAGCCCTTACTTGCGGGCCTTGAGGATGACGAACTTGGGGGTTGCCGCCACTTGCTCGACGCCGCGGAACAGCCGCGCCAGCTTGCTGTGGTAGCCCAGGTGGCGGTTGCCGACGATGTACAGTGCGCCGCCCACTACCAGAGCTTCCCGGGCCTGCTGGAACATGCGCCAGGCGAGGAAGTCGCCCACTACCTGCTGCTGGTGGAATGGCGGGTTGCACAGCACCACCTCCAGGGATTGCGCTGCCTGGCCGGCCAGGCCGTCGCCGGCTCGCATTTCGGCTTCGCGCTCGCCCAGCACGGCCTGCCAGTTCTCCCGGGCCGACTGCACCGCCATGAAGGATTCGTCCACCAGGGTGTAATGGGCCTGGGGGTTGTCCAGGGCGCTGGCAATGGCCAGGACGCCGTTACCGCAGCCCAGGTCCGCGACCCGGGCGCTGCCGAGGTTCTGCGGCAGGTGCGGGAGGAAGGCGCGGGTGCCGATGTCCAGGCCTTCGCGGCAGAACACGTTGGCGTGGTTGAGCAGCTCGATGGCCGGCTGTTCCAGGCGATAGCGGGTCGGGTAGGGCGACACGACGGGCTGCTTGTCTTGCGGTGTGGCAATCAGCAGGCGAGCCTTTTTCACCGCCAGCGAGGCCTGGACCGGGCCGATGTAGCGCTCCAGCAAATCACCGGCGGCGCGGGGCAGGTGCTTGACCATGGCCGCCGCCACCACCTGGGCGCCGGGGGCCAGTTGCCCTTGCAGGCGGATCAGTTGCTCTTCCAGCAGGGCCAGGGTCTTGGGGACGCGGATCAGCACCCGGTCGAAGGGGCCGGCCAGGGGCTCGCTGGCCGGCACCACGCGCAGGGCGTCGAATGGCAGGCCGTTGCGCACCAGGTTCTTTTCCAGGGCCAGGGCACCGAGGTAGGAGTCGCCACTGCTGCTGACCTGGACCTTGCCCAGCAGGCTCGCGGCCAGGGCGCCGAAGCTGTCGTTGAGCACCAGCACCCGGGTGTCGCTGGCCGGTTGTTGTTCGGCCAGGTGATTGAGCAGGTATTCGTCCGCCGCGTCGAAGGCTTGCAGTGGCTCGTTCTGCTGTTCGGGCTGGCGGATCAGGTCGAGCTGGGCGAAGGGGCTTGCGAGCAGGGGCATGGGCGGACTCTAGGTAATCGGTGAATGTCCTGTCGGTGGGGAACATGGAGCGGACAGGAACCCTTGAACAGCCGCGGAACGGGCCGCAGGAGGGCGATTCAAAATGGGGGTAAATGGTACGTTTTTTTGCCGGCGATTGCCCGCGATCTATGCCATTACAAACCGCCGGTGTTTCTGCGCGGCGCTTTGCGGGACACTAGAGCATCGCTTTTGTGGAGTCCCTCATGACTGCCAGTGAAGAAAAGTACAGCCGCCAGACCCTGCTGGACGTCCAGCCGCTGACCTCGAGCCTGTTCACCTTGCGCACCACTCGGGATGCGGGTTTTCGCTTTCGGGCCGGGCAGTTTGCCCGCCTTGGCGTGACCAAGGCCGATGGCAGCACGGTGTGGCGCGCCTATTCCATGGTGTCGTCGCCGTTCGACGAGTTTCTCGAATTCTTTTCCATTGTGGTGCCCGGTGGCGAGTTCACCAGCGAGTTGAGTCGCCTGGAAGTGGGTGACAGCCTGCTGGTGGATCGTCAGGCCTTTGGCTATCTGACCCTGGATCGTTTCGTCGACGGCCGCGACCTCTGGCTGTTATCCACAGGCACCGGCATTGCGCCGTTCCTGTCGATCCTCCAGGACTTCGAAGTGTGGGAGAAATTCGAGCGCATCATCCTGGTCTACAGCGTGCGCGAGGCCAGGGAGCTGGCTTATCAGCAACTGCTTGCCGAGTTGCCGCAACGTGAGTATCTGGCGGAGTTCGCCCATAAGTTGCAGTTCATCAGTACCGTGACCCGCGAGCAGCACCCGGGCAGCCTCAACGGGCGTATCACCCAACTGATTGAGAACGGCGAGCTGGAGCGCGCCGCTGGCGTGCAACTGACCCCCGAGCATTCCCGGGTGATGCTCTGCGGCAACCCGCAGATGATCGATGACACCCGGGCCCTGCTCAAACAGCGAGGCATGAACCTGAGCCTGAGTCGACGGCCGGGGCAGGTGGCGGTGGAGAACTACTGGTAACAAAAACGGCGCCTTGAGGGCGCCGTGGTCTTATTGCAGGACTCGCCTTCAGGGCTTGTCGTTCTGAGCCTTGAGCAGATCGCGGATCTCCCCCAGCAGCTCTTCTTCCTTGGTCGGTACCGGTGGCAGGGTAGGGGCCACGGCTTCTTCGCGTTTCAGGCGGTTGATCACCTTGACGCCCATGAAGATGGCGAAAGCGATGATGATGAAGTCGATGATGCTCTGGATGAACTTGCCATAGGCCAGAACCACCGCGGGTGTATCCCCCGCAGCCGCTTTCAGCGTGACCGCCAGGTCCCCGAAGTTCACCCCTCCGACCAATACGCCGATTGGCGGCATGACCACGTCACCCACAAAGGACGAGACGATCTTGCCGAACGCGGCGCCAATGATGATACCCACGGCCATATCGACCACATTACCTTTGACCGCGAAGGCCTTGAATTCACTTAGCACGCCCATAGGTTATTCCCTGTTGCAGATGAGGTTGGTTACGGCAGTGTAATTCAGCAAAAAGCATTTTGCCGAAACAACTTTTTATAGCTCGCGGGGCTATCGACCGATAAAGAGGCAAATAGTTTATTCAAAGTGCCATCAAATCGCGCGCGATATACCCCGCGCCCGACGATATAACCAGAACATTCTGTCAATCGAGCGGTTACGGCCTTTCTATTTATCTTTCAAATATTTAGTCACTAGCCTCTAGCAGGCGCATCGAGGTGCGCCTTATATAACTAGAGGAATACAACATGACCGCTTCTCTTGGCCTTGGGAGTCTTTCCCAGCGACGCGTACTGGGCGTGCTTGCCGCCAGTATGCTTTCCCTTTCCGTACAGGCCGCCACGCTAACCCGCGACAACGGTGCGGCAGTGGGCGACAACCAGAATTCGCAGACTGCGGGCGCCACCGGCCCGGTGCTGTTGCAAGACGTGCAGTTGATTCAGAAACTCCAGCGGTTCGACCGCGAGCGCATTCCAGAGCGTGTGGTGCATGCCCGTGGCACGGGTGCCCACGGTACTTTCACGGTAACCGACAACCTCACGGACTTGACCCGTGCCAAGGTGTTTGCCGCCGGCGAGACGACTCCGGTTTTTGTACGCTTCTCGGCGGTGGTGCACGGTAACCACTCTCCGGAAACCCTGCGCGATCCCCGCGGCTTTGCCACCAAGTTCTATACCGCGGACGGTAACTGGGATCTGGTGGGCAACAACTTCCCGACCTTCTTCATTCGTGATGCCATCAAGTTCCCGGACATGGTGCATGCGTTCAAACCCGATCCGCGCACCAATCTCGACGATGATTCGCGGCGTTTTGACTTCTTCTCCCATGTTCCGGAAGCCACCCGTACTCTGACCGAGCTGTATTCCAACTCCGGCACTCCGGCCAGTTACCGGGAAATGGACGGTAATGGTGTGCATGCCTACAAGTTGAGCAACGCCAAGGGCGAAGTGCACTACGTGAAGTTCCACTGGAAGAGCCTGCAAGGTCTGAAGAATCTCGACCCGAAACAAGTGGTGGAGGTACAGGGCCGCGATTACAGTCATATGACTAATGACTTGGTAACCCACATTAATAAAGGGGACTTTCCCAAGTGGGACTTGTATGTCCAGGTATTGAAACCCGAAGACCTGGCCAAGTTTGATTTCGACCCGCTGGACGCCACCAAGATCTGGCCCGGTGTGCCCGAGCGCAAAGTCGGGCAGATGGTGTTGAACCGCAATCCGGCCAACGTCTTCCAGGAAACCGAGCAAGTGGCCATGGCTCCGGCCAATCTGGTACCGGGGATCGAACCGTCGGAAGACCGTCTGCTGCAAGGCCGGGTGTTCTCCTACGCCGATACCCAGATGTACCGCATCGGCGCCAATGCCCTGCAACTGCCGATCAACGCGCCGAAGAACCCGGTGAACAACGGCAACCAGGACGGTGCGATGAACCTGGGCCACAGCAGCACGGGGGTCAACTACCAGCCAAGCCGCCTGATGCCGCGCCAAGAGCCGCAGACTGCGCGCTACAGCCAGATGGCGCTGGCGGGCAGCACCCAGCAGGCGAAGATCCAGCGCGAGCAGAACTTCAAGCAGGCCGGTGACCTGTACCGCTCCTTCAGCAAGAAGGAGCGCCAGGACCTGATCGACAGCTTCGGCGGCTCCCTGGCCACCACTGATGATGAGAGCAAGCACATCATGCTGTCGTTCCTTTACAAGGCCGACCCTGAATACGGCACCGGGGTAACCCAGGTGGCCAAGGGCGACCTGGCCCGAGTCAAGGCCCTGGCGGCCAAACTGAGCGACTGATGCTTCACGCCTTGTAGGCGCTGGCTTGCCAGCGAACGGAATACCACGCAGTACGGTGTAGTCCTTCGCCGGCAGGCCGGCTCCTACGCTTCTCAGGAAAAAAGGAGGTGTGTCATGCGCCTGTTCATTTCGCTGCTGACCCTGGCCTGGGCCCTGGCTGCCCATGCGCAGCCAACCGACCCGGTGGCGGTCAAGGTGCAGCTGGAAAACTACTATTTCGATGCCGCCCGCCGGGGCGATGTGGAAATGCTCGACACCTTTATCGCGGCCGGTTATTCCCTCGATACCCAGGATGAAAAGGGTTACACGGCACTGATTCTGGCCGCCTATCACGGCCAGGGTCCGGCAGTGGAGCGCCTGCTGGCCGCCGGTGCCAACGCCTGTGCCCAGGACAAGCGCGGCAACACGGCGTTGATGGGGGCAATCTTCAAGGGCGAGGTGCAGATCGCCCGACGCCTGCTGGCCGCCGATTGCAGCCCCGATCAACGTAATGGCGCCGGGCAGACCGCGGCCATGTACGCCGGGTTGTTCAAGCGGGTCGAGTTGCTGGACGCCTTGGCCGCCAAGGGCGCCGACCTGAATGCCGAAGACCCGCTGGGCAATAGCGCCACGCGCCTGGCCAGCGGGCAGATACGCACCACGGCGCCGCGCTGATCGGCTCCAGCTGAGCTATCATCGCGGTTTTTGCCGGGGGTTCAGATGGCCAAGGCCAAGCGCATGTACGGCTGCACCGAGTGCGGCTCCACCTTTCCCAAATGGGCCGGGCAATGCGGCGAGTGCGGGGCCTGGAACACCCTGACCGAGACCATGATCGAAAGCGGTGGTGCCGCAGCTCCCGCCGGGCGCACCGGCTGGGCCGGGCAGCAGGCGCAGATCAAGACCCTGGCGGAAGTCAGCGTCGAGGAAATCCCGCGTTTCTCCACCGCTTCCGGTGAACTCGACCGGGTGCTGGGCGGTGGCCTGGTGGACGGCTCGGTGGTGCTGATCGGTGGTGATCCGGGGATCGGCAAGTCGACCATCCTGCTGCAGACCCTGTGCAATATCGCCACGCGCATGCCGGCGCTGTACGTCACCGGTGAGGAATCCCAGCAGCAGGTGGCGATGCGCGCCCGGCGCCTGGGCCTGCCCCAGGATCAGTTGCGGGTGATGACCGAGACCTGCATCGAAACCATCATCGCCACGGCCCGGGTGGAAAAACCCAAGGTCATGGTGATCGACTCGATCCAGACGATTTTCACCGAGCAGTTGCAATCGGCCCCGGGCGGCGTGTCCCAGGTGCGCGAGAGCGCGGCCTTGCTGGTGCGCTACGCCAAGCAG
>NZ_MOAK01000036.1:252984-272744 GCF_003732485.1 Pseudomonas protegens
CGGGCCGCGGGTGTTGGAGCACATGGTGGACACCGTGCTGTATTTCGAGGGCGAATCCGACGGGCGCCTGCGCTTGTTGCGGGCGGTGAAGAACCGTTTCGGTGCGGTCAACGAGCTGGGTGTATTTGGCATGACTGACCGCGGCTTGAAGGAAGTCTCCAATCCTTCGGCGATTTTCCTCACTCGTGCCCAGGAAGAGGTTCCGGGCAGTGTGGTGATGGCCACTTGGGAAGGTACCCGGCCGATGCTGGTGGAAGTCCAGGCGCTGGTGGATGACAGCCACCTGGCCAATCCGCGTCGGGTCACCCTGGGCCTGGACCAGAACCGCCTGGCCATGCTGCTGGCGGTGCTGCATCGCCATGGCGGCATTCCCACCCACGACCAGGATGTGTTCCTCAACGTGGTGGGCGGGGTCAAGGTGCTGGAAACCGCTTCCGACCTGGCGTTGATGGCCGCAGTGATGTCGAGCCTGCGCAACCGTCCGCTGCCCCATGACTTGCTGGTGTTCGGTGAAGTGGGCCTGTCCGGTGAAGTGCGTCCGGTGCCCAGTGGCCAGGAGCGCTTGAAAGAGGCAGCCAAGCACGGCTTCAAACGGGCCATCGTGCCCAAGGGCAATGCGCCGAAAGAATCGCCGCCGGGCTTGAAGATCATTGCCGTGACCCGCCTGGAACAGGCGTTGGATGCGCTCTTCGAATAAACAGGGCTGGGTTCTCATGGAAGGAAGCAGGTAATGGGCATGACAAGGTTGAATGGCTGGTTGCTGGGCATCAGCCTGCTGTGCGGTAGCGGCTTTGCCATGGCGCAGCAGAGCGAGGTGCCCGAGGGCTATCGTGTAGCCCAGCAAGTGCTGGTGGGAGATGGCTCGCTGCTGGAGGTGCTGGAGGATCTGCGCATCACCGCGCAACTGCACGCCGACAGTTGGGGCAATGGCCTGGACGCCGACAGCTTTGCCCAGTCCGAGGACGATCACCCGACCGCGCCTTTGGGCGCTCAGGCGCGCCTGGTTTCCGACAGCGGCGAGGTGCTGGCGCAGAAGTCCCTGGGATATCCCTTGGCCACGGTGGAAAAGGCGCCACTCAACGGCCTGCCATCGCCGGCGTTTTTCCTCACCGTCGATCAAACCGCCCCCATGGGCAGCTACAGCGGTCCGGCCACGGAAGTGCTGATGCCGGAGCAGAATCAGCTGGACCCGGTGCTCTGCCTGGGTGAAGGAGGGGAAAGGCAGCCGCTGGTGTTCGCCCAGACTGGCAAGGCGGCCTGGCAGATCGTGCCGTCCCGGGAAGGGGGCACCGAAAGCATCCAGCAGGTGTCATCGGCGTCGTCGATGGAGAACGAAGAGTTCATCACCACCTATCGCACCTTCCGATATGTCGACGGCCAATGGACAGTCGCTTCACGGCAGCAAGCGGGTTATTGGGACATGGAAAGCGACTTTCCCGAGCCCGCGCTGTTTCCCTGAATACCGGTGTCGCTGATCAAATATTGATCAGCGCGCCCAGTTCCCGCTCCAGCTCTTCGGGGTCCCCCAGGTTCAGCTCGATCAACCTCCTGAGGTGTTCGATGGACTCCAGGCCGATGTGCAGGCAGACGAAGCCCAACTGACCGTGATGGTCGTGGGCCAGTTGCACATCCATCCGCACATCGGCATCGAGGCCCAGGTGAATATCGGCTTCGAAGGGGCGATTGGGATCTCCAATCCAGGGATCGGGGCGTTCGATCAACAGTCCCTTGAGGGACAGGTCCAGCAGCCGCACCGGCCAGCGGTGGGTGCCCTGGCTCAGTTCAGTCTTGGCATCGAAGGCGATGCGTTTGAAGCGTCGGCGTTCGGCGTGTTGCTCGCTCATGGGCTGGCCCTCTGCGTGGTGCACTGACTATAGACCCCGGTTTATCACTGTCGCTACCACAGCCATCGGACCTCAAGAAACACGGATTGCCACCTTGCTCGCAGCTTGCCGGACGAAAGGGGGGAGTTCAGGTGGGTGTGTCGGCGGCCTTGAGCTGAAAAGTTCCGAGAAAAGTGTGGTTCATAAGTTAAAAGAAGGCTCTAGACCAACGTGGGGGCTGGTCTTTGAGAACAGTAGCGCTACACTCGAAACGCTGTCTTTCTGTCCACCCTGGCTGGGATAAAAAAATGAAAAATAATAATAGCCTGCTGCGCCATGTCCCTTGGCTGCTGCTGGCAATCGTAGGAGCGTGCGCCCTCGGCGTAGTTGCATTGCGTCGCGGCGAGGCGATCAACGCCTTGTGGATTGTGGTGGCCGCGGTGGCCATCTATCTGGTGGCGTACCGGTATTACAGTCTGTTCATTGCCAATAATGTGATGCAGCTGGACCCGCGTCGGGCCACTCCCGCCGTGCTCAACAATGATGGTCTGGACTATGTACCGACCAACAAACACATTCTTTTCGGTCACCATTTCGCGGCCATTGCCGGCGCAGGCCCCCTGGTGGGCCCGGTACTGGCGGCGCAGATGGGCTACCTGCCCGGCACCCTGTGGCTGATTGCCGGGGTGGTCCTGGCCGGTGCGGTACAGGATTTCATGGTGCTGTTCCTGTCCACCCGACGTAACGGTCGTTCCCTGGGCGACATGGTCCGTGAGGAAATGGGCCGCATCCCCGGCACCATCGCGCTGTTCGGTTGCTTCCTGATCATGATCATCATCCTCGCGGTGCTGGCGCTGATCGTGGTCAAGGCCCTGGCCGAGAGCCCGTGGGGTATCTTCACGGTGATGGCGACCATCCCGATCGCCGTGTTCATGGGCGTGTACATGCGCTACATCCGCCCGGGCCGCATTGGTGAGATCTCGTTGATCGGCGTGCTGCTGTTGCTCGGCTCCATCTGGCTGGGGGGCCAGGTGGCGGCGGATCCGGTGTGGGGCAAGATGTTCACCTTCACCGGCATCCAGATCACCTGGATGCTGATCGGCTATGGTTTTGTCGCCGCGGTGCTGCCGGTGTGGCTGATCCTGGCACCCCGTGACTACCTGTCGACCTTCCTCAAGATCGGTACCATCATCGCCCTGGCGATTGGCATCCTGATCACCATGCCCGAGCTGAAAATGCCGGCCCTGACCCAGTTCACCGATGGCACTGGCCCGGTATGGAAGGGCGGCCTGTTCCCGTTCCTGTTCATCACCATCGCTTGTGGCGCGGTGTCCGGTTTCCATGCGCTGATCTCCTCGGGGACCACGCCCAAGCTGCTGGATAACGAAGCCAACGCCCGCTACATCGGCTACGGCGGCATGCTCATGGAGTCCTTCGTGGCGATCATGGCCATGGTTGCGGCCTCGGTGATCGAGCCTGGCGTTTACTTCGCCATGAACAGCCCGGCGGCCATCGTCGGCGGTGATGTGGTGGCCGTGGCCCAGACCGTCAGCAGCTGGGGTTTTGTCATCAGCCCGGAACAACTGCAAGCGGTGGCCAAGGACATCGGTGAAAACACCATCCTGGCCCGTGCCGGCGGTGCACCGACCCTGGCGGTGGGTATCGCGCAGATCCTCCACCATGTCCTGCCGGGTGAAAACACCATGGCGTTCTGGTACCACTTCGCGATCCTGTTCGAAGCTCTGTTCATTCTGACTGCGGTGGACGCCGGTACCCGTGCCGGTCGCTTCATGCTCCAGGACCTGCTGGGCTCCTTCGTTCCGGCGCTGAAACGCACCGAGTCGTGGACCGCCAACCTGATTGCCACCGCAGGCTGCGTGGCGCTCTGGGGCTACCTGCTGTACCAGGGCGTGATCGATCCGCTGGGCGGCATCAACACCTTGTGGCCGCTGTTCGGCATCTCCAACCAGATGCTGGCCGGTATCGCCCTGATGCTGGGCACCGTGGTCCTGATCAAGATGAAGCGCCAGCGCTACATCTGGGTCACCCTGCTGCCGGCCGTCTGGCTGTTGATCTGCACTACTACCGCGGGCTTCATCAAGCTGTTCGACGCCAACCCGGCGATCGGCTTCCTGTCGCTGGCGAAGAAATACAGCGATGCGATGGCCAATGGTCAGATCCTCGCTCCGGCCAAGGACATCACGCAGATGCAGCACGTGATCTTCAACGCCTACACCAACGCGACCCTGACTGCATTGTTCCTGCTGGTGGTGTTCAGCATCCTGTTCTACGCGCTCAAGGTCGGTATTGCGGCCTGGGGCAGCAAGGAACGTACGGATAAAGAATCGCCCTATCAGGCCGTACCGGACGCGTAACCCGAGGATTGCAACGATGTTCAATGACCTGAGTCGCCTCGGTAAATACCTCGGTCAGGCCGCGCGCCTGATGGTCGGCATGCCCGACTACGACAACTACGTCGAGCATATGCAAACCAAGCACCCGGACAAGCCGGTGATGTCGTACGAGGCGTTCTTCCGTGAACGCCAGGAAGCCCGGTACGGCGGCAAGGGCGGTCCGAAGTGCTGTTGAAGTACAGCGTGTAAGTCACACCCATGTAGGAGCCGGCTTGCCGGCGATAGCGATTCTTCGGACGCCATCGCCGACCAGCCGGCTTCTACGTTTTTATGCGTGGGAGATCCTGTTTTGCAAAATCCTATTCCCGTGACCGTGCTCAGCGGTTTCCTCGGTGCCGGCAAGACCACCTTGCTGCGTCACCTGCTCAAGGCCGAGCATGGTTTGAAGATCGCCGTGATCGAGAATGAGTTCAGTGATGCCGGTATCGACACCCAGTTGCTGGGGGATGAGCCGGTCCAGGTCATGACCCTGTCCAACGGCTGTGTCTGCTGCACCATCCACACCGACCTGACCAAGGCCCTGTACCTGTTGCTGGAGCGCCTGGACAGCGGCGAGATTGCCTTCGATCGGCTGGTGATCGAGTGCACCGGATTGGCCGACCCGGCGCCGGTGGCGCAGACCTTTTTCATCGATGAAGAGTTGCGCGAGCGCTACATTCTCGACGGCATCATCACCCTGGTGGATGCCAAGCACGCCGAATTCCACCTGACCCAGACCATCGCCCAGGCGCAGATCGGCTTTGCCGACCGGTTGCTGGTGAGCAAGCGCGACCTGGTGGACGAGCAGACCTTCGACGCCCTCAGCCAGCGCCTGACGCGGATCAACCGCCGGGCGCCGATACGTCTGGTGGAGCACGGCCGGATCGATCTGGCGGAGCTGCTGGATGTACGGGGCTTCAACTTGAATGCTGATCTGGGCGGCGGCATCAGCCTGCGGCCGGTGAGCCAGGCACCCTCGGTGGACCGGATTTCCAGTCTGGTGCTGCGCACCGAGCAGGCCCTGGATCTGGATCGCCTCAGCGAGTTCATGAATGAGCTGCTGGAGGATCATGGCAAGCAGTTGCTGCGTTACAAAGGTGTGTTGAGCGTTATCGACGAGCCACGGCGCATGGTGTTCCAGGGCGTGCTCAAGCTTTATGGCTTTGACTGGGATACCGAATGGGCTGAGGGCGAGGTGCGGGAGAGTGTGATGGTGTTCATTGCCGACGATCTGCCGGAAGAGAAGATCCGGCAGGGTTTCGAAAGGATGCTGGGCCGCTGAGGTCTTCGCCGGCAAGCCGGCTCCTACAGATCGACGGGGGCTGAGCCTAGCAGGCGTTGTTCCAGGTGATCCAGGTGTCGGTTCATCAGGGCTTCGGCCTTCTCGACGTCGGCCGCCTGTAGCGCATCGATGATCGTCGCGTGCTCTTGCCAGGCGCAGCAGTGGCGGGTGCGGCCTTCAAACTGGGCAATGGCCAGGGAGGTCAGTGGTACCAGGCTACCGAGAAACTGCGCCAGTGGGGCGTTACCGGCCACTTCAGCCAGTTGCAGGTGGAACTCCCCGGACAGGCGAATGGCCGGGCCTCGTTGGTCGCGTTCGATGGCCTCCCGTTCCCGGGCGACCAGTTGCCGCAGGGACTGCAACTGGCGCCGGGGTTGCTGGCAGGCCAGGCGCACCAGGGTGATTTCCGTCAGGCGTCGGGCATGCAGGATCTGCCGGGTCTGCTCCAGGTCAGGAGCCGCGACCTGGGGGCGGTAATTGGGCCGCAGGATCACCACTTGCTGGTGGGATAACCGTGCCAGGACCTGGCGGATGATGCTGCGGCTGACGCCGAAGGCCTGCCCGAGGCTGTCTTCGGTGAAACGGCTGCCGGGGACGATGCGCTGTTCGAGAATGGCGTCGAAGATCTGCGGGTAGACATCATCGACCAGCAGCTTTTTTTCGCCGCACTGACGCCTAGGCAGGCTGGCCACCAGGGTGAAGGGGTTGTTTTTCAGGGCGTAGCTGACCATGGCCTGTCTCCAGTCCAGTTGCTGACTCGGGGGGTGATTACAGGGCGTTGGAGCCCAGATGATCGTCCGGAATATTCAGTTCGATGCCCATGCGCTGGCCTTCCTGGAGGATATGCCGGCGCATCTCGGCGCTGGCCAGGGCGCTGTTCTTGTTACGGATCGCCCGTACTACCGCTTCATTCTCTTCCAGGCGCTCGGCCAGGTGCTCCGGCGAATTGCGCAGGATCTGCGCACTTTGCTTGAGGGCATTGCTGGTCTGCTGCACCACGTTCTGGAAGATCGGGTTGCTGGTCAGGGTGAACAGTTCCTCATGGAAAGCGATGTAGGCATTGACCCCGGCTTCGCTGTCATTGGCCTCCAGGGCTTCGCGCATGTCCATCAGGGTCAGGCGCAGTTGGCCGACTTCCTTGCTGCTGATGGATTGCGCCACCAGCCCGACGATGAAGGGCTCGAGGGTGTAGCGCAGTTGCAGCACGTCCTCGAGGCTGGCGCCGGCCACGCTGCTCTCGCCCCCCTGGGCTTCGCCCAGGGGGGCGTCCAGCACCACCACGCCCTTGCCGGGCATGGAGCGCACCAGGCCCAGGGTCTCCAGGACGATCACCGCTTCGCGCAGGCTGGGACGGCTGATGCCCAGTTGCTCGGCCAATTCACGTTGCCCGGGCAGCATGTCGCCGGAGCGCCACTGGCCTCGGGCAAGGGCGGCCCGGAGCTTTTCTACCACTGAATTCACAACCGTTGACGAGCTGATCACTGTTGACTCCATGAGCTATCGGTAGCGCGCTGTTGCCGCGCTGATTGTTGTGCCTGCCGTCGGCAGGCACAAGGTCGGATCAAAATTCCTGCTGGTGGGCGCCGGCCACCGGTTTTCGCGCCTGGAAGGTATAGCCCTGTTGACCGCTGAGCACCTTGTTGGCCCGTTGCACGTCGATGTCCTTTTCCCAGCGGGCGATGGCCACGGTGGCCACGCAGTTGCCGATCAGGTTGGTCAAGGCGCGGCCAATGCCCATGAACCAGTCCACCGCCAGCACCAGCACCAGGCCCACCACCGGAATTGCCGGGATCGCGGTCAGGGTCGCGGCCAGAATCACCAGGGCCGAACCGGGAATACCGTGGGCGCCCTTGGAGGTGATCAGCGACACCAGGAGGATGGTCAAAAGATCCGACATGGACAACGGCGTGCCGGTGGCATTGGCGATGAAGACGATGGCCAGGGTCAGGTAGATGGAGAAACCATCCAGGTTGAACGAATAGCCGGTGGGAATCACCAGGCCCACGGTGGAGCTGCCGATGCCCAGGTGCTCCAGCTTGCGCATGATCTGTGGCAGCACGGCATCGGAAGAGGCGGTGCCGAGGACGATCAGCAACTCTTCCCGCAGGTATTTGAGGAAGGGCAGCATGCGCAGGCCCGACAGGCGCATCACCAGGCCAAGGATCACCGCGACGAAGGCAAAGCAGGTCAGGTAGAACAGCCCTACCAGGCTGCCCAGGTGCTGCAGCGAATCCAGGCCGTACTTGCTGGTGGTGAAGGCGATGGCGCCGAACACGCCGATGGGCGCCAGGCGCACGATCATGCCCATGATGCGAAAGATCACGTGGCTCAGTTCATTGATCAGCCGGGAGATGCCGGAGGCGGCTTCGCCCACCAGGTTCAGGGCGCTGCCGAACAGCACCGAGAACAAAAGCACCTGAAGGATGTTGTTCTCGGCAAAGGCCCCGATCACCGAGGTGGGGATCAGGTCCATGAGAAACTGGGTGGTGGTGTGCATGTGCTGGCCGCGCTGGGCGATATCGCCCATGTCGGCGGTGGACAGCTGTTCCAGATGAATATTGGCGCCGCTGCCGATGCCGGTGCTGAAGGCCATGATCAGGCCGATCACCAGGGCGATGGTGGTGAGTATTTCAAAGTAGATCACTGATTTGAGGCCGATGCGGCCGACCTTCTTCAGGTCGCCGGCGCCGGAGATGCCGCTGACCACCACGCAGAACACGATCAGCCCGATGAGCATCTTGATCAGCTTGATGAAGCCGTCGCCCAGTGGTTTGAGTTGTGAGGAGTATTCGGGGAGGGTGAGTCCGCACACGATGCCGAGCATCAGTCCGAGCACAACCTGGAGGAAAATCGAACGCGAGCACCATCTGAGCATGGGGAGGAATCCTGGTCGGTGTCCTGTCTGCCGTGCGCTGGGAGCGCAGCGGATGGAGGACTTAATTATTGTGGTCTTACCGGTATGTCCAGTGCAGGCGCAGTCTACGCTCGGCTTTCAGCGGTTTACAAGAGGGGAAACGCAAATTGGCATGACCGGTCTGACCAGTGGTTTTGTGCTGTGGATCATGCGTGGCGAACGCTGCTGGCCGCAGCTTGTGGCATGGCCTGCAGGGGCGGTTGGGTGGGCTCGGTGGTTTTTTACCGGCATAAAAAAGCCCGGCGCTGAGGCCGGGCTTCTTGTACTGCAGTCTGCGGGCTGATTAAGCGCCGTATACCGGCAGCTTCTTGCAGATGGCCTTGACCTTCTCACGCACGGCGTCGATCACCGCTTCGTTGGAAAGGTCCGCCAGGATGTCGCAGATCCAGCCGGCCAGTTCCTTGCACTCGGCTTCCTTGAAGCCACGGGTGGTCACGGCCGGAGTACCGAAGCGCAGGCCGGAGGTGACGAACGGGGAGCGTGGGTCGTTAGGCACGGAGTTCTTGTTCACGGTGATGAACGCTTTGCCCAGAGCGGCGTCGGCGTCTTTACCGGAAATGTCCTGCTTGATCAGCGACAGCAGGAACAGGTGGTTCTTGGTACCACCGGACACCACGTCGAAACCACGTGCGATGAACACTTCGGCCATGGCCTGGGCATTCTTCACCACTTGTTCCTGGTAGGCCTTGAACTCAGGCTGCAGCGCTTCCTTGAAGCAGATCGCTTTAGCGGCGATCACGTGCTCCAGCGGACCACCCTGGGCGCCCGGGAATACCGCGGAGTTCAGCTTTTTCTCGATGTCGGCGTTGGCGCGAGCCAGGATCAGGCCGCCACGTGGACCGCGCAGGGTCTTGTGGGTAGTGGTGGTCACGACGTCAGCGAATGGCACCGGGTTCGGGTAGACGCCAGCGGCGACCAGACCGGCCACGTGGGCCATGTCGACGAACAGGTAGGCACCGACCTTGTCGGCGATTTCGCGAAAGCGCGGGAAGTCGAGAATCTGCGAGTAGGCAGAGAAACCGGCGACGATCATTTTCGGCTTGTGCTCGACGGCCAGGCGCTCGACTTCGTCGTAGTCGATCAGGCCGTTGGCGTCGATGCCGTACTGAACAGCGTTGTACAGCTTGCCGGAGGAGGAAACGGCAGCACCGTGGGTCAGGTGACCGCCATGGGCCAGGCTCATGCCCAGGATGGTGTCGCCGCCTTGCAGCAGGGCCAGGTAGACCGCAGCGTTGGCCTGGGAACCGGCGTGGGGCTGGACGTTGGCGTAGTCGGCGCCGAACAGCTCCTTGGCGCGGTCGATGGCCAGCTGTTCAACCACGTCGACGTATTCGCAGCCGCCGTAGTAACGCTTGCCTGGGTAGCCTTCGGCGTATTTGTTGGTCAATACCGAGCCTTGAGCTTCCATCACCGCTGGGCTGGTGTAGTTTTCCGAAGCGATCAGCTCAATGTGCTCTTCCTGGCGCTGAGCTTCTTGCTCCATGGCGGCAAAGAGATCGGCGTCGTACTTGGCAATAGTCAAATCACGGCTGAACATGGCGGTCCTCAAGGATCGGGGGCAGAAAAGGGAGGCATTCTAACCCAATGGGTTTTAGATGGCATATGAAAGGACATCATGTCGCAGACAAGTGGCCTTCACGTCGTAAGTGATCTCTCGTAGGAGCTGGCTTGCCAGCGAAGAGGCCCCTGAATCGCCTTCGCCGGCAAGCCGGCTCCTACGTACGCGGGGGGGGTTAGTCGAACATGAACAGGGCATCGTTGCTGAATTGCGCCTCGAAGCGGTTGGCCGGCATCGGTCGGCCGAACAGGTAGCCCTGGACTTCATCGCAGCCGTGCTCGCGCAGGAAGTCCAGCTGCTCATGGGTTTCCACGCCCTCGGCGATCACCGCCAGGTTCAGGCTGTGGGCCATGGCGATAATGGCTCGGGCGATCTGCGCGTCCTGCTCGCCGGAGGGCAGGCCGTCGACGAAAGTGCGGTCGATCTTCAGCACGTCGATGGGGAACTGCTTGAGGTAGTTCAGCGATGAATAGCCTGTGCCGAAGTCGTCCACCGCGATGCTCAGGCCGAGGTTCTTCAGGCCGTCGAGGATCTGCATTGCCTCGCTGACTTCGCGCATCAGGATACTTTCGGTGAGCTCCAGTTCCAGGCACGCCGGTGGCAGGCCCGTGTCCTTGAGAATGGTGGCGATGCGCATGCCCAACTGGCCGTCGGAGAACTGCCGTGCGGAAATGTTCACCGAGACCTTCGGTACCCGCACCCTGGCCTGGTGCCAGGACTTGAGCTGGCGGCAGGCTTCGCTGATCACCCAGTCGCCGACATCCACCACCAGGCCCAGTTCTTCCAGGACCGGAATGAAGTCGCCCGGCGGCACCAGCCCGCGGCGCGGATGACGCCAGCGCAGCAGCGCCTCGGCACCGGTCAGGCGTTTGCCGTCGCCGCTGAACTGCGGCTGGTAATAGAGCACGAACTCTTCCTGTTCCAGGGCATGGCGCAGGTCGCTTTCCAGCTCCAGGCGCTCCAGGGCACTGGCGTTCATGTCGGCCTGGTAGAACTGGAAGTTGTTCTTGCCGCGCTCCTTGGCGTGGTACATCGCGGTGTCGGCGTTCTTCATCAACTGGCTCAGTTCGTTGCCGTCCTGAGGACTCAGGGCGATGCCGATACTGGCGGTGACAAAGAACTCCCGGCCTTCGAGGACGAAGGGCTTGACCAGGCTGGCGAGGATCTTCTCGGCCACATTGATGGCCCGGTTCAGGGCAATCTCGCGGCTGGAGCGGGGTTGCAGGAGCAGGGTGAATTCGTCGCCACCCATGCGCGCCACGGTGTCGTCATCGTCGACGCAACCCAGCAGGCGGGCGGCCATTTCCTTGAGCATGCGGTCGCCCGCGGCGTGGCCCAGGGAGTCGTTGATCGGCTTGAAGCGGTCCAGATCGAGGAACATCAGCACCACCCAGGACTTTTGCCGCTCTGCCGATTGCAACGCAGTGTGCAGACGGTCCTGGAACAGGGTGCGGTTGGGCAGGTGGGTCAGGGCGTCGTAGTAGGCCAGGCGGTGAATCCGCTGTTCGCTGGCCTTGCGCTCGCTGATGTCGCTGAAGAAGCACACGTAGCTGGCCAGGTCGCCTTCATCGTCGAGCACCGCAGTGATGCCGACCCAAGCCGGGTAGTGCTCGCCATTGCGGCGCTTGAGCCAGACTTCGCCTTCCCAGGTGCTGTGCTGGTTCAACTGCTTGAGCACATAACGCAGGTGGGCTTCCTGCTGGTCGTCGACGGTGAGCATGTTCGGCAACTGGTCGAGCACCTGGGACACCGCGTAGCCGCTGACCCGGCTGAACGCTTCGTTGGCCTGGACGATGTAGCCAGCGGGGTCGGTGATCAGGATCGCCGAGGTCGAGTGTTCGAATACCGTGGCCGCCATGCGCAGGTCTTTTTCCGCGCGGCGCTGCTGGCTGATATCGCGGCCGACCCCGAGTACGCCCTCAAAGGCGCCATGCTCGTCCCACACCAGTACCAGGCGCAGTTCGATGGGGATCTTGCGCCCATCGGCCCGCAGGCAGTCGAACAGGAACAGCTGGGTCTGCACCTGGCTGCGCAGCTGCGCCAGTTGCTCGGGTTTGTCCAGAGCCTTGCTGACCCGGTCCATGAGGGTGTAGATGCCGCTCAACTGCTGCGGGTTGGCGATGGTCGACTGCCAGCCGTTCTGGAAGATCCACTCCACGTCGTAGCCGAGCACCGCATGCACCGAGGGGCTGACGTAGTTCAGCGAGAGCTTGTTGTCAGTGGAGAAGATCACGTCGCTGATGCTTTCGGCGAGCATGCGGTAGCGCTGTTCGCTGTCGCGCAGGGATTCGCTGGCCTCGATCTGGTCGGTGATGTCCTTGGCCACGCCGATGATTCGCGTCACCTGGTCGTAGCGATCCCGGGCCAGGGCCTGCTCGCGGATCTCGAAGCGCCGCCACTGGCCGCTGCGGTGGCGGAAGCGCAACTGGCATTGCAGCAGTTGGGCATAGGCCGAATGACGCTGTTCCTGGCGCAGGCGGTGATAGAGGTCGGCGTCTTCCGGGTGCAGGAGGATTTCCCAGAAATATTCGCCCATCTGGTGCAGCTCGGTCTTGTTGTAGCCGAGGGTCTGGCCCAGGTGGTGGTTGCTGAAGATCATCCGTTGGCTGATCACGTCCTGCACATACAGGTGATCGGGCACGGTGCGCACCACGTCCGACCAGAAACCTTCGCGCTCCAGCAGCGACAGCTCGATCAGCTTGCGACTGGTGATGTCGCTGATGCTGAGGATCACTGCCCTGTAATCCTCTGTCGCTTCCGGCAGGCGCAGCACCAGCCATAGATGCTGGTCATTGCCCTGGGCGTCGCTGAGCTTGATCTCCAGTTCCAGCTGTTTCTGCTGGTTGACCACGGCTTCCAGTAACTGTCCGCCGATGGCGTTGCCGTTCTTCGGGCAGCCTTCGATCAGCAGTTGCCAGGCCTGGTCGCTGGATTCGACGTTGAGCAGGCGCAGAGCCACCTGATTGACTTCGGTGATGCGTAATTCTTCCAGCAACTGGCGACGGTGGTCCGGATGGCTGGTTTGCCAGCGCTTGAGCTGCTCGCTGTTGTGTAAATGGTATTGGCCGAGCAGGTCCGGGAGCCCGGAGATATCCAGGACGCAGAGGGCGACCCCTGTGCCCTCGAAAATATCCTGGTAGCGTCGCCGGCCCTCGTGGAGCTGGCGTTGGCGCCGACGCATGTTGAGCAGGGCAATCACCGGCAGCAGGGAGAACGCCAGGCCGAGCAGGCACTTGCCGATAAAGGCCGGTAGCAGTTCCTCGATCACCGCACGCTGGTCGAACAGCCCGCGCAGTTGCCAGTCGCTATTGTTCAAAGGCACCAGCAGCACACTGCTGGCCATCTCGTCGGGGTCCAGCATGCCCGGGGTCGGGGTGCTGCGTTCGTCGCGCTTGATCACCTGGCGGCTCAGGCGATTCTCGATCACCCAGGTTGGCTTGAAACCTTCCTCGCTTTGCCGCACCAGGGTCTGCAGGAAGCTGGGGGCCATGCGCAGTATCCAGAAACTGCGGGTCGAACCGCTGGCCTGGTGCAGCAAGACATGCACCACTGAACCGTCGGCAGGATTGCTGTAGTAATAACGCTGGGAACGGCTGCGCTGGACCAGTTCGGCGAGCCAGAGAGCGTCCTGGCTGTCGGTGGCGCTGTCGCTGAGGATCTGACCCTGGCTGTCCAGCAGGGCGAAACTGCGTACGTCCGGCAGGGAGCGCTGGAGCTTTTGCAGCAATTGCTGTTGCTGCTGGCTGTCTTGGGGGGCTTCGACGATCGGTAGCAGATTGAGGGCGATCTGCGCATTGAGCGCCAGGTTCAGGCTCAAGTGGTCGGCCAGGTCGGCGCTGTAGTCGATGGCGTGCTGGCGCTGGTCCTTGCGGGTTTGCTGCAGTTGATCGAGCAGCTGCCAGAACAACAGGGCCAGGAGTAATAGCACCAGGGTTGCCAGTGCGCCTTTGAGTGTGCCCCGCAAAGGATAGGCCGACGCGGAGGCTTTAGCGCGCGCGGGCTGTGGCGAAATGACGTTGGACAAGCTGTGATCCTGCGGTTTGGCTGGGCTGGCGCGACGTGCACTATAAGCCGGACGCCCGAAGGGCGGCTAGCATGCCTTGTGTTGTGGCAAAGTGCCAGTCCCGCCTGGCTGGACCTGGATCGTGCATTGAGGTAGTTTTGCCGGTTACGCGGGAGCGTTCCAGCTCCAGACAATCAGGCTTTTTCCGCCCACCGGTATTGATCATGGTCAATGCCGGTGCAGCGCATGGCCTGGCCCGGGCCCGGCCCGTTCTATTCATCTGTCACTGACGCTAGGTTCACCATGGCTCAATACGTCTTCACCATGCATCGGCTGGGCAAAGTTGTTCCGCCGAAGCGGGAAATCCTGAAAAACATCTCGCTGTCCTTTTTCCCCGGCGCCAAGATCGGCGTACTGGGCCTCAACGGTTCGGGTAAGTCCACGCTGCTGAAAATCATGGCTGGCGTCGATACCGAGTTCGAAGGCGAGGCCCGTCCGATGCCCGACCTGAACATCGGCTATCTGCCTCAGGAACCCCAGCTGGACCCGGCCAAGACCGTGCGTGAAGTAGTCGAGGAAGCGGTCAGCGTGATCAAGGACGCCCAGGCTCGCCTGGATGAGGTCTATGCGGCCTACGCCGAGCCGGATGCCGATTTCGACAAGCTGGCTGCCGAGCAGGCCAAGCTCGAAGCCATCCTGCAGGCCAGCGACGGCCATAACCTGGAGCGCCAGCTGGAAGTGGCCGCCGACGCTCTGCGTCTGCCGGCCTGGGACGCCAAGGTCGAGCACCTGTCCGGTGGTGAAAAGCGTCGTGTGGCCCTGTGCCGCCTGCTCCTGTCCGCTCCGGACATGCTGCTGCTCGACGAGCCAACCAACCACCTGGACGCCGATTCCGTGGCCTGGCTGGAGCATTTCCTCCACGACTTCCCGGGCACTGTGGTCGCGATCACGCACGACCGTTACTTCCTGGACAACGTCGCCGGCTGGATTCTTGAACTCGACCGCGGCGCCGGTATTCCTTACGAGGGCAACTATTCGGGTTGGCTGGAAGCCAAGTCCGACCGTCTGGCCCAGGAATCCAAGCAGCAGTCGGCCCATGAAAAGGCCATGAAGGAAGAGCTGGAGTGGGTGCGCAAAGGCGCCAAGGCCCGCCAGTCGAAATCCAAGGCTCGTCTGCAACGCTTCGAGGAAATGCAGTCCCAGGAATTCCAGAAGCGCAGCGAAACCAACGAGATCTACATCCCGGCCGGTCCGCGCCTGGGTGACAAGGTCATCGAGTTCAAGAACGTCACCAAGGGCTATGGCGATCGCGTGCTGATCGACAACCTGTCGTTCTCCATGCCCAAAGGCGCCATCGTCGGCGTGATCGGTGGTAACGGTGCCGGTAAGTCGACCCTGTTCCGCATGCTCATGGGCAAGGAGACCCCGGATTCGGGCAGCATCGAGATCGGTGAAACCGTGCAGCTTGCCTGCGTGGATCAGAGCCGTGAGGACCTGGACGGCAGCAAGACCGTGTTCCAGCAGATTTCCGACGGTTCCGATCAGATCCGCATCGGCAACTATGAGATCCCGTCGCGTACCTACGTCGGCCGTTTCAATTTCAAGGGCGGTGACCAGCAGAAGTTCGTCAAGGACCTGTCCGGTGGTGAGCGTGGTCGCCTGCACCTGGCCCTGACCCTGAAGGAGGGCGGTAACGTCCTGCTGCTCGACGAACCGTCCAACGACCTCGACGTTGAAACCCTGCGTTCCCTGGAAGAAGCCCTGCTGGACTTCCCGGGCGCCGCCATTGTGATCTCTCACGATCGGTGGTTCCTGGACCGGGTGGCCACTCACATCCTGGCGTACGAAGACGACTCCCAAGCAGTGTTCTTCGAAGGCAACTACACCGAGTACGAAGCCGATCGCAAGAAGCGTCTGGGCGAAGCGGCTGCGCAACCGCACCGTGTACGGCACAAGAAGCTGGCCTGATCGGGTCGCTGCTTGAAAACGAAACGGAGCCCTCGGGCTCCGTTTTTTTGTTCGCCGGCAAGCCGTTTCCTACAAAAGCAGCACCGTTCCTGTATGCGCCGGCTTGCCGGAAGAAGTGTTTTCTGCTGCTCACCAAAAACGTGCAAACCCTGCGATTTTTGCCACCAAGCCGGTGCACAAAACCCCTGGAAATCGTCTCGATTTATATTTATTGCACCATTTAAATTCAGATCTGCGACATTTTGCGCTGTCGCGGTGCGATTTGAATTGATAAAGTCCGGGGCAAATCTCCCCTTAACGACAATAAATTTGCCGAGACTTCCCATGATCGAATCCGTCGAAGATTTCCTCGCCCGCCTGAAAAAGCGCGATCCGGACCAACCTGAGTTTCATCAGGCGGTGGAAGAGGTCCTGCGTAGCCTCTGGCCATTTCTCGAGGCCAATCCGCACTATCTGAGCTCCGGTATTCTCGAGCGAATCTGCGAACCGGAACGCACAGTGGTGTTTCGCGTGTCCTGGGTCGACGATCAGGGCAAGGTCCGGGTCAATCGCGGCTTCCGCATCCAGATGAACAGCGCCATCGGTCCCTACAAGGGCGGTTTGCGGTTCCATCCCTCGGTCAACATGGGCGTGCTGAAATTCCTCGCCTTCGAGCAGACCTTCAAGAACTCCCTGACGTCCCTGCCCATGGGCGGCGGCAAGGGTGGCTCGGACTTCAACCCCAAAGGCAAGAGCGACGCCGAGGTGATGCGCTTCTGCCAGGCCTTCATGACCGAGCTGTATCGGCATATCGGTGCCGACGTGGACGTGCCGGCGGGAGACATTGGTGTGGGTGCCCGGGAAATCGGTTTCCTCTTCGGTCAGTACAAGCGCCTGAGCAACCAGTTCACTTCGGTGCTGACCGGCAAGGGCATCAGCTATGGCGGCAGCCTGATCCGTCCGGAGGCCACAGGTTTCGGTTGCGTGTACTTCGCCGAGGAGATGCTCAAGCGTCGTGGCGACCGGGTCGAGGGCAAGCGCGTGGCGATCTCCGGTTCCGGCAACGTGGCGCAGTATGCAGCGCGCAAGGTCATGGATCTGGGGGGCAAGGTGATTTCCCTGTCCGATTCCGAGGGCACCTTGTACTGCGAGTCAGGCTTGAGCGAAGAACAATGGCTGGCGGTGCTGGAACTGAAGAACGTCACCCGCGGGCGGATCAGCGAGCTGGCAAGCCGCTTCGGCCTGGAGTTCCGTGCCGGTAAGACGCCGTGGGACCTGGCGTGCGACATCGCCCTGCCGTGTGCCACACAGAACGAACTGGATGCCGATGCCGCCCGCAGCTTGCTGCGCAACGGCTGCACCTGTGTCGCCGAAGGCGCCAACATGCCCACCACCCTGGAGGCTGTGGATATCTTTATCGACGCCGGCATCCTGTTTGCTCCGGGCAAGGCATCCAATGCCGGCGGAGTGGCAGTGAGCGGGCTGGAGATGTCGCAGAACGCCATGCGCCTGCTGTGGACTGCCGGTGAAGTGGACAGCAAGCTGCACGCCATCATGCAGTCGATCCACCATGCCTGCGTGCATTACGGCGAAGAGAATGGTCGGATCAACTACGTCAAAGGGGCGAACATCGCCGGCTTCGTCAAGGTTGCCGATGCCATGCTGGCCCAGGGCGTGGTCTGAGTCGTCTCAGGCCAGTTCGATACGGATGATTTCGATCAACTGATCCCCTGCCGGCCGTTGCCACAGGACTTCGTCACCGGGTTGTGCCCCCATCAGGGCACTGCCCAGGGGCGAGGCCCAATTGATCAGCCCCCTGGTTGCATCGGCTTGATCCTCACCGACCAGCTGCACGCTCTGCTGTTGATCCTGTTCATCGGCGAAGGTCACCCGGCTGCCAATCTGCACCTTGTCGCAGGTGCTCGCATTCACCACCTGGGCGCTGTGCAGGCGCGACGAAAAATAGCGCAGGTCCCGTTCCAGTTCCGCCACTTGCTGCTGATCTGCGGCGTCACCCAAGTCGGTTTGTGCCGAGTGCTGGCTGTGCAGTTCTGCCACCTTGGCCTGCAACTCGGCAAGACCCAGGGGTGTGACGTAGTTGGGCAGGGTGCTGATCTGACGCTCCACGGGTTGCTCGACCTGGGCAGCGGCCAGATCTTCATTGACGAAAGCGCGGCTCATGGTTGTTCTCCTTCAAGGGAGGGATGGACCATGGTTGCAGGCTTTTGACTCGGGCGGTTAGCTGAAAACGACTTATTGCGAGCGATAGGCCCGAGCCGTGTCACGGTCCTTCTCCTGCTGCCAGGCACGTTCCCGTTCGTTCCAGTGACGTTCCCGGTACTCATTGCGGTCCTGGTTCTCCAGCATGCCCTGGCACTGGCGCAAACCATCGCCCCAGCCTTCGGCATACTGCGGGTCCTTGAGGTAGCGCGGAACGTCCTTGCGATACTCTCCGCTCATCGAGCCTGCCGCCTGACGGCCGCTGACGCAGCCAGCGTCGAACCCGTCGACAAAGGCCGGCGGATAGCCTTGCTTGAGCAAGTACTCGTGGTTCGACTCACAGCCACCGATCAGTGCCAGTACCAGCACTGCCCAACCATAACGCCACATCGAGCAACTCCCGGGCTTCACCTGAGTGAAGTCTAGAAGGGCGATTGTCGGCGACGCGTGAAAACCTTGTCGCTAGCAGCTTGAAGCCCGTCGGCACCCTTAATAGTGATACCACTTGAGTTCGAGCATGACTTCGTTGACCGGTGTGGCCAGCTGGCTGAACTCCCGCTGCGCGCTCAGGCGCAGGCCCAGGTTGCGAGACAGTTCCCATTGCTGGTTGAGGCTCAGGCTGCGGCGGACTTCGCCGTTGGTGAAGTAGTCACCCTTGGCTTCGAGACTGAAGTTGCCCAGGGGGTTCTTCCACAGCAGCCCGGAATTGAACCCCGCCGCCGGAGCGATGAACCCGGCGAAGTCGGCATTGTGTTCCACCCGCACGGTGCCCAGGACAAAACCCAGGGTGTCCTCGCCCAACTGCCAGGTACCGCCAGCGCCGCCATTGACGTGGCTGACCAGGGTTTCGTCGTCGTGCTTGCCCGGCACGCGTTCCAGGCCGCCGGTGACCTGCCAGGACCAGGGCTGCAGCAGCTCGTTGCGTGGGGTCAGGGAACGGATGGTCGCCAGGTCCAGTTGTTGCAACTGCCAGTGGTTGCCTTCGTACTGGCGCAGCTTCATCTGCAGGATTTCGATCTGCGCCCCCAGTGGGAAGCCCTCGGCGTTGTCGTTGAGGTCGTGGTAGGCCATGCGCAGGCCGTATTCGGCAAAGGCCTTGTCGTCCCGGGTCCCGAGCCCCAACTGCCAGGTACGGGACTGGTGACCGTCTTCAGGCAGGCCGGGGCGTTCGATCTGCAGTTCCGGCGCGGGGTTCTGGTTGATCGCCCGCAACAGCTCGAAGCTGCGCTGGGAGCGCTCGGTATCGCGTTCCAGCCCGTTGGCCCGGTAGCGCTCAAGACGGTAGGCGGCGTCGACGATCAAGGCCTGGCGAGCCCGAGGCAGGGCCTTGAACTCGGCGCCCTGCAGTTGTTTCTGATCGGCGCTGACCTTGAGTACCCATTGCTGTTCGTCGTGGCTCAGGGGCTGGGCGCGGCTGAGCAGCTCGCGCTCCCGGGATGGGCGATAGTCGATGCGCTCCACCAGCCCGGCGTCCTTGACCGCCTTCACCGTGTCGGTGGGAATCGCGGTCAAGGGGAACTGTCCGGTCAGGCGCAGGCTGGGTCTGGCGACCTGCAGCAATTCCAGCAGACGGTAGGAGCAGTTCTCGTCGAAGAAGAAGTAGTCGAACTTGATCTGCTT
>NZ_MOAK01000036.1:272814-279898 GCF_003732485.1 Pseudomonas protegens
AGGCGGTACTCCCACAGGTCGCGGTTTTCCAGGCTGCGGTACTCCGAAAGCTTCTCCTGGTAGGGCACCAGGGCAAACAGTCCGGGGTAGCCGCCCATCAGGCCTTTCCACGCGTAGAGGATGCTGTTGTCCGAACCTTCGATATAGGCACCGAAGTTGATCGCGTAGCTGAGCAGGGCGGTGTTGTTGCTTTGCACGTCGGCCTGGTCGATGCGTAGCAGAGTATGGCCGAACATCGAGGAGGGGCTGTTGAGGTAGGCCGCAGGGAAAATCATCACGGTGCTGTGGGGCGAGACATCCTTGAACCATTGTTTGAATTCTGTGCATTGAACCTGGGGCAAGTCGTCCAGCCCAAGTTGCGCCTTGAGCCAGCGGGTGCGGGACGGATAGACGCACTGTGCATGCCGGTCACCGGCGTCGGGGGAAGCGTAGAGAGCGTTCAGGGTCGCGGTCAGCTCGGCATCGGGATGGTGGGCACCATCGGCGGCGAGAAAGAACTTCGGATCACTGACATAACTGCGCCAGCCGCCCAGCTTGGCGGTTTCGTAGTGTCCGATGGAAATCCAGAACGGGTCGTTGGCCAGTTGCTGCAAACGTTGGGGATCGATGTGGGGCGCGGCATACAGCGGGGCGCAGACAAAGAGCGCCAGATAGGCAAGACGTTTGAGCATGGTGGGCAACTTAAGTCGGAAATACAAAGACCCAAGATGGGCAAGGTCCAGAAGACAAAACCCGCTCTCCGGGGGGAGAGCGGGTGGGTCGAGCTTAAGCTGGAGTGGCGTACTTCGCCAGGCGCGCATCGTTCTTCAACACGGCCAGGGTATTGGTGTGCACATCTTCCGCGGTCACGTCAGCCTTGCTGAAGATCTGTTGGAAGTGTTCGTGGGTGACCGCGGCAAAGTGCGCACGGTCTTCAGGGGCGACACCGAGTACCACGGCGTAGGTGGTCAAGGCTTCGCCTTGACCCTTGGCCATGTCTTCGGAGAGCTCGTTCATCATGCCGTTCATGGCGAACCAGGATTTACCACCGTAAGTCAGTGACGCATTGGTGGAGCAGCCGTTGGTGCCGGAAGTCATGCCGAAGGTCGCGTTGCCGGAGGTGCCGTTGGTGGTGGAAGCCAGGAAGTGCGCTGGAGTGCCACGCTGACCTTCGAACAGCATGTTGCCCCAGCCGCAATCCGGACCGCCTGGCGCCTGAGCCATGGCGTTGAGGGATACAGCGGTGAAAAGAGTACCGAGAAGAATCCGTTTCATAGCGTTGTTCTCTTTGTGTGCATACCAATGGACAGGGAGACTGGCCCTTATTGGCGCCAGTGGGCCGGTTATCTATCCAGCCGCGCAGTTTGGAGTTTAGGCAGGTTCCATGGGTTCCGTACATTTTTACAAAACAATGCCTGAAACAGCTGGTTTTACATGGGGCGGGTGGTCGCATCCGCCTTGTCTATGCTTTCCCCTGAGGCGCGCCTTGCCAGCCGGGCATACCCGGCGCCAGAATGCCGCCATCTGCCCCGCCTGATGTAAGGAAGCCCGATGCCTGATCCTGTTGCTGCCAGCCTGCGTCTTGCGCCTGAAGCGCTGACCCGTCCTTTCTCTGCTGAACAGTTCAGCTTCTCGACCACCAATGATTTGGAGCCCTTTCGCGGTGTGCTTGGCCAGGAACGTGCGGTTGAAGCCTTGCAGTTCGGCGTGGCCATGCCACGCCCCGGTTACAACGTGTTTGTCATGGGTGAACCGGGCACGGGGCGCTTTTCCTTTGTGAAACGCTACCTGAAGGCGGAAGGCAAGCGCCTGCAAACCCCGTCTGACTGGGTCTATGTCAACAATTTCGACGAGCCCCGGGAGCCTCGGGCGCTGGAACTGCCGGCCGGTGCCGCGGGCAGTTTCATCAGCGACATCAACGGTTTGATCGATAACCTGCTGGCGACGTTCCCGGCAGTCTTCGAGCATCCGTCCTATCAGCAGAAGAAGAGCGCCATCGACCGTGCCTTCAATCAGCGTTATGACCGCGCCCTGGACGTGATCGAGCGCCTGGCCCTGGAAAAGGACGTGGCGCTGTACCGCGACAGCAGCAATATCGCCTTTACCCCGATGCTTGATGGCAAGGCCCTGGACGAAGCCGAGTTCGCCCAGTTGCCGGAGGCTGATCGCGAGCGTTTCCACGAGGACATTTCCGCTCTGGAAGAGCGCCTCAATGAAGAACTGGCGAGCCTGCCGCAGTGGAAGCGCGAGTCGAGCAATCAGTTGCGTCAGCTCAATGAAGAAACCATCACCCTGGCGCTGCAGCCGCTGTTGGCGCCACTGTCCGAGAAGTACGCCGAGAACGCTGCGGTTTGCGGTTACTTGCAAGCCATGCAGGTCTATCTGCTGAAGACCGTGGTCGAGCAACTGGTGGACGACAGCAAGACCGATGCGGTGGCACGCAAGCTGTTGGAAGAACAGTACTGCCCAAGCCTGGTGGTGGGTCATCCGGCCAGTGGCGGCGCTCCGGTGGTGTTCGAGCCTCATCCGACCTATGACAACCTGTTCGGCCGGATCGAGTACAGCACTGACCAGGGCGCGCTCTACACCACGTATCGGCAGCTGCGTCCCGGTGCACTGCATCGAGCCAATGGCGGCTTCCTGATCCTGGAAGCCGAGAAGATGCTCAGCGAACCCTTTGTCTGGGACGCCCTCAAGCGTGCCCTGCAGTCGCGCAAGTTGAAGATGGAGTCGCCCCTGGGCGAGATGGGGCGCCTGGCCACCGTGACCCTGACGCCGCAGATGATTCCGTTGCAGGTCAAGGTCATCATCATTGGCGCTCGCCAGCTGTATTACACGCTGCAGGACCTGGATCCGGATTTCCAGGAAATGTTTCGGGTGCTGGTGGACTTCGACGAAGACATCCCGATGGTGGATGAAAGCCTGGAGCAGTTTGCCCAGTTGCTGAAAACCCGCACCTCGGAGGAGGGCATGGCTCCGTTGACCGCCGATGCGGTGGCGCGCCTGGCCACCTACAGTGCGCGTCTTGCAGAGCATCAGGGACGTCTGTCGGCGCGGATCGGCGACCTGTTCCAGTTGGTCAGCGAGGCTGATTTCATTCGCCATCTGGCTTCCGACGAGATGACTGACGCCGGGCATATCGAAAGGGCGCTGAAGGCCAAGGCCACTCGTACCGGTCGGGTATCGGCGCGGATTCTCGATGACATGCTGGCCGGCATCATTCTCATCGACACCGATGGTGCCGCCGTGGGCAAGTGCAACGGCCTGACGGTACTGGAGGTGGGGGATTCGGCGTTCGGCGTGCCGGCACGGATTTCCGCCACGGTCTACCCCGGTGGCAGTGGCATCGTCGACATTGAGCGCGAGGTCAATCTGGGTCAGCCCATCCACTCCAAGGGGGTGATGATCCTGACCGGCTACCTGGGCAGTCGCTACGCTCAGGAGTTTCCTCTGGCGATTTCCGCGAGCATTGCCCTGGAGCAATCCTACGGTTACGTGGACGGCGACAGTGCTTCCCTGGGGGAGGCCTGCACGCTGATTTCGGCGCTGTCGAAAACTCCGCTCAAACAGTGTTTCGCCATCACCGGTTCGATCAACCAGTTTGGCGAGGTGCAGGCTGTGGGCGGGGTCAACGAGAAGATCGAGGGCTTCTTCCGCCTGTGCGAAGCCCGTGGCTTGACCGGAGAGCAGGGCGCGATCATTCCCCAGGCCAACGTTGCCACTCTGATGCTCGACGAGAAGGTGCTGCAGGCCGTGCGTGCCGGACAGTTCCACGTGTACGCGGTGCGTCAGGCTGATGAGGCCCTGAGTCTGCTGGTGGGCGAACCGGCTGGTGAGCCGGATGCCGAAGGACAGTTCCCTGAAGGCAGCGTCAATGCGAGGGTGGTGGAGCGCCTGCGGGTCATTGCCGAGATGATCAGCGAAGAAGACCTGAAAGAAGCTGAAAAAGAGTTGGCGCAAGAGGCTCTGACAGAGGCCAAGCCGGCGTGACTGTGGCCGCTGGCGAGGTCGCTGTGCCTCGCCAGCGGCGTCAGGGGGCTGACGCCAATTTCTCAAAATAGACCATTCGGCGCCTGTTGGATCGGTCAACTTTGTTTATCAGGCTTTTCTTCTATTCTCAGGGCAAGGAGAACGACAGTCGTCGCTGGATCGAAACAGCCCTCTGCTGAAGGCTGAATAGTGGTTCTACCGAGGGTCGCCGCCATGTCGCGCAACCTTTGCCTCACCCGCCAATGCCTTGGCCTGGTCACCCGTATCGAATGCAGCGTCCGCCCACTGGCGGGGGACAACGGTATGTGGACCCTTCTCTTCGCCGCCGGAATGGCGGGTGAACAACCCTCAGCGATCAAATCCCAGGGCCCGTTCTGTGGACCTGTGGTGGCGGAGTCGATCCTTGATTCGATTGTTGAAAGCCTGACCACCCATGGCTATCAGCTGGCCGATGATCCACAGATCTGGTGCCTGCATCTGCAGGCCCAGTTACGTCAGATCAATGGTGAGCGAGGACGCAATGCCGGTGATTTCCAGTTCCATCCCGAACACTGACTCCTAGGGGGCCGGGGGCGTCGACTCGGCTTTGTCGAGCTTGACCTCGAAGCCGTATTCCACAGTGTCGAGTTCGCTGCGGGTGTAGCTTTCCAATTGGCTGGGCTGGCCGTAGAAGTAGTGCACATCGAACACGGCCGGACCGTCGGCCGAGGTGCTGTGGCTGCTTGCAAGAATCTCCTTCAGGTATTGGCCGCTGGCGTCCTTGGCATAGAAGCGCCAGGCGTCAGCAGGAAAGAGCTTCTGGTCGACGATCAAGGCGTTGCCCTTGAGTTCGAGGCCTTTGGGCAGCTGTTGAGCGTTGATGCTGCTCTTCTCGATGCTGGCCAGGAACAGAGGAATAGAGCCCACGGCGTAGGCGGGAGTTTCCGGAAAGAGGTTGAGGTCGTAGGTGATGACGCCCCGCAATGGATCGATGTCGAAGGCTTCGTCCGGCAGTTCGATCGGTTCGCCCCGCTGGCCCTTCTCGTTCTGGGTGAAGAAGGTCAGCGGGGTATCGCCGGAGCTGAACTCCGAGCCCAGCAATTCGTCATTGAAGGTCCGTGGATGGCTGAACTCGATGCGCGCCGCGCTGGCATCTTCCACTGATTGGCTGATGGTCACGGATTTTTTCAGTGACTCTTCGTCCAGCTGTGCACCCTTGAGGTAGTGGGTGGCCTGATCGTCATAGACCACCACCGGCATTGCCAGCGGTTGGATGCCCCTGTCGGTGGTATTGCGGTCGAAACGATGCACCGGCAGGTCCAGGTCCTTGCGCGTCACGCTGGCCTGGGAGAAATCCAGTACGGCGATCTCCAGTTGATCCACCAGGCCATTGAAATACACCTTGGCGTAATGATTGGTGTGTTGTCGGTCGAAGGCCTGTTGCTCGTCCTCCAGCTGTTTCTCGAAGGCTTGGCTCCACTCCTTCTGCTTCTGCATTTCGGCCAACTGCTGTTTGTAGAAGGCAATCTGCTGAGCACTTTCGTTGATCGAGCCTGCGCGGGACAGAATCTGTCCACTGCTGTCACGGGCCTGAGCCAGCAGGGGATTGAGGGAAGCATCATTGGCTTCTTCGGGCAGGGGAGCGCTGTTGCTCAGCTCGATCTCGGCAACGTTCCTGTCCAGCGTCAACAGGGTCAGGCGGATATTGCCGTCCTGGCGCGGCTTGCCGATATCGGCCCTGGTCAGTTCAAAGTCGAGCACCCGACCTGGGGCTATCACCTCCAGCTTGCCTTGCAGGGAAACCGGCTGCGGCTGGTTCTTGTTGTCCACCTCCAGGCCCTCGATATAGGGGTAGGTGATGGTCAAGTCATCCGGATTGGTCAGGTTGGAGCTGGAAGGGCTTAGCTGGATACCCGGATCGGTCTCCGACCATTCGGGTTGGAAGGGAATGATTTTTTTGTTGCTGAGGGTGACCGACTGCCATTCCAGGCCGTGGGGAAACGGGAACTGCGCAGGCATGTTGAAGCTGAAGGGGAAGACTGGCTGCAGGTCCGTCAGGTAGTCGGAGCTGGAGGATTTGCGCAGTACGAACAGGCCGTTGACGTAGGTGTCCACCAGGGCTTGGGCGGTGGGGTAGTGCTTGAGCAGGGCCAGGCTGTCGTCGCCGTATTCGGTTTCCAGTGGCTTGCTGTCAAGCTTGAGTTGTGCCCGTTCCAGTAGCAGGAGGGAGCCGCCAAGATTGGCGATGGCGTCCTTGAGCTTGGGGTCCTGGATGGCATCCAGCGACTGTTCAAACTGTGCGGTTTTCTCTTCGAGGCTCGCCTGTTTCTTTTCGTCGCTGGGGGAACAGCCGCTGAGCAGCAGCGCCAGACCAAGGCCGACACTGGCCAAAGGCAATCGCACATCCATTTCCAGTCTTCCTGTCCAATGTCGGTGAGCGTTAGCAACGGCTTCGACACTAGCAGAAAAAGCGACCGGAAAAACCCGTGGGTCAGGTGATTGTCTGTGGTTTATGGGGTTTTCGGGCGCTGATATACTCGCCGCCGTTTTTACACCGGGTGCGAGATTCAATGGAACGTTTTATCGAAAATGCAATGTATGCTTCACGCTGGCTGCTGGCGCCGATCTACTTCGGTTTGTCCCTGGGCCTGCTGGCACTGGCATTGAAGTTCTTCCAGGAAGTCTTCCACGTCATTCCCAATGTGTTTTCCATGGCCGAGTCCGACCTGATCCTGGTGCTGTTGTCGTTGATCGACATGGCGCTGGTGGGTGGTCTGCTGGTGATGGTGATGATCTCCGGTTATGAGAACTTCGTGTCGCAACTGGACATCGATGAAGACAAGGAGAAGCTCAGCTGGCTGGGCAAGATGGACTCTTCGTCGTTGAAGATGAAGGTGGCCGCGTCCATCGTGGCAATTTCGTCGATCCACCTGCTGCGAGTGTTCATGGACGCCAAGAACACCCCCACCGAGTACCTGCTGTGGTACGTGGTGATTCACATGACGTTCGTGATTTCGGCGTTTGCCATGGGTTACCTGGACAAGCTGACCAAGCACTGACAGGTCCCGCTGCTTGATTGAATGCCGCCCGGCCGTTGCGAAACGGACGGGCGGCGTTGTTTGTGGCTTTTGTTTTT
>NZ_MOAK01000036.1:279925-281599 GCF_003732485.1 Pseudomonas protegens
TCCTGGCCGGGGCATATGCCTGTAGCTGTCAGGGCTGTAAAAGCACGAGGTGCGCTCATGAACCTGCAGGAAATGAATGCCTACGCCATTGCCGGTAAGGTCGACGAATTGAACCTGATTTCCCTGGAGGGCGGGATCTACCTGCTTGAGGCGCGCATGCATGGGGCGGCTTATCCACTGAGTGATGCCCGGGGCCAGATGTTTCATCTGCGTTCCGTGGAGCATGCCCGTGAAGTTCTGCAGTCCTTTCCCAAGTTGCCGTTCAATCTGATTCACACGTCGGTGCATGACGAGATGTGCGGTTTGTCCGCGGGTGTCGAGGAAAGCCTGAAAGTGCCCATCACCTTGCACTCGGGGGGCTGAGGTCCTGTACGGCGATGATCCGTGTCGGGCTTCTGTGCTAGTCTGCTCGCCCTTTTGATTCCGGGCGCTCCGGGAGGCGCTGTGTTCCTGCGGCCTTTCCCGAGCCGTCCGCACAGCGGAGCAGTGTCATGTCCGAAGTAAATCTGTCCACCGACGAAACCCGCGTCAGCTACGGCATTGGCCGTCAGTTGGGCGACCAACTGCGCGACAACCCTCCACCGGGCGTCAGCCTGGACGCGATCCTCGCGGGTCTGACCGATGCTTTCGCCGGTAAGCCAAGCCGTGTGGGCCAGGAAGAAATGTCCGCCAGCTTCAAAGTCATCCGCGAAATCATGCAGGCTGAAGCCGCTGCCAAAGCCGAAGCTGCCGCAGGTGCCGGTCTGGCCTTCCTGGCAGAAAACGCCAAGCGTGAAGGCATCACCACCCTGGCTTCCGGCCTGCAATTTGAAGTGCTGACCCAGGGCGATGGCGCCAAGCCATCCCGTGAAGACAGCGTGCGTACCCACTACCACGGCACCCTGATCGACGGCACTGTATTCGACAGCTCCTACGAGCGCGGCCAACCTGCCGAATTCCCGGTAGGCGGCGTGATCGCTGGCTGGACCGAAGCACTGCAACTGATGAACGCCGGTAGCAAATGGCGTCTGTACGTGCCGAGCGAACTGGCTTACGGCGCGCAAGGCGTGGGCAGCATCCCACCCCACAGCGTTCTGGTATTCGACGTCGAGCTGCTGGACGTTCTGTAACCTGTGTAGGGGCCAGCCAGCTGGCGATGACGGCAGCGCATTTGCACTCTGTTCATCGCCAGTTGGCTGGCCCCTTCATCGGCTTGGGTTTCATAGACGGATCTTTGCGCTCAGGCTGTGGCCATCGGTTCCGGTCGGCCGCAAGGCTCTGGCGTAGCAGAACAAAAACAGATTGCGCACCAATTCCTTGAGTACCAGCGGTTCGCTGGAACTCAGGCCGTTCAGGTCCAGATCTCCCTGGTCCTGCAGCTCGCTCAGGGCTTCCTCTTCCAGTACCGCACAGACTTCCCCGGTTTCCCGATGCAGGATTCGCAGGTAAGGGTGTGGGCGGTCCAGCCAGGCATCAATCAAATAAGTCATGGGTGTCATCTCCTTGAATGGGGTTCAATGAGAATAATTCTTATTCAATGAATAGCAAGTGCCTATTGGCGGTTTCTGTCTTTTTCAGTGCAGAAATTGTTTTCGATCAAATCGACTGGCTTTTTGCTAGCAAGTACTTGGATCAAGTGGGGCGGGGTGATTGGCGGGGGGAGACCCTCTCGCGGCGGGCGCGGGGGGGGGGGGC
>NZ_MOAK01000036.1:281651-288168 GCF_003732485.1 Pseudomonas protegens
ACGAACTCGGACTTGAGCTTCATCGGGCCGATGCCATCGATCTTGCAGTCGATGTCGTGGTCGCCATCGCACAGGCGGATGTTCTTGACCTTGGTGCCGACCTTGACCACCAGGGAAGTGCCCTTGACCTTGAGGTCCTTGATGACAGTGATGGTGTCACCGTCTTGCAGCACATTGCCCACAGAATCTTTCTTCACGGCTTCATCGGACGCGGCCTCGGCTTCGCCGCTGGCGGACCACTCGTGGGCGCACTCAGGGCAGATCAGCTGGGTGCCGTCCTCGTAGGTGTATTCGGAATTGCATTTTGGGCAGGGTGGCAAAGTGCTCACTTAAGCTCCTCAAAGTCAGGATGGCTAAAAAGCGCACATTGTATAGGGTTTTGTGGGAGAGGGGGCGGTGGGGAGTTTCGCCGGTGATCCGGCTCCTACGGGTCGGTAGGAGCCGGGGCCGTCAGTGGGTGCGGGCGACCGCAAATTCGCTGAGTTCCACCAGGGCATCGCGATACTCGCTGGGGGGCAGGGCTTCGAGGCAGGTGATGGCACGAGCGACGTAGTCGCGAGCCAGCTGCGCGGTGTAGTCCAGGGAGCCCGAGGCTTCAACGGCTGCGCGGATGCTTTCCAGGTCTTCGATACCGCCTTTCTGGATGGCCTGGCGAACCAGGGCTGCTTGCTCTGGGGTGCCTTCGCGCATGGTGTAGATCAATGGCAGGGTAGGTTTGCCTTCCGCCAGATCGTCACCCACGTTCTTGCCCAGGGTTTCGGCGTCGCCACGGTAGTCCAGCAGGTCGTCCACCAGTTGGAAGGCTACGCCCAGGTGATCGCCGAAGGTGCGCAGGGCTTCGGCCTGTTCCGCTGTGGCACCGGCCAGGGCGGCAGCGCTGTGGGTTGAGGCTTCGAAGAGCATCGCGGTCTTGCCGCGGATGACTTCCATATAGGTTTCTTCGGTGGTGCTGGCGTCACGTACCTTGGACAGTTGCAGGACTTCGCCTTCGGCGATGATCCGCGTGGCCTGGGACAGGATGCGCATGACCGGCATCGAGCCGAGTTCGACCATCATTTCGAACGAGCGGGAATACAGGAAGTCTCCCACCAGTACGCTGGGCGCATTGCCCCACATGGCGTTGGCGGTCGAGCGGCCACGGCGCATGCCGGACATGTCGACCACGTCGTCATGCAGCAGGGTCGCGGTGTGCAGGAACTCGATGGTCGCGGCCAGCAGGCGCAGATCGTCGCCTTCGCGCCCCAGTGCCTTGCCACACAGCAGCACTAATAAAGGACGCAGGCGCTTGCCTCCGGCCGAAGTGATGTAGTCGCCGATTTTTGAAACCAGCGGCACTCGGGAAGTCAGCTGTTTCTTGATGATGCCGTCGACGGCGCTAAAATCGTCCGCCACCGCGCGGTAGAAAGCTTGGGGTTGCATCAGCGACAGGTGCTCCAGAAGGGTTGCGCGGCATGCTAGGACCCGCGTCCGCAGGTGTCAAGGCGCGGTCCCGGCGGGACTCCGCGCCGCCTGAACGGCACTTGCATCACTATTGTGCCTTGCGTACAATCGCGCACCCTGAACTTCCTGGGCAGCACCTGCCTTACGCAATTGCACTTGGGCCGTTCCAGCCCCATGCAGCCATGCCAGCCAATACCTCTTCTTATAAAGAGCTGGGTGAGCAGGATTATCGGAGAAATACCATGTACGCAGTAATCGTTACCGGCGGTAAGCAATACAAGGTCGCTGAAGGTGAATACCTGAAGATCGAAAAACTGGAAATCGCCACTGGCGAATCCGTGACTTTTGACCGCGTTCTGTTGGTTGCCAATGGCGACGACGTGAACATCGGCGCACCTGTTGTTGCTGGCGCAACCGTCAAGGCTGAAGTGATCTCCCAAGGTCGTCACGATAAAGTCCGCATCATCAAGTTCCGTCGCCGTAAGCACCACATGAAGCGTATGGGCCACCGCCAGTGGTTCACCGAGATCAAAATCACCGGTATTCAGGCTTAATTTCAGCCTAATTCCTCACTAGGAGAATTGAACTCATGGCACACAAAAAAGCTGGTGGTAGTACTCGTAACGGTCGCGACTCAGAAGCCAAACGCCTTGGCGTGAAGATGTATGGCGGCCAGGTCATCAAGGCCGGCAACATCATCGTGCGTCAGCGCGGCACCCAATTCCACGCTGGCTACGGCGTTGGCATGGGTAAAGATCACACCCTGTTCGCGAAAATCGAAGGCGTGATCAAGTTTGAAGTAAAAGGCGCCTTCGGTCGTCGTTACGTGAGCGTCGTCGCGGCTTAATTGCGCGATCGCTGGAAAAGCCCTGTCTCGCGACGGGGCTTTTTCGTTTGTGGGATGAGTCTCTTGCAAAACTGTTTGTACGAGCTGCCAGCGTTGGATGTTTCGGTCGTTGATTGAGGTCGCTGCGCTCATTTTTGCAAGAGTCTTATGTCTTGGTTTCTTCAGCTCGCCCGTGCGGCGAGAGGCGTTTGATCATGAAGTTTGTTGATGAAGTTTCGATCCGAGTAAAAGCTGGCGACGGCGGTAATGGCTGCATGAGTTTCCGTCGGGAAAAATTCATCGAGAACGGTGGCCCCAACGGTGGTGATGGTGGTGACGGTGGTTCGATCTACATGGTCGCCGACGAAAACCTCAACACCCTGGTGGACTACCGTTATACCCGGCACTTCGATGCCGAGCGCGGTTCCAACGGTGGCAGCACTGATTGCACCGGCAAGAAAGGTGAGGACCTGGAGCTGCGGGTTCCGGTCGGTACCACCATCATTGATGCCGGTACTCAGGAAGTCATCGGCGACCTGACCAAGGCTGGTCAGCGCCTGATGGTGGTGCAGGGTGGCTGGCACGGTCTGGGTAATACCCGGTTCAAGTCCAGTACCAACCGTGCGCCACGGCAGACCACTCCGGGCAAGCCGGGTGAGCAGCGTGACCTGAAACTGGAATTGAAGGTGCTGGCGGACGTCGGTCTGCTGGGTTTGCCGAATGCCGGTAAAAGTACCTTCATTCGCTCGGTTTCCGCCGCCAAGCCGAAAGTGGCTGACTACCCGTTCACCACGCTGGTGCCAAACCTGGGCGTGGTCAGTGTCGACCGCTGGAAGAGTTTCGTGATCGCCGATATTCCTGGTCTGATCGAAGGGGCTTCCGATGGTGCTGGCCTGGGGATTCGCTTCCTCAAGCACTTGGCGCGTACGCGCATTCTGCTGCACCTGGTGGACATGGCTCCGCTGGATGAAAGCAGTCCGGCGGATGCGGCTGAAGTGATTGTCAACGAATTGGTCAAGTTCAGTCCGTCCCTGGCTGAGCGTGAGCGCTGGCTGGTGCTGAACAAGAGCGACCAGATCCTTGAGGAGGAGCACGAGGAGCGCGTCAAGGAGATCGTTGATCGTCTGGAGTGGACTGGCCCGGTGTATGTGATTTCGGCCATCTCCAAGGATGGTACCGAGCGTCTGAGCCGCGACATCATGCGTTATCTGGAAGATCGTGCCGATCGCCTGGCAGCTGACCCGGCCTACGCCGATGAGTTGGCCGAGCTGGATCAGCGCATCGAAGATGAGGCGCGTGCCCAGTTGCAGGCGCTGGACGATCAGCGTGCTCTGCGCCGAAGTGGCGTCAAGAGTGTCCACGACATCGGCGACGATGACTGGGATGAAGAAGATGTGGATGACGAGGACGGTCCGGAAATCATCTACGTCCGCGACTGATCCTGTGGGTGCGGGCTCGCCCGCGAACACGGTTTATCTGGGCGGGCGCGGTGTTATCATCGCTGCCAGCCAGCTCTCAAGGCGCCGCTCATTCGAGCGGCGTTTTGGTATCTGCAAGGCTTAAATACGAATAACCCCATGAGTGGCGCTCGGTCGCGCCGCTCGCTGGCAAAGGTTGAATAAGATGCGGAGCAAGGTGACGGGTGCGCAGCGCTGGGTCGTGAAGATCGGCAGTGCACTGCTGACGGCGGACGGCAAGGGGCTGGATCGCGCGGCAATGGGCGTGTGGGTCGAGCAGATGGTGGCCTTGCATGAGGCGGGTGTCGAGTTGGTACTGGTCTCTTCGGGCGCTGTGGCGGCTGGAATGAGTCGCCTTGGCTGGACCGCACGACCGAGTGCGATGCATGAGCTGCAGGCGGCTGCAGCTATCGGCCAGATGGGCTTGGTCCAGGCCTGGGAGTCGAGCTTTGCCGAGCATGGCCGGCATACGGCGCAAATTCTCCTGACCCATGACGACCTGTCGGACCGTAAGCGTTACCTCAATGCTCGCAGTACCCTGCGGGCGCTGGTGGAGCTCAAGGTGATTCCGGTGATCAATGAAAATGACACCGTGGTAACCGATGAGATCCGCTTCGGCGATAACGATACCCTGGCGGCGCTGGTGGCCAATCTGGTGGAGGCTGATCTGCTGGTTATCCTCACCGATCGCGACGGTATGTTCGATGCCGATCCGCGCAACAATCCCGATGCGCAGTTGATTTACGAGGCGCGGGCCGATGATCCGGCGCTGGACGCCGTGGCTGGTGGTACCGGTGGGGCGTTGGGGCGTGGCGGTATGCAGACCAAGCTGCGAGCGGCGCGGCTGGCAGCGCGCTCCGGGGCGCACACCATTATTGTTGGTGGGCGTCTGGAGCGGGTGCTGGATCGCCTGAAAGCGGGGGAGCGCATTGGTACCCTGCTGTCGCCGGAGCGTGGCATGTTGGCGGCGCGCAAGCAGTGGCTTGCCGGGCATCTGCAAACCCGCGGTACCCTGGTGCTGGATGAGGGGGCTGTATCGGCCCTGTCTCAGGGCAACAAGAGTCTGTTGCCGGTGGGGGTCAAGCAGGTCCAGGGCGGTTTTCGTCGCGGCGAAATGGTGGTGTGCGTGGCGCCTGATGGGCGTGAAATTGCCCGCGGCCTGGCCAACTACAGTGCGCTTGAGGCGCAGAAGATCATCGGTCAGCCCTCTGATGCGATCGTCGGTGTCCTGGGTTACATGGCTGAGCCGGAATTGGTTCACCGCGATAACCTGATTCTGGTGTAAGTGACCTAAGGAAAAGCCAATGCGCGTAGCAAAAGGATTGTTGGGCCTGCTCTTGGTGGTGCCGTTCATGGTGTCGGCCGAGGAGATTGGCCAGGTGTCCACGGTGTTCAAATTTGTCGGGCCGAACGACCGGATCGTGGTCGAGGCTTTCGATGATCCCAAGGTGGATGGTGTGACTTGCTATCTGTCGCGGGCCAAGACGGGCGGCCTCAAGGGTGGGCTGGGCTTGGCGGAGGATCGTGCCGAGGCGTCCATTGCCTGTCGTCAAGTGGGGCCGATCGCATTCAAGGGCGAGCTCAAGGATGGTGATGAGGTCTTCAAGGAGCGCACTTCGCTGGTGTTCAAGACCATGCAGGTGGTGCGGTTCCTCGATAAGAAGCGCAATACCCTGGTGTATTTGGTCTATAGCGATCGCCTGATCGAGGGTAGCCCGCAGAATGCGGTAACGGCGATCCCGATTTTGCCTTGGCCTCATCAGTGATCTGTTGAGTGCTGGCGAGCCGGCTCCTAGTGGGGCTGGCTTGTTGGGGGGGGTAAATTGCAGGCAATAAAAAACCGACCCTTGGGTCGGTTTTTTAACAAGCGTGTCGCTTAGGCTGCGGCAGCAAGGTTCAGAGCCTTGATGTGGCCATTCAGACGACCTTTATGGCGAGCAGCTTTGTTCTTGTGGATGATGCCTTTATCGGCCATACGGTCGATAACTGGCACGGCCAGAACATAAGCAGCTTGCGCTTTAGCAGCGTCTTTGGCGTCGATGGCCTTAACTACGTTCTTGATGTAGGTACGAACCATGGAACGCAGGCTGGCGTTGTGGCTGCGACGCTTCTCAGCCTGTTTTGCACGTTTTTTGGCGGAAGGTGTGTTGGCCACCGTCGAGCTCCTCGAAAGACTTTTTGGGAAATAGCAAACAAAATAGGCCGCGAATCATGCCGATGAGTTGAAGTCTTGTCAAGGGCAGCTGATGCGTTCCGCTGAGTGGTCGATCTGAAGAGGCGGGATATTTATTTCCGGCGCTTGACCTGTAAACTCGCGAGCTTTGGCTCTGTGCTGTTGCGGCGCGGAGTATCGCATAAGTGGGCGTCTTTTCGCCTGCTGTTTATCTACAGGCAAACAACCTTTTCATGAACCTGCTCAAGTCATTGGCCGCGGTCAGCTCTATCACGATGCTTTCCCGGGTACTGGGGTTTGTCCGCGATACCATCATTGCGCGCACGTTCGGCGCCGGGATGGCTACGGATGCCTTCTTCATTGCCTTCAAGTTGCCCAACCTGTTGCGGCGAATCTTTGCCGAGGGAGCCTTCTCCCAAGCCTTCGTGCCGATTCTGGCGGAGTACAAGAGTCAGCAGGGGGAGGAGGCGACTCGGACCTTCATTGCCTATGTCTCGGGCTTGCTGACCCTGGTCCTGGCCCTGGTCACTGCCCTGGGCATCATCGCTGCACCCTGGGTGATCTGGGCTACGGCACCAGGTTTTGTCGACTCCCCGGAAAAATTTGCCCTGACCTCCGATC
>NZ_MOAK01000036.1:288223-307783 GCF_003732485.1 Pseudomonas protegens
CGGAGCGATTCTCAATACCTGGAACCGCTTCTCGGTGCCGGCGTTCGTGCCGACCTTGCTCAACGTCAGCATGATCATCTTCGCGGTGTTCCTGACGCCCTATTTCGATCCGCCGGTGATGGCCCTGGGGTGGGCGGTGCTGGCCGGTGGCCTGGCGCAGTTGCTTTATCAACTGCCGCATCTGAAGAAGATCGGCATGTTGGTGCTGCCGCGCCTGAATTTGCGTGATACCGGTGTCTGGCGGGTGATGAAGCAGATGCTGCCGGCGATCCTCGGGGTGTCCGTCAGTCAGATATCGCTGATCATCAACACCATCTTTGCCTCCTTCCTGGTGGCGGGCTCTGTGTCCTGGATGTATTACGCCGACCGTCTCATGGAGCTGCCTTCGGGCGTGCTGGGCGTGGCCCTGGGCACTATTTTGCTGCCGACCCTGGCCAAGACCTACGCCAACAGGGATCGCCATGAGTACTCGCGGATTCTCGATTGGGGGCTGCGCCTGTGCTTTATTCTGGTGCTGCCATGCTCCCTGGCGCTGGGGATCCTCGCCGAACCGTTGACGGTGTCCCTATTCCAGTACGGTGAATTCAGCGCTTTCGACGCCTCTATGACTCAGCGTGCATTAGTGGCTTACGCCGTGGGCTTGTTGGGGATTATCGTGATCAAGGTGCTGGCGCCGGGCTTCTATGCACAGCAGAACATCCGCACACCGGTGAAGATCGCCATCTTCACGCTGATTGTCACTCAACTGCTCAATCTGGCCTTTATCGGTCCCTTGAAACATGCCGGTCTGGCTTTGGCCATCAGCGCCGGGGCCTGTATCAATGCTGGATTGTTGTTCTACCAATTGCGCAAGCAGCAGATGTTTCAGCCGCAGCCGGGTTGGGGGCTGTTTGCCTTGAAGCTGATAGTGGCGGTGGCGGTGATGTCGGCGGTATTGCTGGGGCTGCTGCACTTTATGCCGGCCTGGGACCAGGGGCACATGTTCCAGCGCTTCCTACGTCTGGGGGGGCTGGTGGTGGCTGGCGTGGTGGCGTATTTCGGGATGTTGGCCCTGTTGGGCTTCCGTTTGCGCGACTTTAATCGCAAGGCCTTGAACTGACGGCTGTTTAGCCGTCGGGGCGGGGCAAGCGCTGGTTTTATCGGTTGGATCACTTTGGGTGACGGTGCTGCCTGTCGTCGGCCGTCGGGTGTGGTTATAATCGACCACTTTATGAGCAAGAAGCGCGTTATGCAGCTGGTTCGAGGCCTCCACAATCTGCGCCCCCAGCATCGGGGCTGCGTCGCCACTATTGGCAACTTTGACGGTGTTCACCGTGGTCATCAGGCTATCCTGGGTCGGCTGCGTGAACGTGCGCTCGAGTTGGGCGTGCCCAGCTGCGTGGTGATTTTCGAGCCGCAGCCGCGGGAATTCTTTGCCCCCGAGACGGCTCCGGCACGCCTGGCCCGCCTGCGTGACAAGCTGCAATTGCTGGCTGATGCCGGGGTTGACCGGGTGTTGTGCCTGGCCTTCAACCAGCGCCTGAGCAAACTCAGCGCCAGCGAGTTCGTCGAGCGAATCCTGGTGGACGGCCTGGGTGTGCAGCACCTCGAAGTGGGGGACGACTTCCGCTTCGGCTGCGACCGGGTCGGCGATTTCGACTTCCTGCAGCAGGCCGGCGCGACACAGGGCTTTACCGTCGAGGCGGCGCAGACCGTCGAACTCGATGGCCTGCGTGTCAGCAGTACCCAGGTCCGCAATGCCCTGGCCGCCGCCGACTTTGAACTGGCCGAGCGTTTGCTCGGTCGCCCGTACCGGATTGCCGGGCGGGTGCTGCACGGGCAGAAGCTGGCGCGCCAGTTGGGTACGCCCACCGCCAACGTGCAATTGAAGCGTCGGCGTGTGCCGCTTTCCGGGGTTTACCTGGTGAGCGTCGACATCGCCGGCAAGACCTGGCCGGGCGTCGCCAATATCGGTGTTCGGCCAACGGTCGCAGGTGATGGCAAGGCCCACCTGGAAGTCCATCTTTTAGATTTTGCCGGCGATCTGTATGACCGGCGTTTGACGGTGGTTTTCCACCACAAGCTGCGTGAAGAGCAGCGTTTCGCCTCCCTGGAGGCGTTGAAGACGGCGATCAATGCGGATGTTGCCGCCGCCCGTGCCCAAGTGGCACGTATCCATAGCGCCAATCGCTAATGAAGAGCCTTAAATGACCGACTATAAAGCCACGTTAAACCTTCCGGACACCGCCTTCCCAATGAAGGCCGGCCTGCCTCAGCGCGAACCGCAGATTCTGCAGCGCTGGGACAGCATTGGCCTGTACGGAAAGTTGCGCGAGATTGGCAAGGATCGTCCCAAGTTCGTACTGCACGACGGTCCTCCCTATGCCAACGGCTCGATTCACATCGGTCATGCGGTCAACAAGATTCTCAAGGACATGATCATCCGCTCGAAAACCCTGGCGGGTTTCGACGCGCCTTACGTTCCTGGCTGGGACTGCCACGGTCTGCCGATCGAGCACAAGGTCGAGGTGACCCACGGCAAGAACCTGTCCTCGGACCAGACCCGCGAGCTGTGCCGCGCCTACGCTTCCGAGCAGATCGAAGGGCAGAAGGCCGAGTTCATCCGCCTGGGTGTGCTGGGCGACTGGGCCAATCCCTACAAGACCATGAACTTCGCCAACGAGGCCGGCGAGATCCGTGCCCTGGCGGAAATGGTCAAGGGCGGCTTCGTGTTCAAGGGCCTGAAGCCGGTGAACTGGTGCTTCGACTGCGGCTCGGCCCTGGCTGAAGCGGAAGTCGAGTACCAGGACAAGAAGTCCGCGACCATCGACGTAGCCTTCCCGATCGCCGACGAAGACAAGCTGGCCACCGCCTTCGGTCTGGCCAATCTGGCCAAGCCCGCTGCCATCGTGATCTGGACCACCACCCCGTGGACCATCCCGGCCAACCAGGCGCTGAACGTCCACCCAGAGTTCAACTACGCCCTGGTGGATGCCGGTGATCGCCTGCTGGTGCTGGCCGAAGAGCTGGTGGAGTCCTGCCTGGCCCGTTACAACCTGGAAGGTTCGGTGATCGCCACCGCGCCAGGTTCGGCTCTGGAACTGATCAATTTCCGTCACCCGTTCTACGATCGCCTGTCGCCGGTGTACCTGGCCGAGTATGTAGAGCTGGGCGCCGGTACTGGCGTGGTGCACTCGGCTCCTGCCTACGGTGAAGACGACTTCGTGACCTGCAAGCGCTACGGCATGGTCAACGATGACATCCTCAACCCGGTGCAGAGCAACGGCGTTTACGCACCATCGCTGGAATTCTTCGGCGGCCAGTTCATCTGGAAGGCCAATCCGGCCATCGTCGACAAGCTGAGCGAAGTCGGTGCCCTGCTGCACACCGAAACCATCAGCCACAGCTACATGCACTGCTGGCGCCACAAGACTCCGCTGATCTATCGCGCCACCGCGCAATGGTTCGTCGGCATGGACAAGCAGCCGGAAGCCGGCGACACCCTGCGCCAACGTGCCCTGCAAGCCATCGAAGACACCCAGTTCGTTCCGGCCTGGGGCCAGGCGCGTCTGCATTCGATGATCGCCAACCGTCCGGACTGGTGCATCTCCCGTCAGCGTAACTGGGGCGTGCCGATCCCGTTCTTCCTGCACAAGGAAAGCGGCGAGTTGCACCCACGTACCGTCGAGCTGATGGAGGAAGTGGCCAAGCGCGTCGAGCAGCAAGGCATCGAGGCCTGGTTCAAGATGGACGCCGCCGAACTGCTGGGCGACGAAGTCGGCCAGTACGACAAGATCAGCGACACCCTGGACGTCTGGTTCGACTCTGGCACCACGCACTGGCACGTACTGCGCGGTTCGCACCCGATGGGTCACGAAACGGGGCCGCGGGCCGACTTGTACCTGGAAGGTTCCGACCAGCACCGTGGCTGGTTCCACTCGTCCCTGCTTACCGGTTGCGCCATCGACAACCACGCGCCGTATCGTGAGCTGCTGACCCACGGTTTCACCGTGGACGAGAATGGCCGCAAGATGTCCAAGTCCCTGGGCAACGTGATCGCGCCGCAGAAGGTCAACGACACCCTGGGCGCCGACATCATGCGCTTGTGGGTTTCGGCTACCGACTACTCCGGTGAGATGGCGGTTTCCGACCAGATCCTGCAGCGCAGCGCCGACGCCTACCGGCGTATCCGTAACACCGCGCGCTTCCTGCTTTCCAACCTGAGTGGCTTCAACCCGGCCACCGATCTGCTGCCGGCCGAAGACATGCTGGCCCTGGATCGCTGGGCCGTGGACCGCGCCCTGTTGCTGCAGCGTGAGCTGGAGTTGCACTACGGCGAGTACCGCTTCTGGAACGTCTACTCCAAGGTGCACAACTTCTGTGTGCAGGAGCTGGGCGGCTTCTATCTGGATATCATCAAGGACCGCCAGTACACCACCGGCGCCAACAGCCAGGCTCGGCGTTCCTGCCAGACCGCGCTGTTCCACATCTCCGAGGCGCTGGTGCGCTGGATCGCGCCGATCCTGGCCTTCACTGCCGACGAGCTGTGGCAGTACCTGCCGGGCGAGCGCAACGAATCGGTGATGCTCAACACCTGGTACGAAGGCCTGAGCGAGCTGCCGGAAGGCTTCGAGCTGGATCGCGCCTACTGGGAGCGGATCATGGCGGTCAAGGTGGCGGTCAACAAGGAACTGGAGAACCAGCGTGCCGCGAAAGCGGTGGGCGGCAACCTGCAGGCCGAAGTGACCCTGTACGCCGAAGACTCGCTGTCGGCTGACCTGGCCAAGCTGAGCAACGAGCTGCGTTTTGTACTGATCACCTCCACCGCCAGTGTCGCGCCTCTGGCGCAGGCTCCGGCGGACGCGGTGGAAACCGAAGTCAGCGGCCTCAAGCTGAAAGTGGTCAAGTCGAGCTTCGTCAAGTGCGCTCGTTGCTGGCACTGCCGCGAAGACGTCGGCGTACATCCTGAACACCCGGAAATCTGCGGTCGTTGTGTGGATAACATCAGTGGCTCGGGCGAGGTTCGTCACTATGCCTAACGCCGCAGGTCGTTTCGGCCGTCTGGGCTGGCTGTGGTTGAGCGTGCTGGTCCTGGTCATTGACCAGGTCAGCAAGCTGCACTTCGAAAGTTCGCTGACCATGTACCAGCAGATCGTGGTGATCCCCGAGTACTTCAGTTGGACCCTGGCCTATAACACCGGCGCAGCCTTCAGCTTCCTCGCGGACAGCTCCGGCTGGCAACGCTGGCTGTTCGCTCTGATCGCGATCGTGGTCAGCGCGGTGCTGGTGGTCTGGCTCAAGCGCCTGGGGCGTAACGAAACCTGGCTGGCCATCGCCCTGGCCCTGGTGCTGGGCGGTGCCTTGGGCAACCTGTATGACCGCATTGCCCTGGGCCATGTGATCGATTTCATCCTGGTGCACTGGCAGAACCGCTGGTACTTCCCGGCATTCAACTTCGCCGACAGTGCTATCACTGTTGGCGCGGTGATGCTGGCCCTGGATATGTTCAAGAGCAAGAAAACCGGAGAAGCCGTTCATGACTGAACAGGTATTGACTGAGCAACGCATCGGTCAGAACACGGAAGTCACTTTGCACTTCGCATTGCGCCTGGAGAACGGCGATACCGTAGACAGCACGTTCGACAAGGCCCCGGCGACCTTCAAGGTCGGCGATGGCAACCTGCTCCCAGGGTTCGAGGCAGCGCTGTTCGGCTTCAAGGCCGGCGACAAGCGCAACCTGACCATCGAGCCGGAAAACGCCTTCGGCCAGCCGAACCCGCAGAACGTGCAGGTCATCCCGCGTTCGCAGTTCCAGGACATGGAGTTGTCGGAAGGTTTGCTGGTGATCTTCAATGACGCGGCGAACACTGAGTTGCCAGGAGTGGTCAAAGCCTTCGATGATGCTCAAGTCACCGTCGACTTCAATCACCCGCTGGCCGGCAAGACCTTGACCTTCGACGTGGAAATCATCGACGTCAAAGCGCTTTAACAGCATCGCCGGCATGCCGCCCCTATAGTGTAGGAGTCGGCTTGCCGGCGATCCGCTGTCTACAACGATCTAACTTCTTGCGCGCAAGACACGAGGCACAGCATGCAAATCAAACTCGCCAACCCCCGTGGCTTCTGCGCCGGTGTGGACCGGGCGATTGAAATCGTCAATCGCGCCCTGGAAGTCTTCGGGCCGCCGATCTACGTCCGGCATGAAGTGGTGCACAACAAATTTGTCGTGGAAGACCTGCGCAATCGTGGCGCAATCTTTGTCGAAGAACTGGAGCAGGTGCCGGACGACGTCATCGTCATCTTCAGTGCCCACGGTGTTTCCCAGGCGGTGCGCAGCGAGGCCGCCGGTCGCGGTCTTAAGGTGTTCGATGCCACTTGCCCGCTGGTGACCAAGGTGCATATCGAAGTGGCGCGCTACAGCCGCGACGGTCGTGAGTGCATCCTCATCGGCCACGCCGGCCACCCTGAAGTCGAAGGCACCATGGGGCAGTACGATGCCAGCAACGGTGGCGCCATCTACCTGGTGGAAGACGAAAAGGATGTAGCCGAGCTGCAGGTGCAGAACCCCGAACGCCTGGCGTTCGTGACCCAGACCACCTTGTCCATGGACGATACCAGCCGGGTGATCGATGCCCTGCGCGCGCGTTTCCCGGCCATTGGCGGGCCGCGCAAGGACGATATCTGCTACGCCACACAAAACCGTCAGGATGCGGTCAAGCAACTGGCCGACGAGTGCGATGTAGTGCTGGTGGTGGGCAGTCCCAACAGTTCGAACTCCAATCGCCTGCGCGAGCTGGCCGAGCGCATGGCCACTCCCGCCTACCTGATCGACGGTGCCGAGGACCTGCAGCGCAGCTGGTTCGATGGTGTCGAACGCATCGGTATCACGGCGGGTGCTTCGGCGCCGGAAGTCCTGGTACGTGGGGTGATCCAGCAGTTGCAGGCCTGGGGCGCCACGGGTGCCGACGAGCTGGCCGGCCGCGAAGAGAACATCACCTTCTCCATGCCCAAAGAGCTGCGGGTTCGCTCCCTGCTCTGATCAGTCCACTCCCACGCAAAGGGCCTGCTCAGCGGTTTCGCTGCGCAGGCTGACCCGCCCGCTGCGCGACAGCACCACCTGTTGGCGGCTGTGTTCCTGGTCGGCCTGGCAGATATGCAAGGTGCCGGCCTGGAAGGCGCCACTAGGCAGCAACGGATTGCCCTGGGCACTGAAACGCACGAAGTGCTGTACCGGACGATTGCCCACAATCAGCACTTGCCCACCGCTCTGACGTTCGATCAGCAGCGGATTCTGCGGATCCTCCAAACCCTTGCCACTGACATCCAGAATGATGCGCCAGCCCTGGCTCCAGTCGTCGTTGAGGCTGTGTATCAGTGCGGTGCGCTGATACAGGATTGCCGCCGCCCGCGCATTGCGCAGGCCACTGGCGAGCATCTGCGCCGCGTCCTGCTGTCGATTGGTGCGTAGTAGTTCACTGAGCGCAGCCGTGGATAGCGGCAGCAAAAGTGCCAGCAAGGCCAGCGCGGTCAGTAGTTCAATCAGGCTGAAGCCCTTTTCATGCATGGTGTCTCCTCCCTGGAGATGAGGCTTTCAGGCTATCCGTGCGTAGGCGCTGTACACATGAGCGAAGCGCCGGACTCGGACGGGTCGAGTCGTTGCCCGTTATAGCCGATGCCTGTTCCCGGGCGGATGTTGTATTTGCGTACAAAGGGTTTCAACTAATTGAAACTGCTCAGCGCCTGGGCCCTGGCGGCTCCGCCTCAAGGGTGTGTGGGGGAGGTGCGGGGGCTGTGAGCAATGTATTGCGGGTTGTTCCGAGAAGCGGCCCGGGACTGACTCTGGCACTAACCTTTGAAGTCGAGGGCATTGGTCTCCGTCGTTTCTGTGAGCTCACACGAGCCCGCTTCATCGGCGATCGGTGGTTGTCTCCATGCACCGAGGGGCGTGAAGGAGATTGAAGGATGAGGAAACGGCATGCACAGGACGGCATGACCCTGATCGAGGTGCTGGTGGCCCTGTTGATTCTCGCAGTGGGGCTGCTGGGGGCCGCCGCGGTCCAGATCAAGGCCCTGCAGTACACCGACAGTTCACGGATGAGCACCCAGGCCAGCTTCATCGCCTATGACATCCTTGACCGGATCCGTGCCAACGCAGCGGCCGACTATCGTGTTTCCACGCCCGCCACGGGCAGTCCGGGCAATGTTAGGGATCAGGACCTGCATGATTTCGCCAGCAACGTGGCGAACTTCGGGGGCCCCAGCGCCAAGGGCAGTATCAGTGTCAACCAGCAGGTCTACACCATCCGCATCACGTGGGACGACACCCGGGCCGAGGGGCATCCGGAGAGTGAGCGCAGTCTGGTACTCAGTAGTCGGGTGGCGGTGGATTCGGGAGGTGTGCGATGAGGCAGGGGAGCAATGGCTTTGGCCTGGTGGAGATAATGCTGGCACTGACTTTGAGCCTGGTGCTGGTGCTGGGTGTGGCCCAGGTATTTATCGCGGCGAAGGCTACTTACCTTAGCCAGAACGCCTCGGCCTACCTGCAAGAGGAGGCGCGTTTTGTCCTGAGCAAGATGCTCCAGGAGATTCGCATGGCAGGACTATCCGGTTGCCTGCGCACTATCAGTGATCGCAGTACGGCAAAGGAGTTTTCCCGCTACGCGGCCACCCCGATTCAGTGGAGCAATGTCGAGCGCAAATTGACCTTGGTCACCGCCGACATCGGCAATTATGGCGGGACGCCGACCTGGAGCCTGGTCACCGACTGTCGGCGCAGCGCCGTGGTCTATTCGGGGGCGCATCAAGGAGGCGACGGACAGCAGGTCCTGGCCTTGCGCCGACTGTTCTATAGCTTCCAGGACCATCAACTGATGCTGGGCAGCGGCTTGGGCAGGCAGCAGGCGGGGCTGTTGGATAATGTCGAGGCTTTCGACGTGAGTTTTGGCATGGCCCGTACCGCAACGGAAAGTGCAGCTTCCAGCTACAGCCGCAACCCGGGAGATCCGGCACGCATTCGCAGCGTGCGGCTGCAGCTGACCTTGTCCGATCCCCTGAAGCGTGTGCGCCCACAGCGCTTTACCTTAGTGGCGGCCTTGCGTAACAGGTTGCCCTGATGTCTGGCGTCAATGGAGCCGGGCCCGCCAGGGAGAGAGGCATGGCGCTGTTGGTGAGCCTGGTGTTCTTGTGGCTCCTGAGCATGATCGGCCTGTCATCGCTGCAGAACGCCATGCTCCAGGAAAAGATGAGCGCCAGCCTGACTTTGAACAACCGCGCTTTCCAGGCTGCGGAAGCGGCCTTGCGCCTCGGGGAAAGCGCGGTGCGCATGGATGGCTATCGTTTGCCGGTATGCGCCGGTCCTTCTCAATGTGCCCCTCCTGCTGAGTCTGCGGCGGTCAGCAGCGCAGGTTTCAACGATGTTTCCGCCGTGACTTGGATCGCCGCCGGAGAGGGTTTGTATGGGGTGCAGAACCTGGGGATTGCCGCGGATGTGGTCAACCTGCCGATCAACACCTCGGCCACCTTGTATCGAGTGACTGCAGTGGGTTTGGCCGGGCCATCGCGCAACGTGTTGGAGAGCATTTATGCCAAATACTGAACCCGAGTCGAAAGGTCGTCGGCTTTTGCTCGCCGTTGTCGCTACGTTGCTGGGCGGTTTGTGGCAGGGGGTAACAGCCCAGGCTTGCTGTCCGGCCAATAGCCCGCTCCCGGGCGCGGTTGCATTGGCACCTGAAGCGAGAACCAGTACTTCTTGTGTTCGGCCGTTGACTCCCCCCGTTGCCCGCGGATCAGTCTGGCCTTGTGCGGGAGTGGGCAGTGCCGGCCAGCCGATCAGTATGGTCCCGTGGCGGCTGGAGCATGTTCGTGACGCTTGGCCGGTGGGCTGCAATACCCTGCAGTTGAAGGTCGATGGCCCCGACTCAAACACTGGCAGTGGGAAATTGACCGAGCAGCGGGCGTTCAGCGGTAAGATGCTCGACGCTGCGGTTGCGGACACCCATGACACCCGCAAGATCACTCGCGATTCCAGTGCTGGCATCAGCACCCGAGTGGAAGAAACCGGCGGTGGCAGCCGGCGTATCCTGTGGCGACAAATTCAGTAAGCGAGATTCTTGACCATGCGCAGATCCAACCAAGGGTTCACCCTGATCGAAATCATGATCGTGATTGCGATCATCGGTCTGGTCCTTACCTTGAGCCTTCCCAGCATCACCGAATACATGAAGAAGCCCCATCGCAGTGAAATTGCCGTGCTGCTCACAGAGCAGGCGCAGCAGCTGGAGCGCCACTTCTCCAAGACCGGTGTCTACAGCAATGCCCCGGATCTGAGCGCCGGCAATGATTACTACGGCATCACCGCGACTCTGAGCGACAGCGGGTTTTCGCTGACCGCGACGCCAAAAGCCGATGGGATGATGGCCGGTGACAAATGCGGCAACTTCAGCATCGATCAGACAGGTGCAACCAACATCAGCGGTCAGGCCGAAGGGCTGTCGGCGAAGGAGTGCTGGGGGCGCTGAGTCTCTGTATCGGGGAGCTGCGGCGCCCACTGTCTTTCTCATGATTGGATCGGATTATGGCTAAGCAACAGCAAGTGCTGGTGGTGGGTGGTGGGGTGATTGGCCTGCTCACTGCTTTCAATCTGGCATCCCAGGGCCAGGAGGTACGGCTTGTAGAGCGTTCGGACCTGGGGCGCGAGTCCTCATGGGCTGGTGGAGGCATCGTCTCGCCGTTGTACCCTTGGCGCTACAGCCCGGCAGTCACGGCGCTCGCCCATTGGTCCCAGGACTTTTATCCACAGCTGGCGGAGCAACTGTTGAGTGCCACCGGGGTCGATCCCGAGGTGCATACCACCGGGCTCTACTGGCTGGATCTGGACGATGAAGCCCAAGCCCTGCAGTGGGCGCAGCGTGAGGGGCGGCCGCTGAGTGCTGTGGATATCTCGGCGGTACATGATGGGGTACCGGTGCTGGGGAGCGGTTACCAGCGGGCGATCTACATGGCCAATGTGGCCAATGTGCGTAATCCGCGGCTGGTCAAATCCCTCAAGGCCGCTTTGCAGGCCTTGCCCAACGTGCACATCGTCGAGCAGTGCAGCGTCAGCGGCTTTATTTGTGAAGGCCGGCAGGTGGTAGGCGTGCACAGTTCGCTGGGTGAGATTCGCGCCGATCAGGTGGTGCTCTGCGCGGGGGCCTGGAGTGGCGAGTTGCTGGGCAGCCTGGGGCTTGTACTGCCGGTGGAACCGGTCAAAGGGCAGATGATCCTGTACAAATGCGCTGCAGACTTCCTGTCCTGCATGGTCCTGGCCAAGGGCCGTTATGCGATTCCCCGGCGTGACGGACACATCCTGGTGGGCAGCACCCTGGAGCACGAAGGGTTCGACAAGACGCCGACTGCATCAGCTCTGGAAAGCCTCAAGGCTTCTGCTGTCGAACTGATTCCGGCACTGGCGGACGCTGAGGTGGTGGGGCATTGGGCCGGTCTGCGTCCGGGTTCGCCAGAGGGTATTCCCTACATCGGGCCCGTTCCCGGATTTTCCGGTTTGTGGCTCAACTGCGGGCATTACCGTAACGGCCTGGTGCTGGCGCCCGCTTCCTGCCAGCTTTTCTGCGACCTGCTGCTGGGACAGGCACCGATCATCGATCCGGCGCCCTATGCGCCCGAAGGTCGACTTTAATCCAGGCCGAGCTTTTTCATGCGGTAGCGCATCGAACGCAGGGACAGGCTCAGGCGTCGGGCCGCCGCCGTGCGGTTCCAGCGGCTTTCCTCCAGGGCCTGGAGGAGCAAATGGCGCTCCACCTGTTGCAGATGCAGCGTGAGGTCCAGGCTGGGGATAAGCGAGTGGGAAGGGGGGACCTGGTTTTCACTGACAGGCAGATGCAGGTCGGCCAGTTCTATCCACGGGCCCTCGCAAAGGGTCTGGGCCCGCTCCAGCAGGTTCTCCAGTTCGCGTACGTTGCCGGGAAAGTCGTAGCGCTCCAGGGCTTGCAGTGCTTGCGGGTGTAGTTGAGTGGCAGGCTTGTCGCCGGCTTCGGCCAGGCGTTGCAGAATGTGTCGCGCCAGCATCCCGATGTCCCCTGGGCGCTCGCGCAGGGCGGGGACTCGCAGTTCGATGACATTCAGGCGGTAGTAGAGATCCTGGCGAAAGCGGCCGGACTCTACCTCGCACTTCAGATCCTTGTGGGTGGCGCAGAGAATCCGCACATCGACGGCTCTTTCTTCCTGGCTGCCCACCGGGCGCACGGACTTTTCCTGTAGCGCACGTAGTAGCTTCACCTGCATGGCAAGAGGCAAGTCGGCGACCTCGTCGAGGAACAGGGTGCCCCCCTGAGCGGCTTGGAACAGTCCGGGCTGATCAGTCAGGGCGCCACTGAAGCTGCCTTTGCGGTGACCGAAAAACTCACTCTCCATCAGTTCGCCAGGAATGGCACCACAGTTGACCGGAATGAAGGGCTCCCTGGCCCTGGGGCCCAACTGGTGGATCAGGTGGGCCACTCGCTCCTTGCCACTGCCGGATTCGCCGCTGATGTAGACCGCCGCCAGGCTGGTGGCCAGCTTGTCGATGTGTCGGCGCAGGGTGTCCATGGGCGGTGAATCTCCCAACAACTGATGGGCGGGCAGGTTCTTTGTGCGACTGGGCAGACGCTTCAGTCTGCTGTTTATCCATTCTCGGAGGCGCACAGGGTGCAGGGGCTTGTGCAACAGGTCGCAGGCCCCGGCTTCCAGGGCGCTGGCCTGCGTGCCAGGTTCATTGCTCAGAAGTGCGACCGGCAGTTTAGGGTGGCATTGGCGAATATGCAGCAGCAGATCCAGTCCGCTGCCATCCGGCAGATGCAGGTCGGTCAGGCACAGGTCGAAGCGCTCCCGGGCCAGGTGAATCCGGGCTTCGTGCAAGGTGCGGGCACTTTGGGTGTGCAGGCGCATGCGGCCGAGGGTGATTTCCACGAGGGCGCGGACTTCCGAGGCCTCATCGACCACCAGCACCCTGTGCATTGGGCTCATGGCGGCTGCCGTTTTCATTTATGAGTAAACAGCGGACAAAAATAGCGCCCGTGTTGGGGGCGAGAGTTCAGTCTAGGCCCCCTGGATGGGCTGCGCAGGGGGCTGGAGGCTGGTTATTTTGTCGCTAATTGTGCGGGCAGTGGGGATGGGGTTCAGCGTTCCTGATTGCCCGGGCCCTGTTCCAGATGCGCCTGGCTGCAGTACCACTGCTGCGACAGGCTCAGCGCCCGGTCCTGAGGCAGGTGCACGCCGCAGTGGGCACACCGCACCATTGGCGTGCTGGCCGGCTCGTGGGGCGTGCGGGGAGTTGCAGCGGGGCGCTTGAATTTGCGCCAGAACCATACCGCAGCGGCAATCAGAGCGATCCAGAACAGTAGACGAACCATGGTGACCAGCTTTATGGGGAAAGAGGGAGCAGTTTATCCAAGCGCCCGTCGGGCGCACAGGCCCATAAAGCTGCGGGCATTAAAAAGGGAGACTTGAAGTCTCCCTTTTTAATGCGGCGCTATCAGTCGAACACGCCAAAGGTCATGTAGCTGAACCAGGAGCGGTCACTGTTGTTGCCGGTGGCCTCGTGCTCTTCTTCCTCAAGCACGTCGCCGTTGCTGTCTTTAGGCTTGAGCTCCGATGGGATCGCGTCCTTGGCATCCTGGTACTGCTTCATCACGTCCTGGTTGGCGCGGGTTTCTCCCGGCGGCAGCGGTGGACGGGACTCGATCAGGCCCAAAGTAGCCTTGCTCAGCCAGGAGCGGTTGTCGGCTTCGGCCACTCGTGGCACGAACTGACCATCAACCAGGCTTGGGTGATTCGGGTAATTGAGCTTCAGGGTTTCCAGGCTGGTGGCCGCCAGTTCGTCCAGGTGCAGACGCTGGTAGGCCTCGGTCATCACTGCCAGGCCGTCGCCCACGGAAGGGGTTTCCTGGAAGTTTTCCACCACGTAGCGGCCACGGTTGGCGGCGGCGACATAGGCCTGACGGGTCAGGTAGTAGTCGGCCACGTGGATTTCATAGGCGGCCAGCAGGTTGCGCAGGTAGATCATGCGCTGCTTGGCGTCCGGGGCGTAGCGGCTATTGGGGAAGCGGCTGGTGAGCTGGGCGAACTCGTTGTAGGAGTCGCGGGCGGCGCCCGGGTCACGCTTGGTCATGTCCAGTGGCAGGAAGCGCGCCAGCAGGCCGACGTCCTGATCGAAGGAGGTCAGGCCCTTGAGGTAGTAGGCGTAGTCCACGTTCGGGTGCTGGGGGTGCAGGCGAATGAAGCGCTCGGCGGCGGATTTCGCCGCTTCGGGCTCGGCATTCTTGTAGTTGGCGTAGATCAGCTCGAGCTGTGCCTGATCGGCGTAGCGACCAAAGGGATAGCGCGATTCCAGGGCCTTGAGCTTGGCGGTGGCGCTGGTAAAGCTGTGGTTGTCCAGGTCGGTCTGCGCCTGCTGGTACAACTCGACTTCGCTCAGGTTTTCGTCAACGACTTCCTTCGATGAGCAAGCAGCGGTCAGTGCGAGGATGGCGATCAGCAGCAGGTGTTTCACTTGCATGGCGGCTTGCGTCCCTATGACGGCCGCTGTCTTGGGCGGGGCCGTCCTGTTATGATGAGCGCCCCGTTGAAAGCCTCGGGGCAAAAGACGCCGTATTTAACCACAAGCGCGCAGCCGAAACCAAAGGCTGTGCCGACGCCCAGTCCGAGCATGTCCGATAAAATTGAACTTCGCGCAGAGGTGCCGTCCGAACTGGGCGGTCAACGCCTCGATCAAGTCGCCGCACAACTATTCGCTGAGCATTCGCGCTCGCGCCTTTCCGCCTGGATCAAAGACGGCCGCCTGACTGTGGACGGAGCGGTGATCCGCCCTCGGGACATCGTGCACGGCGGTGCCGTTCTCGAACTGACCGCCGAGCAAGAGGCCCAGGGTGAGTGGATCGCCCAGGACATCGAGCTGGACATCGTCTATGAAGACGACGACATCCTGGTGATCAACAAGCCTGCGGGCCTGGTGGTGCACCCGGCTGCCGGCCATGCCGATGGCACCCTGCTCAATGCCCTGCTGCATCACATCCCCGACATTATCAATGTGCCGCGGGCCGGTATCGTCCACCGCCTGGACAAGGACACCACCGGTTTGATGGTGGTGGCCAAGACCATCCAGGCGCAGACCCAGCTGGTGGCCCAGCTGCAAAGCCGCAGTGTCAGCCGTATCTATGAGTGCATCGTGATCGGTGTGGTGACTGCGGGAGGCAAGATCAATGCTCCCATTGGTCGCCACGGCCAGCAGCGCCAGCGCATGGCGGTAATGGAAGGCGGCAAGCAGGCTGTCAGCCACTACCGCGTGCTGGAACGTTTCCGTTCCCACACCCATGTGCGGGTCAAGTTGGAAACCGGTCGTACCCACCAGATTCGGGTGCACATGGCCCACATCAACTTCCCGTTGGTGGGCGATCCTGCGTACGGCGGCCGCTTCCGCATTCCGCCGGCGGCGAGCCAGACCATGGTCGACTCGCTGAAAAACTTCCCGCGCCAGGCCCTGCATGCGCGTTTCCTGGAGCTGGACCATCCGACCACCGGTCAACGCATGAGCTGGGAGTCGCCGCTGCCGGACGATTTCGTCTGGCTGCTGTCGCTGCTCAAGCAGGACCGTGAGGCGTTCATCGGATGATTGACTGGCTGATTCCCGACTGGCCCGCGCCGGCCGGAGTCAAAGCCTGTGTCACCACTCGTGCGGGCGGCGTCAGCCTGGCGCCGTTTGACAGCCTCAACCTGGGCGACCATGTCGACGATCAGCCGCAAGCAGTGGCCGAGAATCGCCGTCGCCTGACCGAACACTTCGGCATTGCCCCAGCCTGGCTGCAACAGGTGCACGGGGTGGCCGTGGCCCATGCCGATCCTTCTATAGTCGCGACCGCGGATGCCAGTTGGTCCGCCACTCCGGGCGTTGCCTGTACGGTGATGACCGCCGACTGCCTGCCGGCACTGTTCTGCAACCGTGCCGGAACCCGGATTGCCGCAGCCCACGCCGGTTGGCGCGGGTTGGCGGCGGGCGTGCTGGAGGCCACCCTCGATAGCCTGGACACGCCGCCTGCCGAGGTCCTGGTGTGGCTGGGGCCGGCCATTGGCCCGGAGCGCTTTGAAGTAGGGGCCGAAGTGCGTGAAGCCTTCGTCGCCCAGCTGCCAGCAGCCGAGCAGGCCTTTGTGCCGAGCATCAATGCCGGGCGCTTCATGGCCGACATCTATCAGTTGGCGCGCCTGCGTCTGGCGGCCCGCGGTGTGACGGCGGTCTATGGCGGTGGCTACTGCACCGTGACCGACCCACGCTTCTTCTCTTATCGACGCAGCCCGCGCACTGGGCGTTTTGCCTCCCTTATCTGGCTTGAACGCTAGACTAATCTGACTTGCGTCAAACAGATGACGCTTGAATCTCCCAGAATCGACCGCATCTAGTGAAGCATCTGGCAGGTTTCTCTATTTAGGTGTGTCCATCGCTCCGGCCTGCTCAAAAGGAAGGTGACTAATGCGTATAGACCGATTAACCAGCAAATTGCAGCTGGCCTTATCCGATTCTCAATCTCTGGCGGTTGGCCTTGATCATCCGGCCATTGAACCGGCGCACCTGATGCAAGCGCTGCTTGAACAGCAGGGCGGTTCGATCAAGCCCCTGCTGATGCAGGTGGGCTTCGACGTCAACAGTTTGCGCAAGGAGCTGAGCAAAGAGCTCGACCAACTGCCGAAAATCCAGAACCCTACCGGCGACGTGAACATGTCCCAGGATCTGGCGCGCCTGCTCAACCAGGCCGACCGTCTGGCGCAGCAGAAAGGTGACCAGTTCATCTCCAGCGAGCTGGTGCTGCTGGCCGCCATGGATGAAAACAGCAAGCTCGGCAAATTGTTGCTGGGCCAGGGCGTGAGCAAGAAAGCCCTGGAAAACGCCATCAATAACCTGCGCGGCGGCGAGGCGGTGAATGACGCCAACGTCGAAGAGTCGCGCCAGGCCCTGGACAAGTACACCGTCGACCTGACCAAGCGCGCCGAAGACGGCAAGCTTGACCCGGTGATCGGCCGTGACGATGAAATTCGCCGGACCATCCAGGTGCTGCAACGCCGGACCAAGAACAACCCGGTGCTGATTGGTGAACCTGGCGTGGGTAAAACCGCCATCGCCGAAGGCCTGGCCCAGCGCATCATCAACGGCGAAGTGCCGGATGGCCTCAAAGGCAAGCGCTTGCTGTCCCTGGACATGGGCGCCTTGATCGCCGGTGCCAAATACCGCGGCGAATTCGAAGAGCGCCTGAAGTCCCTGCTCAACGAACTGTCGAAGCAGGAAGGGCAGATCATCCTGTTCATCGACGAACTGCACACCATGGTTGGCGCTGGTAAAGGCGAAGGCTCGATGGATGCGGGCAACATGCTCAAGCCGGCCCTGGCCCGTGGCGAGTTGCACTGCGTCGGTGCCACCACGCTCAACGAGTACCGCCAATATATAGAGAAGGACGCGGCCCTTGAGCGGCGCTTCCAGAAAGTGTTGGTGGACGAGCCGAGCGAGGAGGACACCATTGCCATCCTGCGCGGCCTGAAAGAGCGCTATGAGGTGCACCACAAGGTGGCGATCACCGACGGCGCGATCATTGCCGCGGCCAAGCTCAGCCATCGTTACATCACTGACCGGCAACTGCCGGACAAGGCCATCGACCTGATCGACGAGGCCGCGAGCCGCATCCGCATGGAGATCGACTCCAAGCCGGAAGTGCTGGATCGTCTGGAGCGGCGCCTGATTCAGCTGAAAGTCGAATCCCAGGCGCTGAAGAAAGAAGACGATGAGGCTGCGATCAAGCGGCTGGAAAAACTCCAGGAAGAGATTGTCCGCCTGGAGCGTGAATACGCTGACCTGGAAGAAGTCTGGACCTCGGAGAAAGCCGAAGTGCAGGGTTCTGCGCAGATCCAGCAGAAGATCGAGCAGTCGCGCCAGGAGCTGGAAGCGGCGCGGCGTAAAGGCGATCTCAATCGCATGGCCGAGCTGCAGTACGGGGTGATCCCGGATCTGGAGCGCAGCCTGCAGATGGTCGATCAGCATGGCCACAGCGAGAACCAGCTGCTGCGCAGCAAGGTTACCGAGGAAGAGATTGCCGAAGTGGTGTCCAAGTGGACCGGCATTCCAGTGTCGAAAATGCTCGAAGGCGAGCGCGACAAGCTGCTGAAGATGGAAAGCCTGCTGCACGAGCGGGTGATTGGCCAGAACGAAGCCGTGGTGGCGGTGGCCAACGCTGTGCGCCGTTCCCGAGCCGGGTTGTCCGACCCGAACCGGCCCAGCGGTTCGTTCATGTTCCTCGGTCCGACCGGTGTGGGTAAGACCGAGCTGTGCAAGGCCCTGGCGGAATTCCTCTTCGATACCGAGGAGGCTATGGTGCGGATCGACATGTCCGAGTTCATGGAGAAACACTCCGTGGCTCGCCTGATCGGTGCGCCACCGGGTTATGTCGGTTATGAAGAGGGCGGTTACCTGACCGAAGCCGTGCGTCGCAAGCCGTACTCGGTGATTCTTCTGGATGAAGTCGAGAAGGCGCACCCGGATGTGTTCAACATCCTGCTGCAGGTTCTGGAAGATGGCCGCCTGACGGACAGCCACGGACGCACTGTGGACTTCCGCAACACGGTGATTGTCATGACCTCCAACCTGGGCTCGGCACAGATCCAGGAGCTGGTAGGGGATCGTGAGGCGCAACGTGCAGCGGTGATGGACGCAGTGTCCACGCACTTCCGGCCGGAGTTCATCAACCGGGTCGACGAAGTGGTGATCTTCGAGCCTCTGGCGCGGGATCAGATCGCCGGTATCACGCAGATCCAGCTGGGTCGCCTGCGCAGCCGTCTGGCGGAGCGCGAGTTGAGCCTGGAGCTGAGCGACGAGGCCTTGGACAAGCTGATCGCCGTGGGTTACGACCCGGTGTATGGCGCACGGCCGTTGAAGCGGGCCATCCAGCGCTGGATCGAGAACCCGTTGGCGCAGTTGATCCTCTCCGGTGGTTTCCTGCCGGGAGCCACAGTCACCGCCTCGGTGCAGGACGACGAAATCGTCTTTGCCTGATTACCCATAGGTGGGTTTATGAAAGAGGCCTCGCATTGCGAGGCCTTTTTTTTCACTAGGGCGTTGAACTGTAAGGAAAAGGCTTGTAAAGTGCGCCCCGCAGTCAGTCACCTCCAAGGGTTTTTTCTGATTCAGAAGAAACCGGCAATGAAGTCGCAAATCATTGTCTTAAAAGCAATTTAAGGGGTTGACAGGGGTTTTTAAGATTGTAAAATAGCGCGCCTCAGAGGCATGAACGTAGCGATACGGGCAAGTCGAAGAGGATGAAGTAAAAGTTGTAACTTGAAATATGCAGTTCCGTGATAGCTCAGTCGGTAGAGCAAATGACTGTTAATCATTGGGTCCCAGGTTCGAGTCCTGGTCACGGAGCCAATTTCAAACCGGGGTATAGCGCAGTCCGGTAGCGCGCCTGCTTTGGGAGCAGGATGTCAGGAGTTCGAATCCCCTTACCCCGACCATTTTTGGGTCGTTAGCTCAGTTGGTAGAGCAGTTGGCTTTTAACCAATTGGTCGTAGGTTCGA
>NZ_MOAK01000036.1:307858-311742 GCF_003732485.1 Pseudomonas protegens
TGAAACCAGTTAGCGCTGGGATCGAATCTTAAGAACAGAGGCCAAAAGCACTGTTCGAAGAAGGCGCCTCTAGAAGGTGCCTTTTTTTTACCGGGGTATAGCGCAGTCCGGTAGCGCGCCTGCTTTGGGAGCAGGATGTCAGGAGTTCGAATCCCCTTACCCCGACCATATTCACGAAAAAGGGCACCTCTTGAGGTGCCCTTTTTCGTTTGTCTGCAAAAAAACGCTGAATCCAGAGGCCGCCCGGAAGGCGGCCCCCTTGTTGTCAGTCGAGGGGCAGTTCTTCCCAGACCCTGCGTTGCTCAAGCAGGCGCTGTTCGAGGGTGACGATGGCCTGTTTCACCTGTTCCACGCCTTCCGTGACCATGTCCAGGGAAAGGTCGGGACTCAGGCAGGCATCTTCCAGTTGGCGACAGCTCTCCACCAATTCTTCGCCCTTGACCACGCGCGCAGCGCCCTTGATGCGGTGCGCCAATTCTGCCAGCTCGGCTATCGCCTGCTCCTGGAGCAAGGTGTCGAGGCTCTGCATATCCGTGCGATTGTTGCTGAGCAACTCACTCAAAATACGATGCAACATCGTCGGCTCGCTGCCCACCAGGGTATGCAGGGACTCCAGATCGAATACCCTAGGAGAGCGGGGACTGGCTGGCTTCGGGGGCTGGAGGTTCTCGCGCTCACCCTCATCGGCCTGTCCCATGGACAGCAGACGATCCTCCAGCTCATCCAGGCTGATGGGTTTGATCAGGCAATCATTCATGCCTGCCTGGATGCAGCGCTCCACTTCCTCCTGCTGGGCGTCGGCGGTCAGGCCGATGATCATCATTGGCTCGCTGGCGTTGTCCCGTTCATCCTGGCGGATCGCCCGGGTCATCTCGGCGCCATTCATGATGGGCATGTGGCAGTCGGTGATGATCACGTCAAAGTCCTGCTCGCGCCAGAGATGCAATGCCTCCAGGCCATTCTCCGCCTCGAACACGTCATGTCCGAGAAAGCACAGCTGCTGCTGCAGGACCTGGCGGTTCACCGGATGATCGTCCACCACCAGAATCTGTAAACGGTACATGTGGCGCTTCTTGACCTGAGGCGGACGCTCAGAGGTGGCCACCCGCTCCAGTACTTGCAGGCGCAGCTCCACATCCACACGAGTGCCATGCCCCAGGGCGCTGCTCATCGATACCCGGCCACCCATCATTTCGCACAAGGAGCGGCATATCACCAGGCCCAGGCCAGTGCCCTCGATGTTCTGCACGTTGCGCTCTACCTGGGCGAACGGTTGGAACAGACGCTGCTGGCTGCTGGGGGAAATGCCAATTCCCGAGTCTTCAACACTGAGCCCGACCCGCAGTAAAGAGTTTTCCACCAGATCGCCGGAAATGGTCACCTTGATAAAGCCGGCTTCGGTGAACTTGATGGCATTGCTCACCAGATTGGAAAGGATCTGCTTAAAGCGCATCCCGTCCACCAGCACGTCGCCGTTGATGCTGGAGTCGATCTCGAGGATCAGGCTCAGGCATTTCTGCCGGGCCAGTCCCTCGAATACCCGGGCCACCGACTCCACCAGTTCGCGCAGGTTGGCGCGTTTGGGCGAGAGGCTCAGGCGTCCGGACTCGATGCGGGCGATGTCGAGGATGTCGCCGATCAGCTCCAGCAGGCTTTTGGCCGAGCTGTAAGCGATTTCAATGCTGGAACGCTCGATCCGATCGCTGTCGGCGCGTTTGAGCGCCAGTTCCAGAATGCCGATGATGGCGTTCATCGGCGTGCGTATTTCATGGCTCATGGTGGCCAGGAAGGTGGTCTTGGCCCGGCTGGCCTCGTCGGCGAGATTCTTCGCCTCCTTCAGCTCCTGGACCAGATGACGGTGCTTGGTAATGTCCAGCCAGCCGCAGATCACGCCTTTGGTGACACCGTTGGCGTCCTGGAATGGCTGAATCCAGTGCTCGATCCAGACGTCCTTGCCCTGCAACTGCACGGCATACACGGAGGTAATGGTCTTGCCGTCGTTGATTGCTTGAAGGTAGTTCCGGTGCAGGTCGGGCTCTGCCGCAAAGTGTTCATCGGGCAGTTGCCGCACGGTCTTGTTCAAGACTTCTTCGGCACTTAGCCCGACGCTCTGCAGATAGCTGCGGTTGCAGGACAGCATGTTGCCTTCGATGTCCCGGATATAGAGGGCCGGAGGCATGTTCTCGGCAAGGGTTTCGATAAAGCGCAATTGCTCATTGAGGGTTTTCTCGGCCTTGACCCGACGACGCAGGTAGACGACCCAGAGCAGCGAGAGCAGGAGCAGCAACGAAGCACCGGCAATGATTTCGGCGATCATCAACGCATAGTCGCGCCAGGTTTCGCTGCTCATGCCCGGGGGGGAGCGCCAGTGGTTGGCGATGGCGTTCAAGTCGTCCGCCGGGATGCTGAGCAGGGCCTTGTCGAGGATGGACTGCAGCTCCGAATCGCTTCGCCGCACGGCAAAACTGGCGGTTGCCTGGCTGGTATGAATCAGGTCGGCAATAGCCAGGCGATTCTGGAACAGACGGACAATGTAGTAACGCGAAGCCGGCAACGACACCACAGCAGCGTCGGCGGCGCCGGCATAGACCATGTTCATGGCGTCCAGCGAGGCGCCGGCTTCGATCACTTCGGCTTTCGGATAGAGCTTGCGCACATGTTGCAGTGTCACGTGCCCGGTAGGGATGGCCAAGCGCTTGTCTGTCAGGTTTCCTGGTCGTTGTGCCTTGCCTTCCTTGTCGGTCTGAGTCACGAGGACGAAAGGGCTGGTCAGGAAGGGGCGGGTGAAGCGCAGGTTGTCCTCACGTTGCGCGCTGGCGGTCATGATGGCCAGGTCGGCCTCTGATTTGCGCAAGGCTTCAATCTGCTCCGGGTAGCCGCCGTTGCGAACGGTGACCTGGAAGTAGAGTCCGGTGCGCTGGGATATCACTTCCAGCAACTCGGCAGTGACGCCTGAGAAGATACCGCTGGCATCGAAGAAGGCAATGGGCGCCAGGTCGTCATTGATCACCAGGCGTATCACCGGATTGCGGGCGATCCAGCGCGACTCTTCCGGTGTCAGTGTCACCCTTTCGTCTGACGGAATGAAGCCGCTACCTACCCAGCGCCGACTCAGGCTGAGGAGCTTTTCCTTACCGATAGCGTCAATGCTCTGGTTGAGAATCCGCAGCAGGCGCTGGTTGTTCTCTTGGAGCGCATAGCTGTAGCCACCCTGGGAAAAGTCGGCGAAGCGCTCGAACTTGAGATAGTCGTAGTAGGAGCGATTGATGCGGAAGTAGGCGCTGAGGAGATCGTCCACGTACATGTCGGTACGACCAAAGGCCGCTGCGGCTATGGCTTCGTCATGGGTGGGAAAGACCACCAGATGGGCCAAGGGAAAGCGTGACTGCAGTTGCGTGCTGTGTTCCTGGGTCACAGAAACTCGTAATCCGGCCAGATTGGAGGGTGGTCTGCGCAACTCATCATTGCGTTTGAACAGCGCCAACCGACCCTCGGCGAAAGGTCGGGTAAACCTGATGGCGTCGGCAGGCTGCTCGGAACTGTAACTGCCCAGCAGGTCGATGCTGTCAGCTTGTAAGGCCTGCATGGCCTCTGCCCGAGTGGCAAAGGGCACGATCTTGATGCGAACCCCGAGCATCTGCCCAATCAGAGCGCTGACATCAGCGGTAATGCCCTCGTAGTGATTGTCGTTGTAGCTGACATGAAAGGGGGGCGACTCTGTGGTTAGGGCACCGATTTTCAGTTCCGACCTGTGGCGAAGCCAGCGCCAGTCTTCATCCTCAAGGGCGAGGTCGTGGTGATCAAGGCGTACCGTGCTGTACAGCGTGCTGGGCAACGCCGGAAGCTGGGCCGCCGCCGGTTGAGCACTCAATATCGCCAAGCAG
>NZ_MOAK01000036.1:311794-323200 GCF_003732485.1 Pseudomonas protegens
TGGATGACTCTATCAACGAGTAACAGCGCAATGGGCGCGGGGCGGACGGTACAGGAACCTGGTCAAAGGGTCGCCACTTTGATCGGCTGCCACCAGGGACTAACGGGTGCAGTAGGCAATGAAATGACTTTCCGGCATCGGGCGTGCGAACAGAAAACCCTGAGCTACGTCGCATCCCAGCTCCAGTAGGCGATCCTGCTGCTCGCGGGTTTCCACTCCTTCGATAATCAATGACATACCCAATGAGCGGGCAAGCCCCACAGTGCAGCTAATGACGGCGCTGCTTCTGGGTTGATGCCCCATCTTGCGGACGAAAGTGCCGTCTAGCTTGATCTGGCTGAAGGGCAGCTCGCACAGGCGATCCAGGGAGGAGTAACCTGCACCGAAGTCGTCCATGGCCAGGCCGCAACCCATCACCCGCAGGCGTATCAGATTTTCCAGGCTGCTGGCGGGAGCACTGATCAGGCTGGTTTCGGTGATTTCAAAGGTGATGCTGCTGGATGGAACCTGAAACAGCGTGAGCAGTGAGGCAATGGATTCGGTCAGAGTCTGGGACGCCAGTTGTGACGGGTGCAGATTGAACGAGAAACTCAGGGGAATGCCTTTTTGCGCCAGCTTGCGGCGCAGGGCCAGGCCCTGGTCGAACAACTGCCAGAACAGCCGGTCCAGCAAGCAGTGGTGTTCCATGATGTACAGAAAATGCGACGGCGGCAGTACTCCCAATTGCGGATGATTCCAGCGGGCCAGCGCTTCCGCACCTTGCAGAGACCCGTTGTCGAGAGTCACTTTGGGTTGGTAGTAGGGTTCGAATTCGCCGTTGTCCAGGCCTCGAATCACGTCCGTCAGGGTGGGTAGCTCGGACTTCTTCAGAGGTGTGATCAGGCCGTGGCGCTGGTTCTGATAACGAGTCAGCAAAGTGGTCAGGCGCTCCAGATTGAAGGGCTTGCCCAGGTCGCCCAGGAAGTTCAGGCCCAGGCGCTTGATCATCGAGATGGTGGTGTGCCGCAGAATCGGCTCGATCTGGCTGCACAGGATCACCGAGTGCAGCTTGCCGCTCTGGCTGGCGTGGCGCAGGAATGCCAAACCGTCCATTCCGGGCATTTTCAAGTCACAGATGGCAATGTCCATCCTTTCGCAGTGCTCCAGCAGCGCGAGCGCTTCGCTGCCGCTGGCCGCTTCATGTATCTGCCCCGGCATCACTTTTTTCAATGCTGTGATGGTAACCAGCCGTTGCAGCGGTTCATCTTCCAGAACCAGAACGTTCAAATGTTGCATTGCCAGCTCATGTCATTATTTGCTGCTCATAGTGCTTAAGGCTCTTGAGATGCTGCCATGAGACAAATCCCCATGCGTGGCAGGAGATTTCCTAATGAGAAATCAGCCTGTCTGATTCCTTAAGGAGAAGTCATTAACCCCTTGTATCGTTGGTTATTTGCCAGGAATCTGAATTTTCTGTGGGGGCATCAGGGTATCGTGCAGGTAGTACCTATATGACATCAGCGTTTTATACAGATACGTAAGTTGCAGCTGATAGAAGTGCGGTTACGTATATTTTTCGGGCGGTCCGGCTCACCCAAAGGCCGGGTTTTTAAGGTGAAGTGACAATATGCACAGCGTATTGATAGTTGACGATCATCCCGTTGTTCGGCTCGCCGTTAAGGTCTTGCTGGAAAAGAACAATATGCGGGTGGTGGCCGAAACAGACAATGGATTGGATGCGCTTGAGCTGGTGCGCGAGCATGGGCCGGATGTCGTGATCCTCGATATCGGTATTCCCAAGCTGGATGGCCTCAAGGTGCTGGCACGCATCAAGGCACTGGGCGTGGCCACTGAAGTGCTGGTGCTGACTTCGCAGTCGATTGAGAGCTTCTGCAGGCGTTGCATTCAGCTGGGAGCCAGGGGCTTTGTCAACAAGGAAGAGGATTTGGGCAATCTGGTGGTGGCTCTGAATGCAGTGCTGGCCGGCTATACCTTTTATCCGTCCCTGGCTTTGGACGTTTCCATTCCTGCAGCGGAGCAGCAGTCCGAGGCCGAGCAGATAGGCCAGCTGACCGATCGGGAAATGATCGTGTTGCAGTACCTGGCACAGGGTTATTCCAACAAGGCCATTGGTGAGAAACTGTTCTTGAGCAACAAGACAGTCAGTACCTACAAGACCCGGCTGTTGCAGAAGCTGGGGCTGGGGTCGCAAGTAAGCCTGGCGGAGTTTGCCAAGCGCAATGCCTTGATTCCATGAAGTGAGCATGGCCGCTTACTGTGATGTTTGGTATTCACTTAGTTGTGTCTGTATCGCGACTTAGCGGTGGGGATATGCGGTTCTTGCTCTTTCTGCATGACCTTAAAAGTACTCGTGCAGACACCATAAGTGGCATGGGTGGTGTATTTCTTGATTGAGTTTCAGGGCCCATCCTGGATGTGCCCTGAAAGCTCTTGTTGTTCAAGATTCTTCTTGTTGGGTTTCAGAGCTAATCACTGCAATCTTCCCGGCTCGTTTGCTTTGTCGATGCAGCGCTATCAAGAGAGCATCGAGTATTCGAGCTGAGTGGTCCTGATCGTCTCTTTAGCGATCGATGACGTTGTGCTGTGGTCCATAGGGCAGCCGGGTGATGTTTTCCGCGCCCTGGGAGTTGACGATCAGAATGTCGTGCTCCCGATAACCACCGGCACCTGGCTTGTTTTCGGGCAACCTGATCATCGGCTCCATGGACACCACCATGCCGGGCTCCAGCACTGTGTCCACATCCTCACGAAACTCCAGCCCGGTCTCGCGTCCGTAGTAGTGATTGAGGATGCCGAACGAGTGGCCGTAGCCGAACGTCCGGTATTGCAGCAGGTCGTGTTCCAGATAGATTTCGTTCAGCTGTCTGGCAATGTCGCTGCAGCGAGCGCCGGGTTTGATCAACTGCAATCCGGCCTCATGCACCTTGAGGTTGATTTCCCACAGGCGCAGATGAGCGTCGGGGCAATGGCCAAGGAACAGTGTGCGCTCCAGCGCGGTGTAGTAACCGGCGATCATCGGGAAACAGTTGAGGCTGAGGATCTCCCCCGGGCTGATCCGCCGCGAGGTCAGCGGATTGTGCGCGCCGTCGGTATTGATCCCTGATTGAAACCAGGTCCAGGTGTCCATCAATTCGGCTGTCGGAAAGGTCCGGGCGATTTCCCGGACCATGGCCTGTGTGGCGTGCAGGGCCACATCGTACTCCGGCACCTGATCTTGCAGGGCGTCGATGGCGGCGGCCCCGCCTATGTCGGCGATGCGTGCGCCCTGGCGGATCAGTGCCTGTTCTTCGGCTGACTTGAGCATGCGCAGAGTCATGCATGGGGCGGCGATATCCAGCAGTTGTGCTCGGGGATAGAGCTCGGCGAAGGCCTGGTGGCTGGGCAGGGTCAGTTGATCGAACTCCAGGCCCAGCCGTGCCGTCTGGGGCAAGGCCTGTTTGATCGCGACGAAGAAGTTGCCCCGTTGCCAGTCGGTGTAGACCACCTGAGCATCACAGACGGCTCGACGCGCGGGCTGCCCGCCGTCGATATTGGCGCTGATCAGCACCGTACGCTCCCGGGTCACCACCAGGGCGTACTGGCGGCCGAAAGAGCAATACAGGAAGTCGGCGTAGTAGTTGATGTTGTGATACGAGGTGAACAGCGCCGCGTCGATATCCTGGCCGGCCATATAGGCTCGCAGCGCGCTCAGGCGCTGGGCGTACTCCTGTGGGGAGAAGGTTGGAGGGACTTTTTCACCGTTGCGGATCTGAAGGGTCTTGGGCATCTGCATGGCACGGGTCCTTGTCTGCAATGAGCGATGCGCGGCGCCACCCTCGGGTGGGCCATGAAGCGGCATTGCAACAGATAGGGGCGGTGCAGGCATGTGTGGTACCGACCTTGAGGTGGTCGTCAGCGCTGCTTTTCAAAGGGGCAGGGGGAGGGTGCAACATGGGTCTTGCTCATGAAAAGCACGTCGAAGCCGGGTAGCACAACCTGGTAGTTCTTATAGGTTTTGCCTGGCCGGTTCCTATCGAGCGTGGCATTCTAGGCTCTGCTGTTAAGGATCAGACAGTAAGGAAACTGAACGGATGCAAAGCAGGCTCGCGGAAGTTAACACACGTCTTTTGCCGGGAAACTCATTGCATGAGCGGATGGCGGGGACCATGGACATGGCCTCGCAGCTGGGGTTCGATGCCCTGGTTTACGACTACAGTCCGGTGCCCTTTGATCAGCAAGGCGAACTGATCATTCCCAGTGCAATGGTCTGCAATACCCCAAAGGACTGGCTGGAGCTCTGGTGCGACGAGGGCTATTACCATATCGATCCGGTCCAGCAGGTGGCGCTGGACAGCACCTCTCCCTTTATCTGGTCCTACAGGCCCGAGGCGGAAACCGTCTTGCGTCAGGCCATGGGCCAGCAGCACGCGCCGGTATCGAGTTACCTGCAGCATCATCAGATGTCCCATGGCATGACCGTTCCCATTCACCTGCCTGGGGGTGGTTTCGCCAGCCTGACCGGTTTGCGCTCGGGCAGTACCCAAGTGGCCTTGCATGACCTGCAGCAGGTCCTGAGGGATTTCACGCTTCTTTCTCATGCACTGCAGGAACACCTCTATCCGCAGCTCAGTAAAAGCATTCGCAGCTACCCGGTTCAACTGACCAGACGAGAGCGTGAGTGCCTGAAATGGGCGGCCGAGGGTATGACCTCCGGCGAAATTGCTGAACGTCTGCAGCGTTCCGTGGCCACCATCAACCTGCATCTGACCTCGGCGATGCACAAGTTGGGGGCCAAGAATCGGGTTCAGGCCGTGGTTCGAGCGGTTCACTATCGCTTGCTGGAAAACTGAAGCGAGCACAACCGGCCCTGTCTTGTCGCTGATGCTGGGTGCGAGGCCGAAGATTGAATGACACAGGGTGATCGTCATCAGGGAGTGATGCGCAATGAAAGCAAGTAAACCACCACAGGAAGGTTATGCCTCCTTTGGCTCCTGGCAGACCTGGTATCGGGTGACGGGGGATCTGCAGAATGGTCTGACGCCCCTGGTGATACTGCACGGTGGCCCGGGCTGCACTTATGACACGGTGGATGCCTTCAGGGATGTGGCTGCCAGTGGCCGGGCAATCGTTCAGTTCGATCACCTCGGCAGTGGATTCTCCACTCGCCTGGAGGACAAGCCCACTTCATTCTGGAGCGTCGAGTTGTATCTGGAGGAACTGAACAATCTTCTGGATCACCTGCGCATCAGTGAGGATTACGCCTTGCTCGGGCATTCCTGGGGTGGGGCTCTGGCCAGCGAGCATGCCGCGTTGGCCCCAGCGGGCCTGCGCGCCCTGATCATTGCCAATGCCCCGGCCGACATGCAGACCTGGCAGGCTGAAACCCTGGGTTTGCGTGAGGCCTTGCCAGAGGGGGTCTTGCAGACGTTGATCGGCCACGAGCAGGCTGGAACCCTCCATAGCGCCGAATATGTGCAGGCGTCGCAAGTGTATTTTGAGCGGCACGTGTGCCGGCTTCGGCCCTGGCCGGAAGAGGTGGTGCGCATTTTTTCCAGGGGATGCTGCGCTACCGTGATGGAAAGTGTGCCGCAGCGGACTGAGAGTTTCCCTCTCCTGAGCAACCTGCAGGACTGGAGCGTTGTCGAGCGCCTGCCACGAATCAACGTGCCGAGCCTGCTGATCTCAGGGCGTTACGACGAAGCGACGCCCGCAGTGGTCAAGCCCTATCTGGAGAACGTTCCGGACATCCGCTGGGCACTGTTCGAGAACTCCAGCCACATGCCCCATATCGAGGAGCGGGTTGCCTGTATGGGAACGGTGGTGACCTTTCTGGACGAGTGTCTGTAGCTCGCACTTCGCCCACCCATGCGCCCCGCTACCTTGCGTAGCGGGGCGTACTTCCAGGCGCTTAGTGCAACTTCAAGCGAGGGTCGGTGCCTCTGCCAATCCGGCTGCCGAGCATCAGCATCGCCGTGCGGAACACTCCGTACAGGGCCATCTGGTGCATGCGGTATAGCGAGATGTAGAACATCCGTGCCAGCCAGCCTTCGAGCATCACGCTGCCGGTGAGATTGCCCATCAGGTTGCCCACCGCCGAGAAGCGCGAGAGGGAGATCAGCGAACCGTAGTCAGTGTACTTGTAGGTCGGCAGGTCCTTGCCTTCGATGCGCAGTTTCAGCGACTTGGCCATTAGGGATGCTTGCTGGTGTGCAGCCTGGGCCCGCGGCGGCACGTTGCGATCGCTACCCGGTTGCGGGCAGGCGGCGCAGTCGCCGAAGGCGAAGATGTTCTCGTCACGGGTGGTCTGCAGGGTTGGCAGTACCTGGAGCTGGTTGATGCGGTTGGTTTCCAGGCCGTCGATGTCCTTGAGGAACCCCGGCGCGCGGATGCCTGCCGCCCACACCTTGAGGCTGGCGGGAATGGTCTGGCCATCAGCGGTGATCAGACTGTCGGCGGTCACTTCACTGACCGACGCGTTGGTCAGTACCTTGACCCCGAGTTTCTCCAGGGTCTTGTGCACCGGCCCGCTGATGCGCTCCGGCAGGGCCGGCAGCACCCGTGGGCCGGCTTCGATCAGGGTGATGTGCATGTTTTCCGGGAGGATTCGGTCCAGGCCGTAGGCGGCCAGCTCATGGGCGGCGTTGTGCAGTTCCGCCGCCAGTTCCACACCGGTGGCGCCGGCGCCGACGATGGCCACGCTGATCTGTTCCACGGCATCTGTCTGCCCGGCATGGGCCCGCAGGTAATGATTGAGCAGTTGCTGGTGGAAGCGCTCGGCCTGCTTGCGGGTGTCGAGGAACAGGCAATGTTGGGCGGCACCCTGGGTGCCGAAGTCGTTGGTGGTACTGCCCACGGCGATGACCAGGGTGTCGTAGCCCAGTTCGCGGGCCGGCAACAGTTCTGTACCTTCCTCGTCATAGGTGGCGGCCAGCTGGATCTTTTTCTGTTGACGATCGAGCCCGCTCATGCGGCCCAGCTGGAACTCGAAGTGGTTCCATTTTGCTTGGGCGACGTAGTTGAGTTCGTCTTCGGAGGAGTTCAATGAGCCGGCGGCTACTTCGTGCAGCAGGGGTTTCCAGATATGGGTCAGGTTGGCGTCCACCAGCATCACACTGGCGGTGCCGCGCTTGCCCAGAGTCTTACCCAGGCGGGTCGCCAACTCCAGGCCGCCGGCGCCGCCGCCAACGATGACAATACGATGAGTCATGGGGATATCTCGCAAGGCTAAAAGAAATCGGTGCAGTCAACCGAGCGAGCGCGATGCAGCTCATAGCGTCAGGTAACTGATAAAACGGCTCAACAGGCCCAGGGCGACCGTCACCACGACCACCACCACAAGGAGCATCCACGGCCGAAAGGGCCGGCGCTCGACTCGGTGCTGAGGCAGTTGCAGGTATTCTTCGACATGGCGTTGGTCGTCGGGGTTCAGGCGGCTGCTCATAAAGGGCCTCGTCAGGTAGACGTCGCAACACAGGGGAATGTTACAGCGCGATGCAATCGAGCATTAACCGAGCATAGCCGCTGCAACGTGGGGGCTCGATGACGAGGTCCCGGCGTGGGCAGGCAAGAACGCTTTTTTACCATTGCCCGGGATATTGCGCCATGCCCACGCGGGCGGATTGTCGGACTTCACAAACTGATGCCGACGTCGAAAACGATACTGCGGCCCAGGTTGCTGCGCAGGAACTCCGGCGCATCCGGGTGGGCGAACAGCACCCGGGCGAAGGTCGGTCCCACCAGCGACAGCGACCGCCAGCCCTGGCGCAGGTATTCGGTGGGCGGTGGAAAGTGGCTGTTCAGGTCCAGCACTTCGCGCTTGAGGGCAGCGAAGGCAATGATGTCCAGCTCCCCCAGGTCCATCCCCCGCTCCTTGTAGTTGTGGGCCTTCTTGCGCAGGGTTGGCGCCAGGCGCAGCAGCAGCTCGTTGGCCGGGATGCGCTTGGGCTTGGCTTCACGTCGTACCAGCTGGCTCAGGGAAAATGCGCTGCGCCGGCGTTGCAGTTCGTCGCGCCATTCATCATTGAGTCGGCGGCCTTCATCAAGGACGAAGAACACCTCGAAGCTGGCATCGCGAAACAGCACATCCGGCGGCTCCTGCCCGGCGGCGCTGAATTCGTCGTTGCGATAGGGAATATTCAGGCCTTGCAGCAGGCGCTGGCAGACCCAACGCTCACGCTCCCATTTGCGGGCATTGGACAGAAACGCGTTGGCTTGTTCGGCCTGAATGGTGAGCAGGCGCAAAAAATCTGAGTCATCCATATCCCCAAGCTTAGCGCTCAAATATGACCTTAAAAACCACGCTTCTCGAAAAACCTCTGTGCCCGGTGTCTGGCGGTGCCTGCTGGAGGCTACCAAGGGGCGGTGTAGACTGTTTGTCGTCCTACCCCTCGAAAGGAGTGTGCAGTGAAGCGCTGGTCAATTCTGTTGCTGGGCCTGTTGCCCTTATGGGCCCAGGCCCTTGAAATCGGTGAGCGCCTGGCGCCCTGGACCTTGCTGGATCAGTTCGATCAGGCCTACAGCCTCGATTCCCAAGCGCAGATCCTTCTGGTGGCGCGAGGTATGGATGCGGCCAAGGTGGTGAACGGCGCGCTCAAGGACAAACCCAAGGATTATCTGCAGGCGCGCCACGGAGTGTTTGTCGCGGATATCCAGCGCATGCCGGTGTTGATCGCCAAGCTGTTCGCGGTGCCGGCCATGCGTGACTATCCCTACCGGGTGATGCTCGACCGCGAAGGGCGTGTGGCCTCTCGTTACCCTGCCGCCGAGGACAAGGTCCTGTGGCTGCAATTGCAGGATGGTCAATTGATGTCCCGGCAGGAGTTCGCCACCGTCGAGCAACTGCAGGCCGCACTGGAGAAAGCCCGGCCATGATCAGCGCGGCGCTGCTGTCATCGGAAAGCCTGAGCATCGGCTGGCTGCTGTACGTGCCGGTACTGATCTGGGCGGTGCTGCGGGCGCCCTGGGTCGAGCTGTTCACCGACAGTCGCCGTCAGCATCTACTATTCGGAACAGTGTTTGCGCTGTTTCTGCTGTGGTTGGTGCGCAGGGATTTCGACACTGGAGTGTCTTATCACTTCATCGGCATGACGGCTGTGACCTTGCTGCTGGACTGGCCTCTGGCGATTGTCGGTGGCCTGATTGCGCAACTGGGCTTGTGGGCTCTGGGACGGCAAGACCTGGCGGCCCTGGGGGTCAATGGCGCCTTGCTGATTCTGCTGCCGGTGGCGGTAACCGAGGCCTGTGCCTGGTTGGTGGAACGGGCCCAGCCGCGCAACCCCTTCGTCTACATCTTCTGCTCCGGATTCTTCGCGGCGGCCCTGTCGGCGCTGCTGTGCCTGCTTTGCGGCCTGGGGCTATTGTGGCTCGACGGGCGTTTTGCCATGCCCGAATGGTTGGAAGACTTTGTCGGCTATCTATGGTTGATCATCTTTCCCGAGGCATTTATCAACGGCATGGTGATCAGCGCCCTGGTGGTGTTTTGCCCGGAATGGCTGGAAACCTTCAATCGCACCCGCTACCTCTCCGCGCCCTGGAAGGATGAGGGGCCACGCCCTTGATCCATATCAACTCCAAGCCTGGGGCCGCGCTGCATGCTCGGCAAAAATCTCAGGAGTGCGGTCATGAGCGTCTATCAGTGGGCCCGGCAGGAAGTCTGCGACAGCCTGCACAGTGCCCAGCAGGAAGGATTTGAACCGGGGTTGAGCCTGCGGGCGCTGCTCAGTGCGGTGGTGCAGCAGAGCAAGAGCGTGCGTGGCATCGAGGATTTGGCTGACGAGTTGCAGTTCCTCGCGGAGAACCTCGACGACGATCAGGACTACAGCTTCATGCGGCCCTGATCGGCGTCGGGTCGAGCACTCAGTGAGCGCGGGGCGGCAGTTCTTCCGAGAACAGTTCGTCCTCGGCATCCGGGCTCACTGGAATCTTGTGTTCCTCGGCGGCCCAGGCCCCCAGATCGATCAATTTGCAACGGTCGGAACAGAACGGCCGGTTGGTGTTGGCCGCAGTCCATTCCACGGGGGCGCCACAGGTTGGGCATTCAACGGTCAGGGGTTGGCTCATGACTGGCCTCCACGCAAAGTTAGGTAAAAGTGATGCAGGCGTTCGACCTCGCTGCGCAACCAGGCGTGATCGCGGTCGTTGACCAGCACATCGTCGGCGTGACGCAGGCGCTCCTCGCGGCTGGCCTGGGCCTGGAGAATTGCCTGGACCTGCTGTTCGCTGATCTGGTCGCGCTGCAAGGTGCGTTCGATCTGCAGTTGTTGCGGCACATCGATCACCAGAATCCGTTGGGTCATCCGTGACTGGCCTGACTCGATCAGCAGTGGCGACACCAGAATCGCATAGGGCGATTCGGCAAGGGCCAGATGGCTGACGATCTCCTCGGCAATCAGCGGGTGCAATAGCGCCTCCAGCCAGCGTCGCTGCTCGGGGACTTCGAAGATCAGCTTGCGCAGGGCTGCACGATCCAGTTGGCCATCGGCCTGCAGCACGCCGTCACCAAAGTGCCGGGCAATCTGTTCCAGGGCCGGGCGGCCGGGTTCCACCACCCAGCGAGCGGCGTGATCGGCATCGATCACATGCACTCCCAGGTCGATGAAGTGCTGGGCGGCAGCGCTTTTGCCGCTACCGATGCCGCCGGTGAGGCCGAGGGTCCAGGGTGTGTTTACGGAGCGAGTCATTGGAAACCGACAAACTGCAAATAGAAGTCGGTTATTTGACCACCCCAGAGCAAGGCAATCCAGCCGGCAATGGCCAGAAAGGGGCCGAAGGGGATGGGCGTCGAGGTCTTGGCTCGGTTCAGGCGCAGCAGGACAGTGCCGAGAATCGCTCCCACCAGGGAAGACAGGAGCAAGGTCAGCGGCAGGATCTGCCAGCCGCCCCAGGCACCAAGCATCGCCAGCAGCTTGAAGTCGCCGTGGCCCATGCCGTCCTTGCCGGTCAGCAATTTGAACAGCCAGAACACTGACCACAGGCACAGATAGCCGAGCACAGCGCCCCACAGGGCATCCTCCAGGCTCACCAGCAGCCCGAAGCTGTTGCCAATCAGTCCCAGCCACAACAGTGGCAACACCAGCACGTCCGGCAGCAGCTGGTGATCGGCATCGATCAGGCTCATGGCCAGTAGCCCCCAACTGAGGATCAGCAGCAGGCCCGCGGGCCAGCCGAAACCGAAGTGCCAGGCGATGAACGCCGAGATCAGCCCGCAAGCCAGTTCGGTCAGCGGGTAGCGCGGGCTGATGGTGGTCTTGCAGTGAGCGCAACGGCCCCGCAGCCACAGATAGCTGAGCAGGGGGATGTTTTCCCAGGGACGGATCGCTTGTGCGCAATGGGGGCACTGGGAGTGGGGCAGCAGCAGGTTGTAGGGCGCCGCCACAGGCTCCGGGGCCAGTCCCAGCACTTCGTGGGCCTGGGCCCGCCAGTCGCGTT
>NZ_MOAK01000036.1:323255-330717 GCF_003732485.1 Pseudomonas protegens
GCTGCCCACGAGCAGCCCCAGCACCAGGGCCGCAGTCACGAAGGCCAGGGGGTAAAGGGTCATGACTTCAGTCAAGGACATGTTCAGATCGCTGTACCGAGTTGAAAGACGGGCAGGTACATGGCTACCACCAGGGCGCCGACGATACTGCCCAGGATGACCATGATCAACGGCTCCATGAGGCTGGTCAGGCTGTCCACCAGGTGGTCCACCTCGACCTCATACTGTATTGCGACTTTTTCCAGCATATGATCCAGCATTCCGGATTCTTCACCGATGGCGGTCATCTGGATTGCCATAGTAGGGAAGACGCCGCTGGCGCGCATGGCAAAGTTCAGTTGCATGCCGCTGGCCACCTGTTGGCGGATGCGCTCCACCGCTTGCCTGAAGACTTTGTTGCCACTGGCTCCGGCCACTGAATCCAGGGCCTGAACCAGCGGCACGCCAGCCGCGAAGGTAGTGGCCAGCGTGCGGGCGTAGCGGGCCACTGCGGACTTGTGCAGCAGGGGGCCGGCCAAGGGCAGGTGCAGCAGTCCCTGATCCACGCTGTCGCGCAGGCGCGCCGAGCGCCGATAGGACTGCCTGATTCCGACCCCCATCAGCAGGCCGGCGCTGAGCAACCACCCGCCGTGGCTCTGGAGGGCATGGGAAAGGGCGATGACCCATCGGGTCAGTAGCGGCAATTGGGCGTTGAACCCGGCGAACAGGCTCTGGAATTGGGGAACCACCTTGAGCAACAGAATGCTGCTGACCAGGATTGCCACGCCGATCACCGCCAGGGGGTAGACCATGGCCTTTTTTACTCGGGCCTTGAGGTTCTCGCTTTTTTCCCTATAGGTGGCGACCCTTTCCAACAGGGTATCCAGTGCACCGGCCTGTTCGCCGGCATCCACCAGATTGCAGTACAGCTCGTCAAAGTGACGCGGATGCCGGCGCAGCGCCGTAGCCAGGCTGGAGCCGGCCTCGATGTCGCGCTTGAGGCTGGCCAGCAGTTGGCGCATCGATGGCTGGACGAAACTCTCGGCAATGATTTCCAAGGCTTGCAGCACTGGCACGCCGGCCTGCATCAGGGTTGCCAGTTGCCGGGTAAACAGGGCGATCCCTCGGGCCTTGACCTGATGAACCGGTCGGAGCCAGATCCTGGGTTTGCGGCTTACCCGGGTTGGAGTGATGCCCTGCCTGCGCAACTGGGATCGGATCAGGCTCGGGTTTGCAGCGCTCAGCTCGCCGGCCATCTTGTGGCCCTGGCCGTCGGTGCCTTGCCAGAGATAGACGCTGGCAACGGGTGCTTTTACCGCCATGGTTCGCTCCTTGGTGCAGGGGTGAGCCTCTTGAAGCCTAGCTGCCGGACACCTGTCGCATAGGGGCGCGAGATGACGAAATTTGTCAGTTTGTGCGACTCCTTGCGCTCAAGGCCATGGGCTATCAACGCTGCAGCCCTTGAATCCCGTGGGGGGCGACTCTGGCACAGGGCATGCTTCAAGGGTTGCTGATTACCCACGGAGCATTCTTGCCAGGAGGCAGCTCATGAAACATCAATCCGCTTTTACCCTGATCGAATTGCTGGTGGTGGTGGCCATCATTGGCATTCTCGCCACAGTGGCGATGCCGCTGTATTCCAAGTATCAGGTGCGGGCCAAGATGATTGCCGCGCTCGCCGAGGCGTCGGCGCTGAAGGTCAATATCGAGGATCTGCTCAACCAGGGAACCGATCCGACTCTGGCCCTGGCCGGTGGCACGCCCCTGACGTCGAACTGCAGAATGAGTGCCCAGGGCACTGCTGCCACCGGTGAAGGCAGCATCGGTTGCACCCTCCTCAATGCTCCGGGCCCGGTGTTGAACAAGACGCTGATACTGAGTCGTTCGCCAGCTTCCGGTTGGACTTGCAACACCACGGTGGAGGCCGACTATGCGCCCAAGGGCTGTGTTGCGGATGACGCCTGAGCCCCGGCAGGCTGTTGTGGAGCGCGCGTGATGGAGCGCATCGAAAAAACCGCAACTTGCATGCAGATTGTTGGGTGGTCATGCATTTTGCATGATGACGATTTTTTTGATTGTCTATAAGTGATTGTTTTTTATGGATATTTTTTGTTGTCTAGACTTGGCACAGCACCTGCAATATCCCTCATAACCCTGTTGCCAGGACACGGCGCAGGCTTTCTAAAAGAACAGGAGTTACTCGTATGAAGAAGTTCGCTATCGCTGCTGCAACTGCTACCGCTCTGACCCTGACCATGGCCAACGCAGCATTTGCGCAGACCACTCAAAGCACCCAGTCGCCTATGGTTGTGGCTGCCGGTGAAGTGACCAAGGCCAAAGAGGCCACCTCCGATACCTGGATCACCACCAAAGTGAAAAGCGATCTGGTAACCGAGAAAGGCATTCCTGGCACCGACATCAAGGTTGAAACCAACAAAGGCGTGGTATCGCTGTCGTCCACTGTCGCCGTTACTGAGTCGCAGAAAGCCACCGCAGTGGCAATCACCAAGAAAATCAAAGGCGTTAAAGCGGTCTCTGCCGACGGCCTGAAAGCCGAGTAAGACCCCAAGCTTCTCGCCTGGACAGGGAGAGGGCGCGGTAGACGAGCCGAGTGATACGTTTGCCGCTTCTTTCAAGGGTTCATGCGGAAGATCACAAGGATGTGATCATTACAGGCCCCGACATATCGTGTCGGGGCCTGTTCTATTGGGCGTGGGAAAGTAGCGCCGTTCGGGGCCGGCGCGCGCCTTACTCGCTATCGAGGTGCAGCGGGGTGACTACCTTGCCGTCGCTTTCGGCCTGGCCGAGGTTGGCATCGATGAAGTAGACCCGGTCATCGGCCAACTGGCCCTTGTCCACCAGGAAATCCTTGATGCTGCTCGCCCGCTCCTGGCCCAGTTGGCGCAGCAACACATCGCTGCCGCTCCAGAACTTGATCAGCCCCTCACGCAGTTTGGCACTGCGTTCGTTGCGGCTGAGCTGGGTCCATTCGGCCGGAGGCTGCTGTTTCAGGCGGGTACGGTAGATGCCTTCCAGCAATGGCGCTTTCTCGCCTTCGGGCACCTGCAGCAAGGACGCCTGGGCCGGAACCTTGTCGCCGCGCCGTTGCAGGATCTTGTAGTAGTTGTACTGGTATTCACGCTCCAGACGCTGTTCGGCGATCAGCGGACCATCGCTGCTCTGGGCGCTGGTGCCTTCGATCTCCAGGCGCAGGGTCGGACGCTCCTTGAGGGCCTTGGCCAGGGTGGTGAGGGCTGACTCGGACTCCTTGCTCAATTCGCTGGAACCCGGGGCGAAGGACACATTGCTCAGGTCTTCGGAGCCACCGCCGGTGACCAGGCCGCCAATGAACTTGAAGGGCGCCTGGGCTGCTCGCAGCACCAGGTTGCGCAGGGTCTGCCAGACGATTGGCATTACGCTGAACTGCGGGTTGTTGAGGTCGCCGGAAATCGGCAACTCGATGGAAATCTTGCCATCGGTGTCTTTCAACAGGGCCACGGCCAGGCGGATCGGCAGGTCCACGGCGTCCGGACTATCGACCTTTTCCCCCAGTTGCAGTTGTTCGACCACCAGTTTGTTCTCGGCCTTGAGCTGGCCCTTGGTGATCATGTAGTGCAAGTCGAGGTTGAGTCGGCCCTTGCGAATACGGAAACCGGCGAATTTTCCGGAGTAGGGTGTCAGGGTGGTCAGCTCCACTCGCTTGAAGCTGGTGGCGATATCCAGTGCGGCCATTGGATCGAAGGGGTTGACGCTGCCCTTGATGGTCACTGGGGCATAGCGGTCGACCTTGCCCTTGACGTCCACTTCCGCCGGCTTGGCCTGGCGGCTGTCGATGGTGCCGATATGCCCGTTGAGTTGCTGGACCGCGGTGGCGAAGTTCGGTGTCAGGCTCAGGTCGGCGAAGTTGGCCGAACCATCGTTGATGGCGATTTCACCAATGTGAATACCCAGTGGCTTGCTGGCGCTTGGGGCCGGCTTGCCCGAGGATTTGCTGCTGCCGTCTGCGGGTTGCGGAATCAGCAAGTCGTCGATATTGGTGGTGCGGTCATCGTTGATGATGAAACGTGCATAAGGCTGCATCAGGTTGACCCGGCTGATGGTCAGGCTGTCACCGTGCTGATAGTTCAGGCCCTCCACCACCACTTGTTTCCATTTTACGAAGTCGCGGGTCTTGAGGGTGTCCAGGGTGTGCAACTGAGCCACTTCGGCCCGGCCGGTGATGCTGAAGGTCAGCGGCTCGACTTTCTTCAGGTCCACCGCCAGGTCACTGCCGAGCATACCGCTGCGCAGTTCCAGGCGAATGAACGGGCTGATGTAGGACTGTGCGACCCGCAGGTCGATGTCCTTGGTCTGCACCTTGAGCTTGGCGGTGATGGGGTTGAGGTTGACTTCGCCGGTGGCGCTGACCTTGCCTTGTTTACCCAGGCCGGTATCGAGCTTGAGGGTGAAAGGCGATTGGTTGAGGCTGTCGAAGTCTTTCAGATCCAGGTTCAGTGGGCCAACATCCAGAGCCACTGCCGGTTTGGCCTGGCGGTCGGCCAGGTGCACCTGATAGTTGCGCAGTTCCACGTCCTTGAGCAGGACCTGCCAGGGCTTGCTGGGGGCTACAGGTTCCTTGGGAGTATCGGCGGTAGCTGGCTGAGGTTCGGCGGCCGGCTTGGCGGGTTGGCTGGCGAAGAGCTTTTGCCAGTCCAGTTGGCCATCGGCTTCAAGGGCGGCCCAGGTCTCCAGCTTCTGGCTGCGGATCTTGCCGACTATCACGTGCTGCTTGGCCAGGTCCACCGTCGCTTCGCTGACATCCAGGCGCTCCAGGCGCGCCAGCGGGCGGCCGTCTGGGGCCTTGATGGCGAATGGCGCAACGCTGATGGAGGTATTGTCCAGCAGCAGTTCGGTCTCCTTGGTCAGGCTGAATTTATAGTGGGTGCTGAGGTTCACCACGCCGTCTTCCAGCACCAGCGGCACGGCGTCACGTACGTAGGGCCACCAGGCTTTCATCTTGCCGTCGGTGACTTTCAAGGTGCCTTCGGAAGTCAGCGGGGTCACGCTGAAGTTGCCGCTCCAGTCGATCTGTCCGCCTTCCGGGCCGGTGGCCACCAGGGTCATGTCAGCGCTGTCGTCCGGCAGGGTACTGAGGTTCTTCAGTTCAAAGTCGAGCTTGTTGTAGAGAAACTCGATGGGTTCGCTGGGGCGCAGGTCCTTGAAGTGCAGATAGCCGCCCGCCAGCTTGATGCGTTCAATGCGAACGGGAAACGGTTTGGCATCGGGATCGCTCGGGGTCGGTTCGCTGGCAGGCAGCTTGAACAGGGCCAGGAGGTTGAGCTTGCCTTCCTTGTCGAAGAGGATCTCGGTCTTGGGCTGGTCCAGTTCGACGTCCGCCAGATGCAGGGCGCGTTTCCACAGACTGTCCAATTGCAGATTGGCATAGAGGCGCTCGAAGGCGATCTGCTCCTTGCCCGGTTCGCCAACGCTCAGGCCCCAGAGGGTCAGTTCCAGGCTGAAGGGATTGAGTTCAATACGCTGGATATGGGCCGGGGTTGTGGCGTAGTTGGCCAGTTGCTGGTTGGCCACCCGCAAGGCGATGCCCGGCAAAATCAGAAAGCCCAGCAGACTGTAAAGGGCGAGAGCGGTCAACAAGGCGCAGAGAGCGCGAATCAATCCTTTGGTCATGCGAGGCTTCATCTATCTGAATCGGAAGTGCCTTGGAGTATGGCACGCGTTTACGGTTCCGAAACCATCACAGTCTTCAGGATTGTTCAGATTTCTTGCCCTTGATCAAAGTTGCAGAATCAGGGTTTTCAGCGGCGGTTGTCCGTCCTGGGAAGGGAAGTCCGCAGCGGGGGCCAGGACCTGACAGTCGCGCACTGGCCGCCCGGCTTTCTCGGCACAGCGCAGCACTTGCTCCCGCCAGTCCTGCAACGACACCTTGGCCAGGTTGTTACAGCAGATCAGCACACCTTCTTCGGCGGTGGCCAGCAGCGCGGGCTTGAGCAGGCTCTGGTAATCACGCAGCAGGTCGACGGTGCCGAAGGCACTCTTGGCCCAGGCTGGAGGGTCCAGCAGTACCAGGTCGTATTGGCGTTGTTCAAGGCGTGGGTAGCTGGGCAGCTTCTGTCCGCGTCGCTGGCTGATGGGCAGGCCCGCCAGTTGGCGGATGGCCGGAAAGTAGTCCGACTGCACGAACTGCATGCCGGGTAGCTGCGGATTGAGCTGGCCGTTTTCCCGACCTACCGCCAGATTGCCTTCGGCGAAGTCCAGGTTGCAGACCTCTCGGGCGCCTCCGGCCGCAGCACTGAGGCCGACGCCGCAGGTATAGGCGAAAAGATTGAGTACGCTTTTCCCGGCACTGTGCTGCTTGACCCAGCCGCGAGCGTTGCGCAGGTCGAGAAAGAGCAACGGGTCCTGCCCGGCATGACGGCCACGGACTCGATAATTCAGTCCCCATTCGTGGCCGACCAGATCCTCCAGGGCACTGTCCTCGGCGCGGTACACCGAGTCTTCACGGTCGATACGCGAGTTGCCCCGGGAGCGGTCGTTGTAAACCAACAGGGTCGCTAGGTTCAGGTGCTGATTGACGGTTTCGTGCAGGTGCAGCAGGGCGTCGCGTTCCAGCGTCTGGTGAAAGCTCTGTACCAGCAGTTGCGGGCCATAGCGGTCGACGGTCAGGCCGCCGGCGCCTTCCTGGCTGCCGTGGAACAGGCGATAGCAGTCGGTGCCTTGCTGATGCAGTTCGGCGAGCAGGTCCTGACGGTGATCGAGGGCGGCGCGCAGCGCCTGATTCAAGGAGGACATGCAGGGCGCCTTGGAGGAGAGGAATAAGGCGCCGCAGTTTACCAGCGTCCCGCCAGTTGTAGGAGCCAGCTTGCTGGCGAAAGCGATCTCACGGACGCCTTCGCTGGCAAGCCAGCTCCTACAAGGGCGGTTTTTGCGGGGAGGACCCGCGCAGGTTAGCGCTCGATCGCCAGGGCCACGCCCTGACCGCCGCCGATGCACAGGGTCGCCAGGCCTTTCTTGGCATCGCGCTTGAGCATTTCATGCAGCAGGGTCACCAGCACCCGGCAGCCCGACGCGCCGATCGGGTGGCCGATGGCAATCGCGCCGCCGTTGACGTTGACCTTGCTGGCGTCCCATTCCAGCTCCTTGGCCACCGACAGGGACTGCGCGGCGAAGGCTTCGTTGGCTTCGATCAGGTCCAGTTGGTCCAGGGTCCAGCCGGCCTTGTCCAGGCAGCGGCGGGTGGCGGAGACCGGGCCGATGCCCATGATCGCCGGATCGACCCCGGCGTTGGCGTAGGCGGCGATTCTGGCCAGCACCGGCAGGCCCAGGGCCCGGGCCTTGCTGGCGCTCATCAGCATCACCGCGGCGGCGCCGTCGTTCAGTGCCGAGGCGTTGCCGGCGGTGACGCTGCCATCTTTCTTGAACGCGGGTTTGAGCTTGGCCAGGGCTTCGGCGGTGGTGCCGGGGCGTGGCTGCTCGTCGGTGGCGA
>NZ_MOAK01000036.1:330727-331224 GCF_003732485.1 Pseudomonas protegens
AGCGCCGTCGTTCAGCGCCGAGGCGTTGCCGGCGGTGACGCTGCCATCTTTCTTGAACGCGGGCTTGAGCTTGGCCAGGGCTTCGGCGGTGGTGCCGGGGCGTGGCTGCTCGTCGGTGGCGAAGGTCAGCGGCTCGCCCTTGCGCTGGGGAATCTGGATCGGGGTGATCTCGTCGACAAAGCGCCCGGCCTCGATGGCCGCTGCGGCTTTCTGTTGGGAAGCGGCGGCAAAGGCGTCCTGGGCTTCACGGCTGATGCCGTACTTGTCCACCAGGTTCTCGGCGGTGATGCCCATGTGGTAGTCGTTGAAGGCATCCCACAGGCCGTCGCTGATCATGGAGTCGATCATCTGGCTGTGGCCCATGCGCAGGCCGGTGCGGGCGCCGGGCAGCACGTAGTTGGACAGGCTCATGTTTTCCTGGCCGCCGGCGATGATTACTTCGGCATCGCCGCAGCGGATGGCCTGGGCGCCCAGGTGCAGGGCCTTGAGGCCGGAGC
>NZ_MOAK01000036.1:331234-336223 GCF_003732485.1 Pseudomonas protegens
CACCTCGGCATCGCCGCAGCGGATGGCCTGGGCGCCCAGGTGCAGGGCCTTGAGGCCGGAGCCGCAGACCTTGTTCAGGGTCATGGCGGGCACGGCGTGGGGCAGGCCGGCCTTGATCGCGGCCTGGCGGGCGGGGTTCTGCCCGGCGCCGGCGGTGAGCACCTGGCCCATGATCACTTCGTCGACCTGGGCCGGGTCGATGCCGGTCTGGGCCAGCAGTTGGCGGATCACGGCGGCGCCCAGGTCAACGGCGGGGATGTTCGCCAGGGAGCCCTGGAAACTGCCCACGGCGGTACGGGTGGCGGCAACGATGACGACGTCTTGCATGATGGGGCTCCTCAGGCGAACTGCATTTCAGGCACGTGGTCCGGCACGATCAGCTTGCCGGCGGTCTTGCTGACGATTTCCTCGACGCTGACCCCGGGGGCGCGCTCCTTGAGGATGAAGGCGCCGTTCTCGATCTCCAGGTACGCAAGGTCGGTGAGCACGCGCTTGATGCATTGGGCGCCGGTCAGCGGCAGGCTGCAACGGCTGAGCAGTTTGGATTCACCGTCTTTCGAGGCGTGGGTCATGGTGACGATGATGTTCTCGGCACCGGCCACCAGGTCCATGGCGCCGCCCATGCCCTTGACCAGCTTGCCCGGGATCATCCAGGAGGCGATGTTGCCCTGCACGTCCACTTCGAAGGCGCCGAGCACGGTCAGGTCGATATGGCCGCCGCGGATCATCGCGAAGGATTCGGCGGACGAGAAGATCGAGGCGCCGATGCGCGCGGTCACCGTCTGTTTGCCGGCGTTGATCATGTCGGCGTCGACTTCGTCCTCGGTGGGGAAGGCGCCCATGCCCAGGAGGCCGTTTTCCGACTGCAGCATGACTTCCATGCCGTCGGGGATGTAGTTGGCCACCAGGGTCGGGATGCCGATGCCGAGGTTGACGTAGAAGCCGTCCTGCAGTTCGCGGGCGACGCGCTGAGCCATTTGTTCGCGGGTAAGAGCCATGTTTGTTGTCCTTTTAGTCGGGCTGGGGAAGGGCGATCACTTGCGCACGGTGCGCTGTTCGATGCGCTTCTCGAAGGTGCCGCAGATGACCCGGTCGACGTAGATGCCGGGGGTGTGGATCTGCGTCGGGTCCAGCTCGCCCGGTTCGACGATTTCTTCCACTTCGACCACGGTGATCTTGCCGGCGGTGGCCGCCAGGGGGTTGAAGTTCTGCGCGGTGTGGCGGTAGACCACGTTGCCGAAGTGGTCGGCCTTCCAGCCCTTGACGATGGCGAAGTCACCGGTGATGGACTCTTCCATCAGGTAGGTGCGGCCCTTGAATTCGCGGGTTTCCTTGCCGTCGGCCACCGGGGTGCCGACGCCGGTGGCGGTGAAGAAGGCCGGGATCCCGGCGCCGCCGGCGCGCATTTTTTCCGCCAGGGTGCCCTGGGGGGTCAGTACCACTTCGATCTCGCCGCTGAGCAACTGCTTCTCGAACAGGGCGTTTTCACCCACGTAGGAGGCGATCACCTTGCTGATCTGGCGGTCTTCCAGGAGCACGCCCAGGCCGAAACCGTCGACCCCGCAGTTGTTCGACACCACGGTCAGGTCGCGGGTACCGCGGCGCTTGATCTCGGCGATCAGGTTTTCGGGGATACCGCACAGGCCGAAGCCGCCGGCGATCACGGTCATGCCGTCTTGCAGACCTTCCAGGGCTTCCTCGTAGGACGCCACGCGCTTGTCGAAACCTGCCATTTGCACCTTCCTCTTTCTTGTTCGTTGGCGGCTGGCCAGCCGTTTGCGGATCAGTGTTGCGCTGTGTGATTGATTTGTTAAGTTGATTTTTAAGGTTGATTGATTTGAAAAACAGCACAATAAGCTCCAAGCTTGCGGCTTATAGCTTGCAACGGCTCTCCCGAGGATGACAGATGACGGTTAAACAGATACGGGCCTTTCTGGCGGTGGCCCACAGTTTGAGCTTTGCCCTGGCCTGCGAACGCCTGCACCTGTCGCAGTCGGCCCTGAGCCTGACCATCAAGGCCCTGGAAGAGGGCCTGGGTGGGCGCCTGTTTACCCGCAATACGCGCAACGTCGCCCTGACCCCGGAAGGCGAGGCGCTGTTGCCTCTGGCGCGGCGACTGATCGCCGACTGGGACAACGCCGAGGACGAACTGCGCCAGCGTTTCACCCTGCAGCGCGGGCGGGTGACGGTGGCGGCCATGCCTTCCTTTGCCGGCAACCTGCTGCCGCCGATCCTCAAGCACTTTCGCGCCCGCTACCCTCAGGTCAACGTCACGGTCAACGACGTGGTCAACGAGCAGGTCCTGGAGATGGTCCGCGACCGCGAGGTGGAGCTGGGGGTGGCCTTCGAACCCCAGGACAGCTCTTCCCTGCAGTTCACCCCGCTGTACATCGACCGTTTCGTGGCGGTGGTGGCCAAGGATTCGCCCCTGGCGCAGCGCAGCAGCATCGACTGGCAGACGCTGTTGCAGGAGCCCTTTATCACCCTGCAGCGACCGTCCATGGTGCGGGTGATGCTGGAGGATCACCTGCGGGCCCGGGGCGTGCAGTTGCCGGTGGAATTTGAAAGCCATCAGTTGGCGACCGTAGGACGCATGGTTGCCAGCGGCCTGGGCGTCAGTGCCGTGCCAGCGTTGTGTGCCCAGCATATGCGCGAGTTGGGCGGGCATTGCCTGACCCTGGACGATCCGGTGGTGGAGCGGGCCATCGGCATACTGACCAAACCGGGGGACGAACTGTCCACTGCGGCCCAGGCGCTGTTCGACATCCTGCGCGAGCAAAACCTCGGCCAGCGCGTGGCCATGCTGTGAGGCTTAGCGCAGCAGGCGCTCGGCCAGTAGCGGCAGCAGCCGGTCGCAGGGCTCGCCCAGCTTGAGATGCAGCAGCTCGTCGGCGCGGGTCTTGCCGAAGTTGATGGCCAGCAGCGGCTTGCCTTGCTCAGCCACTGCTCGGCACAGACGAAACGCCGAATAGGCCATCAGCGACGAACCCACCACCAGCAGGCCGGCGGCTTCGTGCACGGCGCTCAAGGCCCGGGCAGCGGTGGCGGCGGCCACGTTCTCGCCGAAGAACACCACATCGGGTTTCAATCGCGAGCCGTTGCAGTAGGGGCAATGGGGCACCTGGAAGCGTTCCTCGAAGGCCGGGTCCAGCAGGGTATCGCCGTCCGGCGCCTGCACCGCGTCAACGCCGGCCAGGTAAGGGTTGTGCGCCTCCAACAGCTGCTGGATGGCATCCCGCTGGCTGCGCTGGCCGCAGTCCAGGCACAAGACCCGCTGCAGACTGCCGTGGAGCTCGATGACCTCCAGGCTGCCGGCCTCGTCGTGCAGGGCATCGACATTCTGAGTGATCACCCCGGCGATCCGGCCGGCTGCCTGCAATTGCGCCAACGCCTGGTGCGCGGCATTGGGCCGGGCCTGGCGAATGCGCGGCCAGCCGAGCATGGCCCGGGCCCAGTAGCGACGACGGGCGTTGGCCTGGCTGAGGAACTCCTGATACATCATCGGCTGCCTGCCACGGCGCACGCCTTCGCTGTCGCGGTAGTCGGGGATGCCCGACGGGGTGCTGATGCCGGCCCCGGTCAGGACCATGAAGGGCTTGCCGTGCATGGCGGCGGCGAGTTGTTCGAACGGTGGGGCAGTAGGGCGGTCGATCATGGGCTGCACTCGTTTCCAGTGGCCAGGGACGCCTATCAGAAATAGACGCAAAGCCCTCTCGGCGCCAGTGGTTTACCCAAGGTTCAGCGCCGGGGGCTGAACACCGACTTGGGTGACTTGCCATAGAACCGGGTAAAGGCCGCGCTGAAATTGCCGGGAAAGCGGTAGCCCACCTGATACGCCGCCTGAGCCACCTGGCAGCCGCCTTCCAGCAGACGGTGGGCGTGGCCCATGCGGATTTCCAGGAGCATGCGCTGGGGTGTGGTGTTGTAGTGTTCGCGCAGGCCCTGCTTGAGCTTGAATTCGTTGAGGCCCACGGCCGCGCACAGGTAGGCCACGGTCAGGGGTTGGTGCATTTGCTCGAACATCAGGTCGCGCACCTGCTGCAATCGCTCGAGATCGGCGGCCTTCAGGCGTCGGCCCGGGGCGACAGGGGCAGGGGCCAGGGCCTGCAATTGCAAGGACAGCAGGCTCAGGGCGTGGATGTGCAGCTCCAGCGTCGGTGGCGGCTGCCGGCCCAAGGGTTGGGCCAGGGCGCTGAGATGGCCGGCAGTGGCTCGGGAAGTGGGCCCGCAGGCCAACAGCTGCAAGGCGTCCTGGCCCAGCAACTGACAGGCCCGGGCGGGCCCCAGGTACTGCTGGAGCAGGGCTTCGCCCACCAGCAGGCGCAGTTGCTCTACCGTTTCATTGGCGCCATAACGGCGTTCGCCCCGGCTGGCCTGGAAGGCGGTGACGGTGGTGTGTCCGGCGCGAAACACCAGGCTCGAACCCTTGGCATCCAGGTAGCCCGAGGTGCCTTGCAGGGCACAGGTGATCACCAGCAGACGGCCGGCGTGGCAACTGCTGGCCTCTTCGATCAAGGGGCGATTGGGGTGATAGCGCGAGTGCACCAGGGTCAGGCCCTGAGCCAGGGGCAGGCTCTCGAAATGGCAATCGCCCAGGGCCTGGGGCAACTGCTGGCGTGACCTGCCGCCCGGGGCCTGGCTGAGCTCGCGTGGTGCGTGGCACGGCAAGCGATAGGACTGGGAAGAACCGGGTGCAACGGCCATGTTCGCGCTCCTGCAAGGGATGTTCTGCGTTTGCCATGGGAATGGATCCGTTTCCCATATGGGCGCGCATGATACGCATTCTCGATAAAAAGTAGGCTGTTGCTCAAGCGGGGGTGAGCGTTGCAATCTTGCGGCGCACCACCTGCACAGGAGCAAGGGATGAACCTGCAAAGCATGAAAAACGCCAGTCTCCGGGGGCTCTGGCTGCGCACGGTGCTGGTGTGTGCCATGGGCCTGCCGATGTTGATCTTCTACGCCATCGGCACTCTCGGTCCCTTGCTGATC
>NZ_MOAK01000036.1:336296-348095 GCF_003732485.1 Pseudomonas protegens
TGGCTGTCGCTGTGGGCGGGGCCGCTGGTGAACCGGCTCGGCACCCGGCGGGCCCTGGCCTTGCTGTTCTGGGCGACCCTGGCGGGGTATGGCTTGCTGGTCGGCTTGCCGGGATTTGCCGGGGTGCTGCTGGCCCTGGCGGTCTGCGGAGTGGCCCAAGCCCTGGCCAACCCGGTGACCAACCTGCTGGTGGCTGAGTGTGTCGAGGACCGCAGCAAGGCGGCGGTGGTGGGGCTGAAACAGTCCGGGGTGCAGTTGTCCGCGTTGGTGGCCGGCCTGTTGCTGCCCACCCTGGCCGGGTCTCTGGGCTGGCGCGCAGCGCTGGCCTGCCTGCTCCTGCCGACCTTGCTGCTGGCCCTGTGGGGGTCAAAGGTGGCGCCGGGCAGCGCAGCGGGCAAGACCATGAGCCTGAAGATTCCCCGGCCGAACTCACGGCTGACGCTGTTGCTGAGCGTGCAGTTGTGTGTCGGCCTGGTGCTCTCGTCCTTCGTGACCTTTCTTGGGGTATTCGCGGCCCGGCAAGGGGTGGCGGTCGGCGAGACCGGGGCCATGGTCGCCGGGTTCGGGGTCATGGGCATCCTGGCCCGGACCCTGCTGACGCCATTGGCGGCACGTATGGCCGAGGAATCCTGGTTGCTGCTGACGTTATTACTCCTCGCCAGCCTGACCCTGGCGGTGACTGCCCAGGCCACGCCCCAGGCGCACTGGCCCTTGTGGTTCGGCGCCCTGGGCATGGGCCTGACCGCCGTGGCCACCAATGCCATCGCCATGAGCATGCTGCTGCGCGATCCGGCCTTTGGCAGCCCAGCCTCGGCCTCGGGCCTACTTTCGGCGGGCTTCTTCGCCGGGTTTGCCCTCGGGCCGGTGCTGTTCGGCGTCGTGCAACAGGGCGCGGCGGGTTTTGCCAGCGCCTGGCTGATGCTGATTGCGGTCCTGCTGCTGGGGGCGGGGCTGAGCCTGATGCTGGTGCGTGCCCGGGCCCTTCAGCCGGCCAGCCCTAGAGCCTGAACACGTTCACCTGCTGCTCCAGGTTCTGCGCCAGTTGCTGCAGGGAGCGGGCCGTCTCGGTGGTTTCCTCCACCGCCTGACTGTTCTGCTGGGACATCTGGGCGATGCGTTCGACGTTGCGCGCCACATCCTGGCTGGCGGCGGTCTGTTCCCGCAGGGCCAGGGAGATCTGGTCCACCACCTGCACCACATTGCCGGAGGAGGTGCGGATATTGACGATGGCCTCGCCGGCCTGCTGGGCCAGTTCGACGCCGCTCTTCACCTGATTGACCCCGACGTCCATGCTGCTCACCGCTTCCCGGGTACCCAGCTGGATCTTGTCGACCATCTCGGTGATCTCCTGGGTCGAATTGGCCGTGCGCTGGGCCAGCAGGCGCACTTCATCGGCGACCACGGCAAAGCCACGGCCTTGCTCGCCGGCCCGGGCGGCTTCGATGGCCGCATTGAGGGCCAGCAGGTTGGTCTGCTCGGCGATGCCCTTGATCACACTGACAATGCTGGAGATCTGCTCGGCGTGCTGGCCCAGTTCGCCGATCTGGCTGGCCGAAGCCTGCACGGTCTCGGCGATCAGGCGCATGCTGCCCAGGGTGTCCTGGATCACGCTGCCGCCTTCCTCGGACTGACGCCCGGACTCGCTGGACAGGGCGTGGGCATCCCCGGCGTTGTCCGCCACATGGTTGATGCTCACCGTCAGCTCTTCCACCGTGGCGGCCATGGAGGAGGCCGAGTGGGACTGTTCCTGGGCCGAGGCCGAGAGCTGCAACGAGGCACTGGAAATGCTCTGGGAGGCGCTGACCAACTGGTCGGCCCCCAGCTTGATCTGACTGATCATGGTCCGCAGGCGCTCCTGCATGGCGGCGAAGGCTTGCAGCAGGTTGCTCACTTCATCGCGGCCCGTGGCGCTGATGCTGCTGTCGAGACGGCCGGCGGCGATGGCCTTGGCCACCTCCACGGCCTGGCGGATACGTCCGACCAGATTGCTGGACAGCGACCAGGCAACGAGCATGGCCAGCACCGCCGCCAGCAAGCCGCCGCCGATCAGGATCGCCAGGGCTGAAGACTTGGCAGCGTCCATGGCCTGGCTGCGGGCGTCCTGCAGGCTTTTTTCCGCTTCGCGCAACTCACTGGTGAGCTGGCGCATGGCGTCCATCTTGGCTTTGTCGCGGCCGGCGCTGATCTGCGCGGCCATGGCTTCTGCAGGCTGGCTCCCGGCGTTGATCACCCGGCGCAGGGCCAGGTTGCCCTGGACGTCGTCGTGCAGCCACTGGTCGTGCAGGACCTTGAGTCGTTCCAGGCGCGCCTGCTGTTCGGGGTTGTCGGCGGTGCTGCTCTTGATCCGGGCGTAGTAGTCGGTAAAGGCTTTTTCGCCTTGTTCCAGAGGTTCGAGGAAACTGTCGCGGCCGGTCAGGGCATAACCGCGCATGCCGGTCTCGATATTGATCAGGCTGCGCAGCAGGGCGTCGGACTGGCTCAGCACTTCGTAACTGTGGATGTTGCTTTTGACACTGCTGCTGACCTGATCGAAGCCGCGCAGGGCCGCCAGCACCAGCAGCAGGAGGATCAGCAGGACGACGCCGAAACCGGCATAGAGCTTTTGCGAAATGCTCAGATTGGAAAACATAGGAAGGACCGCTCCTAAACCGTTGACTGAATGCTTCACAAGGCCGTGCCTCGAAGACGCAGCGTGATAGCTCAATGATGCTTAAATGACATCAACGGTCCGACTTTTTCTGCGCAAAAAAAGTTTCACGTACAGCAAAATATTTTTGCGGGGTTTGCAGAGGGGCATATCGAGCGTCGCCCGAAAGGGCGAGGCTCGAGGTTTGGCAGGGTTCAGCTGGAGTGGGCGTTGCTATCGTCCTCGGGATCGACGCTTTCAGGTTGCCCCGGCAACTCGGTGATCACGCTGAAATCGCTGACTTCCACCGCGCCCAGGCCGTAGCCCAGGAGGTGGAAGGAGAACGCCTTGCGGGTTTCCGGGTTGTCGAAGCTGAAGTCCATCTGCAGCGGCTGGTCAGGCGTTACCAGCATTTCTTCCGGCAAGCCCAGGGGCACGTCCCGTTCCAGTTCCTTGCCCTTGAGCAGGATGTAGGCGTTCTGCTGCGGGTCGGCGGAGCGCACGGTGAAGCGCACCCGGGTCTGGGAGCCCTTGGGCATTTCAAGGTACTGGGCGCCGATCAGGTTGTCGGCCCAGTCATCCTTGATCTGTGCCTGCAGCGGGATGATCGCCGGGCTGCCGAACTGATAGTGCTGGTTCAGCGGCGATTGCAGCAGGCTGCGATCCAGATGCGTGGCCCGGGCACTGATCTGCCGGGCCCGCAGGCCGCCGTACTGACCCTGCAGACTGGCGCTGTCGGCGATGAAACCGGGGCTGGCGTAGTAGCGGCAGCGTTGCTGGAAATCACATTCGGTGAAGGTGCCCTGGCCGTCGTGGTAGCGCAGCTTGCCGTTGGTGTAAGACATGATTTCCCGGCCCTGGGCGTAGTCGCGAAACAGCGAGCGGCCGCTGAGGCTGGCGGGTACCGGCAGGCCGAAGTAGTCCAGCACCGAGGCGCTGAGGTCGACGTGGCCGTAGGTCCCGGACTTGAGATGAGGCAGCAGGTCCTGGTCCGGGGCCAGCATCAGGTTGAAGCCCCAGGACGAGGCCAGACGCACGCCGTCGATGCCGTGGGATTCATCGGAGGTGATGATCACCAGGGTGTCCTTGAGCACGCCCTTGCGTTCCAGCCCCGTGAGGAACTGGTCGATGGCGTCGTCCAGGTAGCCGACCGCCGCCTGCTTGGGCGTCTCGTAGCGCTCCAGGTAGTCCTCGGGCGCGGAGTAGGGCTGGTGGGTGCCGACGGTGAGCAGGGTGAGCATCCATGGCTGCTTTTTCTTCTTCAACTGATCGACGTAGGTCAGTGCGCCTTCGAAGAACGCCTTGTCGTCCTTGCCCCAGGGGAACTCCAGGTAGTTGTCGTTCTTGAACCAATCCAGGCCGTGGGTCGAATCGAAGCCGATGTGCGGCATGATCTTGTCCTTGGCCATGAAGCGCAGGCCGGCGCCCTGCAGGTAGTGGGTGTTGAAGCCGAACTTGTGCATCTGCGCCGGCAGGCAGGCCTGGTTGCGCTGGTTCTGGGTGAGCATCTCGACGCCCTTGGGGGTGCCGTTGTCGAGCTTGTCGTAATCGCCGCAGAGCATGGCGTACAGGCCGCGAATGGTCTGGTGGCTGTGCAGCACGTAGTCCGGGGTATTCATGCCGCGTTCGGCCCAGGCGCTGAGCTTGGGCATCAGGTCTTCCCGGTAGCGGCTGTTCAGGGCCTCGCGGTTGGTGCGGATATAGGCCCCGGGAATGCCTTCCAGGGTGATCAGCAGCACGTTGCGCGCGCGGCCGGCGCTGGGCAGCAGCGGCTGGCCTTCAAGGTCGAGACGGGTCAGGCCGGCCATGGGCGGGGGGACATCGGCGACATCGCCTTGCAGCCAGTCTTCGACCTGCATCTGCGCCTGGCCGGTGGCGGTGGCCAGGGCCTGGTGGGGCAGGTTGAACAGCTGCCACTGGTCGGCTTCGCTGGGTTTCAGGTACTGGGTGGCGCCGTGGGCCAGGAACAAGCCCAGCGGCAGAATCCAGAGTGTGCGTGGCAGTGCCGGGGCCTTCACTGCGCGACTGCTGCGCTGGACCACCAGCCACAGCACCAGCCCCAGCAGCAGGGTCAGCCCCAGCTCAGGGTGGGTCAGGCCGCCGCCGGTGGAATTGCCGACAAATTGCGGGTCCACCAGATAGTGCAGATCGGCGAGGTTGGGCATGCGGCCCACCGCGCTCACCAGCTCGGCGCTGACCAGGGTCAAGAGTGCCCAGACCAGCAGCACCGGCAGCGCCAGCCACCAGGGGCGGCGGTACAAGAGCAGGGTCAGCAGGCTGGCGCTGGCCAGGTCGGACAGGTAACCCAGCGGATTGGACCAGCCCAGGGCCAGGCGGGCGCCCATCGGCACCAGCAACAGCAGGCCGAACAAGGCGCACAGGGGAGCGAGGGGGTGTTGTAGGCAACGACGGATCAACTTCACAAATAACCTGCCTGTCATTAAATCGTCACGCAAAAGTGCTCAATGTTAACAAGAGCTGCAGGTAAGACGTTTCTTATTCGTGGGGGAAATTCAGTTTTCGCCGAGCTGCGAATTGGCCTGGGTGTTCTTTAGATTGGGCTGAGGGCCCGTGCTCAGGCGTCTGGCGGCGGGTAGGGTCGGAACCGTCCGTGGCGGGATTTACTATTTCAGAGTGTGAAAAACCAGCACCGCTGGACCTGCTCCAAGTTGATGGCGCCGCGCTGTTGCAGGCGCTGGCTTGCCAGCGAAGGCGGTCGCGAGGGCGGTGCAGGGCTCAAGGGCCTCTTCGCCGGCAAGCCGGCTCCTACGGGGGCTGGGCTTATGTAGGAGCTGGCTTGCCAGCGAAGGCGGTGCAGGGTTCAAGGGGCTCTTCGCCGGCAAGCCGGCTCCTACGGGGGGCTGGGCTTATGTAGGAGCTGGCTTGCCAGCGAAGGCGCCGGTTGGGGCGGTGCAAGGCTTGCAGAGTTATTCGCCGCGGATGTACTGCTCCAGCTGGCGGATCAGGTCGGCCTGTTCGGCAATGGCTTCCTTGACCAGGTCGCCAATGGACAGCAAGCCCAGCAACTGGCCGTTTTCCACCACCGGCAGGTGGCGCAGGTGGCTGTCGGTCATGATGCTCATGCAGGTTTCCACGCTCTGGTGCGAGTCCACGGTAATCACCGGCGAACTCATGATGGCACTCACTGGCGTGCCCACCGAGGAGCGCCCGTGGAGCACCAGTTTGCGCGCATAGTCACGCTCGCTGATGACCCCGACCACCGCGCCATTCTCCATGACAGGCAAGGCGCCGACGTTTTTCTCGGCCATCAGCATCAGCGCCTCCAGCACCATCTGGTGCGGGGCGATGGTGTGCACTTGCTGGTTGTGCTTGGCCTTGAGTTTCAGCAGTTCTGCGACGCTCTTCATGGGGCGCTCCGATGGTTCTACGTGGGGCGGCGATGCGCCGCCCTGAGGGGGTTTCTAAAGAATCGTAGAGACTGGGCCAACCGGCAAGGCTGAAAACGGCAGATAAACGGCGAAAAACGTCAGCCCGGGAATTTTTTTCATCACGGCCTCGATAAAGAGGCCGTTGCCGTCAGTTGAAGCGCTGCAGGGAAAAACTGCCCAGGTCGATTTCGCTGCGCCCGTCCACGTGCCATTGGGCCAGGGCTTCGCCAATCGCCGCCGAATGCTTGAAACCATGGCCGGAGCAGGCGCTGACCACGGTGACATTGGCCAGGCGCGGATGGCGGTCGATGATGAAGCCCGAATCCGGGGTCACGGTGTAGGCACAGACGCTGGCCTTCACCAGTTCCGGCGCCAGCCCGGCCATATGCGGCGCCACCAGGTCGCGGAACAGGCGCTGGGCATCGGCATGGCTGGGCTGGCGGTCGAGGCTGTCCGGCTGGCTGCTGGCGCTGTACTGCTCCGTGGCGATCTTCACGCTGCCTTCGCCGGGAATCGGCGGGAAGCCGTAGCAGGTGTCGACATCGTCGGCGCTATGGAGGATGAAGCTCGGCGAACGCGTCGGGTAGTGTTGCGGCTCATCGAGGCGGAACCAGTACAACTGCTGGCGACAGACCTGTAGCAGCGAATCGAAGGGTGCCCCCAGCAGTTGCGCCGACCACATGCCGGCGCTGACGATGACTTGCCGGGCGCTGATCCGCGAACCGGCGCTGATGATCTCCACCCCCTCGGCAGAGGGCTTGAGCTCCAGCACCGTCTGGCCGGTGATCAGGGTCGCACCCAGTTGCCGGGCTCGGGTCAGTTGCGAGTCGATGCAGCGTTCCGGGCGGACAAAACCGCCGCCGGGTTCGAAGTAGCCCCGGGCGCTGTCATCCAGTGGCGCGAACTGCGGGAAGCGTCGACGGATCTCGTTGGCGTCCAGCACCTGGTGCTCGATGCCATAGCGTCGGGCCAGCTCGATGCTGTTGTCGGTGAAATCCCGGGCGTCCGCCGGCCGCTGTGGGTCGGTGCTGGCGGTCATCACCAGCACCCCACACTGCTCGAACAGCTGCACGTCCAGTTCGCCTTCCAGCTCGCGCCAGATCTGCTGCGAACGGATCGCCAGGGGCACATAGGCCGCACCTTCACCCACCGCCTGGCGGGTGATACGGGTGTCGCCGTGGCTGGAGCCCAGATCGTGGGGCGGGGCGAAGCGGTCGATGCCCGCCACCTTCACCCCGCGCTTGGCCAGTTGATAGAGAGTGGCGGCGCCCATGGCGCCCAGGCCTATGACTACAACATCGAAATCGGGTGTGTGCACGGCAAGATCCTTGGGGGGATGAAGGCTCAGCGGTTATTGATAGTGGCCAGGGTCATGGGCGCGATGATTCGGTGGAAGGGGGCCACCGGCAGCATGTACAGGCGCCCCAGGCCGTTATGCGGGTGGACCACGGTGGACAGCACCACCGGGCGCCGGCCCTCGGCGTTCAGCGGCTGGCGGTTGAGGGACAGGTGCACGTCCAGATGCTTGTCGCGGTCCACCACCAGTACTTCGTCGGGGCTCTGGGAGATCAGGGTGAAGATGCCGACCCGGTCGCCGGGCTGGTAATCCTCGTCGGGGCGCGCCAGGTCGATGCGGGTCAGGCGCCCCAGGTCCTTGAGGCCAAACAGCTGCACCACGCGGTTGCGCAGGCCCATCAGGCGGTCGATCCAGGCCGGGGTCTGGCTCATCAGGTTCAGCAGGTGGCGCATGGCGCTGCGTTCGGCGTCGGTCGCCAGGGTGCGGCGGCAATCGATGAAGGTCGCGCCCGGGGCCAGGGCCGCGATGCTGGAGTCATGGGGCAACGGGCAAGGGTGTACGGCGGACTTCATCGGTGCAGCTCCCTGAAAGTTGGCGGCTTTGGCTTCATGCCGGTCAGTCACGCCAGAAGTCGCAAAAAATACCACTTCCTGAGGCGAGGAACTTGCTGTTGTGTAGCGGCCAGTTGCCGCTGGGCGAGGGTTGCCATTGCCAGGTGGCGGCACGCAAGGATTCGGTGGTTATCCGCACTGCTCGGGCCGGAATCAGCAAAAACACGCACGAAGTTGCAAGCAGGTCGAAGGGACCTGTGCCGACCATTGAACGGCGGAATTCGGTGGCACGCGGACTGAATTCCGCCAACGCAATGGCTGCTTGCCACTTAAGCCTGCTGGCGGACCGCGGCTTTTTCCCCCCTGGCGGCCGGCTCGGCGTTCTGTAGCAGCAACTGACCGAACTCCTGGGCCGCCGCCGTCTTTTCGCCGCTGCTCCAGGCCAGCAGGAAACGCGCTCCAGGCAACCCCGGCAGGCCGTATTCTCCATCGACGATGCGCAGGCCCGGGCGCAGGTCGCTAGCCATCTGCACGGTGACTCCGAGACCGGCGAGCACTGCCGTGCGAATGCCTTCCTGGCTTGGCGAGCTGAACGCCACATGCCAACCGGTGGCGCTTTCGCCCAGGGCATCAAGGCCGATCTGCCGATTGACGCAGGGGGCCGGCGCCAGGGCCAGGGGCAGCGAGGCGCCCGGGGCCAGGTCGAAGTGCTCGGCGGCGACCCAGACGAACCGGGCGCTGCGCAGCACGGTGCCGCTGTCGCGCCGCCCCGGCTCCGAGAGCACCACAGCCAGGTCCAGTTCCCCGGCCTTGAGCATCTGGCGCAGGTCCAGGTAGGTGCCAACGCTGACGTCCAGGCGCACCTCGGGAAAGGCTCGGAAAAACTCGCAGAGCAGTGGCGGCAGGCGCTCGCCCATAAAGGTCTCGGGCACCCCGAAGCGCACCACGCCACTCAGCCGCGACGGCTGGAAGCGCCGGGCCAGGGCGTCCAGGGAGGCGAGGATCTGTTGCGCGTGCTGCAGCACTTCCTGGCCGTCTTCGGTCAGGCTCAGGCGCCGGGTGGTGCGCAGCAGCAGGGGCCGGCCCAGTTGCTCTTCCAGGCGGCGGATCTGATGGCTGACGGCCGACTGGGTCAGGTTCAGGCGCTTGCCGGCGCGGGTGAAGCCGGCACATTCATGGACTGCGACCAGGGCCCGCAGCAGGGTGGGATCGATGTTCAAGGCAGGCTGCCATTCATGATGGAAATTGCTCAATCCTACAAAATCTAATCATTTCCGTCATTGAGTGGCGTTGCCCAGACTTGCCCCCTCAGTCGCCCCTGGACGGGTGGCGACACCACTTGCGGACAACCCTCGATGCCTCAACCTTCTTTACGCAACACCCTGGCCCTGGCGGCGGTCTGCCTGGCCGCGCTGATGTTCGGCCTGGAAATCTCCAGCGTGCCGGTGATTCTCCCGGCCTTGGAAGACCGTCTGCAGGGCCGCTTTACCGACCTGCAATGGATCATGAATGCCTACACCATCGCCTGCACCGTGGTGCTGATGGCCACCGGCGCCCTGGCCGATCGCTTTGGCCGCAAGCGGGTGTTTGTCCTCAGCATCGTCGCCTTCGGCCTGGCCTCGCTGCTCTGTGGTCTGGCCCAGAACATGACGACGCTGATCGCCAGCCGGGCCCTTCAAGGCCTGGCCGGGGGCGCGATGCTGATCACCCAGGTGGCGATCCTGTCCCAGCAGTTTCGTCAGGGCCGTGAGCGCAGCCGGGCCTTCGCCGCGTGGGGCGTGGTGTTCGGCATTGGCCTGGGGTTCGGGCCGATCATTGGCGGAGCGATCCTGTCGCTGTCCAGCTGGCCGTGGATTTTCCTGGTGCACGGGCCGCTGGCGCTGCTGACCCTGGGGCTTGCCGTGGCCGGGGTCGAGGAGGCTCGTCAGGCACGGGCCGGCAAACTCGATAGCGCCGGCATCGTGCTGCTGTCGCTGGCGGTGTTCGGCCTGACCTTTGTGCTGACCCAGGGCCCGACCCTGAGCCGCTTCAGCGCCCTGGCCGTGGTGCTTGCGACCCTGGGCTGCTTCGCTGCCTTTATCCGTGCCGAGCGCCGCAGCCAACAACCGATGTTCGAGCTGGGGGTATTCAGGAACCGCCGGTTTTCCGGGGCGTTGCTGGGTTCCATGGGTATGAATTTCAGCTTCTGGCCGTTCATGATCTACCTGCCGATCTACTTCCACGGCGTCTTGGGCTACGACAGCCTGCACAGCGGACTGGCGCTGCTGGCCTATACCTTGCCGACCCTGATCCTGCCGCCCGTGGGTGAACGCCTGGCCCTGCGTTTCGAGGCCGGTTGGGTGATTCCTCTGGGGTTGTCCGGCATCGGCCTGGGCTTTGTGGCGATGTTTGGTGCCAGCCAGTGGGCCGTCAGCAGCGGTGTGCTCATGCTCCCCGGCGCGCTGCTGGCAGGGATCGGTCTGGGCATCTGCAATACGCCGGTGACCAATACCACCACCGGGTCGGTGCCCGTCGATCAGGCCGGCATGGCCTCGGGGATCGACATGAGTGCGCGGATGATTTCCCTGGCGCTGAACATTGCCTTGATGGGCTTGATCCTGGTGGCGGGGGTGGGCGCCTACCTGCGGCGTCACCTGAGTGGGGCGCTGGATGCCGGGCAACTGCGGGGTTGGGTGCAGCAGATTGCCTCTGGCAGCGGCTCTTTGGAAGCTTTGCCGTGGCTGGCGCAAGGTACGCCGCAGGCGGCCCTGGTCCATGGCTTTGGCTGGGTCATGCTGTACGGCGGCTTGAGTGTCTGGGGGCTGGCAGTGTTCAGCCTGCTGATATTCGCCCCCTGGCAGCAAAAGCCAGCGGAGTCGATCGCGCAGTAGCCACTGCCACGCGTCAGCGAGGTTGCGAAAAGGGGGCGCAGGCCTCTCTGTTGCCCCAGGTGTTTGCAGCCTGCGGCGGCGATAGGGAAAGCAAAAAAGGCGCCCGAAGGCGCCAAGGATTCACCCCAACCGAGGGAGCCGGGTGAAGCCGTTCGCAGGAGTGTCGCGGTGGTAAGGCGCGACGTGAACGGAAAAAGGCGAGCGGTGCCCGCCAGCGGCGGGCAGCTTGAGTCATTTGCCCAGCTTGATCCTTGTCCAGCCGCGGTTCATCACGCGCTGGATGGCGATCGGCTGGTCCGGTACTGCGTAGAGGGTGGCCAGTACGGCCTGGGGCGGGTAGGACGCCGGGTCGTTGCGGATCGCTTCGTCCACCAGCGGCGTGGCCGCCGCGTTGGCGTTGCTGTAGCCCAGGCTGTTGGTGACCTCGGCGATGATGTCCGCGCGCATCAGGAAATTCATGAACAGGTAGGCGTTGTCGACGTTGGTGGCGTCCTTGGGGATGGCCATCATGTCGTAGAAGCTGCCGGCGCCTTCCTTGGGAATGCTGAACGCGACCTTCTCCTTGTTGCCGGCCTCTTCGGCGCGGGAACGGGCCTGCAGCACGTCGCCGGAATAACCCACGGCCACGCAGATGTTGCCGTTGGCCAGGTCCGAGATGTATTTGGAGGAGTGGAAGTAGGTCACCGAAGGACGGATCTTCATGAACAGGGCTTCGGCTTCGAGGATCTGCGCTTTGTCCTTGCTGGTCACCGGGTAGCCCAGGTAGTGCAGGGCGGCGGGGAGCATCTCGGTGGGCGAGTCGAGGAAGCTGATGCCGCAGGCCTTGAGCTTCTCGGCGTTCTCCGGCTTGAACAGCAGGTCCCAGGAGTTGGTCGGGGCGTCGGCGCCCAGGGCCGCCTTGACCTTGTCCGGGTTGTAGCCGATGCCGATCGAACCCCACATGTAGGGGAAGGCATGGGCGTTGTCCGGGTCGCTGGCGGAGGCGTTTTTCAGCAGCACCGGGTTGAGGTTCTTCCAGTTGGGCAAGCGGGACTTGTCCAGTTCCTGGTAGACCCCGGCCTTGATC
>NZ_MOAK01000036.1:348154-352545 GCF_003732485.1 Pseudomonas protegens
AGCAGGCGCGCTTCCAGGGTTTCGTTGCTGTCGAAGACGTCGTAGGTGACGTGGATACCCGTCTCGGCCTCGAACTTCTTCAGGGTGTCCGGGGCGATGTAGTCCGACCAGTTGTAGACGCGCAGCACTTTGTCGTTGGCTTGAGCGCCGGTAACCATTGCGCCCATCAAGGACAGTGAGAGCAGAGTCCTGCCAAGCATTTTCATCACTACAACTCCATTTCTTATTGTGCAGATTGCTGCGTGTGCAACTCGGGGGTTCGGGGTGAGCCTTTTTCGCCAGCAAGCTGGCTCCTACAGGTTTGGGTTATCCGTAGGAGCCAGCTTGCTGGCGAAGAGGCGGTTAGGCCGTCGCAGGTGTTCGTACCGCAGGTTTTTTCGCTGCCGGTGGCTGCCAGGATTCGTTGGCGGTGAAGTCCATGGCCTCCTGGATCGCCCGCTTGCGGGCGGCCTCGGCGCGACGGCCGAAGTACCAGACCAGGAAGGTCACCAGGGACACCGCCAGCAGGATCAGGCTGGCCACGGCGTTGATCTCCGGCTTGACCCCCAGGCGCACCGCCGAGAACACTTCCATCGGCAAGGTGGTGGAACCCGGGCCGGAAACGAAGCTGGCCAGTACCAGGTCATCCAGGGACAGGGCGAAGGACATCATGCCGCCGGCCGCCAGTGACGGCGCGATCATCGGGATGGTGATCAGGAAGAACACCTTGAACGGTCGCGCTCCCAGGTCCATGGCTGCTTCTTCGATGGACAGGTCCAGCTCCCGCAGGCGCGCGGAGACTACCACGGCTACATAGGCTGCGCAGAATGTGGTGTGGGCGATCCAGATGGTGACGATGCCGCGCTCCATGGGCCAGCCGATCAATTGCGCCATGGCCACGAACAGCAGCAGCAAGGACAGGCCGGTGATCACTTCCGGCATCACCAGCGGCGCGGTCACCAGGCCGCCGAACAGCGTGCGGCCCTTGAAACGGGTGACCCGGGTCAGCACGAAGGCCGCCAGGGTGCCCAGGGCCACCGCGGCAATGGCGGTGTAGCAGGCGATCTCCAGGGAGCGCATTACCGAGCCCATCAGTTGCTGGTTGTCCAGCAGGCCGACGTACCACTTGATCGACCAGCCGCCCCACACTGTCACCAGCTTGGAGGCGTTGAACGAGTAGATCACCAGGATCAGCATCGGCAGGTAGATGAACAGCAGGCCCAGCACCAGCATCAGTTTGGAAAATTCGAAGCGTTTCATGCCCGTGCCTCCATCTCTTTGGCCTGGCTGCGGTTGAACAGCAAGATCGGGATAATCAGGATCGCCAGCATCACCACCGCCAGGGCGGAGGCCACCGGCCAGTCACGGTTGTTGAAGAACTCCTGCCACAGTACGCGGCCGATCATCAGGGTTTCCGGGCCGCCCAAGAGTTCCGGAATCACGAACTCGCCCACCACCGGAATGAACACCAGCATGCAGCCGGCAATGATGCCGTTCTTGGCCAGGGGCACGGTGATTTTCCAGAAGTTGTTGAAGTTGCTCGAACCCAGGTCCGAAGCGGCTTCCAGCAGGCTCTGGTCATGCTTGACCAGGTTGGCGTACAGCGGCAGCACCATGAACGGCAGGTAGGCGTAGACCACGCCTATATAGACGGCGGTGTTGGTGTTGAGGATTTCCAGCGGCTGGCTGATCAGCCCGGTCCACATCAGGAAGCTGTTGAGCAGGCCGTTGTTGCTGAGGATGCCCATCCAGGCGTAGACGCGGATCAGGATCGCGGTCCAGGTCGGCATCATGATCAGCAGCAGCAAGACGTTCTGCGCCTCCTTGCTGGCCTTGGAGATGGCATAGGCCATGGGGAAACCCACCACCAGGCACATCAGGGTGCTCAGCAGGGCCACCTTCAGCGAACCCAGGTAGGCCGAGAAATACAGCTCGTCGCCGGCCAGCATGGCGTAGTTGCCGAGGTTCAGCAGCAGCTGGAATTTCTGTTCGGCGTAGCTGTAGATCTCCGAGTAGGGCGGAATCGCCAGGGCCGCTTCCGAGAAGCTGATCTTCATCACCAGGAAGAACGGCAGCATGAAGAACAGGAACAGCCAGAGGAAAGGAATGCCGATCACCAGCTTGCGACCGCTGGGCAGCATACGGAACAGCTTCTGATTGAAAGTGCTCATGGTCGATGTACTCATGCTCGCAGTACCACGCCGCTGTCGTCTTCCCACCAGACGTAGACTTCATCATCCCAGGTCGGCCGCGAGCCGCGACGCTCGGCGTTGGCCATGAACGACTGGACGATTTTGCCGCCAGGCAGCTCGACGTAGAACACCGAGTGGCCGCCCAGGTAGGCGATGTCATGCACCTTGCCCTTGGACCAGTTGTAGCGGGCATCGGGCTTGAGGGTGGTGACCAGCATCTTTTCCGGGCGGATGGCGTAGGTCACCGACTTGTCCTGCACCGAGGTGCTGACCCCGTGGCCGACGTAGATCTGCTGCTCGAGGTCCGCGCAGTCGATGATGGCGTAGCCTTCCAGGTCTTCGGTAACGGTGCCGTCGAAGGCGTTGACGTTGCCGATGAATTCGCACACCAGGCGGCTCACCGGCGCTTCGTAGATGTCCACCGGGCTGCCGGTCTGGGCGATCCAGCCCAGGTGCATGATGGCGATGCGCTGGGCCATGGTCATGGCCTCTTCCTGGTCGTGGGTCACCATCACGCAGGTCACGCCCACGCGCTCGATGATCTCCACCAGTTCCAGTTGCATCTGCGAGCGCAGCTTCTTGTCCAGGGCGCCCATGGGTTCGTCCAGCAAGAGCAGCTTGGGGCGCTTGGCCAGGGAGCGGGCCAGGGCCACGCGCTGGCGCTGGCCACCGGAGAGCTGGTGCGGCTTGCGCTTGGCGTACTGGGTCATGTGCACCAGCTTGAGCATTTCCTCGACCCGGGCGTCGATCTCGCTGGCCGGCAGGCGGTCCTGCTTGAGGCCGAAGGCAATGTTCTGGGCCACGGTCATGTGGGGGAACAGGGCGTAGGACTGGAACATCATGTTGATCGGCCGCTCGTAGGGCGGCATGTCGGTGATGTCCACGCCATCCAGCAGGATGCGGCCTTCGGTGGGGCGTTCGAAGCCGGCGAGCATGCGCAGCAGGGTGGATTTGCCGGAGCCGGAACCGCCCAGCAGGGCAAAGATCTCGCCTTGGTGGATCTCCAGGGACACATCGTCCACGGCCACGGTTTCATCGAACTTCTTGGTCACGCGGTCGATCTTGACCAGGACCTTCTGCGGGCTCGGAGTGCCTTCGAGGGCCTTGCGGTAAGTGCTGGAGGCGTTTGCCATGTGAAACTCCCAACAGGTGTCAGCAGCCCGATCAATTCGGCCGGGCCTAAAGGTTGATTGCCAGCCCGCAGTGAGTGCGGGCTGATTCGGCGCTGCCTCCCTGGCGGCCTGACGCTATTTGTTGTTGTGGTCTTGCCGTGTGTTGCTCACGCTGGACGACGGGCGCGCACAGGCGCGCTCGCCGCGGGGCAGGGCGTGATGAATCGTCTGGGTTGTGGCCGCGGCCGGTGGTTCAGCGCCGTTGTGCGGCCCGTTGCCGGCAGGCGTCGCCAAAGGCCTGGAAGATCCGCAGGTAGGCCGGGTTCGACAGCACCTGCCATTCCGGGTGCCACTGCACGCCGAAGGCGAAGGCCTTGCTGTGTTCCACCGACACCGCCTCGATCAGGCCGTCCGGGGCCACGGCCTCGACCCGCAGGCCGGGGGCCAGGCGGTCGACGCCCTGGCTGTGGATCGAGTTGACCTGGATCTCGCCGCCCAGGCCCATGGCCTCGAACACACCGCCGGGCTGGATCGCCACCGGGTGCGCCGGGGCGTACTGCACTTCGATGCGCGGATCGTCGGCTTCGCGGTGGTCCATGTAGCCCGGCAGTTCATGCACCTTCTGGTGCAGGCTGCCGCCGAAGGCCACGTTCATTTCCTGGAAACCGCGGCAGATGCCGAGCACCGGCACGCCGGCGGCAATCGCCGCGCGCAGCAGGGGCAGGGTGGTGGCATCGCGCTGCGGGTCGTGGGCGGTGCCCGGCTCGCTGGGAGTGCCCTGGTAATGGAAGGGTTCGACATTGGATGGCGAGCCGGTAAACAGCAGCCCATCCACTTGCCGCAGCAGATCGTCGATGTCGATCAGATCCGCCAGGGAAGGAATGATCAGGGGCAGGCCCTCGGCCGCGACGCTGACAGCACGCAAGTACTTGTCGCCGCTGACGTGGTAGGGGTGCAGGCCGATCTCTTTGACGCACGCAGTAACGCCGATCAATGGCTTGAATGCCATTTTTATCACCTCGAAATTCACGCTGGAACGAGTTTTTCCAGAGCTTATCCTCGTTGATTTTAATTAACAACTTCCATGTAAAAAATTCTAAACATTATC
>NZ_MOAK01000036.1:352602-379151 GCF_003732485.1 Pseudomonas protegens
GACGAATGGCGCCTGCTGTTGGCTATTGACTCCGGTTTTTCTTTCGGGTTGACTGCTGGCGTGTCACAGCAGTGAACATAATAATTAACACAATAGGTGCATCATGTCGGTCCCCCCGCGTGCCATTCAACTCAATGAAGCCAATGCCTTCCTAAAAAAACACCCCGAGGTTCTCTACGTCGATCTGCTGATTGCAGACATGAACGGTGTGGTGCGCGGCAAGCGCATCGAGCGCACCGCGCTGCACAAGGTCTACGAGAAGGGCATCAACCTGCCCGCCTCGCTGTTTGCCCTGGATATCAACGGTTCCACGGTGGAAAGCACCGGCCTGGGCCTGGACATCGGCGATGCCGACCGCATCTGCTACCCGATCCCCGGCACCCTGAGCGTCGAGCCCTGGCAGAAGCGCCCCACCGCGCAACTGCTGATGACCATGCACGAGATCGAAGGCCAGCCGTTCTTCGCCGACCCCCGCGAAGTGCTGCGCCAGGTGGTGAGCAAGTTCGACGAGATGGGCCTGACCATCTGCGCCGCGTTCGAGCTGGAGTTCTACCTGATCGACCAGGACAACGTGAACGGCCGTCCGCAGTCGCCCCGTTCGCCGATCTCCGGCAAGCGTCCGCATTCCACCCAGGTCTACCTGATCGACGACCTCGACGAGTACGTCGACTGCCTGCAAGACATCCTCGAAGGCGCGAAAGAGCAGGGCATTCCGGCCGACGCCATCGTCAAGGAAAGCGCCCCGGCGCAGTTCGAGGTCAACCTGCACCACGTCAGCGACCCGATCAAGGCCTGCGACTACGCAGTACTGCTCAAGCGCCTGGTGAAGAACATCGCCTACGACCATGAAATGGACACCACCTTCATGGCCAAGCCCTACCCGGGCCAGGCGGGTAACGGCCTGCACGTGCACATCTCGATCCTCGACAAGCAGGGCAACAACATCTTCGCCAGCGAAGACCCAGAGACCAACGAAGCCCTGCGCCACGCCATCGGCGGCGTGCTCGACACCCTGCCGCAGCAGATGGCCTTCCTGTGCCCCAACGTCAACTCCTACCGCCGCTTCGGTGCGCAGTTCTATGTGCCGAACTCGCCGACCTGGGGCATCGACAACCGCACCGTGGCCGTGCGCGTACCCACCGGTTCCGCCGATGCGGTGCGTATCGAGCACCGGGTGGCCGGCGCCGACGCCAACCCTTACCTGCTGATGGCTTCGGTGCTGGCAGGCATTCACCACGGCCTGACCAACAAGATCGACCCGGGCGCACCGGTTGAAGGCAACTCCTACGAGCAGAACGAACAAAGCCTGCCCACCAACCTGCGGGACGCCCTGCGCGTACTGGACGACAGCGAAGTGATGGCCAAGTACATCGACCCGATGTACATCGACGTGTTCGTGGCCTGTAAGGAAAGCGAGTTGGCGGAGTTCGAAAACTCCATCTCCGACCTGGAATACAACTGGTACCTGCACACGGTCTGATGACCGTGTCACTGCCTGCCTTGAGTATTTGCCATGACTAAATCCCGCAGCGACTGGGAGCAGCACTTCCAGTCCCTCAGCCTCGAAGGCCGTGCCTTTATCGACGGCCAGTACTGCGCCGCCGCCAGTGGCGCGACCTTTGAATGCCTGAGCCCGGTGGACGGGCGCTTCCTGGCCAACGTTGCCAGCACCGATCAGGCCGATGCCGATCGTGCGGTGGCCGTGGCGCGCCAGGCGTTCAACAGTGGCGTCTGGTCGGGCAAGGCCCCGGCCGAGCGCAAGCGCATCCTCACGCGCTTCGCCGAACTGATCCTTGAGCACCAGGAAGAACTGGCGCTCCTGGAAACCCTGGACATGGGCAAGCCGATTGGCGACTCCATGGCCATCGACATTCCGGCCACGGCCAACGCCATCCGCTGGAACGCCGAAGCCATCGACAAGCTCTACGACGAAGTGGCGGCCACGCCCCACGACCAGCTGGGCCTGGTGACCCGGGAACCGGCGGGCGTGGTGGCGGCCATCGTGCCGTGGAACTTTCCGCTGATCATGGCCAGTTGGAAGTTCGCTCCGGCCCTGGCAATGGGCAACTCGTTCATTCTCAAGCCGTCGGAAAAGTCGCCGCTGACCGCGATCCGCATCGCCCAGCTGGCCTTGGACGCCGGCATCCCCAAGGGCGTGTTCAACGTCCTGCCGGGCTACGGCCACACCGTCGGCAAGGCCCTGGCACTGCATATGGATGTGGACGTGCTGGCCTTCACCGGCTCTACCGCCGTGGGCAAGCAATTGCTGGTGTATGCCGGCGAGAGCAACATGAAGCGGGTGTGGCTGGAGGCTGGCGGCAAGAGCCCCAACGTGGTGTTTGCCGATGCCCCGGACTTGCGTGCAGCGGCCGAAGCAGCGGCTGCGGCCATCGCCTTCAACCAGGGCGAAGTCTGCACCGCCGGTTCGCGCCTGCTGGTGCAGCGCTCGATCCGCGAGTCGTTCATCCCGCTGCTGGTGGAGGCCCTCAAGGGCTGGAAACCGGGCCATGCCCTCGATCCGCAAACCCGGGTCGGCGCCGTGGTGGACCAGCGCCAACTGGAGAACGTGCTGCGCTACATCGAGATCGGCAAGGAGCAGGGCGGCCAACTGCTGGCCGGCGGTGTCCGCACCCTGGAAAGCACTGGCGGCCTGTATGTCGAGCCGACGATCTTCGATGGCGTGACCAACGCCATGACCATCGCCCGGGAAGAAATCTTCGGCCCGGTGCTGTCGGTCATCAGTTTCGATACCGAAGAAGAAGCGCTGCAGATGGCCAACGACAGCATCTTCGGCCTGGCGGCCGGGGTCTGGACCGCCAACCTCAGCCGCGCCCACCGCTTCGCCCGTGGCCTGCGGGCCGGCAGTGTGTGGGTCAACCAGTACGACGGCGGCGACATGACCGCGCCGTTCGGCGGCTTCAAACAGTCCGGCAATGGCCGCGACAAGTCGTTGCACGCCTTCGACAAATACACCGAGCTCAAAGCGACCTGGATCAAGCTCTAACTCTTATAACAACAGCGGCGGCGGGCCTGGGCCCGTACCCGCTGGGGAATTTCTCATGCAAACCTACGTGAACAGCTACTACGCCGCGACCCGCAACCAGACCACCGACTACCCGCAACTCGAAGAGAGTGTGGAGTGCGACGTCTGCGTGATCGGCGCCGGCTACACCGGCCTGTCCTCGGCCTTGTTCCTGGCGGAAGCCGGTTACAGCGTCACCGTGCTGGAAGCGGCCAAGGTCGGCTTCGGCGCCAGCGGGCGCAACGGCGGGCAACTGGTCAACTCCTACAGCCGCGACGTGGACGTGATCGAAGAACGCTACGGCGAGAAAAGCGCCGAAGTGCTCGGCAGCATGATCTTCGAAGGCGCCGACATCATTCGCCAGCGCATCCAGCACTACGACATCCAGTGCGACTACCGCCCCGGTGGCATTTTCGCTGCCCTGAACAACAAGCAGCTCAAGGGCCTGGCGGAACAGAAACGCAACTGGGAGCGTCTGGGCAATAACAACCTGAAGATGCTCGACAAGGCGCAGATCGACCGCGAAGTCGGCACCAAGAACTACATCGGTGGCCTGCTGGACATGCAGGGCGGCCACATCCACCCGCTGAACCTGGCTCTGGGCGAAGCCAGCGCCATCATCGGCCTGGGCGGCAAGATCTTCGAACAATCGGCGGCGCTGGAAATCACCTACGGCGAACCCAACGTGGTGCGCACCGCCAAGGGCGTGGTCCGCGCCAAATACCTGCTGATCGCCGGCAACGCCTACCTGCAGCAGGACCTCGACCCCCGCGTGACCCGCAAGAGCATGCCCTGCGGTTCGCAGATCGTGGTCACCGAGCAACTGCCTGAGCAACTGGCCCGCAGCCTGATCAGCAACAACTACTGCGTGGAAGACTGCAACTACCTGCTGGACTACTTCCGCCTGACCGGCGACAACCGCCTGCTGTACGGCGGCGGCGTGGTCTACGGCGCCCGGGAACCGGACGACATCGAGCAACTGATCCGGCCGAAGATCCTCAAGACCTTCCCCCAGCTCAAGGACGTGAAGATCGACTACCGCTGGACCGGCAATTTCCTGCTGACCATGTCGCGCATGCCGCAATTCGGCCGTATCGAAAAGAACGCCTACTACATGCAGGGCTACAGCGGCCACGGCGTCACTTGCTCGCACCTGGCGGGCAAGCTGATTGCCGAAATGATCCGCGGCGACGCCGAACGCTTCAACGCCTTCGCCTCCCTGCCGCACATGCCAATGATAGGCGGGCGCACCTTCCAGGCCCCGTTGACCGCCATGGGCGCCGCGTACTACGCCCTGCGCGACCGCTTCGGCATCTGACGCCACCTCGCTCCTACAGCCCCCACTCCTGTAGGAGCGAGCTTGCTCGCGAAGCTCTGGCCCTTGACCCGCCTCAGAAAAAGCCCCGCAAAGCCCCAGAAAACCGATACTCCGTCACCCAGCCTTCACGCCCATCGCCGGTCTTTACAGCTTGCCTGTCAAACATGTTTAAATAGCCGCCTTTTCAGGCTCCAGGGGCAGCCAAATCGCGACGTTCGCGACCCAACCGCCGCAAAATACCCTTAAGTTCCTCTCACATAAGGCTGTTATGGACACGGGCACCCGACTCAAACTCGTTCGCGAAAGCTACAAACTCTCCCAGCGCGAGCTGGCCCGTCGTAGCGGCGTAACCAATGCCACCATCTCCCTGATCGAACAGAACCGCGTCAGCCCCTCCGTCAGCTCCCTGAAAAAGCTGCTGGAAGGCATCCCCATGTCCCTGGCCGACTTCTTCACCTTCGACCAGCCGCCCCGTGAGCACCAATACGTGTTCCGCGCCAACGAACAGCCCGACCTGGGCCGCGACGGCCTGCGCCTGCTGATGATCGGCGCCCCGGTGGCCAACCGGCAGATGCGCTTTCTGCGCGAGCAATACGCCCCCGGCGCCAGCTCCGGCGAAGAAGCCATCGTGCATGCCGAAGGCGAGGAGTGCGGCCTGGTGACCCGCGGCACCGTGGAGTTGACCGTGGACGGGCAAGTCAGCGTGCTCAACCCGGGGGATGGCTATTACTTCCCCACCACCTTGCCCCATAGCTTCCGCAACATTGGCCAGGATGAGGCGGAAATCATCAGCGCCAACACCCCGGCGAACTTCTAAGGGGCCGGGTAACTGATCCGGCTCGACCTGCTGCAACCCTATCCAGCCTGCGCCTTGTGTCGCGGGCTTTGTTTTTTAGACCGGTGACTGCGCGTTGCCGCGCTTGCCGGCAACGCCTGGAGCGGGCGCCGTTCAGACAAGGAAGCCCCATGATCAAGGACAGACGACAAGCATTTCTCAGCGAAGCGCGCCTTGCGAACTTCTTCAGCAACTACCAGCACAGCGTGGAGTTCTTTGCCGAAAACACCTTTGAGTCCGACTCCGAAGCACAGGAAAAATCCCTCAGGGCCCGGCATTTCCAGAAGTGGATCTTCAAGGAAATCCTCATCCGCTACACCGCCGGCCACAGCATCGACCTGCTGATTCCCCTGCTGGAAACCCTGGTGGACAGCTACGAACACCTGCAAAAACAACTGGCCCGGTACAACCGGATTCCGAACATCACCCCCTTGGCGATCGACGACTGGCTCGACCAGTACCAGGAGTGCGTCCAGGTGCTGAGCCTGTGCATCCTGCTGCACCGCGCCGACCTGCTCCAACGCTTCGTGGCCCTGATCGACCCCGCGGGCTACGCCGGGGACGACACCCTCTACGAAGACCTGCTGTGCAAACTGCTGCCCGATCGATATGACGTCGATGACTGGTACCACGACGTCTACACACCGCTGATACAAGCCATCTACGCCGACGACCCGACCGAGGCCGGCGAGCTTGTACAGCAGTATTGCGACGACTGGTACCCGGCGTTCGAGCAGGCGCCCTGGCACGACAGCCATCTGCAAGGGGACGAGGGCAGCTACTGCGGGTATTGGGCATTCGAGGCGGCGGCTATTGCCTTTCTGTATGGCATCGATGACAGCAGGGTCGAGCACGGGGTCTATCCCAAGGATCTGGTGGCCTATGCGAGAAATCTTCAGCCGAGCCACCCGAACCATGTAGCGCCAGTGGCGGCGGGGCAATCGTGCAGTAGGGCCGGTTACTGGTTTACGCCGGCGGAGCCGGAGTCGCGGCGCTGCTTTGAAGAGGGGGAAGTGATGCCGGAGTTCGAGAGGAAGACGATCTGGTATTGGCTGGCGCAGGAGTAGGGCAGGCGGGCTGGGATGCCATTGTCTCCAGGGAATCATTCTTGAGCGGTGGTTATCGGCCCAATGAAATCGTCCTGTTGCTGCCGCCTCAGTGGGCTCCGGTCGAGCCGCGTATTTCCCTGGCATCTTAATTTTTAGGAGAGACCTATCCAGACTCTCTCCATTGTGCGAGCCAATGGAGGCCGAATCGCTTCTGGAGAGAAAACTCTCGGGATTCGCCGTTGGCATCCACACTTAGATCCTTCCGAAGATCTCCTGATTGTTGAAAACGGGCGGTTTCTATACAGCGATGGTGACGAGGACGAAGATGGTATTGCTGTCGCAATCGTACGCGTGACAGCCGTTCGCCCGTTTGCCCTGGCTGACATGCAGGCGGCTTGTGCGAGCAACTTTGAGGAGGGCCGGCTCGCGTGGGAGTTGAGTCATGCAAGGCCGATCACAGACCCTGTGACCCTTCGTGCGGCGCGAGGCATCTACGAGGTAGATTCCTGTCCTCCAGCCGAGAACGAGCGCCTCTACGCGACCGGTGAGTCTTCGGCAGCAAGGGGGGTATTAGCCGCCCCTAGATGAAACGACTTCCACGAAAGTCAGGACGTTCAGTGCGTCCTGCGGAGCACGGACTCTGCAACTGACTGTGCGCCACATCATGAATCTGACTAAAGATATTGGTGAAATCAATTCGTTTTCGCTCAATCAATGGCTCCGCATAAAATGCGTCTTAATTATAGATAATGTAAAAACTATTGAGTAAAAAGCCAGAAAGGCAAACCTGGCGAGTGCTGAAAGAAGGCATGAAATAAACTCAGGTTTTATCTCGGATAATCAGGGCGCAAAATGACAATGAGCAAGGAATTTACATTTACTATTAAGGGCGTTTGTTTTGATGAAAACTATCGCCCTTCCGAAAATACGCGCATCACTACCAACTTTGCCAATTTGGCTAGAGGGGCGAGTCGCCAGGAAAATCTGCGCAATACCTTGAACATGATTGACAATCGCTTCAATGCCTTGGCGCATTGGGATAATCCCAAAGGTGATCGTTATACAGTCGAGCTTGAAATTGTCTCCGTTGAGATGAATGTTGATAATGAAAGCAGTGATAATGCCATTCCCTTGATTGAAATATTGAAGACCAATATTGTTGATCGAGAAACCAATGAACGCATCGAGGGTATTGTAGGGAATAATTTTTCCTCTTATGTTCGAGATTATGATTTCAGCGTGCTATTGCTGGGGCACAATAAAAATCAGTCTGAGTTTGGTACACCGGATAATTTCGGAGAACTGCATGGAAAACTATTCAAGTACTTCGTGAATTCAAATGCCTACAGGGAACACTTTAACAAGCTGCCCGTCATATGCCTAAGTGTCTCCAGCAGCAGGACCTATCATCGGACTGAAAACCAGCATCCTGTATTGGGTATTGAATACCAGCAGGATGAATACTCCTTGACCGATGAGTATTTCAAGAAGATGGGGCTGAAGGTTCGCTATTTCATGCCTGCAAATAGTGTTGCACCCTTGGCATTCTATTTTGCCGGTGACTTGCTGGGTGATTACACTAATCTTGAACTTATCAGCACCATCAGCACAATGGATACCTTCCAGAAGATTTACCGTCCTGAGATTTACAATGCGAACTCTGCAGCAGGTAAATCCTATCGGCCAAGTTTGAAGCACCAGGATTATTCACTGACTCGAATTGTTTATGATCGAGAAGAGCGTAGCCGGCTGGCTATTGAACAGGGGAGGTTTGTTGAGGAGAACTTCATCAAGCCATACCAGGCCGTCCTGGAACAATGGTCCGCTAATTACGCTCTTTGACTCACCCAATAACAAGGCCTTCCATAATGAAAAAACTGTTACCCACTTCAACTGCCGGCAGCTTGCCAAAGCCCTCCTGGCTTGCGCAGCCCGAGACCCTTTGGTCACCTTGGAAGTTACAAGACGAAGAGTTGATTGAAGGCAAACAAGATGCTCTGCGTTTGTCATTGCAAGAACAGCAATTAGCAGGCATTGATATTGTCAGTGATGGCGAGCAGACGCGCCAGCATTTTGTCACTACCTTTATTGAACACCTTGACGGCGTCGATTTTGAAAAGCGTGAGACCGTTAGAATTCGTGACCGCTATGATGCCAGCGTACCCACAGTAGTTGGTGCTGTTGCTCGCCAAAGACCAGTCTTTGTTGAGGATGCCAAGTTTCTGCGTCAGCAGACCCGGCAACCCATAAAATGGGCTCTGCCAGGTCCCATGACGATGATTGATACGCTTTACGACAATCATTATAAAAGTCGTGAAAAACTGGCTTGGGAATTTGCCACAATTCTCAATCAGGAAGCCAGGGAGCTCGAGGCTGCTGGTGTTGATATCATCCAGTTTGACGAGCCTGCATTTAATGTTTTCTTTGATGAGGTGAATGAGTGGGGGGTTGCTGCCTTAGAAAGAGCAGTAGAAGGACTTAAGTGTGAAACTGCTGTACATATTTGCTATGGCTATGGCATCAAAGCCAACACCGATTGGAAGAAGACTCTGGGTTCAGAGTGGCGGCAATATGAAGAGGCTTTTCCAAAGCTGCAAAAATCCAGTATCGATATAATCTCGCTGGAATGCCATAACTCTCATGTGCCAATGGATCTTATTGAGCTTATTCGAGGTAAAAAAGTGATGGTGGGAGCCATTGATGTGGCTTCCCATACCATTGAGACACCCGAGGAAGTAGCCAGTACTTTGCGAAAAGCACTTCAGTTTGTAGATGCCGATAAGCTCTATCCTTGCACCAACTGTGGGATGGCCCCGTTACCTCGTCGTGTGGCAAGAGGCAAGCTCAGTGCGTTAAGTGCAGGCGCAGAAATCGTTCGAAGAGAACTCTCGAACTAGTGCCGAGCTAAAGTTGGAAGTGGTGTGCGGAAGGAATGAAGCGGTGGATTGAAAAATTGCCCACCTGCGTCAGGCCTTCCCTGGCACTTTCGAGCCGCACCCAATATTCAGGACCTACTATGTCGCCTCCTAGTATTGCTATCGAACCATTGAACTTTCGTGAAGCGCTCGGGCACTACGCATCTGGTATCACGGTGATTACTTCGCACATTGATGACGAGCCCATTGGCTTCACCTGCCAGTCGTTCTATAGCGTATCGATGAGCCCGCCGCTGGTGTCGTTCAGCGTAATGTCCAGTTCGGCCAGCTATCCCAGAATTCGCCAGGCAGGTCGATTCGCGGTCAATATCCTGTCAGGTGAGCAGATCAAGATTTCCAACCAGTTCGCTCGCAAAGGCACGGACAAGTGGCACGGAGTCCAATGGCATGAGTCGCCGTTGGGTAATCCAATCATTGGCGGCAGCCTGCACTGGCTTGATTGCGAAATTCACGCCGAACACGCCGCAGGTGATCACGTGATCGTTATTGGTGAAGTGAAAGCGTTAAACCTGCAACAAGCTTCCGCTACGCAGCCATTGCTGTATTTCAAGGGACAATATTGCAACCTCGCCACGCATGGCGTGAGTTGAGCATGTACCTGCGCGGTCCTCTTTGACGCTTCATCCATCACATAGCGGGGCGGGGTGGCAACCCTCCCTTGGTATTCCGGCGGCCTTGATTATCGCGGTGCGCCGGTTTTTCATTTGGACCGATTCACCCGGGACACACCCTCATGACAGGTATTAAAAGGCCTCAACTGCGCCTTCCCGATGGTGCGGGCAAGTTGCTGCTGCACTCCTGCTGCGCACCCTGTTCGGGAGAGGTGATGGAAGCGATCACCGCTTCGGGCATCGACTACACCCTCTTCTTCTATAACCCGAACATTCACCCCGAGCGTGAATACCTATTGCGCAAGGACGAGAACATCCGCTTTGCCGAAGATCACAAGGTGCCGTTTATCGACGCCGATTACGATAAGGACAATTGGTTTGAACGCGCCAAAGGCATGGAGCATGAACCCGAGCGTGGAGTGCGCTGCACCATGTGCTTCGATATGCGTTTCGAACGCACCGCACTTTACGCCCATGAAAATGGCTTCAGTGTGATTTCCAGCTCTCTGGGTATCTCGCGCTGGAAAGACATGCAGCAAATCACCGATAGCGGCATTCGCAGCGCGCAAAAGTATCCAGGTATCACCTATTGGGACTACAACTGGCGCAAGGGGGGGCGGCTCGGCGCGAATGATCGAAATCAGCAAGCGCGAGCGTTTTTATCAGCAGGAATATTGTGGTTGCATCTACTCCCTGCGCGACACCAACCACCACCGCAAGGACCAGGGGCGGGACATCATCCGCATTGGCGTCAAATACTACGGGGACGATGAATGATCGCGTGGAGTTTGTCCCAAGCCTTCTCGGAACGTTTTGCGGCCCCTTGAAAAGCTCAAGCCAGGTCAGCGCCCCGTGCGTTATCTGGAGTTGGTGCCGGCATTGCAGATTGCTCGTCAGGCTCGCCCGGGCTGGCTTTTAGGTGCGGCGCTACAGCCCTTCAAATACCTTGAAGAAGGGAAGGCCCCGGGCCATATCTCGAGGCGCAAAAAGCTCTGCGCAGGCGCAGACTTCCTCGCCCGGCAACTGCGCCCGTGATATCGACCTAAGGCCTGGCCCGATCTCCACTTCCGGCGGCTGTCTGGCATCTCGTGCTGACTGTCAGCACCCGGAAGCTTTGAGCCCGGTGCCGATGGTGACTGCACTGACCTGCACCTTTTCAAAGGCCTTCTGTGCGATGGCGTCGTATTTCCGGTCGCAGTTGAAGCGTGTCTCCATCACGTAGTCTTCGCCCTCTGCTTTGCGCATTTGCGACTCCCACTGGTCGGCGGCGTTGAGCGCGGCATCGGAGACCAGCACCACCTCCAGCAGCACTTCCTTGAAATCCACGGCATGGGGGCCTTCCCAGTGGGAGTAGACGGAAGGATCGGCGGCGTTTCCGCACATGCTCAGGCAACTGGCGCTGTAGCTCAGGCCGCCACCGGACGACTCGGTAAAGGCGCCTATGGTGAGGGGTTTGCCGGGAGCCGGGGCGTAGGTGCCGACGAACTGGGTCAGGTCGGCCTGGCATTTGGGTGTCAGTTCCATGCGCAGTCTGCTGACTTTGCCGCCTTCTACCGTGGCGGTGATGTCGCAGCCCTGGACTTTGAACTTGTGCTCATCGCCGAAGGATTCCCGAGGGATTCCGGCGACGGATTCAAAGTAGCGCTGATTGGTGCCCAGCATGTCGCCGCTGAAGACCTCGGCCACGGAAGCGGCATGGGCAACATCAACGGACAGGGCCAGTGTTGAGGCAAAAAGGCTGTAGATCAGCTTGTTCATGGAGAGTCCTTTCAATAGGCGACCTGAGTCGGTGGTCACCTTCAAGTGGGTTTGGGGACGGAAGTTTAGCAGGCGTCGGTGCTGATTCTTTCGGGTTTCTTGCTGATTTTCTCTGAGTGCCAACCCTCGGGAAAGAGCAGGGTTCGACGCCTTTTCTTGAGGCGTTGCAGGGCATCCGGCGGGCGCTGATCAATCCGTCAGCCAATCCCAGAGGCTGCCCACCAAATAGGCCGCGCCTGCAGCCACCGCGGCGGTCGCTAGTGCGGGGGCCAGGGCTGTTCCGCCAGCGAACCCCACGGCGCCAAGGCCTGCGGCGGTCAAGCTGGAGGTACCGCCAGCGGCGGCCAGGCCAGATGCGGTACTGATGGCACCCTTGGCCAGGGCCTGACTGGTCATTGAACGCGCCACTCGGCTCGCGGTGGTGCTGGCGGCCTGTCCGGCCAGCATTTTGCGTGCAGCGCCAGCACCGCCTTGGGTGAGCAGGGCCTGGGTAGTTTGATCCACTGTTTGTTTGGCTGCGTGGTGCATCAGCAGACTGTTGGCGGCTGCGCCCAGCCGTTGCTGGGCAACTCTGACTTGTTCGCTGGTGTGCCGATCGGTGGCGCACCAGTTGGCAAAGTGTTCGCAGTTGTTGAACACCAGATTGTATTGATCCTCGCCCAGCCTGGATCGGGCCCGGCGGCAGATATCGGGCCCCCTGAAACAGACTTTCCTGTATGTCTTGATCCTGGCGTTCCTGCCTTGCAGAAAGGCTTCAAGGGAGGTCGACTCAATGCAGCCCTTATGAAGCCCCGAGCCCATGCCGGAGTAGTGGATCACACGATTCCTGCCGACAAAAATCCCGTGGTGGGTGTAGAGACCTCGACCGACAATCAGATGAGTTCCAGTGGCGTACATTTTTAGATGAGACTCCAGCTTTATGTATTGGGGAGGCTTGGCGCCTTCAGGTCTCGAAGCCTTGGGTGTTCACTCAGGCCCGCGCCGATAAACGTGGGGTTTCATCGAGACGGCATCCTGCAAATGCACAGATTCTTGACACTCATTGGTAGCCACGCCAATAGGCCTCCACATGCCACAGTGGGCGTCCTGTCAGAACTTCCCGTATGCCATTGATCACGGCTTGATACTGCTCGGCATCGAACTTCGACCAGCGTTGCTTTCGTGCTTGTGCCCAGACTGCCCGTAAACCGCCAACATCTTGATCGTAGAGCTCATCCAGCAAAAGCTTGTCGATAGGGGGATGCAGCGCCTGGACATGGGGATGCAACTCCTGGCCGGCGCAGACAAAGGCACCCTTGAGATAGACATTGATGAGCTTTGCCGCGACGCCGTGGCCGAATCCGACCAGGCCCTTGTTCTTGGCTGCGTCGATTGCGCTCTCGCGCCATATTTTGTGCTGGGCATCGATGTGCTCGGGAGACGGCAGAAGTTGCGGGCCTGCGAGTAACAGGTGCAGCCCGGTGGCTTCGATGATCGTCTTGCCGGTGCTCACATCGAAGCGGCAGGTCTTGGTGCTCGCTGCACGACTTGCCGCCCAGGCGGTGTAGCGGTGAAGGTGTTCGGCAATGTCGTAGGGCTTGATCAATGTCTGGGCGCTCATGCCGGCATCTCCAGCTGTTCATAGGCGTACAGCCAATACAGTGTCCTTTGGTTGTTGAAAGTCTTGACCTCGACCACGCCACGGTTTTCCGGCAGCCAACTGTTGTCCCAGGTCCGGGTGGAGTCTTCCAGTCGCCACCAACTGACAATGTTCGGGTGCCAGGTTTCGGCAAGCATCAAGCGGTAGACACTGCGTGTCTTGGTGGAAGGGGAAACGAACTTTTTCAGTACCGGGGCCAGGTTTTCCGCTTTCATCCGTTGAAAGTCGATGCGCAGTTGTTCGGCTTTCTTTGGCGTGAACAGGCGCTTGGCCTCGACAAAGAACACACGCTCCTTGTCGAACAACATGCAGTCGATCCGGTACTCATAGCGCTGGGTGAGCGGGTTGAGGAAGGGCACTTCCATGAACGCATGGGCGTTGTTGCGTGTCCCAAAGGCGCTGGCCAACTGATAGGTGAGGTTGCGTTCGTTCATGCCGTTACGGCCATAGGATGGGTAGAACGCACTCAAGCTGGCGGAAAAGTTTTGTGCGGCTTGTTGAATGACACGGTTGATGACTCGGCTCACAGTATCCCTTTGCGTTTATCCTTGAAACCCGGCCTGCCCAGCGGATCGTCGCCCCGAGCATGGGTTGCATCATAAACAGCGGAGCAAGGAGATTGCTATCAAAATGCCGCTATCTATGTCGCGCCTTTTCGCGGGCTGGGCACTTTGGGGATCAGGGCGGTATGCACGGTCGCAAACAGCAGGCCTGCCGAGCCTGCAAGTGTCCTGTGTGCTCAAGCCGGAAGCGGAGGCGGTGCCGAGTGCTGAAGGGCTCGGACCGTATCTGCGGCCTAAGACTTGGCCTTATCCCATCGACACTCCGTCAACCGATGTACAGCGGTTCCACTCTTTTCTCGCCTGTCGATGTCGCCTTCGGCGTTCAGGTAGATATGGGTATTGGGCCATTGCGGGGTGTAGTGAACTCTTACCGTTGGCAACGCGAAGTCCCAATGAGCGACCAGCCCAAACAGCAGCGGTATCCAGAGCAGCTTTACGTACCATGGCCGGCGCCTGCCTGCATGGGTGGACAAGAGTCTCATTTCTATCCCTTGGGCGTTCTTCAGGGGCGTTGGGTTGAGTGTGGAGACAGCAGGGCCGCAGCCGGTCGTTTGCACTTGCGGCGGCTGTGTGCTGTCTCGCGCTGACTGTCAGCCCCGGAAGCTTTGAACCCGGTGCCGATGGTGACGGCGCTGACGTGCACTTTTTCAAAGGCTTTCTGTGCGATGGCGTCGTATTTCTGGTCGCAATTGAAGCGTGTCTCCATCACGTAGTCGTCGCCCTCGACTTTGCGCATCTGCGCCTCCCACTGACATGCGGCGTTGGGCGCGGCATCCGAGGCCAGCACGACTTCCAGCAGCACCTCTCTGAAACCTATGGCACTGAGGCCTTCCCTGTGGGCATAGACGGAAGGGTCGGCGGCGTTCCCGCACATGCTCAGGCAACTGGCGCTGTAGCTCAGGCCGCCACCGGACGATGCGGTAAAGGCGCCTGCGATGAGCGGCTTGCCTGGAGTGTGGGCGAAGGTGTCGACGAACCGGGTCAGGTCGGCCTGGCATTTGGGCGTCAGTTCCATGCGCAGTTTGCTGACTGGCCGCCTTCTACCGTGGCAGTGATATCGCAGCCCTGGACTTTGAACCTGTGCTCATCACCAAAGGACTCCCGAGGAATTCCGGCGACGCATTCAACGTACCGCTGATGGGTGCCCAGCCTGTCGCCGGTGAAGACTTCGGCCACGGAAGCGGCATGGGCAATGTCGCGCTGTGGCCGTCCGGCCCTTACGGAAAAAACCGGGCGTTCGGCCCGAGGCGTTCAGTGGGGTAGAAAGTGGCCTCCGTTGACATCCAGCTGTGCGCCGGTAATGGCCTTGGCGTAGTCGCTGGCCAGATACAGCGCGGCCATGGCGCAGTCGTGGTCCTCGGGGATTTTGCGCAACGCAATCTGCTGCGCGACCTGGTCGATCAGCGACGCTATCGGGACGCCGAGGCGCTTGGCTTCGTCCTCGAAGTAGCCGATCACCGGTGCGCCCCACATCCAGCCCATGAAGGTGGAGTTGACGCGGATGCCAAACGGGCCGAGGTCCTGGGCCAGGTACTGCACGGCGGTTTTCAATGCGCCCTTGGAGACGGCATAGCCGGACTCCAGCTGGTTGGGAGTGCGGGTGGCCATGGTGTTGATCATGACGATGCTGCCCGACTTCTGTTGTTTCATCTGTGGCAGCACGGCCTGGGTCATGTGCATGGTGCCGAACAGGTTGACGTCCATGGTCTTGCGCCAGTCGTCCATTGACGACTCGGAGGAACTGCCCCATGCGCCATGGGCGTAGGCCGAGTTGATCAATACGTCGATCTGGCCGAAGTGCTCGACCGTCAGCTCGGCGAGCGCCTGGCACTGTTCGGCCTGGGCGATGTCGGTGGGGACTTTCAGCACCGGAGTGCTGTAGCCGGCGTCGCGGACGGCCTTTTCAGCCTGGTCCAGTTTGCCAGGGGTGCGGGTGGCCAACACCACGGCCTGCGCCTGATATTGCGCGGCACGCACGGCCAGTTTGATGCCCAGGCCAGGGCCAATGCCTGAAATGATGACGACTTTGTCTTTCAGCAACATGGCAACTACCTTCTTGTTGTTTTGCTCATGAATGGGGCTTTCAGGTGCGGCCGGCGTGCAGTTCTTCGGCACGTCGCTTCAGATCCAGGGCCATCTGGTCGAAGCCGACTTTTACCCAGGCTCCGTGTTCACGCATGATCGTGTCCTGGTTCAGGCCAAGGAAAATGTCAGTGGTGAAGTAGCTGCAGCGATTGGCGTCGAGCGCTTCGATGTATTGATCGCGGCGAGCGGCGTCCATGTTTCCCGGGACCGGGCGCTGCTCCCAGGACAACAGTCGTTCCGGCTCGCAGGCCACCAGGTATTCGTCGACCGGGACGGTGCCGTCGGTACCGGGGATACGGACCTGCATATGCACTGGAGCGCCCAGCTGCAGGCTGCAGATAATGCTCGGACAAAAGCTGTTCCACTCGTGGTACCTGTCCAGGTCGATCAGCACCTCCCAGACCACGCGGGCAGGGGCGTTAATTACCACCTTGTGGGATGTCACGATGTTTGCGGCTTTGGCCATGATTCCTCCGGCGAGGTCAGTGGTTGGCGTTCAAATGACGGGCGCGATATGCCTGATAGTCCTCGGTCATCTGTGCTTCATTCAGACCGAAACGTTCCAGGCTGTAGTCGTGGCTGGCGCGCTTTTCCCGGCGGTTCTGCGATAGCCAGGCCTGTGCGTCGGTGCGCGCCTTGTCGGTGAACGGCAGGTTGGCGAAGGCGTAGATCCGCTCCAGAACCTGCATCGGCTGGTTCACGGTGTCGGCGAAGTTGATATCGAGGAAGCGCTCGGCCGAGTGTTGCTCGCGAACCTGCATGGTGTGACGGATGCCCCGCGCCATGCGGCTGTTCCACTGGTCGCCGGCGTTCTTGGGGTCCGGGTTGTCGCTGTACATCTGCCACAAGGTGTACGCCATGCTGGCCATCGAGGGAATTGTCTGCGCCGGTTCGCGGTGGGTCAGGATCACCTGCGCGTCCGGGAAGACATCCAGCAGCAGGTCCAGAGTGTGCAAGTGTTGCGGGGCCTTGAGCAGCCAGCGTTGACCGGCGGGTTCGCCGCGCTGTTCTTTTTGCCACTGCAGAAACTGCAGCATTTTTTTCAACTGGGTGTAGACCGGTCGCTGATCCTGGCGATCCAGCCAACGGGTATAGCTGGGCACGTTGACGTAGGCGTCCATGGCACACATGAACGAGTGTTCCATGAGCATGAACTCTTCGTCGCAGAGCATCGCGTCCAGCGGGTGGATGGCGAGAATCTGGGGAATAACCCGAGCCATCAGCTCGACCTCGGCCTTGGCCCGGGCGATGCGCATGGCCGGTTCCGCCAGGGTTTCGTCCGCCAGGGGGGCCGGAAAACGGGTCTCCCACCAGGCCGCCGAATAGAAGCGCCGATCAACCGCCAGGGTGCGTTGCAGCAGGGTGGTGCCGGTGCGCGGCAGGCCGACGATGACCAGCGGATCGTCGATCGGTATCTGGGTGATTTGCGGATAGCGGCTCAGGTAATCCTCGATCAGCAAACGGTTGACCAGTTGCCCCACCAGTCTTTCCTGGAGCAGATACTGGCCGGCCTGTGACAGCTCGGCTTCGCTGGCCAGGGCATCGAGCAGCACCTGCAACGACTCGCGATAGTTGTCCTCGCCAAAATTGCGCAGGCCATGGGTGCGGGCGCTGGCGGTGCTCAGCAGGTTGTCGACGCTCAACTCTTCAATCGGCGAATGCGCGTTCATAGGGCCTCCGTGACGTCCGCCAGGTTGACTACCTGGGTGGTTGGATGGCATTGCTCTTGGGCGCCGACCCAGCGCAGGCACAGGGTGCCCTGGCGGATGCCGGCGGTTTGCAGCCAGTTGTTCACCCCCGGGTCTTGCTCGCTCAGGACCAGGGTCACGCCGCCGTTAGCGTCGTGTTGCGCCTGGTGCTTGTTGAGGCAAATCTGGTGGTAGCGGTAGTCCAGGGACTCCATCCAGTAGTTGTTGATCTGCAAGTTCCAGAAGTCGCACTCCGGAACCTTGTCGATGTGGATGACCAATGCCTGGTCCTCGACCAGCGCCCAATGCGAGTGGTAGTAGAAAATGTTCGGGTCACCGCCCACGGACTGACACAGCGCCTGGTTGGCCGGTGGCAATTGATTGCTGTGCGGCAGGTAGCTTTGGCTCCAGTCGGCGAACAATCGGGCGGTGTTCTCGACGAAACTGGAGACCCGCGCCAGGCCTTGCTGGAAGGTCGCCGGGTCGAGGGCTTGCGGCTTGGCATCGCTGCCGATGCGCTCGATGCTCAGTTTGGCCGACACTTCGCTGCGGCGGTCGAGAAAAGTCTGGCGCACGATCAGCGCGTTGCTGGCGTCTTCCATTTTCAGCCAGTTACCCGGTTGTGGCTCACGGCTGAGGATGATTTCGAAGTGCCCCTGGGCATCGACCTCTAGCTGGCTGGCGTCGATGAAACCGGTCTGGATCAGGGTGCCATCGGTTTCATAACCGCCTTTCTGGGTGCCGAAGCTCAGGTAGGCGACACTGCCGCGCTGACCCTTGATGCGGTATTCCAGCGTGCCGTCCAGGCGCGAATATTCGTAGAGATTATCGGGGTTGTCGGCGCCGATTTTCGCGGTCTCGTGGGAGGTCTTGAAGAAACTCGGGAACGCCGGGTCGGCAAACTCGATGTGCATTTCCAGGCCGATGCGCAGCAGGCGAGTGAGGTAGCGGAAACCTTCGGCACGGGTAGCCGCATCGGCGGGTGCTTCAGGGCGCAGGATCTGTTCGCCGCAACGTTTGAGATGGTCGCAGAAGGTGGCCCAGGTCTGGCCAGTTAGCAGGTGTTGTTCGTCAATCGAGCTGATGGTCATTGTTAGACTCTCTTGAGCAGGTGGAACCCGGACCGTGGGCGCCCTCGCAGGGCGTTCGCGACGGATTCATCGGCCCCCGACAGGGGCTCGGCTTTACTCGTCCCGGGTTCTGTGGGAGTACCCGAGGCGATCGTTCAACGCCCGGCGAGCCGGGCGCCATGGCTATTGCTCAGCGATGATGCCGCGCTCGGTCAGTACCCTGATGATGCGATCCACGGCCTTCTCCGGCGTCAGCGTGCAGGTCTTGATATGGATGTCCGGCTTATCCGGCACTTCGTAGGGTGAGTCGATGCCGGTGAAGTTCTTCAGTTCGCCACGGCGGACTTTCTTGTACAGGCCCTTCGGGTCGCGCTCCTCGGCCACCGACAACGGCGTGTCGACGAAGATCTCGATGAACTCGCCCTCCTGCAGCAGGCCGCGCGCCATTTCGCGTTCGGAACGAAATGGCGAAATGAACGCGGTCAACACGATCAGCCCGGCGTCGACCAACAGCTTCGAGACCTCGGCCACCCGGCGGATGTTTTCCACACGATCGGCATCGGTGAAGCCCAGGTCGCGATTGAGCCCATGACGCACGTTGTCGCCGTCGAGCAGGTAAGTGCTGCGACCGCGAGCATAGAGACGGGTTTCCAACAGGTTGGCGATGGCCGACTTGCCGGCGCCGGACAAGCCGGTGAACCACAGCAGCACCGGTTGCTGGCCCAACTGTTCGGCGCGGGATTTCTTGTTCACGTCCACGTGCTGCATGTGGATGTTCTGCGAGCGGCGCAGAGAGAACTCGATCAGGCCCGCGCCGACGGTGGCGTTGGTCAGGCGGTTGATGAGGATGAAACTGCCGGTCTCGCGGTTGTCCTTGTAGGCATCGAAAGCGATCGGCTGGCTGGTGAACAGGTTGCACACGCCGATTTCGTTCAGCGCCAGTTCCCTGGCAGCCAAGTGCTCCATGGTGTTGACGTTGACCTTGTACTTGGGCGCCGACAAGGTCACCGGCAACGTCTTGCCACCGATCTTCATCAGGTAGGGCCGACCGGCGAGCATGGGTTGCTCGTGCATCCAGATCAGGCTGACCTGGAACTGGTCGGCGACGCTGGTCGGGTCTTCGGCGCTCGACAGCACATCGCCGCGGCTGCAATCGACTTCGTCGCTCAGGGTCAGGGTGATCGACTGTCCGGCCACGGCTTGTTGCAAGTCACCGTCGAGGGTGACGATGCGCGAGATATGGCTCTGTTGTCCGCCCGGCAACACACGCACGCGGTCGCCGGGACGAATCACGCCGCTGGCGATGGTGCCGGTGAAACCCCGGAAATCCAGATTGGGCCGGTTGACCCACTGCACCGGCATGCGGAAGGCCAGCTTCTGTTGGCGTGCCTCGTCGATCTCGACGGTTTCCAGGAAACCCATCAACGTGGTGCCGCGGTACCACGGCATGTGCTCACTCTTTTCGGTGATGTTGTCACCGCGCAGCGCCGACATCGGAATCGCGGTGAAGTCCTGCAGATCGATCTGCCTGGCGAAGGCGCGATAGTCATCGACGATGCTGTTGAAGACTTTCTCCGAGTAGTCCATCAAGTCCATCTTGTTGACGGCCAGCACCACTTTGCGAATGCCGATCAGCGAGGCCAGAAAGCTGTGGCGCCGGGACTGGGTCAGCACGCCGCGCCGGGCATCGATCATCACTACGGCGACATCGGCGGTGGAGGCGCCGGTCACCATGTTGCGGGTGTACTGCTCATGGCCAGGGGTGTCGGCGACAATGAATTTGCGTCGCCCGGTGGAGAAGAAACGATAGGCCACGTCGATGGTGATGCCTTGTTCGCGTTCGGCGGCCAGGCCATCCACCAACAGGGCGAAGTCCAGTTCGCCACCCTGGGTGCCGTCTTTTTTCGAGTCGGCTTCCAGGGCTTCCATCTGGTCTTCGAACAGCATCTTCGAATCAAAGAGCAGACGCCCGATCAGCGTGCTCTTGCCATCGTCGACACTGCCGCAGGTGATGAAACGCAGCAGGCTCTTGTGCTCGTGGGCCTTGAGGTACTGCTCGATATCCTCGGCGATCAGCTCGGATACATGTGCCATCAGAAGTACCCCTCTTGTTTTTTCTTCTCCATCGATGCAGACGCGTCGTGGTCGATCATTCGCCCCTGACGCTCGGATGTGCGGGTCAGCAGCATTTCCTGAATGATCTTGGGCAGGGTGTCGGCATCGGACTCGACGGCGCCGGTGAGGGGGTAGCAGCCCAGGGTACGGAAGCGCACGTTGCGGATCATCGGCACTTCGCCGGGGTTGAGCGGCATGCGCTCGTCGTCGACCATGATCAGCATGCCGTCGCGCTCGACCACCGGGCGCGGCGCGGCGAAGTACAGCGGCACGATCGGAATGTTTTCCAGGTGGATGTACTGCCAGATGTCCAGCTCGGTCCAGTTGGACAGTGGGAACACTCGGATCGACTCGCCTTTGTGCTTGCGCGTGTTGTACAGGTGCCAGAGTTCCGGGCGCTGGTTCTTCGGGTCCCAGCGATGCTGGTCGGAGCGGAAGGAAAAGATCCGCTCCTTGGCCCGGGATTTCTCCTCGTCACGGCGGGCGCCGCCAAAGGCCGCGTCGAAGCCGTAATGGTCCAGTGCCTGTTTCAGACCTTCGGTCTTCATGATGTCGGTGTGGATCTGTGACCCGTGCTTGAACGGGCTGATCCCCATTTCAATGCCCTCGGGGTTAATGTGGGTCATCAGCTCGACCTTGAGTTTGGCCACCATCTGATCGCGGAAGCGATACATCTCCTGGAACTTCCAGGTGGTGTCCACATGCAACAAAGGGAAGGGCGGCCTGGCCGGGTAGAAGGCTTTCATCGCCAGGTGCAGCATGACCGCGCTGTCCTTGCCGACGGAGTAAAGCATCACCGGGTTGTCGGATTCGGCGACGACTTCACGCATCGCCTGGATGCTTTCGGCTTCCAGTCTCTGTAAGTGGGTAAGCGTCATGGAGGGGTCCTTCGCTTTTTGTTGTTGTCGTTTATCAACGTACAACTGGCGCGGTTCGGACTTATGCGCGACTTGATGTTTTAACATCAGGCGCAACATCTGCAGCATGGGGTCGCTGGGGCGGGCGAGTGGGGCGGCGGTCGGGAGGGCCAGAGCACCGCGCGCGGCCTGCCGGTTGACGTGGGCTGCCAGCTCGCGGGCGCCCCTGAGCATGTCGTTGGCTTCAGGCAGATGGAACAGATGAAAGCATTCGTTGCGTTCGCCGGCCCAGCTGATGAAGGTCGCGGCACGCTGCCAGTGCATGCCCGAGAGCAGGGCGAAGACCTTGCGCTTGGCGCTGCGGTAGAGGCGGTCGAAGAACTCTTCCAGATGGGGGGCGCGTAGCTTGCCCTCATAGGGCAGCCAGAGCACCTTGCCGCGATTGCTCACCGCTCGCAGCAGGCCATGACGGAGTTTGCCCGGGTCGTTGCGTGCACCGTAGTCGTCGATCCAGTAGATCTCGCCGTTCTGCGCGCGGGCCTGATCGAGGATGTGGCGGTAAGTGTCGCGGTACCAGCGCTGCACCGCTGCCGAGGCATTGGCGACACGCTTGGCCGGACGCTCGGCATTCAACTGCCAGCGTTGCAGGTAATGGGCGGTGGTTCGGTCTGGCAGATCGATCCCGTGCAAGCGCCTTACCAGCGCCTGCGTGGCCTCCAGTTGCCACAGCAGGCACGGCAAGTCGTGGCGTTCCGGCGGCGTGCTGACCAACAGCCGGTAGATGTTTTTCTCCTGCTCCGCTGAAAGGCTGCGGCCTTCGCCCTCCTTGCGCCCGCGCTTACGCACGGGCACGGCATCCCAGCCGCCGGCCTGCCACGCCTTGTAAGCGGCGATGATGGTCGGTGAAGACAGGCCGGTGTCCTGACGGATGACCTTGAGCGTACTGCCGGCAATGCGCAGTTGCACGGCACGCAGGCGCAGGCGGTTGATCTGGAGAACGGACAACTGATTGCCGCGGGACACGGGAACTCCTGTCAAACATCCATTTGCTGAGTGGCGATGAAGCGGACGTCTGTACTGTTCCCTGATTCGAAAAGCGGCGCATAGGCCGAACGGACCATACGTAGAGTAAAAACAGGAGCACTCCCATGAACGCGTCAATGACCGTCCTGCTCGAAGATGTCATCGACATAGCTCGCGAAGCGGGCGAGCTGGTGATGCAGGTGTATCGCTCGGATTTCGAGGTGCGCGGCAAGCTCGATGCGTCCCCGGTGACCGAGGCCGATGAGCGCGCCGAAGCCTTGATTCTGCGGGCGCTGGCAGCGCTTAAACCGCACATTCCGGTGATCTCCGAAGAGGCTGCCACGGACGGCCAGGTGCCTGAAATCGGTCAGCGTTTCTGGCTGGTGGACCCGCTCGACGGGACCCGGGAGTTCATTCATCGCAACGGCGAGTTCACCGTCAATATCGCGCTGATCGACAATGGCGAGCCGGTGCTGGGCGTGGTTTTGGCGCCTGCGTTGGAGCGATTGTTCGCCGGGGGGAGGGGGTGCGGCGCCTTTGTCGAACAGGCCGGGCAGCGTCAACCTATCGAATGCCGGGCCGTCCCGGAAGACGGCCTGGACATCGTCGCCAGCCGCTCCCATGGCGATGCCGAGGCGCTGGAAAAATTCCTCGAGCGACGCAAAGTACGCTCACTGAAAAATGCCGGCTCATCCCTGAAGATTTGCCTGGTGGCCGCCGGCGAGGCAGACCTTTATCCACGCCTGGGACGCACCATGGAGTGGGATATCGCCGCGGGTCATGCGGTGCTGCTGGCCGCCGGTGGAGAGATCTGCACCTTGGCCGGCGATGTGCTGCGTTATGGCAAGGCGGGTCTGGACAACCCGCATTTCTACGCTCGCGGGCTGTAGCGCCAAGAGCCCGGTGTCGGTCCGACTTGCCACTCCAGGCGCTTGGCCTCGATGCCCTGATTGGCCTGGGCCAGGGCATCGAGGCCTGATGGTGCCTGGCGGCCAGCAACTCGTTCATCTGCGCCAGTTTGAACCCCTCCGACTGGGCGCAGGACAACCTTCGACAGGGGCAAGCGCCACCTCTCTATGCGTGCAAATGCTTTTTCAGGAACGACCGGGTTCGTTCGTGAGTGGGGTTTTGCAGGATCTCTTGTGGCGCGCCTTCCTCGACCACCACGCCACCGTCCATGAAGATGATCCGGTCCGCCACTTCGCCGGCAAAGCGCATTTCATGGGTGACGATCAACATGGTCATGTGTTCGGCGGCGAGTTGCTTCATGACCTGGTTGACCTCTTCCACCAGCTCGGGGTCCAGCGCCGAAGTCGCTTCATCGAACAGCATGACCTTGGGCCGCATCGCCAGGGCCCGGGCAATGGCCACGCGCTGTTTCTGCCCGCCGGACAGGCGAGAAGGGTACTCGTCGAACTTGTTGGCCAGGCCGACTTTCGACAGGTACTCCATGGCCAGCTCGCGAGCGGCTGGCCGGGTCAGCCCTTTGAGCTTGATCGGGCCGAGGGCGATGTTTTCATGCACGGTCAGGTGCGGAAACAGGTTGAAGTGCTGGAACACCATGCCCATCTGCTGGCGCACGCTATTGATGTGCTGTTCGAAGGCTCGACCTTTCAAGGGCCGGTTGACGTGTTCGCCTTCCAGCCAGATCTCCCCCTCGTTCAGCACTTCCAGGTGGTTGATCGAGCGCAGCAGGGTGCTTTTGCCCGAACCACTGGGGCCGATGATGGCGATGATCTGCCCGCGCGAGACAGACAGATCGATGCCTTTGAGCACTTCAAGGGCGCCATACGCCTTGCGCGCGCCCTTGACTTCAACCATGAGCTTTTCGGTGGTCATCGTGACATCTCTACCTTATTTTCAAGAAGGTGCAGGCCGGCTTCCAGGACAAGATTGACCGCGTAATAAATCACCGCGACGGCCAGATAGAACTCGAACGGGCTGTAGGTTTCGCTCACGGCGCGCTGGGCGCTGTAGACCAGCTCGGCAATACCGATGATCGACACCAGGGAGGTGTCCTTGAGCAGCACGATCAGGTTGTTGCCCAGGGGCGCCAGGGTACTGCGCAGTGCTTGCGGCACAATCACGTAGCGCTGAGTCTGGCTGCGGCTCAGGCCAATGGAGCGCGCGCCTTCAATCTGCCCCGGGTCGACCGACAGGACCCCGGCACGAATGACGTCGGCGTTGTAGACGGCGAAGTGCAGACTCAGGCCGATGATGCCGGCCATCAATGCCGGGATATCGATCCCCACTTGCACCAGGCCGTAATAGATCAGGTACAGCTGAAGCAGCAGGGGCGTGCCCATCAGCAGCCAGGTCATGAAGCGTATGGGAAGGGATACCAGTTTGGGGGTGTAGAGCACGATAAGGGCGAAGGCTATTCCGGCAATCAGGCTCAATACGCTGGAGCAGAGGAACAAGACGATGGTCCACCAGAGTCCGGTTGCCAGCAGCTCGGAATAGGGGGTGAGGATACTGAGATCGAGGCTTTGCATTGACGCGTCTCACTTTGCCGCGAAGCGTTTGTCGAGGTGGTCAACCAGCAATCTGACCGTGTAGACCATGGCGATATACAAAATGGCCGACACCATGAAGATCTCGAATGGCTTGTAGGTGGAGCTGATAAAGCGCTGTGCTGTATAGGAGAGTTCCACCACCGAGATGGTCGACACCAGGGCCGAGCCCTTGATCAGCGCGACCGCATTGACCCCCAGTGGCCTGATCATCAGCTTGGCGGTTTGCGGAAGGGTGATCAGCCACAGGGTCTGGCCCTTGCCGAAACCGATTGAACGGGCCGCTTCGACCTGGCCGGGATCGACGTTGCTGATGGCGCCGCGAATGGATTCGGCCATATAGGCCGCGATGTTCAGGCCCAGGCCGATGACGCCAGCGGAAAACGGCTCCAGCTCAAGGCCGATCTGCGGGCCGCCAAAGTAGAGGAGGAAGAGTTGGACCAGGCAGGGCGTGCCGCGAAAAACGCTGATGTAGACCCTGGCCAGGCAGCGAAGCAGGAAAAAGCCGGACAGCCGGGCCGCCACCAGCACGATGGCAACCAGCAGGCCCAGCAGCAGTGCCAGTAGCGAAACGTGCACCGTGACCCAGGCCGCCTCCAGAAAAAACGGCAGGGTGCGCTGTATGAGTGTCAGATCCATGGGCAGGCTCGAAAAGGTCAGGTTGACCGGCCCGACCCCAGGTCGAGCCAGGCTGAAGATGAGTCAGCGAATGTCCTTGCCGATCCACTTCATCGAGATCTTTTCGTAGCTGCCATCGGCGAGCATCTCGTTCAGTGCCTGCTGCATCGCCGCCTTGAGCTCGGGGTTGTTCTTGCGCAGTGCAATGCCCATGCCTTCAACCCCACCGTCAGTGTCGGGTGGGGTGATGATGCGCACTTTCTGCCCGGTTTCCTTGACGGCCACCAGTACCGGAACGCTGTCCATCACCAGCGCGTCGAGGCGCCCGGCTTCCAGGTCGACCAGCATCTCGGGAAGCCCTTTGTAGGTCTTGACCTTCAGGTTGCCGCGCGCCCTGGCCCATTTGTCGTGGGCATCGCCGAGGGTGACGCCCACCGTCACATCCTTCAGGTCAGCCAGGCTGTTGATCGGCGAGTCTTCCTTCACCACGATGGTGCGGCCGGCGTGGTAGTAGGGGCCAACGAAATCCACGGCCCTCAGGCGTTCAGGGGTAATGGTCATGGAGGCGATGATGGCGTCGTATTTTTTCGCCAGGAGCCCGGCAATGATCCCGTCGAAGGGCGTGGTGACAATGCTGACCTTCACCCCAAGCCGCTGGGCCAGGGCTTCGCTGATGGAGGCGTCGAAGCCGACGATCTGGTTCTGCTCGTTGGCAAAGCTGAAGGGCGAGTATTGCCCGCTCATGGCGATGCGGATTTCTCTGGATTCCCGGATCGATTGCAAGTCATCAGCCTGAGCGGCTGCGGGGCAGAGGAGCGCCGCGGCGGCGACGGTGGATGCGGCAAGCAG
>NZ_MOAK01000036.1:379205-383802 GCF_003732485.1 Pseudomonas protegens
GTTGTGGGCTCTTCACCCTGGCCTCGGGAAAAGCTTTGCACAGGTCATTGCGCAAAGCACCCGGCAAGGTGTCCGCGTGCCGGACACATTGCCGGAGTTGGCCGACACTATGTCGGCCAGCCCGGTTTGGGGCGCTGCGGCCCCGATCCTGACGCTCTAGCGCAATGCCGCCTTGAAGCTTTCGTCCAGGACCTCAAGCAGGAAGTCGGCGTTCTTCTGGCTGAAAATCATCGAGGGGCGCATTTTCAGAACGTTGTCATAGGGGCCTTCGGTGCCGATCAGAACGCCGCGCTCCCGGGCACCATCGGCGACCTTTTTCGCCAGTTGCGTGGCCGGAGCTTTGCTCTGGCGATCGGTGACCAGCTCGATCCCGAGGAACAGCCCCAGGCCGCGTACGTCGCCAATGGCATCGTAGCGCTGCTGCAACGTGCGAAAGCCATCGAGCAAGTAGTTGCCCACCGTCAGTGCGTTGAGTTTCAGGTTGTCGCGCTCAATCACATCGAGAACGCTGAGCCCCACGGCACAGGAAACCGGGTTGCCGGCGAAGGTGTTGAAGTACTCCATGCCGTTGTTGAAGCTGTCGGCGATCTCGCGGGTGGTCACCACTGCCGACATCGGGTGCCCGTTGCCAATGGGTTTGCCCATGGACACCGCATCGGGCACCACGCCCTGGGTTTCAAAGGCCCACCAGTGGCTGCCCACTCGACCAAAGCCGACCTGGACTTCATCGGCCAGGCACAGGCCGCCCTCGGCACGCACCATTGCATAGACTTCCTGCAAGTAGTTTTCCGGGAAAAACAGTTGCCCGGCGACGCTGGGAATGGACTCCGCGAGAAAGAACGCCGGGGCCCGGCCCTGCTTGCGCATGCTATCGATCTGCTCGGCGACACTTTGCGCGAAACGCTTGCCCAGCTCCTCGAACGGCCAGTGATCCGCAGCGCGGTAGGCATCCGGCACGGCCGCCTCGAATACGTGTTCTGCACGGCCTTTGCCGGCCTTGCGCTTGTACTTGTAGGGGCTCAGGTCGATCAGCTCCTGGGTGGTGCCGTGGTAGGCCCAGTCCAGCACGATGGCATCGTTGCGCCCGGTGTGATTGCGCGCCATGCGCAGCATCAGGCTATTGGCTTCGCTGCCTGAACAGCCGAAGGAGGCCACCGCCAGGCCTTCGGGCAAAGTCGCGGTGAGGCGCTCGGCGTACTCGACGATGTTGTCGTGCAGGTAACGGGTGTTGGTGTTCAGCCGTGACGCCTGGCGCGCCAGGGCCTGCACCACGTCGGGATGGGAGTGGCCCAGGTGGCAGACGTTGTTGAAGCAGTCCAGATAGGCCCGGCCAAAGTTGTCTATCAACCAGACCCCATCACCGCGTACGAACTTGATCGGGTCCGAGTAGGAAATCGACAAGTTGGGCAGCAGCAGTTGTTTACGCTTGGCCACGATCTCTGCTTTGCTTCTGCCTTCCTGGCTGTAGGTTTCCGCAGGGATTCCGGCCAGGGTCGATGCATCCGGGAACAGGTCGGCCCACACCTCAAGGTAGGCGCGCTCACCGACGCCGATGAACTCGCTCGCTTGCAGTTGGGTATCGGTGGACATCTGGAAGTGCACATGGGGCAGCCAGCCGCCGTTTTCCGTGTCCGCGCCCATGTGGCCCACCAGGGCACCCGCCTCAAGACGGTCCCCGGGCTTGAGGCGGGTCAGCGCTTCGTGGGCCATGTGCCCCCACAGGGTCAGGAACGGCGGGCAGCCCTCAGGCGAATGCTCAAGCATGATCAAACCGCCATAGCCCAGCGGTTCACGCTCGACCTCGACGCTGCGCACTACGCCGGCAAGCGGTGTGTACAGCGGCGTTCCGGCCGGCATGAGCAAGTCGACGCCCAGGTGAATGATCCGACGTTGCCCTGCAATGAAGCGCGATTCAAATGCCGCGTCGGTGTAGATGGTCCGTTCTTCGCCCCAGGGGCCGATGCCCAGCGGCACCTGATGTTCAGCCGCGAAATCGTTCCACCATTTCGCCGCCTCGGCCGGACGCTGCTCGGCGGAGGCGACCGTCAGCACATGGGCGGCATCGGCGAACGGCACAATGGCCTTGTTCAGGGTCGCCGCCGCCGGATGCACGATGTCCGCGAAGGCGTGGCGGTTTTCATCCACCCAGCGGCGAACCGCCCCGGCACCTTCTATCGCGTCATAGCCGCAGGCCTTGCGCAGGATCGCCGTCGCCAGGCGCGGGTTCATGCGGTCCATTTTTTCCAGCAGGCGCCAGGCCGGGGCTTCGCTGATGGCCAGGTAAGGGTTGTCCTGGGTCTGCTCGTGGCGCGAGGCCGACAAGGTGACGCTGATGACCAGGCGCATGGCGATCAGGTTGAACAGCACGTCCAGTTCTTGCGGCTGCAGCGGGTAGCGCTCGTGGAAACCGGCGGTGAGGGCGGCGGCCGCGCCGATGGGGTCCTCCATGTCGAGAATGGAGTAGGCGCAGGTGATGGCGACTTCGGCAATCAGCACCGTGTGCACGGCATCACCAAAATCGATGATGCCCGAGACCTGCTGCTGAGTCTGCGGGTCGACGAGGATGTTCCAGTCATTGCCGTCGTTGTGAATGACCTGTGTGCGCAAGCGCGCAAGCTTGGGTTGCACGTTGTTTTCGAACGCGGTAATGAAGCGCTCCAGAATGGCTCGTCGGCCAGGGTCCTTGACGAAATGCAGGCGCGATCTGGAGCGCGCGGCGTGCCGCAGGTCCCAGTCCAGGTCGCGCACCGCACCGGGATGCATGAAGCCCTGCAACGCACGATCCATGTCGGCGAACGATTGGCCCAGGCTGCGCATGAGGGCGAAGGTGCGCTTGACCTCGGCCAGGGGAGTGCCGTGCAGCCAGCTCACCAGGCGCACCGCATGGGTTTCACCGGAGGGCGCCACGGCCGAGGCGAGGAAGCCACCGGCAAGGCTCTTCTTCAGCTGCGGCACGGCAAGCTCGGGGTTATAGCAGGCGAGGTGGCTGAGGATGGCCGTCTGCAGCTCGCTTTCAGTTCGCGGTTCACTCGAATTGACCACCTTCAGAATCCATCCCGCATCGCTTGCAGTGTTCAACCGGTAGTTGCAGTCGCGCTCGCCATCCAGGGGCGAGGCCGTGGCGACGACATTGAAAAGCTGCTCGGCCAGTTGTTCGGCATCGCGGGGCGAGAACTGCGGGGCGGGATGGGAAAGGTTGGTCATGGTAATGGTTTTCCAAGTTATTGTTTTCAGTTAGCTTGGCATGCGAAATCCTTGACGGCAGTAGGTATGCGGTCGGTGTTGGCCTGCATATTGTCGGAATCGACCGGCACAAATTCGGTAGTCAAAGTGAGGAGTCTTGATGCGCGACCTGGACGTGAAAGATCGCGAAATACTGGACATTCTGTCTAAAGAAGCGCGGATTGCCCTGAAGGCCCTGGCCGCGAGAATCGGACTGTCCAGAAGCGCCACCAGCGAGCGGGTCCTCAACCTTGAGCGCAATGGCGTGATCAGGGGCTACCGGGCGGATATTGGCGAAATCGACGCCAACGTGATTCGCGCCATGTTTCTGGTGTGCCTGAAACGCACGCCGGCCATCAGCCTGCTGGACATGCTGGCCCAGCACTCCCAGGTGCGACGCATCTCTTCGGTCAGTGGCCAGCTCGATCTGGTGATCGAGATCGAATCCCGCACCATTGATGACCTGAACCGAGTCCGGGATGCCGTAGCCAGTCATGAGTCGGTCGAGGACATCACCACGGCGGTGGTGCTTCGCCGCGATATCGATCGACAGACATCCTGATTCGCCGCTGTACAACTCCCGCACTGAAACAATAAAATGAGAAGCATTATCATTAATGCGAATCTCCCATGCACAACCACAGCCTCTCTTCGCCCGTCGCCCAGTTGTATGCGAACCATCACGGCTGGCTGCGGGGCTGGCTGCACCGGCGCCTGGGGCACAGTGCCGATGCCGAGGACCTGGCCCATGACACCTTTATCCGGGTGCTGCGCTCCCAGGAGGATGTGCGTGAGTTGCGTCAGCCCATGGCGTTCCTGGCCACCATTGCCAACGGCCTGCTGATCAATCGCTGGCGCCGCCAGGCGATCGAGCGGGCTTATCTGGAAGCCCTGGCGGCGCGGCCGGTGGGGGAGGAGCCTTCGCCGGAGGAGCGGCACTTGATGATCGAGACCCTGTTGCAGCTGGATTCGCTGCTGGTGGGGTTGTCGCCGCGGGTGCGGCAGATTTTCTTTCTGTCCCAGCTCGATGGCCTGACCTATCCGCAGATCGCTGCGCAGTTGGGCTTGACCGTGGCCCAGGTACAGCGGGCCATGGGCAAGGCGTTCAGTGTCTGTTACGCGAGCCGTTTTGAATGAGTGGCGCTGCGGTCGATCCCCGGGTGCGGGACAGTGCCATCGACTGGCTGGTGCGGATGCAGTCCGGGCTGATGAGTGCTGCGGACCATCAGGCCTTGCAGCAGTGGCGGCAAGCCAGCGTCGAGCATGAATACGCGTGGCAGCGGGTCAGCAGTTTGCCGCTGATGTTGCAGCCGGGGGCCAATCTGCTGGCCGATGCCACGGCGCGCCGGGCGTTGCAAGCGGCGGGGGGGGGGCC
>NZ_MOAK01000036.1:383828-390801 GCF_003732485.1 Pseudomonas protegens
GATCCGCAGCGACGGCGACAGGTGCTCAAGTGCCTGTTGGCGCTGGGATTGCTGGGAGGCGTTTCCTGGCAGGGTGCCGATTCCACCCTGGTGCGTTCAGCCTTGGCCGGTTATCGCACCGGCATCGGTGAGCGGCGACGTTGGGCTCTGGCGGACGGCGGGTCGCTGTGGCTGAACACGGCCAGCGCGGTGAACCTGGACTTGAGTGCAGGGCAACGCAGCGTGCAGTTGATCGAGGGCGAGCTGGCGCTGGATACCCCGGCCGGATCGGCCTCCCTGCAAGTGCAAACACCGGATGCGCTGTTGTACAGCCGCGGCGCCCATCTGCTGGTGCGCCATGATCGCCAGGGCACTCAGGTCACCGTGCTGCGGGGGCTGGTGCAGGTCAGTGCCCGGCAGCAATCGGTCCCGCTGTCATTGCAGGCCGGCTGGCAAACCCGGGTCGATGGTCGGGGAGCAGGGCAGCCCAGTGCCATCGATGTGTTTCTGGCCCAGGCCTGGATGCGCGGCATCCTGCCCGCCGAGCGCATGCGCCTGGATCGGTTGCTGGCTGAGCTGTCGCGCTATCGCCCGGGTTATTTACGTTGCAGCGAAGCGGTTGCCGCTTTACGGGTGACCGGCAGTTTCCAGCTGGACGACACCGATGCCGCCCTGGCCCTGGTGGCCAATACCCTGCCGGTGCGCATCGAGCGCAGAACCCGTTATTGGGTGACTGTGGTGCCGGCCTGAAAATTTTTTTTCACCTGCGCGATAGTTTTTTCGATCTGGCTTGGCCTTCAGGTATTACCCGCCGGCACAGGTGGGTTTCGATTCCTAGGAGCCTTGCATGATTTTCCCCGCTCGTGTCTTGCGTACCCATACCTTCGGCCTGCTGTTGCTCAGCCTGCAACCGCTCTACAGCGAGATGGTGCTGGCTGCCGGCGAGCGCCACTACAGCATCGGCGCCGGTCCCCTGGACCAGGTGCTGTCGCGTTTTGGCGCCGAGGCGGGAATCAGCATGGCCGGCAGTGCGCTGCTCACCGCGGGCAAGACCAGCCAGGGCCTGCAAGGGGATTTCAATACCGAAGCGGGTTTGAACCAGCTGCTGGCGGGCACCGGCCTGGGCTACGTGCGCCAGGCCGACGGCGGCTATGCCTTGCGCCTGCGCCTTGATGCGGTGTCGCTGCCGACCCAGAAGGTCAAGGGCGAGAACCCTGACGAGGAGGAGGTGTACCGGGCACCGCGTTCGTCGGTGTACATCTCCGCCGACGACATGCAGCGCTTTGGTGTGGTGTCGGTGGGCGACGTGCTCAAGGGCCAGCCCGGGGTCCAGGTCGGCGACAGCCGCAATGGCGGCGGCCTGGATGTGAACATTCGCGGCATCCAGGGCCAGAGCCGAGTGGCGGTGACGGTGGACGGTTCGCAACAGGCGCTGGATGTCTATCGCGGTTATGCCGGCACCCAGCAACGCAGCTACATCGACCCGGACATGATCAGCGATATCGCCATCGACAAGGGCCCGAGCCTGACCTCCAGCGCTATCGGCGGCACGGTAAAGATGCGCACCCTTGGTGTCGGCGACATCCTCAAGGACGGTCAGAATGTCGGCCTGCGGCTCAAGGGCGATGTCTGGAACAACGGCGTGGCTCCGGCCCGTCGCGACCCCCACTCCAAGACCGAGGACCTGTACTCGGAACCGCACCAGAGCCGCGGCGGGCTGTTCGGCTCGGACGCGGAGGCCGGCAGCGCCGCGTTCGCCTATACCCATGAACTCTTCGATGTAGTAGCGGCCTACGCCCATCGCAACCAGGGCAATTATTTCGCCGGCAAGAAGGGCCAGGATCGCTACCGCACCTTTGACCGCTACGGTGATGAAGAGACCAGCGTGGCCACCACCTACAACGCCGGGGAAGAGGTGCTGAACTCCTCGTCGAAGACCGAATCCTGGCTGCTCAAGACCACCTTGCGTCCGGCGGACGGCCACACCTTCGACCTCGGCTACCGGCGCTATGACGGACGCATCGGCGAGATCATGCCCTCGGACATCTTCCGTTTCGGCACCGGCGGCATCTACCAGTACCCCCTGGGCCACACCCAGATCGACACCTACACCGCGCGCTACAACTACCTGCCCGCGGACAACCCGCTGCTGGACCTGACTGCCGACCTGTGGATGACCGATGCGCAGACCAGCCAACTGAGCGCATGGTCGGCACCGGCCTCCCAGGCCTATCGCACGGACCGCTCCTGGAACCGTCAGGCCAACCGCCGCACGGGCGGCGGTCTGGCCAACACGTCGCGCTTTACCACCGACTATGGCGACTTGAAACTGGACCTGGGCGGCTCGTTTCAGCTGGAGGAACTGCGCCCGCAAAAAGGCGTGGTCACCACCCAGGACGACATCAACGCCAACCGCAGCTTGCGCGAGGGCTCCCGGCAAGAGTTCAGCTTCAACGGCAAGCTGGAATACCAGCCGGTGGACAGCCTGACGCTGTGGGGCGGTGGTCGCTACACCCACTTTCACAGCAAGGACCACGTCGCCTATTCGACTGCGCGCAAAGAGGTGCGAGAGCACAAGTACGTGACCGTTTCAAAGCCGGGGGACTATGGCTACCTGATGTGGTTCCCGGACCAGAACGGGCTGTACACCGATGCGACCGACCCACGCTTGAACAACGCGATTGTCTTCAACAACACCAACTTCCCGTTCGAGGGCACGCCCTATAACCAATTCGGCGCGACCGAGACGGAGGTCGGCGACTCGCAAGTGGGGCGGGTGGTCACCGGGTTCAACTATTCGGGCAAGGACAGCAACAGCGGTGGCGCCTTTGCCCCGGCCTTCGGGATCAATCTCGAAGTGCTGCCAGACACCTTTGTCTATGCCTCCTACACCCAGGGTTTTCGCATGCCTTCGCTGTTCGAGACCGGTCGCGGTGTGCAGCAGACCACGCCGGGCAAGGGCCTGAAGCCCGAGCGTTCGAGCAACTGGGAGATCGGCGCCAGCACCCTGCAAAAGGGCCTGTTGGTGGATGACGATTCGGCGGCGATCAAGCTCGCCTACTTCAACAACAGCATCAAGAACTACATTACCCGCTACTACGATCCGAGCCCGGGCCTGTGGGGCCTGATGCGCTTCAGCAATACCGACAGCTACACCACCCGTGGCCTGGAACTGCAAACCCACTACGATGCCGGACGGATGTTTGCCGACCTGTCGTCCACCTACTACCTGAAGACCGAAACCTGTGACGCGGCCTTCGCCGCCACCCTGCGAGCCACCAGCAACCCCTACCAGAAAACCGCCGACACCCCGGACTGCACCCCGGGCAGCTTCATGGGTTCCTACACCAACACCCAGAACCCGCCGCGCTTTGCCGGCAACCTGACCACCGGCCTGCGCTTCTTCGACCAGAGCCTGACCCTCGGCACGCGCATTACCTACACTTCGGGACCCACCGTCACCGCCGACAAGCCCTGGCAGACCGGCGCCACCACGCCACAACTGAACTACCGCGAAGTGGCGCTGTTCGATCTGTTCCTCAATTACAAGTTGAAGGAAGACGCCAGCCTCAACGTGTCGCTGCAAAACCTCACCGACCGCTATTACCTGGACCCGCTGGCGCAGAGCTTCATGCCGGCGCCGGGGCGCACGCTGCGGGTGGGGATGCAGGCGAAGTTCTGAGAGGGGTAGGAGGGGAGTCGATCATTCCCCTCTGACACGCTTGAGCCAGTTCCAGAACGGATCGTCCGATTCTGCGGCGTCCATGCTGACGGTGGTGGGGACGATCGCCGATGCCCGCGGCGGAATGCTCAGCCCCAATTGCTGTTCGACATGGTTGCGCAATAGACGCGGAGGGGGCGGGTAGTCGTCATCATCGTATTCATCCTCCCGTACCTCTTGCGGTGTTCGCTCGAACTGCTCTGGCCAGCAGAGCTCGTTGTAACCGATCGCCAGCAGGCGCAGCAGGTCTTGCATGTTGTCCGTCAGCACGCAGAGCATCAGCGAACCGGAACCCGAGCCCAGGTGGACGATGCGTTGCCGGCCATTGTCGTCCCGCCACAGCCCGGCCCAGGAACCGTCTGCGCCGGTTCGCAGGAATATCGCCAGGCGCTGGTTCACCTCGGGATCATCGCTGGCAGTCCAATAGGCGCTTCGGGCAGGTTCTGGCAGGTAGAAAGTGGTAGTGGCGATAGCGCTGTATTCAGGTTCGGGGTGCAGGGTCATGTAGCGCACCCCGTCACGCCGGGTCTGCACGCAACCATGCTCTTCCAGGTATTGAAGGGTTTGCTGCAGCAGTGCCGGCAGCGGATTGGCGGCAGCAAAGGCGCGGGCCATTTCATCGGTGAAGGTCATGGCCCCTGGGGGCGGCGACTTTGGAGGGTTCACCGGTCCTCCTTCAACATGCCAAGCACGTCTGTGAATGAGTCAGCCACGTAAGATATCGCCTCCGGTGCGTCCGGTTCGTGAAAGTAGAAAACGACCTTGGGGGACAAGGGGTTCTCAGAATGATCAAAACACAGACAGTCACCGCCTCCACCCACGCTGATCTGCAGGAAATGACCCGGTAACTGCTTGTGCAGCGCTGAACCTGCATTCCACTCCATTGCAGAGCCTCTTTTCAGTCTTCTTGCGGTGGGGCGATCTTCAATCATTTCCTGGATTGACGAAGAGTTGCCAGCCCCGCCGAGCGGCGGCTGATATCATGGCGGCACTTAAAAAGCCGGGCAGCCCCAGATGAATCGTCGTAAAAAAATCCAGCAACTATTGAAGGCCCACGCCAAGAAGGCCAGTGCCAAACTGGCTCCGCAAAAAAAGTCCAAGTACATCAGCAAGGCTGATCGGGCGAAGCTGGCCACCGAGTCCAATGACGATGCTGTGGTTGTCACTGAGAGCTGATCCGTCCGCTTGCAGTCCAATGGACCTTTATCTGGCCGACTTGCGCGACGCTATCTTTTCTCGGGCCTAGCACACCTCTGGCCAGCAGAGGCGCGGCCGGGTCAGTTTTACAGAGGGCAGAGCATGGTCTGCGCCTTGATATGGGGATGGCTTTCCAGGGGTTCCCACTCATCGATGAAGACGAATCCCTGCTTCAGATAGAAGTGTGCGGCTCTTGCGTTCTCGAGGGCGACGTCCAGATACACGCACTCATGGCCCTGGTCTCGCCCACGGGATTTCACCGCGTCTACCAGCTTCGCGGCCACGCCGCTACCCCGTGCGTCGGGGGCCACCCACATGCCGATCAAGTTGTAGCGGTTCGCGCCACTGACTGCGGCACCAATCATTCCCACCGGTTGCTGGTCCTTGAAGGCCAGCCAGAATTGGCTACCGGTTGACGAGGCGCGGTCCTGCCACTGCTGGTCACTGTAGTTAGCGGCAGTCTGGTAACTCACGCCAAAGGCAGTCGGGGTGTCCTGAAGTGCCGCGAGACGAACGCGCTTCAACAGCATCCAGTCTCTGGTTTGCGTCAATCGAATGTCCATGATTTTCCTGAAGGGGAGAGGCTCAACAACTAGCGAATCCGGCGAGCATTATCCTTGCAGCTTGAAACTGCCTTGGGCCGTGGCGGACAGGCTCTGTACAAATGCACCGATCTCTTGGGCACTGCGCAGGTGAACGACAGGCACCTGTGGCCCGATAGCCAGGCGTACAGCCTCGATGCCTGGGCGGTTTACCCTATCGAAATTCCACACGAAATTCAGAAATTTCAGGAACTCCCCGTTCAGCTTTTCGCTGCAGCCAACAGGAAGATCGGCCCGGGGGCGATTCAGCAGGCTGCGCAACATCACTCGCCGCAGGCAAGTGGTGCGGTGGGGGTCGAGCCAGATGATCAGGTCGGCACGGGGTAGTCTCAAGTCGAAGGTGCGCCGGGAGTAGTTGCCTTCACAGATCCAGGCATCCCCGCAGACGGCCTGCCGGACTCGGCTGCGGAAAACCTCATTGTCCGCCTCGACCCAGTCGGGCTCCCAGAACAGCCTGTCCAGGTGTACCACCGGCAACTGAAGGCGGCGGCCCAGTTCACGGGCCAGGGTCGATTTGCCACTTCCCGCATTGCCCAGAATCACGATGCGCTGCATGAGCCAGTCCCTGCTGAAAAAACCGCCAAGCCTAGCATTCACCGATTGCCGAAAAACCTGTGCTCTTCGAAAACGAGCAAAAAAACTGCGGATTATCCGGCCCCGGGCCCCGGTGGCGCCCACTACGTTTGCTCTTGTTCGGCAAGGTCGGTCTTGTATTCGCCCCACTCCATGTGCGCGTAGTACTGGGTCATTGCTTCGAAGTGGCTGTGGGCTTCAATTTCCCACACAAGCCGGGCGTCGGGGTGAAGCAGTTTGCCTGCGGTGTTTCCCTGTGGGCCGCCCAGACAGAAGGTCTGGCAGTCATCCGGTTCCATCCAGAGTTGGTAATTCATCTTTGGTACCCACCTTTTTTGCTTTGGTGCGCCCGTTAGCCTTTTGCCCCTGGGCTTCTGAGTGGGGTGGGTGCGCTATCGCGGTTTTGCTTCGATCGACCTAGATCGAGCCGACCGAGCGCAGGTATTTTCGTGCCTGACGGCCGGTGATCTTTTCTGGCTCAAGGACATACAGCGAGCTCCAAAGCGGCGGTAGACATTGTCCATGTGCCTGGCGTGTGTGGCGGCGCATGTACCGGTCGGCGCGCGCCTGGCCGATATCGGCTCGGATCACGGTGATTTGCCGGTGGCCTTGCTGCTGCGCGGCAGTATCAGCGCGGCAGTGGCCGATGAGGTGGCGTTGACGCCATTCCACGCGGCCTGGCGCACGGTACGCGACGACGGCCTGGAGCAGCCGCTCAGCGTAATGCCGGCACCGGGGCGCACGCTGCGGGTGGGGATGCAGGCGAAGTTCTAGGGGGCGGGCGGCCTTTTCCGGACCAGGTAGCAAGGTACGGCCTTGCCGCGCCGGTCTTTTACTGCGGCGGTTCGACGCAGTAAAGTAGCCGCTTTCGCCCCCATCGGCAGGCACCCCCCCCCGACTT
>NZ_MOAK01000036.1:390848-399984 GCF_003732485.1 Pseudomonas protegens
CCGAAGGGATCTGGCCCTCGCTGCGTTACAGATAAGGATATCCAATGAAGCCCCTGGTAAAGCGCCTCCGCCCCTTGGCTGTTCTGGTTTCAGTTGCGCTCTTGAGCGCCTGTGCCCCGCTGGGCAGTTCCGGCCTCAATGGCAGCGCCACGCAGAACCCGACCAACCAGCTCCTGGAAATCATCGATGGCGCGACCCGGGACGGTATGTCCGTGGTGCTGGTGCCGGCGCTCATGCCCAACAAGAGCGTGACCGACCTCTCCAGCTATTCCCATCGCGTCATCTTCAGCAACAAGGACCAGCCGGGCCAGGGCTACATGCAGTCCTTCGCCAATAACGACCTGGAGAAAATCAAGGAAACCGTATTTCTCTGGGACTTCCTTGAAGTGCACATCGTCCCGCCGGGAACCTACCTGATGTCCGGGGGCATTGATTACAGGATCGACAGCAGCCTGGCCCAGGTAGGCGCCGCGAAGGGCCAGCCGGCCAGCAGTGCCCGTGGTTCGGTGAACATGTCTGCGGTGCTGTATCGCCAGTTCGTCAAGGAGCAATACTGGCGCGACGCTTCCTACGCGGATACGACCCACACCCAGAATGTCTGCAGTACCGTGCATGTCGCCTCCGGCCAGTGCGTGGCCTGGCAAGAGCAGCAATACAACACGCGCCGGCAGGTGTCAGACGGCGGTTGGACCGAAGGCACCAAGATCCGTGATGTCCAGTCCATCAAGTTGAAGGCGCAGATCCCCGACGCCTACGCGCCCCTGGCCTTCAGTATCCAGCCCGGCCAGATACTGCTCAGCGACCGCTTCCACCTGAAAACCCCGGCCGTGAGCTACGACAAGAAGACTTGCAAGGCTATCGACCCGCAGAACATCAAATGCGCACTGCGGGATATCCAGGTCTACGTGAGGCCGGCCCCCGTGGAACTGGTCAAGAAGTTCAGCGACAAGGAGCTGGCGAATGTCAACGACACAGGCCGCCGGGTGCTGGCGCGTATCGAGCCGATGAAAACCCGCCTGCAAGGGGACACCGGCATGGAAGACCTGGTGTGGGGCATCCCGGTTTCCCTGAAGAAAACCGCCAGGTAAGGAGGCTAGCCCGGGGCGCGGTGAACAGCGCGCAGCGCCACGGGCCACTCCTAGTTGAACGAGCTGCGCAAGCCTTTGATGAGCTGTTCGATGGAGGAGCCTTGAATGGCTGGCGGTTGCGGGTTTTCGCCGAATTCGCGCCAGATGAACAGTGTCAGTTCCGCCCCGTCAGTCAGTGACAGGGCGTTTTCCTCATGGGCGGTGTTCAAGGCATGGGCTCCTGTTCGGGAAGGTCGCTCTTGTATTCGCCCCACTGCATGTACGCGTAATACCGGGTCATTGCTTCGAAGTGGCTGGGGGCTTCCACTTCCCACACAAGCCGGGCGTCGGGGTGAAGCAGTTTGCGTGCGGTGTTTCCCTGTGGGCCGCCCAGACAGAAGGTCTGGCAGTCATCCGGTTCCATCCAGAGTTGGTAGTTCATCTCTTGCGCTTCTGAGTGTGGGGGAGGCTATCGTCGTTGTGGCTCGAGCAACCTAGATCGAGCCGACCGAACGCAGATATTTCCGTGCCTGAGGGCTGGTGATCTTTTCGGGTTCAAGCACATACAGCGAGCTCCAGAGCGGCGGTAAACCCAGTTCCTCCATGTAGGACGTGAAGCTGTTGAAAGGCTCGGTGCCAATGACCTCGGCGCTGAGCCAGAGCAACTCGCACTCCTGGCAAAGGTGCAGGATTTCCTGCGTTGCCCGCACTTGAACCTGGGTTACTTCGCCTTGTTCACATTCCGGACACAGCATTTTTTCAGCTCCCAAATGGGCGCGCAGTCTATCACTGACCAGGTTGCACGCGGCCAGCTACGAAGGTTTGCCTGCGCTCAGAAACCCGCCATGGAGGACGCTGCTTTCGACCCTGTCCGCAGCGGGCCTTTGCTGTACCCGCATCCCCGGCCCCGGTCGCATAAATTTGAAATGCCCGGCATTGCTCGCCAGAATCGCCCCCCGATCCGGTCCAAAGTGCCGGACCTTGCTGGTGAAAAGGGGCTGCATTTGAATCAACAGACATTGTCCATGCGCCTGGCGCGCGTGGCAGCGCATGTGCCAGCCGGCGCACGCCTGGCCGATATCGGCTCGGATCACGGCTATCTGCCGGTGGCCTTGCTGCTGCGCGGCAGCATCAGCGCGGCGGTGGCCGGCGAGGTGGCGTTGACGCCGTTCCACGCGGCCCGGCGCACGGTGCGCGACAACAGCCTGGAGCAGCAGGTCAGCGTGCGCCTGGCCGATGGCCTGGCGGCGATCGAACCGGACGACGCCATCAGCGCCATCAGCCTGTGCGGCATGGGTGGCGAGACCATCCGTGACCTGCTGGAAGCCGGCAAGGGGCGCCTCAATGGCCAGGAGCGGCTGATCCTGCAGCCCAACGGTGGCGAGCAGCCGCTGCGCCAGTGGCTGATGGACAACGGCTACCGCATCCTGTGCGAAGAGGTGCTGCGGGAAAACCGTTTCGACTACGAAATCATCGTCGCCGAGCGCACAGGGCCGGTGAGCTACAGCCCCCGGGAGCTGTACTTCGGCCCTCTGCAACTGCAGGCCCGCAGCCCGGCGTTCCTGGCCAAATGGCAGCGCCTGCTGCGCCTGAAACAGCGCACCCTGGAGAACTTCAGCCGGGCACAGGCGGTGCCGGAGGTGAAGGTGCAGGAGATCGACCAACAGGTGCGCTGGATCCGCGAGTTGCTGGCTTGAGCCGGGAGCGGGCAGGAGGTTCACTGGCAAGACTCTTGAAGATCTGCGGGGAGTGATCATGGAGAGAGGCTCAAGCAAATGGACGTGCAAGTGGTTGGATATCCACCGCATTGAGCAGAGGCTTGATGCAGGGATTGGCACTCGCTGACCTTTCAGGCCTCGGTGAATCGCCTGTGGAGAGCGTCCTGCAAGGGCGCGAGGGCCACTCTCCCTGGTCGGGATTGGAAAAAACCGTTCCTCTCACCTTAACTACGATGGCGCTATCAAAGCGCTATTACCTGATGAGAGGGACAGCATCATGCAAATGAAGGGATTTCTGGTGCTAGGGCTGGTGCTGCTGACAGGTTGCCAGAGCGAGCGTCCACAACCAGGAGCCATTGCTCGGGAGTGGGCGATGAATACCATCCAGATGGGGATCAAACCGGTGTATCCCCTCACCGAGATGTCGCCGGGGGATGTTTTTCTGAGTGTTGGATACAGCGTCGATTCGATGGCGGATATTCCGACCAAGGCTTTCGATATTCAGCCGATCATTTATGCCAACCTGGATCTCAGCAATGTCCCTACCCATGAACAGGAGCCCGGGCGTTTCATTTATCCGCTCGATAACTCGGACAGCCAGAAGCCAGCCTTCAAAGCGTTGACAAACAGCAAGGGCAGGGTCAATTGCAGTGTTTCCTTTCCGGGCTTCAGCTTCGCATCAACGTTGGACTACAACCTGGGGGCAGACATTCCTACCAGTGTTTGGGCCGCCATGTTTTCCACGGCCCACCAATCCAAGTATTCGGTGTCCTACTCTGTTCCCAGCAGTCAGTGCGTCAGGATTCAAGCCTCACGGCTGATGCCACTTGCCAGCCAGTACTTGTACAACCTGGATGCTGCGCAAATGACCCATATGAAAAATACCTCCATGTCGCTGGCCATCCCGGCAGACCTGAGGAAGAAATACAACGCTCGTCCGATTGTTGTCATTCCTTACATTGTGTACTCCGCCGATGCGCTCGACGTCACGATCAACGCGCTGGATGGCTCCAGTACCCAGCTCAGTGCCACGGCACTTGCGCTGGTGCAGCTCAGCGATAAAAAGCAGCTGCTGGAAACGAAAATTCGTCAATTGGGAGGGCAACCGGCATCTGAGGGCGAGGCCGGCAAGGCCGCGGCTGAAGGTGAGGCTGCTGTTCCGAGCCCGTCTGAGCAAGAGGGGCAGGAACCGAAGGTGGCCACTGCCGGCGACAGCGCCCAACCCAAGACGGTAGCGGGGCAACAAGACACGTCGCAGGGTGCGCTCCCTCAACAAGACACACTCGCTTCGCTGCAAGCGCAACTGACCGCTGTCGAGCAGCAGCTCAAAGCCACCGTTCAAGCCAGCACCCCGTCGTTGCCTGGAGTAACCGGTAGCGTCACCCGGCTTTCAACGACCGGCATCACTCTCCATCAGGTGTTCAATCCCCCCTTGGCGATGGGCTATAGAGCGTTGCAATTCGAGTTGCCTGGCTATGCGCATAGTCAGGCAGTACCAACGGATGATTTAACGCCATTTCTCGAGCAGAGAAAGGCGCTGAGTTCGCGCACACGCGATACGCTCCCCGCGCAGCCACAGAAGACGCCCCCGCCAAAGGCGGTCTACTACAGCCCATTGCAGTAGGATTCACGGTGTCAGCGCGCAGCGATGCCCGGTGCTTGCGCGCTGCTCGGAGCGACTGGCGCTAATCATGATCTGCCGGCCAGGGCGGGTGAGTCTGGCCGGCAGCTCATGGCAACAGGCAGTGACGAGGTTGAGCTCGCTCAAAGCAGCTTGGTTGCCGATACGGCTGTCTTGAGGCTGATACAGGAGGCGCTACGGGCTGCGTATCGCGCGGGTCCGGCGTCGCCAGAGGCGTTGGCCGGCGCCAGCGTTCAGTCGATAGGTTATCGACCTTCTGCGATAAATTTTTTGATCTCACCGTCCCCGTGCTTGTCATCATCCCAGTCTTGAGCCATTTCCCCGTGCTCCATGCAATCACGCAGACGGCCGATTGCGTCGTCGAAGTCATCGTTTATTTGCTCGAACTCGTCTCTGCCCAACCCGGTTTTAAAAACCAGGGTTTGCGCGCGGATTAACTCGGATTGGTAACCTGAGCGGCGCCGCATGAGGTCAATGAGTTCGTTGGGGTCCACGTCTCCACTGGGGCTGTTAATGGCCTCTTTGATAGCGGTGATACCTTTCAGTACAACGTCAAGGTGCGACTTAATGGATATCAAGGCAGCTTCTTCGGTAGCCGCCTTGATGATATCGGCACTGTTGATGTTGAAGTGCTCGGCAGTTCTATCGAAGTCAATGCGTATGGAGCCGTCTTCTGTCTCGTGATAGGTGTGCTGTTGTTTTATCTTATGCAGGAACATGCTGTGATTTTGCAGATCTACCAGTACCGCAAAGACTGGCGTTTCCATCTCTCTCCAGTAACGAAGTTGTTCTTTACTGACATATCTATAGGATATTTTCTCGCCTTCCTCGGTGGCCTTTATCTGAAAGGCGGCAAATTTGCCGGTGCTGTTGCGATCGACATCAAGTATTTCAACCTGCGCATCGATACCGATGTCGATATCGAACAGTCGGCAAGGCCAACCAAGAGTGCGAGTAATCTGATAAGCAAAAAAATACTCTCCAGCATCTCCAGTCGCCGTTTTTTTTGGATACTTCATGGCTTTCCTTGGCTTAAGCAGCTGTAAGTATTGATGATGCCCTCAAGGGGGCTTTGCTGGCAGGCAAACTACCTGGCAGGCAGGGACAGAGCAACCTCGAACAATAGGATATGGCCAGACTTAGGTCGGGCGATGTTCGAAGAGCCGTTCATCAGCGACTTCCGCATGTCGCAACATTCAAGCGGTATTGGAGTGAGCGGCCGATGTTTGCCATTTGCCAGTATCTTGTCGGCATCGAAAGGCTGTCTATATGATTGCCTCGTCTTCAGGGACACCACTTGTGTGGTCCTGAATCCGACTCCAATGCTTGAGAGCGGAAACAGCCTGGGCCAGTGCCTCCTGCAGGTGAGCGTCAGCTGTTTTTCCATCAGAGGGATGTGGCTCCAGGTTTTTTTCAGGCTCTACAGGGATGTTCAAACGATGAAAAACAGGTTCAAAGCCGAATCGCCCATGCACAACGCTTTCGGCAAGGCACTTGCCGCTCTGGCGCTGCTGACATTCACTCTCGCGGCGCCAGCGCTGGTCCAGGCCAAGGACGCACCGATCCCCCCCGGTGCGGTGCTGGCGGTGATGCAGAACGTCGAGGTTCCCGAGGCGAATGAAGAGGTGGAGCTGGAGGACGGTGTCACCGCCACATTCTGGTACGGCAAGGAGCTGGACTTCGACGGCAAGCATTACTACGCGGCGTTTGTCTGGCACACCCGGGACAGCGCGGCCCGCCAGGGCGAGGATTTTGCCGCGCCCGAAGTCCAGGTGCGGCTGGCCGATGCCACCTTCGAACTCACTCATCCAGGCCAGACGCCGGCCTATTCCATACTGAGTATCGAGCGCAAGATCGGCTTCTTTGGCGGCCGGGAAAAGCCCGAGGAGGTGGACACCAAGCGCCAGGCCCTGGAACACCGCACTGCCGACGGGCGCCTGCTGTTGGCGGTGCCCACGGCCACCTTTGAGGACGGCATCGTCACCAAGGGCTATACGCTGTTCGTGTTCAATCCGAACAAGAAACCCGAAGACGATGGCTGGATCTGGTCCCATGTCGGCCAGGTGCGCACCGGCGAGGACAATTCGGCGGCCTGCGACGACGGCGCGGTGATGCCTTGCATCGGCAGCGACGGTGAGCTGAGTTTCGTCGCCGGCCAGGAGTCGCTGCCGCAAGTGCAGGTCAAGGTCAGCGGCACCACCTTCCAGGGGCCGGAAAAAGTCCGTCCGCTGGCGGCGGCCGACAACCTCACCTATGTCTATGACAGCAAGACCCAGCAGTACATCAGTCACTAGGTTGCGCCGAGGCTTTTGCGAGGCCGGCCGCTGAGCGGGTCGTGCTACTCAGGCATGGGCATCAACGCCGATCCTGGCCTGCAACCAATCCTGGTAGAGCAAGGGGCTGTCCGTGGACTGGCCGGCGTTCCTGGCGATGAGGGTCTTGCCGTCCAGGCGGCCGATTTCCATCAGGTATTGCAGGCCCTTGAGCACGTGGGTGGCGTCGCTTTTATCGAGTGATGCCACATCGGGCAGTTCGACGCTGTTGCTCTTGTCGTCGAAGGTCGCCCAGGTAGGGGTGGTTCTGTATTGGGCTATCAGCTTTGCGTTCGAAGCCTGCGACTCAAGAAAGTTGGCGTCGATCTGCGCCTGGATCTGCGGCGTTGCGTTTTCGACTTGAATCTTCATGGACTTCACCGTGCCACTCTCCAAAGCCCGGGTGATTCCCTTGAGGCCCATAGCGACGAGTGATGGGGTACTTGAGATGCTTCCTGTCATGTGACGACTCCCTGGTTGGTAGCGGCAAGCGGAGCAAAAGTCGGGCCATGGTCCGGCAGCCTTGTGCTGTGCAGTTCTGTACGGTGTTCGTGGCGTTGCCGGGACAGTTCAGTGGCAGGGGCTGGCCGAAGCTGGCAAGGGATTGCCGTGAGCGCTGTCGTGCTTGGTTGGTTGAAGCGCTTGCGCAGGCGTCCTCAAGCGATGGCATCGGTTATGCTGGCGGCCCATGAACCGGAGCAGAGGTACAGAACATGACGCGCCTGCCGTGGCTGGAAATTGATGTGCGTGACCTGGGCACGGCCCGTGAACTGCACCTGGCCTTGCGCGATGCCTTGGGTTTTCCCCAGTGGTATGGCTGTAATTGGGATGCCTTCTGGGATGCCATTTCCGGTCTGGTGGAGATGCCGCTGCAGTTGCGGATCAGGGGCTGGCACAGCCTCTCTCAGCGTTTGCCGGACGATGCGCGACTGATGGAACAATGCCTGCTGCGCTTGCAAAGCCAGTACCCGGCATGGGCTGCGGACCTGCAGTTCGATTGAACGAAGATGCAAAAAAGGGACGCTTGGGCAATTTACTAATCCCGCGCGATCCTCTATAAATTTCCCCTTCGGCGCCGATTCTTGCGGTGCCTCCGGGTGATAACAGGAGGATGCTATGTCACCGTTAAACGTGTAACCCCAACGCTTTGCCCCATCGCCACACCCTCGCTTGAATACCTCGAAACACGCTGGTCCCAGCGCTGGCTGGAAGAGGGCACCTACGCCTTCGATCGCAGTGCCACCCGGGACGCGGTCTACTCCATCGACACACCACCACCCACGGCCTCGGGCTCATTGCACGTCGGCCATGTGTTCAGCTACACCCACACCGACATCATCGCGCGCTTCCAACGCATGCGCGGCAAGGCCGTGTTCTACCCCATGGGCTGGGACGACAACGGCTTACCCACCGAGCGCCGGGTCGAGAACTACTACGGCGTGCGCTGCGATCCCCTGGCGCCTTACCAGCCGCAGTTCCAGCCACCGGCCCGGGTCGCCGAGCGGCGCGCCGACTATGCGGCAATCAGCCGGCGCAACTTTGTCGAGCTGTGCCATCAGCTGACCGCCATCGACGAGCAGGCCTTTCGCAGCTTGTTCATGCAACTGGGCCTGTCGGTGGACTGGGGCCTGACCTACGCCACCATCGATGAGCGTGCGCAGCGGGTCAGCCAGCGCGCCTTGCTGCGCAACTACCGGCGCGGCGAGCTCTACAGTCAGCAGGCTCCCTGCCTGTGGGACCTGACCTTCCAGACCTCCGTGGCCCAGGCCGAACTGGAGGAGCGGGAGGTAGCGGGGGCCTATCACGACCTGCTGTTCCAGGGCATCGAAGGTGAGGATTTGCCCATTGCCACCACCCGCCCCGAATTGCTGGCGGCCTGTGTGGCGCTGGTGGCGCACCCGGACGACCCGCGTTACCAGGGACGCTTCGGCCAGCACCTGCGTTCGCCGTTGTTCGAGGTCGAGGTGCCGTTGCTGGCTCACGCCCTGGCCGACCCGCAGAAGGGCAGCGGGCTGGCGATGGTCTGTACCTTTGGCGATCTGACCGATGTGCTCTGGTGGCGCGAGCTGCAGTTGCCCACCCGTTCGATCATCGAGCCGGACGGTCGGCTGCTGGCCCAGGCGCCCGATTGGCTGACCACGCCGCTCGCGCGCCAGGCCTATGCAGCCCTGGCGGGGCGCAGCCTGCCCCAGGCGCGCAAGTTGTTGTTGACGCAGTTGCGCGAATGCGGCGCCTTGCTCGGCGAGCCGCGACCGATCCGTCACGGGGTGAAGTTCTTCGAGAAGGGCGATCAGCCCCTGGAGATTGTCGCCACGCGCCAGTGGTACCTGCGCAATGGTGGGCGCAGCGAGGCGCTGCGCCGGCAGTTGCTCGAACGCGGCCAGGGGCTGGACTGGC
>NZ_MOAK01000036.1:400050-411848 GCF_003732485.1 Pseudomonas protegens
TCGGCGTGCCGATTCCGTTCTGGTATCCGCTGGATGCCCAGGGTGCCGCGGACTACGCCAGGCCGATCCTGGCGGACGAACGCTCACTGCCTGTGGACCCGACCCTGGACACGCCAGCGGGCTACCGCCCCGAGCAACGCGGCCAGCCCCATGGCTTTATCGGCGAGCGCGACATCATGGACACCTGGGCCACCAGTTCCCTGACCCCGCAGATCGCCGCCGGCTGGGAGGAGGACGACGACCTGTCGGCGCAGGTCTACCCCATGGACCTGCGCCCCCAGGGCCACGACATCATCCGCACCTGGCTGTTCTCGACCCTGGTGCGCAGTCATTTCGAGGCGGCCGTCGTGCCCTGGCGGCACGTGGCGCTGTCGGGCTGGATCCTCGATCCGGACCGCAAGAAGATGTCCAAGTCCCGGGGCAATGTGGTCACGCCGCAAGCCTTGCTGGAGCAATACGGAAGCGATGGTGTGCGCTATTGGGCGGCCCTCGGGCGTCCTGGCAGCGACACCGCCTTCGAAGAACAGCAGATGAAGATCGGCCGGCGTCTGGCGCTCAAGCTGTTCAACCTGTCGAAGCTGGTTTTCGCGGTTCCGGGAGACCCCGAAGGCCGCGTCGACCAGCCACTGGATCAGGCCATGCTGCAACGCCTGGGGGCGGTGACTGGCGAGGCCCAGGCGGCGCTGGAGGGCTACGACTACAGCAGTGCGCTGATGGGCATCGAGGGCTTCTTCTGGTGGTTCTGCGATGACTATGTGGAACTGGTCAAGCGTCGTGCCTATCGGCCCGAAGGGCATTCGGCACGCAACGCCCTGGCGGCTGCCTTGAGTGTGCTGCAACGTTTGTTCGCGCCTTTTCTGCCCTTTGTCTGTGAGGAGGTCTGGCGTTGCTGGCAGCCGGGTTCGGTGCACCACACCCAGTGGCCCGAGGCGCAGGTGGCCGAGGACTTTGTCGAGCCACTGCTGGAGGCGGTCAGTGCCACGCTGGCCGCCATTCGCAAGGCCAAGTCCGATGCCCGGCAGTCGATGAAGGCCGCGGTGGAACGGGTCGAACTGGTGGCGCGCGGGCCGCTGCTGGAGTCCCTGCAATGGGCTCGCCAGGACCTGATCGAGGCCGGGCAGGTCGCCAACCTGGTGTTCATTGAAGGCGCGGTACGGGAAGTGCGGGTCTGGTTGCAGGATTGACTGCGATGCCCCGGGGCCTGCCCGCGAGAGGACGTTGCCGTCCTTTCGCGGGCAGGCTGGCCACGGCCTCACTTTCCCGAGCGTTGCAAACCCATTACCGTGCACGTCGTGGGCGATTTATTGGCAGGAGACGTGCGTGAATATCAAAGACAATCCGCAGGACTATAGGGACCTCAAGCGTGCCGTTGGCTTGCTGGAGTCACCCTCGCTGACGGCGCGCCTGTCCGGCGTGCTTGGCTCGCCCATTGAAAGCGCGGTCAAGGCCTTGCCCAACTGGGTGTCCGGAAAAATCAACGATGCGGTGGTGGCCGCGCTGCGTACCTCCGCCGACGCGGCACTGTGGAGCCTGGAAAACACGCCGAAAAAACAGGCGTCGACGCTGTTGCACAAAGTCTATGCCGCCACTTCCGGCGCGGTGGGCGGCGCTTTTGGTTTTGCCGCGCTGTTTGTCGAGTTGCCCATCTCCACCACCATCATGATGCGCTCGGTGGCCGATGTGGCCCGCAGCGAAGGCTTCGACCTCAACGACCTGGCCACCAAGCAGGCCTGCATCGAGGTGTTCGCCATGGGCGGCAACAGCCAGGCCGATGACGCCACGGAGACCGGCTACTACCTCACCCGCAGCTTCACCACCCAGGCCATGCAGCAACTGTCCAAGGAACTGGCGGCCATCGCCGCCAAGCAGGGGGTTGGCGCGGCTGGCAGGTTGTCGCCGGGGCAGGTGGGCAAGTGGCTGGCGCTGTTGATCGAGAAGGTCGCCAGCCGTTACGGCGTGACCATCTCCAGCAAGTTCGCGGCCCAGGCGGTGCCGGTGATCGGCGCCTTTACCGGGGCCACCATCAATGCGCTGTTCACCGACTTCTACCAGGACATGGCCCGGGGGCACTTCACCGTCAAGCGCCTGGAGCACAAGTACGGCTTTGAGCAGATCAAGGGCGAGTATGCGCACATCCTGCGCAAGCCGCTGGCGGGCTAGAGAGGGTATCCACTTGAGTGACTTTCCGGTTATCCGCACCCCGCGCCTGATCCTCAGGGAACTGTGTCCGGCCGATGTTCCTGCGTTGTTCGCCATTCACAGCGACGCCGATGCCATGCAGTGGTTCGGCACCGACCCCATGACTGATGACCGGCAGGCCGAGCAACTGCTGGCGCAGTTCGCCGGATGGCGGGCCTTGCCCAACCCGGGCGTTCGCTGGGGCATCGAGCGCCAGTCCGAACCCGGCCTGCTGGGCACCTGCGGCCTGTTCAAATGGAACCGCCCGTGGCGCAGCTGCGCCGTCGGTTTCGAGCTGGGGCGTGCGGCACAAGGGCAGGGGCTGATGAGCGAGGCGCTGGAGGCCATCCTCGACTGGGGTTTTGCCCACATGGCGTTGAATCGGATCGAGGCCCAGGTGCACCCGCAGAACCTGGCGAGCCTCAGGTTGCTGGAACGGATGGGGTTTGTTCGCGAAGGGCTTTCACGGCAGGCGGGGTATTGGCTGGGGGCCCATCATGATCTGCAGCAGTGCTCGTTATTGAGGGCGGAGCGTAGCGTTCGGTGAGCTGCCCCCCCTGCACTTGGACAAGTGCAGGGCGGTGCTCAAGTCGTTTCAGGCATCTCTCAGGATGGCGGCGGCAGCCGCGACTTTGTTGTCTTGAATCATCTGAAAGAAACCACGCTCCACATCGGCGACACGGGCATCGGGCAAGTAGGTCCGAGCGATGTCAGCCAGGCGTTCGCACCAGCCCTCGTAAGCGTTCGAATTGGCTTTACTGATACGAATCCGGGTCGGGTCCTGTTTGATTGCCGCCAGGACCGTATCGCTGTGGACCTGCTGGATTTTCATGATCTGCAGGTCCAGGGTGGCCGACTGGATCGGGTCGAGAAACATGCGGATCTTGCTGACAAACGAAACACTGGAAAACTCGGGCATCTTCAGGCTGGCGATCTCGTAAAGTGCCGGACGCGGTTGCTCCTTGAACAGCGCCGATGCCTGTTCGATCTGCGAGTCTTCGACCTCGGAGCGGAAGCGGCCAACACGGACATTGGCCAAACCACCCATTTGGGTAAATCCCCAGTAGAGAACATTCGATAGCCCGTCCTTGACGGTGTCCAGTGAGTCGCTAAGCAGTTGTTGGCGAATCCGGGTTTCCAGTTCGGACATCGACAGCCGAACAACCGGCGTCTGGCTGGCGAAGTCAAAATGTGCAGTGGGGAAGGCATAGCCTGCTACCGCATCGGCCAATGTTTTCGCTTGCAGAGGACTGAGTGGCATCACGTGCTCCTTGTGTAGTCATGGGGGGGAATGGCGGGCGGCCTTTCAGCGGTTGTCGGGCACCGGTACATCGTGGTCTTCGACGGCTTGCAGGTCGTGGTAGGAGGGAAAGACCTTCCTGTTGCTGATCTTCAAGCCTGTGGGTTGCGCGAGCCCGTGGGTTTTACTGGAGTCCCAGGTCCGACGTTCGCCGCAATAGGTATGCACCACCTCCGAGTTGTCCCAGAACAGGCGCTGCAGCAGGGCTTCGTACTCGTCTAGCCACGAATCATCGAAGATGTAACTGCCTTTGGGGTAGGTGGCGAAGTGCATCATATGCCCGTAGTAGCAATGCCCCCGGCTGTTTGGCAGCACGCTGAAAAGCGCCCTGGTGATCTGCGCCCCCGTCACTGGCAGGCTTTGCAGCACCGCGCGATTGTGCGCTTCGGCAGCCGGCGAAGGGTCAAAGCAGTGGATGTATCCATACAGGGTGCCGCTCATGGGGTCAGATGCCTGCGTCGTGGGTTGGAAGTGGTCGATCAATGCAGCCTGTCGCGTAATGCCTTGAGGGCGGCATCCCGGTGCCAGGTTTCGACTCCAATGGCAATCGCCCCGGTCGCTTCAGGAACCATCTCGACGCAGGTCGCGATGCTCTGTTGTGCGAGCAGTTGCTGCGCCACCTCAAGGTGCCGGCGTATGCCGGTGAGCCAGTGACGCTGTTCATCGGTCAGCAACCTGATGGCCTCGGGATAGGAGCAGTCGAGCTTTTGTCGCAGGTTGATCATTGCCGGCTTGTCGTCACGACCGAATGCCGGGGTCAGTACATAGCACTGGCCTGCTGCGGCACGCAGGTCGTACTTGTCTTGCAGGTACTCTTCAACACTGAAGCAGTTGGCGACCGTCTCGATTGCTCCGCTGAGTACATTGACCAGATGGGCATTGACGCCGACATAGCAGTATTGCGTCATGCCGTGCACCACATAGTCCTCGCTGTTGCAGCGCACCGCCCAGTAATCACCCTTGGCGGACAGCTCGCAGGATTGAATGGCAAAGCGTTCGGGCTTTCCATCCCTGAGGGTGCCGGCATGGAGGGCAAGTACGGCATTGCAGGCTTGTTGTGCGGATAGCATCGGTCCGTGATCTTCGACAGTGAGTGTGGTGCTGATTTTTCGTCCTGCTGTATACCTCGTTGCTGTTCTATAAGCCACCGTGCTGCGAATGCCGGTCAACCCTTATCCTGTGGTGGATTACTGCACCACAGTTGTGTAAAAGCCCTCGCTTATTCAGCTCCGTGACTCTGCCAATTTTCCAGGTGCAAGCCAATGAAACCCAATGCCGAACTCCGGTTGTTTGCAGTCCCCCTGTGCGGTGGGCTGGTCTATGCCGTCACCAAGGGGCTGGTCAATGGCTGGCACGCTTCGCAGCTGTTCTCCGGGTTTCTGTATGGCAGTGTCATCGCCATTGTCCTGGGCATTCCTCTGTTGCTATGGGGCGACCGACGTTGCCCGGCGCTGCCCGGTCGACATTTTTTCAGCAGCCTGGTGCAGGCCTTGGCGGCCGCGGTTCTGCTGGGGGCTTCAACGAGGCACTTGCTGTTGGCGGTGCTGGGCGGGCTGGCGCTGGGGGGGCTTTTTACTCTGGTGGTGCGCGGGATCGAGGCATTGCCGGTTGCCGGTGAAGGGCCAGAGCGCCAGGGAGGGTCACGGGTGCTGATGGTGCCTCTGTCAGGTGCATTGACCCTGGGCAGCATCGCTACGGCGCTCTATCCCAAGGGCGAGGAAAGCCTGCCGATGTTTTTCTTCGGCGGGTTGATCGGCGCGTGGCTGAGTGTGCTGGTCTGTTGGCCGATGCTGTGGCTGGTGGAGCGGGTACTGGTCACCCCTTGGCGCTACGTGATCGGTGGCGGCCTCAGTGGCCTGGTGGTCTGGCTGCTGTCCGGGGCACAGGGATTGATGGTCAATCCTCAGGGCTGGTCCGCGGGACTGGGTTTCTGGGTGCCGCTGCTGACCCATGGTTTCTTTCCGTTCCTGCTGATCGGGCTGTTGAGCGGGATGCTGTTGACGGCCTGCAACCGGTTGCTCCTGCGCAAGAACGCGGGCCCCGGTTGAATTCGATGATCCTGCGGTCTTCTAGATACTTCGATGGGGCAAATATGATAGCGTTGCGCCACTTTTACCCTGCCGATCAAGGGATTTTTCGTGCGTCGATTGCTCAGTCGCTTATCAACCGTGTTTGCCGGACCCTCGGATGAGTATTGGGACCAGAAAGCCGCGGAGTTGACCTATCTGGGCAAGCTGCATCGTGGCGAGCTGGAGCTTGAGCAGAGCCGCCCGGGCCAGAGCCTTCAAGAGCGTGCCATCGCCGCCGTGGGGCCGGTGAACTTTACCGAGCTGCTGGCTGAGCTGGAGGTCGATACCGGCTACAGCACGTTGACGGCGGCGCAGATCAGCGGCGCGGTGGGCATCGGTATTGCGGGGGTGGTCTCGGCGTACATGACCAACCTGCACGCCGACAAGCTGGAGGAGCTGTTCCTCAAGTTGCATGAATATTTCAAGCCGGAAGGCACCACCAGCCCCCTCGATTATCGGTCCGGCGCCAAGCATCGCTACATCTTCGGCCATGACCTCAATGTGTTCCAGAAGCTGCCTGACGACTACACCTTCGGTGGCGAGTCCGTAGGCGGCAAGACCCTCTATTCCCTGGTCGTCGATTACATCGAGGCGGGGTACCCGGGCGCGGGCCCGGTGCTCAAGCACCTCAAGGCGATTGCCCATATCCTGACCCATTGCCTCAGCGACCTTCCCACCAAGGATGGTCTTCCCCTGCCGTTCAGTTCCCTGTTCACCCAGTGGGTGAAGGATGAAAGCAAAGCGTCCGGCTACAGCGCCTCGAACCCGCTGATGGATGCCCTGGGCAGGGAGTTCGGTACGATCAACGCGGCGGATATCAGCTCCTACGCCACCATCAAGCTGCTGTTGAGCGGACGGCACGCCATCGCGTTCTACAAGTCCGAGGTGTCCCAGGAGGACAAGGACCTGCACCTGGCGCTGATGAGCACCATCGCCTATGGCACGGGGTTGATGATCCAGATGTTGCTGCTGGTCGCCGGGGCAGGGGGGCGCACGGGCAAGATGAACTACCTGATTGCCGGGCCTTTTCTCTGGAATGCCGGCAAGTCGACCTTGATTACCCATCGTCAGCACCAGCGGATGGTGATGGACTACGAGCGCTCCATCAGCCTGCTTGACGATAAAACCACCACCTTCGATGACTGGATCAGAGTTCAATGCCAATGATCGATCATGCCGAAAATGCCGATACCGAATACCACTTCGAGTCGTCGGACGAGTACTGCTCTCCCGATCTCGTGGAGCAGGTTGCCCAGGCGCTGAAGCAGAACATGAGCCTGACGGCGACCGACCTGGCTCAGTTGGCGACCATCGTGCATTTGGAGCGCCTTCGTTACGACTTTGCCCACAGCGGGCAAAGTCTTGCCGAGCATGGCAAGGAGATTCAGCGGCTGCGCAACGAGCTGATTGAGCATCACCGTCGCGAGCCATTCGACAACGGCAAGCTGGAAAAAGCCTTCTACAAGGCGTTGAACAAGGCTTACGGCTATGTCGGATAAAGTCGTCCGGGGCCTGTTCATTGCCGCGGGCGCCATCGTCGTCAGTTGTACGTCGGGGCTGATGGGCAAGCTCGCCTCCGACTATCGAGAGCGCAAGCGCAGAAGCCGGCTCGATGAAACCTTGAACAAAATGGAAGCCAAGATGGCAACGGACAAACAGAACCGGAGAACTCCTTGATGGCGATTGTGGTAATAGGGCTGTTTCTCCTGATCCTGGCCATTGTGGTGTTTAGCACGGTCTTTTCATTGCTTGAAAAACCCCGCATCGCCAAACATGAGCAGATGAAAAAGGCCAAGGCCAAGACCTTCGGGAAAAAATAGGTAACGTTTTGAGATTCCCTCCCATCCTCCATGTCGGCTTCGAAGATGATGCGCTCTGCCTGGGCTGGGCCGACGGCCTGGTCCTGCGCCAACCCCTGAGTCGTCACAGCCGGCTGCAAAGCGCCACGCCCGAGCAGCGCGCGGATTTTCAGATCCACCCTCATGGGATCTCGGTGTCCTGGCCGCACCTGGCAGACGCGGATGTCAGCATCGACGCCTTCGACTGGATCTGGGAGCACCTGTGCCGGGAATCCATGGGGCGGCTGCAGGCTCTGGAGTGGCAACTGGAGCAATTGCCAGAGGACGATCAGGCCATCGTGGCGCTGTGGCGCCTGGAAGCGGACGGTTACAACGGGGGCTTCATACAGTTCTTCTGCAACTGGGGCGAGCGCAGTTGCGAGCTGGCGCTCAAGGCGCTGGTTGCCATTGGCGCGCGTAGCACCCACGCCGTGGTCAGCCGCCAGCGGCAGTTGATCGGGCCGCTTGAAGATCACCCGCAACTGCAGCGGCTGTGGGACATTCCCGAGCTGCTGAGTGATGAGCTACATGAGCTGATCGGTGGCGAGCTGGACGAGCAGTTGTGGTCGGCGATGGAGGAGGTGCCGACGCTGGCGGTTAAGTATTTCTACGGTGGCTGACGCTCCTTGCGCCATGCTCTAATGCCGCGCCTTGCTCCCCTTGAATGGATTCATCCCTTGGCTGAACCCCGTATCCGCGCCCTGGCGCTTTGTGTCTTCCACCACCAGGGCAAGATCCTGGTCAATCAGTTCCAGGATGCGGACAAGCAACAGATGCTGTTCCGGCCTTTGGGCGGCGGGATCGATTTTGGTGAGCACAGCGCCCAGGCCATTGTTCGCGAAGTGCAGGAAGAGCTGGGGCAGTCGATCATCAACCTGCGGCTGATCGGCACCCTGGAAAGCCTGTTTGTGTACGACGGCAAACCCGGCCATGAAATCGTCCAGGTGTACGACGCCCGCTTCGAGGATTCGACGCTCTACCAGCGCGCCCAACTCGACGCCCAGGAAAGCGACGGCGCGCCCTTTGTGGCCCGCTGGCATGGCAGCGCCAGTTTCACTGAGCACACGCCGCTGGTTCCCCAGGGGTTGGGCGAACTGTTGAAGAACGCCGGGTTGCTGGACTGACCGGGCCCTGGGACCCGGCAGGGCCACTGTTTCAGAAGTCCCAGCGGGTGCTGAGCATGAAGTTGCGCGGTTCGCCGTAGGCCGCCGAGTTATAGAAGCCCACGTTGGTGTAGTAGGACTTGTCGAAGAGGTTGTTGACGTTGAGGGTCGCCGACAGGTTCGGGGTGATCTGGTAGCGGGTCATCAGGTCCACCAGCCAATAGGCATCCTGGGAGATGTCTTCGTTGATCTTGCGCGGCGCGTTGTAGACCGAGTACCAACCCACGCTCTGCCAGCGCAGGCCGCCACCGACGGTCAGCTTGTCCAGGTCGCCCTTGAGCTTGTAGCTGGTGTAGAGGTTGACCTGATTCTCCGGTTCGAAGGTGGAGATCTTGGCACCTTCGTCATCGCGCACGATCTTGTGGGTGTAGCCGGCTTGCACTTGCCAACCGGGGCTCAGCTCACCGGAAATCTCCAGCTCGTAGCCTTTGGTGACCGCCTTGGCGCCCTTGAAGGCGTAGTTGTCCGGTGCCGGGGTCTGGTTGTTGTAGGCATCGTCCGGCACCGAGCGGTTGGTCTCGTGCACTTCGAAGTAGGCCAGGCTGCTGTTCAGGCGACCTTCGAGGAATTCGCCCTTGAGTCCCAGTTCATAGTTCTGGCCTTCGTCCGGGTTGAGCAGCTTGCTGTCCCGGTCCTTGTTCCAGCTTTCCTGGGGCATGAAGATATCGGTGTAGCTGGCGTAGACCGAGAAGTGGTCGTCGAGGTCGTAGACCGCGCCGACGTAAGGCACGAAGCGTCCGCTTTCCTTGTAGGACGGGGTCAGGCCGGTGAGGTGATAGTTGACCACCCGCCCGCCGAGGAACAGGTTCAGGTCGTCCATCAGGTTGAGGCGAGTGGTCATGTAAGTGCCGGTCTGGCGCACGGTGTCGTCGGTGCGCTGGGCCGGCTGCCCCCAGATGGGCCGCTCGATCTTGCCGTGCCAGTTGTAGAAGTCCACCACATTGCCGTTGGCCCCGAGGAAGTCCGGGGACCAGTAGCCCTTGCCGGTCCAGCGCGAGTTGGCAATGGAGCCGCCCAGCACCAGTTCATGCTCGCGGCCGAACAGGCTGAAGGGGCCGCTCAGATACAGGTCGGCGGAGTCGCTGGTGGTGTCGCCGGTGTATTTCTGCGCGTTGACCTTGGCCGTGCCATTGGTCTGCGGTTCGTCGAACTGGATCGAGCCGAGTTCGGCGTGGTAGCTGTTGATCTTGTGATCCAGTTGCAGCTTGGTGACCCAACCATTCCCCAGGTCATGTTCAAGCATGGCAAAAGCGGTGCGGGTGTATTGCTCCCAACCGCTCCAGGTCGCGCCGTTGTTGTAGGAGCGCGACATGCTGTTGTGCCCGCCGGTGGCGTTGATCAGCGGGAAGGTGCCGGACCAGCTGGAGCCCTTGGGGATGTTGTCCTGGTAGTCACCGCCCACGGTCAGCAGGGTGTCGGGGGACAGGTCGAATTCGAGGATGCCGTAGTAGGTCGAGGTCTTGCGCGAGTAGTGGTCGAGGAACGACTGCTTGTCCTGATAGGCCGCGACCGCACGGCCGCGGACATTGCCGGTTTCGGTCAGGGGGCCGCTGACATCCAGCTCGCTGCGGTAGTTGTCCCAGGAACCCATGCCCAGGGAGGCGTGGCCCTGGAACTGGGCTGTGGGCTTCTTGCGCACCAGGTTGATGGTGGCGCCCAGAGAGCCGGCGCCGGTGAGCAGGCCGGTGGCGCCCTTGAGCACTTCGACCCGGTCGTAGATGGCCATGTCGCTGAGGGTGTTGCCGGCCGAGTAGGCAACGTTGCGCACGGTGGAGGGAATGCCGTCGTACTGGAAGTTGTTGATCGAGAAACCGCGGGCGTAGTAGTTGGTGCGGTCGGTGTCGTAGGCCGAGACGGTGATCCCAGGGGTGTGGCGCATCACGTCGTCGACGTTGTTGAGGCCGAAGTCTTCCATGTGCTGCCGAGTGACCACGGTGATCGACTGCGGGGTCTGCCGTGGGGTCAGCACCATCCGGGTCGCGGTGGCGATAGTGCCGGGGGTGTAGGAGCCGCTGCCTTCGGTGACGGTGCCCAGCTGGTTGCTGACGATCTGGGTGGCTTCCAGTTCCACGGCCTGGCTGCTCTGGGGCAGGCGGGTCAGCAGCACGGCGTTGGCGCCATTGCGCTCAAAGCCCAGGCCGGTGCCCGCCAGCAGTTTGTTCAGTGCCTGTTCCACGCTCATGCGGCCGTTGACCCCCGCCGATTCGATCCCTTGAGCCATCGCCGAGGAGTAGGCGATCTGCAATCCGCTCTGGGTGCTCAGTTGATCCAGGGCATTGGCCAGTGACTGGCGAGCGATGGAAAAACTGTGGCTGCTTGGCGCTTGATTGCCGGGGGCGGCAGCGGGCTCGACGGCCGCCACAGGGCTGCAGGCCAGGCAGATGGCCAGTGCCAGGATGCTGCGGGCAGGGGTGAGTGTTGTCAGGTGCATGGAAGTCCCGTACGAAATAGGAATGATTTGCAAAAGCAAACACCCTGACGGGTTGACTTCGGGAAAGCCGTAAAACTTTTTTCAGCTTCCCTGGGTCAGGTGTTCAGCGCAGGACCAGGATGCCTCCCGGCAGGCGAGTAAGCTCGGTGGCGGTGACCTTGCTCAGGGCCTGGACGATGGCGTGGGGGTCGTCGAGCCGGTAGTTGCCGCTGACTTTCTGCTGCGCCGCGCTGGCGTTCAACAGCAGGATCGGCGCCGAGTAGTAACGCCGCAGCTCCCCCAGCACCTGGGCCAGGGGCGCGTCCTGGAAGGACAGGCGGCCATTGACCCAGGCCATCTGCCGCTCACCGCCCTCGGGGTTCAGGGGTTGCAGGTGATGGTCCAGCAGTTGCTGCCAGTTGCCGGCTTGCAGCAGGCTCTGCTCGCCCTGGTCGTTGGCCAGGCGCACCCGGCCTTCGCGCACGGCCACGGTCACGCCATCGGCGTGGCGGCTGACACTGAAGCGGGTGCCGACCACGGTTACCGTGGCACTGCCGGCCTCGATGGTCAGCGGCCGGGACGGGTCGTGGAAGGCCTCGACATAGAGCTCGCCGCGCAGCAGCTGGATGCGCCGCCGGGCGTTGCTGAAGTCGCTGCTGATGGCGCTGTCGCTGCCCAGCACGATGTGCGAACCATCGGCCAGGTCGAAGCGCTGGAGTTCGCCGACCGCGCTCAGGTGATCGGCCTGCAGGCGCAGCGGCAGGTCGCCGAACCAGCCGGCACCGAGCATCACCAGCACCGTGGCTGCGGCGGCCAGCCAGCGAGTGCGGGGGCGGTTTC
>NZ_MOAK01000036.1:411865-419162 GCF_003732485.1 Pseudomonas protegens
GCGAGTGCGGTGGCGTTTTCTGCGCGGCGTGGCGGGGGCCGGGGCGGCCGGCAGCTCCAGGTCCAGCGCCAGATGTTCCAGCGCCTGCTCGAAGGCGCTGGCGTTCCACAGGTTCTCCAGGGCCCGGTAGGCCTCGGCATGCTGTGGATCGGCGTTGCGCCACTGTTCGAAACGCTGGCGCAGCAGCACGTTGTGGGTCATGGCCTCACGCTGGGTGAACCAGTCGCTCGCCTGCTCGCGTACGGCGTCGCCGGTAAGGGCTGTGAGGTGTTCAGTCATCAGGGTTCTGCCGGTCGGTGGCTTTGATGCAGGCATTGAGTGCATGGCGCAGGTCTTTTTCCACCGTGCTCAGGGAAACCTGCAAGCGCTGGGCAATCTGGCTTTGCGAAAGATCGTGCAGTTTATGCAAAACCAGGATTTGTTGCTGGCGCTTGGGCAGGGTGGCCAATACCTGTTGCAGCAAGTGCAACTGCTGTTGACCCTGGACGTGGCTTTCCGGGCCGGGGGCGCCGGTGGGCACTTCACTGAGCTGGCTGCCGTCTGTGGGCTGGTACTCGAAGCGCCTTTTGCTGCGCTGGCTGCGCAGGTGATCGAAAGCCAGGTACTGGGCGGTCTGGTAGAGGAATGGCTGCAAGTGCTCGATGGGACGGGCCTTGAGCGCCTTGGCCACGCGCAGGTAGGTTTCCTGGGCCAGGTCCTCCGCCAGGTTGGCGCACCCCACCACCCGCGCAAGCATGCGGATCAGCCCCCCGCGCTGCGCAATGAACAGCGCGCTGAGTTGTTGCTGGTCGTCTCCGGTTTCCATCGCCCACTGTCCCCACTACCCGATACGGCTCAGCGTGAATGGGTGGGCATTCTAATGAGAATTCTTATCATTACCAGCACATTTCCATTCTGGCTTCAGCGGCGCTTTTCCGGGCGTGGCCGGCCACAGGGAATGATTCCCATGGCCCATGGTCGATTCAATATGGGCCCCATGACCCGTTCGCCCCCATCGACGCGTCAACGTACCGGGCCCGGTCAGATGATTGAAATGCGCCGCCGCGCCGTTCGGCCAGGGGCAGTGCTGGTATGGGGGCCCTTTGTATCTAGCTGGAAGGATCGATCATGCGCCTCATTGCACGGGTTATCTGTTTCACCTTGATGCTGTGCGCCGCCCAGGCCTGGGCCGGCTCCCCGCAACCTGCTGCCCAGGCCGCCGCCGAGGACAAGGCCCAGGTCCTGGAACAGAAGGCTGCGGACAAAGAAAGTCCGAAGGCCGAGCCTCAGGTCGCACCCATCACCAAAACCGAAGTCCAGGCGGTGGACCCCGCGGGCCAGGCCCCGGTGGACGACGCCATTACCTGCCTGTCGCGGACCATTTATTGGGAAGCCAAAGGGGGGGAGTCTGCCGATATGGAAGCGGTGGCCAATGTGGTTCTGAACCGCCTGGGCCATGAGGGTTTTCCCGGGACGGTGTGTGAAGTGGTCAAGCAGGGTTCGGAAAAGAGTCCATGCCAGTTTTCCTGGTGGTGCGACGGTCGCCCGGACCAAGTGGAAGAGGAGGGGCGCTACACCATCGCCAAGGAGATTGCGCGCAAGGCGTTGAACCAGCAGCTCCAGGACCGTACCGGTGGCGCCCTGTACTTTCACGATCGCAGCGTCTCGCCGGATTGGTCCAGGGCCTACATCAAGACCACCGAGATCGGCAGCTTCAGGTTCTACAAACCCAAGAATGTAGCGGCGCGCTAGTGGTGGATCGAGCGATCACGGCACTTGCGGGTACTGATCGCAGATCTCGTGCCAAGGGGCCTTCATGGCCACGCAGAGGTGTTTCTGTTTGGGCGCGGTAAAGGGGGTATCCAGGGTGGCGATGGCAATCGACATCCACTCGGAAAAATCGCCCTGGGTATTGCGCCAGAACAATGAGGCACCGCACTGGGAGCAGAACCGGCGCAGAACGCCCGGAGAGGACTCATAGCTGTTGAGGCTGGCTGTCGGGTCGTGGATATCGATCGAGGAAAGGGGCGCGCTGGCATAGGAGGCAAAGGCCGCGCCGTGGCCTTTCTGGCATTTGCGGCAGTGGCAGTGGGTGACGGCTTTCAGTGCGCCGGACACCCGGTAAGTGATTGCGCCGCACAGGCAGCTGCCTTGATAGGGAGTTTGCATGGTGAGGGTTTCCAAAGTTTCAGGGCCTGCGGTGCTACAACCTGTTCAGTCGGGTGCTCAAGGGGGGCTGGGCTATCAGGTCGAAACCTGGAGGATGTACAAATGCGCGCTGATGCTCAAGCGGGGAGTGGCGGGTGAGGCATTGGTTGATCGGCGAAAGCCGTTGCGACGCTAGATGATATTATTGTGCCTTTATTTTTGCCTGCGTATTTTCCCACGCTTACCCACTGGCAATCAGGCTGTCCGGCTGTAGCCAGGCGCTGCGCCAGGGCGTGTCGGTTGGAGAGCGCCAGGCTCCCTGACCGGGCAGGATAGGAATGAGACAGACAATGGAATGCGCAGCTGCGCGAGGGAATGCAATGAGTAACAACAGCGCTATCGATGTACTGCGTTTTTGGCGGGACGTGGAAATCTTCAATATTCCCAGTCCTCCTGACAGAGAGTCCAAGCCCCGCAACAAGGTGGCCTATTTCCAGCCCGGTCAAAGGCTGCCCTGGGAGCAGGGCCACCGCGACTCGTTGCTGTCCAGCGACAGTGAAGAGTGGAGTCATGCGGTTTTTCTCGGTGTCGCAGAGGCGCGCAACTGGGCCAGGGTCCTGTTGCAAGCAGTGACCCCCGAGACTCGCCTCAGTGAAGGCGATCTTCAGCAACTCAATGGCAAAGGCTGGATTGCCGCCTTTGTGGTCAATGGCTCGGGGCAACGATTGGCGGACTCCTATGTGCCGGCGGGTTTCACCCTGGGCATGCGTCGTTTGCTGAGGCGGCAAACACTGGATGGTTTGCACGACGACATTCAGGAACAGGCCGCAGCCTTCAAGGAGCGTTGTCCGGAAGTGACGGCAGTGGCGGTTGTCGAGCCGGAGATTGAGGGTGTACAGGGCGGCGATACGGGCGGTACAGCCAGCGATGCAACCTTTACCCGGCCCTTGGCCTGGGACGAACTGAACGAAGAACTGAACCTTGCATTGGCATTGTTCAGCGCGGTGCCTCTGGACTTTCCTCTGAGCGTGGTCATCAAGTCGACATTGCGTCGGCGGCGCAAAGGCAATGAGTCGGACAAGGCAGAGAACGACATCGATTTTCTCAATTCGTTTTACCTGAACGATCTTGATCGCCTGATCAAAGTCGCCGGCAGCGGCCAGTCCCTGGGGAAAACCCTGAACCAGTATCTGGGGCCTGGCTCTGCAAGCGATCAGCGCCAGGACATCCTGACGCGGCATGGGGCGATGGTCAGTTGCATTACGCCTGACAAGTTGACCTTGGGACGCTGGCCTGCCTCCAGCCAGCACCACCTGATGTTGGCGCAGCAAGCGGCTGTGGGGCAGATCAGCGCTCAGTTGCATAAGAACGGGGGACTGATCGCGGTCAACGGCCCGCCGGGAACCGGCAAGACCACCCTGCTTTGTGATGTGGTTGCGGACATCGTGGTTCAGCGCGCTTCAGCACTGGCCCGGCTCGATCACCCCTGGAGCGCGTTCGAGAAAAAAACCACCGTTGGCGGCATGAGCGTTTATCCGCTCTTGCCATCGATTGTCGACGGCACCGGAATCGTGGTGACCAGCAACAACAACACGGCGGTTGAGAACATCACCCGGGAGCTGCCTGCTCGGTCCAAGCTGGCCAAGGATGAACACCTGGACGCCGGGTACTTCCAGGAGGTCGCGGCACAGGTATTCGCCGCGGCCGACATCAAGACACAGGCCTGGGGGCTGGTCGCTGCTGCGTTGGGCAACAGTGACAACCGGCGCAAGTTTGCCAATGCTTTTTTCCGTGACTATCACAAGGAGCCTTACACGCCGGGCCAGCCCACCGACATCAAGACGCTGCTGGAGACGCCTCCGGCCGATGCGGAGCAACAGTGGCGGGCGGCCAAGCAGGAGTTCCTGCGGTTGCGTGGGCTGGTCGAGGCGCAGCAGGCGACCTTTTCCAAGGTACTGGAGGCGCTGGCCAACTCGGCGATGCTGCGTCAGCAGGAAGCGGCGAAGCAGCGCCAGATCGATGAGGGGCGGGTGCGTCTGCAGCAATTGCCGGCTCAATGGCAGGGACGATTGTCGACAGCGGATGCCGGGTTGTCCCAGTGTCGTGTCCGGCTGGAGCAGGCCGAGGATCAGGAGCAGCGGACACGATTGCAGGAGCAGATTGCCAATGACCGCTTGCAGGCGGAGCAAGGCGACAGCCTCTTGCCTCTCTGGGATCGCTGCTTGCGAGCCTTGGGTTTCGTCACTCAGCGTTGTCGGGACTGGGCGGAGTCGAGTCGTCGCCTGCGCACAGCCAGGGCAGATGCCGCGCAGGCATGGCAAGACGCGATTGAGCAATCAACACGCTGCAAGCAGGCATTCATCCAGGCACAGTGTCAGCTTGAGGTCAGTCGCGCCGGCTTTGAGCGCGAGCGTGCCACTCTGGAGAATACCCAGGCTCAGTGGCAGCAGGAGCTCAGGCAGTACGAGCAGCGCCGGCAACAGTTGGAGCGCTTGGTGCGTGAGTTCAAGGCGACCGGGGCCAAGGTGCCTGATAACGAGTTCTTCAAGCAGGACGCTGCTTCGCGTCACTTGGCCAGTGTCTGGGTGAACCCTGAATTCGATGCCCTGCGCGCCCAGCTGTTTCTGGCCGCACTGCGTTTGCACGAGACCACCTTGCTGGCGAGTCATGGCAAGGCCATTGCCAACCTTCGAGCGTTCAAGAAAATGCTCATGCGCGAGACCCCGGAACCGGTTCAGGAACACCAATTGAGCCTCCTCTGGAACATCCTGTTTTTTACCGTTCCAGTGGTCTCCAGCACCTTGGCTTCCTTTGATCGGCTGTTCGCCGGGTTTGGGCGAGAGTCGATTGGCTGGCTGTTGATCGACGAGGCCGGGCAGGCCACTGTGCAATCGGTGGCCGGGGCGCTATGGCGCAGTCAACGCGCGGTCATCATTGGTGATCCGCTGCAAATCGAACCGGTCATGACGGTGCCCGGAGCCATTGTCGCCGAGCTGCGTCGGCGTCATGGGGTGGACGTAAAGTGGTCGCCTGCCACCGAGTCGGCCCAGACCCTGGCGGATCAAACCATGGCCCTTGGCGCCTGGATCGGTCGCCCCGATTCTCAGGAGACAGCCGTTTGGACGGGCTTGCCCCTGCGGGCCCACCGACGCTGTATCGATCCGATGTTCAAGGTCGCCAACGATATCGCCTACGCCGGGCAGATGGTGCAGGCCAATACACATCCTGCATCGATCAATTGCCTGTTGGGCGACAGTGCCTGGCTGGATGTGCAGGGCAGCTCGAGTGATGGGCAAGTGGTCGCCGAGGAAATGGACTTTCTCGAGGCCGTGCTGCTCAAGATGCGGGCCAACTGGCCCACCAACGGCGATGGCAAGCTGGCCAGCGTGTTCGTCATTTCGCCCTTCAGGAAAGTCGCCCACGAGTGTGGCAGCGTCTTCAAGCGTGTTCACATGAGCAAGAAAGACTGGCCCGTGGATTGGGGAACCGTGCACCGGTTCCAGGGCAAGGAGGCGGACATCGTGCTGATTGTCCTGGGGTCTGCGCCAGGAGATGCGGGGGGTGGCAGTCGCCACTGGGCATCGTCGAAACCCAACTTGCTGAATGTTGCGCTGACCCGTGCCAAGGCGCGGGTCTACGTGATTGGCAGCATTCAGGACTGGAGTGCCTGTCCCCAGTTTGGAACCCTGGCCAGCGCGTTGCGCATTCGTCGGCCGCGCCGGGTGGCGCTCGATACTGCGGATTCGCCGGGGTAGGTGCACGGAACAGGGACGATCAGCGCAAAGGCGCGAGGCTCAGGCGGCCACTTGCGCCTGAATCTGCAACTGGCCATCCACGTCACGGGTCAAGCCGCTGGCCACGAACAGCGGCACCAGCAGTTTGTGCAGCTCGGGCTCGACCAATTCCTTCACGGTCGCCAGGTCCAGGTTGCCGCTGGTTTGCAGCTCGGCCTTGGTGTAGGACAGCCAGGCCTTCTTCAGGGCCAGCAGCACGTCGCTGCCGGCGGTGGAGGCGAAGCGGCGGTGGACGATCCGGCCGGCGAAGTTGAAGCTGTGCTGGTACGCGTAGCCGGTTTCGTCACCCTGGCTGGCGACGCAGCGGCCACAGGTGCAGGGGCCGTCGGCGAAGGCGGCGCGCAGGTAGCTGTTGAAGTCGACGATGGGCTTGAGGGCCAGGCGCTTGTCGACTTCGAACAGGTCACCGGTCATTTTTGCTTCACTGCTCAAGGTCAGGTTCCTCAGGGTCGGGCGGTGTATTTCCAAGGGGCGCACCATACCAGCCGGATCGGCGCACGGGTACTTTTCTAGCGTTGTCCGGTCCCGGAGGCGGGGGCTGTGATCTGCTAGGATTCAGTCGGTTTTGCCAGGGGTGCCGTGGGTGGCCCATTACTCTGCGAGGACGCTGCATGTCGATCTACACCATCACCGTTCCCTGTTTCGCCCAGATGCTGCGGGCGCTGAGCGGCCTGTTGGCCAAGGGCGAGGAACGTGCCCGGGAGCTGGGTTTCGATCCTCAGGTCCTGCTGGAATCGCGCCTGGCCCCGGACATGCATGACCTGGCGGCCCAGGTGCGTTTCGCCTGCACCCAGGCCCGGGAAGCGGTGCAGCGCCTTGGCGGACAACCGGTGACCGTGCTGCAGCCACCGGCCACCATGGCCGAGGCCAAGGCGCTGATCGAAGACACCCTGGCGTTTCTGGCGGCAGTGGATCGTGAGTTGATCGACAGCAGCGGACAACGGGCCGTGGCCATCGAGCTGCACACTGGCATCGCCTTCGATATGACCGGCGAGGAATTCGCGCGCAACTGGGCGACGCCACAGTTCTATTTCCATCTGGTCACGGCCTACAACATCCTGCGGCATCACGGCGTGCCCTTGGGCAAGGCCGATTATGCCCAGCACATGTTTGCCTATCTGCGTCAGCCGTAATGAACGTCACCGCGCCGGCCGCTGCAACTGCAGCCACTCCTGGACCGCCGGCCGTTGCCATTGGAACCGGGCATATTCCACCAGGTTCGCGGGCATCGGGTCACCGTTGAGGATCAGCCGGTTGAGCATCAGTGCCAGGTCGACATCGGCAATCGACCATTGGCCGAACAGACAGTCACGACCCTCCGCCAACAGCGCTTGCGCAGTATCGATCAGCTTGGCCACCGCCGCTTCGGCGGCTGG
>NZ_MOAK01000036.1:419191-441216 GCF_003732485.1 Pseudomonas protegens
CTGGCGACAGAGGTTCGCCCTTGCAGCCATAGAACACCACCAGGGTCGAGCGCTCCTGGCGGATCGGCAGCAAATCGCTGCGCAGCCAGGCCTGGACCTGGCGGGCCTTGGCTCGGTGTTGTCGGTCTTGGGGATAGACGGGTATTTCGGGGAACAGCTCCTCCAGGTATTCAGTGATGGCCGAAGATTCGGACAGGGCAAAGCCGTTATGCACCAGGGTCGGCACCCGCTGGGTCTGGGACAGCCGGGCATAGTCCGGGGCGCGATTCTCACCGGCATCGAGGTCAAGGGGGATGAGTTCGAAGTCGATGCCCTTTTCCCGCAACGCCACGAACACTGACAGGGCATAGGGGCTGGTGAACTGGGCATCGACGTACAGGCGCGGGCGGGAAGCGGTCACGGCGGTATCTCCATAGGGGGAACCGACACGCTAAGAGATCCTGTTCGATAAATAAAATGCGCGATTTTTATCCAGGCATTCCTCGTGGGAATACTGGCGAGCGGCCGGCGCGGCGGGTGTCATGCTGCGCTGTATCGGCCTCGGGCAACTGAGCCGCCACTGGGGGGATCGCCTGGGTGGCCAGTATCGGCAGGCATATTGCCTTGATTGGTCAGGCAGAATACTGGCCCCGGACAGTCTGAAATGTCGCCAAAATCGCTTTATTTTCAGGTGGTTAGGTGACCGAAGAATGCGCCATGTGTTGATTACGCTGACGTCGTTTGCCCTGCTGGGCGGGGCTTGTGCGGCCCAGGCCCGGGAGCTGGCGACCAATGATCGTTATGTTTGCAGTTGGGGAGCAGGCACGGCTGCCCGGGCCCAGGAGCTGAAGTTGTCCGGGGTGTCGCTGTACGCGGCGCGGCAGAAGATCCAGGCCTACAAGTTCAGCAAGGGCTGGATGCGCATGATGGCCCTGGGGATCACCGAGCAGACCTACGACAGCCCGTCGCGGATCAGGCCCGAAGCCTTGCGCAAAAGCTTTTACGACGACTGTGTGCGGTATAAGTTGGCCCGCCGCTAGTGACTGCTACAGGCTCAAGCCTGAGTGTTGCGCGACGGGGACGCAGTCTCTGATCCGTATTTTTCTAGCTCATCTGCATCTGTTATCAGAACAGCCAAGGTTCGAAAATGGCGCGCCCACTGGGTCTCCTGGCTGGAGGCCCGGTCCGCTGCACCGCAAACCTAATGTTCAGGAGGCCTGATGACTAAGATGGCGTTTTTCTTGTTTGGATTTTTAGCCTTGACCATCGCTATCGGTGCGCTTGCCACTATCTCTCCGACTTAAACGGGGCCGTTCGCGGCTCCGGTTTCATTTCCCTTCGCCATCAGTGGCAGGGCTGATCAGCCACTGCCACTGATACCTGGCTTCTATCTGGAAAACTTCTTCGCCCCGGCCACGCACAGGATCACTGCCACTGTGACCCCGAGCATGCCCAGGCTGACCTGTTCATGCAGCAGGCCGGCGGCCAGGGCCAGGCCGAAGAACGGCTGCAACAACTGCAGTTGGCCGACGGCAGCGATCCCGCCCTGGGCCAGCCCGCGATACCAGAAGACAAAACCGATGAACATGCTGAACAAGGAGACATAACCCAGGCTGAACCAGGCGGGCAGGCTGATGCCGTTGAAGGAGGGTGGGGCGCTGAACAGGGTCAGGACCGCCATGACCGGCAACGACAGCACCAGGGCCCAGGAGATCACCTGCCAGCCTCCCAGGGTCCGGGACAGTTGGGCGCCCTCGGCGTAACCCAGACCGCACACCAGCACCGCCAGGAGCATGAGCAGGTCGCCCTTGGGCGACGCCGACAGACCCTGGGACAGGGCATAGCCCACCACCAGCAGGCTGCCCAGCACCGAGAACAGCCAGAACACCGGACGCGGGCGCTCACCGCCGCGCAATACGCCGAATACCGCGGTGGCCAGGGGCAGCAGGCCGAGAAACACGATGGAGTGAGCCGAGGTCACGTACTGCAGGGCCAGGGCGGTCAGCAAGGGAAAGCCCAGCACCACGCCCAGGGCGACGATGGCCAGGGGCAGCAATTGCTGCCGGCTCGGGCGTCGCTCCTTGAACAGCAGCAGGATGCACAGGGCCAGGACCGCGGCGATGGTGGCGCGGGCAACGGTCAGGAACAGCGGATCGAACTCCAGCACCGCGACCCGGGTCGCCGGTAGTGAGCCGCTGAAGATCAGTACCCCGATAAAACCGTTCAGCCAGCCGCCGGCGGTTTTTTCCAGCAGGGGGGATTGCAGGTGCGATGTTCGTTCCATTTAACAAGTGCTCACTACGATTGGCAGGGGCAGGCCCGGGGTGGGGCTTGCGTCCAGCCCATCCTAGGATTGAAAATCAGCACAATCAAAAAATTGTCATGGATACAGCGCCAATGGCCCGCGCCCGTTACAAGCAGTTAGTCGATGTCTTTGCCGCCGATATCCGTCGCGGTGTGCTGGCCCCTGGCACCCGCCTGCCCACTCATCGAGAGCTGGCGGCCAGGGAAGGGCTGGCGCTGGTGACCGCCTCGCGGGTGTATGCCGAGCTGGAAGCCATGGGCTTGATCAGTGGCGAAACCGGGCGTGGCACCTTTGTCCGGGAAACCGCTCTACCACCCGGGCAGGGCGTGGATCAGCAGGCCACGGCGGCCGGAACCCTGGACCTGAACTTCAACTACCCGTCCTTGCCCGGGCAGGCAGAGTTGCTGCGCGCAGCGTTGCGTCAGTTAGCGTCCTGCGGCGACCTGGAGGCCTTGCTGCGTTATCAGCCCCACGCCGGCCGCAGCCATGAGCGAGCCACGGTGGCGCAGCACCTGGCAAGTCGCGGGCTGGCGGTGAAGGGCGAGCAGGTGCTGATCGTCAGCGGTGCCCAGCACGGTCTGGCGACCACGGTCATGGCCCTGCTCAAGCCCGGCGATGTGGTGGCCACCGATGCCCTGACCTACCCCGGTTTCAAGGTGGTGGCGGATGCCCATGGACTGGAGTTGCTGGCCATCCCATTGACGGCGCAGGGCCCGGATCTCGATGCCTTCGAGCGCTTGTGCCAGCGCCGGCGGGTGAGGGCGGTGTACGCCATGCCGACCTTGCACAACCCCATGGGCTGGGTGCTTGATCTGGCCTGGCGCCGGCGTTTGGTGGCCCTGGCCCGCCAGCATGGGTTGCTGATCATCGAGGACGCGGCCTACGCCTATCTGGCGGACGATCCACCGCCGCCGCTGGCGGCCCTGGCCCCGGAAAGCACGGTCTATATCTCGGGTTTTTCCAAGAGTGTGGCCGCCGGACTGCGGGTCGGCTACGTAGTGGCTTGCGCAGAGCGGGCGCCCTTGCTCGAACGCGCGATCCGCGCCACCACCTGGAACACCCCCGGGGTGATGACCGCCCTGGCCTGTGCCTGGATTGAGGACGGCACCGTGGCGCGCCTGGAGCAGGAAAAACGTCAGGACGCCCAGGCCCGTCAGCATCTGGCCCGGGAACTGTTGGCAGGACTGGAGCATATCGGCCACCCCAACTCGTACTTCCTCTGGCTGCCTTTGCCCGAGGAAGTGCGCGCCGATCAGGTGGCCATGGCGTTGCTGCGCGAGAACGTCTCGGTGTCCACCGCCGAGCCCTTTGTCTGCGCCGGGCCGGTGCCCCACGCCATTCGCCTGGCCCTGGGTTCGGTGGACCTGGCCGATTTGCCCGAGGCGCTGGCCAAGGTCCGGCAAGTGATCGCCCGTTACGCGTTCTGACGCTACAAGCCGCTTGCTACAGGCTTGCGGCTCGATAGGTACGGCGGCTTTTCAGAGCTTGAACTGGGTCACCAGCCCGTTCAGGTCCACCGCCAGCCGCGACAGTTCCTGACTGGCGGCGTTGCTCTGGTTGGCCCCGGCCGAGGTCTGGGTCGACAGGTCGCGGATGTTGATCAGGTTACGGTCCACTTCCCGAGCCACCTGGGCCTGCTCCTCGCTGGCGCTGGCGATCACCAGGTTGCGTTCGTTGATCGCGGTGATGGCCTGGGTGATCTGGTCCAGGGCCAGCCCCGAGGCGCGGGCGGCTTCCAGGGTCAGGTGCGCCCGCTCGTTGCTGGTGCGCATGGCGCTGACCGCACCCTCGGTGCCTTCCTCGATGGTGTTGATCATGCTTTCGATTTCCTGGGTTGACTGCTGGGTACGATGGGCCAGGGCCCGCACCTCGTCGGCGACCACGGCAAACCCGCGTCCGGCATCCCCGGCCCGGGCCGCTTCGATGGCTGCGTTCAGGGCCAGCAGGTTGGTCTGCTCGGCAATCGAGCGGATCACTTCCAGCACCTGGCCGATATTGCGCACGTCCACTGCCAGGTGTTCGACCCGTTCGCAGGTCTGGGTCACGTCTGCCGCCAGTTGGCCGATGGAGTCCACGGTGTGCTGCACCTGCTCGCGGCCGTGATGGGCGGTGCGGTCGGTTTCCTGGGAGGCTTCGGAGGTGCTCACCGCATTGCGCGCCACTTCTTCCACGGCGGCGGTCATCTCGTTGACTGCCGTGGCGGCCTGTTCCACTTCATTGCTTTGCTGGTGCAGGGTCTGGCTGGAGTGTTCGGTGACCGCATGCAGTTCCTCGGCGGCGGAGGCCAGTTGGTTGGAGGAGTCGGCGATCCGCTGCAGGGTGCTCCGCAGGCTGGCCTGCATGGTTTGCAGGGCCTGCAGCAGGCGCGCCGGTTCGTCCTTGCCGCTGACCTGGATGCTTTGGCCGAGGTCGCCGCTGGCGATGGTTTCCGCCACGGCCACGGCCTGGCCCAAGGGGCGCACGATGCTGCGGGTCAGCAGCAGGGCGAGGGCGATGGTCAGGGCCACCACGATCAGCATGATCAGCAGGACCATGCCCACGGCGCCCTGGAACACCTGATTGCTTTGCGCTGCAGCGGCAATGCCACCCCGGGTGTTGACGTCGATGATGGTCAGCAGCTCTTTGAGCATGGCGTCGGCATTGGCCAGGAACGGGCCGCCGTCGACGATGTCGATCGCCGCTTCCTTGTGACCCTGGCGCATCAGTTCGACAACCCGGTGCTGGTCCTTGATGTACAGCGCCTTGGCACTGACAAAACGCTCGTAGGCCGCCTGTTCCTGCTCCACGTTGATCAACTGTTCATAGACTTTCTGTTGCGCGTCGAGCTGTTCGTCGAGCTCGGTGATACGCGATAGCAACGCCTGGATGGCGTTGCTATCACGTACCACCAGCATGCGCAGGGTCAGGGTACGGATCTGGGTGCTGGTCAGGGCTACGGCGTTGGCGGCAACGATCGAAGGCTGCCAGTTCTGGTCGACCTCAAGGGATTGCTGGTTCATGCGTTGCATTTCCAGCAGGGAGAAGCCTCCCAGACCCAGTGCCAGCAGGGCGATCAGGGCAAAGCTGAACCCTGCGCGGCGGGAAATGTTCATCGTTCTCAAGAGCATGACTGTGTTCCTTGTGGCGGCAAAAAGTACAACCGGCGACAGGCATCGCGGTTTGCATCGGTGCGGCGCGCGGTGGAGCAGGCTCCAGGGCGCCGACGGTCTTTTGCACACAAGGCGGGTGGCAGGCGCGTCTGGGCGGCGCCTTATCCAGGGTTTCCAGAGGTAACGGGACGCACGACCCGGTCTGGAAAACCGGGCAATGATAGCACGATGACATGTCGGCGGGTCGGCGAGAGCCCGGGTTTCAGTGGCTTTCGTTCTGGAGAAAACCCTGGATAGCGCGTGCGCTGGCTGAAGGGTCCACCTGCATGAAGCAATGCTGGCCGTCGATCACCTGGCTGCTCAGGTGCTGGTTGATGGCCGTCCAGCGTTTGATCGAGCGGGCCACGTAGGGGTAGCTGTCGCGGCCGTGGATCACCAGGCTCGGGGTCTGCACCCGGCGCAGGGATCGCCACAGTCGCCGCGGGAAGGTGCTGAAGATGTCCACCTCGCGTTCGGGGGAGCATTTGAGCGCCACGCCTTGGCCGTCGTCTTTCAGACCGTGCTCGACGTAGGCGTTCAGGGCCTCGTCGCTCCACCCCTTGAAGATCCCCCGATTGGCCAGGGCGGCCTTGGCCGAGGCGCGGTCGGGCCAATGCTGGCGGCGGGCAGCGGCCTTGCGGGCCAGGGTATGGCGACGGTTGAGGCCCAGGGCCGAGAGCAACCTCAGGGAGCTGATCATCGACGGGCTGAAGATCACCGGGTCGAGCATCACCGCCTTGCGAAACAGCTGGGGTCGTTCGGCCACGATCAGGCTGGTGAGCACGCCGCCAAAGCTGTGGCCTACGGCGTAGCGGGGCACGTCACCGTAGGCCTTGAGCCCGGCCTCGAAGGCCTCGGCCGCCAGCTCCGCGGTGCGGTTCCAACCCAGGAACGGGCCGCCATGATCGCTATCGCCATGGCCCTGGACGTCGCTGAGCCACAGGTCGAACGAGTCGGCCAGCAACACCAGCAGCGGGCGATAGGCCATGGAGCAGAAACCGTTGCCGTGGAGAAAGTGCAGCAGCGGTTTGCCCGAGGGTTCGGAGCGCAGGCCGCGCAGGGTAAAACCTTCGGGGCACGGGTAGGACCAGGGAAGCAACTGCATGGGGCCTCTTGGAAAGCGATAAGCACAAGGAGGGGCATTGTCGGTGGGGCGGGGCGCGAGTCAAGGGTTGATCCTGACCGCGTCCAGCACTATTGCACCTTGAGCAGGCGAAACGACAGGCTGATTCTTTCGCCGGCGTCCGCAGCCTTGGGAATCGCGTGCAGCCATTGCTTTTGCAGTTCGTCCGACATGTGCAGCAGCGAGCCACTGGCCAGGCTGTAGTCGAAGGTGGCGCCGGTTTCCTTATGACGAAAGACCATGGATCGAGGATGGCCCAGGGAGACGATCACCACCCCGGTGCCTTCCACCAGTTGCTCGTTGGCATCGGAGTGGAAGCCCATGGAGGACTGGCCGTCCGGATAGAAGTTGAGCAGGCAGTTGTTGGGACGAAACCCCAGCCGTTGCTCGATGGGCGCGCACAATTGTTCCAGCGCCTCGGGCATCGGCACCGCCGGGTAGGTGATCTGCGAGTAGTCGTAGGGCGCGCCGAAGCTGGCGGTCTTGCGCGCGCGCATGCGTTCATCCCAGAGCACGCTGTCCTTGAGGTGATGGAACAGGGCGTCGGGGGCCGGGATGAAGTCGGGGAATAGATCGATAGCAGGTGGCGTCATTGGGGCGGCTTCAGGTGGTAGAGAGACGAGCAGCGAGTCTAACCCGGTTACGGGCGCTCTCGCTGATCGGCATTGCATCACCGCGAGCCTTGAGCCCTCAGCCGCCGTTGCTGCTCAGGATGCTCGCCACTTGCCGCGGCTGGCAGTTGAGGTAGGCCGAGGATTTGAGCCAGCGCTGGTCCGGATACCAGGAAAACATGAACTGGCCATCCTTGAGCTTGTCTATCACCTGGCGCGCCACCTGGGGACGCACCGCCGGGCAGCCCAGGCTGCGGCCGATGCGGCCCTGGCGCTGGCTCCACAAGGGATTCACGTAGTCGGCGGCATGGATCACGATGTCCCGGTCCCGGGCCCGGTCATTGAAGCCGGGTTCCAGGCCGTCCATGCGCAGGGAGTAGCCGTGGCTGCCCTCGTAGCTTTCCTGGGTGCGGAACAGGCCCAGGCTGGATTGATAGCTGCCCAGGCGATTGGAGAACTGGGTGGCGAAGTTTTCCCCGGACTTCTGTCCGTGTGCCACCAGATCCCGCAGGACCAGTTTTTTGCTGCGCAGGTCGAAGATCCACAGGCGTCGGGCGGTGGACGGTTGCGAGTAGTCGATCACCGCCAGGTGCCTGGCTTGCCGGGCGCCACTGTTGACCGCGCATTGCATGGCATTCAGGGCACTTTTCAAGGCTTGGGGATTGAGTTCCGGTGCGGCGTGAGCGAGGCTGCTGTACAGCGCGGGAGCGGGTTTGCTGGCCGCGAAGGAAGGACTGCAAAGGGCACCCAGCGCGATAGTCGCCAGGCAGAGTCGGCACAAGAAGTTCAACATGTATAGAGCGTCCCCATGATCACTTTGGCTCCTGACGTCCTGTCGTACCCTCGGCAGTCTGGTCTATATGTTTAGAGGCCCAGGCCTGATTGTTCCCCATCTGCCGTAACGGTTGGCCAACGCACTGAAGGCCATGGATTGGAGTAAAGCAGTTGTTCAAAAAAACCGCATGTTACTTGAGCCTGTGCCTGCTCGCTGCGCCATTGGTCGCGCTGGCCGAGGACCCTGCGCTGGCGCCGGCCAGTGCGATGCAACTGACGCTGACCCAGTTGGCGGTGGCTTGCCCGGCACTGAGTCCGCGCCTGGATGCTTCCGCGCAACTGCTGTTGCAGGCGTTCTACCGCCAGAACGGCGAACAGCCGGTATGGTCCACCGAGCAGCGACTGAGCGGCTTGCAGGCGCAGTTGGCCCAGGTGATCGATGACGGTCTGGACCCGGGGCGCTACCGATTGCCGTCGAGCGGCACCGCAGCGGACGGGCAGTGCATCGATATCGCGATCAGTCATCAGTACCTGCAAGCCTTGCAGGACCTGCACTACGGTCGCCTGTCACAGAGCCGGTTCGAGCCCTTGTGGCGGGCCCAGCCGCTGGCGGACGATCGCCAGGCGGCGTTGCTGGCGATGGCCGGGCCAGGGCTGGAAAACCTCGCCGGCGCCTTCGATCAGGCCCGTCCGGACCTTGAACAATACCGCAACCTGCGTCAGGCCTATGCCCGGCAACGCCAGCAGCCGTTGCCCAGTTGGCAGGCCGTTGCCGGTGGCCCGCTGCTGCGTCCGGACATGCAGGACAAGCGAGTCCCGGAACTGGCTCAGCGCTTGTACCAGGGCGGCTTTCTGCCAAGCCCCGAGGTCAGTGCCGATAATACCTACAGCAGTGACCTGGTGGGCGCGGTGAAAAATTTCCAGCTCAGTCATTCGCTGCAGGCTGATGGCGTGATTGGCGCGGGCACCCTCAAGGAGCTGAACATCAGTCCGGCCCAGCGCCGCGAGCAATTGCGCATCAACCTCGAGCGCCTGCGCTGGCTGGCCCAGGATTTCGAACCCAATATCGTGCTGGTGAACGTTGCGGCCGCGCAACTGACCTTCTATCAGGACGATGCGGTGGTGTGGCAGACCCGCACCCAGGTCGGGCGTGCCGAGCGCCAGACCCCGTTATTGAAGTCCCAGGTCACACGCCTGACCCTGAACCCCACCTGGACGGTGCCGCCGACCATTCTCAAGGAAGACAAACTACCGGAGATCCGCCGCGACCAGGGCTTCCTCAATCGGCAAAACCTGCAGGTGCTGGATGCCAATGGCCAGCCCCTGGCTCCCGAGGACATCGATTGGGAGCACCCGGGCAATATCCTTCTGCGCCAGGGGGCGGGCCCGCGCAACCCCTTGGGACGCATCGCCATCCGCTTTCCCAATCCGTTCTCCGTGTACCTGCACGACACGCCGAGCCAGGCCCTGTTCAGCAAGGGGCCCCGCGCCTTCAGTTCCGGCTGCGTGCGGGTCGAACAGGCGCTGCAACTGCGCGATTGGTTGCTGAGCCCGGCGGAGCGGTTGCGCAGCAACGACCTGCTGGCTACCGGCCTGACCCATGAATTCCGCCTGGCCAGGCCGGTGCCGATCCTGCTCAGCTACTGGACGGTGCAGGCCGACAGCCATGGGCAGTTGCTGTATGCGCCGGATATCTATGGGCGGGATATGCCCCTGGCACTGGCCCTTGGCTCGCGCTAATGGCGTGCGACCGCGGGGGCGAGGGGCAGGGCGGTGCGTCAGCTTCCTGGGTATGAGGGCCCGGGTTGACGCGAACAGGCGGCGAGGTCTTCCAGAAAGACCTCGAGGATCGGCGGCGGTGTGCTGCCGCGTCGGGTGATCACATCAAAGGGTGACATCAACCGCAGGCGCTCGGGCGCCAGTTGGCGCATGTCGCCGCAGGTGACCCACTGAGCGGCGAAATGGGTGGGCAGAAAGCCCAGATAGGCGCCAGAGATGATCAGGATTGCCAGGGCCTCGATGTTGTCCACCGTGGCGGCGGCCTTGCTGACACCCAGGCATTGCAGGTCGTGTTGCTGCATGTAGCCGCGCGCGACAACCCGGCTCGCGGCCACTTCCTCAAGCAGCTCGACGGTTTCGGCCTGGCTGGCGAACAACGGGTGGTAGCGGCCGCAGTACAGCCCCAGGGCCTCCTGGTACAAGGCGCTGTGCAACAGGCCCGGTACGTGGATCGGGAAGTGCCCGATGGCCAGGTGCAGGCGCCCGTCCAGCACCCGCTCTTCCAGCTCCGCCGGGGTGCCCACGTAGACATTCAGGTGCACGTCATGCCCCCTGGAGACAAAGTGCTGGGTGGCCCGCGGCAGCGGTGAGTCGGGGTCGCTGATGGTGGTATCGATGATCCCCAGGTTGAGCTGGCCGCTGATGTGCTGCTTGAGCACATCGGCGTCCATGCAGAAGTTCTCCACCGCCGACAGCAGGCGCTGGGTCGCCTCATGAATCGCCACCCCCTGCTCGGTCAAGCGGAACCCGCCGCGTCCGCGCTGGCAGAGTTTGACCCCGAGCCGGGTCTCCAGATGAGTCATCTGTTCGCTGATGGTCGACTGGCCGGTATTGAGCGCTGCCTGCGCCGCGGAAAAACCGCCGCAACGGACGATGGTGGCAAATACCCTGAGCAGCTTGAGATCGACATCGTGCAGTTGAATCACTGGACACCTCCCGCCTGTGGACACATCGGCAATGCCGATATGAGTATCTGATGTTCAGCATTTTCTCCATATAAACCAGCGCTCATAGTCGATTCAACGACGGCGGCCGCCCCCGCCCGCCCCAGCGAATAACAAGAAATGGAGACGCTGAACATGTCGAAGCACGGTTATGAGTCCGGCCGCCTGAACCTGCCTTTCGTGGGCCATTGCACCTTTGCCAAATCTCCGGTGTGCACCGACTGGGACACCCTGGATGCCGATGTGGCGATTCTCGGGGTACCCAACGACATGGGCACCCAATGGCGTTCTGGTGCGCGCTTCGGGCCGCGGGGGATCCGCGAGGCGTCGACCCTGTTTTCCTTCGGCCACGCCGGGGCCTACGACCACGAAGACGATGTGATGTACCTGACCGCGGACGATGTGCGCATGGTGGACGTGGGCGATGCGGATATCGTTCACACCGACATGGCCACCAGCAATGGCAACACCGAGTTCGCCGTGGGCAAGATCCTGCAGGCCGGGGCCATGCCGGTGGTGCTCGGGGGCGATCACTCGGTGCACGCTCCGGTGATCAAGGCGTTCGAGGGGCGCGGGCCGATCCACATCATTCACTTCGATGCCCACCTGGATTTTGTCGATGAGCGTCACGGCGTGCGCTACGGCCACGGCAACCCACTGCGCCGGGCCTCGGAGATGCAGCACATTGTCGGCATGACCCAGATGGGGATTCGCAACGTGTCCTCATCCAACCGCGACGACTACGAGGCGGCCCATGCCGCCGGGTCGAAGATCCTCTCGGTCCGCGAGGTCCGGCGCCTGGGCACTGAAGGCGTGCTGGCGCTGATCCCCGAGGGCATCGACTACTACATCACCATCGACATTGACGGTTTCGATCCCTCGATCGCCCCCGGCACCGGCACGCCCAGCCATGGCGGGTTCCTCTACTACGAAGTGCTGGAGATCATCCAGGCCCTGGCCAGGCGCAGCCAGGGGCGGATCGTCGGCATGGACCTGGTGGAGGTGGCGCCGGTCTACGACCCCTCGGGCATCACCTCGATTCTGGCGGCGCAGCTGCTGCTCAACAGCCTCGGTTTCATCTTCCATGAGCGCGCCCAGGCTCGCTCCCGGTAATGAGACACACCTGCCTCCGGCACCGACCTGGGGCGATCAGCGAAGCACAGTGACTCGACGCCCAGCGTCGGGCAGAGGGCATGAACATGGACACGATCGTCAAGCAGTACCTGCAACAGTTCGCAATCAGCGAGGCCACTCAGCGCTTTCTCGGCAAGGCGCAGAAGATGTTCATCGGTGGCACCTGGGTCGATGCCAGCGACGGCCAGACCGTGCAGGTCCGCGAGCCGTCCACCGAGGGCCTGCTCACCCATATTCCCATGGGCACCGTGGAGGACCTGGAGCGTGCCGTGAGCGCGGCCCGCAAGCAGTTCGACGGCGGCGAATGGAGCCTGCTCAAGCCGCTGGAGCGCGAGGCGATGATTCACCGCCTGGCGCAACTGATTGCGGACAACGCTACGCAACTGGCGGAAATCGAATCGATCGACATGGGCAAATCGGTGGCCAGTGCCCGGGATGTCGATATCCAGGGTACGGTCGACACTTTGCGCTATTTCGCCGGCTGGGCCAGCAAGCTCCACGGACGCACCGTCGAGCCCTCGTTGCCGGGCAATTACCTGGCGTACACGCGCAAGGAGCCGGTGGGCGTGGTCGGGGTGATAGTGCCCTGGAACTTCCCGTTGCAGACCCTGGCCTGGAAGCTGGGTGCGGCCCTGGCCACCGGTTGCACGGTGGTGGTCAAGCCCGCCGAGCTGACGTCGCTCTCGGCCTTGCGCTTCGCCGAGCTGGTGGAAGAGGCGGGTATCCCCGCCGGGGTGATCAATATTGTCAGCGGGCGCGGCAGCGTGATCGGCGCCGCCATGGCCGCGCACCCGGGGATCGACAAACTGAGCTTCACCGGGTCGACCCCGGTGGGCCGTACCGTGGGGCGCGCGGCGCTGGACGACATGAAGCGCCTGACCCTGGAACTGGGGGGCAAGTCGGCGGTGCTCGTGCTGGCCGACGCTGACTTGCGCGCGGCCGCCGAGGCCGTGGCCAACGGTGTGTTCTTCAACTCGGGGCAGGTCTGCGACGCCGGTACCCGCGCCTATATCCACCACAGCATCTATGACGCGTTTCTCGATGAGCTGATCGCCTACACCCGGACCTTGAAGGTGGCCCCGGGGCTGGACCCGGACTGCTTCATCAGCCCCCTGGTATCGGCCCAGCAGAAACAGCGGGTCAGCGAGTACATCGAGATCGGCAAGGGCGAGGGCGCCCAACTGGTCTACGGCGGCCAGCCGCTCAAGGGGCCGGGGTACTTTGTCGAGCCGACCATTTTTGCCCATTGCCGCAATGACATGCGCATCGTCCAGGAAGAGATCTTCGGGCCGGTGCTGGTGACCGCGCCTTTCGACGATGACGAGCAGGCGCTGGCGCTGGCCAATGACTCGCTCTATGGCCTGGCGGCGGCGATCTACTCCAACGACCTGGGCCGGGTCCACAGCCTGATTCCGCGTCTGCGGGCCGGCTCGGTGTACGTCAATGCCCACAGCACCATCGACCCCGCGATGCCTTTTGGTGGCTACAAGCTGTCGGGGTTCGGCAAGGACCTGGGGCCGGAGCAGCTCGACCACCTGATGGAAACCAAGGCGGTCTGGATCACCCTGCCTTGACAGGCGAGCCTGGCTTTACCGACTTCGGGCGTCCTTGGGGCGTCCGCACATCCCCCGTCAGAGCCTGCAGGAGGTGCCCAGGCATCGAGTACCGCACCAGTGCCCCGTCATGATATCGACCAACAATAAGAGCCCATCATGAACACTAATGCCCAGCCTGCTCCGAGTGTCTCCAGTGCCGACAACGGCTCCGTTGTCGAAGTCCATTCGATCGATTACATCCCGGAAAACGAGCGCACCGACAAGCTCTCCAGCCAGGGACCGTTCTGGTTTCTGGGCAACTTCACCTTCTTCACCATGACCATCGGCTTTGTCGGGCCCAGCGTCGGCCTCACAGCGTTCTGGACCACGGTGACCGGCACCCTGGGCATCATGTTCGGCACCTTGTTCATGGCCTTCCATGGTTCCCAGGGGCCGCACCTGGGCTTGCCGCAGATGATTCAGTCACGGGCGCAGTTCGGCTATCGCGGGGTGATCCTGGTGCTGCTGGCGACCCTGTTCGTGTTCGCCGGTTTCAACATCGTCAACCTGGTGCTGATGATGCAGGGGCTGCAGACGTTGTTCGGCTTCGATCCGCTGCTGGTGGCCCTGGCGGTGACCGTGCCGGGGGCGACCCTGGCGATTCTTGGCCACGACTGGATGCACCGCAGTTTCAAGTGGGCGCTGTACCTGTCGCTGCCGCTCTATGGCCTGGTGAGCCTGGCGGTACTGATGCACTGGGTGCCCGATGCCCAACCGCTGGCCGTGGCGGCAGGCGGCGTGGGTCCGCAGCCCCTGGGCTTCAACTGGTCCGGCGGCGTCGCCCAGTTCGCCGCCGCGGCCAGCTACAACATCGCCTATGCGCCTTATGTGTCCGACTACTCGCGCTACCTGCCCAAGCACACCCACAGCGGCAAACTGATCGCCGTGGTGTTCCTCGGGGCTTCGTTGTCCGGGGCCTGGATGATCGCCGTGGGCGGCTGGCTGGCCGACCACCTGCATTCCACCGATGTGCTGGTGGCACTGGGGCAGGTGGGCAACACCTTGTCACCGCTGGTGGGCACGGCGGTGGTGCTGGTGACCATCCTGGCGTTCCTGCCGGTGATCGCGATGAACATCTACAGCGCCAAGCTGACCACCCTGACCTGTGTCGATTCGATCATCAGCATCAAGCCGACGCGCAAGGCTCGGATCCTGGCGATTCTCTTCGTGATCCTGTTGCAACTGGGCGTGGCCCTGAGCATCCAGCGCTCGAACCAGGGACTGTCGGTGCTGAGCATCTACCTGGTGGTGATGCTGTATTTCCTGGTGCCCTGGACTGCAGTCAACCTCACCGACTACTTCTTCGTGCGCAAGGGGCGCTACGCCATCACGCACTTCTTCATGCCCCGGGGCAACCTCTACGGCAGCTGGGGCCTGCGCGGGATCGTCGCCTACGCCATCGGCTTCGCGAGCATGATCCCGTTCTTCTACATCTACGACGGCGTGGAGCAGCGCGAGGTCTATGTCGGCCCGCTGGCCAGGGCCCTGGGCAGTATCGACGTTGCCTGGCTGGTGGGGCTGGTGGTGTCCGGGCTGGCCTACTACGGCCTGAGCCGTTCGCTGGACCTGGCGCACGAAGAAGCGGTGATCCTGCGCCTTGAGGACGCCTCGGGGGCGCGCGCCGAAGGGCTCGCACAACCCCGCGAGGCGCTGCCGATTCTCAATCAATTGACGGTCGGGAGATGACCATGAGCAGGCAAACATTCGACTACATCATCATTGGCGCCGGCTCGGCCGGCTGCGTGCTGGCCAACCGCTTGAGCGAGGACCCGGGCACATCGGTGCTGATCCTGGAGTTCGGTGGCAGCGACCGTAGCGTGCTGATCCAGATGCCCAGTGCCTTTTCCATGCCGATGAACACCAGCAAGTACAACTGGCGCTACCAGACCGAGCCTGAGCCCTACCTCGACGGCCGGCGTATCCATTGCCCGCGGGGCAAGGTACTGGGGGGCTCGTCCTCGATCAACGGCCTGGTCTACATCCGCGGCCACGCCCATGACTTCGATGAGTGGCAAGCCCTGGGGGCGCGGGACTGGGGCTATCGGCACTGCCTGCCGTATTTCAAGCGGGCGGAAGACTACGAGGCCGGCGGTGACAGCTACCGCGGGCAGGGCGGGCCGTTGCACACCAACAATGGCAACAACATGCACAACCCCCTGTACCGGGCCTGGATCGATGCCGGTGTCGAGGCGGGCTACATCAGGACCGAAGACTGCAATGGCTTCATGCAGGAAGGCTTCGGCGCCATGCACATGACGGTGAAGAACGGCGTGCGCTGCTCGACCGCCAATGCCTACCTGCGACCGGCCATGGGGCGCCCCAACCTGACGGTGCTGACTCAGGCGATGACGCGCCGGATCCTCTTCGAGGGCAAGCGCGCGGTGGGCGTCGCCTATGACCGTCAGGGGCAGGTCCATGAAGTGCGGTGCAACCGCGAGGTGCTGGTCGCCGCCGGCCCCATCGGTTCGCCGCACCTGCTGCAACGCTCCGGGGTCGGGCCGGCCGAGGTGTTGCACAGGGCGTCGATCGAGCCTCGGCACGTGCTGCCGGGAGTGGGGGAAAACCTCCAGGATCACGCCGAGGTCTACATCCAGTTCGGCTGCAAGGAGCCGCTGACCCTCAACAGCAAGATGGACCCGCTGAGCAAGCTGCTGATCGGTCTGCGCTGGTTGCTGTTCAAGGACGGCCTGGGGGCCAGCAACCACTTCGAGGCCGGTGGCTTCATTCGTTCCGAGCAGGGCCTGGGTTGGCCGGATATCCAGTTCCACTTCCTGCCCGCGGCCATGCGCTATGACGGCAACAAACCCATCAAGGGGCATGGCTTCATGGTGCTCACCGGGCCCAACAAACCCAAGAGCCGCGGCCATGTGCGAGCCCGTTCCGGCGACCCGTACGAGCATCCGGAAATTCTCTTCAACTACCTGCAACGCGAGGAGGATCGCGAGGGTTTCCGCCGCTGTGTACGCCTGACCCGGGAAATCATCGGCCAGCCGGCGATGGACCGTTACCGCGACGGCGAGATTGCGCCGGGGCCGCAGGTCAACACGGATGCACAGATCGATGAGTTCGTGCGGGCGAACCTGGAGAGCACCTACCACCCCTGCGGCACCTGTCGCATGGGCGAGGACGAGATGGCCGTGGTGGATTCCGAACTGCGTGTCCACGGTCTTGAAGGCCTGCGGGTGATCGACTCGTCGGTGTTTCCCAGCGAGCCCAACGGCAACCTCAATGCGCCGACGATCATGCTCGCCGAGCGTGCCGCCGACCTGGTGCGCGGGCGTCAGCTACTGGTGGCTGACGAGGTTGCGGTGGGGTTGGCCCCGGATTGGGAAAGTCGCCAGCGTCCGGGGTCGCCGGTACGCAAGGTGAGGGTTGAATGACCGCGAGGAGGAAAACCCTGCGCCGGCTGCCGTCTAGAGAACACGACAGCCGGCGTTGGGTTTTACCTTACTGGGCGGGCGCCAGCCGGTCGTAGATCACATCCAGGGCCGGGCCCAGGTCGCCGTCGCCCTGGGCCACGGCCTTGATGCCCTGGGGTACCGGCAATGACGGATCGCCATGCATCCCGAACGGCGGCGGCAAGCCTGCCACCTTTGCCGGACGCTCATAGATCACCCGGCCTTCCTTGACGGTCTTGAGCACTTGGATCTCGCTCAGGGTCTCGGGTTTGACGGTCAGCGGGTTGGCCGAGAGCACCGCGAAATCCGCCAGCTTGCCCGGGGTGATGGAGCCTTTGCGGTCTTCTTCGAAATGCTGGTAGGCCGACCACAGGGTCATGGCCTTGAGCGCTTGCAGAGGCGTCACCCGCTGCTCCGGCCCCAGCACATAGCCGCTGCGCGTGGTGCGATTGACCGTGGCCGCCAGTACCCGCATGGAGTCCGGCAGGGCCACCGGGGCATCGTGGTGGGTGGTGAACTTCAGGCCGGCCTTGAGCACCCATTGAGTGGGCGAGATGTTTTCTGCACGCTCTGGCCCCAGCACCGATTGGCGGTGCCAGTCGCCCCAGTAGTAGGTGTGCATGGGGAACAGTGACGGGAAGATCTTCAGTTGCTCGAGCTCGGCCACCTGATCCTGGCGCAGGGTCTGGCCATGGATCATCACCGGACGCACATCGACTCCTGGGTAGGCTGTTTTTGCGGCGCGCATCGAACTCAGCAACTGGTCGATGGCCCGGTCGCCGTTGGCATGGGAAAGGATCTGCCAGCGATTGGCCAGGGCTTCCTTGTAAATGGCCAGGGCCTCGTCGTCCTTGACCACGCCGTAGCCGGCATAGCTGGCGTCCTGGCCCTGGGGCGGCTTGAAGTAGGGTTGGCTGAGCCAGGCGGTCTTGCCCTGGGGCGAGCCGTCCAGGGTCAGCTTGACCCCGCCAATGCGAAAGTGCCGGTCATAGCTCACCGGCTGGTTGCTCGGGTGATACCAGGGCGCGACCATCAGCTCCTTGGTGCCTTGGCTGAGGATGTCGGGGTAGGAAACGATGTCCGCCAGCAGCTTGCCGTCGCCGGCGGCCTTGATGGCGGTCCTGACCTGGTCCGGCGAGGAGCGGCCATCCTGCAGGGTGGTGTAGCCATAGCTGATGTACAGCTGTTGCCCGGCGCTGAGCATGTCCACCGCCTGATCGGCAGTGAGCTTGGGGAAGATCCTGATCAGGGCGTTGAAGAAGGCGTTTTCCTCCAGCACGCCGTTGGGTTCCTGGCTGCCGTCGACGCGGCGGATCACCCCGCCTTCCGGGTTGGGGGTCGACGCGTCGATCCCCGCCAGTTCCAGCGCCTTGCTGTTGAGCACCCCCAGGTGCGAGGACTGGTGGACGATGGCGATGGGCAGGTCGCGGGTCACGGCGTCCAGGTCGGCCTTGGTGGGGTGGCGCTGTTCCTGTAACTGGGAATCGTCATAGCCAAAGCCGAACAGCACGCCGAACTGCTTGGGGATCGGCGACTGCTGTTCAAAGCGGCGCAGGGTTTCCTGGAGCCCGGGGATGCTGTTGTTGGTTCCATCCGGTGGCGGCAGCAGGTTGGCGCTGGCAGCCTGGAAACCCACCATCGACACATGGCCGTGGGGGTCGACGAAGCCCGGTAGCAGGGTCGCGCCCTTGAGGTCGAGCATCTGCGTGGCCGGGCCCTTGTTCTTGAGTACCTGTTGCCGGTCACCCACGGCGAGGATTTTACCGTCCTTCACCGCCACTGCCTGGGCCTTGGGGTGCTGATCATCGATGGTGATGATCGGGCCGTTGAACCAGATGGCGTCGGCCACCGGCGACGTGGCCGCCAGGGCACTGATACTGGCGAGCTGGAGCGCTGCCACGAGCAGCGCGAAGGAGGTCTTTTGCATGTGCGTTCTTCCTTGAAGCGGGCAGGAGCGCACTAGCCTAGCCGCAAAGCGCCGCCGCGGGCGAGTGGCTTGAGGTATGGTGTGCGGCCTTTTAGCTGCGACTCAAGGCTTGTCATGCCATTCAACAAACGCCAGCAGGCGGCCACGGAGCGCCTGCTGGCCGCCACCCTGACCGAAGCCTGCGAAGCCGCCAAGGCCGAAATCGTCGGTTTTTCCTGGCTGACCCACGAAGTGGACTACGCCGCCTTTGCGGCGAGCCTGGTGGTGGTCTGGGTCTTCGACACCCAGGCCCACAAGGAACAGGCCCTGGCGGCCGGGCAGGGCGCGCGGATGCTCGAACTGACGGCCCGGGCCCTGGAAGAGGCCGATATTCACCTCGACTCCCTGGAAACCCGTGTGTTCTTCGACAGCGAAGAGCAATGCCGGCGGATCAATGGTGGCGATTGGGCGCAACGCCTGAAGCGCCTGCGCCCGGGCCGGGGTTGAGCCATGGCCAAGGAAATCGACAACCCCTGCATCGCCCTGTGCCAACTCAGTGGCGACCTGTGCCTGAGTTGCGGGCGCAGCAAGGACGACATCCGCAAATGGAAGCGCATGAAGCGCCCGGAAAAGATGGCCGCCGTGCAGCGGGCCAGTGCGCGGCTCAAGGCCTTGCAGAAAAAGAAGCGCTGAAGGCCGCTTCACTCCCCGCAAGGCAGAACAGGTGCCCGATCAGGCGCCTGATCAAACCGTTTGCCGACGCATCGCCAGGATGGTGGTGCCGAAGAAGATGAAGGTCGAACCCACCACGCGATTGACCCATTTGGACAGCGCCGGCCGAGTCAACACGCCCTTGGCCCGGGAAGCGAGCACGGCATAGACGCTGAGGGAGGTCAGGGACAGGGCCATGAAGATCAGGGTCAGAATGAAGAACTGCGGCAGCAGCGCGGCGTGCTGGTCGATGAACTGCGGGAACAGCGCGGTGAAGAAAATCGTCGCCTTGGGGTTGGTGGCGGCGGTCAGGAAGGCCGACTTGAACAGCTTCAGGCGCGGCGGGGGCGCGAGCTTGCCGTTTTCGGTGCTGCTGGCGCTCAGTAGCTGGCTTTTACTGAACAACTGCTTGGCACCGAGATAGAACAGATAGCCGGCACCGACGATTTTCACCGCGTTGAAGACCCACTCGGAACTGGCGATCAGTGCCCCGAGGCCGAGCATGGCCGCGGCAGACATGCAGAACAGCCCGCTGACATTGCCCAACGATGACCAGATAGTGGACTTGGCGCCGTAGGCCACGCTGTTGTGCAGCGCCACCAGGGTGGCAGGGCCGGGGCTGGCGATGGCGATGGCCGCCACCAGGGTGTAGGTCAGTATCGAGTGAGCATCCATGGTCCGGACTCGTCTTGCAGAAAAAGGGGGCTTGATTCTATCGGGGCGCGGGCGAGCTGTATGCCAGAAATTGACGGCTTTATCGAACGGCGCGAGCGGCGGAGGCCACCGCCCCCGGGGCGCACCGGTGCCCATTGTCAACCATTGCTGCAATCGATAGTTATCATCAAAAAGTGCAGGTTCCGTTTTTCCGGCAAAGGAGGAAGATGGCGCTTACACCGTGCTGGCTGCAGAAGGAAACACCCGATGAGAATCTCGACTCTGTTGACCCTTGTGGTTGTCTTGATCGCGGGAACCGGTGCTGCTGCGGCTACCTTCGCTGCCGATGACATGTCCTGTCACTTCCTGCCCATGGCCGACAGTGCTGCCAATCTGCAGCACGCCCAATCGGCGGCTGTGCTGTACAGCGAAAATACCGTCAATACCCTGCAGTATCTGCAGAACTACCATTCGGTGGCCCTCAACGGGGCGAAGAATGCCGGCCTTGATCCGCGTATCAGCGCCGCTTTCGTCGACAGTTCCGACCCGCAACGGGCGATCAACTGGCTGATGGCGTCGTTGCAGAAACACTTCGCCAGCGTGACCCTGTATGACAGCCTCGATGCCGTGGTCCAGGCCCGGCCCGACGTGGTGGTCATGCTCGACACCTACAATCAGCTGGTGACCAAGGCCAACCGCAAGGTGGAGGCGCGGTTCATCGCCAAGTTCTATGACGCCAACCTGCAATACATCGGCAAGGCCGAAGGCATCCAGGCCAAGGAGCTGCCTTCGGTCTGGGTCCGGGGCAAGGCGGCACCGGAAATTGCCGCACAGATCAACCAGCAGACCGAGCTGCAGGTCAATGCGCTGAAGCAGTTCGACGCCTCCCTCAAGGCGCTGGTGACCCAGGGTGATGCAGGGCAGGTGGCGACCAACCAGTAAGGTTGCCACTGGCTGAAAAACAAACGCCCCGGTTGATCGGGGCGTTTGCGTTCATGGCCGGGCTCGAACCCTGTCAAGGCGCGCCGAACATCGCGGTCCAGTAGATGCCCGCATCGCTTTTCGGGTCCACTGCATAGGCCGCTCCCAGCTCGCGGTAGGCCGGGTTCATCAGGTTGGCGCAGTGCCCGGGGCTGGCCAGCCAGCCGTCCAGCACCTTGCGCACACTGTCCTGGCCGGCGGCGATGTTCTCGCCCACTTGTTGCCCGGCATAACCGGCCAGTTCGGCGCGATCGCCCGGGGTGCGGCCGTCATGGTCCTTGTGATCGAAATAGTTCTGGTTGGCCATGGCCCGGCTGTGTGCTTCGGCGGTGCTGCCCAGGGTGGCATTCCAGGCCAGCGGTGCGCTGGCGGCAAAGCTCTGGCCGCCGCATTGCCGAGGCTGGCTGCGGGCGCTGTTGATCTGTGCCAGCAATTGCTGGCCCTCGGCTTGCCAATCCCCGAGGCGGGCGGCCAACAGCGGCCGCGCGAGGACGATGCGCCACTGGTTGGCCTGGCGATTGACGCCGATATCGACGAACTGCGGGTCCAGCACCACCTGGCAGAAGCTCTCGCGCACCGCCTGCATCGCCGCCTGGGCGTCCCGGGGGCCGGAGAGGCTGATGGCCTGCACATTGACCATGGGATAGGCCGCCTGTGCCAGGGCCTGTTGCAGGTCGCCGACGTTGTCCACCGGCAGGATCAGGCGCGGATCGCTGGCCAGCGGCGGCAGCTCCGAGGAGGCCTGGTTGGCGCAGCGTTGCGGCTGGCTGCGGTAGGCGTTGATCGATTCGATCAACTGCGACCGATCATCGGCCATGGCGCTGGCCGAACCCAGCAGGCCCAGCGCCAGAGCGGCGGCGGGCAAGAGCAATGGACGCAGGGGCATGAAGGTCTCCCGAAAAATGACAGCGCTCATGATGCACCCGGTGCCCGGGCTTTTCATCCGTTGCAGGAGGAAATCGCTATTCACCGGCGGGGCTCAATAGAAGTCGAAGGACAGCGC
>NZ_MOAK01000036.1:441313-443442 GCF_003732485.1 Pseudomonas protegens
CCCCGATTGGCAGTAGGACGGATAGCCCCCCAGCTTGTGTTCATAGCAGTGGCTGATCAGGTCGTAGTAGCACTCGATCCGGCCGCTGCGCTCCAGCTCGAGAATGGCCTGCTCCACCTCATCGGGGATGCCGCCACCGTCCCACAGCGGAAAGTCCTCGGCCAGGGCTTCGGCTTTGATCGGCATGGGTTTGAGGAAGGCTCCGGGAGCCGCCAGTTCCTTGTGCACCAGCACCTCGTCGTCGCGGTATTCGCGGATCATCCAGCGTTCGCCCATGGGCTCCAAGGGTTCGGGGAAGGGGTTGGCGACAAACACGCTCAGCACCCGCACGCCTTCCAGCAGCGGGCTGTGAAAGGGCAGGGCCGGGAGATAGAGCTGGGCAAAGGGCAGCAGGGTTTCACCGGCGCGGTTGCGCGGCAACTCTTCGTCTTCGCGAAACAGAAAGACCCGGCCCAGCCAGCTTTCATCCATGGCCTGGGTGGGGCGAAAGCCGCCGGCGACGAGTTTTAGCGCGGGTCTTGCCAGGCTGCGCTGGATGTCTTGAATGTCCATGCTCAAATGAAACGTCCTCAGGAGGGGGCGGGGCGAGGGCGGATCATACAAAAGCCTGGCGCTGTCTGCAGCGCCCGTTTGGGGGCGCTGCGACAAGGCCGATTCAGAACTGCGGTGTGTACTTCACGCTGAGCATGAAGTTGCGTGGATCGCCGAAGTTGTTGTTGCCATCCAACTGGTTGTAGCCAGAGATGTAGTAGTGCTTGTCGAACAGGTTGTAGGCGTTCAGTGCCAGGCTTACCTCGTCGTTCAACTGATAGGCGATGCGGGCGTTCCAGACGGTGTAGCCCGGCACCTTGTAGCTGCGTTCATAACCCAGGGTGTGGCTCTGGCTGGTGAAGCCCAGGCCGGTGCTGACCCGGCTCAAGGCGCCGTCCAGCTGGTAGTCGCTCCATACCCGCAGCATGTGCTTGGGAGTCCACTGGCTGAATGTCCGACCCTGATCCTTCGGATCTTCAAGGAAGGTGGTGGTGTTGTAGGTATAGCCGGCGAACAGCTGCAGACGGTCCACCACTTCGCCGCTGATTTCGGCCTCCAGCCCCTGGCTGCGCACCTTGCCCGAAGCGGTGGAGCAGTACCAGCCGTCACAGGCGTAGCCCGAGGCGGTGTCCTGCACGGCACGGTTCTTCTGGTCGTAGCGGAACAGTGCCAGGGAGGTGTTGACCCGGCCTTCGAGCAGCTCGCCCTTGAGGCCGACTTCATAGTTGCTGCCAATCACCGGTTGCAGCACCGAGCCGCTGGCGGTGCGTGCGGTCTGCGGCTCGAACACATCGGTGTAGCTGGCATACACCGACCATTCGCGACTCAGGTCGTAGACGATGCCGGCGTAGGGCGTGACTTCGCCGCTGTCGGTCATGGTGGACGGATCGTCCGCAGTGCCCTTGTGGCTGATGGCCTGGTAGTTGGTGGCTTCGTAGCGGTAGTCATACCAGCTGACGCGGGAACCCAGCACCAGGGTCAGGTCATCCAGGGGCTTGATCCGCCAACTGCCATACAGGCCTTTCTGGCGGACATCGTAGCTGCTGTGGGTGCCGCGTCCGCCGGGAGTATTGAGCAGGCTGTCGTAGCTGATCTTCGGCCGATCGTGGTCGATGGCGAAGATGTTGCCGCCATTGTTGAAGGTGCGGGCGAAGACATCGTCAGTGGTCAGTTTCGAGTAGTTGCCGCCCAGGGTGATTTCCTGCTCCATGGACAGGCCCTCGAAGCGCCCGGTGAGGTTCATGTCGAGGCCGATCTTGGTGTTGTCGAAATCGGTGACCCAGTCGGCGTACTGCAGGCCGCTACCGTCGGGGTTTACGCCCTCAAGGGTGGTCTGGATGCGTTGCTGGATCGAGTCGTTGCTTTCGCTCATGCGCACGGCACCGACCTTGAAGGTCCAATCCTGGTTGAAACGGTGCTCCAGGTCGGCGTAGAGCGTGGTGACGTTGATCTGCGAATGGTTCCAGCGCGCGCCGCTGTAGGTCGAGCGCGGCAGGTTCACCGTGCTGCCGTCGGCATAGCGCGGCAGGCCGCGGAGCATCGGCCGCGATTCGGCCTCGGAGCGGCTGGCGGCCAGGCCCAGGGTGGTGTCGTCGCTC
>NZ_MOAK01000036.1:443483-443972 GCF_003732485.1 Pseudomonas protegens
GATCGAAGTCCAGGGACCCGTACAGCGAGTGGGTCTTGCTCCATTGCTTGTCGATGAACGAATCGCTCTGGTCCTCGTCGGCCACCACGCGCCCGCGTACCGTACCGGCGGCATTCAGCGGGCCGCCGGCGTCCAGTTGCAGGCCATAGTGGTCCCACGAGCCGGCCTTGCCGGTCAGGGTCACGGTCGGAGTGTTCTGACCGCGCTTGCGCACCAGGTTGATCGCGCCCCCCGGGCTGCCGGTGCCCTGCAGCAGCCCCGAGGCACCGCGCAGCACTTCCAGGCGGTCGAAGAAGATCAGGTCCTGGGTCGCCCAGTTGCCCAGGGAATAGGTGTTGCGCGGGATCGGCACGCCATCGTATTGCCAATCGTCGATCTGGAAACCGCGGGAGGAGAGGATCATGCCCTTGCCCACCCCTTGCACCCCCACCAAGCCGGTGGTCTGGTTGGCGGCGGCCTTGAGGTCGGTCAGGCCCTGATCATCCATCT
>NZ_MOAK01000036.1:444025-444168 GCF_003732485.1 Pseudomonas protegens
TTGCCGATGGTCACTGCACGTGCGGCGTAGGAGCCGGAGCCTTCAGTGGTGGTGTCGAGCCCGCTCTCGATGATGCTGGTCGTGCCCAGTTGCACGGGGGCACCGTCGGCCGGGAGCGGCTCGACGCTGTAGTGGCCGCTGAC
>NZ_MOAK01000036.1:444213-462803 GCF_003732485.1 Pseudomonas protegens
GACCAGCGCGCTGTGCATGGCCTGCAGCGCAGTCATCCGGCCCATCACCGCCGGGGCTTGCTTGCCTTGCACCAGCGCCGGTTCCAGGGCCAGCACGGCGCCGCTCTGGCCAGCGATGGCGTTGAGCGTCACGGCCAGGGGGGCCGCCGGCAAGTTGAACGACTGGAGCTGCTCCTGGGCCTGGCTGTTCAGGGCAGCCACGGCGAAGGCAGCGGGAAGGACATGGAACCAAGGGTTGCGCACGGAATTCTCCTGATTGTGTTGGCGTGTCAGGAGATAGGTGGGACAAGAAATGAAAACCGGACACAAATAAGAGTGATTTTCAAAAAATATTCATTCTTGGTTCCGGGGGCGGATCAGTGTGAGCCAGGGGCTGTAGCGATCGATCCTGATCGGCAGGGTCTCCGCCAGGGCGCTGAGGGCTCGTTCCGGCTGATCCAGAGGGAACACGCCCTGCACCCGGAGATGGCCGACCGACGGGGCTACCCGCACGTAGCCCCGGCAGTAAGGGCGCAGGGCGGCGATCACCTGCTCCAGGGAGTCATCCAGTACGTTGAGGCGACCGTTGAGCCAATCGCCGCGATACCGCTGGTCCTGATCCAGCAGTTCGATACGTTCGGGGTGCAGCAGGGCGGCCTGGCCCTGTTGCAGATCGCGTTCATCGCCCGTCAACAGGCGCAGCCGCACCGAGTGCTCCAGCACGACAACCCGGGTGGCAGCGGCTTCCTGGCTCACCAGGAAACGGGTGCCCAAGGCCTGGACCTGGCCCTGGGCGCTGCGCACTCGCAGTGGTCGCCGCGGGTCGGCGGCCACCTGGATCAGCAACTCGCCATGGCGCAGGATCACCAGTCGTTGCTGGTCGTCGAAGCGCAGGTCCACGGCGCTGTCGGCGTTCAGGCTCAGGCGGCTGCCGTCGGCCAGGGTGAAGTCCCGGCGCTGGCCGCGGCCGGTACTGACATCCGCCAGCAGGGTTTCGCCATACCGAGTCTGGGCCCCCAGCCACAGGCCGCCGCCCAGCAGGCCGAGTCCGGCCAGGCCGCGCAACAGTTGGCGTCGTGAGCGGTGGGGGCCGAGCAGCAGTTGTCGGGCTTCGCCAGCCTGCCCTGGCAGGCGTCGGTCGAGAGCACGCAAGGTATTGAATGATGTGCCAAGCCGTTCCTGCAGGTGATTCCAGGCCTGGGCGTGGGCCGGGTCGCTGGCCAGCCAGGTGGCCAGGGCCTGCTCCAGGCGCGGGTCCGGGTCGCCGGCGCGCAGCCGCACCATCCAGTCGATGGCCTGTTCGGTCAGCGGGTCCAGGGGTTGCCGGCTCACAGGGCCAGCTCACTCAGGTAGCACTGGCGCAGGGCCTGCTTCATGTAGCGGCTGACGGTGCGTTCGGACAACTCCAGCTTGCGGGCGATGGCCACGTAGCTCAGGCCATCGAGCTGGCTGTAGAGAAACGCGGTCTTGACGATCAGTGGCAGGCCGTCCAGCGCCCGGTCGATGGCCACCAGGGCCTCGACCAGCAGCAACTGTTCCTCGGGGGAGGGTGCCAGCAGTTCCGGCAGGGCAGACAAGCGTTGCAGGTAGGCCTGTTCCAGCTGGCGTCGGCGATGGCGATCGAACATCAAACGCCTGGCGATGGTGGACAGGTAGGCCCGTGGCTGCTCGATGCTGTCCGGGTCGACCTCGGCCGCGAGCAACTGGCAGAAGGTGTCGGCGGCGGTGTCTTCGGCGTCGGCGCGGTTGCCCAGGCGCCTGTGAATATGCTGCAGCAGCCAACGGTGATGGTCGCTGAAAAAGAAGCCCAGCTTGTTGCTCGAAGATGAATGCACCGTTGCCTGCCGAGATGTGAGTGTGAATCGTTCTCAATAGTACAGGGGCGCGCCGGAGGACCGCAATCGTTGCATGTGAGCGCTGAAGTTCTCGCCGATCATGGCGCTATGGAAGGGCAGGAGTGGCTGGACACGCCTGCCGATCTCAGGTGCGGGACTGCTGTCCAGTCAGCTTTCACGACCATGCGCAGCGGCGGCCAGCTGTCCGGTATCGACCCGCACGAAGACCGAATCGCCAATGGCGGTCAGCACATCGCCGGCATACACCTCGCAGATCACCTGGCTCTTGCGGCCTACTTCACCCTCGACCCTGGCGCGCAGGGTCAGGGGCACGCCCATGGGGGTGGGCTTGATGAACTTGATGCCCAGGTTGCCGGTGACGCAGTCGATGCGTGGCAGGCTGCCGGGCTCGCGCTGTTCGTTGCGGTAGTGGTAGGCCATGGCGGTCCAGTTGGAGTGGCAGTCCACCAGCATGGCGATCAGGCCGCCGTAGACCAGGTCCGGCCAGCCGCAGTACTTGGCGTCGGGCAGGTGCTCGGCGACCACGTGCACACCGTCTTCATGCCAGTGGCTCTTGATGTGCAGGCCGTGGTGGTTGCTGCTGCCGCAGCCGAAACAGACGCCCTCGGGGGCGGTGGTGTCTTGCAGGGAAGTCTCGTGCATGGTTGTTCTTCTTGTCCTTGACGATGGTCTGGCAGGTCTTGCAGCCGGTCATGATGCCTGTGCCATTGCTGACCGCCAAGGCTCAGTGCAGTGCCGCGGCGTAGCGGCCGGCCAGTGTCTTTGTGACGCATTAATTGTGGCGAGTGTCGTAGGCTCTGTACGAAAACTACCTGCGCTTCGATCATGCTGCGCACTACGCGCCTTCGGCGCTACGTAGAAACAGGCTCGGAATGCTCATGTAGGCCCCTACACTCCGCTTCCTCGCCTGTTTTTGCCTTGCCTGATCTTTGCTCGGCAGCTTTCGTACAGACCCTGGTGCGTCGCGGTTTTTCCGAGGGCCGGGACAGCCGCTCCGGCCAAGACAGGCTGATGCCGTAATGATATTCTTGCGCTGAATCGGTTCATCGTTTGTGCAGAAATACCTCCCCTATGCTTTGCTTCAAGTGGCCTGATCGGGTCCTTGCAAGCGAGCGGGAGTGTCTGGGCAAACTCGCCGAATGCAATGTCAGGCAGTGTTCGTCTACCTCTTTTGGTTGACCCCGACCCTTCTTTGTCCTGCTGGCCCCGTGTAGACGGGTGTCAGTGTTGTGCGTCGAGCCCAGTCCGGTGTCGATGAAAAGGAGTGGGGCGTTTTTGCCCGTTGGTTTGCGTCCCGTGACGTGTCCTGAGAAACAAGTGTCACTCAAGTAGCTGAAGCCAAAAACGACAAGAAGTCAGCGCCGGAGCGATATAAAACTGAGGTCGAGCCAGTCTCGTCGGCCTTGTGTGCCCACCCTCCAGTTCTTTTGAATGCGTTCATCCAGTACCTGCGAAATGCCTGTTTCGCAATGCACTGAGTTCGCAGGATCGAGGATGGGGCGGCGGATGGCGTTCTATCGTAGGTACTACAGAATGTTGAAGAAAGTGAACACGGCCCTGATCGGGCTGGCGATGTCGATAGGCCTCACGTCCGCGCACGCGGCTGAGCCGAAGAAAGTGGATGTGCTGCTGATCGGTGGCGGCATCATGAGTTCGACCCTCGGGGTCTGGCTCAATGAGCTGCAGCCCGATTGGTCCATGGAGATGGTTGAGCGCCTGGATGGCGTGGCTGAAGAAAGCTCCAACGGCTGGAACAACGCCGGTACCGGTCACTCCGCTTTGGCCGAGCTGAACTACACCCCGGAAGGCAAGGACGGCAAGATCGAGATCGCCAAGGCCATCGAGATCAACGAAGCGTTCCAGATTTCCCGGCAGTTCTGGTCGTGGCAGGTCAAGAACGACGTGCTGAAGAACCCGCGTTCGTTCATCAACTCCACGCCGCACATGAGCTTCGTCTGGGGCGATGACAACATCAAGTTCCTCAAGGCCCGCTACGAGGCCCTGCAGGCCAGCCCGCTGTTCAGCGGCATGCAGTACTCCGAAGACGCCGAGCAGATCAAGAAGTGGGTTCCACTGATGATGGAAGGTCGTGATCCGGCGCAGAAGATCGCTGCGACCTGGACCCCGATCGGCACCGACGTCAACTTCGGCGAGATCACTCGCCAGTTCGTTGCCCACCTGCAAGCCCAGCCGAACTTTGCCCTCAAGCTGTCCAGCGAAGTGCAGGACATCGAGCGCAACAAAGACGGCTCGTGGCGCGTGACCTACAAGAACCTCAAGGACGGTTCGAAAACCGAAACCGACGCCAAGTTCGTGTTCATCGGCGCCGGCGGCGGTGCCCTGCACCTGCTGCAGAAGTCGGGCATTCCTGAAGCCAACGAATACGCCGGCTTCCCGGTGGGTGGCTCGTTCCTGGTGACCGAGAATGCCAGCGTGGCCGAGCAGCATCTGGCCAAGGCCTACGGCAAGGCTTCGGTGGGCGCTCCGCCGATGTCGGTTCCGCACCTGGACACTCGCGTGCTGGACGGCAAGCGGGTCATCCTGTTCGGCCCATTCGCCACCTTCTCCACCAAGTTCCTCAAGGAAGGTTCGTACTTCGACCTGCTGACCAGCACCACTACCCACAACTTCTGGCCGATGACCAAAGTCGGTATCGAGCAGTACCCGTTGGTGGAATACCTGGCCGGCCAGCTGATGCTGTCGGATGACGACCGCTTCGCCGCCCTGAAGGAATACTTCCCCAACGCCAAGCAGGAAGACTGGCGTCTGTGGCAGGCCGGTCAGCGCGTGCAGATCATCAAGCGTGACGAAGAGAAGGGCGGCGTGCTGAAACTGGGCACCGAGATCGTTGCTTCCCAGGACGGCAGCATCGCCGGCCTGCTGGGCGCTTCCCCAGGTGCCTCGACCGCCGCGCCGATCATGCTCAGCGTGCTGGAAAAGGTGTTCAAGGACAAAGTGGCGACTCCGGCCTGGCAGGAAAAACTGCACCAGATCGTACCGAGCTACGGTACTGCCCTGAACGACAGCCCTGAGCGTGTGGCCAAAGAATGGGCCTACACCGCCGAAGTGCTGCAGTTGACCCCGCCACCACCGGTCAAGGGCGCTGCACCTCAGGCTCCGGCCAGCATGGCCAAGCCAGAGAGCAACCCAGCGGCCGACATGGCGCTGTAAGCCCTCGGCCCCGCCCGCGTTCGTCGGGCGGGGCACCGCGGATGCCCTGGTGCATCCGTATCCTCTGCCGGTTGCGGCCATGGCCGCAGCCAGCCAGTCTCTTTCTCCCGATCCCATCCGCGCTTTTTCGCCGATGCACGCGCCCGATGCGCTGCCCGGTTGTGCGCCTGTGTCACCCGCGCCGGGTTATCATGGCGCGCCCGCCGTAGCCGGGCATGCCCCAACCCTCGGAGTCACCGCCTCGATGTCCAGCATCACCCTGTTCCAAGCCCCACCGCCCGAAGCCATCCAGAGCCAGATCCAGCAGATGGTGGTGGACTACATCACCGACGTCAGCGCGGTGGCCATCGCCCCGAGCAATCCGCTGTACAACCTGTACCAGTACGGCGTCGGCTATGAGGTGCACCTGTACCTGCAGGCCATGGACGGTTCCCGGGGGATCGCGGTGGAGCTGGTGGTGGCCACCGACCCGCAGGCCCCCGACCAGGTGCTGGGTTTCACCCTGTACCTGCCGGTCAAGGACGATCCCCAGGCCTGCGCCGTGGCTTACATGGCGGTGCTGCAAGGCCATCGGCGCCAGGGCATTGCCCGGCAGATGCTGCAAGCCATGCTGGCGCGTTACCCCCATGCGGAACTTGCCTGCAACGTGGCCAAGGTGGGGTGTTTCGAGGCCCTGGGCTTCCAGTTGCTGGGCGCCCGCGGCCCGCAGGTGCTGATGAACACCCGGGACCACGGCAGCGATGGCCTGCTGGCGGTGCTGGATGTGGCACCGATCTACCAGTCGGTGGAAGTGCGGCAGATCCACACCTACCTGCTGGCCCAGCACGGGCGCAAGGCCATGCTGGAAGCGGAGAAAAAGCGCGACCGCCAGCTGGACCAGATGACCCGCCAGGCCCGGGCACTGGTGTGTGAGCGCCTCGGGGAAGCGGCCCTGTACAACTCGCGGGCGCCGCACTTGATCAACTGATCGGCTTGCTTGTCTTTGCCCGGATGCCTGTTTAATCTTGCGAAAACACGCATTAGCGGGCATTAGCATGCAGAATCAGCACCCGGCGGCCGAGCTGCCATCCTTGCGTAGGCAAAAAATCCTCTTGCTGCTGGAGCGTGACGGCAAGGTCATGGCCGCCGAACTGAGCCGGCATTTCGCAGTGTCCGAAGACACCATCCGCCGCGATCTGGCAGAGCTGGATGCCGGCGGCCTGGTGCAACGGGTCCATGGCGGTGCGCTGCCCCGGCCCAAGGACAGCGGCAAGGACTACTTCACTCGGGTTGGCGAAACCAGCGAGGCGAAAGTGCGCCTGGCGCAGTTCGCCGTGCAGTGGGTGCGCGATGGCCAGACGGTGCTGTTCGATTCCGGCTCCACCACCCTGCACATCGCCCAGTCGCTGCCGGCGGGCATCAGCCTGACCGCGGTCACCGCCTCGCCGATGATTGCCGTGGCCCTGGCCGAGTACCCCAAGGTCAGGGTGATTCTCGCCGGTGGCCAGCTCAACCCGGCAACCCTGTCCGCCAGCGGCCATGAAGCACTGCGGATGATCCAGGGCATCAAGGCCGACCTTATGTTCACCGGCGTCTGCGCGATCCACCCGGAGATCGGCATCAGCTCCCTGCATTTTGACGAGGTGCCGATCAAGCAGGCGATGTTCGATAGCGCCAGTGAGGTCATTGCCGTGACCACCGCCGACAAGCTCGGGGCCATGGAGCCCTTCGTCGTGGTGCCGTGCAACCGTCTGCAGCGGCTGGTGACCGAGCGGGAAGTGCCAGAGGTGGATATCGAAGGTTATCGCCAGTTGGGGATCGAGGTGCTGCTGGCTTGAGCCGCCCCAGGACGGGCTGTGGACGGCTCAACGGGCTGTCAGTTCTTGAACGCCGAGTGCTTGCGCCCCTGGTCGAAGAGGGCAAACACCATCACCAGCACGGCGGAGACGGCGAGAATGATCACCACGCCGTCGGTGGAGTGGGTGGCTGACGCGGTGACCAGGGACAGGGCCCCCAGCGGGGCCAGGCCGCCGGCAATGGCGGTGCCGATCTCGCGCCCGGTGCCAAAGCCCGAGGAACGGGTCGCGGTGGGGAACTGGCGGCTGAGGAACGAACCCTGGGGCGCGAACATCATCGGCGCCAGGATGCCGGTACCGACACCGATGGCGATGTAGATCATCAGGCTCTCGCCGGTGTTGAGCAGGGCCAGGAACGGGTAGGCGAACAGCAGCGAGAACACCCCGCCCAGAATCAGTACCGTCTTGCTGCTCCACTTGTCGCAGAGCCAGCCGAAGAAGGGCACGGCGACGATGGCGATCAGGCTGGCGATGGTCACCGACAGCGAGGTGACGTGCACATCGACATTCTTGTACTGGGTCAGGTAGGCCAGGGAGAAGGTCTTGAAGATGTAGCTCAGGGCGTTGTAGCCAATGGCGACGAAGAACACCACCGCCAGGCCCTTGAGGTCGTTCTTGAACAGTGCCTTGAGGGGCGAGGGCTTGGCCTTCTGACTTTCCTTGCTCAGCTCCTTGAACTCCGGGGTTTCCGGAATGCTGTTGCGCACCCACAGGCCGACCGCCACCAGGACGATGCTGCACACGAAGGGAATGCGCCAGCCGCCGGCCAGGAGGAAGTCGTTGCCGTTGATGGTCAACAGGTAAATGGTCAGCGACGACAGCAGCAGGCCCAGGTTCAGCCCCAGCGCCGGCCAGGCACCCTGGCTGCCGCGTTTGCCTTCGCTGGCGTGTTCATAGGAGGTGACCGCTGCGCCGGACAGTTCGGCGCCGGCCCCCAGGCCCTGGATGATGCGGATCGCCACCAGCAGGATCGGTGCCCAGATGCCGATGGAGGCGTAGCTGGGGATCAGGCCGATCAGTGCGGTGCATACGCCCATCAGGCAGAAGGTCAGTACCAACACCTGCTTGCGGCCGAACTTGTCCCCCAGGTAGCCGAACAGGATGCCGCCGAAAGGACGGGCGATAAAGCCGATGGCAAAGGTGGAGAAGGCCATCAGCGTGGCGCTTTTCGGGTTGCTGTTATCGAAGAAGATCTTCGAGAAGACGATGGCCGCCATGGTGGCGTAGAGGTAGAAGTCGTACCACTCCAGCATCGAGCCGAAGATGGTGGCCGCCGCGACCTTGCGCAGGCGTTTCTTGGTTTGTTGTGGGGTTTCCGCTGCAGTACTGCTGGTTTCAACTGCGCTCATTTCCGTACTTCCTCATGAATCATTGTATTTATTGTCGAGTTGACGCGGGTCTTGCTCGGTGTGCTCCAAAGGGACTGCCGAGGGGTATTTCGGCGACACGGGGCCCCGCAGACAGTGCCGGAGCGCTGAATGTGAAGGCGTAATGCGCAGGGTTTCAGTCGGCCTTGAAAATCTTGTCGGCAATCATCGAACCAATGGGAATCGCCGAAGTGGCGGCGGGCGAGGGCGCGTTGCATACGTGCAACATGCGTGGGGTCTGGGCAAACAGGAAGTCGTGCACCAGGCTGCCGTCACGCATCACTGCCTGGGCGCGAATCCCCGCCTCGTAGGGCAGCAGGTCGGAGACTTCCAGGGACGGGCAGTACTTGCGGCACTGTTCCAGGTAGCCGGACTTGAACAGTGAATTCTTCATCTCGGAGGTGCCGGAACCCAGGTTCTGCCAGATGGTTTTCCAGAAGCCGGGGAAGCTGGCGTACTGCGCCACGTCACGCCAGTTGATGGAGAACTTCTTGTAGTTCTCCCGGCCCAGACCCAGCACCGCGTTGGGGCCGACGGTGACGCTGCCGTCGATCATGCGGGTCAGGTGCACGCCGAGGAATGGCAACTCCGGATCGGGGATCGGGTAGATCAGGTGATTGACGATGTTGTTCTTCGAGGCCGGCAGACGGAAGTATTCGCCGCGGAAGGGGATGATCTGGTGGTCGATTTTCACCCCGGCCAGGGTCGCCAGGCGATCCGATTGCAGGCCGGCACAGACCACCAGTTTCTTCGCCTGCCAGTTGCCGCCATGGCTGTTGACCGTGACGCTGTCGGCGCTTTCCTGGATCGCGGTGACGGTCTGGCTGAGGCAGATTTCTCCGCCGTCGCGGCGGATCACCCGGGCCATGGTTTCGCAGACTTCGCGGTAGTCGACGATGCCGGTGGCGTCGAGGAACAGCCCGCCGAGGCCGACGATGTTCGGCTCACGCTGACGCAGTTGCTCGGCGTCCAGGCGCTCCACCTTCAGGCCGTTCTGTTGCGAGCGTTGGTACAGGGCTTCCATGCGCTGCACTTCCAGGGCGTTGGAGGCCACCAGCACCTTGCCGCAGACCTCGAACTTGATCCCGTGCTCGCTGCAGAACTGTTTGGTGGCCTCGGCGCCGCGTTTGCACAGATCGGCCTTGAGGCTGCCGGGCGCGTAGTAGATGCCGGCGTGGATCACCCCGCTGTTGTGCCCGGTCTGGTGCTTGGCCAGGACGTTTTCCTTTTCCAGGATCACCAGCGAAGCGCCGGGCTGGCGCTTGAGGATCTCCATGGCCGTGGCCAGTCCGACGATGCCGCCGCCGATGATGCAAAAGTCGTAAATCATGGTTCTGGGTACCTTGGATCAATACGTTTCAGGTCTGGTTATCAGGTTGTCAGACTAAGTAGGCCGACAAAAACGCAGGCGTGTTGCCTGCGTTCTGTAGCTGTGTTCAATCGAGAGTAGGCAACTCCAGGCCCAGGCGCTTGGCCGCGGCACGCAAGTGAGCATCGGCACAACCGGCGGCGGCCTGACGATCGCCGGCGGCAATGGCCTGGTACAGCGCCTGGTGTTCCTGGGTCGCATCGGCGGAGCCGCCGACCTGGCGCCGCGCCGAGTTTTCCCAGGCGGTCTTGCGGGCGCTGGCCAACTGGCTGCGCAAAAAGTCATGGAAGGCCACGAAGTAGTCGTTCTTGCTGGCTTCGGCGATGGCCCGGTGAAACTCCACGTCGGCCAAGGCAGCAGCGTCGAAATCGCTGCGCTTGTCGTGCATTTCCTGCAGGGCGTCCTGCATGCGCTGCAGATCGGCAGCATCGCGGCGCTGGGCGGCAATCGACGCGGCCTGGGTTTCGATCCACAGGCGCATTTCAAACATCTGCGCCAGATCCGGCAGGCGTCCATCGGCCTGGGGGAAGCGGAACACCGTTCCGGCAGGGGTCTTGGAAATGTACGACCCCAGGCCGCGCCGGGCGATCAGCACGCCATCGGCCTTGAGCTGGGCAATGGCTTCACGCACCACCGAGCGGCTGACATTCAGCTGCTCGGCCAGTTGCTGTTCAGTGGGCAGGCGCGACTCGGGAGCCAGGCGGCCGGAGTCGATCTCGGTGCGGATCGCATTGACCACACGCACAACGAGAGAGTCGGGACGCTGGAGTTCAAGCATGGAGAAACCTTGGTAGTCAGGTTGTCAGACAATAGCCGTTGGGATTTTTCGCTGTCAAGAAAAACCCACAGGACAGCGCCCTTGCCGGCCGGTGGGTTGCGGCTCCGAATCAGCAGGCGGTGCCTGGATTTCAACGCGATGGCGCTGCGTAAAACCCCGGGCACCGGGCGGGTGATTTCGCATAAGATTCCGCGCTTGGGTCTTCATGGATAGGGCAGGTACGCGTGAACTGGGATGATCTGCGGATTTTCATTGCCGTGGCCAACGCCAACAACATCACCGATGCAGGGCAGGCGCTGAAGGTCTCGGCGTCGACGGTCTCGCGCAAGATCCTGATGCTGGAAGAGGCGTTGAGCACGCTGTTGTTTGTGAAGAACACCCAAGGCTATTTCCTCACCGAGGCCGGTCGAGCCCTGTTGCCCATGGCGCTTGAAACCGAGGAGCGTTTTCGCCTGATGGAGCGCCAGATGTCCCAGCCCGGCGCGCGCATGGCCGGGGTCGTGCGCATTGACTGCCCGGAGCTGATGGGCAGCCACCTGATCATTCCCGCCCTGGCGGAGTTTCGCGCACGCCACCCGCAGATCAGCTTCGATTTCGTCAATTCGGCGCGCTCGGTGAAGCTGACCCAGAGTCACAGTGATGTGCTGGTGCGCCTGCATCGGCCCGAAGCCGGCAACTTCACTCTGCGCCGGGTGGGCGCACTGACCCAGGCGCTGTTCTGTTCCCAGGGCTATGCGGCCACCCAGGGTTGTCCCGACGAACCCGGGCAGTTGCGCCAGCACTCGCTGATCGGCTGGAACGAGTCCCTGGCGCACATGCCCCTGGCCCGTTGGCTGGACCAGCTCAGCGGCGGCCAGCCGTTGTGGATGCGCACCGGCAATCTGGAGGCGCAGCTCAAGGCGGTGCAGGCGGACCTGGGGATCGCCGCCTTGCCGGCCTACATCGCCGAACCCTTGGGCTTGTGCCGGGTGTTGCCGCAGATGGCGCCGCACCGGGCGGATATCTGGCTGTTGCGCAACCTGGCGACCCAGGGCCAGGAGCGGGTTGATCGGGTGGTGGCGTTTCTCGGCGACTTGCTGGCGCGCCACGGCTTGCACGGGGAGTGAGGGGGCGCATCCACCCGGATCAGGCAGTGCCTTGGCGCAGGAAGATCCAGATCGCTACCGTCATCAATATCAGTCCAAACAGGGCGTTCTGCGCCAGCAGCAAGCGTGGCCGGCTGCGTAGCAGCCCTTGCAGGCTTGCACCCAGGCAGGCCCAGAGCAGGTGACCCAATAGATTCACTGCAATCAGTGCAACGCTGAGCAGCGGCACCACGGCGCTACCTGCATCGGTGCCCGGGCTGAAGGTAGAGAACATCACCAGCAACATCACCAGGCCCTGCACATTGCCCAGTTGCAGTATCACGCCGTCACGAAACTGCAGCGCTGCTGCACCCTCGCCGGGCTTGCGCAAAGGCCGCAGTAACAGGCGCAGGCCCAGCCAGAAAATATACAGGCTGCCGGCGACCCGCAGCCCCCACAGCAACTGCGGCTGGTTCGCGAGGCTGTGATACAGCCCCAACCCCACCAGCAGGGCCAGCAGCAGATAGGTCAGGTCGAGCCCGAGAATAAAGCGCAGGGAACGGCGCACGCCGCTCTGGGCGCCGGAGCTGGCCACCATCAGGTTGCCGGGTCCGGCGCTCAGGGCCATGGGCAGCATGGTGGACAGCCACAGCGGCCAGTTGATGTCGGATACAGGTGGCACGGAAGGCTCCTCAGGGGCGGTGCGGATTGCACCGGTGCCAGCTTAAGACGCCACCGTGGCTGGGGTTACCGCCAGGAATGGAAAGCGGTTTTGCAAGTCGGCGTTCAGTCCTCGTTCGAGTGCGGCAGCGCTCCCTGCAACCACTCACAGAAGCTACGGGTCAGCGCACTGCCCTCGCTGTCCCGATGAACCAGCCAGGACCAGGTCGGGCCGCGCACGCTCTGATCGCATAGAGGCACCAGCAGGTCCTGGCGGCGGGCCTGTTGCGCCAGCAACTGGCTGACCAGGGCAATCCCGTGACCGGAGCAGGCGGCGTCCAGGAGCAACCCGGGATCGGAAAAGTTCAGGCCGTTGCTGCGCTGGCCGATGTCTGCACCGCCTTCCACCACCCAGTGGCTCCAGTCCATTTCCCGTTCGCCATGCAAGGTGGTGCGCAGCTCCCGGGGCTGCTCCAGCAGGGACGGGTGACAGGCCGGGTACAGGCGATCGCGGTACAGCTCCAGGTAGCTGCACTCGGCCTGGGCGCTGAGGTCATCGCGCAGGGTCAGGTCGATGGTCTGGGTGCTCATGTCCGGCGGCTCGAAGCTGGTGAACAGCCACAGGTCCACCTCGGGGTGCAGGCGATGGAACTCCCCCAGGCGTGGCAGCAACCAGTGACGGGCAAAGGCCGGGCTGGTGTTGACCACCAATTGGTTGGGCTTGCGGTACTGCTCGAGACGGCGGATGCCCACCGCCAGTTGCTGTAGCAAGGACTGGGTGGTGCTGCGCAGGTCATGCCCGGCATCGGTGAGGGTGACGCTGCGGCCGCTGCGGTAGAACAGCGGCTGTTCGAGAAAGGTTTCCAGGCTGCGGATCTGCTGGCTGATGGCCGACTGGGTGAGGTGCAGTTCTTGCGCGGCCTTGTGGAAACTGCCCAGGCGCGCGGCGGCTTCGAAGCCGCGCAGGGCATTCAGGGGAGGCCAGTGTTTCAACATGATTGATAAGCCTTGCTGATCAGAATTGCGCTAAATCTATCGTTTGTTGAGGGTTTTTCAAAGCCATAGCATGGACGCCATGGTTCGACTCTGTTGGTCGATTGATAACAAAACCTTACTTGAGAGGTGCAGCCCCATGCCGAGCAATCACAGTCAAACCCAGGGTTGGAGGATGCCCGCCGAGTGGGCGCCCCACGCCGCGACCTGGATGGTCTGGCCCCACAATCAGGCGCTGTGGGAGTCGGTCTGGGGCGTGACCCTGGCCGAGGTGCAGGCGGATTTCGCTCGGGTGGCCAATGCCATTGCCCGCTTCGAGCCGGTGAAACTGGTGGTGGACCCGGCGGCCCTGGACAGTGCCCGCGCGCTGTGCGGCGGCAATATCGAGCTGATTCCCCAGGCGGTGAATGACAGCTGGTGCCGCGACTCCGGGCCGAGCTTTATCTGCCATCCGCAGCAGGGACTGGCCGGGGTCAGTTGGCGCTTCAATGCCTGGGGCGACAAGTCGGCCCACGACTTGGATCGCAGCCTGGCCCGGCGCCTGCTGGACGAGCTGGGGCGGCCCAGTTTCGGTAGCCCGCTGGCCAACGAAGGCGGGGCCATCCACGTGGACGGCGAGGGCACCCTGATCACCACCGAGTCGGTGCTGCTCAACCCCAATCGCAACCCGGGCCTGAGCAAGGCCGAGATCGAGGACGTCTTCAGTCGTTTGCTGGGGGTGCGCAAGACCATCTGGCTGCCGGGTGACCCGGACCATGTCACGGGTGACATGACTGATGGCCATGTCGACGGGGTGTGCGCCTTCGCGCGCCCGGCGGTGTTGTTGGTGGATGCTACTCATAATCAGGAGTCGGTGTACGCCGAAGTGGTACGCGAGAACCGCCGGGCCCTGGAACTGGCCCGGGATGCCCAGGGGCGCAGCTTCGAGCTGATCGAGCTGTTCGAGGCCAGTGCAGCGGTGGACGCCCGGGCCGAGGTGTTCTGCGCGTCCTACACCAACTTCTACCTGGCCAATGGCGCGGTGATCATGCCGGCCTACGGCATCGCCGCCGATCAGGCGGCGGCCCAGGTATTGGCCCGGGCTTTCCCCGGGCGGGAAGTGGTGCCGGTACGGATCAACCACCTGGCCCACGGCGGCGGTGGCGTGCACTGCATCACCCAGCAGCAGCCGCTGTGGCCGCTGGAGGTACAGGCATGAGCCGGTTGATCGTCGCTACCATCCAGATGCCTTGCACCTGGGACCTGCCGGGCAACCTCGATCGCGCCGAACAATGGGTGCGGGAAGCGGCGGCCCAAGGTGCCCAGGTGATCCTTCTGCAGGAACTGTTCGCCACGCCGTATTTCTGCATCGAGCAACAGCACCAGCACCTGGCCCTGGCCGAGGACTATGCCGGCAGCCGGGTACTCAAGCGCTTCGCCGCCCTGGCCCGGGAGCTGGGGGTGGTGCTGCCCCTGAGCTGGTTCGAGCGGGCCGGTACGGCCTACTTCAATTCCCTCAGCGTCGCCGACGCCGACGGGCGCCTGTTGGGGGTGTACCGCAAGACCCATATTCCCAACGCCGTGGGTTATCAGGAGAAGGAATACTTCAGCCCCGGCGACACCGGTTTCCGGGTCTGGGACACGGCTTTCGGGCGCCTGGGGATCGGCATCTGCTGGGACCAGTGGTTCCCCGAGACCGCCCGCTGCCTTGCCTTGCAAGGGGCCCAGGTGTTGCTGTTTCCCACGGCCATCGGTACCGAGCCGGGAGCGGCCGACCTGGATTCACGGGACCACTGGCAGATGACCATGCGCGGACATGCTGCGGCCAATCTGCTGCCCGTGGTGGCGGCCAACCGCATCGGTCGCGAAGTGGCCACCAGTGATCCGGCGCTGCATATGGATTTCTATGGCTCCTCCTTTATCTGTGATCACAAGGGCCGCCTGCTGGCCGAGGCCGACCGCACGACCGATGGCGTGCTGTTGCACAGCCTGGACTTGGCGGCCATGGCCGAAGAACGCCGCACCTGGGGCATCTTCCGTGACCGGCGCCCGGAGATGTACGGACCACTGCTGAGCCTCGATGGACAACACATCCACCCCCACTGGAATACCCGGGAGGCATGACATGCAACCGACTGGCAAACCCCGCTTGCAGGCACTCGGCTGGTTGCTCGCCGCGACCCTGGTATCGACCCAGGCCCGGGCCGAAGCCGAGGACAAGACCCTGCGCCTGTACAACTGGGCCGACTATTTCGCCGCCGATACCCTGAGTCGCTTTACCGCCGAAACCGGGATCAAGGTGATCTACGACGTCATGGAAAGCAGCGAAGTGCTGGAGGCCAAGCTGATGACGGGCGGCAGCGGCTACGACCTGATCTTTCCCGGCGACACCGTCGCCGAGCGGCTGATGCGCGCCGGCAGCCTGCAGACCCTGGACCCGAGCAAACTGAGCGGCCAGGACGACATCGAACCCGGCCTGCAAAGACTGCGTGTCCAGTACCCCCGTGCCAGCCAGGCGACGGTGCCCTACACCTGGGGCACCATCGGCTTGACCTATAACGCGCAGCAGATCGCCGAGCGCCTGCCCAATGCCCCGGTGAACAGCCTGGACCTGCTGTTCAAGCCGGAGCTGGCGAGCAAGTTTGCCGACTGCGGGATCTCGGTCATCGATTCGCCGGATGAAGTGCTGGCGGTGGCGCTCAACTACCTGGGGCGCGAGCCCCGCAGCGCCAAACCGGCGGACCTGCAAGCCGCCGGCGAACTGCTGGGCAAGCTGCGGCCCTACATCCGCAAATTCCAGTCGCAGCCAGTGACCGACCTGGTCAACGGCAATCTGTGCCTGTCCCTGGGTTATAGCGGCGACATGACCCAGGCCCAGCGCGCTGCCGATGCCGCGGGGAAAAAGGTCGACTTCCAGTACCGCATCCCCCGTGAAGGCACCACGGTGTGGATGGACACCATGGCGATCCCCAGGGACGCCCGGCACCCGGAGTACGCCTATGCCTTCATCAACTTCGTCATGCGCCCGCAGAACATGGCGGCCATCAGCAACTCCACCGGCTATCCCACGGCCAATGCCAAGGCCCGACCCGCTGTCGATCCGCTGATGCGCGACAACCCGGACATCTACCCGGATCAAGCCGGCTTCGAACGCCTGCTCCCTGGCCGGGACATCCCCCAGGCCGACATGCGCGCCCGGATGCGCGCCTGGACCAAGTTCAAGACAGCGACAGCGCCAAGCCCCTGAACCCGTGCCGGCAGGCGGCAGTGCGGTTCGCCGGCAAGCCGGCTCCTACAATGTCCGGGTAGGAGCGGGCTTGCCCGTGAAGGCGCCTGTGAGCACATCGCCTGCTGCTGTACCCCCTTCAGCATCCACCCAGAGAATTGCCTATGCCCACCCGACGTGAACTTATCAAACAGGCCTCGCTGCTGGCCGGTATCGCTGCCATGACCCGCCTGGGGCTGGATGCCCGCCAAGCCCGGGCCCAGGAGCAGGACGACTGGTACCTGCCCGACGAAGGCGATCGCCAGCAGCGGGCCTTCATGGCGTTCGGTGCCCAGGATGCCATCTGGGAAGACTTCACCCGTGACGTTCAGCAGGCCCAGGGGCGTATCGCCCGAGCCATCGCCGCCTATCAACCCCTGACCCTGTTCTGCCGCGAAGAGGAGCGCGACCTGGCCGAAACACTGTGCGGGACGCATAACATCAGCTACGTGCTCACCGAGCTGGACGACATCTGGATGCGCGATATCGGCGCCAACTTCGTCACCAACTCCCAGGGCCAACTGGGCGCGGTGGACTTCAACTTCAATGGCTGGGGCAACAAGCAGCGCCATGCCCGGGATGCCCGGTTGGCGCGGCACATGGCCGACGCCGCCGATGCCCGTTACCTGCGCAGCGAACTGGTGGGTGAGGGTGGCGGTCTCGAAGTGGACGGACACGGCACCGGGATCATGACCGAAAGCAGCTGGATCAACGGCAACCGCAACCCGGGCTGGAGCAAGGCCGAGGTAGAGGCTGAACTCAAGGCTTGTCTCGGCTTGCGCAAGATCATCTGGTTGCCGGGGATCAAGGGCCGGGACATCACCGATGCCCACGTCGACTTCTATGCGCGTTTCGTCAGGCCCGGGGTGGTGGTGGCCAACCTCGACAACGACCCGGACTCCTACGACCACCAAGTGACCCTCAAGCACCTGGAGATCCTGCGCAATGCCAGCGATGCCGATGGGCGTCAGCTCCAGGTGCATACCCTGTCGCCGCCGCTCAATCCGCGTCGCAGCCGCTTCAGTCGTGACAACCCGGACTTCGCGGCGGGCTACATCAATTATTTCGTGATCAATGGCGCGGTGATCGCGCCGCAGTTCGGCGATCCGGCGGCGGATACCAAGGCCCTGGCGTTACTGGAGAGCCTGTACCCCGGGCGGCAAATGGTGCAGTTGGACATAGACGCCATCGCGGCGGGAGGCGGGGGAATTCACTGCGTGACCCACCAGCAGCCCGAGGTGTGAGGTTCGAAGGCGGTGGCAAAAGTGGTCTGCTCTTTTTGATTGAACTGGACTGATCAAGCCCGCCATTCAAGCCATAAGCTGGCGCTCTTCACCACCCAGGGGCTGACGCCTGGAGTGGGTTTTCAACAGGAGAGTGCAATGAGTGATCAACAACACGCAGTGACGATACGGCCGATTCAGCCTGGCGATTATCAGCAGTGGTTGCAGCTGTGGCTGGCGTATCAGGACTTCTATCAGGTGACGCTGGACGAACAGGTCAGTGTGCTTGCCTTCGAGCGGTTCTGCGATCCGCAGGAGCCGGTGTTTTCTGCGGTGGCGGTGCAGGGTGATGAGCTGATCGGTTTCGTCAACTCGGTGTTGCACCGTTCGACCTGGGCGGTAACCGACTTCTGTTATCTGGAGGACCTGTATGTTGCTCCTGCGGTGCGGGGCAGTGGTGCGGGGAAACTGTTGATCGAGTGGGTGCAGGCCTTTGCCCGGGAGCGGCGGTGTGGGCGGTTGTATTGGCATACCCAGGAGAGCAACAAGCGGGCGCAGAGGTTGTATGACTGGGTGGCGCACAAGCCCGGGGTTATTGAGTATCGAATGGGGTTGTGAGGCGGAGGGGGGGCTTTGGGGCTTTTTTTTGGGGGGGCATATCCTTTGCTGCGGGTGCGGCGGCTTATGGTTTCGCCCTTACGGCGAGTCACTTTGGAAAGAGCCCAAAGTAACCAAAGGCTCCTGCCCCTCCACTCGGTGCCTCGCCTAGGCTCGGCATGCCCTCACTCCGGCATTGATCCGTGGGCCGCCGCCACCGGCCATCCCTGGCCGGGTGGCGGCTAACCCGGCATCCCTGCCGGGTTACCCACGGCTCAATGCCTGCGTTCGGCCATCGTGGTTAACGGGGCGTTCAGATCAAGATCAAGATCAAGAGCGCGACGGCGGCCTTGCGGCCGGCCTGAAGATGGAATGGGGCGTCCCTCCCACCACCTCCCGTAGGAGCTGGCTTGCCAGCGAAGACGTCCGCCCAGACGCTGCATGACTCACGGGC
>NZ_MOAK01000037.1 GCF_003732485.1 Pseudomonas protegens
GCCCGTGAGTCATGCAGCGTCTGGGCGGACGTCTTCGCTGGCAAGCCAGCTCCTACGGTGGTCCAAACACCGCATCTCGCTGTAGGAGCCGGCTTGCCGGCGAAGAGGCCCGCGAGTCATGCAGCGTCTGGGCGGACGCCTTCGCTGGCAAGCCAGCTCCTACGGTGGCCCAACTACCGCATCTCGCTGTAGGAGCCGGCTTGCCGGCGAAGAGGCCCGCAAGTCATGCAGCGCCTGGGCGGACGCCTTCGCTGGCAAGCCAGCTCCTACGGGAGGTGGTGGGGGGGACGCCCCATTCCATCTTCAGGCCGGCCGCAAGGCCGCCGTCGCGCTCTTGATCTTGATCTTGATCTGAACGCCCCGTTAACCACGATGGCCGAACGCAGGCATTGAGCCGT
>NZ_MOAK01000038.1:0-17712 GCF_003732485.1 Pseudomonas protegens
CGTCCGCAAGACATTCACACCCTCCGAAGTCCCCTTCGCCGGCAAGCCGGCTCCTACAGGGTGGGGTCAGCCGTAGAAGCGTGGGCGCTCTGGCAGCTCGACCTTGACGATCTGGCCACTGCCCTGCGCTTCGATGCAGGCATCGGCCGCCACGGCGGCGGCAAAGCCATCCCAGGCCGAAGGGCCGCCCACCTGGCCGGCGCGCACGCCGTCGATAAAGGCCTGCAATTCCACGTCATAGGCGGCGATAAAACGGTCCTTCCAATCCATCAGGATGGCATTGGACAGCTTGGCTTCGCTGCGCAATTGCACCTGGGACGGCTCCGGCAGCTTGGCGATGCCGCTCTCCCCCACCACTTCGCACTGGATGTCGTAGCCGTACTGGCAGTTGACGAACACCTCAACGTCAATGCGCGTACCACGGGCGGTTTCCAGCAGCACGATCTGCGGGTCCCTCAAATGAGCGTGGGCCTTGCTGGTCTTGCGCGGGAACACCACCTGCACCGACACGTAGTCGTCGGCCAGCAGCCAGCGCAGTACGTCCAGCTCATGGATCAGGGTGTCGGTGATGGCCATGTCGGTCTTGTAGTTCTCACCCACCCGCGGGTTGCGGTGGGCGCAGTGCAGCATCAGCGGCTCGCCGATCTGCCCGCTGTCGATCACCGCCTTCAAGGCCTGGTAACCCGAATCGTAGGGGCGCATGAAACCCACCTGCACCAGGCGCTTGCCGTGGGCCACTTCGGCCTCGACGATGCGCCGGCAGCCGGCAGCGGTCACCGCCAGGGGTTTTTCACAGAACACCGGCTTGCCCGCGGCAATCGCCGCCAGCACGAACTCCTCGTGGCTCGGGCCCCAGGAGGTGACCAGTACCGCCTCGACGTCCGCTGCCTTGATCAGCGCGTGGCCGTCCGGGTAGACCTCGGCAGTGAGCTTGAGGTCGCTGACCACCTTGGCCGCCGAGGCCAGGTTGATGTCGGTGACCGCCACCACCTGGCTGCCCAATAGGGTCTGGCTGCAACGACGGATGTGATCCTGGCCGATGGCGCCGGTACCGATAACACCAAGTTTCAAAGACATGCAGATACTCCTGTTGTTGTTCGTTGCAGAGCAATCAGTACTGCCGGGCCTGGGCCAGGCGTTCATTAAGGGTCTTGGCCGCCGCATCGGTGCGTTCGCTGGTGGACACCTGGGCCACGCCCACCCGCCACCAGGACAGGTAGCTGTGGATCATGGTCTTGGGCAGGACCTTGATATCGATCAGGGTCGATACCGTCTGGGTCCGGGCATCGGCCAGGGCCGCCAGCAGTTGCTCCTCAGTGCTGACCTTGTAGGTCTTGCAGCCATACGCCGCGGCACTCATGGCGAAGTCCACCGGCACAAAGCCGCCGTCGAGCTTGCCGCTCTGCGGGTTGCGGTAGCGGAACTCGGTGCCGAAGCTGTCCATGCCGTGGCCCATCTGCAGGTTGTTGATGCAACCGAAGGTCATGTTGTCCAGCAACACCACGTTGATCTTGCGCCGCTCCTGGATCGAGGTGGCCAGTTCCGAGTGCAGCATCAGGTAGGAGCCGTCGCCCACCAGGGCGTACACCTCGCGATCCGGCTCGGCGAGCTTGACCCCCAGAGCCGCGTTGACCTCGTAGCCCATGCACGAATAGCCGTATTCCACGTGGTAGGTGTTGACCCCCTTGCTGCGCCAGCTGCGCTGCAGGTCGCCGGGCAGGCTGCCGGCGGCGGCGACGATAATGCCGTCCGCGGGCAAGGCCTGGTTGAGCACCCCGAGCACCCGGCTCTGGGTCAGGCAGGAGCCGGTCAGCTCGATGAATTCCCGCAGCACCGCCGGGTCCATGTGGTCGTTGATTTCCGGGACAAAACCGTCGTCCTGGTACTGCACCTGGTAGACCCGGTCCACCTCGGCCTCCAACTGGGCCTTGGCGTCAGTGATCTGCCCACCCCAGGCTGCCCGATAACCGCTGCGTCCCAAGACTTCGCTCAGGGCCTGCAAGCCGACCTGGGCATCGGCCAGCAACTGCACGCCATCGAGCTTGAGGCCGTCGCAGGGGCTGACATTGAGGTTGAGGAACTCCACCTCGGGGTGCTGGAACAGCCACTTCGAGGACGTGGTGAAGTCGCTGTAGCGAGTGCCGATGCCGATGATCAGGTCGGCGTCCCTGGCCAGCAGGTTGGCCGCCAGGCAGCCGGTCTCGCCGATCCCGCCGACGTTCAACGGGTGCTCGGAGACCACCGCGCTCTTGCCCGCCTGGGTTTCGGCAAAGGGGATGCCGAAGCGTTCGGCAAAAGCCTGCAACGCCCGGTTGGCCCCGGAATACTTGACCCCGCCGCCACAGATGAGCAGCGGTTTGCGCTTGCCCTTGAGCAGCGCCAGGGCATCACCGAGCATGGCCTCGGTGGCCGGACGGCGGTCGATGCGATGCACGCGCTTGGCGAGGAAGGAGTCCGGGTAGTCGTAGGCTTCGCCCTGCACATCCTGGGGCAATGCCAGGGTCACGGCGCCGGTTTCCGCCGGGTCGGTGAGCACACGCATGGCGTGGATCGCCGCGCTCATCAGTTGCTCGGGGCGGTTGATGCGGTCCCAGTATTTGCTCACGGCCTTGAAGGCATCGTTGGTGCTGATGCTCAGGTCATGGAACTGTTCGATCTGTTGCAGCACCGGGTCCGGCTGGCGGCTGGCGTAAACGTCCCCCGGCAGCAACAGCAAGGGAATACGGTTGGCGCTGGCGGTGGCCGCCGCGGTCAGCATATTGGCCGCGCCGGGGCCCACCGAGGAGCTGCAGGCGTAGATCTTGCGCCGCAGGTGCTGCTTGGCGAACCCGATGGCGGCATGGGCCATGCCCTGCTCGTTGCGGCCCTGGTGCACCACCAGGTCGCCACTGTCCTGCTCCAGGGCCTGGCCCAGGCCGAGCACGTTGCCGTGGCCGAAAATAGTGAAGACCCCGGCGATGAACTTGCTCTGGACCCCATCCACCTCGACGTATTGGTTATCGAGGAATTTCACCAGGGCCTGGGCCATGGTCAAGCGTGTGGTACTCATGGTTTGCACCTTATTCATGATGTGAGGCCAACGGCCCTGCCAATACTCCCGTAGGAGCTGGCATGCCAGCGAAAGCACCTTCGAGACTTGCGCCCCCCTGTGGGGCCCCTTCGCCGGCAAGCCGGTTCCTACACGAGGGCGGCGTCAAGTCAGGGATTGCTGCAGGTGGGCCATGCTCGCGCCGATCGCCTGCTGGATGTCCGCCAGCCCGTGCACGCTCTCGGCAAAGGGTTCGAACGACAGGTAGCCGCTGTAGCCACTGCTCAGCAGGGTGTCGATCTGCGTTGCATTGCCGAGGATGTCCGCCTCGCCCACCAGCACCCGGTGGCCGTCGCGAATGCTGTTGAGCGGCGCTTCGCGGTCCTCGACACCCGAGATGTGCACCAGCCCGGTCAGCTCGGGGAAGAACTCATGCTCGCTGGCCAAGTGGTGGTGGAAGGTGTCGTGCACCAGGCGCAACACGTCCAGGCCGCCGATGGCACGGATCGCGTCCACCACCGTACGCTTGCGCCGCAGCGAGCATTCTTCGAAGCCCAGGGGCTCGATAAACCCCAGCAGGCCGTGATCCCGCAGGATCGGCGCCAGCTCGCTCAAAGCGCTGCGCAAACCGCTGATGCGCTGGGCCTCAGTGCGCGGGTCGGCACGGTCATTGAGCGGGCACATCACCAGCCCCTCGGCCCCGCAGGCACGGGCATAGGCGGCGAGTTTCAGGGTCTGCCGGCGACGCTCGTCGTTCCACACATCGAAGGGGTACAGGGCGTTGATCGACAACACCTTGATACCCTGGGCCGCGCACAATTCGCGGACCCGCTCCGGCGGCGTGCCGTCCTCGATTTCCACGCCCGCAAGGTCATTGCGGATCTCAATGGCATCGGCCTTCAGCGTCACCGCCAGGTCGATAAACTCCGGCAGTGACAAACGCGGTGCAACCATACGATTCAGAGCGAAACGCAGGGGCTGGCTCATGCTTGTTGTTCTCCCAAATCCATCGCGTCGAGAAAGTTACTTGGCCGTCGGCATGCTGAATTCCGGGCCCTTGGCGATGCTGTCGGGCCAGCGCTGCATCACGCTCTTGTAGCGGCTGTAGAAGCGCACGCCTTCCTCGCCGTAGGCATGGTGGTCGCCGAACAGCGAACGCTTCCAGCCGCCAAAGGAATGCCAGGCCATGGGCACCGGGATCGGTACGTTGATGCCGACCATGCCCACCTTGATGTTGCGGGCAAAGGCCCGGGCCACGCCGCCGTCGCGGGTAAAGCAGGACACGCCATTGCCGAATTCATGGGCGTTGATCAGCTCCACTGCGCTGGCAAAGTCGGGCACCCGCACAATGCCCAGCACCGGCCCGAAGATTTCCTGCCGGTAGATGCTCATCTCGGTGGTGACGTTGTCGAACAGGGTGGCGCCGACAAAAAAGCCCTGCTCCGCCCCCGGCACCTTGAAGCCGCGACCATCCACCAGCAGCTGTGCACCCTGGGCCACGCCCTGGTCGATGAAACCCTCAACCTTGGCCTTGTGCTCGGCGGTCACCAGCGGCCCCATGTCGCTGTCGCCCTGCAAGCCATTGCCGACCTTGAGCTGGTCGATGCGCGGCAGCAGCTTGGCGATCAATTCGTCGGCCACGTCACCCACCGCCACGGCGATGGAGATCGCCATGCAGCGCTCGCCGGCCGAGCCGTAGGCCGCACCGATCAGCGCGTCGGCGGCCTGGTCCAGGTCGGCGTCGGGCATCACGATCATGTGGTTCTTGGCCCCACCCAGGGCCTGCACACGCTTGCCCCGGGCACTGGCCTGCTGGTGGATGTACTCGGCAATCGGCGTCGAACCGACAAAGGAAATCGCCTCGATGTCCGGGTGCTGGAGCAAGCCGTCCACGGCGCTCTTGTCGCCCTGGACCACGTTGAACACCCCTTCGGGCAACCCGGCTTCGGTCAGCAGGCGCGCCAGCAGCAGGCTGGCGGACGGGTCGCGCTCGGACGGCTTGAGGATGAAGCAGTTGCCGGTGATCAGGGCGATGGGGATCATCCACAGCGGCACCATCACCGGGAAGTTGAACGGCGTGACCCCGGCGCACACGCCCAGGGGCTGGCGCAGGTTCCAGTTATCGATGCCGCCACCGATGTTGTCGCTGAAATCGGTTTTCAACAGGTTCGGCGCGCCACAGGCGTACTCGACGATCTCGATGCCACGGGTCACCTCGCCCATGGCGTCGGACAGCACCTTGCCGTGCTCGCGGGTGATGATCTGCGCCAGTTCCTTGTGGTGCCGGTCCAGCAGTTCCTTGAACTTGAACATCACCCGCGCGCGGCGCAGGGAGGACTGTTCGGACCAGGCCGGAAAGGCCTTCAGCGCCGAGGTCACAGCCTCGTCCACGGTCTTCTGGCTGGCCAGGGCAACACGGGCCTGGACCGCCCCCGTGGCCGGGTTGAACACTTGGCTGAAACGCTCGCCGGCGTCCTGCACCTGGCCGCCGATGTAATGACCTATTACCGGGGTGTCGCTCATTGTTCTTGTTCTCCGTAAAGGGTTGCCGTCTGAGTTCGGGGCTTCAGAGATCCAGCAGCCAGCTGTGCTGCGGATCGTTATGGAACTGCCAAACGCGCTTGGGCCCGGCCATGACGTTCAGGTAATAGGACTCGTAGCCGTAAGGCACGCTGACCGGGTGATAGCCCTTGGGCACCACCACCAGGTCGCTGTTTTCCACGGCCATGGCCTGGTCGATGCTGCGGTCGTCGGTGTAGACCCGCTGGAAGACAAAGCCCTGGGGCGGGTTGACCTGGTGGTAATAGGTCTCTTCCAGAAAGCTCTGGTGCGGCAGGTCATCGGTGTCGTGCTTGTGCGGCGGGTAGCTGGAGGAATGCCCGGACGGCGTGCGCACCTCCACCACCAGCAGGGAATGGGCCGGCTCGCTGTCGGGCAGGATGTCGCAGACATAACGGGTATTGGCGCCCTTGCCGCGCACGCTGCGCTTGCACTGCTCCGGGCGGATAAGGCGCGCGCCGAGGCCAGCGGCGGCATCACCCGGGGCGGCACACAGGGCAATCTGCACCTCGCTCAAGGCGGTGACCTGGGCCTGGCTGCCCGGCGGCAGGTAGGCGGCAAAGGGCGATTTGTCTTCGAACACCGATTGCCGGTCGCCCAGGTTGTCCCACTTGAAGGCACCCTGGGGCGATTGGCCCTGCAGATCGATGCGGCCGCTGAGCAGCACCAGGCACAGTTCCTTGTCGCCGGCGCTGACCGGCAGGCTTTCCCCCAGGCTCAGGCGGTAGGCACTGAACCCCACGTATTCCAGGGCGCCTTCTTGCAGCTGGACCATGGTCCGGCCCTTGGCGGCGCTTTTCACCAGCAGGCTCATTGGGCAGTACTCCTGCGTTGCAGGCCGGCGTCCAGCAGGGCCCGCAGGGTGTCGTAACCTTTTTTCGCGTAGACGTAGCTCGGCGCCACGGCCGGGTCCTGCTCGGCTTCCACCACCAGCCAGCCCTGGTAGTCCGCCGCCAGCAGCACATCGAGCAAGGCGGCAAAGTCGATGTCGCCATCGCCGGGCACGGTGAAGGTGCCGTTGACGATGCAATCCGGGAAGCTCCACAGGTTGTTGCGCGCCAGTTGCACCACCGGTTTGCGCACGTCCTTGAAGTGCACGTGGCAGACGCGCTGGATATGCTTGCGCAGCACCTCCAGGGGTTCTCCGCCGCCCATGTAGCAATGGCCCGAATCGAACAGCAGGCCGACCTCCTCGCCGGTCAGGCTCATCAGCGTGTCGATGTCCGCCGGGGACTCGACGTAGGCGCCCATGTGGTGGTGATAGGCCAGGCGCACACCCTGGGACAGGGTGAAGCGCGCCAGTTCCGTGAGTTTGTCGGCGTAATCCTGCCAGGCCTGCTCGCTGTGGAACCGTGGGCGCTCGATCAGGCGCACCGGTGAGCCCTGGATCGAGTCGGCCACTTCGCCGTAGACCAGCACCGAGGCGCCGTTGCGTTTCAGCAGTTCGACGTGGCTGGCAATGGCGTCGATTTCTTGTGCCACCGAACGCCGGGCCAGGCGGCTGGAGTACCAGCCCGAGACCAGCGCCAGGTCATAAGGGCGCAACACATCGCCCACGCCCTTGGCGTCCTTGGGGAACTTGCCGTTGAGTTCAAAGCCTTCGTAACCGATGTCCTTACCTTCGCTCAGGGCGGTGCTCAGGGGCGTTTCACCGCCCAGGGCCGGCAGGTCGTCGTTGCTCCAGGAGATCGGGTTGATGCCAATTCGGATGGCGGGCATGGCTGCACCTTTTGTTGTTATTCATGAAAGCGTGGAGAACGGCCTTGTACTTGTAGGAGCTGGCTTGCCAGCGATGACGTCGGCGAGCCTGGCACCAGGCTCAAGACCCTCTTCGCCGGCCAGCCGGTTCCTACAGCGGGCGGGCGTTGCGCCAGGCGTTGATCAGTTGTTCGAAGGTGCCCTGGACTTGCCGGATCAGGGTTTCGTCGTCGATCTCCCCCGCCAGCCACCCACGGCTCGGTTCCTGGAAAATCGTCCGGCCCACGGCAAAACCACGGCAGGTCTGGCTGTGGCTCGCTTGCCGGAAGCCCTCGGCCAGGCACTCGGCCGACGCATTCAGGCCCAGCAGCACCACGCCACGGCAATACGGGTCGCGCTCCTGGATCAGCTCGTCGAGCTTTTTCCACTCCTCGGCCGACTGCGCCTCGATCTTCCACCACGCCGGATAGATGCCCAGGTTGTACAGGCGCTTGAGGCTGCGGTAGAGCACCTCGGGATGAGCGCCGGGCAGGTCCTTGGGCGGGATGATTTCCAGCAGCAGCTCATGGCCGCTGACCTGGGACGCCTGGTACAGGCCCATGATCTGCGCCTCCTGCTCCAGGCGTAGCAGAGGTTCGTCGTCCGGGTGATATTGCACCAGGCACTTGATGATCTGCTCCTGGGGCCAGGCAATCAGGTTGCTGCCCACCGAGCGCCCATGTTCGAAGGCCAGTGGCCGCGAACCCTGGACCTCCACTGGCCGCGCCACCCACCAGCCGCGACCGGTGGCGGCATTCAGCGCGTCCTGGCCGAAGCGCTGGTCGGCCAGCAGGCCCACATCGGCCTCCACGCCCTGCTCGCGCAGCTGGTGCTCGACCCGCTCCACCGCCTGGATAAACAGCCGCTTGAGGGCGCTGATGCGCGCCGGGTCCTGGCCACCCTGCTGCGCCAGTTCCACCAGTTGCCCACGGTGATCGAAGGCAAAGACGAACAGTTGCTTCCAGGCCTTGCGCGGCACGCTGACCTGATGCAGGCGCTGCAGGATCGGGTCCTGGTCGGGACGGGTAATGGGCACCGGGCTGCTGAACAGACAATCCAGTTCGGCGCGGGTCGGCATCGCCGGGGCACAGGCATGGCGCGACACCACCAGGCCGCCGCAGGCGTTGGCCAACTGGCAGCAGCGCTCATCGCTGGCGTCTTCCAGCCAGCCACTGAGGAAGCCGGACATAAAGGCATCGCCGGCGCCCAGCACGTTGAGCACCTCCACCTGCACACCGGGGTAGATCGCCCCGTCTTCCAGGCGTGGCGGAATCTCGCCGTGGATCACCGTGCACCCTTGCGGGCCGAGCTTGACCACCAGGGTTGCACTGCTCAGGGAACGCACGGTGCGCAAGGCCGTCAACAGGTCGTCGCTGCCGCCGGCAATGAGGAATTCTTCTTCGGTGCCGACGATCAGGTCGAAGCGCGGCAGGATCTTCTGCACGTGCTGGCTGACCTGGTGATCGGCGACAAACCGGGTCTCGCCGTCGGCCTTGCCGGCCAGGCCCCAGAGCACCGGCCGGTAGTCGATGTCCAGGACCCGCTTGACCCCGTGTTTTTGCGCGTAGTCCAGGGCCTGGAGGCTGGCCCGGTAGACGCCGTCGGTGGAGAAATGGGTGCCGGTGATCAGCAAGGCCTTGCTGGAGGCAATAAAGGCTTCGTTGATGTCTTCGGCGCTCAGCGCCATGTCCGCGCAGTTCTCGCGGTAGAACACCAGGGGGAAGGTTTCGCGGTCCTTGAGGCCCAGCAGGACCATGGCGGTGAGGCGCTGCGGGTCGACCCTGATGGCGCTGACGTCACAGCCTTCGCGCACCAGGGACTCCACCAGGAAGCGCCCCATGTGATCGTCGCCAACCCGGCTCAACATCGCCGACTTGAGGCCCAGGCGCGCGGTGCCGAAGGCAATGTTCGCCGATGAGCCGCCGAGGTACTTGGCAAAGCTGCTGACGTCCTCCAGCCGCGCACCGACCTGCTGTGCATAGAGATCGACGCCCAGGCGTCCGAGGCAAATCAGATCCAATTGACGCCCACTGGCAAAACGAGTCTGGCCCATGCTGGCTCCTGTTATTTTTATCAGCCTGTGCTCACCGCCGTTGGGAGGCGCCGAGCACTCTTGGTGGATGCAGACTAAAACGTCTCTCGGCGCCAATCAATAATTTTTCTATAAAATTTTTACGTGGAATATTTTTTCCATTAAACTTTTTCAAGCCGGAGCCAGACACCGTGCATCGTTTCAGCAAAGCCCCGGCCAGCATCAGCCCGAAGATTTTATGGGCCCCTACCCTGTAGACTGCCGGCTGCCCACCTATTGTCAGGGGACGGAGCCACAGGCCGTTTCCATAAGCACAAGCCAGAAGGATTTTCTATGTCCCGCACCGATCAGCCGGCCATGACCGAGAGCACGCCAGAGAGCGACCTCGTCAGCCCTCCGATCAATGCCGAACGCCTGCTGCAACTGATCACCGAGGAATACGAGAGCCTGCCGCGCCAGCTCAAGCGCATTGCCAGCTACATGAGCCAGCAGAGCGACCGGATCATGGTCGACCGCATCAGCGACATCGCCCGTGAATGCGAAGTGCATCCCTCGGCCATCGTGCGCTTCTCCCAGCGTTTCGGCTTCAGCGGCTTCAGTGAAATGCAGGCGCTGTTTCGCGAGGCCTACACCCACAAGGCCACGCCGGTACAGAACTACCAGCAGCGCATCCGCAGCATGATTGCCAACAAGTCGCAGAAAGCCAGCGGCGGCGACCTGGCCCGCGAGTGCGTGAACGCCACCCTGTCGGGCATCGAGCGCCTGGGCCTGGAACTGGACGACGTGGCCTTCGACAAGGCCGTGGACCTGGTGGTCAATGCCGACAACATCTACGTGGTCGGGGTGCGCCGCTCCTTCGCCGTGGCCGACTACCTGGTGTACAACCTGCAGCACACCAACAAGCGCATCCACCTGGTGTCGGGCCTGGGGGGCAGCTACCGCGAGCAGATGCGCAGCATCCGCCCCAACGATCTGGTGATCGCCATCAGCTTCACCCCCTATGGCAAAGAGACCCAGCACTGCCTGCGCATTGCCCAGCACAACCAGGCCAAGACCCTGATCATCACCGACAGCACCCTGTCGCCCCTGGCCAAGCGCGCCAACAGCGTGCTGCTGGTCAATGAAGGCAGCTCCTTTGCCTTCCGCTCACTGAGCGCCACCCTGTGCCTGTGCCAGGCGCTGTTCATCGCCGTGGCGTACCGCCTGGAATTGAAGGTGGACGAGATTCATGAGCAAGGCGGCTTCGACGACTAGCCCGCCCGACAGGACGGGGCCTGGAGCGCCAGGCCCTTGCGCAGCAGCTCCTTGCGCAGGATCGGCCGAGCCAGGCAATGCACGCCGTCCAGGGCGCTGCCCTCTAGCAGCCGCTCAAGCTTGTGGGCACTGTCCGGGCTACCGGTCAGCAAGTAACTTTTGCCCTCACTGAGGCTGATCAGGTTCAACAGCCAGTCATCGCCCCACTGCCCCAGCACCTGCTCGATCAGGCTGCGCTGACGCGCCAGCAGGCCCTCGCCATTCCACAGGGTCAGCTGGGCAAAGCGCCTTGGCAGGTTGCTGGAAGGTTCGAGGACTTTCAGGTCCTTGAGCAGGGCCTGCGCCAGTTGCGCTTCGATCTGCTGCTGGCATTGCTGGAAATACGCTTCGGGCCACTGCGGCCCCAGGCCGGCATGGGCGGCCAGGGCGGCATAGGCCTGGCGGTCCGCTGCGGTGCATCCCTGGTCAGTGAAGTTCAGGGTGTTGTCGAGGATTCCCGCCGCCAGCAATTGCGCGCTGTCGCGGCTGATCCTGGGCAGCAGCCCGGAATCGCGCCAGCGCTCATAGACCTGGGTGCAGGCGGCGCCGATCTGGCGGATATCCGCGTATTTGCCCAGGCGCTCGTCCCAGAAGGCCTCGAACCCAGGGTGATGGTCGATGACCTCCACCACCCGGGCGATGTCCACCAGCGGGTCCAGGTGCAAGTGGTTGGAAATGTCCACCAGCACGAACTGATCGGCGCCCTGCGGGACGTGGCTGTCCAGGCCCTTGAGGCGCTGGCGGAAATGGGCCGGGATGCTCTCGTTGAGCGGTGCGCTGCTCAGGGCCCGGGCCGGGCGGCCGCTGAGGTTGAGCCACTCGGCGTAGGCGATGCAACCGGCGTAGGCGTCGATATCCAGATAGGCCGCACCGGCAGTGACAATGATCATGACGTCCATGTAATCCACAAAGGCCAAAGGCCGGGGCGTCGAGGGTGCCCGAGCGACATGACAGCCCTATGACAGTCAGCGCTCACGGTCCATGCACATGCTCACGCCCCTGCTCATACCCCGCCTCGGCCACCAGTAGCGCCGCCAGACGCGCACCGCTGAAGCGGATCTGCGCCAGGCTCAGGGCCGCATAGCCAATGATTACCGCCGCCGGGCGGCGCACGTCCTGGCAATGCTCGGCCACCCCCTGCAGCAGCAGGCCCTGCTGCGCGGCACGCTGACGAAAGCCGGTCTCGTCACTGCCCGGCGGCAATTCCAGAAGCAGATGCAGCCCGGCCTGCTGGCCGCTGATGCGATAACAGCCGGGCGCCTCCCGAGCGAGGATCGCCAGCAGCAGGTCGCGGCGCTCCTGATAAGCCTGACGCGCCGCCCGCAGAGAACGCAGAAAGGCGCCGCTGGCGATGTAGTCGGCCAGGGCCAGCTGTTCGATCACCCCCACCGAACGCCCGGTGTTCTGCAAGGTGGCCAGCAGCCGGGCACGCAGCGCCTCGGGCACCAGCATGAAACCCACCCGCAAACCGGCGAACAGGGTCTTGTTGAAACTGCCGCAGTAGATCACCCGGTCATCAGGGTCCAGGGACTTGAGAGCCGCCAGGGGCGCGCTCTGGTAGTTGAATTCGCTGTCGTAATCGTCTTCCACCACCCAGGTGTCGCTGTGCCGGGCCCATTCCAGCAGTGCCAGGCGCCGGGACACCGGCATGGTCATGCCCAGGGGCGCCTGATGGGCCGGGGTCACGTAGACCATGCGCGCATCGCAGTGGCCGTGCAGTTGCGCCACATCGATGCCCTCTTCCTGCACCGGGATCGGCACCAACCGGGCGCCGGCCAGGGCAAACAGGCCCTGGGCCGAGAGGTAGCCGGGGTCTTCGATACAGACCTTGTCCCCTGCAGTGAGCAGGCTGCGGGCCAGCAGGTCGAGACCGTGGCGGATGCCGGTGGTGATCATCACCTGCCCGGCATGGCAGGCGATGCCCCGGTGCTGCCCCAGGTACTCGGCGATCTGCTGGCGCAGCGCCGGCAAGCCGGCGGGGTCGGCATCGCACAGCGATTGCGCCGAGGCACTGCCCAGCGCCCGGGTCAGCGAGCGGGTCCAGCGCTGCAGGGGAAACAGCGCCGGGTCGGCCAGCCGGGCCACGAAGGGCTGGCCGGCACGCACGCCGAGCGGCGGATACGAGGGCTCGCTGTCACTGGCGGCGGACGGTGCAACGCGTGCCGGGGCGCTCAGATACAGGTCCGGCACCACCGCGCAGACCCGGGTCCCGGAACCGCTGGCGCGGCTCACATAGCCTTCGCTGCGCAAGCGGTCGAAGACCACTTCCAGGGTGCCCCGGGACATGCCCCAGCGCTGGGCCAGGGTGCGGGTCGAAGGCAAGCGGCAGCCTGCAGGCAGGCGTTTTTCCAGGATCGCCTGGCGCAAGGCGCCGTAGGCACTGTCCTGCTTGCCCAGGGTTTCATCCATGCACTCCGGCAGGGGCAGGTCGAGGGGCACGGGGTGTTTTCCACGGCTCATAGTGGTCCAGTCAAAAGCGCTCTAAACGGTGCTCGGCATTAAACCATAAAGACCTTAATTTCAGCGCCGTCACCCCTTGCCCCGAGCCTGCCATGCCACCTGTTGCCCCCTCTACGACCCGCTCCATCGCTATTGAACCCGCCCTCGCCCCCTGGCTCTGGACCTTGTTGCTGCTGGTGGTGGTCTGCCTGCCGCGGATCAGCATCGACCTGTACCTGCCGGCGCTGCCGGCCATGGCCGACGACCTGGGGGCCAGCGACGCCCAACTGCAACTGACCCTGAGCCTGTACATGCTCGGCTATGCGCTGTCGATGCTGCTGGGCGGGCCGCTGTGCGACCGTTATGGCCGACGCCCGGTGCTGCTGGCGGGCACGGCGCTGTTCCTGCTGGCGAGCCTGGCCTGCATGCTCGCCGCCAGCGTCGAGGTGCTGATGGTCGCCCGTCTGCTGCAAGCCCTGGGCGGTTGCTGCGGCACCCTGATCGGCCGGGTCATGGTCCGCGACCGCTGCGCGCCCGAGGAGCAGCCGCGATTGCTCGGGCTGTTGTCCATGGGCATTGCCCTGTCGCCGATGCTGGCGCCGCCGCTGGGCAGCCTGATCGACCACCTGCTGGGCTGGCGCGGGTTGTTTCTGTGCCTGAGCCTGGTGGCCGCAGCGGCCTGGCTGCTGATGTACAAGCGGCTCGCCGAAACCCGCCCGCCACAGCTCTCCCCCGTGGCCGCCAGAAGCCTGCCGCGCCTGTACCTGCGCCTGCTGGGCGAGGCCTATTTCATGCGCTACTCCCTGGCCATCGGCTGCCTGTACTGCACCTATTTCCCTTTTATCCTGCAATCGCCGGCGCTGTTGCAGCGCCAGCTGGGGCTGTCTCCAAGCGCTTATGCCCTGGTGTTCGCCGCCACCGTGGCCGGCTACCTGCTGGGCTCGCGACTGTTCCAGCGCCTGGGGGTACGCCACAGCGCCGACCGCCTGATTGCCGGGGCCTGCCTGCTGAACCTGGCTGGCGCCGGCCTGCTGCTGCTTGCCCGTAGCCTGTGGCCCGACAGCCTGTGGGCGATCGTCCTGCCGATGCTGCCGCTGATGCTCTCGGTGGGCCTGGCGATTCCCGCCTGCCAGTTGGCGATCCTGCAACCCTATGCGGCGGTGGCGGGCACCGCCTCGGGGCTGTTCTTCTTTATCCAGATGGCCATGACCGCCGGCTGCGGACTGCTTGCCAGCCTGCTGGCAGACAGCCCGGCGGGATCGCTGCAAGCCCTGACCGGCCTGTTCAGCGTCGCCCTGGGCCTGGTCTGGTGGTGCCTGCGACCACAGACCCGCTAGGCGCTGCTGCAGGCCGGGTAAGAATGGCGCAGGCAGCAAGATGGCCCTGTTCAATACAAATCCAATGCCGCTACATTAGCCGCGCCGTTCCCATCCGTTGTGCCGTTCAAGACAAGGAAATACGTGATGAAACTCATTGGAATGCTCGACTCGCCCTTCGTGCGCCGTGTCGCCATCAGCCTCAAATGCCTGGACCTGCCCTTCGAGCACCATTCGGTCTCGGTGTTCAGCACCTTCGAGCAGTTCAAGGCCATCAACCCGGTGGTCAAGGCGCCGACCCTGGTCTGCGACGGCGGTGAAGTGCTGATGGATTCGAGCCTGATCCTCGACTACCTGGAAACCCTGGCCGGCCCGCACAGGAGCCTGATGCCCGAGGCCCTGCCGGAGCGTTTGCATGAGTTGCGCCTGATTGGCCTGGCCCTGGCGGCCTGTGAGAAGTCGGTGCAGATCGTCTACGAAAGAAACCTGCGCCCGGCCGAGAAACAGCACGGTCCCTGGCTGGAACGGGTGAGCGGCCAGTTGCAGGCCGCCTATGCCGAACTGGAACAGGAACTGCAAAAACGCCCCTTGCCCCGGGACGGCGCCCTGAGCCAGGCCGGGATCAGCCTGGCGGTGGCCTGGAGTTTCAGCCAGATGATGGTGGCGGATCAGTTCGGTCCCGAGCAATTCCCGGCGGTACGCAGCTATACCGAATACGCCGAACACCTGCCGGTGTTCCTCGACACCCCCGCCACCTGACCTCCACACCGCCCTCACCGTAGGAGCCGGCTTGCCGGCGAACAGAGCCATAAGCCGTGCAGCGTTCTTGAGGCCGCCTTCGCTGGCAAGCCAGCTCCTACGCAAGTCCTGCAGACCCTGGACACCCGTAGGAGCCGGCTTGCCGGCGAAGAGGCTCGTGAGCCGTGTAGCGTTCTTGAGACCGCTTTCGCTGGCAAGCCAGCTCCTACGCAAGTCCTGTAGACCCTGCACACCCGTGGGAGCCGGCTTGCCGGCGAAGAGGCCCGTGAGCCGTTCAGCGTTCTTGAGACCGCCTTCGCTGGCAAGCCAGCTCCTACGCAAGTCCTGCAGACCCTGCACACCCGTAGGAGCCGGCTTGCCGGCGAAGAGGCCCGTGAGCCGTGCGGCGTTCTTGAGGCCGCCTTCGCTGGCAAGCCAGCTCCTACGACAGTCCAACAGATCCCCGTGGGGATCTGTCAGGCCGGTTCGGGCAGTTTTTTCGCCGGGGCCGGGGCCGTGGCAAAACGCCGGGCCAGGAAGGGTGTGATGTCCAACGGCAGGGCTTCGTCGTTCACCAGTTTGTCCAGCAGGACACCGGTGATCGCCGAGGTCAGGATGCCGGTACGGAAGTGCCCGCAGGCGTTGAGGTAACCCTCGACCCCGTCCATCGGCCCAAGAATCGGCAGCTCGTCCGGCGAGCCCGGACGCAGGCCCGCCCAGCAGCGCTTGAGGTTGACCTGGGCCAGTTCAGGAATGCAGCGCACCGCCCCCTGCACCAGGCCGTTGATTTCCGGGTAGGTGGTGCTGACGTCGAAACCCTTATCCTCGGTGGTGCTGCCAATCAGAATCTCGCCGTTGTCCTTCTGCGCCATGTAGCAGTCGCTGGTGGTCAGGCAGCCATTGAGCAGCTTGGGCATGCGTTCGGTGAGGAGGATCTGGCCCTTCACCGGCTTGACCGGAATCTCCACCCCGGTGGCCTGCAGGCTCAGCTCGGCGGCCCAGGCACCGGCGGCATTGATCAGGGTCGAGCAATGGAACAGCCCCGCCTCGGCGGTCTGTACTCCGCTGACCCGACTGCCCTGGTGCAAAACTCCGGTGACGTTGGTGTTGAAGTACACATCCACGCCGTTCTGCCGTGCGCCTTCGGTGTAGGCATCGGTCAGGCGGAAAGGGTTGACCTGGTGGTCGCAGAGGAACTCCAGGGCGCCCTGGGCTTCGTGGCTGACCTTCGGCTCGGCGGCGCGCAGGGCCGCCTGGTCGAGCCAGCGCACCTGATCGGACAGGTGCGGGATGCAACCGACAATGTGCTCGGCGTACAGGCGGTCCTCGTCGTCATAGATGACGAACTTGAGCCCGGTCTGTTCGAACTTGAAGTCCATGCCGTGCAGGCCGATCAGTTCACGGTGCAGGCGCGGGTACAGCTCGTTGGACTGCAGGGCGAAGTCGAAGAACGACTGCGGCAGGATATGCGGAGTGCTGGAGTCCACCACCACCGCCGAACCCTTGGCCTCGCGCTTGCGGTTGGCCGACATCATGCGAAAGAAGATCACCCCACAACCCAGGCCCACCGACTCGCCAATGGCCCACAGGCCGCCGGCCGAAGCCCGGCTGGCATTGCCCGGACGCTTGGCGTCGATCAGCGCCACCTTGAGGCCTTTGCGCTTGGACAGCTGATAGGCGCAGGACGCCCCGATCACGCCGCCACCGGCGATCACCACGTCGTAATACTTACTCATGTCCGGGGACCTCCTGGTCGGGTGCGGCAAAGGCGGAAAACGGAATCGGGTCCAACGGGAAGCGCGGGCGAATCCAGCCCACATCCTTGCGTCCGGTGGCCTGGCGCAGGCGGTCGCTGCAATAGCCGACGCACATCCGCCCCTGGCAGTCGCCCATGCTCACCCGGGTGCGCATTTTCAGACTGGCCATGTCCTGCACGCCCTGGGACAGGGCGCGCTCGATATCGTTACGGGTGGTGTGTTCACAACGGCAGATCACGGTGTCGCCCTTGGGCAGGTCTATCTGCCCGGTGCCACGTGCGGTATAGCGGTCCACCGCGCCGCGAAAGCGCAGGATCGAGGCCAGCTTGCGCTGGTAGCCCTGGCGCCGCTGCAAGGCCGCCTCGTTGCTCAGCACATCGCGCTGCATGAGCATCGACAGCGCCGCAATGCGGCCGGTGAGCATCGCCGCTTCACCCCCACGAATCCCGCCCATGTCGCCGGCCAGGTGGATATGCGGCTCGCTGCTCTGCTGCCAGGCATTGGCGCTGGCTCGCAGATAGCCGTCATCGCTGAAGCCGTGCTCCAGGCCCATCTGCTGGCTCAGTTGGGTCCGGGGAATGAAGCCATAACCCACCGCCAGGGTCTGGGCGGCGATGCGCTGGGCCTGGGCCATGTCCGGCTGCCAGTCGGCGGAATAAGGTGCGACCGTGACTACGCTCAAGGCGTCCTGGCCCTGGGCTTCCACCACGCCCCAGCCATAGCGCAGGGGAATGCCGTGGAGCTTGAGGTAGGCGAGCATGCTCAGGCCGTCGAGAAACAGTTGGGGCTTGTTCAGCAGGGCCAGGCTCTGCT
>NZ_MOAK01000038.1:17824-34725 GCF_003732485.1 Pseudomonas protegens
GCCGCTCTTGATCTGCAGTTGCAGGCCACCGAGCAACTTGACCCCCGGCAGCGTCCAGCCGGGAAACGGCACGCTACGCTCGTGGCAGCCGGCCGCCAGCAACAATTGCCCATAGGCCACCTGCTGCACCTGCTCGTCGGCATCCAGCAGCATCAGGCTGTCGTAGCCCTCGGCGCCGATCACCCGGCTGTTGAGACGTACCTCGATCATCTGTTCGTGATCGCCGAAATCGCCGTGCAGCTTGGCCAGCATGTCGCAATAACGCGGCCCCAGGTAATCCAGTTGCACGCCGTCGCGCAGCGGACCGCGAAAGACTACGCCGCCCAGGCGCGAGGCTTCTTCGATCAGGGTGCTGCGCACGCCGTGCTCGGCCAGCTCGATGGCCGCCGCCATGCCCGCCGGCCCACCGCCGACAATCACCGGGTTCAGGCTCATACCGTAGGCTCCGTCTCGCTGATGCGGTTGCTCAGGGTCTGCACCTGCATCCCCGGCTTGACCAGGGTCTGGCAGGCGCGGCGCTTGTGGCGGCCGTCGATCTGCACCAGGCAGCAATGGCACACGCCCATGCCGCAGTAGGCGCCCACCAGTTGCCCGTGGTCGTTGCGCGCCACCTGGCGCAGGCCGGTGGCCTGGATCACGCTGAGGACTGTTTCACCCAGGGCGGCAGTGACCGGCTGGCCGTTGAGACTGATGGTCATGTCCGCATGCTGCAGCGGCTGAATATCAAAATTGCGGTCTATCTGACGCATTGCGGTTCATCCGTGAGAAGTGAGAGGGGTTACCGGCATCCTGCCGTCCGCTGTCCTGGGGCGAAGATGGGGTAACACCGCGGTTCCGAAGACTCTGTCGGAACCGAGCGCGGGCCAATCTAGTGCGTTTGTCCGGCAGGAACATTGATCTGGGCCAAGCAAAAGGCCGGAGCGCACCCAAGCACTGCCCCCCTCTCCCAGACTTGCGACACAGGCCACAAAAAAGCCGCTGCCGGCAGGAGCCGGCAGCGAAGCATGGACAACGGGCAACCCGTGTCGGGAAGGTGCCTAGTGCATGAAAATGGCGATCAGGATAATCACCGGGATCGGCACACCGAGGAACCACAACAGTAATGAGCGCATGGGAAATCTCCTGGATCAGTGAACGGGAGTCGGGGCCACGGTGCGCGGCTGGACGTCGGTTTCAATCCAGACCACGGCATCCCGGCGACGGCCGCCGAAGGTCGCCGCCAGACTGGCGAAGAAAGCCCCGCAGAGCAGTGCAATGAACATCCACAACGCCGACCAGGCGGCCACCTTGGCGGCACTCTCTGCCGCTTCCTGGGCCGCTTGCTTGGCCTCTGCCACGGCCTGGCGAGTCTTGGCGAACACCTCGTCGACCCGACGCTCGGCGTCGGCCTGGCTGAGATTGGTGCGCTGGGCCACCAGTTGCGCCAGGTAGCTGCGATCCTCAGGCGAGAGCTGACCGTCGTTGTTCAAGGTGCGCACGAAGATCCGCGACACCGTGCCCCGCGCCGCATCGTCGCTGACCGCCACCGGGCGGTCATCACGGAACAGGCTGTCGACGAAATAGCCGTAATCGTCCTGGGAACCCTGGGCTGCCGCCTGACCGGCCACTTGGGTCGCGGCGCTGGCGGCCCCGGAAGCGACCTGGGCACCGGCCTGCACACCGCCACCGATGACGCTCGTGACCGAGCCCACCACCAGGGCCGCGGTCACCAGGGTGGCCACGGCCCAGGCCAGGAAGCCATGGGCCGTGTCACGGAAGTACACTTCATCGCCGTGCAGGTTGGCCCACTTCACCCGCAGGCGCCCGGCGATGTAGCCGCCCAACCCGGCGGCCAGAATCTGCGTCAGGGCCAGCCAGACAATGCTGGAGATACCCAGCCCCTTGGCACTGATGCCGCTGCCGGCCCAGGGCGAGACCGCAGAAAAGCCCAGGCCCACGCCCAGCAGTAAAAGGATCAGGGACAAGGCTGCGGCCGCAGCGGCGCCGGCGAAGATCGCCGCCCAGGACACCCCCGAGTAATGACTCGAGGCATACGCGGTGGCGAGCAGGTGTTCAGAGGGTCTGTTCATTGTTGTTCTGCTCCAGGCATGAAAAAGGGTGTTACACGTCTCGAAGGGAGAAGTGCAGTCACCGTGCCAGTTGCACGAACTTTATAAACGCTTCTGTTTCAACGGGTTGCAGTAAACAAACAAACCTGGATCGTGCAATTTACCGTCCAGGGCCTTTTGCGGCAGGCGTTCTGCACGGTCAGCCCCGACCTTTGGCCCGCAGGTAGTAATACAGGTCCCGCGCCTTGCTCCAACCCAGACGCGCCAGCACCGACACAATCAGATACCCCAGCAGCACCTGCCCCAGCACCACCGGAGAAGTCGGGCCCAGGGTCAGCAGCAAGATGCACAGCGGCAGGCTGGTCCAGGCGCTCACCCGCAGATTGCACAGCATCAGCAGGCACGGCACCAACGCCGTGAATGGCGTCAGCATGACAATCCGCATGCCCATGTCGCGCACGATGTCCCAACTGTAGGCGGGCATGACGACATACATATCGATGGCCACCGGCAAGCTGATCATCATCTGCATCAGGGTATTGATCAGCAGGCTGGCGAGCAGCAACAGGACCAGCTGTTTGCCACGGGAGCTTTTTTTCATCAGGAACTACCTTGTTCGGAAAATTCGACCGCTGCCATCAGCGCCGTTTGTAGCTTTTGTTGCCACTGGGGGTCAGGCAATAGACCCCGCCCCGAGGCCCGGTGCAAAAACTGCCGCTGCCGCAGCTGCAGCCCTGGGCATCGCGCAGCAGGGGCTCGGCCCGTGGGGTGCCGGAGCGCTGGCCGAACATCAGCGCGCAGTGCTTTTTTGATGCGCTGATGGAGCCATCGTTGCACAGGAACAGCTCGCCGTCGCAACCGGCGATGCCGCCCTTGCGCCCGGAACAGGGCTGGTTGGCCGCCAGCACCGCGCTGCTGCACAGCGCCATCAGGCAGAGAAAGGACAATGGCTTCCAGCCGACCCGGGACAGGCCCGTCATGGATGTGCCTCCTGGCCATAAAAGTGGCGCGATAATATCAGGCAGCGCGGCCTCTGGCAGGGGCTTGTTCAATGTCTGGACAGAGGCCCGGCGGCGTAGATGAAAGTTTTTTTAGAATTGCGGCCGCCGTTTCTTGGCAAAATGCCCGCCTGTGTCACGAACCGCTAAACAGGTAACGCCTATGACCCGCATTCTGACCATCGAAGACGACGCCGTGACCGCCCGGGAAATCGTCGCCGAACTGAGCAGCCACGGCCTCGACGTGGATTGGGTGGACAATGGCCGCGAGGGCCTGGTGCGCGCCGTGAGCGGCGACTACGACCTGATCACCCTGGACCGCATGCTGCCGGAACTGGACGGCCTGGCCATCGTCACCACCCTGCGCACCATCGGTGTGTCGACGCCGATCCTGATGATCAGCGCCCTCTCCGACGTCGATGAACGGGTGCGCGGCCTGCGGGCCGGTGGCGACGACTACCTGACCAAACCCTTCGCCTCCGACGAGATGGCGGCCCGGGTCGAAGTGCTGCTGCGGCGCAAGAACACGGTCAAGGATTTCGACACCAGCCTGCGCGTGGCGGACCTGAAACTGAACCTGATCAGCCGCGAGGCAACCCGCGCCGACCAGTTGCTGAGCCTGCTGCCCACCGAATACAAGCTGCTGGAATTCCTCATGCGCAACACCGGGCAGATCCTCTCGCGGATGATGATCTTCGAGGAGGTCTGGGGCTATCACTTCGACCCCGGGACCAATCTGATCGACGTGCACATCGGCCGCCTGCGCAAGAAGATCGACCCGCCCGGCATGACCCCGTTGATCCGCACCGTGCGAGGCTCGGGTTATGTCATTGCTGAACCCCTCTAAAGGCTGGCGTTCCTCCAGCAGCCGCCTGCTGGCGCTCTACAGCACGCTGTTCGTGGCCTGGAGCTGCATCCTCATGGGGGTGCTGTACTACGAGGTCTCCACCTACCTGGACAGCCTGGCCAAGCACTCGCTGATGCAGCGCCAGCACCTGTTCGCGCGCTTCGAGGGCGACCAGCTGGTGGAAGCCCTGACCACCAGCATGACCTTCGACATGCGCGCCATCGACGCCTACGGCCTGTTCGATGAACAGCGCCGGCCCCTGAGCGGGCCGATCCGGCAGATACCCGACGACCTGCCCCTGGACGGCAAGATCCACGAACTGAAGAACTGCATCGACTCCGACGACCCGAGCCTGCCCCGCGACAGCTGCGACGCTGTGGCCACCCACACCCGGGATGGCCGCTGGCTGGTGCTGGTGCGCGACAACGGCTCGCTGTTCGCGGTGACCCGGATCATTCTCCACGCCCTGCTCTGGGGCATTTCCCTGACCATCATTCCCGGCGCCGCCGGCTGGCACCTGCTGCGCCGCCGGCCCTTGCGACGCATCCGCCAGATCCAGGCCAGCGCCGAAGCCATAGTCGCCGGCGACCTGACCCGACGCCTGCCGCTGTCGGACCGGCGCGACGAGCTGGACATGCTGGCGGCCATCGTCAACGCCATGCTCGAACGCATCGAACGGCTGATGCACGAGGTCAAGGGCGTGTGCGACAACATCGCCCACGACCTGCGCACCCCGCTGACCCGCTTGCGGGCCCAGCTCTATCGCCTGCAGCAACAGGCCGAGGAAGGTTCGCCCCAGGCCCTGCAAATGGACCAGTTGCTGGCCGAGGCCGACACCCTGATGGCGCGCTTTCGCGGGTTGCTGCGGATTTCCGAACTGGAGGACCAGCAGCGGCGCTCGGGCTTCCTGGTGCTCGACCCCCTGCCCCTGCTGCAGGAGCTCTATGACTTCTACCTGCCCCTGGCCGAGGAAGGCCAGTTGACCCTGGTGCTGGATGTACCGGCGAGCCTGCCCAGCCTCACCGGTGACCGCGCCCTGTTGTTCGAGGCCCTGGCCAATCTGCTGAGCAACTCCATCAAGTTCACCCCACCGGGGGGCGAAGTGATTTTGCGGGGGAGCGACGACGACGGCAGCCCGCGCCTGGAAGTGCTCGACTCAGGCCCCGGAATACCCGCAGCGGAACGCGCGGCGGTGTTCCGGCGCTTTTACCGGGTGGATGAAACCAATGCCCAGGGCGGGTTTGGCCTTGGCCTGTCGATCGTCGCGGCGATTGTCAGCCTGCACGGTTTCAAGCTTGAAGTGGGCAGCAGCGAACGCGGCGGCGCGCGCCTGAGCCTGGATTGCCGGCCGAACCTGATCGCCGACAATTGATCCCGGCCTCCACGACCCTGTGACCCTGCAGCCGCTGCTGAACCTTGGCGAAGCAGCGAAAAGGCCAGCAGGGCCTTGCTTGACGACCTTGCGCCGAACCTTCCGCGCGCTCACGCTCCCGGTGTCTTCTGCGGCGCAATGCCGCCCAAGCCGTTCGCAGCCTGCGGCAGTGGCTACAGGGCTTTGGGCAGTTGCCAGCCGTAACGCACCGAGAGCATGCGCAGGGCGAAACAGACGGTGCCCGCCAGCCAGGCTGGCCATAAAGGCGATCACCATCACCCCCAGCAGGTCCAGTTGGGCGCGCATGGCGCTGATCGCGCCCTCCACGGCAAACACCGCAGTGCCCGCCAGATCCGCCACCAGCACGATGTTTTCCAGGCGCCGGGGCAAGCCCTGGGCCCGGGCGTTCATGGGCCCGTCCAGAAAAGCGAGGTGATCAGGGAAATACGGCGCGGCAACAAGGTTGAAGGCATGCCGGGGCACCTGCAAAAGGCTGGCGATGACGGCCGGGAACCCGACCGTCGACCCTTTGCTTATAGTTCAGGCCGTCGGCTGTCGCCATCGACCGGCCCCGATGCAAGGCCGGGGTCAGGGCGCCAGATCGAGCTGGCCCAGGGAGTTGCTGCCCAGCTCATAGAGCAGTTCGTCGATGATCTTCTGCACATCGGCCTCGCTCTGCAGCGCCCGGGCGCTGAGCCCGGTCACCACCAGGTCGACCCGGCCGCTGGCCGGCTCGAACACCCGCAGGGTCAGGGTGCCGTCACCGGCGTTGCTGAAGCTGCAGGCCAGGGGCGCCAGGCGCTGCTCGATACAGGCGCGCAACTGCGCCAGGGTGAATGCCGCCGGCATTTCAGCGGCGCCGCAGCAGCAGGCCTGCCAGCAACCCGACGCCGGCCAGCAGGGCCACGCTCAACAGCGGTTTGTCCCGTACCCAGCGCGCGCCCTGATCCAGGGCCTGGCCGTACTTTTCCTGCAATTGCCCGGCGGCTTCCCGGGCCATGCCGCGGGCTTGCAGTTGTTCATCGTCCAGCCACTCACCTACCACGGCCTCGGCCTTGCCGGCGACCTTGCCCACTGTGCCCTTGATCTGTTCGCTAGCCACGCTGGCGCTCCTTCTACTGCGGTTCATAAGTGGCAGAGGCCCGATACAGAGCCCTGCGCAGAATCACAGCATAGAAACGCCGGCCCCTGGGCAAAAGGCGCATTTGCACTGGTTGTACTGGTGCATTTGCACCGGGTCAGCCGGCACTGCCGGCAAACAGCCCGCGCTCCCGGGCCCAGACAATGGCCTCGCCGCGGCTGTGCACATCGAGCTTGGAATACAGGGTGGCCACGTGATTGCGCACGGTGTTGGGGGCCAGTTGCAGTTGCGCGGCGATTTCCTTGTCCGCCAGCCCCTGGTAGATCAGCCCCAGGACCTCGCGCTCGCGGGTGGTGAGGTCGGCAGAGGTTACTCCCGGGGCTTGCGCGTTGCGGGTGTTGCGCACATTGGCGAGCTTTTCGATCAGGGTCTGGCTGAACCAGGAGGCATCGCGCATCACCTCCTCGATGGCGCCCACCAGCTCCAGCTCCGAGCGCTTGCGCTCGCTGATGTCCATCAGCACCAGCAGGTAGCAGGGGCTGCCCTGGATCAGCACCGTATCGGCGTAGGCCACGCAGTCCACCTGCTCGGCGCCCTTCTTGCGCACCTTGAGATCCAGGCCCATGACGTTGCCGCTCTTCTCCAGGCGGCCGAACAACTGCTCGGCCGCCTGGGGCTCGGCGATAAAACCGATGTCCTGCACGGTCTTGCCCAGCAACTCTTCGCTGCTGTAGCCGCAGGTGTCGAGAAAGGCTTCGTTAACATCGACGATCTGCTGTTCGGCGCTGCACACCAGGGTCGGCACCGGGGTCAGGCGGAACGACTTGGCGAAACGCTCCTCGCTCTGGCGCAAGGCGATCTCGGCCTTGCGCCGCGGCTCCAGATCCATGAAGGAAAACAGCATGCAGTCCTCGTCGTTGATGTCCAGCGGCTGGCCGGCGACGATCACCAGCTTGCTGCCGCCCTCAGGCAGGCGCAGCTCGGCCTGCATCTGCGGAATGGTCGCACCCTGCCCCAGGCGTTCAACGGCCAGCTCCTTGTGCTCGGCGTCTTCCAGCACGTCCAGCTCGTACACCGAACGGCCGATCACCTGGTCCCGGGCATAGCCGGTCATCTCCAGAAAGCCCTGGTTGACCTTGATGTAGCGCAAATCCCCCAGGCGGCAGATCACCGCCGGCGCCGGATTGGCGTTGAAGGTCTTCTCAAAGCGCTGCTCGGCGCTGGCCCAGTCGGTGGCGTCACTGAGGATCAGCACCAGGGACTCCGGCGCGCCATTGCGGTCCTCGAGGATCATGCTGCGCACCCGGTGCACCCAGTGCCGGGGTTCGCCATCGATCTCGGCCTGGACCTCCACCACCACGTCGCTGAAGGTTTCTCCGGCAGCCACCCGGTTGATGGGGTAGCTGTCCAGGCCCAGTGGATGGTTGTTGCGGTAGCGCAAGGCATAGCGCCGGGCATATTCGCGCAGATTGCCGCCCAACTGCTCGACCGTGCTGACGCCGTGCATGGCCAGGGCCGCTTCATTGGCCCAGAGCAGGGTCCGGGCCTTGTCGGTCTCGATCAGGATCACCCCGTCGGACAGGCCGGAGATGATCTGCTGCAATTGGCGGCGGTTGGTTTCGGTGGCAAGTACGGCCTGGCTCATGGCATCTCCGGAAGAACCCGACGCTGCGCCAAACATCCCGCACGCCGGAAAAAGGGGCTGCAACTACGACCACGGCGCGCCGCCATCGTGCCCCGGCCCGAGCGCTGGAGCCCCTTTGGGCAACGGAGTAAGCTGCCCCGTCCGGATTGCAGGCCAGCCGCCAGTCCGGCGACACTGGCCAGCCGCCCCTCAAGGAATGACGCATGATCACCATCCGTGAAGCCGACAGCCGCGATATCGACACCCTCCAGGCCATTGGCTGCGCCACCTACCGCGAGCACTTCGCCGCGATCTGGAGCACCGAAGGCATGCAGCAGTTCCTGGCCCAGGACTTCGCCCCCGCCCCCCTGGAACAGTCCCTGGCCGACAAGCACCTGCACCTGTGGCTGCTGGCCCTGGACCCGCAGCAGCAACCCATCGGTTTTGCCAAGCTCAACTGGAACCGGCCACTGCCCGATGGAGCCCGGCGCGGTGCCGAACTGCAGAAGATCTATCTGCTCAAGTCCGAGGCCGGCAAGGGCTATGGCCGCCGGTTGCTGGAGCATGTGCTGCAACGGGCCAGCGCTGCCGGTGAGCCCTGCCTGTGGCTGGACGTGCTCAAGAGCAACAGCGGCGCCCGGCGTTTCTATGAAAGCGCCGGCCTGCGGCAGGTCGACGAGGTGCCGTTCAGCACCGACCTGGAACAGATCGGCATGTGGGTGATGGCCTGCGACCTGCCGCGCACCGGCGAACGCCCGGCCTGAGGCTCAAGATCCCGTCCAGGGGCAGCGCCTGCTCCGTCACCCCCTCCCTCCAGAACCCTGCGCGTTCAGCCCTCCCAGCGGCCTGAACGTGCGGCGCCCGCAACAAAGCGACTAGTCCGAATAGACGATGTCCAGCCCCCGCTGCATTTCCGATAGTCCCTTCCCCCCCTCCACAACCCTACGGTACCTCGACGCAAAAACAGACATTCAGAGGCAGCAATGAAAAAAACAACAACGCCTTACGCTCTCTCCGCCTTGCTCGCAGTTCCCGGTTCCTTGCTCCTGTTCAGTCCCCCGCTGGCCGCCCTGGTCTTCGAAATCGGCGACGACCTCAACGTGCAGAACAGCAACGTCGTCTCCTATGGCCTGGCGCACGGCAAAGCCGGCCCGGGCCCTTGGCGGGCGCAACAATGCCAACGGCAACGACGGCAACAACGCTTTCGACCGGGGCAGCCTGATCACCCATCGCCTGGGCCTGGTCAGCGACGCCGACTTCAACTTTCGCCGTGACTTCGGCCTGTTCGTGCGCGCCAGCGCCTACTACGACAACGTCTACCAGCGCCGCAATGACAACCACACCGGCACCTCGAACTGCTATGCCGCCGGGCAATGCTCGCGCCCCGACCAGTTTTCCAGGCCCACCCGCGACGCTCACGGCGGTGCCGTGGAAATGCTCGACAACTACCTGTATGGCAGTTGGCAGGTCGCTGACAGGCCCTTCAACCTGCGCCTCGGGCGCCAGGTGGTCTACTGGGGCGAGAGCGTCTACAACGGCAACGGCATTGCCTCGACCATGAGCCCGTTTGACGCCAGCAAATCCAACGTGCCCGGGGTCGAGATCAAGGAGCGTACCCTGCCGACCGGCCAGCTGTTCGCCTCCTACAGCCTCACCGACGCGCTCGACCTGCAGTTCTACTACCAGTACGAGTGGAAGAAGAGCCGACTCAACGCGGTCGGCAGCTACTTTTCCACCACCGACCTCCTCGACAGGGGCGGCTACAGCAACTCCACCGCTCAACTGGTCCGCTTGAAAGATGACGAACCCCGCGACAGCGGGCAGTTCGGCCTGGCCCTGCGCTATGTCGCCCAGAGTCTGAACAACACCGAGTTCGGCCTCTACCGCCTGCGCTACCACAGCAAGACACCGGTGGTGGACAACCTCAGCCGCCGCGGCAGCTACCAGGCGCGCTACTTCGAAGGCATCGAACTGTATGGCGCAAGCTTCGCCACGGTCGTGGTCGACACCAACATCAACGGCGAGATCAGCATCCAGGATCGCCTGCCCCTGGCGATCGACCTCGGCGGCGTCCGCCACACTGCCCGCGGCAGGACCGGCCAGGTACTGCTGTCGATGACCCACGGCTTCGGCCAGACGCCCTTTTCCGACAATTTCACCCTCAATGGCGAGGTCGGCTACAACCGCGTCCTGAGCAACGACAGTGCCTACCTGCCCCAGCGCAACCCCAGTGACAAGCTCTGGAACGACCGTTCGGCCTGGGGTTACACCTTGCGCGCCAGTTCGCGCTACATCGAGATCATGCCCGGCTGGGACCTGACCATCCCGCTGTCCTTCAACCAGGGGGTGAACGGCAATTCCTCTCTGGGCAGCTACAACCAGGGCAGGAATCGGCTGTCCCTGGGCGGCACCCTGGAGTACCTCGGGAACCTCTCCCTGGAGGCCGTCTACAACGCCTACCTGGGCAGCCCCCGGTACAACAACCAGAGCGATCGCGACCACATCGCCCTGAACGCCAAGTACAGCTTCTGACCCTCGCCCAGACAACCGGAGAACATTCCATGTCCTGCCAAACGCAATTCCCTGCCTTTGTGCTCGCCGGCCTGCTTGGCCTGTGCCCCCTGGCCCAGGCCGCGCTCAGCGAGGCCGAGCTGGCTCGCCTCGATCAAGATCTCACGCCCGTCGGTGCGGAGCGTGCCGGTAACGCCGACGGCAGCATTCCAGGCTGGTCCGGCCAGTGGCGCGGCACTCCGCCCCATGTGCAGTTCGCCGGCAGCGGCTCGCTGTACCCCGACCCGTACGCCAAAGAGCGCCCGTTGTTCAGGATTACCGCGCAGAACCTGGAGCAGTACCAGAACCGCCTCAGTGACGGCCAGATCGCCCTGTTCAAGCGCTATCCACGCAGCTACTGGATGGACATCTATCCCAGTCATCGCGACATGCGCCCGAGTGCGAAAATCGAAGAGCAAATCCGTGAAAACGGGCGCACCGCTCGACTCACCGAGGATGGCAACGGCGTCACCGGGGCCTGGGGCGCGTCGCCGTTCCCGATCCCGAAAAACGGCAACGAACTGATCTGGAACCACGCCCTACAGGGGCGGGGGCCCGGCGAGGAAGGCGTCTACAGCCTGATCGTCACCCTGGCCAACGGCAAGCAGGCACGTCAGGTCCAGCATCACCAGACGCTCAATATCTGGACCAACCCGGACAGCCCCCGGCAAGACGACCGCGACGCCATCAACAGCCACTTCATGTACCGGACCCTGGAACCGGCCCGGGAGCTGGGCAAGATCACCTTCGGCCACGGCTTCGTCGATCCGGTGGCCAACGCCCAGCAGAGCTGGCAATACGACCCGGGTAGCCGACGGGTGCGACGCGCGCCCAACGTCGGCTACGACAACCCTTCCAGTGGCGCCAGCGGCGGCCTGCGGGTCAACGATGACAGTCGCATGTTCAATGGCGGCACCGACCGCTACCAGTGGACGATCATCGGCAAGCGCGAGCTGTTCATCCCCTATCACAACTATGCAATCAGCGACCCCGCGACCACCCTGGCCAAGCTCACCGAAACCATTGGCCACCCCAACCCCGAGGCATTGCGCTACGAATTGCACCGGGTATGGGTACTGGAGGCCAGCCTCAAGCCCGGCAACCGTCATGTGTATGCCAAACGCCGCTTCTACATCGACGAAGACACCTGGGGCGCGGTCATGGCCGACAGCTATGACGCCCGCAACCTCCTCTGGCGCACCAACCTGCAGACCACCTTCTACGCCTATGACACCCAGAGCTATCAGGCTGGCCCATCGGTGTATCACGACCTGATTTCCGGGGCCTATCTGGTGGATCGCCTGACCAATGAGCACGGCCCGATCCGCCTGACGGACCTGGCCCACGATGCCAGTGATTTCACCCCCGCCGCCGTGCGCAAGCGCGCCAAATGAAGACTCACGGAGAGCACAACATGAGCCGATTCGACCTGGCCCTCGGGGCCGCCCTGCTGTGCACCATCGCCACCGCCAATGCGGCCCCTGCCGAGCAGCCAGCGCCCCCGCAAGACCTGCCCGCCAGCGAACACCGGGCGCTGCGCGCCCTGGACCTGGCAAGCGCACCCAACCTGCGCGACCTGGGTGGCTACCGCACGGCCGACGGACGTAGCGTGAAGTGGGGCCTGCTGTATCGCGGTGGAGCCCTGGACACACTCAGTGCCGAAGATCAACACAGGCTGCAAGGCCTGCAACTGCAGCGTGTGGTGGACCTGCGCAGCCGCGAGGAAATCGCCGACGCCCCCGACCGCCTGCCGCCTGCGCTGATGGAGCGGCGGATCGAGATGCCGATCAGTGCCGGCAACATCGACATCCGCGAGCTGACTCGGCGCATCAACAGTGGCGCCACCGCCGAGCTGCACCTGGACGATGTGCTGGTTCGGGCCAACATCCAATTCGTCCGCGAGCAGAGCCCGCTCTTCCGAGCCTGGCTGCATGGCCTGCTCGATGACCAGGGCACCCCGGTTCTCTACCACTGCACCGCGGGCAAGGATCGCACCGGCTTCGCTTCGGCCATGGTGTTGCTGGCCTTGGGGGTGCCGGAAGCTACGGTGATGGAGGACTATCTGGCGTCCAACCGCTACCTCGGGGAAAAAAACCGCCGGATCGCCGAACAAGTCAGGCTCGCGTCAAAAGGCCGTACCGATCCTGCCCTGCTACAGCCCTTGCTAGGCGTCGAGGCGCGCTACCTGCAAGCGGCGTTCATGGCCATGCGCGAAGACTACGGCTCGGTGGAGAACTACCTGCGCGAGGGGCTGGGGGTCGATGCCGCATTTCGCTCGCGGCTGCAAAGCAAGTTCCTCGAAACCGCCACCCCCTGATCAGCACCGGCACTCAGAGACCCAGGGCCTTGAGCCGCCGGTACAGGGTCCGCTCGCTCAGGCCCAGGGCCCTGGCCAGCTCACTGCGCGAACCCTCGAACACCTCCAGGGCATGGGCCAGTTGCTCCAGGTCCTTGCTGCCGCGGCGGCGGCCCGGCGGCGCTGCTGCCGGCGTGCTGCGCAGCTCCGGCGGCAGGTCCGCCAGGCGGATCACCCCGTCGTCGCTGAACAGCCGCGCCCGTTCGAGGATGTTGCGCAGCTCGCGGATATTGCCCGGGTAGGTGTACAGGCTCAGTTGGGCCAGGGCCTGGGGATCGACCCGCGGCACTACCCCGGGGTCAAGCCGGCGCAGCAGGCTGTCGATCAGCAGTGGCAGGTCGTCGCTGCGTTCGCGCAAGGCCGGCAGGCGGATCGGGAAGGCGCTGATGCGGTAGTACAGGTCCTGGCGGAAGCTGCCGGCGGCGACCATTTCCTTGAGCGGCTTGTGGGTCGCCGCCACCAGACGGAAATCCGAGTGCACGGTGCGCAGGCTGCCCACCGGGCGAAAGCTGCCGGACTCGATCAGGCGCAGCAGTTTGACCTGCATGGCCAGGGGCACTTCGCCGATCTCGTCGAGAAACAGGGTGCCGCCATGGGCGGCTTCGGCCAGGCCGATCTTGCGCTGCAGGGCACCGGTGAAGGCGCCCTTTTCATAACCGAACAATTCGCTTTCCAGCAGGCTTTCGGTAAGCCCGGTGCAGTCCACCACCACCAGCGGCCCGCTGGCCCGGGGGCTGCCGTCGTGCAGGGCGCGGGCGAACAGCTCCTTGCCGGTGCCGGATTCACCCTGGAGCAATACCGGGATCGGTGCCGGTGCCGCCCGCTGCAAGGCGCTCAAGGCTTCGTTGAAGGCCGGCGAGCGCCCCACCAGGCCCTTCTGCTGGGGCTGTACCGAGGCCACGGCCACCGAACTCAGGCGCTCGACATAGGCCACCACCGTGCCGTGTTCGCCAATGATCGGCCGCAGCTCCACGTCCACATGCTCCGGCCCCCGGGGCGTGTGGTGGATATGCAGCATGCGTTCCGGCACACGGCTGTCATGGGCCTTGCGCATTGGGCAATGCTCGCCAGCCTGGTCGCAGGGCACGGCGAACTGATGGGAGACCCGGTAGCACTTGGCGCCCACGTGGGGCTTGCCGGCCACGCCGAACTGGCGCTGGTAGGCAGTGTTGGCGGCGATGATGTTGTAGTCGGTGTCCAGCACTATGGTGGGCTGCGGGTCGTGTTCGAGGTAGGACACCAGGGCGGACATCGGCGGCGGGACTAGGTCGGTGGCAATCAGGGACATGGGCAACTCCGGGGCAGAGGCGGCAGCTTAAAGCATGGGCGCCGTCACTGCCATTTTCTGCCAGCAACTGCCAAACAACTGCCAAGCCCGGGTGACAGTCCTGGCGATAATGCATCACCAGGGGGAGGAAAAACCGTCTAAACCAATGAACAGGCGCCATACGACGCCGTTTCGGGTTGGCATGCTTATTGACACTTCAAGAAACGAGCGTCAGCGCAGACTGCCCTCACCTTCATTGCCTGGAGTGCCCCATGATCATCAGCGACACGCTGCGTGTAGAAGCCTTTTTCGACAGCCATACCTGGACCATCAGCTACCTGGTGATGGACCTGGCCAGCCGCCACTGCGCATTGATCGACAGCGTGCTGGACTACGACCCGAAATCCGGCCGCACCCACACCGAGTCCGCCGACCGCCTGATCGCCCGGGTGAAAGAGCTGGACGCCCGGGTCGACTGGATCCTGGAAACCCATGTGCACGCCGACCACCTGTCGGCCGCCGCCTACCTCAAGGCGCAGCTCGGGGCCCAGGTGGCCATCGGCAACCAGATCACCCGGGTGCAGAAGACCTTCGGCGCGCTGTTCAACGAAGCCCCGGCCTTTGCCCGGGACGGCAGCCAGTTCGACGTGCTGCTCGAAGACGGCGCCGAATTCGCCATCGGCGGCCTCACCGCGCGGGCCATGCACACCCCGGGGCATACCCCGGCCTGCATGACCTACCTGGTACAGGTCGGCGACGAAACCCTGGCCTTTGTCGGCGACACCCTGTTCATGCCCGACTACGGCACCGCCCGCTGCGACTTCCCCGGGGCCGACGCGCGGACCCTGTACCGCTCCATCGGCAAGATCCTCGCCCTGCCCCCGCAAACCCGGCTGTTCATGTGCCACGACTACCTGCCCAACGGCCGCGAACTGCAGTACATGACCACCGTCGCCGAGCAGCGCGCCAACAACATCCACATTCACCAGGGCGTCGACGAAGACAGTTTCGTGACCATGCGCGAAGCCCGCGACGCGACCCTGGACATGCCGGTGCTGATCCTGCCTTCGGTGCAGGTCAACATGCGCAGCGGGCACTTCCCCGAGCCCGAGGACAACGGCGTGAGCTACCTGAAGATTCCCCTCAATACCCTATAACGACTACTCCACACGGAGACCTTGCCATGCGTCCCATCAACCCGGCCCTGCGCGCCGTCGACGGCAGCCACCAGGTGCTGATCGTCGGCGGCGGTGCCGCCGGCATCGCCGTTGCTGCCAGCCTCATGTCCCGCGACCCACACCTGGACGTGGCAATCATCGACCCCGCCAGCAGCCACTACTACCAGCCCGGCTGGACCCTGGTGGGCGCCGGGGTGTTCAGCGCCCAGTCCACCGAACGCAGCATGGCCGCGCTGATCCCCAAGGGCGTCAAGTGGCTGCAGCACGCCGTCAGCCTGTTTGAACCGGACAACAATGCCCTGGTGCTGGATGACGGCCGCGTGCTGGCCTATGACCAACTGGTGGTCTGTCCCGGGCTCAAGCTCGACTGGGCCGCCATCGACGGCCTGCCCCAGGCCCTGGGCAACCACGGCGTGACCTCCAACTACCGCTATGACCTGGCGCCCTACACCTGGCAACAGGTGCAGCAACTGCAACAGGGCGAGGCGCTGTTCAGCCAGCCACCGATGCCGATCAAATGCGCCGGGGCACCACAGAAGGCCATGTACCTGTCCTGCGACCACTGGCTGCGCCACGGCCGCCTGGGGCAGATCAAGCCGCGCTTCCTGAATGCCGGCGGCGTGCTGTTCGGCGTCGCCGACTACGTGCCGGCGCTGATGGAATACGTGAAGAAGTACGGCATCGAGCTGGATTTCGGCCACAACCTGGTGGCGGTGAACGGCCCGGCCAAGCGCGCGACCTTCGTCCGCACCCTGGCCGACGGCAGCCGGGAAACCCTGGAGCGGCCCTTCGACCTGCTGCACGTGGTGCCGCCGCAATGCGCCCCGGACTTTATCCGCGCAAGCCCCCTGGCCGACGCTGCCGGCTGGGTCGATGTCGATCCCCATAGCCTGCGCCACAAGCGTTTCGTCAATGTCCACGGCCTGGGGGACGCCACCAACACCAGCAATGCCAAGACCGCCGCGGCGGCGCGCAAGCAAGCGCCGGTGGTGGCCAACAACGTGCTGGTGGCCCTCAAGCGCCTGACCCGGCTGGCCCAGTACGACGGCTACGGCTCCTGCCCGCTGACCGTGGAACGGGGCAAGATCGTCCTCGCCGAATTCACCTACGGCGGCAAGCTGGCGCCGAGCTTCCCGCGCTGGCTGCTGGACGGCCGCCAGCCGACCCGTCGCGCCTGGTGGCTGAAGGAACGGATACTGCCGCCGCTGTACTGGCGCGGCATGCTCAAGGGCCATGAATGGCTGGCACAACCAACCCTGGCCACGGACACCTCGAAGACATGAATGAACACAGTCTGCTGGGTGCCGGGCTGGGCACGCTGATCGGCGCGATCCTGGCCCTGACCGGCGCCGGCGGCGGCATCCTCGCCGTGCCGCTGCTGGTGTTCGGCCTGGGCCTGAGCATGGTCGAAGCTGCTCCTATCGGCCTGCTGGCGGTCGGCCTGGCCGCCAGCGTCGGCGCAGTCCTGGGCTTGCGCCAGGGCATCGTGCGCTACCGCGCGGCGGGGTTCGTGGCCGGCATCGGCATCCTCATGGCGCCGCTGGGCCTGTGGCTGGCCCACCGCCTGCCCAACCTGCCGC
>NZ_MOAK01000038.1:34750-38091 GCF_003732485.1 Pseudomonas protegens
CGCTGCTGTTCTCCCTGGTGCTGCTGTACGCCTGCGGGCGCATCCTGCGCAAGGCCAGCCTGGAACTGCAACAGGGCCAGCCGGCACCGCGTCCGGCCTTCCTGCCCTGCGTGCTCAACCCGGCCCAGGGCCGTTTGCGCTGGACCCTGCCCTGCGCCCGGGCACTGACCTTCACCGGCCTGCTCTCGGGGCTGCTTTCGGGGTTGCTCGGGGTTGGCGGCGGCTTCGTGATCATCCCGGCCCTGAGCCGCTACACCAACCTGGACAGCAAGAGCATCGTCGCCACCTCCTTGGCGGTGATTGCCCTGGTGTCCCTGGGCAGCGTGGTGACCGCCAGCCTCAGCGGCGTGATGCACTGGACCGTGGGTGCGCCCTTTGCCTTGGGCGCGGTGGTGGGACTGGTACTGGGACGACAAGTGGCCAGCCATCTGGCCGGCCCGCGCCTGCAACAACTGTTCGCCGTCACCGGCATGCTGGCAGCGCTGCTGCTGGCAGGCGGTGCCCTGGGCTGGCTGCCCCACTGAGCCCCTTTCGCCGGCAAGCCGGCTCCTACAGCATCGTGTACGCGCCACCCGTAGGAGCTGGCTTGTCAGCGAAGGCGTCCCCACCGACGCCGCTGACCTGACGCAAGATTCACGGCGCCTGGTCCGGCCCTTTCGCCAGCAAGCCGGCTCCTACGAGGAGAACGACCGGGGAAATATTGGCCTCTGCCGGTCAGGGGCGCGGGCGCCGACCATGGCCTGGACCTGTATCCACCAGGAGTGCGCCATGTCGACAGACCAATCCCTTGAACAGTGCCTCTGGCGCAAGATCGGCCGCTACGCCTCGCGAATTGGCCGGACCCTGATCCAAAAAGCCCTGTGGCTCTACTACGCCGCGCAACGGCCGCAAACCCCGATCTGGGCCAAGGCCACCATCTACGCCGCCCTGGGTTACTTCATACTGCCAGTGGACATCATCCCGGACCTGATCCCCGGGGCCGGGTACGTGGATGACCTTGGACTGCTGACCAGTTCAGTGCTGGCCGTGGCTGCGCATATCAACGCCGAGGTCAAGGAGCAAGCCAGCGCACGCCTGGCGGACTGGTTCGGCAGTGAACCTGACTGAGCAAGGGGCAGACGCAACGGCTGGGGTGCGGTCCTCGGTGTTCATCCGATTCACCAGAGCACTCAGGAGCGCCCGTACAAGATTGCCGCCAGCTCACCGCGCTTGCGTGTCCAGGGCATAGAACTCCTGCAACTTGGCCTGCAGCAGTTGCTTGTCCGGCAGTTGGGTCCGGTACTCGGCGATCAGCGCCGGTGACAGTGAACGGTTGAGGGCATATTCCACCACCTCGTCATGCTTGCTGGCACAGAGCAGAACACCCAGGGCCGGACTCTCGTGGGGCTTGCGCACCTGGCGATCCAGGGCCTCCAGGTAGAAGTTCAGCTTGCCCAGGTACTCCGGCTCGAAGCGCCCGACCTTGAGCTCAACGGCCACCAGGCAATTCAACCCGCGATGGAACAGCAGCAGGTCCAGGGCGAAATCGCGCCCGCCGACCTGCAGCGGATAGCCTGAAGCGACAAAGCAGAAGTCGCGCCCCATCTCGATCAGGAAATCCTTGAGTTGGCGCACCAGCCCCTGATGCAGGTCGGCTTCGTCATGCCCCTGGGCCAGGCCGAGAAACTCCACCATGTAGGCATCCTTGAAGACCTGCAGGACCTCGGGACGGGCCTGTCTCAAGGTGGCCGAGGCGCTTGCCGGTCGGGTCAGCGTGCGTTCGAACAAGGCGGACTTGATCTGTCGTTCCAGTTCTCGGGTCGACCACTGCTCCTGGATGGCCATGCGCAGATAAAACTCGCGCTCTTGAGCGCATTTACCTTGCGCAAGAATGATCAGGTTCTGGGTCCAGGGTAATTGTGTCAGCACTGCTGACACTTTCTCCTGCCCTCGATAAACCTCATAGAATTGACGCATGCGGAACAGGTTACGCCGGGTAAACCCCCGTAGCCCCGGCTGCTGCCGCGCCAGATAATCCGCCAATTGCCGGACCACGCCATCGCCCCATTCCGACGCCTCGATCTTGCGGCTGATATAGGCGCCGATCTGCCAGTACAGTTCCACCAATTCAGTGTTCACCGCCCGCACCGCCCGCTGCCGTGCGGCGGTGATCATTAGCACCACTTCGTTGAATGCCACCTCGGTGGAGGTGACGGCCGCTTCAGCCTCCTGCTTCATGACGAACGCCCGGTTGCCTGGATTAAGGCCTCCATCATCACCCGGCTCACCGTGTCGCTATAGTCGGCCCCGTCTCTTTAGCTTGAGCGAAACGTCCTTGTTTCAGTGACGCAAACAGCCCCGTCAGCCCGGCATGCACGCAAAGCCATGGGTGCTGGCCACCTGCTTGCCTTTGGCGTCATACAAGCGAACCGACACCTCGGTCCCCAGGCTCGACTCCACCAGTGTGTAATGCTCACCGGCCTTGAAGCCGCTGTAGCTGATATGGCCATTGCAGTCTTGCTGATTGGAGTCGCCGACGCTCTCTTCAAACAAGGTCACGTCCAGGCGATGAGCGCCGGGCTTGACCTCAAAGTAACGCCCATCGTCGACCTTATTCCCGTCCACCCGTTCGGCCATCAGGTCGTTGGGCGCCTCTTCCTGCAGGCCAATCCAGGCTTCACTGGGGTCGGGCTGGGGCATCGGCCCAGCGCAGGCGCTGAGCAAGCAGGCAAGACCCAGGGCGGGAATCAGCAACAGCGGTTTGAGTCTCATGAAAACGTACCTCGCCAATAACAGAAATGAGTGCGACGCAAGCCCAGGACAATCGGCTGCGTCGATGCCCATCAAGCGTGTCGAGGCCCCGGCGCAAGAACAAATGAATCCACATGAAAGGAAATACAGGCCTTACCTAAAACTTCCTTCACTTGGCTGAAAGCCGCGTGTTAGGTGGGTCGCTGCAGGCTGCCGAGGTTTGCAACCCCACTCCCTCGGAGGTTTTCGGCATGCTCGGGCTGGTTAAGACCGCACTGCTCAAGCCCTACACGTTCATCGTGCTGGCGATATTCATCTGCATCATCGGGCCCCTGGCGGCCCTGCGTACCCCCACCGACGTGTTCCCGGATATCGGCATCCCGGTGGTGGCGGTGGTCTGGCAATACAACGGCCTGTCGCCGGATGCCATGGCCGGGCGGGTGATCTACACCTATGAGCGCTCCCTGAGCACCACGGTCAACGACATCGAGCACATCGAGTCGCAGTCGCTGCCGGGCATGGGCATCGTCAAGATCTTCTTCCAGCCCGGGGTCGATATCCGCACCGCCAACGCCCAGGTGACCGCGGTGTCACAAACCGTGCTCAAGCAG
>NZ_MOAK01000038.1:38159-39031 GCF_003732485.1 Pseudomonas protegens
CCTGCAGATGGCGTTTTCCAGCCCGACCCTGTCGGAGGCGAAGATCCGCGACCTGGTGCAGAACAACATCCGCCTGCCCCTGAGCGCCCTGCCCGGCCTGGCCATGCCCACCCCCATGGGCGGCAAGCAGCGCCAGATCACCCTCGACCTGGACCCGCAAGCCCTGGCCGCCAAGGGCCTGTCGGCGCAAGACGTGGGCAATGCCCTGGCGGCGCAGAACCAGATCATCCCGGTGGGCACCGCCAAGCTGGGCAGCGATGAATACACGGTGCTGCTGAACAACAGCCCGACCGCCATCGAGGAGCTCAACGACCTGCCGATCAAGACCGTGGACGGCGCGCTGATCACCATCGGCCAGGTGGCCCACGTGCGCGACGGCTCGCCGCCGCAGACCAACATCGTGCGGGTCGACGGACGCCGCGCGGTGCTGATGCCGGCCCTGAAGAACGGCAATATCTCTACCCTGTCGATCGTCGACGGCATCCGCCAGATGCTGCCGCGCATCAACGAAACCCTGCCGCCAGCGCTGAAGACCTCACTGCTGGGGGACGCCTCGGTGTTCGTCAAGCAGTCGGTGGGCAGCGTGGCCCAGGAAGGCATCATCGCCGCCCTGCTGACCAGCGCGATGATCCTGCTGTTCCTCGGCAGCTGGCGCTCCACACTGATCATCGCCGCCTCGATTCCCCTGGCGGTGCTCTCGGCCATTGCCCTGCTGGCGCTCAGCGGCCAGACCCTGAATGTGATGACCCTGGGCGGCCTGGCCCTGGCGGTGGGGATCCTGGTGGACGATGCCACCGTGACCATCGAGAACATCAACTGGCACCTGGAACAGGGCAAGGCGGTGAAGGTGGCCATCCTTGACGGCGCCAAGC
>NZ_MOAK01000038.1:39082-39832 GCF_003732485.1 Pseudomonas protegens
CGATGTTCCTGTTGCAGGGCATCGCCGGCTACCTGTTCCGGCCCATGGCCCTGGCGGTGATCTTCGCCATGGCCAGCTCGTTCATCCTCTCGCGGACCCTGGTGCCCACACTGGCCATGTACCTGCTCAAGCCCCATACGCCGGAAGCAGGCCCGGGGCATCACCCGGAAGATGCCTTCATCAACCATCACGAGGGCGAGCAGCACGCCAAGCCGCGCAATGCCCTGGTGCGCGGGCTATTGGCCTTTCAGCAGGGTTTTGAGGCGCGTTTCTCCACTGTGCGCGACACCTACCACGGCCTGCTGCACCTGGCCTTGGGCCGACGCAAGACCTTCATCCTCGGCTTCTTGATCTGCGTTCTGGCCTCCTTCGCCCTGTTGCCAAGCCTGGGCCAGGACTTCTTCCCCGCCACCGACGCCGGCGCTCTGGCCCTGCACGTGCGCCTGCCCCTGGGCACACGGATCGAGGAAAGCGCGGCGGCCTTCGACCGCATCGAAGCGCGGATTCGCGAAGTGATTCCGGCCGAGCAACTGGACAGCATCATCGACAACATCGGCATCCCCTTGAGCGGCATCGACATGGCCTACAGCAACAGCGGCACCATTGGCCCCCAGGACGGTGATATCCAGGTCACCCTCAAACCCGGCCACGCCCCCAGCGCCGACTATGTGAAACAACTGCGTGAAGCCTTGCCGGAAAGCTTCCCCGGCAGCCAGTTCGCCTTCCTGCCGGCAGACATCAGCAGCCAGA
>NZ_MOAK01000038.1:39871-50940 GCF_003732485.1 Pseudomonas protegens
CCTCAACTTCGGCGCCCCGGCCCCCCTGGACGTGAAAATCTCCGGGCCCGACGCCGCGGCCAACCGCGCCTACGCCCTGCAACTGCAGCGGCGCCTGCAGCATGTGCCGGGCATCGCCGATCTGCGCATCCAGCAGTCAACCGGCTACCCGTCCTTGCAGGTCAAGGTCGATCGCCTGCGGGCCAATGGCCTGGGCATCACCGAGCGCGACGTGACCAACAGCATGGTGGCGTCGCTGGCCGGCAGCTCCCAGGTGGCGCCGACCTTCTGGCTCAACCCGAAGAACGGCGTGTCCTATTCCATCGTCGCCGCCACCCCGCAATACCGCCTGGACAGCCTGCCGGCCCTGGAGGCGCTGCCGGTGACCGGCAGTAACGGCCAGTCGCAGATCCTCGGCGGCCTGGCGGACATCTCCCGGGGCGAGAGCCCGGCGGTGGTCAGCCACTACAACATCCAGCCCACACTGGACCTGTACGCCAACGTCCAGGGCCGCGACCTGGGCGCCGTGGCCCACGACATGCAAAAGGTCCTGGGCGACGCTGCGGCCCTGCGACCCAAGGGCGCCACGGTCAGCCTGCACGGGCAGATCGACGCCCTGCACGAAGCCTTCAGCGGCCTGAGCCTGGGCCTGCTGGGGGCGGTGGTGCTGATCTACCTGCTGATCGTGGTCAACTTCCAGTCCTGGGTCGATCCGTTCGTGATCATCACCGCGCTGCCGGCAGCCCTGGCCGGGATCGTCTGGATGCTGTTCTTGAGTGGCACCTCGCTGTCGGTGCCGGCGCTGACCGGGGCCATCCTGTGCATGGGGGTGGCCACCGCCAACTCGATCCTGGTGGTGAGTTTTTGCCGCGAGCGCCTGACGGAACACGGCGATGCCCTCAAGGCCGCGCTGGAAGCCGGCTACACGCGCTTTCGCCCGGTGTGCATGACCGCCCTGGCGATGATCATCGGCATGCTGCCCCTGGCCCTGTCCGAGGAACAGAACGCCCCACTGGGCCGCGCGGTGATCGGCGGGCTGATCCTCGCCACCGTGGCCACCCTGATTTTTGTCCCCGTGGTCTTCAGCCTGGTCCACGGCCGCCGTCCCCAATCCGCTGTTGCTGGAGAAAACACCCATGTCGCCTGATCACACCCCTTCGCGCAAACGCCTGATGCTGCTGGGCATCGGCGGCCTGAGCCTGGCCGCGCTGCTGGTGGCCAGCGGCCTGGCCGCGCGCACCCGGCATGAACGGGCCGTCGTTGCCTGGACCGAAACCGCTGCCGTGCCGCAGGTGCTGGTGCTCCAGCCGCAACCCAATGTGCTGGGCGACACCCTGCGCCTGCCGGCGCACCTGGAAGCCTGGAGCAAGGCGCCGATCCATGCCCGGGTCAGCGGCTACCTCAAGGACTGGACCCAGGACATAGGCACCCACGTGGCCGCCGGGCAGGTACTGGCCCATATCGACAGCCCCGACCTGGACCAGCAAGTGGCCCAGGCCCGGGCGCGGATGATCCAGCAGCAAGCCAATGCCCGGCTGGCCCAGACCACCGCCGAGCGCTGGCAGAACCTCTTGGCCAGCCACTCGGTATCGCGCCAGGAAGCCGATGAAAAGACCTCCAACGCAGCCGCCGCCAAAGCCAATGCCGAGGCGGCCGCCGCCGACTATGCGCGGCTCTCGGCGCTGGAGGACTACAAGACCATTCGTGCACCGTTCGCCGGCACCATCACCGCCCGCCACACCGATATCGGCCAGTTGATCAAGGCCGACAACGACAGCGACCCGGAGCTGTTCGACCTGGCGGACACCCACAAACTGCGGCTCTACGTGCCGATTCCGCAGAACTACGCCAGCGTGATCCACCCTGGTCTGCAAGCGCAGCTGACCGTGCCCGAGCACCCTGGCCAGCACTTCAGCGCGCAACTGCTGGGCGACTCCACCGCCATCGACCCACGCTCCGGCACCCTGCTGGCACAGTTCGTCGCCGCCAACCCGGACGGCGCGCTGATGCCCGGCGACTATGCCGAGGCCACACTGGCCATCCCTGCCGACACCCACGGCGTGAGCATCCCCGCCAGCGCCCTGATCTTCCGCGCCCAGGGCACCCAGGTGGCGGTGATCGACGGTTCCCGCCACGTGCACCTGCGCAGCATCCATATCGGCCTGGACCTGGGCGAGCGGCTGGTGATCGACCAGGGCCTGCAAGCGACCGACCAGGTCATCGACAACCCGCCGGACGCCCTGCGCGAAGGTGACCTGGTGCAACTGGCGGACGCGGGAGGCGAACATGCGCCCAAGGCTTAAGCCCCTCGCCGCCCTGCTGTTGCTGGCCCTGCACGGCTGCTCCCTGGCGCCCCACTACCAGGTGCCGCCCATCGACCTGCCGGCGCAGTATCGCGAACAGAACGCCGACGGCCCCTGGCACCCGGCCGCCACGCCCCAGGTCATTGCCGAACAGTGGTGGCTGCTGTACCAGGACCCGCGTCTCAACGACCTGCAACAGCGCCTGCTCCAGGCCAACCCGGACCTCACCGCGGCCCTGGCTCACTATGACGGCGCCCAGGCCTACGCCAGCCAGCTGCAGGCCGGGCTGTTCCCGCAGATCAGCGCCAGCGCCCAACCGTTGCGCCAGCGTCAGTCGGACAACCGCCCGCTGCGCGGCAGCACCCAGCCTTCGGTATACAACAGCAACACCGCCGGTTTTGCCCTGGGCTTGGACCTCGACCTCTGGGGGCGGATTCGCAATCAAGCAGCGGCCGGAGACGCCCAGGCCCAAGCCTCCGGTGACGACTTGGCAGCGGCGCGCCTGAGCCTGCAAAAACAATTGGCGAGCCTGTATGTGCAACTCAATGGCCTGGACGCCCAGAGCCGCATCCTCAGCCACTCCCTGGAGGATTACGCCCAGGCCCTGCAACTGACCCGCGACCGCTACCAGGGGCAGATCGCCTCGGAACTGGACCTGACCCGGGCCCAGAGCCAACTGGCCAGCGCCGAAGCGGAACTGGACGAAGTGCGGACCCAGCGCAACCTCACCGAACACGCCATCGGTGAACTGGTGGGGGAGCCGGCCAGCCAGTTCCACCTGGCGCCCTCGACGCAACTGCTGAGCCTGCCGGGCATTCCCCAGCAACTGCCCAGCACCCTGCTCCAACGCAGGCCGGACATTGCCGCCGCCGAACGCCGGGTGTACGCCGCCAATGCCGGCATCGGCATCGCCCGCGCCGCCTGGTACCCGGATTTCAGCCTGACCGGCATGCTCGGTGGCCAGACCCAGGGCGTGGGCAACCTGCTGGCCGCGGGCAATCGTTATTGGGCCCTGGGGCCGTTGGTGAACCTGCCGATTTTTGACGGCGGCCGGCTGAGCGCCAATGAGCGCCAGGCCCACGCCGAGTTCGAAGAGGCCGCCGCCCATTACCGTGGGCAAGTGCTGCGGGCGGTGCGCGAGGTGGAGGATAACCTGGGGCAACTGCGGGATTTGCACCAGGAGGCGTTGGATCAGCAGGCGGCGGTGAATGCGGCGCTGCATACCCAGACCTTGGCCATGAACAGCTATCAGGCCGGAGCAGTGAGTTATCTGGATGTGGTGACGGCGCAGACCGCAGCCTTGCAGGCCCAGCGGGGGTTGCAGGCGGTGCAGACAAGGGAGTTGCAGGCCAGTGTGGGGTTGGTGGTGGCGTTGGGTGGGGGAGAGTCAGCGTCAAGTTTGTAGCGGCAAGCGGCAAGCTAAAAGCTTGAGGTTTGCCGCCTCGCCCTATGCGTCGCCAACCGTTGCTGATAGTGTTGAGCGGCAAAAAGTAGTTATTATACCCACCACCACGACAGGGAGTTGAAAGCGATGTGAACAGCAGGCAACTCATCGCCCAGATCGAAGCAGATGGTTGGTATCTGGTCAGGGTCAAGGGCAGTCACCACCACTTCAAACACCCAACCAAGCCAGGCCTGGTAACCATTCCCCATCCCAAAAAAGATCTACTGGCCAAAACAGTAAGCAGCATATTGAAACAAGCCCGGCTCTAATCACCCAGGCTCGACGCTCCCAGGTCCGAAGGAGGATCAGTCCATGCTCTATCCCATTGCCATTCTCCCCGGTGACGACCAACACGCCTGGGGTGTGGAAGTACCCGATATTCCTGGCTGCTTCTCCGCCGGTGACGACCTCGACGATGCCATGGCCATGGCCCGCGAAGCCATCGAAGGCCACCTGGAATTACTGGCCGAAGAAGGAGCAGCCATTCCCACCGCGCGCACAGTGACCCTCCACGCCGCCAATCCCCAGTATCAAGGCTGCACTTGGGCCGTGATTGATATCGACATCACTCGCTACATGGGCAAGGCGGAAAAACTCAACATCACGCTGCCGGGCTATTTGCTGAATCGAATTGATGAATATGTGAAACATCATCCGGAACAGAAAAGCCGATCGGGCTTTTTGGCTCAAGCTGCGTTGAGGGTCTTGCAGGGCGTTTGAGGGCTTTGCACTTGCTCTCACTCCCACTTCAGGAGCCCGGAACGAGGCGACGGAAACCGGAGCAGGAACCCTTTGGTTATTTTGGGCTGGACCGGCATTGATCCCTGTACCGCCCCCATGTAGGAGCTGGCTTGCCAGCGAAGGCGCCCGCCCAGGCGCTGCATGGCTCACGGGCCTCTTCGCCGGCAAGCCGGCTCCTACGAAAAGCGCGTAAACGCGCTAGTCGCCACACCCGCAGCAACGGATATGTACCCCGCCCCCTCGCCGTAAGGACGAAACCGCCAGCCACCACACCCGCAGCAACGGATATACCCCCCACCAAAACCAGCCACCAACACCACGAAACAAGCGCTCAAACATCTCCTCCAACACCCTGTTGCAGCGCTATGACGTCGCTCCTATAGTCCCCCTCGCAACCCAATCCGCGAACGACCTTGGCCGGTCGAATATAGGAACGCATCGACTATCAAACCATCATTGCAGTCGCTTTTTGCGCCAGCGATCGAGGGGCATGACGGTGATGCGCGGGGCACCTTCTGGTGCACTGCTGTCCTGTCTCCGGCCAGTCTTTCTGCGCTCCACCGCCCTATTCCTCCCAATCGGCAAAAAGGTGATTGCTCTGAAAAAAGGAGCTGCACCGATGACTGACCATCACCTCCCCGCTTCACCCCCATCGACACCCACGACACCGAACACCCGGTGTTCTACCTCGACACCCAAGCCCCCTTGAGCGACCTGGCCAGCAGCGCCGCCCACCGTTTCACCGTGGTCCGCGACCTGATGGACAGCCTGTCCACCCTGGTGCTGAAAGACATCAGCGATTGCGACCTGACCCGCATCACCCGTGGCGTGCACCTGCTCACCCGAGAAGGCTGCGCGGTGCTGGAAGTGATTCAGTGGCGGGTCGCGTAGGAGCCGGCTTGCCGGCGAAGGCGGTCTTACGGGCCTCTTCGCTGGCAAGCCGGCTCCTACAAAAGCCTGCGTACCTGCAAACGATCAGATGTGGCAACTGCTAAGGCCGTTCTTCTCCAGGTAACGCTGGTGCGCTTCATCCGCCAGGTCGAAACGGCCCAGGGGCACGATCACCGTGGCTACGGGTTTGTTGAGGCGGCCGGAGTCTTGCAGGGCGGTCTTGGCCGCCCTCGCCTGTTCGGCTTGCGCGGCGTTGGTGTGGAAGATCGCCGAGCGATATTTCACCCCGCCATGTTCGCCCTGGCGATCCACCGAGGTCGGATCGTGCAGGTCCCAGAAGTGTTCGATCAGGCGGGTATACGCCAGCACCTGCGGGTCGAAATCCACCTGCACCACTTCTATCTGCAAGGCTTCGTCCGCCGCTTCCACGGCGTAGCCGACGCGGCTGTCCACTACCCCAGGCAAGGCCCGGAACGCGGCTTCCGCGCCCCAGAAACACCCAGCGCCAAAGGTCGCCTGTTCAACTCCACTCATTGCGCCACCCCCACCTTTTCGCCGCTGGCACCCAGCCAGCCATCAACGATCTGCGGGTGCGCGGCGACCCATTCCTTGGCCGCCTGCGCCGCCGGTTGCTGTTCCTTTTCGATCTTGAGAATCAGGTCGTTCAGGGCCTGAGGCTCGATGCTGAAGTTCTCCAGGAACGCGGCGATCCGTGGTGCGCGTTTTTGCAGGGCGCTGGACGCCAAGACATAAACCCGTGCATCCGGGTAGGCGCAGGTGATCTTGCTCTTGCTCAGCCAGTCGGCATCCACCGTGGGGCTGATGAATTTCCAGCAGCCGTCGGCCTTGTACAGCGGGTCGCCCTTCTTGTTGTCCTGGGCGTAGCCGTCGAACGCCGGTTCATCCAGGCGGCGCAGGTCGAAGGCGGAGAAGATCCAGTCCGGGGTGTAGGCGTAGAAGACCACGCCGCGCTGGGCCTTGTAGGCTGCAGCCAGCTTGGCGTAGGTCACCGAGGCTTCGGTGGACACCGATTCGAATTTATCGGCAAAGCCAAAATCCTTGGCCTTGATCTGGCCGATGTAGGTCGACTCCCAGCCCGCCGGCCCCACCAGCAGTTGCGCCTTGCCGCCGCCCAGGGGTTCGAAGAGTTTCGCCACTTCAGGCTTTTGCAGGTCGTAGACCGATTTCACGCCGTATTTGTCTTGCAGGTAGCCGGGAATGTAGAAGCCCTGCACCCCCAGGTACGGCTGCTTGTTGGGCACCAGGGAGCGGGTGCCGCCGGTGACGTATTTGGCCCAGGCGGCGGACTGGTTGGGCAGCCAGATATCGGTGAGCACGTCCACCGAGCCGTCGCCCTTGGCGGCGGCGGCGAACAGCACCGGCACGTCACCGGCGAGGTAGGAAACGTCGCCGTCGAGGCGGCTCTTGATCACTTCGCCAAGGATGTTCTGGATGGCGATGGCGCCGGTCCAGTTCTGCTCGCCGATGACGATCTTGTCCTTGGCCAGCACCGGCAGGGACAAACCCAACAGCAGCGCGGCGGCGCCAAGGGTACGGGTAAACGACTTGTTCAAGGGACACCTCATGATTGATGCAATGTGCGATCCCGCTGGCGCAGGGTCGCTTGAATGATGCGGTCGGGAATCAACGCGCAGAACACAATCGCGGCGCCGGCCAACATGCCCTCGCCACCCTTGATGTTGCGCAGCGCGGTCATCACGTCGTAGCCCAGGCCACCGGCGCCGATCAGCGCCGCCACCACCACCATCGACAGGCTCATCACCAGGGTCTGGTTGATCCCCAGTAGCAAGGAGCCCGCAGCCAGGGGCAGTTCGACCTTGGTCAGGATCTGCCACGGCGTGGCGCCGTGGGCCAGGGCTGCTTCGACGGCGGTCTTGGGCACTTCCTGAATCCCCAGGGCGGTGAGGCGGATCATCGGCGCCAGGGCGAAGATCACCGTGGCGATCACTGCCGGGGTCTTGCCCACCGAGAAGAACGCCACCGCCGGGATCAGGTACACGAAGGTGGGCAAGGTCTGCATCACGTCCAGGAGCGGAGTGATCAGGCGCCGGGCCAGGGCGCGCTTGGCCAGGAGGATGCCGGCGGGTACGCCGATCAACAGCGAGATCAGCACCGAGGAGCCCACCAGGGCCAGGGTGGCGATGGTCCGTTCCCAGAAACCGAACAGGCCGATGTAGATCAAGGCTGCGGCACTGGTCAGGGCCAGGGCGGCGCCGGCGCTGCGCCAGGCCAGCAGCACCAGGGCCAGGGCCGGCACCGGCCAGGGCAGCCAGCCCAGCAGGCTTTCGATGCTTTCGATCACCGTGCGCACGGCGACTATCACGCCGACGAAGGTGCTTTCAAAAGTCACCTGGGACCAGGCAATCAGTTGATCGATGGCCGCGGCGGTGCCCAGCAGCACTTGGCGGTCGGCGGGAAATTGCAGCCAGGGGCCAGAGGCATCGGTGGCCAACACCCGCCACAGCACCAGGGCCTGGGACAGCAGCAACACCAGCCACGGCAGACGCCAGTCCGAACGCCCCAGGCGGCTGGGGCGGCGGGCCAGGGCCAGGCTCAACAGGCGGCTGAGCAGCAAGCCGATGAGCGCCAGGGCGGCCCAGGCGAAACTGGCCGTGGCCAGCCCTCGCCCCAAGGCTGCGGCCGCCCCCAATTCCAGGGCGAAGCCCAGCCAGTACAGGCCACCGCGACCGCTGGCGGCCAGGGCGGCCGGCCCCAGCAGCAGGGCCTGGGCAGAGGACAGTCCGGGGCTGACCGGCGCCGGGGTCGTCGCGCTCTTGCGCGGGGCAATCGTCGCCACCGGCGTGGCGCTGCGGGCGCCGTGTTCCTGAAAGAAGTCCGCCACTTCGGCATCCGCCGGCTGCTTCAGCAATTCCTCGGGCGTGCCGACCTGAATCAGCTGGCCGTGGCGCAGCACGGCGATGCGGTCCGCCAGACGCAGGGCTTCCGCCGGGTCGTGGGTCACCAGCAAGGTGGTGATGCCACGCTCGCGCACCACCTGCAGAAAGTGGCTTTGCAGGTCGCGGCGGATGGTCGGGTCCAGGGCGCTGAAGGGTTCGTCCATCAGCAGGATGTCCGGCTCGCTGACCAGGGCCCGGGCCAGGCCGACCCGCTGCTGCATGCCGCCGGACAGCTCATGGGGGTAGTGATCGCCCCAGCCTTCCAGGCCCATGGCCTGCAGTTGCACGTCGGCTGAGGCATGGCGCAGGGCCTCAGGCTCGCCGCGCAGTTCCAGGGGCAAGGCGACGTTGTCGCGGACGCTGCGATGGGGCAGCAGGCCAAAGTGCTGGAACACCATGCCGATGCGCCGCGAACGCAGGGTGCGCAGTTCCCTGGCCGAAAGCTGGCTGATGGCCGAACCGTCGATCAGCACTTCGCCGCTGCTGGGCTCGATCAACCGGTTTATATGGCGCAGCAAGGTGGACTTGCCGCTGCCGGAGGTGCCCATCAGGCACAGCACCTCGCCACGGCGCACCTTGAGGCTGACCTGCTCAACCGCAGGCGGAGCGGACTGGCCACGGCGGCGGGCGTAGTGCTTGGTCAGGTGGCGCAACTCCAGCACCACGTCGGCGTTAACCGCGGGCGGGCTGATTGAGGCAGGGACGGCAAAGGCCTCTTGGGGGTGAACGGCAGACACGGGAACTCCTGACGCCGGGCGCGGGGTGGCGTAACCGGCGGTGAACAAGAAAAAAGGGGGGGACCTGTTCGCCGGCAAGCCGGCTCCTACAGGCGAAAGCAATCTAACGGTCAATTACAACGATTTCGGGCTCCACAACTGCACGGCCCGGGCATCCACCGGCTTGGGCAACAGCTTTTCCTGGTAGAAGGCATCGGCGATTTTCTGCTGCTCGCCCAGGGCGTCGGGCTTGACCGCTTCCACCTTGTAGGTGCGGCGGCTGTTGGCCAGTTCCACCGTCGGCACATCCAGGTTGCCCCACAGCGGGCCCAGCAGTTTTGCCGCCTCGGCCGGGTGCGCCTTGACCCAGGTGCCGGTCTTCTGCAACTCGGCGAACACTTGCTGCAGCACCTCGGGATGGGCCTTGGCGTAGTCGTTGGAAGCCAGGTAGTAACGGCGATAGCTGGCCAGCCCCTGGCCGTCGTGCAGCACTCGCGCGCCCTGCTGGCGCTGGGCGCTGGCGACAAAGGGTTCCCAGGTGACCCAGGCATCGACCTTGGCGGTTTCCAGCGCCGCGCGGCCATCGGCCGGGGTCAGGTACACCGGCTGGATATCGGCGAAGCTCAAGCCCGCTTCGCGCAAGGCGGCGATCAGCAGGTAGTGGCTGCCGGCAGCCTTGGTCACGGCGATGCGCTTGCCCTTGAGGTCGGCCAGGGACTTGAGCGACGAATCCTTGGGAATGACGATGGACTGGGCCGCCGGGGAGGGAGTCTCGCTGGCGAAATAGGTCAGCTGGGCCCCGGCGGCCTGGGCGAAGACCGGCACCGTGTCGGCAACATCGGCGCTGATGTCGACATTGCCCACGTTCAGCGATTCCGCCAACGGCAGGCCACTGGTGAACTCGTGCCAGGTGATGTTGACGCCCTGCCCCGCCAGCTGTTTTTCCAGGGTGCCCTGGGCCTTGAGCAGGGCCAGCAGGGTCGAGGATTTCTGGTAGCCGATGCGCAGGTCGGTATCGGCCTGGGCATTGAGGGTCATGCCCAGCGCCAGGCCGGCCAGGGCGGTGATCGACAAGCTACGACGCAAAGCAAAGGGCAGGCGCATGGGGGCGAACCTTCTGGGAGACAGGAAAGTCGCTAAAAGCTAATCGATCTAACAAATCGAAAATAAATACTTTTTAGGAATTAGCTTAGGTTCGTGCGATTGACCGGTGCTAACGGCCGCAGGGCACCGATCCACCGAACTTCGACTGTCGCATACAGAAGTAGCCGTGCTTCTTCAAGGTTATCGGGGCTGCCGCACAGGGCAGCAGGGCCTGATTGACCTCGATCGACAAGCGCTCGCCCTGCAGCTCACGAGCGTCCAGGTGGATGCGACAGCTGTTCGCCAATTGACGGGGTGGATAGCCAATATGGCTGATGACCCGGTTATCCATCTTCAGCACCAGGGGGTTCTGCGCGGAAGAAGTGCAAGCCACCAGGCCCGGGTGACTGGCACGGATTTCCACGGAGTCGTCAGCACCGAGCGAGGCGGAAAACAAGGGAACCAGAAACAGCGAGACCAGTTGGTGAGGAGTGCTGGACTGCACACTCACATAGAGCGGCTCGGCCCCGCAGGCCAGCTTGAACGAAGTGCCCTGGTCATAGTTGCCGGTGCTGGCATCCTGCCAACCGCCGAGGCTGTCAGCCTTCCAGTCGTGGCCCCATTTGTAATCGATACAGCCCCCCAGGCTCAGAGCCAGGGCCAGACAGAGCGCCATCCTGTGCATAGCCGGCATCCAGTGCGAAAAATTTCGCCAGTGTACCCCGGCAAAGCACCTCACGATGCCCCGTGTAGGAGCTGGCTTGCCAGCGAAGGCGTCGGCACTGGCGATGCATGTCTTGCCGGCCTCTTCGCCGACAAGCCGGCTCCTACGGGGATGGTGGTGTGGGCGGATTCGTGGAAACACCACAAGCCCCGTGTAGGAGCTGGCTTGCCAGCGAAGGCGTCGGCACCGGCGATGCACATCTGGCGGGCCTCTTCGCCGGCAAGCCGGCTCCTACGGGGATGGTGGTGTGGGCGGATTCGTGGAAACACC
>NZ_MOAK01000039.1:0-1808 GCF_003732485.1 Pseudomonas protegens
CTGCAGCCCGGTGACGTGCTCAACACCTGCGCCGACGTCAGTGCCCTGGAAAACCTCATTGGCTTCGGCCCCCAGGTGCCCCTGGAGAAAGGCTTGGAACGCTTCGTCGACTGGTTCCAAAGCTACTACCAAGATCCGCCCCCCCTCGACTCGGTGACGTATTCAACAGCCGAACCTCAAGGACGCTCAATGTCATAGCTACCCCCCTCAATAAATGGAGCACCACAGGACATGGAAAGATCAATCTCACGTCGTTTGGATGAACAGACTGCACCGCTACCGGCGCGCAACGTTGCTGCGCCCGGTGAGACAGCACTGTTCAACAAGATAAAGGCCGCCACCCAGCTTCCACAATATGGCTGGTTGACTGGCCGCCAGGGTGGATGCCTCTGGGCCCTGTCGATGACCAATCGTTTGATTTCGGCGCTGCTCGCGTCGTTCATCCTGTTGTTGATCTCACCACTGATGCTGCCCATTGCCCTGATGATCAAACTTGATAGCCCGGGGCCGGTGTTTTTCGTACAACAGCGCACTGGTTTTCGCGGCCAGCGTTTTGCCATGTACAAGTTCCGCACCATGGTGTTCAACGCCGAAGCCTTGAAGGACTCGGTGCGCCACCTGAACAAGCACGGCCCAGATTCGGTGGACTTCAAGATCGATCGCGACCCGCGGATCACCGGCATCGGCGGCTTCCTGCGGCGCACCAGCCTCGACGAGCTGCCGAACCTGATCAACGTGGTGCTCGGCCAGATGCGCATCGTCGGCCCACGGCCCACCTCGTTCCACGCCAGCACCTATAAGGATCATCACCTGGTCCGTCTGAGTGTCTATCCGGGTGTCACCGGTCTGTGGCAGATCTCCGGGCGTAGCGATATGGACTTCGACCTGCGGGTCACCCTCGACAGGACCTATATCCTCCAGCAGAGCCCTTGGCTGGACCTGATGATCCTGATCAAGACCTTCTTTAAAGTCTGTAACGGTCAAGGGGCGAGCTGAAATGCTGACTACGGCGCTTGCCAACCTGAGCATTCGCAATCCCGCCGAATGCAACCTGATCACTCCCGTGCTTGATCAAGCCTCTCAAGTGCTTCTGGTGACAGCAGCCAGTCCCGGTGAAGGAACAACGACCAGCAGCCTGGCCCTGGCCAATGAACTGGCTCTTACCACGGGGGATCGAGTACTGCTGATCGATAGCAGCCTGTCGGCAAACGGGATAACTGAAACTCAGGCACTGACTTCTCGGCTGGGTTTTCTGGATCTGCTACTGAGTATAAAACCGCCGGGGTTAATAGATTGCATCGTGCAATCAAGCAACGTGAGTTTCGACTTCCTGCCATTGGGCCAGGGCGATCTACACAAACAGCGCCTGAACATTGATCCACTACAGAAACTATTTCGCACGCTGATCAAGGAATACCGGTTCGTGATCATCGACGGTGACCCGGTGTACGGCAACGATGACACCCTCACCCTGAGCAGTCAGGTTGATGCGGTTGTACTGGTGGTCTGTGGTGAAAAAACCAGCTGGGAAGTAGCTCAAAGTGCAATGCAGCGATTGACACAGGCACAGGCGCGGTTAATGGGCTGCATATTCAATAGACGTAAACACTATATACCCCAGTGGATAGTCGATCGTATTTGACGGGATGGCGGACATGAACAGATTGATCCTTTACCCATTGGCCCTGGCGTTGTTGAGCTTTTCAATTTCAGCTTGTTCAAACAAGGACACAAGACAGATACCCGTGCAGATTCTCAGTGCTTCGGCCGTCCACGCCCAATTGACCGAAGTAACGCCCATCAAGCAG
>NZ_MOAK01000039.1:1858-2525 GCF_003732485.1 Pseudomonas protegens
GACACCCCTTACCTGCTACGCCCCGGGGACAAGGTCGATATTTCATTTCTCTCTGCGCCAGAGTTAAGTGGCAATAAGTTGGTGCTTCCCGATGGCACCATCGAATTACCCTATGTGGGCAATCTGAAGATCGCGGGATTGACTGCCGACCAGGCAAACCAGGCACTGGAAAGTCGATACACCCATCTTCTGAAGCACCCACAGATCAACCTCTCGGTCTACCAGGCACTGGACAACCTGCGCACCAGCTTGACCCATCCGGGTACCGGCCTGAGCCGGGAGATTACTATCGATGCCGATGGTGGTGCGAGCTTCCCGCTGCTGGGCGGGATGTCTGTGAGTGGCAAGAGCCTCGATGAGCTGCAACAGATCGTGAACCGGCGGTATGCCAATGAAGTCGGTCAGATCAGCGTTGATATCCTGCTCAAGAAAACCGCGGCGAATGAAGTGTTCGTCATGGGCGAAGTTGGCAGACCGGGAGCCTATCCGATTCACCGACCCATTTCGGTGCTCGAAGCCTTGGCACTGGCCAAAGGACCGAGTGCGAGTGCGCGCCTGGACTCGGTGGTGATCATGCGTCGCCACAATAATCAGGTCGAGACCAGAGTCTACGACGTCGATTCGACGCTGGATGGCAACGCACTGAACTTTGCCTATCTGCAAGCAG
>NZ_MOAK01000039.1:2585-8214 GCF_003732485.1 Pseudomonas protegens
CACAGATCGCCGAACTGATCAGGTTCCAGGGCTATGGAGTCAGCTTCGGGTATCGCCTCGACAAGAAAAGCACAGACGATAATTGACTGTCTCGACAATGACCAAATCTAAAAATTACCTGCAGGAACTCTTGCTGGTCCTCTTTGTTAAACAACAGGTAATTAAACTAATTTTCATCAGCTTTACATTGATCGTCTTGCTACTACCGCTGTTACTTACAAGAAAATTCGAGGTCTCTGCGGAAGTCATCGTTCAATCGAAAAAACTCTCTCAGACAGATATCACAACTTTGCTTTCCCCTGAGACAAACAAGTTCATTCCATTATCACTGGCCGACATGGAAACGGAGGTCAAAATCTTGCAGTCACCCTCACTGACTTACAAAACCATTGAGCAGCTGTATCCACAGCAACTACTCAACGCCGACCCGAAAACCGGGATACGCCTGTTCATCAGCTCAATAAAAAGCGGGGTAAAACATATATTCCCAACGGCAATCAACAACCTGCTGTTCAATGTTAAACCCCCTCCAGAGCACAATGCCGCCCTGCTCGCACTCAGTGCCCAAGCCAATCAGAACCTGAAAGTCGCGACCCTGCCTGGTTCCAACGTCATTTCACTGGTCTATACCACCAGCAACCCCAGTCAAGGCACTGATTTTGTCGAGCAGTTACTGAACAACTATCTCGAAAAACGTCAGGAGCTGCAGTCCAATGAGCTGCCACAAACCTTCTATGAACAAAAGAAGGTGCAATACCAGAGACGCCTGGACACCCTCGAGGACAAGCGCCAGGCGCTGCTGGAGTCGGCCAACACCTCGGCTCCCGCCGAGGAAATCACCTTTCGCCTGAATGCAATCAGCATCGAGGAGGTTTCACTCAACAGCCACCATGATCAAGCTCTGGAAAACCAGCGTCGCCTCGACTATCTACAAAAAAATCTGACCGCCGCACGCCGGGCCGGCCTGACCGATTACACCTTCCCCTCCGCCTTTGCCAATAGCGTTGAGGGTGTGGTCTACGAAGATCGCGAAATCAAAAAACTGGGGGAGCAGCTGGCTGACCTGGTGAGCCAGTACGGCACCACATCGGACATCTACCAGGACAAAAGCGTACCGATGCAACGCTTGCGCGAGCAAATCATCCGCACCCGCGGGCAGTTTCTCCAGGTCGTGGAGAATCGCATTCGCGAACGCACCAGCGACCTGCAGATCACCCGCTCGGTGATCGCCCAGAAAAAAGCGCGAATAAATGACTACAAGGTCCGCATCCGAAACCTCCAGGAAGTGCGGAGCAAGTTACGTCAGTTGGATACCGAGATCGACGCGCTGCACAAAGCCTTCTTCACCTACACCCAGCGTTACGAGGAAAGCCGTAGCGAATACCTGATGAGCGGTGACCTGTCCAACGCCAGGATCCTCAGCTATCCCTTCAAGCCAAGCGCCTCGGTGTTCCCCAAGCCGATGTTGATCATCCCGTTGGGCGTGGTGACCGGGCTGCTTCTCGCCATTGCCCTGGGCTACATCCACGAATTCTTCGATCACCGTTTCAAGCACCCATCACAGATCAGTGAACACATGGCTCTGCCCTTGTTGATGGTCATCGACGACGCCTCCCCCACTCGCCGCAACCCCCATCCTCGAGGGAGCTGGCAATGGGTCAAGTACTGGTTCAAACGATGAGCGAACTGCCCGTGTCCGACCTGCCGATCATCCATCTGATCCACAGCAGTGGATTCTATGGGGCCGAGCGAGTGCTGCTCGATCACTGCGTGCTCATGCCTGGACAACATCAGGTGGTGTTCATCGAGGCTCCACCGGAGTTGATCGAGCGTTTCCGCCAAGCCCAGATCGAATGCCAGAACTGCAACGGATTGTTGGCCTTGCTCAAGCTCCTGCAGGGTCGGTCGATGCTGCTCAACGCGCATAATTTCAAGGCTCAGGTGTTTGCCCTGCTGTGTGCCTGGCGACTGCGCCTGCCACTGATCTGGACCCAGCACGGATTTACTCCGCGCAGCGCCAAACAGAAGTTCTACACCTGGCTCAGCCTGCGCCTGTGCCGCAGTCGCAAGGTGCATCGGGTGGTATGCGTGGCGCAAAGCATTGCCCGTTTGCATCAACAGGCCGGGGTCAAACCGGAAAAATTGCAGGTCATTCCCAATGGCCTGCCTGAGCAGCATGCACCTGGCGAGAACTTGCGCGATCCACAGGCTCCGCTGGTGGGCTTTGTCGGTCGACTGAGCCAAGAGAAAGGCCCGGATCTATTCCTCGACGCACTGATCCCCCTGTGTCGACAACGGCCTGACCTCAAGGCCGTGCTACTGGGCGACGGCCCGATGAAGGAAGCGCTGTACCAGCGGATCAAAGACGCCGGCCTGCAACTGCAAATCCTCATGCCGGGTTACCAGAACAACATGCACAGCTGGGTCAAACGCCTCAATGTGCTGGTACTCAGCTCACGCACCGAAGGCACGCCGATGATCCTGCTCGAAGCCATGCAGGCGGGTACACCGGTCACAGCCTTCGCCGTGGGCGGGATTCCCGACATGATCGAACATCGCACCCACGGTCTGCTGGCCCAGCCGTTGGACAGTACCGCGTTGGCAGGGCATGTCGCCGAGTTGCTGGACTCACCGGCACTGGCCCTGGGCCTGAGCCAGGCTGCCTGGAACCTGCAACGCGAGCACTATCACCTGCCGCAGTTGGCAGAACACTGGCAAACGCTCTACCGCGCGGCCTGCAAGGTTTTGACAAGATGATCGCCTCCCTGCCCCTCGGCGTACTGCTGGGGTTCGGCTGCCTGCTGTTGCTGAGCAGCCCCTGGCCCTATCTGGCGCCGCTGGTGGTCCTCGGGATGTTTGGAGTGGCGCTGTTGTATCAGCGCCCGACCTGGGGGTTTCTTGGCATTTATGCCCTGGTGCCATTCGAAGGCCTGTTCAAGAGCAGCGTGTTTTCCGGTGCGAAATTACTGGGGGCGTCGCTGATCATGATCACCCTCTACAAACTGCTGTTACGTCAGATTTCTGCCACACGCCTGAAGAGCAATTTGTGGCCGGCGTTGCTTCTTTTTCTGCTTTGCCTGTTGCTGAACCTGATGTACAGCGAAAACCGATCGGTCTCCCTGGACAGTCTGCGAGAACTCGCGGTGGGTCTTGCGCTATTTTTTGTCACCCTACTCGTGGGCAACGAAATCAACACGTTGCAACTCTGTCGCTTGCTGTCCGTCAGCGTTGCGATCACCTGTGTGGTGGCGATGGTCTCGGTCGATCATCAGGTCGGCGGCCGGGCCATTGGCCTGCTGCAGGACGCCAATTATTTTGCCTTGTTGATCGCCATGGCAGTGCCGTTAGCGATCTTTCTGACCCAGTACGCAACACGCTGGCCGATACGGCTGTTCTGGGGCTGTGTAGCCCTGACACTGATGATCAGCATCATCAAGACCGACTCGCGCTCGGGCCTGCTGGTGGTGCTGTTGATTATTGCCATCGGCGCTTGGCATTACCGTGCCCAACTGAAAAGACTGGAGCCCAGATACCTGGGGTTCTTGATGCTTGCCGTGGCAGTCATCGTGCCCCTCGTGATCGCCACATTGCCGGCAAAATATGTGGAACGCATCAACTCCCTGAGCATGCTCCAGTCCGGCGCGAGCTCCAGTGACCCCTCTCTTGGCAGGCGCTCCTCCTACCTGATAGTCGGCGGGCAAATGATCAGCGACAACCCCCTTCTTGGGGCCGGCCTTGGCAGCTTCCCGTTCCACTATGCACAAACCGGTTTTGCCAGCGAATTCTCCGAAAACATGAACGAGATAGATCTGTATCGCCGAGCCCACAACACCTATCTGGAGATATTTAGCGAACTCGGAGTTCCCGGCGGCCTGTGCTTCGTGTCGTTGATCATCATTGCTCTGCGCAACTTTGAACGCACCCGCCTCACCTGGCTGCTCAAGGGGCAACAGACTCAGGCCGACATCGCAACTCACCTGGGCTTGAGTCTGCTGGCCATAGCGATATTTCTGCTGTTCCTCAGTGCACCGAATCACAAGTACCTGTGGATCTTCCTGGCCCTGTCCAGCGTGCTGCGCCGGCAAGCCGACGCTTGGCAGGCCAAGCCATGAAGCCGACCTGTGCGCACTCAAAAAGCCTGCACCGCAGCCTTGATACACCACGCGCCACCTCGGTAGCGATTACGTAACCGTCCGCCGTTTTGAACAACAGCAATGGAAGCAGATTGGGAACAAGGAGAATGGACATGAAGCACATCAGTGTGATCGTACCAATGTTCAATGAAGCGCGGCATATCGTGCGCACCCTGGACGGCGTGCATAGCGCTGCCGTCGCGGCGCAGCTGACATGCGAGTTGATCGTGGTCGATAACGGCTCCACCGATAACAGCCCACAACTGGCCCGGGACAACGGGGCACGAGTGCTGGATCACCCCGGGCTATCCATCGGCGCGCTACGCAACCGGGGAGTGGCGTCGGCCACCAGCGACTGGTTGGTATTTCTTGATGCCGATATCGAGGTCCCCGAGAACTGGCTGCTTCTTTGGAAGGAGCTTCAAGCGACACACCACGTCGACGTTCTGGCCCTGGAGTGCAATACACCGCACAGCGCCCCCTGGTTTGCCCGTGTCTGGCAGAGGCGCAGCCAATCCGGCAGTCAGCAGGCACGCAAGCAGCAGTGGTTGTCGACGCAGAACCTGTGCATGGCCCGGAGCTGGTTCGACCGCGTCAACGGTTTCGATGAGCACCTGCGTACCGGCGAGGACAAGGACTTCGGCCTGCGCCTGCATCGGGCTGGTGCCCGGCAACTGAGTCTGGCGACCTCGATGGTCCAGCATTGGGGCTTCGAAAATACTTGGCGCGAGTGGGCCGGCAAAGAGCTCTGGCGCCAGGGCAGCCACGTTCAGTTGCTCAAGAACACTGGTCTGAACATGCGCCTACTACGTTTTCCCCTGCTCTGCCTGAGTACTGGCTTGCTCAGCCTGTTGGCCCTGCTCTACCTGCTGGGCGGACAGTGGACGATGGCCCTCCTGGCACTGCTCGCCAGCGCTATCGCGCCACTGGTGTTGGCCCTGCGTCAGCTCCGGCGCCAGCGCGATCCACTGTTTGTCCTGCAACTCTGGCTGCTGCACTGGGTGCGCCTGCACCTGGGCGCCGTGGCCCTGGTTCAGGGTCTGTTCAACCGCTCTGTCGTGAGACCTGACCGTGGCTAAGACAATTTTCTGGCTGTGCCTGTTACTGCCCTTCTATGCCTGGATCGGTTATCCCTTGCTGCTGGCCCTGCTCAGCCTGTTCGTGCGCCCGCGCCCGCTGCAACCGGGCGAGCCGCTGTCGGTGAGCGTGATCATCGCCGCCCACAACGAAGGCCCGCACATCGAGCACAAGCTGCGCACCTTGCTGCAACAGGACTACCCGGCCACGGACCTGCAGATCATCCTCGCCAGCGACGGCTCCAGCGACGACACCGTGACCACTGCCATGGCGGTGCACGACTCGCGGGTGCTGGTCCTGGACCTGCCCCGGGTGGGCAAGGCCGGGGCCCTGAACGCCGCGGTAGAACTGGCGCGCAACAACATCCTGGTGTTCACCGACGCCGACAACCAATGGTCCGGCGACACCCTGGGCAAGCT
>NZ_MOAK01000040.1 GCF_003732485.1 Pseudomonas protegens
TGAGGTTTTCCAGGGCACTGACGTCGGCGCAGGTGTTGAGCACGTCACCGGGCTGCAGGGGCAGGTACTCCACCTGGGCCTGGCGTCCGAGGAGCTTTTCCAGGGTTGCCACGTAGTCCTTGAGTTCCACCGGGCGCTGGCCGCCGATGTTGAACAGGCGCCAGGGCGCCATGCTGGTGGCCGGGTCCGGCTGCTCGCGATCCCACAGCGGGTCGCGCACCGGCGGCTTGCTCAGCAGGCGCACCAGAGACTCGACGATGTCGTCGACATAGGTGAAGTCGCGCTGGTGCAGGCCGTAGTTGAACAGTTTCAACGGCCGGCCCTGGCTGATGGCATCGGCGAACAGGATCGGCGACATGTCCGGCCGGCCCCAGGGACCGTAGACGGTGAAGAAGCGCAGGCCGGTGGCCGGTACACCGAACAGGTGGCTGTAGCTGTGGGCCATCAGCTCGTTGGCTTTCTTGCTCGCGGCATACAGCGACAGCGGGTGGTCGACGTTGTCGCTGACCTTGTATGGGGTTTGCTGGTTGGCCCCGTACACCGAGCTGGAAGAGGCGTAGATCAGGTGCTCCACCGGGTAGCGCCGGCACATTTCCAGCAGGTTGAGGAAGCCTGAGAGGTTGCTGTCCAGGTAGGCCTTGGGATTTTCCAGGGAGTAGCGCACCCCGGCCTGGGCGGCGAGGTTGATCACCACCTGGGG
>NZ_MOAK01000041.1 GCF_003732485.1 Pseudomonas protegens
GATTTTCCAGGGAGTAGCGCACCCCGGCCTGGGCGGCGAGGTTGATCACCACCTGGGGGCGGATCTCGGCGAACAGCCGTTCAAGGCCTTCGCTGTCCGCCAGGTCCAGGCGCTGCAGGGGGAAGTGCCCCACTTGCTGTTCGACCCAGCGCACCCGGTTGCGTTTGAGCTGGGGATCGTAGTAGTCGTTGAAATTATCCAGTCCGGTGACCTGATGCCCATCCTTGAGCAAGCGCAGTGCGGTATGGGCGCCGATGAAACCGGCGGCCCCGGTGATCAGGATATTCATGCGCGCAGCGCCTCCGGAACGCGGTAGGGCAGGCCGATGCTCAGGTAATGCAGGCCGGCGTCCGCTGCCTGTTGCGGGTTGTACAGGTTGCGGCCGTCGACGATCAGGCGATCGTTGAGGGTGTCGTGCAGCAGCTTGAAGTCCACCACGCGAAAGGCTTTCCACTCGGTGCAGATCACCAGGGCGTCTGCGCCTTGCAGGGTGTCGTCACGGGTTGCGCACAGCTGCAGGTCGTCGCGGTAGCCATACAGCCGTCGGCATTCGGTCATGGCTTCCGGGTCATAGGCATGGACCTTGGCTCCGGCCTGCCACAGCGCTTCCATCAGGTAGCGGCTGGTGGCTTCGCGCATGTCATCGGTGTTGGGCTTGAAGGCCAGCCCCCACAAGGCAATGACCTTGTCCTTGAGGTTGTCCCCCAAGTGCGCCTTGAGCTTGCGAAACAGCACATGGCGCTGCTGTTCGTTGACGTCGCGCACGGTCTTGAGCATGTGCGGCTCCAGCCCGTGGCTTTCTGCGGTGTGGATCAGCGCCCGCAGGTCCTTGGGGAAGCACGAGCCGCCGAAACCGGCACCGGGGTAGATGAAGTGGTAGCCGATGCGCGGATCGGCGCCGATGCCCTTGCGCACGG
>NZ_MOAK01000042.1 GCF_003732485.1 Pseudomonas protegens
AGCTCCAGCTCGATCTGCCGGGCGCTGATCTGGCCGGCGCTGTTGTCCAGGTCCTTGGCGCTGATATGCAGCGCCTGCTGGGCGAAGAGCGCGCCGTCGCGGTTGTCGAGGCGGCCATCGGCAGCGGTTTCCAGGGTGGCGCCGCCGTTGAGGGCGGACACCTTGCCGGCCCTGTTGTCGAGGTGGCCCGCCTTGAGCGTCAGGTCGCCCTGCTGGGCAAT
>NZ_MOAK01000005.1 GCF_003732485.1 Pseudomonas protegens
CCTGATTGCCGGCAAAGACTTGAACAACGTCGGCACCCTGCGCGCGGCCAATGACCTGTCGGCGGTGGCGGGGGAGAACCTGGTCAATAGTGGGTTGGCGGAGGCGGGCAAGGGCCTGAATCTGACGGCGGGCAAGGATCTGCTGAACAAGGCCGGTGGTGTTATCGCTGGGCGCGATGTGGCCTTGACGGCAACTGATGGGGACGTGGTTAACGAGCG
>NZ_MOAK01000043.1:0-460 GCF_003732485.1 Pseudomonas protegens
GATCAAGATCAAAATCAAGAGCGCGACGGCGGCCTTGCGGCCGGCCTGAAGCTGGAGCGGTGTGTACCGCCCCCCGTGTAGGAGCTGGCTTGCCAGCGAAGGCGTCCGCCCAGGCGATGCATGTCTCACGGGCCTCTTCGCCGGCAAGCCGGCTCCTACAGCAAGATGCGGTAGTTGGGCCACCGTAGGAGCTGGCTTGCCAGCGAAGGCGTTCGCCCAGGCGCTGCATGTCTTGCGGGCCTCTTCGCCGGCAAGCCGGCTCCTACAGCAAGATGCGGTAGTTGGGCCACCGTAGGAGCTGGCTTGCCAGCGAAGGCGCCAGCCCGGGCGCTGCATGTCTCACAGGCCCTTTCGCCGGCAAGCCGGCTCCTACGAAAAGCGCGTAAAACGCGCTTGGCTCTGGCTTTTGATCTTGATCTTGATCTTCAGGCCCCTTCCCAGCCGGCCGAGCGTAGGCGTT
>NZ_MOAK01000043.1:535-8153 GCF_003732485.1 Pseudomonas protegens
CTCAGCGAGGGGCCCATGGAGGGGCAAGACCTTTTGGTTCCTTTTGTGTCGTTTGACAAAAGGGACTCGCCGTAAGGGCGAAACCGTCAGCGGCCGTGACCGCAGCAACGGATATGTACACAAAAAGATCCCGGTTTTACGACTAGCTTCCCCACCGCTCAAGACCAAACCCTCCCCCCTTCCCCTCAAACCTCGATCACCGAAAATTCCTACAACTCGCGTCCAATTGCATCACCTTGTCCCTCCAAGGCGATGCCCTTAAGGTCTGGGGGTCATTGCAAATTCAGTGACAGGGGTGTGGAAGCCCCTATATCGTTAGGCGCGCAAAGCACCAGGCAACCGCCAGGCATGTTTGTAGCCTGCACTTATGGTGGCTGTGCGCGGGGCACTCTTGAGTGCGCCGGGTGCCTAACGTCCCGGTCTTCCACACCTGCGTACAGCCGCCACCTAATTACGTGGAAGTGATTTTTGGCGACTCCGACTCATACGTTAGGAACCAGACCAATGAAAAAAATCACACCAGATCCACCCACCAACACAGCGGATCGAAACGTGGAGCACTACATGCCCCTCACCAGCAACGACTACAACATCCCCGCCCTGCTGGTGGACACCCAGGCCCCGCTGGACGCCCTCCACGAAGCCGCCGCCCACCGCATCCGCGCGGCCACCCAGTTGCTGGAAAACATCGCCAGCCACGACAATCTGCAGAGCAACCCGGCCCTGCTCCAGGACTTCGCCCAGCTGTGCGTCATCCCCCTGCGCGACGGCTGCGACCTGCTCGACGTACTGGGCCGGCGCCTGCAGGAACAACTGCTCACCTGACCCCTGATCCGGGCCCGGCAGCGCCCCGCCGGGCCCATCAAGCGGCCCTGATCCCCGCGCCCCCTGCGCCTCGTAATTGCAAAGCGACATTAGCCCATTTGTGCTAATCGACCCTCCCCCACCCGGGCGATATAGTGCCAAGCAACCACCCGCTCTCCCCCAACACCGCCGTTCTGCGGTGTCGGGAGCGGCTGCGCCGTTGAAAACACAACAACACCAAGGAAGATTCATCATGAAACTCCATTCCAGTGTCCGTCCTCTCACCCTGCTCAGCATCCTGGCCCTCGCCCTGGGCGGTTGCGCCATCGCAAAACCGAGCAACGACGACCTCAAGAACCGCGCCCAGACCACCCTCGGCAAGCCCGTGAGCACGGTCTCGAACGTACGCAGCGACGCGTCCCAGACCTACTTCACCGCCAGCACCAGCAACGGCGAATATGACTGCGTATTGCCCAGCGGCGGCATGGTCGCCTTCGCCACCATGGGCGGCGCAGTAGCGCTCCCCGCCCAGTGCACCAAGCAATAAGCCGGCAGTCCCTGACTACCCAGGTTCGCGGCGACCACTGGCCACTGCGCCATGGCAGGGCTGTGTCGCGCGAACACTGCAACTTCTTCAAAGGTTCTGAACCCATGAACTCCCGCTTATTCATAGTGGCAGGCACAGTCCTGCTCGCCTGTGCCTTGAGTGCCTGCGCGCCGCGCCAGGGACGAACCCTGGACGAATACCCGCCGGTAAAGATCCCCACCGTGCAGTACCCCACCGTCCCCTTCGATACCCAGGCCGCGCGCGCCGCCCTGCAACCCGGCAACGCAACGCTCACCGGCAAGTTCTGCATCGTCGGCAACGACGGCATCGAGAACAGCGGCAATGTGGAGATCTATCTCTACCCGGTCACCCCGCACTTGCAGGCCTGGCATGACTTGCGCAGGTCCCAGCCCGAGGGCGCGCCGGTGAGCATGGCCCCCGAGGCCGTGGCCGTGCACCGGGTGACCCGGACCAACGGCAACGGCATCTTCCAGTTCACGGGCCTGCAACCGGGCCGGTACTTCGTCCAGGGCCAGGACAGTGTGTACGGCACCAGTCGCTGGAACGAGTACGTGGGCACCGGCCAGAGCAACACCAATTACGGGCCGGTAACCACCCACTACTACACCGAGCGCAGTTCGACCTCTTCGTACTCGGGCATGCTGGACAACTTCGTCGAGCTCGCCAGTGGCGAGAACAAGAAGCTGACCATGACCAACTATCCCCTGCTTATCCCGTGCCGGACCTGGTAACAGCCTCTTGCGCCGAAGCCCTGTGGAGGGACGCCAGCGGCGTCTCGCGCAGGGCTCGCAAGGTGCCCCGCAGTTCCACCGGACGCACCGGCTTGGACAGGATCGCAATGTTGCGGTCGTGCAGGGCGGCGTGGATTTTCTCGAGGTCGTGCCCGGTGATGATCAGCGCCGGCACCTCCCAGCCCCGCTGCTGGCGGATGCTGTCGATGCATTCGATACCCGAGGCGCGCGTGCCCAGGTCATAGTCGGCGACGATAATGTCGCAATCGGTCAGCAGATTCTCCCCGCTCGATTCGGCCTGGACCACGCAGCCCCAGCGTTCCAGCAACGCCGAGGTGGCCAGCAAGACGTTGCGGTCATCCTCCACCAGACAGACCCGCAACCCGGTCAGCAAGCCGCTCTGCACCGCTTCGTCACGGCTGTGCAAACGCTGCGGCGCAGCCAGTACCAAGCCATGCAGGCTGACGGTAGTACCGTGATCGACCCGCGAACGAATCGTCACCTGCAGGTCGGTCATCTGCCCCAGGCGCTTGACGATGGACAGGCCCAGACCGACGCCTTCGACGTCCTTGTCGCGTACCTGGCGGACCCGGTAGAACTCATCGAAGATCTTCGGCAGGTGCTCCTCGGCAATCCCCCGACCCTGGTCATAGATGACGATGGCCAGGCCCTGGCCGCGCCGGCGCACGCCAATCAGCACCGGCCGTTCCGCAGCGTACTTGAAGCAGTTGGACAGCACGTTTTGCACCATGGTCGCCAACAGCCCCGGGTCGACCCGCACCCAATGGGCGCAGGGCCGCAGCCGTAACTCGACACCAGCCCAGCGCGCCGCTTCGGTGTTCTGGCGCACCAGGTCGCGCAGTAACTCCCCCAGATGCACGGTTTCGTACTTGGGCTGCACGTGTCCGTTGTCCAGGGTGTAAAGGTCGAGGATCGAACGGAACAACTGCGACACGTTGAGCAGCGAACGGTCGATGTTATCCACCAAGCGGCGCTCTTCCCCCCCCAGGCTGGCCTCGCGCAAGCAAGCGGTGAACAGGCCAATGGAGTGGATCGGCTGGCGCAGGTCGTGGCTGGCCTGGGCCAGGAACCGGGACTTTTCCAGGTTGGCGGCGATGGCTTCTTCCGAAGCCAGGCGGGTGCGCTTGAGCAGGATATGGGCGTACACCGGAATCACCGTGCTGGTGATCATCAGCATCAGCACCATGTAGGGCTGGGCCTGCCAATAGGGGGTCAGCAGGTAGACCATGAACAGTGCGAACAGCGCCAGAACGGTGGCGATGGCCAGGTAGCGCGAGCCGAAGCGCATGCCATTGCCCAGGTTGACCCAGACCATCACTGCATAGATCGGCAGGGCCCCTTCCCCGCCCACCACCAGACCGTAACAGGTGCCGGTGTAGTCGTAGACCATGCCCAGGATGCGCCGCGCCGGGTAGTGCCCGGGCCAGCGGGCGATGGCCATGCGCAGGACGATCGAGCCCAGCATGAACAGGGAAATGTAGATGATCACCGGCACGTAGGGATCCACATCCTGCCCCGGCAGAAAACCGATCACGGCAAACCAGACCAGGGCGCAACCGGCCACGATAATCCGCAGGGTGGCCTGATCGAGCTCGCTGTCCTTCTCAACTTTCATGCAATCACCTCCTTGTGCAATATGCGCTGCCGTGGTCTTTTGCCGTTCTGCAAAACAGCGTATCGGACGCGACCAGCGGGCAGTTACAACGCCGTGCGCCAAGTTAGCATGCTCACAGGACTGGATGTTTCAAGGAGTTTCAAACATGACATGTCGGATTATCGTCGCCGACGACCACCCGCTGTTTCGCGAAGGCATGTTGCGCACCATCCAGCGCCTGCTGCCCGAGGCGGTGCTCGAAGAGGCCGGCGACCTGGCCGCCGTGCTGGCCCTGGCCCTGGCCGGCGAGGAGCCGGACTCGCTGATTCTCGACCTGCGCTTCCCCGGTTTGACCTCGGTAGGCATGATTGCCGACCTGCGCCGACAACTGCCGCGAACCTCGATCATCGTGGTATCGATGGTGGACAACCAGGACCTGATCGGCGAAGTCATGGCCGCCGGTGCCGACGGTTTTATCGGCAAGAGCATCAGCCCGGAAGAAATCGGCCAGGCAATCCTGGCCATTCGCCAGGGCGAAGTGGTGGTCAAGTACGCCCCTTCCGGCCTGCTGCTGCCCCTGGATGCCTGCGCCGAGATCAGCCAGTTGACCAACCGCCAGCAAGAGGTGCTGCGCCTGATCGCTCAGGGCAAGACCAACAAGGAAATCGCCCGGGAGCTGGATATCTCGCCGTTCACCGTGCGCATCCATGTCTCGTCCCTGTTGCACACCCTGAAGGTGCCCTCCCGCGCGGCGGCTGCGGTGAAGTTCGCCGGGGCCTGGTAATCCGGGACAGGCTCGCGCGCCAATGCCAGAGAGTCGCGTCCGGCGCTGCACCGGCTGTTTGCCCCGGTGGCACCTTTAACACTGGGAAGCCTGGCGCAAATGAGGCAGCATCGGTCCTGGCACGCCTGTATAAACGCCATGGCATTGGGCGGCACGCCAGGAACAGCGTGCTGGCGCGGCCGCCCCACGCAGGAGAAAAAACATCATGAATACGGATAAACGTGATGAACTATTTGATCGGTTGCAGCACTGGTTCGGTGACTCGGAAGCCACCAACTGGAACGAATACACCACCGAACAGGTGGCCAAGGGCGTGCTTCACGCCTTTACCCCGGCGCAATGGCAACGGCTCGGCGAGACACTGCTGTCCCGGCCCGAGTACTGGCAGCACCGCTGCGCCGTCTCCCTGGGCGAGTTGCGCACCGTACCGGCCATCGCGTTGTTGAAGCGCCTGCTGGCGGACTCGCCCTACCTGGATGTGCGGGTGATGGCGGTCTATGAGCTGGACTGGGCGGAAGCCGCCATCGAGCAGCGCTATGCGTCCTGTATCCTGGAAATCATGGACAACCTCAGCGAAGAAGGCATCGAGCCGGAGCTGCACAGCCTGCTGACCAAGGCCGAGTCGGCCACCCTCTGAAAGCTCACACCCTGGATGCCGGCTCCGCGCCGGCCATCCAGCCCCTTCAGCTGGGCACCCGGGACTTCAACAACCAACGCTCGAAAGCCTCGGTGGGCAACGGCCGGCTGATCAGGTAGCCCTGGACCGTGTCGCAGCCCCAGCCTTCCAGCAGTTTCAGGCAATGCGCGAACTCCACCCCTTCGGCCACCACCTTGAGCCCCAGCTTGTGGCTCATTTCGATGGTCGAGCGCACGATCACCGCATCACCGCTGGTTTCGTCCAGGTTGCGGATAAAGGACTGGTCGATCTTCAGCTCCTGCACCGGTAGACGCTGCAACTGGGCCAGGGATGAATAGCCGGTACCAAAATCATCCACCGACAGACTGATGCCACAGCCACGCAAGCGCTGCAACACCGCCAGCGACTGTTCCGGATGGCGCATGATGGCGCTCTCGGTGATCTCGAACACCAGTTGCTCGGCGGCCACTTGATAGCGATCCAGGCACTGGCTGACCCGGACTTCCAGGCCGTCGTCCTCCAGGTCGCTGGCGGAGATGTTCAGCGACAGGCGCACCGGCAAAGCCCGGCGATTCCACTCCGCCAGCTGGCGAATGCAAGCCTCGATGACCCAGGACGTCAGGCTGTGCATGCTGCCCGTACGCTCGGCCAGCGGAATGAACTCCGCCGGCGACACCACGCCGAACACCGGGTGCTGCCAGCGCAGCAGGGCTTCGGCCTGATGCAGGTAATCCCGGCGCAGATCCAGCTTGGGCTGATACAGCAGGAACAGCTCGCCTTCGGCGGCGGCGCGACGCAGATCACGGATCAAGCTGATCTGCCGCTGATGAGCCAGGTCGCGGTCTTGCTGGTAGACCTGCAGGTAACCGGGGTTGAGCGATGCATCGTGGCGGGCGATCGCCGCACGGCTGATCAGTTCTTCGGCAGACTTGCCGTCGGCGGGATACACCGCCATGCCCATGCAGATCTGGCGCCGCACCTCATCGCCCTGAATCAGCTGGGGTCGGCTCAACAGGCCATGGAGGCGGTCGGCCATGGCAATGGCGCCATCGAGCTCGGTGTTTTCCAGCAGCAGGAGAAACTCGCTGGCGGTGATTCGCGCGGCGGTATCGCCCTGGGACAGCACTTCACGCAGCCGCCGGCTCAGCTCCCTCATCATCTGCTCCAGCCCTTCCGTGCCGAAGCCTTCGTTGATCGCCCGATAGTTGTCGATCCCCAGGTACAGCAACACCACATTGCGCCGGGCAGCGATGGCCTGGCCCAGGCGCTCGATGGCCAGGGCCCGATTGGGCAGCCCGGTCAGGGGATCATGCAGGGCGTTGTGGGCCAGTTGCCGCTCACGGGTGGCAATGGCGCTTTGCATGGCGTTGAAGGCATCGGCCAGCACGCCGAATTCATCGCTGCGCTTGATGGCCACCGTGGCCTGATAGTTACCGGCACCGATGCGTCTGGCGGCCTGGGCCAGGTCTTCCAGGGGCCGCGAGACCCGCCGTGCCATCAGCAGGGCGAAGGCCAGGGAAATCACCAGCGCCACCATGGCGATCCACAGGAACTCCCGGTCCAGTGGCGCGAAGGCTTGCAGCGCCTGTTCCAAAGGACTTTGCAGCAAGGCCATGACCCGTGGATCGTCGACATCCCCGGTATTGGCCAGTTGCAGTGCCTGGTTGAGAAAGCGCTGGCCATGGGTTTCGCTCATCTGCGGCAGGGACTGCCACAACGAGTCACGCAGGACATTGATGATCGGTGACCAGAAGAACTCCGGCTGGGTGCTGAACAACTCTCCGGGGTGCTCGCCGTCGACGGTCAGGAATGACACTTCAAGGTTGCTCATGGAACGCAGTTCCCGGGCGAACAGCTCGTCCATGGGAAAGCCCATCACTACCCGGGCAATGGGCAGCGACTCCAGCACTTCACCTTGCACCAGCAGATAGGGACGGCCCTTGATCGCAACGAACAGCATATGGGTGTTGTGCCGCAGCGCTCGACGCAGCGCCCGGTCGTAGGGAAAAGGCTGGTCCCGGGCAATCTCCGCCAGAGTGCTGGCGATGACTCGCCCCTCGGGGCTGAGCACGAACATCTCGCTGGAACGGATGCCCCCACGGTGCTGGGCCAGGGACGCGAGAATGTCCACCGGTTTGCCACTGACCACGGCACGGCGAAACTCCGAATCCACCACCAGCCAGTCGACACCGTATTGCAGGTTGCGGCCTCGCAGGTCCAGCAGGCGCTCGAACACTCGTGTGCCGATCTTCAATTGCAGTTGCGCCTGCTTTTCCACTGCCTGGGTGGTGGCGGTCTTCACCGCGAAGTACACCGCGCCAATCAGTACCAACAGCAACAGCGCCAGCACCCCGACAATCCTTGCCTGAAAGGTTCGGCGCCACTTCATAGGGCGGCTCTCATCCACTCCGATCGCCCGCCGAGCCGGGAAAGCACCAGCGTGAGTGGCAGCCGCCGGGGGCTGAAAAATCCGTTCTTT
>NZ_MOAK01000043.1:8172-12182 GCF_003732485.1 Pseudomonas protegens
CTGAAAAATCCGTTCTTCATACCCATCCCTCTGAGAAGCTGAATGCGTGCGTCAAATAAATGCCAGCTTCATTCCGGCATTCCGGGCACTCAGATTAATCCTCAAGCTGTAGAAGATCACGCAATAAAACAGGTGACATCCAAGTCATTTTATTGACATTTGATGTCCGTCAACGCCGTCAAACAGTTCCACAACGTCCTCTCGAGGCGTCTGGACAGGGCCTCAAGGGGAGTTGAAGAGCGCTCGGAAAAAAGCTGAAACCAGTTTCCCATTGAAACCTGCCGTGACCTGCCCCATCTAACCTGCATAGCCCATCGCGCAGGAGCCTTCATGAGCGACCAGCAAGAATTTCCCGAAGATCCACGTGAGTACGTCGATCCGGAAAATACCGAACAGCCCAGTGCCCATGGCACCGGCCTGGCCCTGCCCGGGCAGAATCTGCCGGACAAGGTCTACATCATCCCGATTCACAATCGACCCTTCTTCCCGGCGCAAGTGCTGCCGGTGATCGTCAACGAAGAACCCTGGGCCGAAACCCTGGAGCTGGTGAGCCAATCCGACCACCACTCCCTCGCGCTGTTTTTCATGGACACACCCCAGGACGACCCGCGCCACTTCGACACCTCCGCGTTGCCGGAGTACGGCACCCTGGTCAAGGTCCACCATGCCAGCCGCGAAAACGGCAAGCTGCAATTCGTCGCCCAGGGCCTGACCCGGGTGCGCATCCGCACCTGGCTCAAGCACCACCGTCCGCCCTATCTGGTGGAAGTCGAATACCCGCACCAGCCCAGCGAACCCACCGACGAGGTCAAGGCCTACGGCATGGCGCTGATCAACGCGATCAAGGAGCTGCTGCCGCTCAATCCGCTGTACAGCGAAGAACTGAAGAACTACCTCAACCGCTTCAGCCCCAACGACCCGTCGCCGTTGACCGACTTCGCCGCCGCCCTGACCTCCGCCACCGGCAACGATCTGCAGGAAGTGCTGGACTGCGTGCCGATGCTCAAGCGCATGGAAAAAGTCCTGCCGATGCTGCGCAAGGAAGTCGAGGTCGCGCGTCTGCAGAAAGAGATCTCCGCCGAGGTCAACCGCAAGATCGGCGAGCACCAGCGCGAGTTCTTCCTCAAGGAACAGCTCAAGGTGATCCAGCAGGAGCTGGGGCTGACCAAGGACGACCGCAGCGCCGACCTGGAACAGTTCGAGCAACGCCTGAACGGCAAGGTCCTGCCACCGCAGGCGCAGAAGCGCATCGACGAGGAAATGAACAAGCTGTCGATCCTCGAAACCGGTTCGCCGGAATACGCCGTGACGCGCAACTACCTGGAATGGGCCACCGCCGTGCCCTGGGGTGTGTACGGCGCCGACAAGCTCGACCTCAAGCACGCGCGCAAGGTGCTGGACCAGCACCACGCCGGGCTTGACGACATCAAGACCCGCATCCTCGAATTCCTCGCGGTGGGCGCCTACAAGGGCGAGATCAGCGGCTCCATCGTGCTGCTGGTGGGCCCGCCCGGCGTGGGCAAGACCAGCGTCGGCAAGTCCATCGCCGAATCCCTGGGGCGCCCCTTCTATCGCTTCAGCGTCGGCGGCATGCGCGATGAAGCCGAGATCAAGGGCCACCGCCGTACCTACATCGGGGCCCAGCCGGGCAAGCTGGTGCAGGCCCTCAAGGAAGTGGAGGTGATGAACCCGGTGATCATGCTCGACGAGATCGACAAGATGGGCCAGAGCTACCAGGGTGACCCGGCCTCGGCCCTGCTGGAGACCCTCGATCCGGAGCAGAACGTCGACTTCCTCGACCATTACCTGGATCTGCGCATGGACCTGTCCAAGGTGCTGTTCGTGTGCACCGCCAACACCCTGGATTCAATCCCCGGCCCGCTGCTCGATCGCATGGAAGTGATTCGTCTGTCGGGTTACATCACCGAGGAAAAACTCGCCATCGCCAAGCGCCACCTGTGGCCCAAGCAGTTGGCGAAAGCCGGTGTGGTCAAGAGCAGCCTGAGCATCAGCGACAGTGCCCTGCGCACGGTGATCGACAGCTACGCCCGGGAAGCCGGGGTGCGCCAACTGGAGAAACAGCTGGGCAAACTGGTGCGCAAGGCGGTGATCAAGCTGCTGGACGAGCCGGACGCAAGCATCAAGATCGGGCCCAAGGATCTGGAAGCGTCCCTGGGCATGCCGGTGTTCCGTAACGAGCAGGTCCTGAGCGGCACCGGGGTCATCACCGGCCTGGCCTGGACCAGCATGGGCGGCGCGACCCTGCCCATCGAGGCGACGCGGATTCATACCCTCAACCGCGGTTTCAAGCTCACCGGGCAACTGGGGGATGTGATGAAGGAGTCGGCGGAGATCGCCTACAGCTACGTCAGTTCGCACCTCAAGCAGTTCGGTGGCGACAGCAAATTCTTCGACGAAGCCTTCGTCCACCTGCACGTTCCTGAAGGGGCCACGCCCAAGGATGGCCCGAGTGCCGGGGTGACCATGGCCAGCGCCCTGCTGTCCCTGGCCCGCAACCAGCCGCCGAAGAAAGGCGTGGCCATGACCGGCGAGCTGACCCTCACCGGCCACGTGTTGCCCATTGGCGGGGTGCGGGAGAAAGTCATCGCGGCGCGGCGCCAGAAGATCCATGAACTGATCCTGCCGGAACCCAACCGCGGGCATTTCGAAGAACTGCCGGACTACCTCAAGGAAGGCATCACCGTGCATTTCGCCAAGCGTTTTGCCGACGTGGCCAAAGTGCTGTTCTAAATCCCTTCGCCGGCCAGCCGGCTCCTGCAGGTTATCCCGTGTAGGAGCCGGCTTGCCGGCGAACAGGCCATAACCGCCAACCTCCATCCCCCCTCCCCACACAGCCCATCATCTTCAGTTATGCTCGCCGTTCGTCACGAATGATCGGAGCTTCCTGACCCATGTCCGCACCTCGCCTGCTTGCCCTGCTCAGCCTCGCCCTGCTTGGCGCCTGCGCCAGCCAACCCAAGCAAAACGTCACCGTGGAAAACCAGAGCCAGTGCCCCCTGCAATTGCACAACGGGCAAACCCTGACCCTGACCCTGCCCAGCAATCCCACCACCGGCTATCGCTGGGCGATCCAGGATTCGGCCGGCGGCATCCTGCGCAAGGTCAGCCCCGAGGTCTACAGCAATCCCGAGGACACCGGCCTGGTGGGCAGCGGCGGTCAATCCACCTGGCGCTTCCAGGCCTTCGCCAGCGGCCAGGGCCGGCTGCTGCTGACCTATCAGCAACCCTGGGCACCGGAAGAAGCACCGGTGAAAGCCTTCGACTGTTCGATCACGGTCAACTGACATGGGCTGGCTGATTCTTGCGCTGATGGGCGCCGCCACCTTCATTTATGGGGTCAGCGTGCATGCCACGCTGCTCTGCCTGCTGGTCAAGCCGCTGCCGGTGCTGGCGCTGTTGGGCTGGCTGCACGATGCGCCGCCGGGGGACTATCGCCGCTGGATCATCATCGGCCTGTTGTTCTCGGTGCTGGGAGACATACTGCTGGCCTGGCCCACGGACCTGTTCGTGTTCGGCCTCGGGGCGTTTCTGGTGGCGCACCTGGCCTACCTCAAGGCTTATCTGAGCGACTGCCGGCGCCCGGCGCTGCTGCCCTTGCTGGTGGCACTGGCCATTGGCGCGGTGCTGTTGAGCATCCTGATCTCCCACGGCCTGGGCCCGTTGCTGATCCCGGTGATCGTCTACGCCCTGACCATCAGCGCCATGCTCTGGCGCGCCCTGGCACGCCTGGGCTCGACAGTGCCCACGCGCTCGGCGGCCCTGGCCGCGGTGGGCGCCTTGAGCTTTGCCTTCTCCGACAGCCTGATCGGCATCAGCCGCTTTGTGGTGGCCTTCGATGCCGCGCCCTACTTGATCATCATTTTCTACTGGCTGGGCCAGTGGGGCATTGCCGCTTCGGCGTTCAGCCAGAAGCCCCGCTGATCAGCCTGCGCCAACAAGCCGGTCCCTACAATCTGTAGGAGCCGGCTTGCCGGCGAACAGCACCACAC
>NZ_MOAK01000043.1:12280-23824 GCF_003732485.1 Pseudomonas protegens
CGCCGTGAGCAAAGAACCCGACCGCCTATTCGCCCAGCCCCTGGCCCAGGTGCCCGACTTCGCCTTTAACGAGGATGTGGTGCGGGTGTTCCCGGACATGATCAAGCGCTCGGTGCCGGGTTACCCGACCATTGTCGAGAACCTCGGGGTACTGGCAGCGCAGTTCGCCCAGCCCAACAGCGTGCTCTACGACCTGGGCTCATCCCTGGGTGCGGTGACCCAGGCCCTGCGCCGCCATGTGCGCACCGACGGTTGCCGGGTGATCGCGGTGGACAACTCCGCGGCCATGGTCGAACGTTGCCGGGAATACCTCAACGGCCAGGATTCGATGTTCCAGGAGCTGTTGCCGGTGCAGGTGGTCGAAGGCGACATCCTGGCCCTGGAGTTCCAGCCGGCCTCGGTGGTGGCCTTGAACTTCACCCTGCAGTTCATCGCCCCGGAGCAGCGCCTGGCTCTGCTCGGGCGTATCCGCCAGTCGTTGCTGCCCGGCGGTGCGCTGATCCTCTCGGAGAAGCTGCGCTTCAACGACACCGAGGAACACGCCCTGCTCACCGACCTGCACATCGCCTTCAAACGCGCCAACGGCTACAGCGAACTGGAAATTGCCCAGAAGCGCAGCGCCATCGAAAACGTCATGAAGCCCGACAGTTTCGAAGAACACCGCGAACGCCTGCTGGCCGCCGGGTTCTCGAAAGTCGTGCCGTGGTTCCAGTGTCTTAATTTTGCCTCGTTGATTGCCCTGCCATGATTGATCTGTCCCCCCTCGCTCGCCGTCTGGCGGGCACGCCCCTGGCCGAATGGGCCAACGGCCTGCAAGCCCAGCTCGATGCCAAGATGGAAAAGGGTCATGGCGACCTGGAGCGCTGGCAGAGCGCCCTGGATGCGCTGCCGAAGATCCAGCCCAGCGAAGTCGACCTGATCAACGGCCTGCGCCTGGACACCGATTGCGATAACGCCACCCGAGGGCAGATGCGTACTGCGCTGATGGGCCTGTCGCCATGGCGCAAGGGGCCGTTCGATCTGTTCGGCGTGCACGTGGACACCGAATGGCGCTCGGACTGGAAATGGTCGCGGGTCGCCCCGCACCTGAACCTTGAAGGCAAGCGCATCCTCGATGTCGGCTGCGGCAACGGCTACTACATGTGGCGCATGCTCGGCGCCGGCGCCCACAGCGTGATCGGCGTCGACCCCAACTGGCTGTTCTTCTGCCAGTTCCAGGCGGTGCAGCGCTACTTGTCGGAGCCGTCGGTGTGGCACCTGCCATTCCCCTTCGAAGACCTGCCGGCCAACCTGGAAGGCTTCGACACGGTGTTTTCCATGGGGGTGTTCTACCACCGCCGTTCGCCCATCGAGCACCTGCTGGCGTTGAAGGACTGCCTGGTCAAGGGCGGCGAACTGGTGCTGGAAACCCTGGTGGTGGAAGGCGATCAGCACCAGGTGCTGGTGCCGGAAGACCGCTACGCGCAGATGCGCAACGTGTGGTTCCTGCCGTCGGTGCCGGCCCTGGAACTGTGGCTGCGACGTGCTGGTTTCAGTGATGTGCGTTGCGTGGATGTCAGCGTGACCAGCGTCGAGGAGCAGCGCGGCACCGAGTGGATGAAGTACCAGTCCCTGCGCGACTTCCTCGATCCCAACGATCACAGCAAGACCATCGAGGGCCTGCCGGCGCCGATGCGCGCGGTGATTATCGCCAAGAAATAACCCCGCCTTCCCCCTGTAGGAGCTGGCCGGGCGGCGTTCCGCTTGCCAGCGAAGGCGCCCGCCAGAGCGGCGCAAGGCTCAAGGGCCTCTTCGCCGGCAAGCCGGCTCCTACGGTTTTGTGTAGGCCGCGAACCGGTTTGCGATCAGCGCGCTCGACGCGCCTTGAAGAACTCACTCAACACCGTGCCGCACTCCTCGGCCAGCACCCCGCCCTCGTACAGCACTCGATGATTGAGGAAACCCTGGGTGAAGAACTGGCCCTGGCTCTGCACGATGCCGGCCTTGGGTTCCAGGGCGCCGTACACCACTCGGGCAATGCGCGAATGGACGATCAGCCCGGCGCACATGCTGCAAGGCTCCAGGGTCACGTACAGGGTGCTGCCGGGCAGGCGATAGTTGCTCACCGCCTGGGCCGCCGCGCGGATCGCCACCATCTCGGCGTGGGCGCTGGGGTCGCTGCCACTGATGGGGCAGTTGTAGCCGCGGCCGATGATCTCGCCATCCAGTACCAGCACCGCACCCACCGGCACTTCCCCCAGCGCGGCGCCTTGGGCCGCCAGGGCCAGGGCTTCGCGCATGAAGTCCTGGTCGCGACTGCGGTCGATGATCGACGCCGGGCGTATCTGACGCATCACACCACCTCGATGGCGGCCATCAGACCGGTTTCCATGTGGTCGATCACGTGGCAGTGGAACATCCAGACCCCGGGGTTATCCGCCACCAGCGCCACACGGGCCCGCTCGTTCTTGCCCAGCAGGTAGGTGTCGGTGAAATACGGAGTGATCTTCTTGCGGTTCGAGGCGATGACTTTGAAGCTCATGCCGTGCAAGTGAATCGGGTGTTGGTACTGGGTCATGTTCTTCAATTCGAAAATGTAGCTCTTGCCCTTTTTCAGCGTGGCAATCGGGCGGTCGGCGCAGGTCTTGTCGGTGATGTCCCAGGCCTTGCCGTTGATCTGCCACAGGCTGGGCGGCTTGCCATTGTCCACGTTCACCGAGACCGAGCCAACCCACTCGAAATTGAAGTTGAGCTTCTCGGCGTTGTCGAGATCCGGCTCGGCCACCGGGTTGGCCGGCAGGGCTGGCGGCCACTGGGTCGGCGCATCGTTGTTGGCCACCGAACGCAAGGTGCCCAGGCGCACCGGACCGTTGCGCAGGGACAGTTCCTGCCCCGCCGCCGGCGCCTTGATCGCCAGGCAGATGCGCATGCCCGGCCCCAGCCAGTATTCCTTGCCCAAGGGGCGCGGCTCGATGGGGTTGCCGTCCAGCGCATAGATCTGCGCTTCGACATCCGGGATGTTGATGCGGTAGGTCAGGGTGTTGTCCAGGTTGAGCAGTCGCACCCGGGTGATCTGCCCCGCCGGCAGCTCGATCACCGCCTGGGACACACCGTTGATCGTGGACAAGCGCCCGGCCGTACCGCCTCGCGCCGCCTCCCGAGGAATGCTGAAGGGCATGAACCCGCCCTCTTCATCCACGTGCCAGCTTTTCAGGCTCAGGGTGCGCTCGTACTGGAAGCCGGTGGGTTCACGTTCTTCGATGATCAGCGGGCCCACCAGGCCGCGACCCAGTTCTTCGCTGCTGTTCACATGGGGGTGATACCAGTAGCTGCCGGCATCCGGTACGCGGAACTTGTAGTCGAAGTATTCGCCGGGCAGCACCGGCAGTTGCGAGACGTAAGGCACGCCGTCCATTTCCAGGGGCAGGCGGATGCCGTGCCAGTGGATGGTGGTGGCCACGGGCAGGTGGTTGATGAAGCGTACCCGCAACCACTCGCCCTGGCGTACCCGCAGTTCGGTGCCCGGTACCGATGGTCCGAAGGCCCAGGCCTCGGTCTTGTGCCCCGGCACCAGCTCCACATCCAGGGGCGCGGCGATCAGCTCGTAATCGTGGCCCGCCTCGGCGTCGGCCATTTTCCCCAGCCAGTAGCGCGAGGCGCCACCCGCTCCCACGCCGACCACTACCAGACCGGCCAGACCACCGAGTATTTGTCGACGGGTAAAGGACATGGACTCAACTACCTCACGTATCTGCGGCGGACCCAGGCCCGCAAAAGGCGAATACGATACACCCGCAGTTGAGAAACAGTAAGGCCGGCGCGGCGACCGGACGCAGGCGGGACGGGGAAACGATGGGGGTTTTCGAGAGTCTGCTCGCTGGCAAGCCCGTTGCTCTTGTAGGAGCCGGCTTGCCGGCGAACAGGCCCCTCAGCCCTGCAATCCCAACAGCAGATGCACCACGCCACCGGCCAGGGGCATCACTGCCGGCACCCCCGCCACTCGCAGGGCGCTGCTGTCCAGCAACTGCGGATCATGCAGCTCCAGGCGCAGGCGGGTCAGGGCCAATGGTTGCTGGCTCTTGATATTGGCGCTGCCACCCAGCGCCGCCAGCATCGCGTCATTCAGAGCACTGCCGTTGGCCTTGGGGGCCTTCGGCTGATCAGGGATCAAGTCTGGAGTCAGGGCCTTCCAGAACGCCCGTTGCAATTTCTCGAACATCTTCAGTTCTCCAGAACCAGTGAGTCGGCGGCGACTTGCTGCCTTTGCAGGCATTCACGTACCTGAACCGCGTCTTCCAGATCGATGATCCGCGCAGCCAAGGCCTGGCACTCGCTTAGATCCAGCTCCCGTACCCGGGCCTTGATGGCGGGGATCAGCGGCACGCTCACCGACAGTTCGTCCACTCCCAGGCCCAGCAACAGCGGCACCGCCAGGGTCTCGGAAGCCAGTGCGCCACAGACGCCGACCCATTTGCCGTGGGCATGAGCGGCCTGCACCGTTCGCGCGATCAGGCGCAGCACCGACGGATGGAAGCTGTCGGCCTGACTGGCAAGGCGCGGATGATCACGGTCCATGGCCAGGGTGTATTGGGTCAGGTCGTTGGTGCCGATGGAGAAGAAATCCACCTCTGGAGCAAAGCGGTCTGCCATCAGGGCCGCCGAAGGCACCTCGATCATGATGCCCAACTTGGGCCGCTCCGCCAGGCCCAGGGCCCGAACCTCGTCATCCAGTAACTGCCGCGCCTGACGCAGCTCCGCCAGCTGGCTGACCATCGGCAACATGATGTGCAGGCGAGCCTGCCCGGCGCTGGCGAGAATCGCCCGGAACTGCTCCCGCAGCAGTTCTGGACGCTCCAGGCACAGGCGGATACCCCGCAGGCCGAGAAAGGGGTTGGCTTCACTGTCCATGGGCACATAGGCCAGAGGCTTGTCGCCGCCCACGTCCAGGGTCCGCACCACCAGATTGCGCGTCGGCCCCAGGGCCCGGGCAATGGCTCGATAGGTTTCGGCCTGCTCCTCGGGGCTGGGGGCGTGGCTGCGGTCCTGGTAGAGAAACTCCGAACGCAACAGGCCGACGCCTTCGCCTCCCAGGCTCATTGCCTGCTCGGCCTCCGCCAGAGAGGCAATGTTGGCCGTGACCTCCAGATGATGACCGTCGCGGGTCACCGCCGGTTGCGCCGCCTGGGCCAGGTCCTGACGCTGGCGCAAGCGTTGCTGCTGACGCAGGGCCTCCAGTTGCTGCAAGCGTTGCGGGTCCGGGTCCGTATGCAGTTCGCCGCGATCGGCATCCAGCAGCACCCGGGTGCCGTTGGCCAGGGACAGGACCCGGGACGACAGGCCACAGATCGCCGGCAGGCCCAGGGCCCGGGCGAGAATCGCCACGTGGCTGGTGGCGCCGCCGCCCACCGTGACAAATCCCAGCACCTTGCTGGTGTCCAGGCTGGCGGTCTGCGAGGGGGTCAGTTGCTCGGCAATCAGAATGGCCTGGTCCGGCAAGCTCAGGGCATGCTCTTGCACCCCGAGAATCAGCTTGAGCACCCGTTGGCCGACGTCCGCCAGATCCACCGCGCGCTCCGCCAGCAGCGTACTGCCCAGGCCCTTGAACAGCTCGGCGGTAACCTCGATGGCACTGTTCCAGGCATAGGCGGCGCTCTTGCCGGTGATGATCAGGGCTTCGGCCTGCTGCAACAGGCTCGGATCATCGAGGAGTTCCTGGTGGGCGCGGAAGATTTCCTGCTGCGCTTCCCCCGGGGCATTGTCCCGCAGCTGTTGCAGGCCCCGGACCGCCTCCCGCAAGGCCCGCTCAAGGACTTCGCGCTCCTGCTGCGGGTTCGCCGCCCACTCGCTTATCTGCAGGCGCCGCTCTGCCACCTGCAGCACCTGGCCGACCGCCGAACCCGGTGACGCACAGACGCCCCGCAGAACCGTCTCCTGCGACTCATCCCGCGCCGCTACTGGCTCAGGACTCGACGCCGCAGGACTGATTTTTTCGCCACAACCCGAGACCAACAGCTCCACCAGAACCTGGATCGCCCGCTCGGCATCCGCACCCGCAGCACTGACCTGCAAGACATCGCCCTGCACCGTCTGCAACGCCATGATCGACACCAGGGACTTGGCATTGGCCGAGTCCTGGCGGCGGTGCAGGCAGATATTCGCGGCAAAGCCCTTGGCGGCCTGGGCCAGCAACGCCGCCGGACGTGCGTGCAGCCCCTGGGGGTTGCCCAGGATCAGCGGTTTGGAAAACAGCGCCTCAGCTTCAGCGTCCTCGGCCTTGCCGACCTCCTGCGCGGAGGCGGGCTCGATCTGCAACACCGGCTGTCCCAACTCCACCAGCAGGCTGTCGGACACCAGCCCGGTCACCGCCTCACCACTGACCACCAGCATCAGGGTCAACAGGCTGCGGGCGTGCAGGGCCAGATAATCAGCATCGAATTCGATCAGCGGCTGGCCTGCCGAGACCTGCTGCCCCTCCTCGACCAGACAGGTGAAGCCCTTGCCCGCCAGGTTTACCGTGTCCAGGCCGATGTGCATCAGCACCTGCTGGCCCTGTTCACCGGTGATGCTCACCGCATGGCCGCTGTGTTGCAGGTTGCTGACGACCCCGGACAAAGGCGCACAGAGGGTCTGGGAAGTCGGGTCGATGCACAGCCCGTCACCGATCACCCGGCTGGAAAACACCGGGTCCGGAACCTGATCCAGGGGCAGCAACACCCCGGACAGGGGCGCGAGCAATTGCAAGGGTTGGGTTATGGCCATGACGTCACCTGCTAATGATTCCTTGAAGTGCCGATGGAGCGCGAGCCCCGACAGCATCGCTTATTTCCACCAGTACTCGACCTGCAAGCCGACGTTCGCACCGTGTCGGGCGCTGCCGAATACACCACTGTCAGACAGCGCGGAGCCGGCCGCCAGTTCGTTGGCCGCGCGTTTGGCGGCCTCGTTCCAGCTGGCATAGGTGTAGTACAGGCGCACCTCCGGGCGGGCCCAGAAGTCCGGTCCCTTGGGTGACCAGGTCGGCGCGAAGGTGAACTTGCTGAGTTTGCGGGTGCCTCCCGGCGCTTCCACCTGATCGTGACCAAACTCGGTCACCAGCTTGAACTGCTCGGTGATGGCATAGGCCGGGCGCACGCCCAGGGAGATCCAGTTCTGGTCCTGGCCGTCGGGGCGAATGTCCTTCTGATAGACCGCCTCGACCTGGCCGCCGAAGCGCGGGGTGACCTGCCAGTCGAAGAACTCCACCAGGCGATAGCTCTTGTTGCCGTCATCCAGGTAGGGATTGCCGGTGTAGCCCAGGCCGGTACCGGGGCCCTCACCGTATTGCAGGGCCAGCTTGTTCTTGCCGCCGAAAAAGTCTTTCTGCACATGCTGGGTGGTGATCGCCCAGCCATTGTGGGCACCACGGCGATCGGGCTTTTCCAGGTAGCTCAGGCCCAACTCCAGCTCGCCGCCGGGGTTGGTCTGGAAACCGGCAATGTTGAAGTCGTGACGGCTCACGGCCTGCTTCTGGTAGAGGTTGTCCTTGCGGGAAAAGGCGTAGCTGTATTTCAGATCGCCGATGCGCACGTCCTCGACCCCGCCGCCGGTGGCGCTCTGGTTCCAGTAGTAGAAGTCGGAAATATGGATGTCGTTACGCTTGTAGTAACGGCGCCCGGCCCACAGCGAACCGCCATTGAGGCTGGGCAGGTTCGACCACTGGGCGTACATCTGCGGCATGCGCGCCGAGCCGTTTTCGCCCTGGAAGGTCAGGTTGCGATCGTAGCGGTTGTAGAGCGACGCCATGCCGTCGACGCTGAGCACCGAGCCGTCTTCCAGGGTGTACAGGTCCTGGCGCAGCTCCAGCTCGGCGTACTGCTCACACTCGTTGCCCAGGCGGTACTTGGACTGCGCGCCGGGCAACTGGAAGCAGGACTGCGAGCCGCTGTTCACCGAGGTGCCAAGACCGCTGCGCAAGTACCCGGCAAACTCCAGGGCCTGGGCCGGTAACGGCAATGCCAGGCACAGACAGGACGCCGCCAGACCGCGATTTATTGTTGTGTTCATAAGCCACCCCATTATTTTTATTGTGATGTTTGGATTCGTAGGAGCCGGCTTGGCGGCGCATGCGCTGGGCCAGAAAGATCGCCTGGCCCGGTTCGCCGGCAAGCCGGCTCCTACCGGGTCAGGTGCAGGACGAAGGACTCGTAAGGCCGCAGGTGCAAGTGCTGGCTGCGCGGCTCGTGGTCCGGGTAGTTGCTGATCAGCAGACGCTGTTGCATGCCGGCGCTGATCACCGCTTCCGGCAACTCGACCTCACACGGCGAGCCATAGAAGTTGTTCACCACCAGCAGGCGCTCGCCGTCGCCCTCGCGCACATAGGCCCAGATCTGCCCATGCTCGGGCAGCAACTGGCGATAAAGGCCGTGCTGGATCAGCGCCTCATGGCGGCGCAAGACAATCAGCCGGCGATAGTGATGCAGCACCGAATCTTCGTCGTCGAGTTGCGCCTCGACATTGATCTGGCTGGCGTTGGCCGGTATCCCGATCCAGGGCTCGGCGCTGCTGAACCCGGCATTGACCCCGGCATTCCACTGCATCGGCGTGCGCCCGTTGTCCCGGGACTTCTGCTGGATCGCCGCCATGATGGCCTGCGGTTCTTCACCGGCCTCGCGCTTGAGGCGGTGGATGTTCAGGGTCTCGACATCGCGATACTGCTCGATCCGCTCGAAGTGCGGATTGGTCATGCCCAGTTCTTCGCCCTGGTAGATGAAAGGCGTGCCCTGGAGCAGGTGCAACGCGGTGGCCAGCATCTTCGCCGACACCACCCGGTGTTCGCCGTCGTCGCCAAAACGCGAGACCACCCGCGGCTGGTCGTGGTTACACCAGAACAGCGCATTCCAGCCGCCACCGGCCTGCATGCCGGATTGCCAGTCGGAGAGGATGCGCTTGAGCTCAAGGAAGTCGAAATCGGCCCGCAGCCACTTCTGCTGGTTGGGGTAGTCCACCTTCAGGTGATGGAAGTTGAAGGTCATCGACAGCTCCTTCGACTCCGGATGCGAGTAACGGATGCAGTGCTCCAGGCGAGTGGAGGACATCTCGCCGACATTCACCAGATCGTGCCCGGCGAACACTTCCCGATGCATTTCCTGCAGGTACTGGTGCACGTTGGGACCATCGGTGTAGAAGCGTCGGCCGTCGCTCTGATCCTCGGGGAAATCCGCCGGCTTGGAGATCAGGTTGATCACATCGAGGCGGAAGCCGCCGACGCCCTTGTCGCGCCAGAAGCGCATCATCTTGAAGACTTCGGCGCGCACCTGGGGGTTGTCCCAGTTGAGGTCGGCCTGGGTGTGATCGAACAGGTGCAGGTAGTACTGCCCGGTCTGGGCCTCGTATTCCCAGGCAGAGCCGCCGAACTTGGATTCCCAGTTGTTGGGCTCATCGCGCCAGATGTAGAAATCCCGGTAGGGGTTGTCCAGGCTGCTGCGGGCCTGCTGGAACCAGGCGTGCTCGATGGAGGTGTGGTTGACCACGATATCCAGCATCAGCTTGATCCCGCGCTTGCCGGCTTCGGCGATCAGCAGCTCGCAGTCGGCCATGCTGCCGTAGCTGGGATCGATGGCGTAGTAGTCGCTGATGTCATAGCCGTTGTCCCTCTGCGGCGAACGCAGGAACGGGGTCAGCCACAGGCAGTCGACCCCCAGCCAGTGCAGGTAGTCGAGCTTGTCCACCACCCCCAGCAGGTCACCGGTGGCCTGGCCTTGGTGGCTGTGAAAACTTTTCGGGTAGATCTGGTAGATCACCGAACGCTGCCAGTCTTGCATGGGGGAATCCTTTGGAAAGTGCGAGGGCGTTCGCCGGCGAGCCGGCGCCTACAAGGCCGGTCAGGCCACTCGGTAGCCGGGGCGGATGATCTTCAAGCTCAGGCCGCAGGTCAGGACAAAGGGCACCACCAGGGCGATGACCATGCCAATGACGAACGTCGGGATGTACTGGGGAATGATCGAGATGAACCCCGGCAGCCCACCGACACCGATGGCCGAGGCCTGAACCTTGTTCAGCGAGAGGAAGATGCTGCCCAGGGCCGAGCCGATCAGCGCGGCGTAGAAGGGAAACTTGTAGCGCAGGTTGACGCCGAACATCGCCGGTTCGGTGATGCCGAAGTAGGCGGAAATCGCCGAGGTCGAGGCCATGCTGCGATCACGAGCGTTGCGGCTCATGGTGAATACCGCCAGGGCCGCACTGCCCTGGGCCAGGTTGGACATGACGATCATCGGCCAGATAAAGGTGCCGCCCTGGGTGGCGATCAGTTGCAGGTCGACGGCCAGGAACATGTGGTGCATGCCAGTGATCACCAGCGGTGCGTAAAGCAGGCCGAAGATCGCGCCGCCGAGCACGGGAGCCAGGTCGAACAGGGTGACCACGCCTTCGGTGATAAGGATTCCCAGGTGCCGGGTCACCGGCCCGATGATCGCCAGGGCCAGTACGCCGGTGACCACGATGGTGGTGATGGGTACCACCAGCAGGGTGATGGCGTTGGGCACCCGGGCCCGCAGCCACTTTTCGATAACACTCATGACATAGGCCGCCAGCAGGATCGGCAGGATCTGCCCCTGGTAGCCGACCTTCTCGATCTGGAACAGACCGAAGATATCGAAGTACGGCAGGCTCTGGCCGTCCAGCCCGGCCACGGCCTTGCCATAGTTCCAGGCATTGAGCAGGTCCGGGTGCACCAGCATCAGCCCCAGGACAATGCCGAGGATCTCGCTGCCGCCAAAGCGCTTGGCCGCCGACCAGCCCACCAGGGCCGGCAGGAACACGAAGGAGGTGTTGGCCATCAGGTTGATCAGGCTCCAGAGCCCATCCAGCCCCGGGTACGCCTCAAGCAGGGTCTTGCCCTCGATGAACATGCCCTTGGCGCCCAGCAGGTTGTTCACCCCCATCAGCAGGCCCGCAATGATCAGGGCCGGCAGGATGGGCATGAACACATCGGAGAACACCCGCACCAGACGCTGCATGGCGTTGGTCTTTTCCGCGCCCTTCTGCTTCACGTCGGCAATGGTGGAAACCGCGAGGCCCGTCTGTTCACGCAGGGCCGCGTAGACCTTCTCTACCTCACCAGGGCCGATCACCACCTGGAACAGGCCACCGGTGAAGAACGAACCCTTGACCAGATCGATCTGGTTGAGTGTGGCGCTGTCGACGAGGCTCGGGTCCTTGAGGGCCAGGCGCAGGCGGGTCACGCAATGGGCCGCCTGTTCGAGGTTGTCGGCGCCACCGAGGCTGTGCAGCAACTCGCTGGCGATTATTGAATAGTCGTGGCTCATGCTTGTTCTTCCACCTGAGATTTTTGTTATTGGCAGCACGCCGAGGGGCAAATTACTCGTCTGTACGAGTTAAATCAATAACTCGTACAGACGAGTTTGAAATTTTCTTCCGACGTGGCCCTACGCCATGCTTTTTCCACCTGGGGAAGCCTCACCAGGGCGCATGGACAAATGCCCCTTCCAGCCCTTAAGGTGCCTGCCTTGAGCACAGTCCGGCACAGAGCCATCCCATGAGCAAATACAACCAGATCTATAGCGATCT
>NZ_MOAK01000043.1:23883-31703 GCF_003732485.1 Pseudomonas protegens
GCGAACTGATGGACAGCTACCAGGCCAGCCGCGGCACCGTGCGCAAGGCCATCGAACTGCTGCAGGAGCGCGGCTTCGCGCAGAAGATCCACGGCAAGGGCACCTTCGTTCTCTCGCCCAATCCCATCGAGTTCCAACTGGGCGGCATCGTCAGCTTCCAGGAAACCTATCCAGGTCTGGGGGATGACGTCAGCACCGAGGTGGTGGAGTTCAGCCAGTTTCCCCTGCAAGGCGCCCTGCGCAACCATCTGCAGGCCGAGGAAGGCAGCCTGATCACGCGGATCAAACGAGTGCGACGGATCGACGGCAAGCGGGTGATTCTCGACATCAACCATTTTGTCGCCGAGCTGATTCCGGGACTGGACCGAGAGATCGCCGAGCATTCGATCTACGCCTACATCGAACAGACCCTGCAACTGAACATCAGCTATGCCCAGCGCACCATCGAGGCCAGCCCGCGGAGCAAGGACGACCAGCAGTTGCTCGACCTGGACGGCCAGAGCCATGTGATCGTGGTGAGCAACCAGACCTTTCTCCAGGACGGGCGGCAGTTCGAGTACACCGAATCACGGCACACCCTGGACAAGTTCTACTTCTCCGACGTGGCCCGGCGCTGATTCAGCAACCATCTCCGAGGACGCATACGTCTATCAGTGACGCTGGTTGCAGGACACCTTATCCATGTCAGTAAATTGCCTGCCTCTGTAGATCACCACATGGGAGCTTGCTGACTCGATTACTTACACATTGCATGGAGCAGCGATGAACCGACCTTTACTGGCTACAAAAATTGCCTCAGGCCTTTCCGGGTGGCACCAACTTCAAACCGCTCAGAATCTCAACGACTTATCCGGCGAAGACTCCGCCCGGTCTGTCACGGCCCAGATCATAAACGCACAAGGTCAATTTCTTCCGGCAACCAGCCAGCTACCACCCGACTGGGGAAACACAAAAAAACGGGTAGATCTGGCCATTCTGGGACGTTCGCTTAATGCAGTTATCTGGTACGGCGCCATTGAACTCAAATGGCCGAGTTCGGCTGTCGATATGCATCAAGTCCGACAGAGTATCTTCCAGGATGCTATGCGCCTGACATTTATCAGCACAAACGGACTTGGAGCCAGATTCCTCATCGTGGGTGGTGAAAGCAGCACTATCAGCACATTGTTCGATACCCCACATCCCAATGCGCCTGATCGGGAAGGCCGCCGGCAAGCCTTTGCCCGCCTGTTCTCCCGCGACTTGAGCAATCCCCGTGGCCTTCTTCCTTCCAACGAATGGGCAGTAAGCTTTCCGCAGGCCGGCGATAGAGTGCCGCAAACGACGTTCAACGGATTCAATGGCAGATTGAAAACCGAACTCATTGCGCATTCACAATCGAAAATAGGCTCCACCACCGTAGGCTCGGTGTTTGTCTGGCAGTGCAGCCGCACCCGCGGCACAGCAGCCCCGAACAGCGGGCAAGCGGGTTTGACAGCATAAGGTGACGCTTCACGGAATCCCGTTTCGATGCACTGTCTCCGGAAAATCACCGACTCGGCAGTTTGCACCCAATAGATAGCCCTCGTTCGCACACAGGTGCGTCGCGTAATCATCTTGCACGTTGCCAACAAGGACCTTCATGAACCACCACCAAGCCTTCAAGGCGCACCTGGACACTCTTCCCCACGGCGCAGATCTTCTGCGGGTATGCAAAAGCTACAAGACCGCTGAGGATGGGTATGCCTTTGAGCTCAACGGTCGCTTAAAGGGCGGCCTGCCTCTGGAAAGGTTCTTTAGCGACCTGCCGCCTCTCAAGAAACTCATAGGCGCTACGCCAACAGACACCATCACCTTGTTTCGAATGACATCAGAAGCGGAGTTTTCCGTTCCATTACTTCAAGCCCTTGAAGGAACCTTCACCTATCAAGCCTTCATGTCGACTACGAGCGATACCAACGAGCTGGGGAAATTCATCCCGCCATCAGGCGCGCCGCTGATCCTTGAAATAGAGTGCCCGCCTGGCACGGCACTCGCGCCTATCGATTTCATTTCTGGAATCAAGGAAGGTGAATACCTGCTTGGTTGTGGAACAAAGTTCCGAATGACTTCCGATCCGCAAGCCCTAAGTGTGGAGCAAGCCAAGGAATACGCTCCAGGGCGCAGTGACCTGCGCCTAATAAAGCTCAAGGTCGTCGAGAACCCACCCTATATTGAACCTGACAGCCTCCTCCAGATCAGCGTCTGACTGGGAACCTGGCACCCAGCCACGCGTAGACCGTATCGGAGCCAGGTTGTCAGGCGAATGCCCCATCAGCCCAGCAAGGCAATCAATTCACCACTCAGGGGGCCGATGCGCTTCGACTCCTTGGCGGTGTTCACCTGCTGCGCCACCCGCGCCACTTCGATCACCGGGTGCTTGAGGGCGTAGCCGCCCTTGCTGTCCAGCCAGCTCAGGACCTCCGCCAGATGCCACAGCGAAGCGCTGCCTTCATGGATCGCCAGGGGAAAGCTATCGGCATGGCCGAGCATCAGCTTGCGCATGTTCTGCCGGGACACGCCGACGATCTCGGCGATCTCGCTGAGGCCGACGACATCCGGGCCGGCCTCCACCAGCCGCGCCTCGGGGATGATCCGCTTGATATCCGCCAGGGCACTGAGCAGCGCTGCCTCGGCGCTCTCGGCTTCGCGACTGAACTCCAGGGCCAGGCGCCCGGCCAGGCCGGTGCCCACCAGAGCGTCGGTGCACCCGGCCGCACCGAGGCGCTCCACCAGTTGCAGCGGATCACAACCCTCCGGCGGCAGCAGGTAGTTGAGGGTGAACAGGTATTCCATGGTCCTTACTCCTTGCGGGCTGCCGGCGCCTTGGCCCCACGCAGCTGGTTCAGGGTGCAGTTGTCGATCACCCGACATAGCGCCCGGGCGTGCTGGGTCGGGTTCTTCGGTGTGCGCCAGACACTGGTGATGCAGAACTCGCCACAGCGACACACATCATTGTTGTACGGGCAGTAGATCCGGCCCCAGGCATGACCACCGCCGACCTCGATGCGCCAGCCCTGCCATTCGGCGTAACGCAGGGCCATTTCAATATCCTTCTTGGGATGAATTGCACGAGCCATCCATAGCCTCCAGTATCGCCAGCCAAACAAGGTTGTCAACTGACAACCTTGCGCAATCCGATCAAACCCGCGCCACGAACAAGCCGCAGCAACAACAGCGGGGGAAACTAAAGGGTAGAGAGAAGCCTGGAGCACAGCGAAGAACATGTCTTGCGTGATATTGCCGGACGACGGAAAAGCGCGGTTAGCAAAAGTTCTGCAACACAAATGCCGCAGGTGTTGAATTCAAATACCCGGGAACGACAATGGCGATCGACACCCGAAGGTCCCGATCGCCATTGTTTACCGCAAATGGATCAAGCGCCGATCACTCGGCCCCGATCATTCCCACTCGATGGTGGCCGGCGGCTTGCTCGACACGTCGTAGGTGACGCGGGAGATGCCTTCGATTTCATTGATGATGCGGCCGCTGACGGTTTCCAGCAGTTCGTAAGGCAGGTGCGCCCAGCGTGCGGTCATGAAGTCGATGGTTTCCACGGCGCGCAGGGCCACGACCCAGGCGTAACGGCGACCATCGCCGACCACGCCAACCGATTTCACTGGCTGGAATACCACGAATGCCTGGCTGACCTTGTGGTACCAGTCGGCCTTGCGCAGCTCTTCGATGAAGATGTGGTCGGCACGACGCAGCAGGTCGGCGTATTCCTTCTTCACTTCACCGAGGATACGCACGCCCAGGCCCGGCCCCGGGAACGGGTGACGGTAGACCATGTCGTACGGTAGGCCCAATTCCAGGCCCAGACGGCGGACTTCGTCCTTGAACAGCTCGCGCAGCGGCTCAACCAGCTTGAGGTTCATTTCTTCCGGCAGGCCGCCCACGTTGTGGTGCGACTTGATCACGTGGGCCTTGCCGCTTTTCGCGCCAGCCGACTCGATCACGTCCGGGTAGATGGTGCCCTGGGCCAGGTACTTGATGTTTTCCAGCTTGCAGGATTCGGCATCGAACACGTCGATGAAGGTGCGACCGATGATCTTGCGCTTCTTCTCCGGGTCGGCTTCGCCGGCCAGGTTATTGAGGAACTGCTCCTCGGCGTTGGCGCGGATCACCTTGACGCCCATGTTCTCGGCGAACATGGCCATCACTTGCTCACCTTCATGCAGGCGCAGCAGGCCGTTGTCGACGAAGACGCAGGTCAGCTGGTCGCCGATGGCCTTGTGCAGCAGGGCCGCCACCACGGAGGAGTCGACGCCGCCGGACAGGCCCAACAGGACGTTGTCGGTGCCGACCTGGGCACGGATCTGGGCAATCGCGTCTTCGGCGATCTTCGACGGCGTCCACAGTGCTTCACAGCCGCAGATGTCGAGGATGAAGCGCGACAGGATGCGACCGCCCTGCTTGGTGTGGGTCACTTCCGGGTGGAACTGCACGCCGTAGTAGCGCAGGTCGTCGTTGAACATGCCGGCAATCGGGCAGCTCGGGGTGCTGGCCAGGATGTGGAAGTCTTCCGGCATCTTGGTGACTTTGTCACCGTGGCTCATCCATACGTCGAGGCCGAACAGGCCGTCGGCGTCGACGTGGTCTTCGATGCCGTCCAGCAGGCGGCTCTTGCCGACCACATCAACGCGGGCATAACCGAATTCACGCAGCTCGGAACCTTCGACCTTGCCGCCCAGTTGCTCGGCCATGGTCTGCATGCCGTAGCAGATGCCGAAGACCGGAACGCCCAGGTCGAACACCGCTTGCGGGCAGCGAGGGCTGTTGGCTTCGTGCACGGACTCGGGACCGCCGGCGAGGATGACGCCTTTGGGAGCGAATTCGCGGATCGCTTCGTCGTCCATGTCGAACGGATGCAGTTCGCAGTAAACCCCGATCTCGCGCACGCGGCGGGCGATCAGCTGGGTGTACTGGGAACCGAAGTCGAGGATCAGGATGCGGTGGGCGTGAATGTCGAGGGCCATGGTCAGTCTCGTCTAATTTCAGAAACGACACGGGGCTGAAAAACACAGCCCCGGTTACTAAATTCGTCAATCGCCTCCGGGCCTGAGCCTGGAGGCGATCACTATCAACCTACGCGATAGTTTGGCGCTTCCTTGGTGATCTGCACGTCGTGGACGTGGGATTCAGCCATGCCGGCGCCGGTGATGCGGACAAACTCCGGCTTGGTGCGCATTTCTTCGATGTTGGCGCTACCGGTGTAGCCCATGGAAGAACGCAGGCCACCCATCAGTTGATGGATGATCGCGGTCAGGGTGCCCTTGTACGGCACACGACCTTCGATACCTTCCGGCACCAGCTTCTCGGCACCCGCGGAAGAGTCCTGGAAGTAGCGGTCGGAAGAACCCTGGGCCTGGGACATGGCGCCCAGGGAACCCATGCCACGGTAAGCCTTGTAGGAACGGCCCTGGAACAGTTCGATCTCACCCGGGGCCTCTTCGGTACCGGCGAACATCGAACCCATCATCACGCAGGACGCACCGGCGACGATGGCCTTGGACAGGTCACCGGAGAAACGGATACCGCCGTCGGCGATCAGCGGAACGCCCGTGCCGACCAGCGCCGCTGCAACATTGGCGATCGCGCTGATTTGCGGCACGCCAACACCGGCCACGATACGGGTGGTGCAGATCGAGCCAGGGCCGATACCGACCTTGACCGCATCGGCACCGGCTTCGGCCAGAGCCTTGGCTGCAGCGCCGGTAGCAATGTTGCCACCGATCACCTGGACTTCAGGGAAGTGCTCTTTGACCCAGCGAACGCGGTCGATCACGCCTTTGGAGTGACCGTGGGCGGTGTCTACCACCACCACGTCGACACCGGCGTTGACCAGCGCAGCAACGCGGTCGCCCGTGTCCTTGCCGGTACCGACCGCAGCGCCGACGCGCAGGCGACCCTGGTCGTCCTTGCTGGCCAGCGGGTAGGCCTTGGCTTTTTCGATGTCGTTGACGGTCATCATGCCTTTGAGGGTGAAGGCGTCGTCGACGATCAGTACACGCTCGATGCGGTGTTTGTGCAACAGCTCACGGACGGCGGTCTTGTCGGCGCCTTCCTTGACGGTGACCAGACGCTCTTTAGGCGTCATCACTTCGCGGACGCTGACTTCCAGACGGCTTTCGAAACGCACGTCGCGGGAAGTCACGATGCCCACCAGATCGCCGTTGTGCAGCACGGGCACACCGGAGATGTTGTGCATGCTGGTCAATTCGAGCAGATCACGTACGGTGGCGTCGGCTTCGATGGTGATGGGGTCTTTGACCACACCGGCTTCGAAACGCTTGACCTTGCGCACTTCGGCAGCTTGCTGCTCGATGGTCATGTTCTTGTGGATGATGCCGATGCCGCCTTCCTGAGCCATGGCAATTGCCAGACGGGCTTCAGTGACGGTGTCCATGGCGGCGGAAACCAGTGGAATATTCAGCTCGATGCCACGGGTCAAACGGGTCTTTAGACTGACTTCATTAGGCAGTACTTCGGAATAACCGGGCACTAAGAGGATGTCGTCGAAGGTGAGGGCTTCTTGGCTGATACGCAGCATCGCGGGGGCTCCCGGGCGGGAAAATGGAAGCGCGCCATTATACTCAGACACCTACCCGGGCTCAATGTAAAACTCTGTCTAATATCGCTGGAGTGATAGATGGAGATATCGCCTCTCTAGAGCTCGACCTTCACCCAACTCACTGGCTGATCCAGCCAATCGGCGAATTCATCGATAAAGCTCTGTTTGAAGCCCGCCTCTGCCCAGTTGTTGAAGATGAATCCCAGGTTGGAAAAACCACAGGCCTGCAGGAACAGAAACCCGTTGATGTCATCTTCATGACCGCATTCGGGGCAGGTGAAGTTGTCGGTCCGCCCTGGCATCCAGTCTTCCAGACTCTCAAACAGCGCTTCGCCCACTTCCTGGCGGCACTCGGCGCAGCCGGCTTCTTCGAGAAAGCCTTTGGCCGGGGTATAGATGCAGCGCTTGGTGATGATCTCCAGGCCATTGATCGGCTCGCCAAAAGGCAGCGCGTCCGGGCGCAGCACAACGTCCCGGGCACCGGCGGCAATCGCATGGCCCATGCGATTTCCGGTACGCCCGCAGGTGCTCAGGGTTTCCTCGACGATATTCTTGCGCACCAGCCAGCGCACAATCGCCCGAGCCCGGGGCTCGTGCACCGGCAAGGTGGAAATTTTCGGGACGAGGATGCTTTGCGAATTCATGGATAAGCCTGGAACATGCTGGGACGGTACGAAGGCTTTCGCCGGCAAGCCGACTCCTACCATCAATTGTAGGAGCCGGTTTGCCGGCGAACGGATTAAAAGGCCCGCAGCTTAATCCCTGAACCCCGCAGGTCAAGTGCTCAGGTAGCGCCCGATCAAGGCAATACCACTGGCCAGCACCAGCCAGGTCACCAAGCGCACAAAAGCTTCCCGAGACAGCCTCATGGTCAGGCGCCGCCCCACCCACAAACCCAGGGCCATCGCCGGCGACAGGCACACCGCCAACAGCAACAGCGGTAACTCGGCATAGACCCCGGCCAGAGCAAACAGACTCAAGCGCACCACGGTGCTGCAACTGATCAACGCACTCTGGGTGGCCCGTGCCGGGTCCTTGGGCAAACGACTGTTCAGGTAGATGGCATATAGAAAGCCGCCACTGCCGAACAACGCGCCAAACATCCCGCCGACAATCCCCATGGGCACTGACCACCCCACCGCCAAGCGTGTAGGACGCGCCTTGACCCACAAGCTGTAAACGGCATAAGCGCTGATAAACAGCCCCATTAACAGAAGCAACAGATCGG
>NZ_MOAK01000043.1:31764-44640 GCF_003732485.1 Pseudomonas protegens
CGGCAGCAGGCGCAACAATTCGGGCTTGGCCACATCCTTGCGCGACGGCAGCAGGTTGCCGAAGGCCGCGACAAAATCCAGCAGCACCAGAAGCGGCACGATTTTCGACAACGGCATGAACAGGATCAGGATCGGTCCCGCCACCAGCGCCGTGCCGAAACCGGCAATGCCAAACACCACGTACGCCAGCGCGATCCCCAGACCGATGACCAGCCAACCGCCCGGACCAAAAGACCACTGGTTCAAACCCTCGATGATCACGCTCATCACTGCAACTTCCTTAGTCAGTACGCAACGACTTTAGCCAGCCGTGAGCCTTGCGACTAATATCGTCAAAGTCGCCTACTCATCACAAAAAGGCATGTCTTGTGATTTCGACCCGTCAATTGCGCTACTTCGTGGAAATCGCCGAATGCGGCAGCTTCAGTGCTGCGGCAGAGCGCCTGTTCGTCGCCCAATCGGCCCTCAGCCGGCAGATCAAGGAGCTGGAAAGCCAGCTGCAAACCCCACTGTTCGAACGCACCGCACGCCTGCCACGGTTGACCGCCGCCGGTGAGGCGTTCTTCCCCAAGGCGCGCAACCTGCTGACTGAGCTGCACAAGGCCAGCGAACTGGCCACCCAGGTGGGCCAGGGGCAATTGGGCACGCTACGGCTGAGCCATTCCAGCACCGTGCCCATGAGCGGCCGCCTGCTGCAGGGCATCAGCGGTTATCTGCAATCCTGCCCCGGGGCGTCCATGGACATGGTCAAACTGTCCTCCGAGGGGCAGTTGCAAGAGCTCGCCGAAGGCCGGCTGGATATCGGCCTGCTGCGCCTGCCGGTACTGCGCCAGCGCGAAGGCGTACAGATCGTGCCACTGTTCAGTGAGCCGCTGCTGCTGGCAGTGCCTGCGGAGCATCCGTTGACACTGGAGCCTGCGCCTCATGGGGTGGACCTGGCACAGCTCAGGGACCAGGCCTTTATCTCCATCCCTCATCCACAGCGCGGCGGCTTGAGCTACCTGTCGGCCGAGCTGTGCATGCGCCAGGGTTTCTTTCCCAAGGCGGCGCGGGTGATGTCGCGCAAGACCACCCAGTTGCAGTTGATCCAGGCCGGGTTCGGCATTGCCCTGCTGCCCGCGTCGATGCAGGACATTGCCCCGGCCGGCGTCCGCTTCCTGCCCCTGGCCGATACCGACTGCCAAAGCACCGTCGCCCTCGCCTATCGTCAGCAACCCACGCCCCTGGTGGCACAGTTCGTCGAACATTTCCGTACTCACCTGGAACTGCCGATTTGCGTTGTTCCATTGCCTGACAGCCCTTTAAACTGAGCCCCATGATTAAAGATCCCTTCGCACGACTCGGCCTGGACCGCGAGGTCCTCACCGTCACCCAGCTCAACGGCCGCGCCCGGGTGCTGCTTGAGGACGTGTTCAGCAATATCTGGGTCGAAGGCGAGATCTCCAACCTCGCCCGTCCGGCTTCCGGCCATGTGTACTTCACCCTCAAGGACAGCGGTGCCCAAGTGCGCTGTGCACTGTTCCGACAGAATGCTGCGCGGGTCCGCCAGGCGCTGAAGGACGGCCTGGCAGTCAAGGTCCGGGGCAAGGTCTCGCTGTTCGAAGGACGCGGCGACTACCAACTGATTCTCGACACGGTGGAGCCGGCCGGTGACGGCGCCCTGCGTCTGGCCTTCGATGCGCTGAAGGAAAAGCTCAGCGCCGAAGGACTGTTCAGTGCCGAACGCAAAGTACCGCTACCGGCCCACCCGCAACGCATCGGCATTATCAGCTCACCCACCGGCGCGGTGATCCGCGACATCATCAGCGTATTCCGCCGCCGTGCGCCCCAGGTAGCACTGACTCTGATCCCCACGGCCGTGCAGGGTCGCGAGGCCACGGCGCAGATCGTCCGCGCCCTGCAACTGGCCGATGCCCGAGGCTTCGACGCGCTGATCCTGGCCCGTGGCGGCGGCTCGCTGGAAGACCTCTGGTGCTTCAACGAAGAAGCCGTGGCCCGGGCGGTGGATGCCTGTGTCACGCCAATCGTCAGCGCCGTCGGTCATGAAACCGACGTGTCCATCAGCGATTTCGTGGCCGACGTTCGCGCCCCCACGCCTTCCGCCGCTGCCGAGCTCCTGGCCCCCGACTCCAGTGACCTGCAACGTCGGGTCGAGAGCCTGCATCGCCGTCTGGTGATGCGCATCCGCGACCGGCTGATGCGCGACCGCTTGCGCCTGGACGGCCTGGCCCGACGCCTGCGCCATCCAGGTGAACGCCTGCGCCAGCAAGCACAACGCCTGGATGACCTGGATATGCGTATGCGCAGGGCCTTCGAGCGCAACCTCAATACCCGGCGCGAGCGCCTGATCCGCCTGGAAACACGCCTCGGCGCCCAGCATCCGGGACGGCAACTGGCCCTATTGCGCCAGCGCCTGGACAGCCTCGCCGAACGCCTGCCCCGAGCCATGCGCGAAGGCCTGAAAGCCCGACGCCTGCAGTTGCACAGTCAAATGCAGACCCTGCATGTGGTCAGCCCCCTGGCCACCCTGGGGCGCGGCTACAGCATTCTTCTGGACGACCGCGGCCATGCCATCCGTACCGCCGCCCAGACTCGCAATGGCCAGCGCCTCACCGCCCGCCTGGGCGAAGGCGAACTGCAGGTGCGAGTCGAAGACAACCACCTGACGCCTGTCACTCTTTCTTTACTGGACTGATCCATGCCGCGCTTTCTCGCTTCCCTGCTGTTGCTGTGCCTGGCCTTCAACGCCAACGCCGACAGCTACATCACTCGCCTGTTGAACAAACCCGTGCCTGGTGGCGTGGCGGTAGTGGACCTGGGCAGCGCAGCCCAGGCACCCAAGGCCAGCTACCAGGGCAAACCCGTGCTGGTGGTGAAGGAGCAGAACAACTGGCTGGCCATTGTCGGTATCCCGTTGACGGTCAAGCCGGGCACCCAGCAGATCAGCGCCGGCAACCGCAGCCTGAACTTCGTGGTGGGCAGCAAGAAGTACCCCGAGCAGCACATCACCCTGAAGAACCAGCGCCAGGTCAATCCGAACCCGGCTGACCTCAAACGCATCGATGGTGAACTGGCAGAGCAGCTCCGAGCCTATCGCAGCTTCAGCCCCAACACCCCGAGCAACCTGCTGTTGGACAAACCAGTGAACGGGCCGCTGTCGAGCAAGTTCGGTGTGCGCCGGTTCTTCAACGGCGAGGAGCGCAATCCCCACGCCGGCCTTGATTTCGCAGTGCCGGCAGGCACGCCGATCAAGACCCCGGCGGCCGGCAAGGTGATCCTGACCGGCAACTACTTTTTCAATGGCAACACGGTGTTCGTCGACCACGGCCAGGGCTTTATCAGCATGTTCTGCCACATGTCGAAGATCGACGTGAAGGTGGGTCAGTCCCTAGCTCGTGGGGCCGTGGTGGGCAAGGTGGGTTCGACCGGACGCGCTACCGGCCCGCATATGCACTGGAATATCAGCCTGAACGATGCACGGGTCGATCCGGCGATCTTTATCGGGGCGTTTCAACCCTGATCCCGGGCCCTGATCGCCGGCAAGCCGGCTCCCGCGAGGATTGCGCAGGCCATCATGACTGCGCAATCGTTAGTATTCTTTCAAAGAATAGGCAGCATAAAATCTCGATATAGTTTCTATTTCGAGTATTCCTCTCAATTTTTTTCGACTGCTTGCCATCTCTCACCTCAGTGGTTAGGGTTGAGCACATGAAGACCTCTCACACCCTCATTCAGCGTCGTCAACACCGGAGCCTCTGCCTCGTCAGCGCACGACTGCCAGGCTGAATCGCGGTGCCTCATCCCCCTGCGTCAACACTTCACTCTTGACCCACCGGTAGGCCGCCTCTTTTCGGCCCGGACAATAAGGATTTCTCCATGACCATGCTCAAAGACCCATCCTCCAAGTACCGCGCGTTCCCGACCATCAACTTGCCGGACCGTACCTGGCCGTCGAAGACCATCACCCGCGCGCCGATCTGGTGCAGCTCGGACTTGCGTGATGGCAACCAGTCGCTGATCGAGCCGATGGACGCGGTCAAGAAGCTGCGTTTCTGGAAGACCTTGGTGGCCGTCGGCGTGAAAGAGATCGAGGCTTCGTTCCCCGCTGCCTCGCAAACCGACTTCGACTTCGTGCGCACCCTGATCGAAGGCGGCCACATCCCGGACGACACCACCATCCAGGTGCTGACCCAGGCCCGTGAAGACCTGATCGCCCGCACCTTCGAATCCTTGCGTGGTGCCAAGAAAGCCATCGTCCACCTGTACAACGCCACCAGCCCCTCGTTCCGCCGCATTGTCTTCAACCAGGACAAGGCCGGGGTGAAAGAGATCGCAGTGAACGCGGCCAAGCTGTTCGTCAAATACGCCGCCCAGCAACCAGAAACCCAATGGCAGTTCGAGTACTCGCCGGAAACCTTCAGCGCCACCGAACTGGAGTTCGCCAAGGAAGTCTGCGACGCCGTGGTGGAAGTCTGGAACGCGACGCCGGCCAACAAGGTGATCCTCAACCTGCCGGCCACTGTTGAAGTGGCGACGCCAAACATCTATGCCGACCAGATCGAGTGGTTCTGCCGCCACATCAACCGTCGTGACAGTGTGCTCATCAGCCTGCACACCCACAACGACCGTGGCACCGGTGTAGCCGCCACCGAACTGGGCCTGATGGCGGGCGCCGATCGTGTCGAAGGCTGCCTGTTCGGCAACGGCGAACGTACCGGTAACGTCGATCTGGTCACCGTGGCCTTGAACCTCTACACCCAGGGTGTGAACCCGGAACTGGACTTCTCCGACATCGACGGCGTGCGCAAAGTCGTGGAAGAGTGCAACCAGATTGCCGTGCACCCACGTCACCCCTATGTCGGCGACCTGGTCCACACCGCCTTCTCCGGCTCCCACCAGGACGCGATCCGCAAGGGCTTCGCCCAGCAGAAAGCCGATGGCTTGTGGGAAGTGCCGTACTTGCCGATCGACCCAGCCGATATCGGCCGCAGCTACGAGGCGGTCATTCGCGTCAACAGTCAGTCGGGTAAAGGCGGTATCGCCTACCTGCTGGAACAGGAATACGGCATCAGCTTGCCGCGCCGCATGCAGATCGAGTTCAGCCAAGTGGTGCAACGTGAAACCGACCGCCTGGGTCTGGAGATGACCGCCCAGCAAATCCACGCGTTGTTGCACAGCGAGTACTTGCAGGCCAATACCCCGTACGCGCTGGTCAGCCATCGCCTGCAGGAAGAGAACGGCCATAGCGCCGTGGAAGTGGAAGTGTCGAGCAAGGGTCAGGGCGAGACCAACCTGAACTGGCGCGGCAAGGGCAACGGCGCCCTGGAAGCCCTGGTGGCCGGCCTGCCGATTCCTGTAGAGATCATGGACTACAACGAACACGCCATCGGTGCGGGCACCAACGCCAAGGCGGCGGCTTACATCGAACTGCGGGTCAACGGTGAACGTGCGGTCCACGGTGTGGGTATCGATGAAAACATCACCACTGCCAGCTTCAAGGCGCTGTTCAGTGCCCTGAACCGCTCCCTGAGCGAGCAGGAAGCCAAGGCCGCTTAAGCAGCCCTGACAAAAAAGGCCCCGGGGAGTCCTGCTCCTCGGGGCCTTTTTGTCTGTGGCATCAGCCTAACAACCGGCGATGCGTGCCTCAGGCATGCACATCGACGCTGAACATGGCCTGCAACAAGGCTGCCTGCAACACTTGCAAGGTGCTGTTGGTCACGGCGATCTGGGTCTGGATCTCCATCACTTGCTGGACTTTCTGCTCATCGCTGGCCTGGCCCTTCTCGACACTGGCCAGTTGCGCCTGTTGCTGTGTCAGGATCTTCTGGGTCTGTTCGATCTGCTTCTGCAACTGCTCGACCGGATCGCCGGCGCCTTTCACGGCATCGATACTGGCATCCGCGGAGTTGACTCGCAGTTCCTTGTCTTCGGCGTCCTTGCTTTCAGCCACCGGCGCCAGTGGGCTGGTGCTGGTGTCTTCGGCTTCCCCGACCACCGCTTTCGGCGCGGACAGCGGGTAAGGATTGACGACATTGGCATTGATGGTGGTCATGACTGATTCCTCCTGAATGTCCGTCCTATCGGCCTTCATCCCTGAAGCTTGATATGTGCAATCTGTAAAAAAGTGTAGAGCTGCGTCCCAGCACTTCTAGGTGAACCTGAAGGTATCGGCGTCGAGATTCGCGGGAAAGCGTGCTCGGTAGGCCGCCAACTCACCGGCGTTCAAGCGTACCTGGAACACCCCGTCCGCCTCCCCGGCACTGAGCAGGGTCTCGCCCTGATAGTCCAGCACCTGGCTGTCACCGGTATAGGCAAAGCCCTTGCCGTCGGTACCCACCCGGTTCACCGCAGCGACGTAGCACAGGTTTTCAATGGCCCGGGCCGGCAGCAAGCGGTTCCAGTGCAGCCGCCGAGCCCCGGGCCAGTTGGCGGTGTACAGCAGCAGATCAGTGTCCTGGGCATCGCGGCTCCACACCGGAAAGCGCAGGTCGTAGCAGATCAGCGGACGAATCCGCCACCCCTTGAGTTCGAACTGCACCTGGCGCTCGCCAGGGGTGAAGTGATTGTGCTCGCCGGCCATGCGGAACAGGTGGCGCTTGTCGTAGTGCCAGACTTCGCCGTCGGGACGTGCCCACAACAGACGGTTGCGATGGCTGCCGTCCGCCGCCTGAATGATCACACTGCCAGTGATCACCGCATCGAGCTTCTTCGCCTGGCAGCGCAGCCATTTGCTGGTGGGGCCGTTCTCCGCCTCAGCCAGGGTGCTGGACTCCATGGAGAAACCGGTGGTGAACATTTCCGGGAGAATGATCAGATCCGCACCGCGGGCCTGCTCCAGCAACTGCTCGAAATGCTCGAAATTGGCCTGACGGTCATGCCAGGCCAGGGTGGTCTGGATCAATGCCAGATTCAGATCGGGTAACGCACTCAGATCACGCATAGTTTCTCCGCTGCCTGACGCAGCGTCTCCTCGCGCTTGGCAAAACACAGCCGTACCAGACGCTGCCCCTGGGGCGGCTGCTGATAGAACACCGACACCGGAATGGCTGCCACGCCGTGTTCGCGGGTCATCCATGTCGCCATGTCGACGTCATTCAAGTCTGGACGAATCTGCGAATAGTCCACCAGTTGAAAGTAGGTGCCGGCCACCCGGGTAAAGCTGAAGCGCGAAGGGTTCAGCAAGTCGCAGAACAGATCACGCTTGGCCTGGTAGAAGGCCGGCAACTGCTCGACATGTTCCGGGCACTCGGCCATGAAGTCCGCCAGAGCGTACTGCAAAGGGGTCACACCGCAGAAGCTGACATATTGATGCACCTTGCGCAGCTCGACGCTCAGAGCCGGCGGAGCAATGACATAACCGGTCTTCCAACCCGTCACGTGATAGGTCTTGCCGAAGGAGCTGACGACGAAAGCCCGCTGATACAGCTCCTCGTGGGCCAAAACGCTGACATGGGGGACGCCGTCGAACACCAGATGCTCATAGACCTCATCGCTGACCAGGTAGATGTCGCGATCACGGATCAGCGCTGCCAACTGGTCCAGTTCGGCACGGCTGATCAAGGCACCACTGGGGTTGTGCGGAGTGTTGAGAATGATCATCCGCGTGCGCGGACTCAGGGCTTGGCCAAGTTTCTGCCAGTCAATGGCAAAGTCCTCGAGGCCCAGTTGCACATGCACACAACGGCCGCCGGCCAGCTCCACTGCCGGCTCATAACTGTCGTAACAGGGGTCGAAAACGATGACCTCGTCACCGCGCTGAATCACCGCCTGGATGGCACAGAAAATGGCCTGGGTGGCGCCCGGAGTGATGGTCACTTCGCTGTCGGCGTTGACCTCGACGCCATAGCTGCGAGCGATTTTCGCCGCCACCTGCTGGCGCAGGGCCGGCAAGCCGGTCATGGGTGCGTACTGGTTATGGCCATTGGCAATATGCCGCCCAACCGCGTCACGCAAGGCTTGGGGACCCTCGAAATCAGGAAAGCCCTGGGACAGGTTGAGCGCTCCGGTTTCAACCGCGAGCTGGGACATTTGCGTGAAGATGGTGGTGCCGACATTCGGCAGCTTACTGGTGATCATGAGGATTCCCTGCTGAACACCCGGCTCTACGACGGCGCGGGAGGCCCCGAGAATAGCCCAAACACCGGGCATGAAAAAGGGCGCCCAAGGCGCCCTCTTACCAACACAAGTCCCGGTGGTTCAGCGCTTGTCGCGGCGCTTCTTGTCGGCCTTCTTGTGGTGCGACATCAAACGACGCTTCTTGTTGACCTGGCGGTCGGTCAGCGTGTTCTTGTTGCCTTCGTACGGGTTCTCGCCACCTTTGAACTCGATACGAATCGGCGTGCCCACCAGCTTCAGTACGCGACGGTAGGTGTTTTCCAGGTAACGCACGTAGGACTTCGGTACCTTCTCCACCTGGTTGCCGTGGATCACGATCAGCGGCGGGTTGGCACCGCCCAAGTGGGCGTAGCGCAGCTTGATCCGACGGTTGTTGACCATGGGCGGCGCGTGCTCGCCAACGGCGTCTTCGAGAATCTGGGTCAGGCGGCTGGTCGGCCAGCGGGTCACCGCCGACTTGAAGGAGTTCTGCACCGACTGGTAGAGGTTGCCCACACCGGTACCGTGCAAGGCCGAGATGAAGTGGATATCGGCGAAGTCGACGAAGAACAACCGGCGTTGCAGCTCGGTCTTCACGTAGTCGCGTTCGCTCGGCTGCATGCCGTCCCACTTGTTCAGGGCAATCACCAGGGCCCGACCGGCTTCCAGGGCGAAGCCCAGCAGGTTCAGGTCGTGGTCCACCACGCCTTCACGGGCGTCCATGACAAAGATCACCACGTTGGCGTCTTTGATCGCCTGCAGGGTTTTGACCACCGAGAACTTTTCGACTTCCTCGTGGATCTTTCCGCGCTTGCGCACACCGGCGGTGTCGATCAGCGTGTACTTCTCGTCGTTACGCTCGAACGGGATGTAGATACTGTCGCGGGTGGTGCCGGGCTGGTCGTAGACGATGACCCGGTCTTCACCGAGCATGCGGTTGACCAGCGTGGATTTACCCACGTTGGGACGACCGATGATGGCGATCTTGATCCCGTCTTTCTCGCTCGGACCAGGAATGCGCTTGGCTTCCTCGCCTTCGGCGACGATCTCTTCCTCGCCGTCTTCCGGCTCGTCGGCGTCATCCTTGGGGAACTCGCTCAGGGCGATTTCCAGCATCTGGGTGATGCCGCGGCCATGGGCACCAGCAATCGGAACCGCGTCGCCCATGCCCAGTGGCGCGAACTCGGCGCGAGCCATGTCCGGGTCGATGTTGTCGACCTTGTTGGCGATCACGTAGGAGGTCTTGTTACGTTTGCGCAGGTGTTCGCCGATCATCTGGTCGGCCGCGGTAAACCCGGCCTTGGCGTCCACCAGGAACAACACCACATCGGCTTCTTCGATGGCCAGCAGCGACTGCTCGGCCATCTTTTCATCCATGCCATGTTCGTCACCGGAGATACCGCCGGTGTCGATCAGAATATAGGTACGCCCTTGCCACTTGGCCTCACCGTATTGGCGATCACGGGTCAGACCGGACAGGTCGCCGACAATGGCGTCGCGAGTCCGAGTCAGGCGGTTGAACAAGGTGGACTTGCCGACGTTAGGTCGGCCCACCAGGGCGATTACGGGAACCATGCGGCTCTCCACTGCGTTAATTGCGAAAATACAAAAGCCGCTGCGAGGCAGCGGCTGGTGCTCGGGGCAGCACTGTAGGAGCGAGCTTGCTCGCGATTGACTCCATGGCGCCGCGCTCATCCAGCAAGCTGGCGTCACCTGGCATCCATTGCGAGCAAGCCCGCTCCTACAGTTCGCTTGGGGGTCCCCCCAAGCATAGTCAAACCATTACTTGATGGTCAGGGCTTCCAGTTTGCCGCTGTTGCCATACACATAAATCATGTCGCCCACCACCAGCGGACGGGCCCGCAGGCCGTCGCTATCGATGCGGGCACGGCCGACGAAACGACCATCAACCTGGCTCAGCAGGTGCAGGTAACCTTCCAGGTCGCCCACCGCTACGTAGCTGGAGAAGACTTCCGGGGCCGACAGTTGACGACGGGCCAGGGAGTCGTTGCTCCACAGGGCCGTGGTCGAACGCTCGTCCACGCCTTCCACAGTGCCCGACGACAGGCTGACATAGACGCTGCCAAAACCTTGCGCCACACCGGCATAGCTGGAAGCGTCACGCTGCCACAGCGGACGACCGCTCTCCAGGTCCAGGGCAACTACACGTCCCTGATAGCTGGCGACGTACAGGGTACCGCCGGACAGCAGCAAGCCGCCGTCGATATCCACTACCCGATCCAGCTCGGAACGGCCTTGTGGAATAGCGACACGCTGCTCCCACACCGGCACGCCGTTGCGGATATCCAGCGCCACCACCTTGCCGGTAGAGAGACCGGCCAGGGCCAGACGGTTGGTCGCCAACGGCGCACTGGTGCCCCGCAGGGTCAGTACCGCTGGAGTGCTGTCGTAGAGCCAGAGCTGGTTGCCGGTGCTGGCATCGAGGCCAATCACCCGGTCATCCTGAGTCTGGACCACAACCACGTCACCGTTGGTGGCTGGCGGAGCCAGCACTTCACTGGTGACCCGGGCGCGCCACTTCTCTTCACCGCTGGAAGCGTCCAGGGCAACCACTTCGCCTTTCAGAGTGCCGATCATGACCAGGCCGTAACCCACGCCGACGGCGCCGGAAACAGGCAGTTCGAGATCTTTCTTCCATTTGACGTCGCCGTTCATGCGATCCATGGAAACCACAACGCCAGTCACGTCGGCGGCATAGATGGTGTCACCATCGATGGCCGGCACCAGCATGTTGTAGGTTTCGCCCTGACCGTCACCGATCGAACGGCTCCACTGCTTCTGCAGGACCACTTCTTCTTTGAAGTCGACCAGTTCAGCCGGCGGCAGTTCTTTCTTGCTGTTGCTGCTGCAACCCGCGGCCAACAAGGCCAGAGCCAGCAATGCTGCATGTTTCCAACGGATCACGTCATGCATCCCCTTTGGCCAGGTCGTCCAGCTTGATTTGTAAGCCACCGACCGCTGCTTCATCCGAGAGCGCCGCCTTGGCTTTTTGGTATGCCGCATGGGCTTCATCCACACGGCCCAACTGGACCAGCAGATCACCCTTGAGTTCTTCGCGGGTCGCCAGGAACGCCTTGTCGGCATCACCGTCGAGCAGCTTCAGGGCTTCATCAGCCTTGTTCTGCGCCGCCAGTACCTGGGCCAGACGCTGACGCGCCACTTCACCCAGGGTCGGGTTCGCCGGTTTGTCGGCTACCGCTTTCAACTGCGCCGCTGCGTCGTCCAGCTTGCCGGTGTCCACGGCTACCTTGGCCACGAACAGGTTGCCGTATTGCGCATAGGCCGTGCCGCCGAACTCGCTGTTGAGCTTGCCGGCCAGATCCGCAACCCGGGCAGCGTCAGGCTTGCCATCCGGCGTCAGGGTGGTTTCAAGCAGTTGCTGATAGAGCACCGAAGCGCCTTGCGACTGATTGTTCTGATACTTGTGCCAGGCCTGCCAGCCGAACACGATAACCAGGGCCAGCAGGCCGCCAGTCACCAGGGGTTTGCCGTTACGCTGCCACCAGTCTTTCAATTCCGCCAGCTGTTCATCTTCGGTACTCGACACCCCAATACTCCTTATTCGCTAAATCGGCTGTTTGACAGCTTCAACCCTGCACGACGCAGGTGGCCAGGTGCGCAGCGAGCGCATCCCAGGCAATACTTTGTTGTTCACCCTGGCCACGCAGGGGTTTGAAACCTACCACTTGCTGGGCCAGTTCGTCGTCACCGAGGATCAGCGCGTACAACGCACCGCTCTTGTCGGCCTTCTTGAATTGGCTCTTGAAGCTGCCGGCACCGGCATTGATCTGCAGACGCAGGTTCGGCAATTGATCACGAACGCGCTCACTCAGCGCCAGCGCGGCCAGTTCGGCAGCCTCGCCGAAGGCGCAGAGGTAAACGTCGACCTGACGCGAGATCTCTTGCGGGATCTGCTCCAGGGTTTCCAGCAGCAGCACCAGGCGCTCGATCCCCATGGCGAAGCCAACACCCGCTGTGGGCTTGCCGCCCATCTGCTCGACCAGGCCGTCGTAACGGCCGCCGGCACAGACAGTGCCCTGGGCGCCGAGCTTGTCGGTGACCCATTCGAAAACGGTCTTGCTGTAGTAATCCAGCCCGCGCACCAGCTTCGGGTTGATCACATAAGGGATACCCGCGGCATCCAGACGGGCCTTGAGACCCTCGAAGTGCACACGGGACTCTTCGTCCAGGTAGTCGGCCAGCTTGGGCGCGTCTACCAGCACGGCTTGAGTGTCCGGGTTCTTGGTGTCGAGCACGCGCAGCGGATTGGTCTTCAGACGACGCTGGCTGTCTTCGTCCAGCTTGTCCATGCGCGCCGACAGGAACGCCACCAACGCATCACGATAACGTGCACGGGCTTGAGCAGTGCCCAGGCTGTTGAGTTCGAGCTTGACCGCATCACGGATGCCCAGCTCGCCCCACAGGCGCCAGGTCAGCACGATCAGCTCAGCATCGATGTCCGGACCGTCGAGGTTGAAAACCTCGCAACCGATCTGGTGGAACTGGCGATAACGGCCTTTCTGCGGGCGCTCGTGACGGAACATCGGGCCGATGTACCAGAGTTTTTGCACCTGGCCACCGCCAGTGATGCCGTGCTCGAGCACTGCACGTACGCAGGCTGCGGTGCCTTCTGGACGCAGGGTCAGGGAATCGCCGTTCCGGTCTTCGAAGGTGTACATCTCTTTTTCGACGATGTCGGTCACTTCGCCGATGGAGCGCTTGAACAGCTCGGTGAACTCGACGATCGGCATGCGGATCTGC
>NZ_MOAK01000043.1:44713-52719 GCF_003732485.1 Pseudomonas protegens
AGGGGGGTCTGCTCGGGCAGGATGTCATTCATGCCACGAATGGCTTGCAGAGACTTGCTCACAAAAAATCCTTAAATACGTTCGGTTAGCCGCGAGCGATCAGCGCTGCGTCGGCTTCGACCTTTTCGGCCGCCTTCTGCCGGATCAGCTTTTCAAGCTCGTCCACCAGATTGTCATTGGTCAGTTTCTGTGCCGGCTTGCCGTCGATGTAGATCAGGTTCGGCGTACCACCGGTCAGGCCGATATGCGCTTCCTTGGCTTCACCCGGACCGTTGACCACGCAACCGATCACTGCGACATCCAGCGGCACCAGCAGGTCTTCCAGGCGCCCTTCCAGTTCGTTCATGGTTTTCACCACATCGAAATTCTGCCGCGAGCAGCTCGGGCAGGCGATGAAGTTGATGCCACGGGAACGCAGGTGCAGGGACTTGAGAATGTCGTAGCCGACCTTCACTTCCTCGACCGGGTCGGCCGCCAACGAGATGCGAATGGTATCGCCAATGCCTTCGGCCAGCAGCATACCGAGGCCGACAGCGGATTTCACCGTGCCTGAACGCAATCCGCCGGCTTCGGTGATCCCCAGGTGCAGGGGCTGGATGATTTCCTTGGCCAGCAACCGGTAGGCTTCGACGGCCATAAATACATCGGATGCCTTCACACTGACCTTGAAGTCCTTGAAATTCAGGCGTTCAAGGTGCTCGACGTGGCGCAGTGCCGACTCAACCAGCGCCGCTGGGGTCGGTTCGCCGTACTTTTTCTGCAGATCTTTTTCCAGCGAACCGGCGTTGACCCCGATACGAATCGGAATCCCGCGGTCACGGGCGGCATCCACCACCGCACGCACCCGGTCTTCGCGACCGATGTTGCCGGGGTTGATCCGCAGGCAATCGACACCCAGCTCGGCTACGCGCAAGGCAATCTTGTAGTCGAAGTGAATGTCGGCCACCAACGGCACCTTGACCTGCTGCTTGATGCGGCCGAACGCCTCGGCGGCGTCCATGTCCGGCACCGAGACCCGCACGATGTCGACACCGGCGGCTTCCAGGCGGTTGATCTGGGCGACGGTTGCGGCCACGTCGTTGGTGTCGCTGTTGGTCATGCTCTGCACTGCGATCGGGGCATCGCCACCGACCGGTACCGAGCCGACCCAGATCTTGCGGGACTCGCGACGTTTGATTGGAGATTCGCCGTGCATGACTTATTGACCTAACTTCAGGCGAGCGGTCTCGCCACTGGTGAACGGGGCGATATCCACCGCCTGACCGTTGTAAGAAATTTGTGCGCCACGGGCATAACCCAGACGTACGGCAAAAGGTGGCTTGCCGCTGACATCGACCGTTTCACCCTTGCGCTTGAGGGCGCTGAGCAGAATCTTGCCGCTGCCATCGATGACCTGAGCCCAGCAATCGGCGCTGAACTGGATCTGCACCTGGCCCGAACCGGCGACCGGAGTGGTTGGCGCCGCTGCTGTGACAGGATTCGCTGGCGTAGCGGGTACGACAGCCGGAACCGGCGCCTGAACTGCAGGTGCGCTGACAACGGGCGCAACGATCGGGGCGGTATGCGCAGGAGCGGTCGGGGTTGCAGGCGTCGCAACCGGAGCCGGCGTTGCAGGCGTCACTGGATTGGCAGGCGCCTCAGCACCAGCCAGGTTCTGGGTTTGTGCGGCGTTGTCCTGGGCCTCGCTCTGACCTTCGGCGACGGCCTGGTCTTCCGGCTCGTCGATTGGATGGATCTGCGTGGTGCCGTCGGCACCCTCGACCTCGACGTGCTCGGGACTCAAGGAGATCGGCTCCTTGCCGCGCAAGGAGGACTGATCCTGCCACCAGATGAAACCGCCACCCACCACGGCCACCAACAGCAGCAAGCTGACGATGCGCAGAATGGTGTGGGAAACCCGCACCGGCTCTTCGATACGGCCCAGGGCGTGAACGCTGCTGCCTTGGGAGTCGGTACCGGTGTATTGATCGAATTCCTGTACCAGGATGGCCTGGTCCATGCCCAGCAGTTTGGCGTAGGCGCGGATATAGCCGCGGGCAAAGGTGTGCCCCGGCAGCTTGTCGAATGCGCCGGCTTCCAGATTGCTCAGGGAGCTCACGGTGAGGTTGAGCTTGTGGGCCACTTCAGCCAGCGACCAACCATTGCTTTCGCGGGCCTGACGCAGGGTCTCACCGGGGTTTACGCGAGTCACTGCTTGAACTTCGGGATGCGCCGCTTTCATCATTGCTCCGACAGGTATTGCTGATATTCCGGCGTACCGGGATAAAGTCGTTTTAGTTGCAGACCGTAACTGGCGGCCTTGTCGCGATCTTCGAACACCGTTGCCAGCCGAACGCCGAGCAATAGACTACGTGCATTTTGCTCTTCGAGCAGGCTAAAACGATCGTAATAGTCACGCGCGGGCACATAATGCCTGTCTTCGTAAGACAACTCAGCCATTTCCAGCAATGCGCGGGGCTGTTGGTGATTCAGGCGCAGGGCTTTATCCAGTTGCAGTTGGGCCAGCTCACGCTGGCCCAGCCTTGAAGCGGTCATACCGAGGTTTTCGAACACCCGGGAACGTTCGGGGTACAGAGTATCAGCAGCGGCCTGCTCGAAGCGCTGATAAGCCTCTTTGTAACGTTTTTCTTCGAACAGGAAGCTGCCGTAGTTGTTGAGGATACGCGCACTGTCCGGACGGGCCGCCAGGGCTTGACGAAAGTGCTCATCGGCAAGCACAGGTTCCATCTCGGCCTGGAACACCAGCGCCAGGGCGGCATTGGCGTCAGCATCGGCAGGCGCCAGCTCCAGGGCCTTTTTCAACGGCACCTTGGCCCTTTCGCTCATCCCCTGCTGCAGATACCCCAGACCCAGCTGTACATAGGCCTCACGCGCCTCATCGCGGCCCTTGCTGGTGTTCATCGGATTGGAATCACCCGACAGAACACAGCCAGCGCAGAGGCTGGCAACAAGCAGGAGCAGCGCGAAGCGCAGGGTCATGGAGATCCTCTCTCAGGTACGGGTCGCGGCGCTTTGCGGCATATCGGCGTCGGCGCTCAGCTCACGCACGGCGATATAACGTTCGCTACGACGGGTGCGGTCCAGCACCTGCCCGACCAACTGACCGCAGGCGGCATCGATGTCTTCACCGCGAGTCGTGCGCACGGTGACATTGAAGCCGGCATGATGCAGTTGGTCCTGGAAACGACGAATGGCGTTGTTGCTCGGACGCTCGTACCCGGAATGAGGGAACGGGTTGAACGGGATCAGGTTGATCTTGCAAGGAATGTCCTTGAGCAACTCGATCATCTCAACCGCGTGTTCCAGCTTGTCGTTGACGTCCTTGAGCAGGGTGTACTCGATGGTCAGCACGCGCTTCTCGCCCAGGGAGGACATGTAGCGCTGGCAGGACTCGAGGAGCATCTTCAGCGGGTACTTCTTGTTGATCGGTACCAGCTGGTTGCGCAGCGCATCATTGGGTGCGTGCAGAGACAACGCCAGCGAGACGTCGATGTGCTTGGCCAGCTCATCGATCATCGGCACCACGCCGGAGGTGGACAGGGTCACACGGCGCTTGGAAATGCCGTAGCCCAGATCGTCCATCATCAGGTGCATGGCAGCGATGACGTTGTCGAAGTTCAGCAGCGGCTCACCCATGCCCATCATCACCACGTTGGTGATGGCACGGTCGACGGTCGCCGGGACGCTGCCAAAGGATTTGTTGGCAATCCACACCTGGCCGATGACTTCGGCGGCGGTGAGGTTGCTATTGAAGCCTTGCTTGCCGGTGGAGCAGAAACTGCAATCCAGGGCACAGCCTGCCTGGGACGAAACGCACAGAGTGCCGCGCTTGCCCTGAGGAATGTACACAGTCTCGACGCAGCTGCCGGACGCCACGCGCACCACCCATTTGCGGGTGCCGTCGCTGGAGATGTCCTCGCTGACCACTTCCGGACCGCGAATCTCGGCAACGGCCTTGAGCTTCTCGCGCAAGGCCTTGCCGACATTCGTCATGGCGTCGAAATCATCGACGCCAAAGTGGTGAATCCATTTCATTACCTGACCGGCACGGAAACGCTTCTCCCCGATTGAGTCGAAGAATTTCTCCATTTCCGGTTGAGTCAACCCCAACAGGTTAGTTTTGCCGATCGATGTAGTCATGGTCTCACCCCTCACTCGCCAGCCTTACTCAGCGAGCGGTTACTTCAGTAGCTGCGAAGAAGTAAGCGATTTCGCGAGCAGCGGCAGCTTCGGAGTCCGAACCGTGAACGGCGTTGGCGTCGATGGACTCGGCGAAGTCAGCACGGATGGTGCCGGCAGCAGCTTCTTTAGGGTTGGTAGCGCCCATCAGCTCACGGTTGCGAGCAATGGCGTTTTCGCCTTCCAGAACCTGAACAACAACTGGGCCGGAAGTCATGAAGGCAACCAGTTCGCCGAAGAAGCCACGCTCGCTGTGCTCAGCGTAGAAGCCTTCAGCTTCAGCCTTGGACAGTTGCTTCATTTTCGAAGCTACAACGCGCAGGCCGGCTTCTTCAAAACGGGAAACGATCTTGCCGATAACGTTTTTTGCAACAGCGTCAGGCTTGATGATGGAGAAAGTACGTTGAACAGCCATGGTGTAACTCCAGAAACGGTGATTAAAGCGAAAAATTAAACCCGCGAATTATACGCGGGTTTATAGGGATTGCCTAACTGCGTAGCCCGCGGATTCAGTCCGCTTCGTCGATCCAGGCGGCCTGAATTGCTTCAAGAACCTTCTCGCCTCCGCGAGCCGGATCGTCGCTGAACTCTGGCAGTGCCAGAACCCATTGGTGCAAGTCGACAAAATTCACATAACGCGGATCCACATCCGGCTTGGAATCAGCCAGCTGGATCGCGATTTCCAGTACATCAACCCACTTCAGACTCATGACGACTCCTTGAATCAGTGCGGCGCTTCGGCGGCATGGTTGAGTGAGTACTTGGGAATTTCAACGGTCAGGTCTTCATCACCAACGATAGCCTGGCACGACAGGCGCGACTGTGCTTCCAGGCCCCAGGCCTTGTCCAGCAAGTCTTCTTCCAGCTCGTCGGCTTCGTTCAGCGAGTCAAACCCTTCACGAATGATGCAGTGGCAGGTAGTGCAGGCGCAGACGCCGCCGCAGGCGCTCTCGATCTCGATGTGGTTGTCGTGGGCCACATCAAGCACCGAAACACCGGGCTCGACCTCGACAACCAGACCGTCCGGGCAGAACACGGCGTGTGGCAGAAAAATGATCTGCGGCATCAGTTATTCCTCGATTTCATTCAGGTTGCGCCCCGCCAACGCGGCTTTCACCGTCGAATCCAGGCGGCGGGCAGCAAAGGCATCGGTCACTTGCGACAGACGCTTGGTCTGCTGCTCGATGGCGTAACCATCGGTGCCACGCATCAATTCACTCAGTTCCTGCATCTGCAGCTCGATGACCATGCGCTCTTCAGCGTCCAGCAGACGATCACCATCGGCGTCCAGGGCGCCCTGCACGGCCTCGATCAGGCGCTGGGCATCAACCTGCTGCTCACGCAGCACGCGGGCCACCTTGTCGTCGCCGGCATACTGGAAGGAGTCCTTGAGCATCTTGGCGATTTCGCCGTCGGTCAGGCCGTAGGACGGCTTGACCTGAATGCTGGCTTCAACACCCGACCCCAGCTCTCGGGCAGAGACACTGAGCAGGCCATCGGCGTCGACCTGGAAGGTCACGCGAATCTTCGCCGCCCCGGCCACCATCGGTGGGATGCCGCGCAGCTCGAAGCGCGCCAGGGAGCGGCAGTCGCTGATCAACTCGCGTTCACCCTGCAGCACATGGATCATCATGGCCGTCTGGCCATCCTTGTAGGTGGTGAAGTCCTGGGCACGGGCAACCGGGATGGTGGTGTTGCGCGGAATCACCTTCTCCATCAGCCCGCCCATGGTTTCCAACCCCAAAGACAGCGGAATCACGTCCAGCAGCAGCAATTCGCCGCCTTCACGCTTGTTGCCGGCCAGGGTATCAGCCTGGATCGCGGCACCAATGGCCACCACTTGATCCGGATCGATCTCGGTCAACGGCTGGCGACCGAACATTTCAGCCACCGCTTCACGCACACGCGGCACGCGGGTCGAACCGCCCACCATGACCACCGCCTGCACTTCATCCAATTCGACATTGGAATCGCGTACAGCACGACGACAGGCCTTGAGGCTGCGGGCAACCATCGGCTCGATCAGGGCGTCGAAGGCATCGCGAGTCAGGGTGGCACGCCAATCGCCATACACCACTTCCACGGACGCGGCGCCGGTCAAGGCTTCCTTGGCCGCACAGGCAGCTTGCAACAGACTGCGCTGGGTACCCGGATCGAGGTCGGCGGACAGGCCCGCGCCCTCGATGATCCAGCCGGCAATGGCGTGATCGAAGTCATCGCCGCCCAGGGCAGTATCGCCACCGGTAGCCAGGACTTCGAAGACACCGCCGGTCAGGCGCAGAATGGAAATATCGAAGGTGCCGCCACCCAAGTCATAGATCGCCACCACGCCTTCGGCGTGCTGATCCAGACCATAAGCCACAGCTGCCGCAGTAGGTTCGTTGAGCAGGCGCAGCACATTCAGGCCAGCCAGCTTGGCCGCATCCTTGGTGGCTTGACGCTGGGCATCATCGAAATAGGCCGGAACGGTAATCACCGCACCTACCAGCTCGCCACCCAGGGCCGCCTCAGCACGCTGACGCAACACCTTGAGCACTTCAGCCGATACCTCCACCGGGCTTTTCGGCCCCTGGATGGTCTCGATGAACGGCATGTGCGACTCACCATCAACGAAGCGATAAGGCAGTTGCTCACCCAATTGCTTGACGTCGGACAGACCGCGCCCCATCAGGCGCTTGACCGAGAGCACGGTGTTCAAGGGGTCGGTGGGCGCAGCCAGGCGGGCGGATTCGCCCACTTCAACGCGGTCGGCGTGATAACGCACGGCCGACGGCAGAATCACCTGGCCCTGCGCGTCGGCCAGAGGCTCGGAAAGACCACTGCGCAAGGCAGCGACCAGCGAATTGGTAGTGCCCAAGTCGATCCCCACAGCCAGACGACGCTGGTGCGGTTGAGGACTTTGGCCGGGTTCGGCGATCTGCAGTAGGGCCATGCTTATCTGGACTTATCTGTATATCAGGCGTGCGACCGGAGCGGCACTGGGTTAATCGTCGAGGCGCTCTTCTAACTGGCGCACTTCGTAGGTGAGCTTGTCGAGGAACTGCATGCGCCGCATCAGGCGTTCGGCCTGCTCGCGTTGCGCTGCATCATCCCAACAGGCTGCGAAGCTTTCATTCAGTTCATCCTGCGCAGTCTTGAGTCGACGCTTGAATGCCGCCACTCCAGCCAGGTCGGCACTGTCCTGCAAGTCTTCGAGCTCTTCGCGCCACTGCATCTGCTGCAGAAGAAACTCCGGATCATGCACCGTGACTTCCAGCGGCAACTCACCGCCATTCAAAGCCAGGAGATAACGGGCGCGCTTGGGCGGACTCTTGAGGGTCTGGTAAGCCTCGTTGAGGCTTGCCGACTGCTCCAGGGCCAGACGCTGCTCGCGCTCGGAAGCATCGGCAAAACGGTCTGGATGAACTCCACGCGCCAACTCACGGTAGCGCGCGGCCAACTGCTCGAGATCCAGGCGGAAACTCGGTTGCAGCTCAAATAAAGCGAAATGACAAGGAGTACCCACAAGAAGCCTCAGATATTGAAGCTTTCGCCGCAGCCACATTCACCGCGCACGTTGGGGTTGTTGAACTTGAAGCCTTCGTTCAACCCTTCCTTGACGAAATCAAGCTCGGTGCCGTCCAGATAGGTCAGGCTCTTCGGGTCGATGATCACTTTCTCGCCGTGACTCTCGAACACCTGATCGTCTTCACCGATCTCATCGACGAACTCCAGCACATAGGCAAGGCCGGAACAGCCTGTGGTGCGAACACCCAGACGAATCCCATCACCCTTGCCGCGCCCATTGAGGGAGCGTCGCACGTGTTGAGCAGCCGCTTCTGTCATGC
>NZ_MOAK01000043.1:52836-57944 GCF_003732485.1 Pseudomonas protegens
ATCTTCACTGGAGGCAGGGCCAGCTCTTCAGCCAGCTGGGTGTTCTTGATGGTTTCGGCTTCATCCAGCGTCTTGCCCTTCATCCACTCAGTGGCCAGGGAGCTGGAAGCAATGGCGGAACCGCAGCCATAAGTCTTGAACTTGGCGTCTTCGATGATGCCCTGCTCGTTGACCTTGATCTGCAGGCGCATCACGTCGCCGCAGGCAGGAGCGCCGACCATGCCGGTGCCGACATCCGGATCTTCCGCATTCATCTTGCCGACGTTGCGCGGGTTCTCGTAGTGGTCGATGACCTTTTCGCTGTAAGCCATGATTCTTAATCCTCACTCATCAGAGAGTCGCTCTTGGGTTCTGCAAATCGCCGTTATCGGTACGCTCTACAGAACCCTGTGCGGCGACTTATATTCAGTGCGCCGCCCACTCGATCTTCGAGATATCGACGCCATCTTTGTACATGTCCCACAGCGGCGACAGAGCGCGCAGCTTGGTAACGGCTTCGCAGACTTTCTGCGCCGCGTAATCGATTTCTTCTTCGGTGGTGAAGCGGCCGAAGGTGAAGCGGATCGAGCTGTGAGCCAACTCGTCGTTGCGGCCCAGGGCGCGCAGCACGTACGAAGGCTCAAGCGAAGCCGAAGTACAGGCCGAACCGGAAGACACTGCCAGGTCCTTGAGGGCCATGATCAGCGACTCGCCTTCAACGTAGTTGAAGCTCAGGTTCAGGTTGTGCGGTACACGAGCCGTCATGCTGCCGTTGATGTACAGCTCTTCCAGGTGTTCAACCTGCTTGTAGAAGCGATCGCTCAGGGCCTTGATGCGAGCATTTTCGGCGACCATGTCTTCCTTGGCGACGCGGAAGGCTTCGCCCATGCCGACGATCTGGTGAGTGGCCAGGGTGCCGGAACGCATGCCGCGCTCGTGACCGCCGCCGTGCATGGTGGCTTCCAGGCGCACGCGAGGCTTGCGGCTGACGTACAGCGCGCCAATGCCTTTAGGGCCATAGGTCTTGTGGGCAGAGAAGGACATCAGGTCGACTTTCAGGGCCTGCAGGTCGATTTCGACCTTGCCGGTGGACTGAGCGCCGTCGACGTGGAACAGGATGCCTTTGGAGCGGGTCAACTCGCCAATGGCGGCGATGTCGTTGACGGTGCCGATTTCATTGTTCACGTGCATGATCGAAACCAGGATGGTGTCGTCACGCAGGGCCGCTTCAACCATGGCTGGAGTGATCAAGCCATCTTCGCCCGGCTCGATGTAGGTCACTTCGAAGCCTTCACGCTCAAGTTGGCGCATGGTGTCCAGGACAGCCTTGTGCTCGATTTTCGAGGTGATCAGGTGCTTGCCCTTGGTGTGATAGAAATGCGCGACACCCTTGATTGCCAGGTTGTCGGACTCGGTAGCACCGGAAGTCCAGACGATTTCACGCGGGTCGGCGTTAACCAGGTCGGCCACTTGGCGACGGGCATTCTCCACCGACTCTTCAGCCTTCCAGCCGAACACGTGAGAGCGGGACGCCGGGTTACCGAAGTTTCCGTCGACCAGCAGGCATTCACTCATCTTCTGCGCAACGCGCGGATCGACCGGGGTGGTCGCTGAGTAATCAAGGTAAATCGGCAATTTCATGGACTCTCTCCTAAATCAGGCTGGCTGGCGTGCCGCTAGCTCTTTGGCTGTCATTCGACGGCGGACGCTTCAATCTTGTCCAGGCGCGGCGCCTTGCCATTACAGCGGCGCTGGTCCTGACGCTGGGCTACTTCTTGTACCTCACGGCGAGTAACAAGATCAGCCAAGCTGATACCGCTCAGAAATTCGTGAATCTGCAGGCTCAAATCGCACCACAGGTGATGGGTCAGGCAGGTGTCGCCGGCATGGCAGTCACCCAGCCCCTGGCATTTGGTTGCATCGACCGATTCGTTCACCGCATCGATCACCTGAGCCACCTGGATCCCCTGCATGTCACGGGACAGCTGGTAGCCGCCACCAGGACCCCGGACGCTGGACACCAGATTACTGCGGCGCAGTTTGGCGAAAAGCTGTTCGAGGTAGGACAGGGAGATGCCTTGGCGCTCAGAGATATCGGCCAGGGAGACCGGGCCATGTTGCGCGTGCAACGCCAGATCAAGCATGGCGGTCACGGCGTATCGGCCTTTAGTAGTCAGTCGCATGGACAAGTACCACGGAGTTTCGGAATGGAGGCGAGTATGCAATACCCGAGTAATCGAGTCAACTATAAGACCAACTACTTTAGTCGGGTTTACCCGCAAAAGAGCGCGCGAATCATAGCAAAGTCTGCGACGTAATGGCACAGCAGGATGGCAGTAACTGACCCACGGGTCGTTTACTAGCCATCGCGGCCAATTCACCGGCAAGCCGGCCCTTGCAAGGAACCGGCTTGCGGGACTTCAGCCGACCTGGCTGCCGTCCTTACCCTTGACTTCAGCAAAGTCCTCTTCACGCAATTGGGGCAGCTCCTTGGCGCAGTAGTCACTACCCAGATCCTTCAGCGCACCGCACATATCCTCCAGACGACCATCGACCGCCTGCAGATGATCCAGCAACTGCCCAATAGCCCGAGCCACCGGATCCGGCATGTCCTCGCCGACACCGTAGGCATCGAAACCGAGCTTTTCCGCCATGGCCTTGCGTTTGGCTGTCTGCTCGTCGCTGGACTTCATGATGATCCGCCCAGGAATGCCCACCACCGTCGCTCCAGCCGGCACCGCCTTGGTCACCACCGCATTGGAACCGACCTTGGCCCCCGCCCCCACAGTGAAGGGACCCAGCACCTTGGCGCCCGCCCCCACCACCACACCGTCTTCCAGGGTCGGATGGCGCTTGCCCTTGTTCCAGCTGGTGCCACCCAGGGTCACTCCCTGATAGAGGGTCACGTCATCACCGATCTCGGCAGTTTCGCCTATGACAATGCCCATGCCATGGTCGATAAAGAAGCGACGGCCGACTTTGGCTCCCGGATGAATTTCGATCCCGGTCAACCAACGACCGAAGTTCGACACCAGCCGGGCCAGCCATTTCCAGCCCATGCCCCACAAGGCGCCGGACAAACGATGAATCCAGATCGCGTGCATGCCCGGGTAGCAGGTCAACACCTCGAAGGCGTTGCGCGCCGCCGGGTCACGATGAAACACGCTTTGGATATCTTCACGCAGACGCTCGAACATCACTGATCCTTCCGCTTCTGTAGCTCTCCACGGGCCGCTTTCTGGGTTTCCGTGAGAATGCCACGCAATATATTCATTTCCGCCCGGCTGACCGAGCTGCGACCGTATAACCGACGCAGGCGCGCCATCAAGTGCCGCGGCTTTTCCGGATCGAGGAAGTCGATGGCCACCAGCGTCTGCTGCAGATGCTCGTAGAACCGCTCCAACTCATCCATGGTCGCCAGCTCTTCACTGCGCGGCGAAGCCACTTCATCCTTCTCTACCTTGGTTGGCCGACCTTGGGCCGCCAGCCAGGACATGCGCACTTCATAAGTCAGCACCTGCACCGCCGTGGCCAGGTTCAGCGAGCTGAACTCCGGGTCCGACGGGATATGCACGTGGAAATGACATCGCTGCAGCTCATCATTGGTCAGGCCGGAATCTTCACGACCGAACACCAGGGCGATCTGCGCCCCCTGCCCGGCTTCCTCTACCACCTTGAGCCCGGACTCACGCGGATCAAGCAAGGGCCAGGGAATGCGCCGGTCGCGAGCACTGGTGCCAAACACCAGCGTGCAACCCGCCAATGCATCCTCAAGGGTGGCGACCACCTGGGCATTGGCCAGGATATCGGTGGCGCCGGAAGCCCGCGCATCCGCCTCATGGGACGGAAATACCCGAGGTTCCACCAGCACCAGCCGCGACAGGCCCATGTTCTTCATGGCACGCGCAGCCCCGCCGATATTGCCCGGATGACTGGTATTGACCAGGACGACACGAATGTTCTGCAGCAAGGGATGCGCTCTCGGACACGGTAAGGGGGAGCAAATCTTACAGAACAGGCAAGACTCCCGCCTCAAAAATAACCACCCGAGAGATTCCGACACTCTATAAAGGCGCCCAGCAACCGGCACAAACACTCGCCACCGGACAACGCCACACAGCGGATCAATGCAATCAAAGCGAATACCGACCTTCATCTGCAAAAGTTTTCTGCTAGAATGCTCGGCTTTCTTTAACAACCTTAGGTGACCTATCCATGCAGCCAATGCTGAATATCGCGCTGCGCGCCGCCCGCAGCGCCAGTGAATTGATTTTCCGCTCCATCGAGCGCCTGGATACCATCAAGGTCGACGAAAAAGACGCCAAAGACTACGTATCCGAAGTTGATCGCGCTGCCGAGCAGAAGATCATCGACGCGCTGCGCAAGGCCTACCCGACCCACGCCATCCTCGGCGAAGAAACCGGCCTGCACGCCGGCAGCGGCGAAGGCGAAGACTACCTGTGGATCATCGACCCACTGGACGGCACCACCAACTTCCTGCGCGGCATCCCGCACTTTGCCGTGAGCATCGCCTGCAAATACCGTGGTCGCCTGGAACACGCTGTGGTCCTGGACCCGGTTCGTCAGGAAGAATTCACCGCCAGCCGTGGCCGTGGCGCCCAGTTGAACGGTCGCCGCCTGCGCGTCAGCGGCCGCACCAGCCTCGACGGCGCCCTGCTGGGCACCGGCTTCCCATTCCGTGACGACCAGATGGACAACCTGGACAACTACCTGGGCATGTTCCGCGCCCTGGTAGGCCAGACCGCCGGCATCCGTCGCGCCGGTGCTGCAAGCCTGGACCTGGCCTACGTGGCCGCCGGTCGCTTCGACGCCTTCTGGGAGTCGGGCTTGTCCGAATGGGACATGGCAGCAGGCGCCCTGCTGATCCAAGAAGCCGGCGGCCTGGTGAGCGACTTCACCGGCGGTCACGACTTCCTGGAAAAAGGCCACGTGGTGGCTGGCAACACCAAATGCTTCAAAGCGGTCCTGACCGCCATCCAGCCGCACCTGCCGGCTTCGCTGAAGCGCTAAGCGCCAGCGACAAAAAAGCACCCCGAGGGGTGCTTTTTTTATGCCCGCAATTCCCGTAGGAACCGGCTTGCCGGCGAATGGGATCTTGAGATCGTCTT
>NZ_MOAK01000043.1:57987-60765 GCF_003732485.1 Pseudomonas protegens
GAGGGTTATTGGCCGGGTTGATTCTGGTTCTGCCCCAGAATCAGGCGACCCTCTTTATCCACCGGAATCTGATTGCCCGGATCACGATCCATGCGCACCTGGCCTTGCTTGCCGCCCAGGTCGTACTTCACGTCATAACCCACGACCTTCTCACTGATGTCATTGACCGTGTTACAGCGAGTCTGGGTGGTGGTGTAGGTGTCACGCTCCTGCATGCCTTCCTGCACCTTGTTGCCGGCATAGCCACCGCCAACGGCACCCGCCACGGTGGCGATCTTCTTGCCATTACCACCACCAATCATGCTGCCCAGCAGACCACCGCCCACCGCACCCGCCACGGTACCCAGGATCTGATGCTCATCCTTGACCGGGCGCTGGCGAGTCACGGCGACGTCCTTGCAGACTTCACGAGGGGTCTTGATCTGTTGTTTGACCGGCTGTACGGCCAGCACTTGCGCATACTCAGGGCCGCTTTTAACCAGGCTGTAGGTGGCAACAGCACCCCCGGCGGTGACACCGACAGCACCCAATACCGCACCAACCAGCAACGACTTGTTCACGTGAACCTCCTGACCATACAAACGGGACTTGGCCCGCGCTTCTCCCAGCGTTGGAGCAATAAAAAAGGCGCGAGTTCAACACTCGCGCCTTTTTAACTGACAGCCGGAAAAGGGCTAGATCCTCACGGACGGTCGTCCACTTCCTTCTCGGTATTGGCCGGAGGAATCAGATCCTCGCTGTTCAGGTTCAGCCAGATCAGCACCACGTTGGCGATGTAGATCGACGAGTAGGTACCCGCCAACACACCGACAAACAGAGCAATGGAGAAGCCCCACAAGTTGTCGCCACCGAAGAACAACAGGGCCACGATCGCCAGCAAGGTGGAGATGGAGGTGGCCATGGTGCGCAGCAGGGTCTGGGTGGTCGAGATGTTGATGTTCTCGATCAGGCTGGCCTTGCGCAACACACGGAAGTTCTCACGCACCCGGTCGAACACCACGATGGTGTCGTTGAGGGAGTAACCGATGATCGCCAGCACCGCCGCCAGCACCGTCAGGTCGAAGGTGATCTGGAAGAACGAGAGGATGCCCACGGTCACGATCACGTCGTGGATCAGCGAAACGATCGCGCCCACCGCGAACTTCCACTGAAAGCGGAAGGCCAGGTAGATCAGGATGCCGCCCAGAGCCATGAGCATGCCGAGGCCACCCTGGTCCCGCAGCTCTTCACCCACTTGCGGACCGACGAACTCGACGCGCTTGACCTGCGCCGGGTTGTCACCGCCAACCTTCTGCAGCGCTTCAGCCACCTGGTGACCCAGTTGCGGGTCCTCACCCGGCATCCGCACCAGCAGGTCGGTGGTCGCACCAAAGCTCTGCACGATAGCCTCGTGATAACCGGCGTCGTTCAGCTGCGAACGCACCTTCATCACGTCCGCCGGACGCTCGTAGGTCAGTTCGATGAGCGTACCGCCGGTGAAGTCCAGACCGTAGTTCAAGCCTTTGTGGAACCAGCTGAACAACGCCAGGATGGTGAGCAGCACAGTGACGCCGAACGCAACGTTGCGCACGCCCATGAAGTTAATAGTACGTAACATGGCAGCCCCTTAAATCCACAACTTCTTGAAGTCACGACCGCCGAAGATCAGGTTGACCATCGCACGGGTCAGCCAGATGGCCGTGAACATCGAGGTAAAGATCCCGAGGGACATGGTCACCGCAAAGCCTTTGACCGGACCGGTACCCATGGCGAACAGAATGCCGCCCACCAGCAAGGTGGTCAGGTTGGAGTCCAGGATCGCGGTGAATGCCCGGCCGAAGCCTTCGTTGATTGCCCGCTGCACAGTCATGCCTGCGGCGATCTCTTCACGTATCCGCGAGAAGATCAGTACGTTGGCGTCCACCGCCATACCCATGGTCAAGACGATACCGGCGATACCCGGCAGGGTCAGCGTCGCCCCCAGCAGGGACATCAGGGCCAGCAGCAGCACCATGTTCAATGCCAGCGCCACAGTGGCGATGACACCGAAGAAACGGTAGATGGCGATGATGAACAGCGACACGAACAGCATGCCCCACAGCGACGCATCGATACCCTTGGTGATGTTGTCAGCACCCAGGCTTGGACCGATTGTGCGCTCTTCGGCGAAGTACATCGGCGCCGCCAGACCACCGGCACGCAGCAGCAGCGCCAGTTCGGAAGACTCGCCCTGGCCGTTCAGGCCAGTGATGCGGAACTGACTGCCCAGCGGCGACTGGATGGTCGCCAGGCTGATGATCTTCTTCTCTTCCTTGAAGGTCTGCACCGCCACGTCTTTCTCGACACCGTTCACCACTTGCTTGGTGTAGGTGGTGGTCGGCTTCTGCTCGATGAAGATCACCGCCATGCTGCGACCGACGTTGGTGCGGGTCGAACGGTTCATCAGCTCGCCACCGTGGCCATCAAGCTTGATGTTCACCTGTGGACGGCCGTGCTCGTCGTAACCGGCTTGAGCATCAGTCACCTGGTCACCGGTGATGATCAGGCCACGCTCGATCTGCGCAGGAGGACGGTTGCCCTCACGGAATTCGAAGGACTCGGAAGTCGCCTTGGAAGCACCCGGCTCGGCGGCCAGACGGAATTCCAGGTTGGCGGTCTTGCCCAGGATCCGCTTGGCTTCAGCAGTGTCCTGCACGCCCGGCAGCTCAACCACGATACGGTTGGCACCCTGACGCTGAACCAGAGGCTCGGCCACACCCAGCTCGTTGACCCGGTTACGCACAGTGGTCAAGTTCTGCT
>NZ_MOAK01000043.1:60834-67323 GCF_003732485.1 Pseudomonas protegens
AGCACCGGTTGGCCATTGAGGTCGGCCGGTACGATATCGAAATCGTTGAAGTTCTTGCGGATCAGCGAACGAGCCTGTTCACGGCTGTCTTCATCGCTGAAGCCCAGCTGGATGGCGCCATTGAGCTGCGGCAGGCTGCGATAGCGCAGACGCTCTTTGCGCAGCAGGCTCTTGACGTCGCCTTCATAAACTTTCATGCGGGCGTCAAGGGCTTTGTCCATGTCCACTTCCAGCAGGAAGTGCACACCACCGGACAAGTCCAGACCCAGTTTCATCGGGTGCGCACCGAGGTTGCGCAGCCATTGCGGAGTGGTTTGCGCCAGGTTCAACGCCACCACATAGTCATCGCCCAGCGCCTTGCGCACTACATCCTTGGCCGGAAGCTGGTCTTCCTTGTTGGTCAAGCGCAGCAGGCCGCCCTTGCCGTTGGCAGCAATGGAAGCAGCCTTGACCTTGATACCGGCGTCGGTGAGCGCTTTGCTCGCACGATCCAGGTCTGCCTGAGTGACCTGCAACGCAGTGCTCGCACCGCTGACCTGAATGGCCGGATCATCAGGGTATAGATTGGGAGCGGAATAAATAAAACCGATCGCCAGCACCGCCAGGATCAGTAGGTACTTCCACAGAGGATATTTGTTCAGCATCACGCCGCCCGTTTATGACGCGGGGCGCCTTGCGCGCCCCGTCGATTGGTAAAAGATGAAACTTAGATGGCTTTCAGCGTGCCTTTTGGCAGCGTGGCAGCGATCGCGCCCTTCTGGAACTTCAGCTCAACGGAGTCCGACACTTCCAGAACCACGAAGTCGTCGGTCACCTTGTTGATCTTGCCGGCGATACCGCCAGTGGTCACAACTTCGTCGCCTTTCTGCAGGCTGCCGAGCAGGTTTTTCTGCTCTTTGGCGCGCTTGGCCTGTGGACGCCAGATCATCAGATAGAAGATGGCCAGGAAGCCGATCAGGAAAATCCACTCGAAACCAGTGCCAGCAGGACCGGCAGCGGCAGGTGCAGCGGCGTCCGCATACGCGGCAGGGATCAAAAAGCTCATTTAACACTCCGATAATTGCAAAATTAGTGGCTTAACGTCTTTAGAACTTATTCTAAAGGCGGCACGGGCAACCCGCGTTTGGCATAGAAGGAATCGACAAAGGCGGCCAATGTACCTTGTTGAATAGCCTCGCGCAAACCAGCCATAAGACGCTGGTAATGGCGCAAATTATGGATGGTATTGAGCATACTCCCGAGCATTTCCCCGCACTTGTCCAAGTGATGCAGATAGGCACGGGAGAAGTTCTGGCAGGTGTAGCAATCACAAGTTGGGTCCAGCGGCGAATCATCATGGCGATGGAACGCGTTACGGATTTTCAGCACGCCTGTATCGATGAACAGATGCCCATTGCGGGCATTGCGGGTTGGCATCACGCAATCGAACATGTCCACACCGCGGCGCACACCCTCAACCAGATCTTCCGGCTTGCCAACTCCCATAAGGTAACGAGGTTTGTCGGCAGGCATCTGGCCCGGCAGGTAGTCCAGGACCTTGATCATTTCATGCTTGGGCTCGCCCACCGACAGGCCGCCGATGGCCAGGCCGTCGAAGCCGATCTTGTCCAGGCCTTCCAGGGAACGCATGCGCAGGTCCTGGTGCATGCCACCCTGAACGATGCCAAACAGCGCCGCCGTGTTGTCACCGTGGGCATTCTTGGAACGCTGGGCCCAGCGCAGGGACAGCTCCATGGAAATCCGCGCCACGTCCTCATCGGCCGGGTACGGGGTGCACTCGTCGAAGATCATCACGATGTCCGAACCCAGGTCGCGCTGCACTTGCATCGACTCTTCCGGGCCCATGAACACCTTGGCACCGTCCACCGGCGAGGCGAAGGTCACGCCCTCTTCCTTGATCTTGCGCATGGCGCCCAGGCTGAACACCTGGAAACCGCCGGAGTCGGTGAGGATCGGGCCGTTCCACTGCATGAAGTCATGCAGATCGCCGTGAGCCTTGATCACCTCGGTGCCCGGACGCAGCCACAGGTGGAAGGTGTTGCCGAGGATGATCTCGGCGCCGGTGGCGACGATATCCCGCGGCAGCATGCCCTTGACCGTGCCGTAGGTGCCCACCGGCATGAAGGCCGGGGTTTCCACCGTACCGCGGGGGAAGGTCAGGCGACCGCGACGAGCCTTGCCATCAGTGGCCAGAAGCTCGAAGGACATACGACAAGTGCGACTCATACAGTTTCCTCGGGGGCCAGATCCTTGGGAGCGGTTGGCGCGGGATTACGGGTGATGAACATCGCATCACCGTAGCTGAAAAAGCGGTATCCATTTTCCACCGCGGCGCGATAGGCGGCCATGGTCTCGGGATAACCGGCGAACGCCGAAACCAGCATCAACAGCGTGGATTCCGGCAGATGGAAGTTGGTCACCAGGGCATCGACCACATGGAACGGCCGGCCCGGGTAGATAAAGATATCGGTGTCGCCGCTGAACGGCTTGAGCACGCCATCGCGCGCGGCACTTTCCAGGGAACGCACACTGGTGGTGCCCACCGCCACCACCCGGCCACCGCGAGCACGACATGCGGCAACCGCATCCACCACGTCCTGGCCGACTTCCAGCCACTCGTGGTGCATATGGTGATCTTCGATACGCTCGACCCGCACCGGCTGGAAAGTGCCGGCGCCGACATGCAGGGTCACGAACGCCGTCTCCACGCCCTTGGCGGCAATGGCCTCCAGCAGCGGCTGGTCGAAATGCAGCCCTGCCGTGGGCGCCGCGACAGCTCCCAGACGCTGGGCGTACACGGTCTGATAACGCTCACGGTCCGCGCCTTCATCCGGGCGGTCTATATAAGGAGGCAACGGCATGTGCCCGACCCGATCCAGCAGCGGCAGCACCTCCTCGGCAAAACCCAGCTCGAACAGCGTGTCGTGGCGCGCCAGCATCTCGGCCTCGCCACCGCCGTCGATCAGGATCTTCGACCCAGGCTTGGGCGACTTGCTGGAGCGCACATGGGCCAGCACACGATGGCTGTCCAGCACCCGCTCGATGAGGATCTCCAGCTTGCCGCCGGAGGCCTTCTGACCAAACAGACGGGCCGGAATCACCCGGGTATTGTTGAACACCATCAGATCGCCCGGACGCAAATGCTCCAGCAGATCGGTGAATTGACGGTGGGCCAAGGCGCCGGTTGGCCCATCCAGGGTCAACAGACGGCTGCCGCGACGCTCGGCCAAAGGATGGCGGGCGATCAGCGAATCAGGAAGCTCGAAGGTAAAGTCAGCAACGCGCATGATGGGGTTCGTCTAGCAGGGCCGGAAAGTTTAGCGGAATAACTAAAAATTGACCACGAAAGCCGATTGACCAACGGTAACCGCCTCTCTATACTTCGCCGCCATTGAGCCCTGATGGCGGAATTGGTAGACGCGGCGGATTCAAAATCCGTTTTCGCAAGAAGTGGGAGTTCGAGTCTCCCTCGGGGCACCAAGTACATATCTCAAGATGCCGCTCAATGCATCTTGAAGCCAAAAAAACCGGCCACTTGAGCCGGTTTTTTTGTGCCTGTTCGAACCCTCACTCGCTCTGAATCGGCCCCTTGGTTCCGGCATCGGTATCCATCCACACATCTTCATTCTTCAGGCGTCGATCACCTTGAATGGTGAACAGCAGCGTGCCCTGACGAAATTGCAGGGCGCCATCCGTGCGTTTGGCTTTGACCTCTTTGCCGTTCACCCACACATGCTCTTTGGCATCGATACGAATGGTGGCGACTGTCGCGCCAGAATCGCTTTTGGCCGTCCACCGTCCGGCATAGGGGGTCTGGCTCTTTGCGCTGCCAGCAGCGGCGGGAACGTAAGGGTCGGCAAATCCGGCCTTGGCATTTTCCGCCTTGCTCTTGTGGATGTCGCATCCCTGAAGCTCGGTCATCTGGGTACAGCCCGATTGCTCAAGCTGCTGGCGATACTTTTCATTGATGGCATGGGCCGGTGACTGGGCAAACAGCAAAATCACCAGTGCCGGCCAAACGAACTTGTTCATCGTACGCTCTCTTCTGATCGAATCTCTGCACTCAACAATAGCCCCGCTGCAAACCCTTGCAGCGCGAGGTCTGTCTGGCAAGGCTTGCGCTGAAGCCGTCCCTCTTCAGTAAACGATCTCACTGCGGATGGCCTGTATCACGATGTTCGACAGCCGTTCGGTCAGCGGGTCCGGGGTTGCCTCTCGGCGATGCAGCGTCAGGGCGATTGAAGGCAAGGCTGGCAAGCCGCGGTCGCCGGCCTGCAACAGCTCGGTGCCTGGCTGCAGGCCCAGGGCCGTGCGGATGGTGTAGCCCAGGCCGGCTTCGGTCGCCGCGGATAGGCCATTGAGGCTGGAGCTGGTGAACGACAGCAACCAGGGAATCCCGTCACGGTTCAGCGCTTCAGTGGCCATCGAATGAAAAGGGCAAGGCGCGTCGAACGCGATGATCGGCAACGGTGTGCCCGACTCGGCGCGCCAGTCGAGGTACTGGTGCGATGAGCCGATCCACTGCATGGGCAGGTCCGCCACCACTTCCTGATACCCGGTGGTCCGCTCTGCCCCCCAGGCCACGGCGAGATCCAGGGAGCCGTTTTCGATGCGGCTGAGCAGATCGCCATTGCGCGCGATGCGGGCTTCGACCCGAACATCCGGATGGGCCCTGGCGAAGCGGCCCAGCACCGTGGGCAGGAAGCTGCCCAGGTCTTCCTGAAGCCCCAGGCGCACCCAGCCTTTGAGCTTGAGCTCGGACACTGCGGTGATGGTTTCGTCGTTGAGGCTTAAAAGCCGCCGGGAGTAGTTCAGTAGCACCTCCCCGGTGTCCGTCAGTGCCAGCCTGCGACCGGCCTTCTTGAACAAGGGCGAACCCGCCTGGGCTTCGAGTTTCTTCAACTGGGCGCTGATGGCCGATGTCGAACGAGCGAGCTTTTGCGCTGCCTTGGCAAAACTGCCCAATTCGACCCCTGTGACGAAACTGCGCATGACATCCAAATCGAAATTTACTGGTCTCATGACAATCCTGTTTTTCGGGACTAACACGCAAAATTATTTGATATTCGAGACGATACTCCCATGAGAGTCTTTTGACCCACAACTATTTGACTAGTGGGATTCTTATGCCTGTAGATAACGGTCACCGTTGGAAAGTGCTCGGCGTCGGCGTTGCGGCCAACGCCAGCTTTTCCAGTGTGGTGGGTGGACTGCCCGCTACAGCGGTCTATATGCGCGCCACCTATCAGCTGGACAACGCCGAGCTGGGGCTGGTCCTCGGGGTGCTCGGACTAGGCATCGCCATCAGCGAAATTCCCTGGGGGCTGCTCACCGATCGCTGGGGGGATCGTCCGGTCCTGCTGACCGGGCTACTGACCTCCGGCATCGCCTTGCTGATCCTGGCAATGCTGGCCTTTTATGCCCCCACGGTGGTCCTGCTGGCGGCGGGGCTGTTCACCGTGGGCCTGCTGGGCAGCAGCGTCAACGGCGCCAGCGGCCGGGCCATCATGGCCTGGTTCAAGGAAGGCGAGCGAGGGCTGGCCATGAGCATTCGGCAAACCGCTGTACCCGGGGGCTATGCCTTGGGCGCGGTGGTGTTGCCCTACCTGGCTCATACCTACGGTTTTATCGAAGTATTCACGGCATCGGCCCTGTTCTGCCTGGTGGCCGCCCTGTTTGCCTGGTTATGGCTGTATGAGCCGGACTTCTCCAGCAGCGCAGCAAAAAAACTGAGCCTGGAGAGCAGCAACAGCCCATTGAAAGACCCGAGGATCTGGCGAATCGTCCTGGCCATCGGCCTGCTCTGTGCCCCGCAATTTGCCATCCTCACCTATGCGGCGGTGTTCTTTCATGACTTCGGCAACATCAACATCACCCTGGTTTCCGCGACCTTGGCGGTGATCCAGATTGGCGCGATCGTCAGCAGGATCTGGAGCGGACGCTGGACCGACAAAAACAAGAACCGCCGCAGCTACCTTAAAGCCTGCGCCTGGTTGAGCACCCTGACCTTTGTGGCCTTGAGCGCAACGGTATCGGCCGCCAGCTTCTATGGCATCAGCCAAACCCCGCTGGCCAGTGCCCTGATCATCGGTGTGATGGTCATCGCCGGGATCAGCGTGTCCGCCTGGCACGGTGTTGCCTACACCGAGCTGGCCACACTGGCAGGCGCCAGTCGCGCCGGTACAGCCCTGGCCATGGGCAACACTTGCGTGTTTGTGGTGCTGTTCGCGACCCCCATCGCGGCATCTGCCCTCATGACTCATTTTTCCTGGAGCCTGGTGTGGCTGGCCGCGGCCTTTTGCGCCCTGTTGACCGTACCGCTGTTTCCGCGCGTTGAAAAAAAATATGCGCTGGAACTTGGCTCGGCTTGAAGTTGCTCTTTTACAAACGTGTCACAACTAAAGCGCGTGCTGCATAACTAAAAGAGCGGCACGCGTCGCGCTCTGACTTACATACGCTAACAACCTAACCATTCGATTAACTAGTCCG
>NZ_MOAK01000043.1:67369-74985 GCF_003732485.1 Pseudomonas protegens
AGGCGCAACTACTGAGTCTTCTTGAACACGTCCAGCTATCGCCCTACAAGAACTACAGCGACTTTTCAGAAGAGATACGAGAGCTGCATTCCCAGGTTCCACAGCGTTTTGTAACGGCCTGCCAAATCATCAGTGATGAACGCACTCGCCATCAGCAGAAGATCCACGTGATCCGCAACTGCCCCATGGACAAGGTGATTCCCGAGTTGGACCCCGACGATCCAGTCAGTGACAAACACCTGAAAAAGAACAAGTTCATCAGCGAAGCCTTTCTCGAACTGTTCGCCCAACTGACAGGCACTCCGCTGCTGTCCTACGAAACAAGAAACCAGGGTGACTTCTTTACCGATGTCATTGCGATCAAGAAATACAGCGGGCAACTCACCGGGTTCAGCGACAGCGAGCTGGTGTTTCACAATGACCGCACCGCGCATAAAGTCCGGGCCGACTACATCACCCTGCTGGGCATGCGCTGCCCCGATGACGACCTGATCTACACCGGCTACATCGACGGCGCGGACATCGTGAGCAACCTTGAACCCAAGCACATCGCCTGCTTGCGCGAGCCACACTTCTATACGGTTTTCGATGTCTTCTCACGGGACATGAACAAACAACTGAGCACCTCCGAGAAACACCCGATCCTGAGTAACGTTCATTCCATTCGCTTCCTTGACACCATGACCTGTGTCGCTGAAGAAGCGCCGCTCGAGGCGCGGGATGCCTTCATTGCCTTCAAAAGTGCGATGACCCGCTCTCAATGCAAACGCCACCGCATTCTCACCGGCGACCTGCTGACGTTCGCCAATCAGGATGGCCTGCACAACCGGGAAAAGATCGACATTCTCAACCCTGACAGTGCCGCTGCGCGCTGGCTGTTGAAGACCTATGCCTTCAAGGACGCCAGCACTGCCGAAAGTTTCGAAGCGTATTGGGCCAATAACCGGGCCGGCTGCGTCATCGATTAAGTTCACCGCTAAAACAACAACTTCATTATCAGCATGACCAGTCAGGGTGATTTAAATGCGCCTACACGCATTCTCCAAACGGGTTGAAAACCTTGAGCTTTCGGAAACTTACGCCATTTTGGATATGGTGCGCAGCCTGCGTGAGCAGGGGGAAGATATCGTCGATCTCGGCGGTGGTGAACCTGACTTCAGGACGCCCGATCATGTCGTAGATGCTGCCGTTGAAGCACTGTCAGACGGTGACACTCATTACACACCCAGCCGTGGCACCAAGGCACTGCTGGACGCCGTGGCCCATAAATACAAGACCGAGCACGGGCTCGATCTGGTGGCCGACAAGAACATCATTGTCACGCCATCGGCAAAGCACGCGCTGTTCATCACATTGATGACCTTGCTGGACCAGGGCGATGAAATCATCATCCCAACCCCCAGCTGGGTGAGCTACAAGGCCATGGCGGCCATGGCCGGTGCCACCGTCAAGGCCGTGCCGCTGGACGGCAAAAATGGCTTCATGCTCGAAGCCGACGCCCTGGAACAGGCGATCACGCCACGCACCAGAGCCATTCTGATCAACAACCCCAACAACCCCACCGGCCGCGTGCTGACCCGCGAAGAGGTCACCGGGGTGGTCCAGGTAGCGTTGAAACACGGGCTGTACATCATTTCCGATGAGATCTACGAAAAGGTCATCTACGGCCAGGCCCGCCATATCAGCATCGCCAGCATCGAAGGCGCCCAGGACATCACCGTTACCATCAGCGGCTTTTCCAAAGCCTACGCGATGACCGGATGGCGCCTGGGGTACGTCGTCAGCTCCGAGCGCATTTCCAATGAGCTGCTCAAGGTCCATCAGCATACCGTCGGCTGTGCGGGCTCCTTCATTCAACGCGGCGGCATTGCGGCCCTCAAAGGTTGCCAGCACCGGATAGCCGACATGGTGACCTCCTATCAAAAGCGCCGTGACCGGCTGATCGAAGGCCTTGAGAGCATTGCCGGCATCAAGTGCATAGCCCCCGAGGGCGCACTGTATCTGTTTGCCTCCATCGCCGACCTGGGCTTTGAAAACTCCCTGTCGTTTACCCGCTGGCTGCTCAGCACCGCGAAAGTCGCCGTCACCCCAGGCACCGCCTTTGGTGAGGGGGGCGAAGGCTATATCCGACTGTCCTTTGCCGGTAGCGATGAAGCCATCGACGAAGCCGTCAGGCGCTTTCATCAAGCCTTCAAATAATTGCCCGCCCCTCTAGAACCGTCATCACATACAAACAGGAGTTAGTATGTCTCTACGACACATCACGCCTTCGTCGCCTGCACACCGTATCGCTATCATTGGCAGCGGCCCCCGTGGTCTGTCTGTGCTGGAGCGCCTGGCCGCACTGATGCTCATGGACGCCCCGATCAAGCCAGTCATTGTCTATCTGATCGACAGCGCGCAAATGGGCTCCGGCCGGGTATGGCGCACCGATCAACCACACCACTACGTGATGAACACCGTCGCCGAGGAGGTTTCGTCCTTCTCCGGGCCGTTGGACGACGGCCCGATCAGACCGGGCGCCGGGCCGTCGCTGGCACAATGGTGGAGCTCTGTGGACCCGGCCTACCCGGGGGCCAATGCCTATGCTCCGCGCGCGGTACATGGCGAGTACATGCAGTTCGTCCTGTCGACCATCGAGGCCAGCTTCACGCCGAACATCTCGCTGCAGCGCGTACCGGCGGTGGTCGTCGATCTGGTCAACGAGGAAAGCATCCAGACCCTGGAACTGGATAACGGGGCTTTTCTCCAGGTCGACAAAGTGGTCATCGCCACCGGGCACCCAACCCCCGAGTTGATCGGCTGGGAAAAGCAGCTGCAACAGTTCGCCCAGCAGACTGCCGGGCTGGAATTCTTTCGCGGCGACTCCGCAGCGGACATGCCGCTGTCGCGAATCCAGTCGGAGCAGCAGGTGGGAATCGTCGGGCTGGGCCTGGCGTTCCACGACATCGTTGCCGCCCTGACGGTCGGTCGTGGAGGCCGCTTCAGCGTTGTCGACGGTGTCACCACCTACATCCCGTCACACCGTGAACCCAAGCTGTTCGCCGGCTCCCGCAGCGGCATGCTGATCCCCGCCAGGGGCCGCAACCAGAAAGGCCCGAACTTTCAATACCAACCGCTGTGCATCACCCGCGACAAGATCGATGCGCTGCAAAAACGCGGTCACATCGATTTTGCCGGCGAAGTGCTCCCGCTGCTGCTGGTTGAAATCAACATCGTCTACTTCGCCACCGCCATACGGGCCCAGGCGGGGCAGGCAGCCGAGCAGCAGTTCAAGCTTCGTGTGGCGCAACAGCAACTGTTCTCGTTGCCAGCCCTTGTCGCCGCGGCCGCCGACTTCGGCGTGAGCGACCTTCCGGTCCTGGAGCTGGACCGACTGGCCAGGCCGTTCCGCGCCCAAGAGTTCCACAGCCCGGCAGACTTTGCCCGAGCCCTTGATCGGGTGCTGGAAGATGACTTGTGCAGCGCCCGCGAGGGCAACGTCGACAACCCGATGAAAGCCGCCCTGGATACCATTCGCGATACCCGCGCCCTGATCAGAAGCGTGGTGGATTTCGGCCGGCTGACTCCCCGCTCGCATCAGGAAGACTTCCTGCAGTACTACGCCCCTACCAGCCTGTTTCTCACCGCGGGGCCGCCCCTTTACCGCACCGAGCAAATCCGCGCCCTGATCGCGGCGGGGGTACTGACGCTGGTGGGACCTGAAACGGTCTATGGCATCGATACCCAGCACCACAAGTTCAGCATCGAATCCCCCCGGGTCCGTCACTCCAGGCAACTGATCGATGTGGTCATCGACGGACGAATCCCTTCGCCAGACTTGCTCCGAGACCCGTCACCGCTGACCAGGAATCTGGTGCGGCGCGGGTACTGGACCAACTACATCAACCAGGGGATCGACGAGGCCTTCGTCACCGGCGGCGTAGCCGTCACCCCCGGCCCTTATCACCCGATCGACAGCGCGGGCCAGCCCATCAAGGGGCTCTACGTCCTGGGCCTGCCTTCCGAGCACACCCGCTGGTTCATGCAGGCCGGCAGTAGCCGCCCGGGCTTCTGGACCGACTTCGCCCAGGACGCCCACTACGTGGCCGGCGATGCACTGCAGTCGGCCTACGCCCAAGCGCCCGTGGCAATCACTGAAGTGGCCTGATCGCCCCCCTCATTTAAAGGAATGAATGATGTCTGCAAACAAAGCACTGCTGGTCATGGACTTCATCAATGAAATTGTCCATCCCGAAGGGGTTTATGCCCGTGAAGGCTATTACCAACAGACCCAGGAACGCCGGGTGGTGGAAAAGGCCGCATCGGCCTTGAACTACGCCCGCAGCAATCACCTGCCGATCATCTTTATCGTCGTCGGTTTCAACGCCCACTATGAGGGCTTCCCCCCGCACTCCCGAGTGTTTGCTCCCGCCAAGGAACATGGCGTCTTGAAGTTGCAGACCTGGTCCACCCAGGTGCATGACGACCTGCGCCCCCGCGAAGACGAAATCGTGATCGCCAAGAGCCGGGTCAGCCCGTTCTATCAAACCAACCTGGAATTGATACTCCGGACCCAAGGCATTGAAGAGTTGGTACTGACAGGGGTATCGACCGAACACGTGATCCTCGCCACGACCCTCGACGGGCATGACAGGGACTTCAAGATCACCGTTCTGGAAGATGCCTGCGCCGCGGTGACCCAGGAGCGTCACCTGGCGGCGATAGAACGAATCTCCCGCACGGCAAACATCAGCTCGACCTTCAGCTTCATCACCTCTTCTCTATAACAGGCGCACATCCATGAACCCGACAGTTTTCAATCTGCTGAATGTATCCAGCGAGCCGGATTCGATCCAATGGTCGACTCATCAACAACTGGGTCGCAGCGGCGCCAGTATTCACACGCTGTTCGAGTGCCAGGAGAGTGCCCAGCGTATAGCCCTGATCCGTTGCGAAGCAGGCGCCAGCGCCCAATCTCACCACCACCACGGCCATGAAACCTTTCTGATTCTCGACGGTGATTTCGAGGATGAAAACGGCATTTACCTCAAGGGCGATCTGGTGATTTACCCGCCAGGCAGCACCCACGCCTGGAAGTCCTCCAAGGGCGCGTTGATCTATGCCACCTGGGGAGGCGCCGTGACCTCGAAACCAGCCCCAGCCGCCGAGGCCGCCAACCATGCCGCCTACGACAACAGCGTCTATGACGGTCGGCACTTGATCTGAAACCGTCGGCCATTTCTTTTGGGGTGAATCATGGGTTTCAAGCTTGACGCAAAGCTGCTTTTTCTCAGCAGCGATCCTTTGAAAGTGTCACGGCAGTTGGGGGGGCAAACACTGACCCTCGAGGAGGCACGGCCTTTGCGCGATGACATTTCAACAGACGAAATAACACCGATCCCGGTGCTGGCTTTCTTTGACCACCGGCTGGGGTCCTACCCCTATGTCGGCCTCAAGACCGGCCCGGTACTGCCTATCGGCAAGGACGATGTCGCCTCCGCAGGGTTTGCAGTGACCGTGGCGGGCACCCGCTACGGCAAAGGTTCTTCCCGCGAGCACAGCCCGCTGGCGGAGAAAAAAGCCGGCATCCGCCTGGTCATTGCCGAAAGCTTCGAGCGCATCTACCGACAGAACGCCGACAACATCGGCCTGCTGACCTCCACCGACTTGTCCTTGGTGCCGCGCCTGCAGGCCGGTGAAGAGCTGTCGCTGGAGGAACTGATCGGCACCAGGGATGCGCTGTCCACGGCGATTCTGCGCAGCGGCGGGCTGCTCAATTACGGTCGCGAGCATTTGAGTCAGCAGCCGGACCAGCCTGGGGAGCCATCGCCAGACCTGCCCACCGGCCCCCTGACCTTTGCCGAAAAGATCATTCATCGGCATTTGATCAAGGCCCGTGGCGCCGAGCGTGTCGAGCAGGGCGCCGGAATTCTGTTGAAGGCCGACTGGCGCTTTATCCACGAGTACTACACCGGGCTGTGCGCCCACTTGCTCGACGATGCCTTCGGCGAAAGCTTCTCTGTGTACCAGCCGGAATCGATCCTGGCGTTTGAGGATCACTTGTCCTACAAGCACCGAAGCCCGGCGCACCTGCAGCAGAGCCTGGTCGGCGAACTCGATGGCTTGTCTCAAGCCCATCGAGACTTCATCGCCAAGCATCGACTCAGCGCCCACGGCTACCTGCCGGCAGAAGGCAGCGAGGGCATCTCCCACGCGATGATGGCCGAGCAATATGCCCTACCCGGACAAGTCGTGGTCGGCACCGACTCCCATACCCCCCACAGCGGCGCACTGGGATGCCTGGCGTTTGGCGTGGGGACCACCGACATGGCCAACGCCTTCATGACCGGCTCGGTCAGGACCGTGTATCCACAGGTGCTGCGCATTTCCCTGGTCGGCCGCTTGGCCGCCGGCGTGACCGCCAAGGACCTGGTGCTCGCCCTGTTGGCCGATAGCCGGATCAAGGCCGGCCACGGGGTCGGCAAGATCTTCGAATTCGGTGGCCCGGCCCTGGCGTTCCTGTCCACCGACGAACGCACCACCCTCACCAACATGACAGCGGAACTGGGTGGTTTCAGCGGAATCGTCGTCCCCGATCAGGAGACCGTTCGTTTTCTCAAGGAGCGGCGTCACCTCGACTTCGTGCTCGAGCCCTGGATGACCAGCGACCCCGAGGCGAACTACGCCGACACGATCGTCCTCGACTGCGATCAGATCCTGCCGATGATTGCCTCTCCGGGTGACCCCGGCAACGGACAGCGCCTCACCGATCTGACAGAGCGGGTCATGGTCGATATCGCCTATGGCGGTTCCTGCACGGCCGGCAAGCGCGATGATTTCGATCATTATTTCGAGGTGATCAACTGGGCGCTGGAAAACGACCTGCGGCTGCATCCCGAGGTCAAACTCTATTTGCAGTTCGGGACCGTGGATGTCCGCGACTACTGCGAGGAAAAGGGCTACCTGCCGGCCTTCGAAACCTTTGGCGCGCACCTGCTCCAACCGGCCTGCGGAGCCTGCGCGAACTGCGGTCCTGGTTCATCGACCCACCAGGAGCAGGTCACCGTCAGTGCCATCAACCGGAATTTTCCGGGGCGCTCCGGTCCAGGCCAGGTCTGGCTGGCCAGTCCGCCGACCGTGGTCGCCAGCGCCATTGCCGGTTACATCACCTCGTTCGGCGCCCTGCAAACCCGGCACAGCGCCACCCCCTCGGCGCCCGCCAAGCCCGGCCAGCGTGATCCTGCGGACAGACGACCGGCCCTGGCACACTGAAAACGACAGGCGGCGGATTGATATCCGCCGTCCTTTCACAGCCGCGCATCGAGATCCTGCGCCGCAGTTGCCAGCGGTTATGCTCCCACCTCAGGTCAGATAGCTCCCAAGCGAGCCGCCGAAAAAATCTCAACTGATTACCGACTTTTCCTTATTACAAACTTGATCGAGATCAACGGCCGCCAACTGCCCAGCCCTAAAAATGACCGGAGGACATTGAACACAACTACAGGCCCCCCTCCCATGAGTGAAGAATCCACCGCCCTGCCCCTGCCACCAGCCCCTGTGAAAAAAGCCCCGGCCAGCAGCCCCCCCGCCGCCAAGGCCGCTGGGCGCAAAACCGCCGCACCCCGGACACGTCG
>NZ_MOAK01000043.1:75010-83666 GCF_003732485.1 Pseudomonas protegens
CCACGCACCGCCACCCAGGCGGCGCCGGTGAAAACCGCCGAAGCCGAAATCAACGCCATCAGCCAGAAACCCATGGCCCTGCAAGTGGCCAGTGCTCCGCGCGGCTCCAATGAAGACAGCGTTTCGGCCTCGCTGCCGGGCAGCTACCCCTACCGCAACCGTATGCGCCGGGCCGAGTACGAAAAGGCCAAGAACGAACTGCAGATCGAGCTGCTCAAGGTGCAAAGCTGGGTCAAGGAAACCGGGCAACGCATCGTGGTGCTGTTCGAAGGCCGGGACGCGGCCGGTAAAGGCGGCACCATCAAGCGCTTCATGGAACACCTCAACCCCCGTGGTGCACGGATCGTGGCCCTGGAGAAACCCTCGGAACAGGAAAAGGGCCAGTGGTACTTCCAGCGCTATATCCAGCACCTGCCCACCGCCGGGGAAATGGTCTTCTTCGACCGCTCCTGGTACAACCGCGCCGGGGTGGAACGGGTCATGGAGTTCTGCTCGCCCCTGCAATACCTGGAGTTCATGCGCCAGACCCCGGAGCTGGAGCGCATGCTGTGCAACAGCGGCATCCTGATGTTCAAGTTCTGGTTTTCGGTGAACCGCGAAGAGCAACTGCGACGCTTCATCTCGCGCCGGGACGATCCGCTCAAGCATTGGAAGCTCTCGCCCATCGACATCAAGTCCCTGGACAAGTGGGACGAATACACCGCCGCCAAGCAGGCGATGTTCTTCCACACCGACACCGCCGACGCGCCGTGGACGGTGATCAAGTCCGATGACAAGAAACGTGCGCGGATCAACTGCATCCGTCATTTCCTCCACGAGCTGGACTACCCGGGCAAGGACCTGAAGGTCGCCCACGCCCCGGACCCGCTGCTGGTAGGCCGCGCCTCCCGGGTACTGGAAGAGGATGAACGCACCCAGGCCCAGGCCGCGGCAGATGCCGGCGCCACACGCCTGGCCCTGTCGGCCTGAATTGCAGGCAAAAAAAACTGCGCGCAGACAGGCGGGTCTGTGCGCAGTAAAAGTCGAGCGGAACTATGAGTTGAAGCTATGAGTTGGAGCTATTAACAGAAACCAACAACTGGAACCCTGCATCAGGTCGAGGCCTCAGGCAGCCTCGGTCACTGGCGTCACCTTCTCCGGCGGTTTGATTGAACCGATGTACACCGCAAGGATGGTCAGCAGCGCGCCGGCGATCTGCAGCGCCGAACTGGCCTTGCCGAGAAACGCCACGTCGACGAAGTAGGTGATCACCGGCTCCAGCAACAGGATCAACCCCGCCAGCCCCAGGCTGATGGCACCGATGGAACGGTTGACCAGCAACCAGCCGACGAACTGCACCATCACCCCGTAGATGATCAGCATCACCAGGGTCTGCCCATCGACGATGGCCAGGCTTTCACCCATGGCCAGGGCGTACACCAGCAGCACCAGCGCGGCCCACAGGCTCAGGTTGAGCATCTGTGCGATCTTGTCGCCACCGCCGTCAGGCAGCTGGGTGTTGACCTTGAGGAAATACACGCAGATGGCGTAAGCCAGACCCGAGAGCACCCCATACACCACGCCCTTGATGCCCACTGCGCTGGTCATTTCCGGCAGCAGCAACAGGTACAGGCCGACAAACGCCAGGGTGATGGAGATCAGGAAGTAGATCGACGGCTTCTCCTTGAGCAGGTACAGACCCAGCAGGGTCATGAAGAACACCTGGCAGTTGGTCAGGATCGAACCGATGCCCGGGCCGACGATGTAGATGCTCTGGTGCCAGAGCACCAGATCGATGGCCAGGAACACCCCGGCCAGGGCCGTATACAGCTGCGCCTTGGCGCTCTTGAGCAACACCGGGATGCGGCGCACCTTGAGCAGCAGGAAAAACAGAATCGAGGCGAACAGCATGCGGTAGAACCCCGCCCCGCCGGCACCGATATGAGCAAAGGCCACCGCCAGGGCCGACAGGCTGAGCATCAGCCCGCCGATGGTCAGTTCGATGATGGCGCGGTTGGTATTAGTCGACATGCGCGACTCCATTGATGAAGACCAGGGGATCAACGTCCTGGTCCGGGTCACTTAGCTCGCCCTGCTCCAGTACCTGTTGCATGGCGTCGAAAATACTCGCCAGACCGGCCTGCAGCGTTTCGCTGCTGATGGTCAGCGCCGGCATCAGCTTGAGCACCTGGTCCACCGGACCGCAGCGCTCGATGATCAGGCGGCGAGCGAAACAGGCACGCATCACCGCGGCGGCCAGGGCCGGATCGTGGAACTCGATGCCGTAGAACAGGCCGCGGCCGCGCACGTCCTTGATGTGCCCGGCAAAGCGTTCGGTGACCTCGGCCAGCCATTCCTTGAGCTGCGCTTCGTTGGCCTGGATGTGCTTGACCAGACGATCGTCGCTCCAGAACTCCTGCACGGTCTTGGTGGCCGCGACAAAGGCCAGGGTGTTGCCGCGGAAAGTGCCGTTGTCCTCGCCGGGGGACCACTGGTCCAGCTCCGGACGATGCAGCAACAGGGCAAACGGCAGGCCGTAGCCACTGAGGGACTTGGACAGGCAGACCATGTCCGGCGTGATGCCCGAAGGCTCGAAGCTGAAGAAGGTCCCGGTACGGCCACAACCGGCCTGGATGTCATCGACAATCAACAGGATGCCGTGCTCGGTGGTCAGCTGGCGCAGGCGTTGCAGGAACTCTGCCGAGGCCACATTGATCCCGCCTTCGCCCTGGATGGTTTCCAGGATCACTGCCGCCGGAATGTCCATGCCCGAGCTGTTGTCCTTGAGCAAGCGCTCGAAGTACTCGATGGAGTCCAGGCCCGCCAGGTAGCCGTCGAAGGGCATGCGGAACACATAAGGATCGACCCCGGGCTGGCGGTTGTCGCGGTTGCCGGTCAGGCCCAGGGAAGTGTTGGACATGCCGTGGAAACCGTTGGTGAAGGCCACGATGTGCCGGCGCCCGGTGACCTTGCGCGCCAGTTTGACCGCCGATTCCACCACGCTGGTGCCGGTGGGCGAGGTGAACTGCATTTTGTACGGCAAGGCCCGTGGCGTGAGGATGATCCTGCGGAAGTTGTAGATGAACTCCTGCTTGGCCCGGCTGTGCATGTCCAGGGCGGCCTGGATGCCGTCCCGTTGCAGATAGTCGATCACCGCGGCCTTGACCGCCTTGGGGTTGTGGCCGTAGTTGACTGAACCGGCGCAGCTCAGGAAGTCGATATAGGCCTGGCCTTTCAGGTCATACAGATGACTGCCCTGGGCCTGGTCGAAGACCACCGGAAAACTGCGGCAATAACTGCGCGCCGAAGACTCCACATCCGCAAATACACCCAACTCATCCATTTCTGAAATATCCATTGCTGCCTGCTCACATAAAGGGGTCGAGGTTCAGGATTCGATGCAGCGGCTCAAGCGATCTTTTCCGCCGCCTGGGCCATGCCCAGCTGCTGATTCAGGGAGTTGAAAATATCTCGCGAGCGCAGCGACAGCAGGCTGAAGGAGCCGGCATCGCCGTAACCGTGGGAGGATTCGCACAGGCCATTGAGGTACAGCGCCGGCAGATGGCTGCCCTTGGCGGCGGCCAGGCCATAGTCGCGGCCGATGCGGATCACACCCTGGGCGTCGCAGTCCAGGTGCTCGGCCAGGTCCTTGAGAATCGCCGGGTAGCGCTCTTCCTGGGGGCCGGTACCGAGGTTGCGAAAGCCCGTGGCCAGAACAACGGCGTCCAACCCGCCCAACTCTTCGGTGACCTGGGTATTGCTGTTGAGCAGCGACAGGCGGTAGCCCTCGCCATCCGGCGTGCAGCCCTGGATTTCGCTGAGGCCCTTGATGATCACCCGCTCGCGGCCCTGCAGCTTGTCCTCATACATGCCCACGTAGAGTTCCTTGATCACGTCGGCATCGGCAGCCGAGTAGTTGGTGTAGTGCAGGTGGCGGTTGATGTTCTTCTTCGCCTCGGCGGAGCTGTTGTAGTACTGGTCGACGAAGGACGGGAAGTACACATGCTCGCTGAACTGGCTGGTGTCCTTGAGGCGGAAGCCATAGCCGCGCTGCACGTTGACGATTTCCAGGTTCGGGTAGGTGTGGCGCAGGTGCAGGATGATTTCGATGGCGCTCTGGCTACCGCCCACCACCGCCACGCGCTTGAGCTCGCCCTTCTGGGCCAGGTTGGCCAGGCGGCCCAGGTACTGGGTCAGGTGGAACACCCGATCCGCCGCGGCGTTGGCGAACACCTGCGGAATCACCGGGGTGCGGCCCGGGGCCAGGACCACGGAGCGCGCCTGATACTGCACGCCGGCCTGGGTGGTGATGGTGTAGAGGTTGCTGGCCGGGTCGACCTGGATCTGCGCCACGCTCTGGTTGTAGGCCACGTCCCGGGCAAAGAACCCGGCGACCCAGCGCACGTACTCGGCGAACTCGCTGCGCAGCGGGAACTCCAGGCCCAGGTTCAAGTGTTCGAACAGACGGTCGTTCTCGAACAGGAAGTTGGTGAAGGTGTAGCGGCTGCGCGGGTTGCGCGGGGTCACCAGGTCGCGGCTCGGGTGGTTCTGGATATCGCTGCCGGAGAGCATCATCTCCGGTTGCCATTGAGTGCTCGCGTGACGCTCGAGAAACAGCCGGGTGCCGGCAAACTCCATCTCTTCCATGGCGATGGCCAGGGCGATGTTCGCCGGGCCAAAGCCGATGCCGATCACGTCGTAAACTTGCCCATCACGGCCAACATCCTTGGCAGTCACTTTATGAACACTCATAAATTCCCCTTTTCGCAACAAAAGTCAGACTCGAAAAAGCAGAAAAAACACCAGGGTCTTTTCTGCCTTCAGTCAAATAATCATTAATTTTTAGTTAGCGTTATTCGTTATAACTACTTGGCTTTTTTTCAAACTTCTGCTGCAGCCAACTTCAGCCACTTCTGCACCGGCGGATAGGCCAGAACTTGTTCGACATAAGCTTGAAGTTGCGTCGGCACCGCGATGCCATAACGACGGAAGCGGAACACCACCGGTACGAACATCGCGTCGACGATGCCGAAGTCGCCGCACAAGAACTGCTTGGAGCCGCTGGCCTCGCGCAGGTTGTTCCAGATGGCGAAGATCCGCTGGATCTCTTCCTGGGTGTCGGCCGTCAGGGGCTCGGGGGTGTCACCGGTGTTCAGGCCGAAGGACATCTGGGTGCGCAGATTGACGAAACCCGAGTGCATCTCGGCCGCAGCGGCACGGGCCTGGGCCTTGATCAGCGCGTCCTGGGGCCACAGGTTGGCCGACGGATAGGCACCGGCGACGTACTCGCAAATGGCCAGGCTGTCGTTGATCACCACCTTGTCCAGCAGCAGCGCCGGCACCTTGCCCGACGGTGAATAGCGCAGGATCTGCTGACGGGTGTCGTCCTGTTCCAGCTTGACCTGAAGGGTCTCGAAGGAGACGTCTGCCGTTACAAGAACCAGCCATGCACGAAATGACCATGAAGACTTTTTGTAATCCCCAATAACTAGTTTTGTAGGCATCACTTCCCCTAGCTTGCGTTATGAAATGGGTGCTAAATTTAGCGGCCCATTTTTTCAACGTATTGCACAAAACTGGACAAACTCATGGATGAGCACAAACCCGGCAAAGTCTTTAGGCCAGACAAGGATTTCGTGCAGTTTTGGCGAATACCCGAAGGCGACTGTGAGTTGTTATCTGCGCGTTACAGCACTCAGTCTTTTGGCCGGCATTCACATGATCGATATGCAGTAGGGGTTATAAGCAGCGGGGTTGAAAAACTCTTTTATCGGGGCAGCTATTACTTGGGGAGCGCCGGTAGCGTCGTCACCATCACCCCGGGGGAGATTCACGACGGCTTGCCCGGGCATGACCAGGGCTGGATGTACCGCATGCTTTACCTGGACCCGGGCTGGGTCAACCGGGCGATCTTTCAAGGACGCTTCGGCGCCGAGCATATCCATCTGTTCCAGAGTGCATTGAACCTGGACCCCAGCTTTGCCCTGACCTTCCTCCAGCAACACCAGATCATCGAAAACTCCCCGCCCAGCCTGGAACGCGAATCCATCCTCCTGGACCTGGTGACCCAACTTTTCGAACGCAGCGGCGCCCCCATTGCCGCCATCGCCAGCGCCGAACGCAGCGCGGTGAAGTTCATCAAGCAAAAACTCGAAGACGAATACGCCCGGCACATCCCCCTGGAAGAACTGGCGCAACTGGTGGACATGGACCCGCTGTACCTGATCCGCGTGTTCAAGAAGACCGTGGGCGTGTCGCCCCACAGCTACCAGATCCAGAAACGCGTGGCCCAGGTGCAGAACCTGCTGCGCACCGGCGCCAGCCTGGCGGAAGCCTCCTTCAGTTGCGGCTTCTTCGACCAGAGCCACATGACCCGCGCCTTCAAGAAAGTCGTGGGCATCACCCCCGGCAGTTTCCGCAACAGCCGCGCCTGAAGCGCGCGGCCTCCTTTTCCCTGTCATTCCCGTTTGTTCAAGGACCCGCTACATGCCCGCAATCCCGACCCCGGAACTAACTCAGCTGCCTGCCGGCGCCGTCGCCTACCCCGACGCCCGGGAGCTGTTCGTCGCCGACCAGCAGGAACTGGCCGAACATCTGCTGCCCCTGCTGTCCATCGACGCCAGCCAGATCAACCCCGAATGGTCCGGACGCCTGCACCTGCTGAGCCCCATCGAACCCGATGAAGGCCTGGTGGGCGAACTCACCCAAGACGAAGGTTTTGGCAGCGAGCTGCTGAAGACCAACTGGATCGGCTTCAAGATCGAGAACGGCCGCTATCGCCTGTGCGGCGATCCGCGCTACTTCTTCCTGCACCCGGATAACGCCCAACTGCCGGAATCTCGGCGCAACCTGCGGGCCCAGTTGCAACGCCATTACGCCCAGGAGCACGCGGCTTACCAGACGGCGCACCAGCGTTACCAGCAGCTGGGCTATCTGACCTGGCCGGAAGATGACGAGCAGCGCCTGACGTTTATCAATGAAATGGGCGGCGTGGCCGAGGGTTACGGCAACTGGGTGGAAACCGTGGAATTCCCCATGGATATCGTTGAAGCCACGGACGACAGCGGCGACATCGACGTCTGGCCTCTGAGCCCCGCAGGCCGGCGCTTCCAGCACGTATTGGGGGTGCCCGCCAGCCATTACGGCATCAGCGGCGCCGACCTGATTGTGATGTTCTATGAACCGGTGGAGGACCTGGTGCTGTTCTGCTTCGACTGGTCCTGAGCCGGAACGAGTCATTGAGCCCAGGCCGGGATCGGCCGGCCTGGGTGCTCGAACGGCCTCGAAAGGCTCTTCGAGCCTTATCGCAACCTGAGGCAGCGGCTACACCGGCAATTCCACCCGTGCTTCCAGCCCGCCCCCCTCACGATTGAGCAGCCGCAACTCCCCACCATGCTCGCGGACAATCGCCCGCGCCGCCGACAACCCCAGGCCCACGCCACCGGTGCTCTTGTTGCGCGAGGACTCCAGCCGGAAGAACGGCGCAAACACCTGCTCCAGCGCCTCGGCGGGAATGCCCGGGCCGCGATCCAGCACCCGCACCCGCAATTGATGCGCATCGTGTTCCAGCACGATGGCCGGCTCGCCCCCGTACTTGACCGCATTGTCCACCAGGTTGGTCATCACCCGTTTCAGTCCCAGGGGGCGGCCGCAATACACCAGGCGCGGCGGGCCGCTGAAAGCGATCGGAATCGACTGGTCGCGATAGTCGTCCACCAGAGTCTGCAACAGCTCGGCCAGATCGAAATGGGTGGCCTCTTCCAGACGCGCGTCGTCGCGAAAGAACTCCAGGGCCGAATTGATCATGGCCTGCATCTCGTCCACATCGCGAAACAGGCGCTGCTGCTGGTCGGCATCCTCGATGAACTCGCCGCGCAGGCGCATGCGGGTCAGGGGCGTGCGCAGGTCATGGGAAATGGCCGCGAGCATCTGCGTGCGGTCCTTGATGAAGTGCTGCAACTGCGCCTGCATGGCGTTGAAGGCCAGGATTGCCTGGCGGATCTCGTGGGGCCCCACCGGATCGATGGGCGGTGCACGAAAGTCCACGGCAAAACGCCGCGCGCCCTGGGCGAACTGTTGCAGCGGCTTGGCCAGCCGGCGCGTGGCGATCAAGGCCACCAGACCAGTGGAGATCAGCACCAGGGCGATCACGATCAGGTTGCGCGTGCCCTCTTCCAGCCCCCAACTGCGGGACGCCGAGGAAAACATCAGCCAGCTTTGATCGGTCAACTGCACCAGCAGCGCGTAGCGCCCGTCCGGGCCCGGCCAGTCGCTGGGCTGGTAGGCCTCGATATGTCGCTGGGGCGGTTGCAGCATGGCGCGGATGCCTTCCGAACCGACGCGATACTCCGGGTCGTCCAGCTCAGGCAGGGCAAAGCCCTGGCGCGTCGGCCGCCAGGAGATGCTCAGGTGGTCGCTGCTGACCGCCTCCGCCAGTCGCGGACGCTGGCCCGGCTCCGAGGCTTCGATCAGGCGCACGATGGCCGCGGACTTTTCCAGCAAGCCGGTTTCCGCCAGCGGCGGATAGGCCCAGACCCCGGCCAACTGCACGAACAACGCATTGAAGGCCAGTGCGGTGAGCATGGCCATGATGATGGTCAGGGCGATCCAGCGCGCCACGGTGTCCCGCAGCCGATAGCGCCACAGCGGCTTGATCAGCTTCACTGGCGGGGCCCGC
>NZ_MOAK01000043.1:83699-94021 GCF_003732485.1 Pseudomonas protegens
CGCTGGGGGTGAACAGGTAACCGCCGTTGCGCACGGTACGAATCATCGCCGGACGCTTGGTGTCGAATTCCAGCTTGCGTCGCAGGCGGCTGACCTGCACATCGATGCTGCGATCGAAGGCGTCATGGGCCTGGCCCCGGGCCAGGTCCAGCAACTGCTCGCGAGTGAGGATGCGCTGCGGATGCTCGACAAACACCAGCAGCAAGTCGAACTCCCCCGCCGACAACGGAATCATCACCTGGTCCGGCGAGCGCAGTTCGCGGCGAGTCAGGTCCAGCTGCCAGTCGGCGAACTTGATCAACGGCCGCGGCACGTCCGCGCTCACCGGCCGGACCTCTCCGGCCCGGCGCAGCACCGCCCGCACCCGGGCCAGCAGCTCGCGGGCATCGAAGGGCTTGCTCAGGTAATCGTCGGCGCCCATCTCCAGGCCCACCACCCGATCGCTCAACTCGCCCATGGCGGTGAGCATGATCACCGGCGTGGCGTGCTGCTGGCGCAGGCGCTGACACAGGGCCAGGCCATTGTCGCCGGGGAGCATCAGGTCGAGGATGATCAGGTCCGGCACCTCTCGCTCCAGGGCTGCCCACAGCGACGCGCCATCGGTGGCCACGGCCACCTGATAGCCCTGTTGGACAAAAAATTTCTTCAGCAGCGCGAGGACTTCAATGTCGTCGTCCACGATCAAAAGACGGCTCACCAGCGGGCATCACTTAAGGTCGGAAAGAGCGGTTATCTAAAACCATTCGACGCGGCCCGTCATATATTTCAACGCAGTAACAAACCTTCACCCGCGCAATAAAGCAGACATCTTTGCGCAAGGTTCGCCTGCCAGCATCGGCTTCCCCCTGCTGGAGAACCCTGCCCATGCACCTGATCAAGCCCGCCTCGGCCCCAGCCCCTCTCGTCGCGAAGGAGCTGCCCATGTCCACTTCCGATCAACACGCCCTGATGCTGCTGCAACGCGTGACCAAGCTCGACAACGCCAGCCTGCATTGCCGCGAAGTCAGCCTGCGTATGTCCGAAGACCAGAATCACTTGATCCTGACCCGCTACAGCGAGCACTACAGCCCCGAGGGCATGGAGTGGGTGGAGCGCAAGCACCGGGTTTCGGTGACCGACCTGCTGCGTTGGGTGATAGAGCAGGGCCAGCCGCAGAGTATTGAGCGCGGAGAAGAACACAAGGCCTCGGCCTGAGATTCTGTAGGAGCGAGCAAGCTCGCTCCTACAGAATCTCGGGCGGGGAGCGACTCACCTCCGGGCTCCCCACCTCCAAGGCATCATCTCAACCCGCACGCTGTTCTTCCCCGGCAGCCGGCCAGCTTCCCAGACACAAGTCATCGACAACCGCCTTGCCCATCTCACTGAAGCAGTCCAAGCCTTGCGAAATAGCAAAAGTGTTCAATCAGCGTCGCTGCCGGCTGGTTGTTCTTGAAAATCACCAGATGCGTAACTGCTCCGCTGGTGATCTCCTTCAATTTCGCACTAAAGCCGCGAACCATAGCGCGGGCGGACACGGACTGTTCAGCCTTACCCAGAGGTCCACTCATGGGCGTGATCCTTCGTTTTGAAAGTCAGATGAACGGCACCTTCCACTCTTCTTGGTGCAATCAAGATCCAGCAGATATCTCGACAGCATTGAATACAGGCTTCTGAGAGGGTTGGCGACGCGGACCAACGCCAACAAATAATCGGATACAAAAGCCTCGACCCAGCCCCCACAGCCGACGTTTCTTCGACATCGGCTGCGCTACCATTGCGCGCCCTTTGCCACCATCAGAGACCTCGCTGCAGATGCCACTGACTACGCCCACCCCTGCCCTGCCCCCTGTTCTCGCCGGCCCGCTGCTGCGCCGCCTGGAGCCGACGCGGCTGGTGCTGTGGCTGGTGGGTTCAAGGGCGTTGCCGCTGACCCTGCGCCTGCAGCCCGCTGATGGCCCTGCCTTGGAACTGCCCCTCAATCAGCAGCAATGCCAGGTCATCCCTGTGGGCCGTCAGGCCTTTATCCATCTGATCGATGTGTCCCTGGACGCCGCCCTGCCCCAGGACGTGCCGATTGCCTATGACCTGTGGATAAACGACGCCGAGGACGGCGCCCGAGCCATTGCCGACTGGGCGCCGCACCTGCTGTATGGCGATGCCAAGACCCCGGAATTCGTGCTCCACAGCCGCATCGGCAACCTGCTCCACGGCTCCTGCCGCAAGCCCCATCACCCGTCCGCTGACGGCCTGCTGTGTGTCGACCGCCTGCTGGCGCAACAGCCCGAGCCTGCACAACGCCCCGCCTTGTTGATGATGAGCGGCGATCAGGTGTACGCCGACGATGTGGCCGGGCCCATGTTGCGAGCCGTTCACGCCCTGATCGAGCGCCTCGGGCTGTTCGATGAAGAATTGGACGGCGCCGTGGTGGACGACAGTCAGGCGTTGTACCGCCATGGCGCCAGCTACTACCGACGAGCCGAATTGCTCCCGGCCCTGAAAAGCAATGAAACCCTGCGCGAGCGATTCTTTGGCGGGGTGAAAAAACCGATCTTCACCAGCAGCAATGCCGATAACCACCTGGTGACGTTCGCCGAGGTGCTGGCCATGTACCTGCTGGTGTGGTCACCGCTGCCCTGGACCCTGATCGCGCCGCAGCCGCCGCAACTGACGCCGGAACAGCAAACGCGCTACACCCGGGAACAGCAGCGCATCGACGATTTTGTCCAGGGCTTGAAGGGGGCCGCGCGAGTCTTTGCCCACCTGTCGTGCCTGATGATCTTCGACGACCACGACATCACCGACGACTGGAACCTCAGCGCCCAGTGGGAAGAAACCGCCTACGGTCACCCCTTCTCCAAACGCATCATCGGCAACGCGCTGCTGGCTTACATGCTGTGCCAGGGCTGGGGCAACAACCCGGACGCCTTCGCCCAACTGCTGGAGCACACTCGCGCCTTGAGCGCCACGGCACAAACTCCGGAACGCATGCTGGAGTGTCAGGCCCAAAACGACCTGATCGACCAGTTGCTGGGCTTCCAGCAGTGGCAATACGTCTTGCCCAGCACCCCGGCCCTGGTGGTGCTGGACACCCGCACCCGGCGCTGGCGCAGCGAGTCCAACCTGGGTCAGCCCTCAGGCCTGCTGGACTGGGAAGCCCTGAGCGAACTGCAACATGAACTGCTGGATCATCCCTCGGCGATCATCGTTTCACCGGCACCGATCTTCGGCGTCAAGCTGATCGAAACGGTGCAGAAGGTCTTCAGCTGGTGCGGTTACCCGTTGCTGGTGGACGCGGAAAACTGGATGGCCCATCGCGGTTCCGCCCAGGTGATCCTGAACATCTTCCGCCACTCGCGAACCCCGGGCAGCTACGTGATTCTGTCGGGGGATGTGCATTATTCCTTCGTCTACGAAGTGCTGATCCGCCACCGCCAGGGCGGCCCGCGGATCTGGCAGATCACCAGCAGCGGCATCAAGAACGAATTCCCCGCCGCCCTGCTGGAATGGTTCGACCGCCTCAACCGCTGGCTCTACTCGCCGCGCTCGCCGTTGAACTGGTTCACCAAGCGCCGGCGCATGAAGGTGATGCCCCATGTGCCCGAGCATGCCGAAGCCGGGGAGCGGCTATGGAATTCGTCGGGGATCGGCCAGGTATTGTTCAATGAGCAGGGGCAGCCGGAAGCGATCTATCAGCACAATGCCAACGGCAAGGCACCGACACGGATGATTGCGCCGAGATAGAATCCGCTGTCGCCGGCCACCAGGAAGGACCTGCCCGATGGAAAAACAACCCTTGTATCGCAAGGTCAACACCCGAACCCGCGGCGTGGGGCACAAGAACTCACCGTCCTACGCCAAACAGCGCCACAGCAAGGCGCTCTTGGCCAGGGAACAGCAACGCGGCAGCATGCACTCCGACAAGCGTCTGGGGCTGGATTACACCCCACTGTTCCGTTTTCTGCTGAGCCGGGTAGGCCAGCCGTGGGATGGGGTATTCAGCGAAGCAAAAGGCCGGCTGGATCGGGAGGAACCGATTTTCTGGTTGGTGGCCCTGCATGAGCACGAACAACAGGATTACGTAGGGCTCAGTGGTTGCGCCTATTTCAGCGGTCTGTACGTCGATACCCAGGGCCTGCTGCAGAAGGTCAATCCCCAGCTGAGCGCCGCCACCATGAGCCCCAATTGCCCTTGCTGCACTCACACCTTGAACGGGGTTCCCTTCGGCCAACCCTATCGTCGCTGGTGAGCCCGTCGCAGCGCGTCTCATCCGGCGCGCAGATTGCCTCAGATCGATTGCCAAAGCCTCAGGAAGGAGCGCTCCGTGTCATCAGCAATCACTCCGGAACAACTGGCCGACATTCGCTATGCGCTGTCAGACGCCTTTATAGACAACGAAGTGGACTACCCCTACATCGCCCGCGAAACCCAGGCCTACGACCGGGCCGAGGTGGAGCGCATTCTCTACGAAGAGGTGGCGCCGGTGTGCTACATCAACCTGATGTCGGTGATCCCGGAAATCTGGATCGGCTTCGAGCGGGAATCCTTGCTGGAGGACATCGAGGATAGCCTGGATCGGCGGCGCTACAGCCGCTGGCAGGCCTTTCGCGACCGTTTGTTCATCCGCTGGATCCGCTTTCGCGGCGCCTACATCTGGGAGGAAATCTGCAAGCACTATGCCCCGTAGGTCATCGCCCTAACGCGCATCGGCGCTGCAGTAATCGGTAGGCCGCAGCGGCACCCGCTCCGCCAGCATCTCGCCCTGGTCGTCGATCTTGCGCAGCATGGCCGTGCACATCTTGTCCTGGAGAAACACCATCTGATAAGTCGCGCCGGCCTCGGGCACGAAGGTCACGCTTTGTTCGCAGACAAAGCGGTAGTCCTTATCCATCCCGGGTTCAGTGTTGTAGAACATGAAGGCGAACGGACGATTGGCCGGGATCTTCAGCTCGTTGGCGCCAAAGCCTTCCTGGCGGCGCATGCGGTCGGTAGCGGCCGTCATGGGAATGCCCAGGTTGCGGAAGTTGGGATTGGCAATGCCCCGATGGGGGCGAACCATCAGCCCCGACGCCGGTTTGCGCCAGTCGATGCAATCACTGTAGGGCACGCCCCGCACCAGCCCCTGGGCAACGATGCGGATCAGCGCGGTTTCACCGGCATCGGCCGGCACCCGGTAGCTCACGGTGGTGGCTTTGAGGGTGGAGACAAAGGTACAGCCGCCGAGCCCCAGGGACAGGCTCAGCAACAGGATCGAGGGGAGCCGCATGATTCATCCTTGAAGGACCGACAGCGAAGGCTGACGCAAAGGATGGCAATCTTACCTTGGCGCCAGGGAGCGTCGGCAGATTTTTCTGCGGGCCTGTAGCCGCAGCCAAAGGCGGCGACTACAGGGTCAAGCCTTCAGTAACGGGCGTCCGCCGGACGACCGCCGTTAGGCCAGTCCTTGACCTTGTCCGGGAAGTCCGGACGCGGTTGGTGGGAGAAGTACTCGGCCACGTCCAGGGCTTCCTGATCGGACAGGCCGCCCTGGCCCAGGGGGAATTTCTCGTGGAAGCCAATCGGCATGTTGCGTTTGACGAACGCCGCAGCGGTGTAGGTGCGGGCCATGCCAGCGCCGATGTTGAAGGATTGATCGCCCCACAGCGGCGGGAAGATCAGGCTGCCGTCGGCCCGTTTCAGGCCTTCGCCATCAGCCCCGTGACACACCGCGCATTGCTTGGCATAGACCTGCTTGCCATTGTCAGCGTTGGGCTTGAGGGCCGGGTCGATCTTGCCCACACCACGTCCGGCCACCTTGTCTTCGGCGCGGGTATTCATTTTCATCCACTCGAAGTAGGCCACCATGGCTTGCATGTCGGCGCCGTTCACCGGCAGCGGCTTGCCGTGCATGGAGCGGCGGAAGCAGCCGTTGATGCGCTCTTGCAAGGTGATGGTCTTGCCCGCCCGCGGCGCGTAGCCGGGGAAGAACGCCGAGACGCCGACAAAGGGTGAACCGTCGGCCACGGTGCCGGCGTTGAGGTGGCAACTGGTGCAGTTCAGCGAGTTGCCGACGTTGTCCGGCAGGAGGGCCTTGGTTTCCAGGTGCAGGCGCATGCCACGCACCACTTGCTCGGCATTCGGCGCGGCCAGCAGGTTGGCCAGGCGCGGGGTTTCGAACAATGTGTTTTCCACCTGCGGGCTCAGTTGCGCGCGCATCTTTTTCACTTGCTCGGCGCTGATGGCCGAGCCGTTGTTACCCCAGCTGCTGCGGACAAAACTGAGGATCTCGGCAATCTCGCCATCCGCCAGCTGGGCAAACCCGGGCATGGTGTAGACCCGTGGATGCGCCGCGGTCTGCGCGGTCTGCCAGCCGGTCAGGGTGATGTGCAGCAAGGAGGTCGGGTTGGCCGAAGCGACGCTGGGGTTGCCCGCCAGGGACGGGAACATCTGCGGCACGCCGGCGCCGTCCTGGCGGTGGCAGTCGGAACAGAATTGCGCGTAGCCCAGGCCGCCACGGGAGGTGAACAGGTTGTTCGGCGGGGCTGCCGGGGTCAGGGCCACCGAAGGCATGGGCAGGTCATCCTTGCCGGCCGGCAGGGACTTGAGGTAGGCGGCGATGGCGGTCAAGTCGGCGTCGGTGAAGTGCTGGGTGCTGTGGTGGATCACGTCGGCCATGTTGCCGGATACCGTGGCGAAGCGGTTCTGCCCGGTCTTGAGCAGTTGCACCGTATCTTCCACGGTCCACAGGTTGCGCAGGCTCAGGGCCCGCCACTCTTCCACCGTCTCGCCGGCCAGGTAGTGCCGGCCGCCGGACTCGGTGTCGCTCATGGCCTTCTCCTGGAAGGCAATACCCCGTGGGGTGTGGCAGGAGCCACAGTGGCCCAGGCCCTGGACCAGGTAGGCACCGCGATTGAGCTGCTCGTCCTTGGCCGGATCAGCCTTGAAGGGTTGCTTGTCGACGAACGCCAGGTTCCAGAACCACAGGCCCCAGCGCTGGTTGAAGGGGAAGCCCATGTCGGCTTCCAGGTTGCCCTGGGCCACCGGTTCCACGCCATGCATCAGGTAGGCGTAGAGGGCGCGCATGTCCTCTTCGGTCATCTTGGCGTAGGACGGATAGGGCATGGCCGGGTAAAGATGGCTGCCGTCGGGGGTTACGCCTTCGCGCATGGCGCGGTCGAATTCTTCGAAGCTGTAGCGGCCGATGCCGGTGCTTTTGTCCGGAGTGATGTTGCTGGAGTAGATGGTGCCCATGGGCGTCTTCAGCTCCAGGCCCCCGGCCATGGTGGCCCCGCCCTTGGCGGTGTGGCAGGCGATGCAGTCACCCAGCTGGGCCACGTACAGGCCACGCTGGATCAGCTCGGAGTCGGGTGTGTTAACCGCCGTTGCCGGGGTCGGCTCACTGGCTTGCAGAGGGAGTACGCAGAGCAACGCAGCGCCTAGCAGGCACAGGCGCGACAGAGAAAAAGCCATCAGGTTATTCCTTTAAAATCCGCCTGGGGTGGTCCCCTCGGCCGACATCCACAAAGGTTTTTATTGGTTATCCCGGCCTTCACGGTGCAGGCCGGGGGCTCGATACCTTGTGAGTCCGAGCCTGATGCCCTTGTAGCGGATTTTTCTGAAATACCCGTTGATATGGATCATGGCCCTGTAGGCAATGTCCTGTATGCCCAGCACTGCGACGCTTTTACTCGGTGATTTCCACTCCCAGCCCCGCCGATTGCCAGTCGCTGAACCCCTCATCAAGGCGTCGCACCTTGAAACCCCTGGCCCGCAGCAAGGCCGCGGCATTCTGTGACAGCACACAGTACGGGCCACGGCAGTAGGCCACCAGTTCCTGATCGGCGGGCAGTTCGGCCAGACGCTGTTCCAGGTCGTCCACGGGAATGTTGATGGCCCCGGGTAAATGCCCTTGAGCGAACTCTTCCGGGGAGCGCACGTCCAGCAGGGTCATGCCGCCTTCCTGCAAACGCTGACGCAACTCTTCCCGGGAAATGCCCTCCAGTCGCGCCGGTTGCTGCTCGCTGTCGACCAACAGTTGGCGAATCAGTCCATGGTTGTACTCCACATACTCGCGCAAGGCGCCCAGCAGGCTCACCAGCGGCCCGGGGCTCAGGCTGTAGAGCACGCGCTTGCCATCACGCCGGGTCTGCACGAAACCGCCCCGCCGCAGCTGCTGCAGGTGTTGCGAGGTGTTGGCTACCGAAAGCCCCGAGGCGTCCACCAGGCGCTCCACCGGCTGCTCGCCGCGAGCGATGTGCTCCAGCAGGATCAGGCGATGATGGTGGCCGAGAACACGCGCCAGCTCAGCCATATCGGCCAAAGGCTGCTGAGGGGAAATCGAATCGGTCATTGACAGTTCCTGCCGCTTTATTGATCATTCAATCACTTAATTGAATGAAATCCTAACATATCAAGGCACAGCCTGAACCCCAGCGCATCGTGCTTCAAGGAGTCTTTATGCATGAAGTCATGGCGGTGATTCTGCCGGCGTTGTTGATCGGTATCGGCGCGACCCTGATCCTCGACCTGTGGACGTTGTTTCTAGCCAGGGTATTGAATATTCCTGGGCCGAACTGGGCCATGGTCGGACGCTGGATCGGCCACTTTCCTCAAGGGCAATTTGTGCACCAGAGCATTGCCCAGGCCACTGCCATCTCGGGAGAGCGGACCTTGGGCTGGCTGGCCCATTACCTGATCGGCGTGCTCTTCGCCGCGCTGCTGCTATTGATCTGCGGCCTTGAGTGGGCACGGCAACCGACCCTGGCACCCGCGCTGATCATGGGTGTGGCGACGGTGGCCGCCCCCTTCTTCCTGATGCAGCCGGGCATGGGCGCAGGCATCGCGGCGAGCAAGATGCCCAAACCGAATGTGGCTCGTCTGCGCAGCCTGATTGCGCATTCGGTGTTCGGGCTGGGGCTGTATGGCGCAGGGATGTTCTGGGTGTGGGTTCAGGCGTTGACCGCGTGATCGGCCATTCACCCCGCGTCCACTAGACTCAGTCCTCAACCCGTCACTCGGGAACAGATTCCCCCGCAGTTTGGCGCTGATCAATGTCAGCCCCAAAGGAAGTTCTTCTCCGCAATGGCAGATTTGTCTGCCCCCTGTATCAGCTCCATCAAGGTGATGGAGCTGATGCGCTAACGCCCCTCAGAAAAAAGGCACTCAACGCCAAGATCACGACTCGAAGTCATGGCGGACCTCACACATTGAACAGGGATCTCCATGCTCGAACACCTCGACCTCAACGCGCTGATCGCCGCCTACGGCTATTGGGTGATCTTCATCGGTTGCCTGCTGGAAGGCGAAACCGTGTTGATCCTCGGCGGCATGGCGGCGCACCAGGGCAGCCTGCAATGGCCGCAAGTGATCGGCTGGGCCACCCTCGGCGGCATCCTCGGCGATCAGTTGCTGTTCTGGACCGGCCGCTATTGCGGGGCGCGCCTGCTGCCCAGGCTCAAGCGTCATCAGGCGGCCATCGAACGGGTCCAGGGACTGATCCAGCGCTACCCCTCGACCTCGGTATTCGCCGTGCGCTTTCTCTATGGCATGCGCCTGGTCGGCCCCATGGTGATTGGCGCCAGCGGCCTGGCCCCCTGGCGTTTCGCCCTGCTCAACGTGCTGGGCGCGGCAGTCTGGGCCTCGCTGTTCGTCGGCGCCGGTTACTGGGCCGGTGAAGCCCTGCAGCATGTCCTCGGGGACCTGAAACCCTATCGCCTGCCAATCTTCGTTGCCGTGGTGGCACTGGTCGCCGTTGCCGCACTGATCCGTCACCTGCACAAACGGCGCAAGATCCGGGATCGTTGACACTGCGCTTTCGGCACATCGGGAATTTTCATACTGACCCGACGACTTTATTTCGTTTGTCCCGCCCCCTTGAGGTTGGCTTAGATAAGGGCTCGTTTCCGGCACCCAGAGCCCACACCCATGAGCCACGAGAACATCAGCCGTTCGCTTTCAACCGTCCACCCGATCCGCCTCAGCCACGGCCGCAATGCCGAAGTCTGGGACAGCGATGGCAAGCGCTACATCGACTTCGTCGGCGGTATCGGCGTGCTCAACCTGGGTCACTGTCATCCGCGGATCGTGGCGGCCATCCAGCAGCAGGCCACCCAGCTCACCCACTACGCCTTCAACGCCGCGCACCACCTGCCCTACATCGAACTCATGACGCGGCTGGCAGCTTTTATCCCGGTGAGTTATCCGGTCAGTGGCATGCTCACCAACAGCGGTGCCGAAGCCGCGGAAAATGCCTTGAAGATCGTCCGCGGCGCCACTGGCCGCAGTGCGGTGATCGCTTTCGACGGTGGTTTTCATGGCCGCACCCTGGCCACCCTCAATCTCAACGGCAAGGTGGCGCCCTACAAGCA
>NZ_MOAK01000043.1:94072-97612 GCF_003732485.1 Pseudomonas protegens
ACAACGGCGTCACCTGCGACGAGGCGCTGAAGGCCATGCAGCGCCTGTTCAGTGTGGAAATCGATGTCGAGGAAGTGGCCTGCTTCATCCTCGAACCGGTGCAGGGCGAAGGTGGCTTCCTGGCCCTGGACAGGCCATTTGCCCAGGCCTTGCGGGCCTTCTGTGACACCCATGGAATCCTGCTGATCGCCGATGAAATCCAGTCCGGCTTCGGCCGCACCGGGCAGCGTTTCGCCTTCTCCCGGCTGGGTATCGAGCCGGACCTGCTCCTGCTGGGCAAGAGTATTGGCGGCGGGCTTCCGTTGGGCGCGGTGGTGGGTCGCAGGGCGTTGCTGGACGTGCTGCCCAAGGGTGGCCTGGGCGGCACCTATTCAGGCAACCCGATTGCTTGCGCCGCCGCCCTCGCCACCCTGGAGGAAATGACCGACGCGCATCTGCAAGCCTGGGGCGAACGCCAGGAACAGGCCATCGTGCAACGTTATGAGGGCTGGAAAGCCGATCGGCTGAGCCCGTATCTGGGACGCTTGACCGGGGTCGGCGCGATGCGCGGCATCGAGTTGGTCGATGCCCGCGGCGAACCGGCGCCGGAACAATTGAGCGCTCTGCTCGGCAATGCCCGCGAGGCCGGGCTGCTGCTGATGCCCAGCGGCAAGTCGCGGCACATCATTCGCCTGCTGGCGCCCTTGACCACCGAGCCTGAAATCTTCGAGGAGGGCCTGGATATTCTCCAGGAGTGCCTGGCGCGCCTGTGATTCCCGGCGCGCTCCAGAACAAGGCTAGAACAGGTAGCCCATGTAGGTGGCAATGCCGCCACCGGCCTGTGGTCCGACGTTCATGCCAGCCATGACCACCGCGCCCTTGGCCGAACGCAGTAACTGCTCGTTGACCTTGATCGAAGCCATCATGGTCCCCGGGTTGCTTCCCAAAACGACGGCCAGGGCCAGTAGCTTGGGGTCCAGGCCGAACAGCAGGGCCGTGGCCGAACCGCCCACCACCAGTCCGCCACCGACTTCGGTATAGAAACAAGGCCCGGTGATGTCGTCCTCGGTCAGATCCCGGCTGCGAAGGGCATCGCTGACAAAGACCTTGCCGGTGCTGGGAAAAGCCTCCGCCGCACCGGCACCACTGACGCTCTTGCCCTTGACCTGGATATTGACCTTGCCGAAACGCGGCAGGCGCCCACCAAAGCCGGCACCCACCCCCAGCCCGCCGTAGCGATAGCTGACGTCCTTGCCCTGGGGCGAACGCAGGGTGATCGATCCACCACCGCCGGCCACGAGGGCGATGGTCAGGCCGCCGCCGCTGGCGGTCTGGTACAGCCATTTACTTTCGTTGACCGGAATCGGAATGCTGAGGTTCATGGGATCAAAGTCCTTTTGCTCTTTGTGTGGCTCGTCCGCGCTGGCTGATGACACCCACCAGGCCGGCCAGGGTAAATACCAAACCGATCAGGCCGAGCACACCCGGGGTGGCCCAGAGTGCTGCCGGATCGTCGATGATGGCGCTGTTGGCCGGCCGCTCGGGCTGGTAATACACCCGCACCGGCTGGTCCTTCTGGTAGCCGAAGATAAAGCCGCCTTGGGGGTAGGAAATGTTCTCACCGCTACCGGTGGTAAAGGCAATCTCGGGGTGCGAACCACCTGCATTCAGGTCGCTGACGATACCGTCGGCGGTCTGGGCACTGGCGATGAATTCGCGACGATCGAGGGTGAGATTGACAGCAATGGCCAGGAGGCCAATGCCGATCAGAACAAACAGCAGACCCTGGAGGATCTTGCCGAGGCGTGACGGGGTGGAGTTAGCCATGGGCTGTCTCGATATTCGTCCGTGAAAGAGGGAGGCCACGATAGCAAGAAACCTCCCTCCAGAAAAACCGCCGCAGCGGCGTTCAGGCGCCCAGGAGATCCGCTTGAGCGCCTTTTGCCAGCGCTTACAAGCCGAATACCCGACGGGCATTGCCCTGGAGGAATTTGTCCACAATCGCCGGCGGAAGTTCCAGCACCCGCGCCTGTTACAGGGATTTTTCCGCGATAGCTGAGGGAAAGTTCTGCCAAACGGCACCAGGTCCTGACCGCAGGTCCGCAGCAAATGCAGCAGCTACGGCGGCTAGTACACCGTTTGATACGGCCGAGGTGTCGATGAGACTTTGTCGTGTTTCACAACCGGTGATTGGGCGCCAGCGTCCACAAACAGGGCACAATGCGCAAAGCCTTGCCGCACCCAGGCCTTTGCTTGATGGGCTCGTGACCGGGGCGAAATGTGCCTGCACTTCCTCTCTGGAGACTTCCCATGCTGATCCGAGACGCACAAGCCGATGAAAGCGAAGCACTGCGACAGTTTCTTGGCAATAACGGCTGGGGCCATCGGGTTGGCAGCAGCACGTACTTTGCCCAGTTGCTGGCAAATTCCCAGCGCACGGCCGTGGCCCTGATCGATGGGCAGATCGTTGGGTTCGCCCGGGGCCTCAGCGACGGCCTGTCCAACGGTTACCTGTCCATGGTGGTGGTTGCCGCGCAGTACCAACGACGCGGCATCGGCCATGAGCTGGTGCAATGGGTGATGGGCGACAACCCGGAAATAACCTGGGTCCTGCGCGCCGGCCGCCCCGGAGCAACGGAGTTTTTCAGCACGCTGGGCTTCGAACCCTCGACCATCACCCTGGAACGCACGCGTCATCGCGCATAATCGCTCCCCTGCCACCTGCTTATCCAAGGAACCCCGTATGTCAGAACAGCACGACACCCACGCCGACTGGCCACCCGCTGGCTGCCCACCCCTGGCTTGGCCGGATCTGTCCGATCAGGGCGCACGGCTGAAGTGGTACCTGGCCGCGATCGGTGCCTATGGCGCTTTATGGGAAGGGCACGTCAACGAGCCTGAATTAACCCCCGTCAGCGAGGAAGCGCTGGTGGCCCTGGAGCAGCGTCTGGGCTGTGCCTTGCCGCCCTCGCTGCGTGACTATCATCGGCAGTTGGGGGTCTTGTCCCTGGCGGAGATCCTTTGCAGCGTCGGCCCCGGCCATACCCCGATCCAGCCTCTGCTGGAGGCCTACCCTGGCATTGTCGATATCCCTGAGAGCGATCTGGACCTGACACTGGCGCACCAGCTGGTTGCCTTTGGCGACTACCTGGGCAACGGCAACCTGTTCTGTTTCCACCGGGAAAGCGGCGCGGTCTACTACTTCGATCACGACACCGGCGTAGCGCTGACACGCTTCTTCGACTCCCCCGAGGAGTACCTGGATGCGCTGATGCTGCTGTGCCTGGCCGAGGTGTACGAGGACGACGACGGCGCCGAAGCGCTGATCAGCCAGCGTTACGGCGACGACTTGGTGCGCAAGTGGCGCTACTGAGTAACAAGGACCTCGGTCTCTGCCGAGGCTGATGAGCGTGCGCAATCTGCGACTCCTACCCTCGAACAAGGATGCTCCATGTTTCAGCGTGCCCTGATCTGCACACTCCTGACACTGATTGCCTTACCCGCCAGTGCCGCGCCAGCCAAGATCGAACGCCGTTGTGGCTGGGTCGAGAACCCGACCCC
>NZ_MOAK01000043.1:97641-112430 GCF_003732485.1 Pseudomonas protegens
GTTCGAGAACCCGACCCCGGCCAATGCCACCCTCACCGACCGCGACGGCGTCTGGGAAATCGCCACCCAGGGCGGCTATCAGGCCGAGGGCGGGTGGCCCACCTTCAACGATCAGCAATGGGTGCGGACCAACAATCACTACGGCTACGGCTGTGCTTGTGTCAGCGCCAACGCTGATCCACAGACTCATCGCCTCGACCAATTGCACAAGGCCAAGGCCCGCCCGCTATCCGCCTGTCGCAGCGACCCCAGCTTGTATGAACCCTTGCAGGAGGACGCCGGAGAACCCGAGTTGCCCAAGGGCTCTCCACGCTTTCAGGGCCAAGGTTTCAGCCTGCAGTATCCCAAAGGCTGGAAGCTCAGCCAGACGCAGAACTGCCTCACCCTGGATCACCCGAAAAAACGCCCAAACGAGGAGTACACCCTCCACCTGTGCCAGCAGCAGGGCAGCCTGGAGCAGGCCGCCGAGGGCTTGTTCTTCTATCAGGAAAACGGCGTCTGGATGCGCAGCGCCGGCAGGGACGAGCCCAGCCCGGTACAGGAGATGAGTGGCCCCGGCTGGAAAGGCCTGCAGGCCTATCAGACCTGTGGCATCAGCGATGAGGAAACCGGCTTCCACGCCGCTGGAGGCACCTGCCTGATGGCGGTGCTCGATAGCGGCCAGCGCCAGGTGGTGGCTGACAGCGTGGGGTTCTTTCAGGACTTCACCACCCTGGGAGCGATCCTGCACTCGATCCGTTTCGACCCGGTGCCGACAACGCCACAGCCATAGCCCTATGGCGCGGCCCGATACAGGGTTTGCAGGTGGGACAGGCGCAAGCCGCAGTGTTCCAGGTTGCGCCGGCTTTGCGAGTTCACCAGGGCGGTGGCTGCCACACCGTGGGCGCCTAGGGCGACGGCCTGCTGCAAGCGATGGGCGATCAGGGCCCGGTGATACCCCTGGCCCCGAGCGACCTTGGTGGTAAAAGCGGTGCCCAGGTAGGCCACACCGTTGTCGGCGATGAATAGCGCCGCACCGGCCACCGCAACACCCTGGTCCCGCAGCAGGTACAAATGCCCACGCCCATCGGTGAGCAAGCCGCCAAAGGCGGCCTGGTTGACTGGCCGGGCGGCCGCAGGGGTATTGAAGCCCTCACGGTGCAGAGTGCAGAAGCCTTCCAGGGTCGAGGCGCTCACCGGCTCGATATCCAGCACTGAAGGCGGCACCACCAACTGGTCCACCGAGGCGAACAGCTGTCCGTGAGTCCAGCCCTTGAGGCGCTGCAAGCACTGCCCCTCAAGCTCCAGCGTGGACGCCACCTTGACTGACTCGGCGATCAAGGCGATTGCCGGGGCGTCGGCCGCACAGGCCCGTAGCAGACCGACAAGACTGCGGGCCTGTTGCATCCTGTCACCGTGCACCCGGTTCATCATCGGACTGGGATTGCCGCCCACGACAAAGGCTCCACAATCCTGATCACCATAGAGCTGCGCCTGATAAGGGTTTCCCGGCAGACTCGCCACGCCCTGGACCCGGGCCCGCAGGTATTGGTGCTCCGCGTATTCAAGCGCCAGGGCGCTACGACGATCCATATCAGCGGCCGCCCATCGGGGTTTCGCTGACCCAGGGCACCCGTACCTGTTCGGCGATGCTGGCCGCCTGCTGCTGCAGGACCTCGAGCTTGGCGCGGCGTCCAAACAACCCGGTGAAGTGCAGCAGCAGGCGCCCGGCAAACCCCAGGGCATCGCCACGCTTGCGGGGGATCAGGTGCAGATGGGCATGGGGGATGTGCTGGTTGGTGGCCCGACCATCATTGATCAACAAGTGGGTGCCTTCGACGCCGTAGCCGGCACGCCGCTGCGCGGCCACCAATCCATCGAACACCTGATACAGGTGCTGGCGGACGAAGCCGGGCAATTGATCGAGCTTTTCCACGTGGGGCTGGGGAATCAGCAGGACATGACCCGCCCCCAGTGGATGCACGTCCATGAAGGCCATGCAGTGTTCATCGCGGTAAACCACGGCCGCCGGCAGGGTGCCGGCGACAATCTGACAGAAAATGCAGTTCATCCATGAATCCTCAAGTGACAAGGTGCGTCCTGGCGGGCGACGTCAATGTAACCCACCTTATCCCTTGAAGGCCTGTCCCTTGAAGACCCATTTCTTGAGAGCCTGTCCGCGAAACAGGCCTGCGGATCAGTCCAGGGCCAGATAGGCGCCGGCGTCGACTTCGATCATCACCGGCTGGCGGATATCCCTGAGGCCCTGCAGCAGATCCTGCAACTGCGCCGGGCTGTCGGCGCGATGGTGCGCTACATGGAAGCTTTGGGCCATGGCCTGGAAGTCCGGGGTGAGGATGTCCACCCCCAGCGGCGCGATGTCCCGGGCCTGCATGTAGTCGCGGATCTCGCCGTAGCACTGGTTGTTCCACACCAGCAGGATCACGCCGATCTGCGCTTCGCGGGCGGCGATCAGCTCGCTGCTGGCGAACTGCAAGCCGCCGTCCCCCACCAGCGCCACCACCGGACGCTCGGGCCGTGCCAGCTTGGCACCCATGGCTGCCGGCAAGCCGTAGCCCAAGGTGCCGTAACCGCTGCCGGCGTTGAACCAGCTGGCCGGGGCCGGGGCCTGGTAGCCGCTGGCGCCCTGGTACACCGGCTGGGTCGAATCCCCCACCAGGATCGGGCAGCCCAGGGTGTCCCGCAGCAGGTCGAGCAAGCCTTGCAGACCCTGTTGCTTGGGCGTCCAGCCCGTGCGTTCGGCCTGGTTGACCCTCTGTACGCTGTCCACGGCCCAACGGCCGCGAGAGCCGGGTTGCGCCACTTTGCCGAGCAAGGCTTGCAAGCCTTCCAGGGCGTCGCCCACCAGGCCGACATGGGCCCGCTGCACGCCCATGACCTGCATCGGATCGATGTCCAGACGGATCAACGAGCCCTTGAAACGCAGGGGCCCGAGGCCGAAGAAGTCGTAGTCGGTTTCCCCCAGTTCAGTGCCCACGGCGAGCACCACGTCGGCTTCGTCGATCAGCGCCCGGCCATGGCTCGAAGACTGCACACCGTCGAGCAACAGCGGATGGGCGCAGGGCAACAGACCCCGGGCGTTGGTGGTCAGCGCCACCGGCGCTTGCAGGCGTTCGGCCAGCTGACGCAGCGCCTCGGCGCAACCCCGGGCACCGCCGCCGGCCAGGATCAACGGCCGGTGGGCGCTGTTGAGCAAGGTCGCGGCCGCCTCAATCGAGGCACCGGCCGGGGCCGGAGCACCGGGCAGGCTGCGGGGCATCAGGTTGAGGTCAGCGGCGGGCATGTCCAGCACGTCCAGGGGAATCTCGATATGCACCGGTCGTGGTCGCGCGCACTTGAACACGGCAAAGGCCCGGGCCAGGAGCTCCGGCAGTTCCGCAGGCGATTGCAGGGTGTGACTGAAGGCGCAGACCCCGGCCACCATCGCCCGCTGGTCCGGCAGTTCATGCAGGTGGCCGTGGCCCAGGCGCAGGTGCTCGCGACGGTTGACCGTGGAGATCACCAGCATCGGCACCGAGTCGGCGTAGGCCTGGCCCATGGCGGTGAGGATGTTGGTCATGCCGGGACCGGTGATGATGAAGCACACCCCGGGTTTGCCACTGGCCCGGGCGTAGCCGTCGGCCATGAACCCGGCGCCCTGTTCGTGCCGCGGGCTGACATGCCGCAGGCGACTGCCGTGCAGGCCGCGATAGAGCTCGACAGTGTGCACGCCGGGGATCCCGAACACCGTGTCCACGCCATAACCTTCCAGCAAACGAACCAGCGACTGCGCACAGGTGGTCATCGACTACTCCTCTTGTTCTTATGCGTCCGGACGACACCCTGCGCCCGGCTGATGTCGAGGGACATTAGTCGCTGCACCCGAGGAGCAACAATCGAAAAAAATCGCGGCGATTGCTCAATAAAATTCACGCTTTGCCGTTGCGTCGCGGTTCCGGGTGCAAGCGGGTGATGCCCTGCAGCTGGGATTTGACCCATTCGCTGAAGGCCAGTACCACCGGGCGCTCCGCCTTGAGCAGGTCGGCCACCAGGTAGTAGCCGCGATTGGATTCGATCTCGGTGCCGAAGGGCTGCACCAGTTGCCCCCGGGCCAGGGCCTCGCCACTGATCAGGTTGTCGCCCATGGCGATGCCCTGGCCGGCGATGCAGGCCGACTGCACGAAGTGCGCGTCGGCGAAGATGATGCCCCGGCGTACATCGACATTCGGCGCCCCGGCCGCAGCCAACCAGACCCGCCAGTCGGAGTAGTCGATCATGTGCAGGAGCAAGGCGTGGTCGAGACCGTCGAGGGTTTTCAGGCCGCCCATGGCATTCACCAGGCTTGGGCTGCACACCGGGAAATAACGCAGGGAGACGATCTTCTGTACATGCTGGTTGGGCCAGTCGCCCATGCCGTAGGCGACAAACAGATCGACACCGCTGTCGCTGGTGTCACCTGGCGTGCGGGGTGACACCAACTGCAGTTCCACCTGGGGATACAGCGCCTGGAACTCGGCGATATGGGTGCACAGCCAGTAGGTGGCGAACCCCGGCGGACTGCTGATGCATAGCCGGCCACTGACCTGCTGGCCATCGGAGCGCTGCCCGGCCTCGAGGATATTGGCCAGCAGCAGGTGAATGTCCCGAGCGTAGCGCTCACCCTGGTAGGTGATGCGAATGCTGCGGCCCAGGCGCTCGGTCAGGGCAAAACCCAGGGTCTGTTCCAGGCTCTTGATCTGGTGACTGATGGCGCTGGGGGTCAGGTTCAGCTCATTGGCGGCTTCGGCGACACTGCCCAGGCGGGCCACCGCGTCCAGCGCGCGCAGGGCGGTCATGGAGGGATAACGCATACCGATCAGGCCTCGACTGCAAAAAAAACGAGTGGCAGCACCATAGCGGCAAACGCGATCCGGCAATAGCCTTGTCCGTCGCCGAAAAAATCATCCATTGCTGAAAAAAATTACCGGGTCCGGCTAAAAATGCTCGATTGACCCCAGGCCATCGATGGCTAATTCTCCAGTCCTACCCTGTGCCGGGTACTGCCCGGCCATCGCACAATAACAAGAGGGTCGACCCTTGCAATCGCAGCCCAATTCCGTCAATCCCGTGGTGGCGATCGATGACTTGCACAAGAGCTACGCCGATCACCACGTGCTCAAGGGCATTGCCCTGCGCGCCAATGAAGGTGAAGTGGTCTCGCTGATCGGTTCCAGCGGCTCGGGCAAAAGCACCCTGCTGCGCTGCATCAATCTGCTGGAGATTCCCTGCAGCGGCAGCTTGCGCATCAATGGCGAAGAGGTGCGCATCAAGACCGATCGCGCCGGTAATCCCCAGGTCGCCGACCCGGCCCAGGTCGCACGCCTGCGCACTCAACTGAGCATGGTGTTCCAGAGTTTCAACCTGTGGCCCCATCGCACCGTGCTGGAAAACGTCATCGAAGCGCCAGTGTATGTCCTCGGTGAAGACCGCAAGGACGCCATCGCCCACGCCGAGCACCTGCTGGAAAAGGTCGGCCTGGCCAACAAGCGCGATACTTTCCCCTCCTTTCTTTCCGGCGGCCAGCAGCAACGGGTGGCCATCGCCCGGGCCCTGGCCATGCGTCCCCAGGTGCTGTTGATGGACGAACCGACCTCGGCCCTGGACCCGGAACTGGTGGGCGAAGTGCTCAAGGTCATCCAGGGAATCGCCGAGGAGGGCCGCACCATGATCCTGGTGACCCACGAGATGGCCTTTGCCCGAGATGTGTCGAGCAAGGTGATGTTCCTCCACCAGGGGCTGGTGGAAGAGGAAGGCCCGCCGCAACAGGTATTCCTCGACCCGGTCAGCGAACGCTGCCGGCAATTCGTCATGGCTCAGGAAAACCGCGTCTGACGTCCCGCTTCAATCCTTGAAAACAACAACTTCGATAAAGGGTAAAGCCATGAAAAACCTGCTCAAGGTGCTTGCCACCGGTTGCCTGTTCAGTGCACTGGCCAGCCACGCCGTGGCCGCCGACAAGATCGTCTTCGGCATCGCCCTGGAACCCTACCCGCCGTTCTCGATGAAAAGCGGCAACGGTAACTGGAGCGGCTTCGAACCGGACCTGATCAAGGCTCTGTGCGAACGCATGCAGGCCCAGTGCCCGCTCAAGGAAGTGGCCTGGGACGGGCTGATTCCGGCCCTGCAATCGAGCCAGATCGATGCCATCCTCAATTCCCTGAGCATCACCGATGAGCGGCAGAAGGTCATCGATTTCTCTGCGCCCTACTACCAGACCCCGGCCATGTGGGTCGCCGACCAGAGCCTGGAGCTTGCGACCACCCCCGAAGGCCTCAAGGGCAAGCTGATCGGCGTGCAGGGCTCCACGTCCAACGCCACCTTCGCCAAGACCTACTACGGCAAGACCTCGACCCTGCGCTACTACACCACCCAGGACGACATGATCGCCGACCTGCAGAGCGGGCGTATCGACGTGATGCTGGCGGACGCCCTGACCATCGAACCGATCCTCAAGACCGCGGCCGGTGCCGGCCTGGTGGACAAGGGGCTGGCGCCGAAGGACCCGCTGTTCGGTTCCGGCATCGGCGTCGGCCTGCGCAAGGGCGACAGCGCCCTGCAGCAGCGGATCAACACCGCCCTGGCTTCGCTCAAGGCTGACGGCACCTACGACAAGATCCGCAGCCGCTACTTCAGCGTCGACATTTCTGCCAACTAAGCCGTCCGGCGAGCCCGCTGCGGCGGGACGCCGGCGTTGACTGGATACGTCATGATTTCTCTGTCCGACCTTTCCCAACTGTTCGTCGCCGACGGCTGGCTCGGCGCCCTGGCCCAGGGTGCACTGGTGTCCCTGCAGATCTCCGCCGGGGCCTTCGTCCTCGGCCTGGGCATCGGCCTGCTGGTGGCGATGATCAAGCTCAAGGGGCCGCGCTGGCTGGTGAAGCTGGCCAACGTCTACACCACCCTGTACCGGGCCATGCCCGAGCTGCTGTTGATCCTGCTCCTCTACTACGCCGGTACCGACCTGCTGAACATGGCCATGGCCGCCATGGACCGCCCAAGTGTCACGGTCAACGGTTTTATCGCTGCGGTACTGGTGCTGGGCATCGTCCAGGGCGCCTATTCGGCGGAGATCATCCGTGGCGCGATCCAGGCCATTCCCTACGGCCAGATCGAAGCGGCGCGGGCCTATGGCATCGAGCGCTGGCTGCTGGTGCGGCGCATCCTGCTGCCGAGCATGCTGCCCTACGCCATGGCCGGGCTGTCGAACCTGTGGCTGGTACTGGTCAAGGACAGTGCGCTGATCAGCATCGTCGGCTACAGCGAACTGCTTTCTGTAGGCAAGCAGGCGGCCGGTTCCACCAAGCATTACCTGGTGTTCTACCTGGCGGTCGCGGCTTTCTACTTCGTCATCACCCTGGTGTCCGGCAGCCTGTTTCGTGTGCTCGAACGTCGCACCAATCGCTGGCTGCCCCAGCACTAGGAGGCTTGGATGGACTTTTCCTGGATCAACAGTTTTTCCGCCGAACTGGTTCGCGGCCTGGGCATCACCCTCAAGCTGCTGGCCCTGAGCGGTGCCTGCGGCTTTGCCCTGGCCGTGGTCGTGGGCCTGGGACGGGTGTCGCGCAATTCGCTGATCCGCGCGCCCATGCAGTTCTATATCAGCGTGTTCCGCGGTACGCCGTTGCTGGTGCAGATCTACATCCTCTACTACGGCGTCGGCAGCCTGTTCGCCGCCTACCCGCCGATTCGCGGCAGCTTTCTCTGGCCCTACCTGCGCGAAGGCTTCTGGTATGTGGCACTGGCCCTGACCCTGAGCGTCGGCGCCTATGTCGGCGAAGTGCTGCGCGGCGGCCTGCGGGCCGTGCCCCGTGGCGAGCTGGAGGCTGCCCGTGCCTATGGCATGGGCCACTGGCTGACCCTGCGCCGGGTGTGGCTGCCCCGGGCCCTGGAACTGGTGCGCCCGACCCTGGTGGGGGAATGCGTACTGCTGCTCAAGGCCACTGCGCTGGCATCCACCGTGGCGGTCACTGATTTGCTCGGCGCGGCCAACCTGGTGCGCGCCCAGACCCTGAAGGTCTACGAGCCGCTGCTGGCCGTGGCAGTGATCTACATCATCCTGGCCTTTGTCATCGAACATCTGTGCGCACGCCTGGGCAAGGTCCCCCAGCGTCAGGCCTGAACCCTTTCATTGCGCGGGCAGCGAGGCCCGTGAGGAGAACAACATGCGTTACTCACCTTTCGTTCAGCGCATCAGCGGCGAATCCGTCAGCGCCTGGGACATCCACTACGCGGCCATCGAGGCCCGGGGTCGTGGCGAGGACGTGATCGTCCTCAGCGTCGGGGACCCGGACTTCGCCACCGACGAGCGCATCAGCGCCGCCGCCAGCGCCGCTCTGGAGCAGGGCGACACCCACTACACCCACGTCCTCGGCCGCCCGGCCCTGCGCGAGGCCATCGCCGCCAAACAGCGGCGCCTGCTGGGCATTGATGTGAGCGCCGACAACGTGGCCCTGGTGGCGGGGGCCCAGAACGGCCTGTTCGCCACTTCGCTGTGCCTGTTCAGCAGTGGCGACGAAGTGCTGGTGCCCGAACCCATGTACCTGACCTACGAGGCCTGCATCCACGCCTCGGGGGCCAAGATCGCCTGCGTCCGGCAACCGGCGGCCAACGGCTTTCGCCTGACCGCGGCGGCCCTGGAAGCGGCGCTCACCGACAAGACCCGCGGCATCGCCCTGGCTACGCCCTGCAACCCCACCGGCAACGTCTACAGCCGCGAGGAGCTGGAAGCCGTGGCCGAGGTGGCACGCAAGCATGACCTGTGGGTGATCTCCGATGAGGTCTACGGGCAACTGACCTACGACCGCGAACACCTGAGCATCGCCTCAATGCCGGGCATGGCCGAGCGCACGGTAATTCTCAACAGCCTGTCGAAAACCCACGCCATGACCGGCTGGCGCGTGGGCTGGGTGATCGCCCCGCCGGCACTGGTCGGGCACCTGGACAACCTGCTGCTGTGCATGCTCTACGGCCTGCCGGGGTTTATCCAGGAAGCCGCGCTCAAGGCCCTGGAGCTGGATGAAGAAGTGATCGGCAGTGCCCGCGAGGTCTATCGCCGGCGCCGCGATCTGGTGGTGGCCGGCCTCAAGCCGGTGCAGTTGCTCGATTGCCGCGAGCCGGAAGCCGGGATGTTCATGCTGGTGGACGTGCGCCGCACCGGGCTGTCGAGCATGGATTTCGCCTGGCAGCTGTTCCGCGCCACCGGGGTTTCGGTGCTCGACGCCCAAGCCTTTGGCGCCAGTGCCGAGGGCTTCGTGCGGATCTCCTTCACCGTCGCCGACGACGTGCTCAAGGACGCCTGCCAGCGCATTGCCGGCTTTGTCGAAACCCTGGGTGCACAACGCTGAACAACAGTCCGATGGTGGCGAGGGAGCTTGCTCCCGCTCGACTGCGAAGCGGTCGCGGCCTTTGGGGTGGCTACGCCACCCAGCGCGAGCTTGCTCCCTCACCACAGCAATGCCCATAACAACACCTTTGCAACTGTGCCTGTCGCCCATTTTTCCGCCCACCTTTGAAGGGCCCCCTGCTTGAGAGGTTGACCCCCGTGACCGCTTCCGACCAATTCAACTCCACCCATAGTGCCGTCGATCAATACGCCGAACTGGTGCTGCACAACGGCCGGATGTACACCCTCGATCCGGCCCAGCCCTGGGCCGACGCCGTGGCCATCCGCCAGGGCAAGCTGATCGCGGTGGGCAGCCTCGCCTCCCTGGCTTCGCTGATCGGCCCCAACACCCGCCAGCACGATCTGGACGGGGCCTTCTGCATGCCCGGCCTGCACGACATGCACACCCACCCGGACCTGGCCCTGGCCCCGCGCTACGCCGACGACCTGGACGTGGGCATCGAAGACCCGACCCCGGAGCAACTGGCAGCAGCGATCCACGCCTATGCCGACAGCCATCCCGGCGACGGCTGGATCTACGGCCAGTACTGGGTGCGCTACACCTTCCGCGAGGCCGGGCTGACCCCGGGCCGCGAATGGCTCGACAGCGTCATGCCGGACCGCCCGGTGGCCCTGCTGGACCGCATGTGGGGGACCATGATGGTCAACTCCAAGGCCCTGGAACTGGCCGGCATCGACCGCCACACCAGCGACCCGCGCAACGGCTACCTGGAGCGCGACGAGCTGACCGGCGAACCCAACGGCTTGTTGATCGACGGTGCCTACGCCCTGATCCACGCCGCCATGCCGCCGACTCCGGTGTCGGTGCTGCGCCGTGCCTATCGCGATGGCGTGCACTTCCAGACCTCTCGCGGGGTCACCGCCACCAAGTACGTGCACGTCTGCGAAAACCGCCTGCAGGCCCTCAAGGAACTGGACGATGCCGGCGAGCTGACCCTGCGGGTGGAAGCCGCCATCAGCTGGCAGGACGACATCTTCCCGGTGCGCCGGCGCTGGGAACTGCTCAGTGGCGAGCGGCATTTCTATCGCAGCGCGCGCCTGAGTGCCAACGCGGTGAAGTTCCACTTCGATGGCACCGTGGAGCCCAAGTCTTCCTACCTGCTGACCCCCTGGCCGGAAGAGTCGAGCTGGCGCGGCAAGCTCAACCTGACCCCGGAACACATCACCGACATGGTGGTGGACATGGACAAGCGCGGCCTGCGGGTGATCGCCCACTGCACCGGCGACGGCGCCTCCGACGTGTTCCTCGATGCCGTGGCCGAGGCCCGGCGGCGCAACGGCAACAGCGGCATCCGTCACCAATGCGCCCACAGCACCCTGCTGCACCCGGGCAACCTCAAGCGTTTCCAGGCCCTGGACGTGATCGCCGAGTTCTCTCCGGCAGCCTGGTACCCGACTCCGTTCGCCAGCGGCGCACGCTCCGGCTACGGCCAGGAACGCCTCAAGCGCATCTATGACTTCAAGGGCGTGCTGGCAGCTGGTGGCATCGCGGTGTTCGGCACCGACTGGCCGGTGGCGTCCATCGATCCATGGCTGGCCCTGGAAACCATGGTCACCCGGCAGAACCCGTGGAACCAGGAACCCGACACCTTCGGTGACCCCATCAGCCTGGAACAGGCCCTGCAAGTGGCGACCCTCAACGGCGCCCATGCCATGGGCCTGGAACACCTGACCGGCAGCCTGGAGGCCGGCAAGTCGGCGGACCTGATCGTCCTCGACCGCGACCTGTTCGCCCAGGGCGCACGCAACTACATCCACCACACCCAGGTGCAACTGACCTTCGTCGAGGGGCAACTGGTCTACGACCGCCAGGGCACCTTCAGCGACACCCCGCTGCAAGCGGTGTGGGAAGGCCTGCCACCGGTGATCGAGGGCAAGGAATAATGAACAGCACCCCGAGCATCCCGGTAACCGTGGTTGCAGGCTTTCTCGGCGCCGGCAAGACCACCCTGCTCAACCGCATGGTGCAACGTGCCGACAGCGGCCGGCTGGCGGTGATCGTCAATGATTTCGGCGAGCTGAATATCGATGCGGCGATCATTGCCGAGGTCACCGACGCGGTGTACAGCCTGCAGAACGGCTGCATCTGCTGCACCGTGCAGGAGGACCTGCTGGCGCAACTGGTGAGCCTGTCCAAGCTGCGCCCGGCCCTGGAGCGGATCGTCATCGAGTGCAGTGGCGTCTCCGACCCGCAGCGCATCGTGCAGACCATCGGCTACCCGCAACTGCGCAACCGCCTGCACCTGGACGCGGTGATCACCCTGGTGGACGCCAGCGGCTACCAGGACCTGGAAGGGGAAATGGCCCGCCTGTCCCGGGCTCAGGTGGCCTGCGCCGACTGGGTGCTGCTGAACAAGGCCGACCTGGTGACGCCGCAGCAGTTGCAGAGCATTCGCGCCAGCCTCGGCGGCCGCGCTCCGGTGTTCGACACGGTGCAGGCCGAACTGCCCCCCGAGCTGCTGCTGACGCCGCCGGTGCGCTCCACCGAAGTGCTGTTCAAGGCCCTGCCCCAGGCCCACGACCAGTTGTTCGAAAGTTGGGTCTGGAAAAGCTCGCGGCCGTTGCAACCCAAGGCTCTGCGGGACTGGCTGGCGCGCTTGCCTGCCGACCTGCTGCGCCTCAAGGGCCTGGTGCGCCTGGAAGGCAACGAGCAACCCTATTGGTTGCAGCATGTGGGCAACCGCAGCCAGTTCACCCTGGCGACCGATCAACCCACCGAGCATGCTGCGCAGTTGGTGTTCATCGCTCGCCGAGGCAGCGATCTGCGTCAGGAACTGGAGGCCGGGGTCAGCGATACACAAGTGCTTTGAACGACAGGGAATCTATGGCGAAGCGGCCGGTCTGAAGAGGCCCGGCTGCCGGGCCGTCGCTTGGTCCGTGACAATAGGGCCCGGGTCCAATAGATTAGGCGCCCCCGAAAAATCCCCCTGGGCTTTTCGCGCCTCAAACCTGTTAAACCAAGTAGTGGATGTTCAATGCCTGATTCCAACACCGAAGAATCCGTGATCGCCCTGTCCAACAAGGCCGAATACGAAAACGCCATTCATCTTTCCCAGCACGTGTCCCAGGCCAAGACCATCAGCGAGATGGTGCTCGACGCCTTCCACAGCTCGAAAGAAAGTGACCAGATTCGCGAACTGCGTGCTGCGATTCGCCAGGCCCACGACCGCTTTGACGACGACACCGCCTATGAACTCATGGGCCAGCTCAAGCAACTCAAAGACGCCGAGGCCGCCGACTTGGCAGCCCTGGAAGACCTGAGCAAGAAATTCCCCATCAGCCGGATCCTCTCCAGCTACAAGGACGACCCGGACTTCCAGGAGCTGGTCTACGGCCTGGCCCTGAAGGTGCTGAACCAGACCCACCAGGCCATCAGCAACCCCAGCGGCGGCAAGAGCAAGGCGCGGCCGAAGAAGGAAATGGAAGTGTTCGCCATCAGCAAGGACGGCATCAGCGTCACCCTGCCGATGCGCCCACGGTCCAAGGCCAACGTCGACCGTGAGGCCTTTGAGTTTCTCGGCTTCAGCTTTGTTGGCGAAGGCGACGAGGCGGAGCTGGAAAGCGAGACCTTCCTCGACAGCAACGGCAACGAACAGCAAGCGACCCGCAAGAACATCGTCACCGCGATCCAGCAGCAGACTGCATTCGCCGGCTACAGCGCGCAACAACAGCTGTAACCCGCAGTAGGAGCGAGCTTGCTCGCGAAGGTGCCAGCCCAACCTGAGCGGCCAAGAAAAAGCCCCGCACTTCGGCGTGAAGTCGGGGCTTTTTCTTGGTCTGCTCCTCAGCGATCCCGATAGTCCGTAATGGGATACCTCAAGCACAAAGCCTCCACCTCTAGACGGAACATCTCCTGCAACGCCGGCGCGAGGCTGTACTTGTGCTCGCCGAGGGGCGTCACCTGGCCCAGGATCCGGCAAACCAGATCGACGACTTGGCGACACCCTTGGGAATCGATGTGACGTTGAGCGATGGAGCCGGCGCCGATGCACAGCCCATCACCGACAAAGGACGATCGGGTTTCCCCCGGTGCGCGCTTTTTGCTCACGATGATGCCGCACGCCTCCAATGCCGACTCGGCGATGGAGCCGGTGATACCCCCACGCAACTGAAGCAGAATCGTGTGGTTCTCTGTCCCCCCGCCCACAACCTCATAGTCCTGAGCCATGAACGCACCGGCCATTTCATCCGCCGTGCTCCGAACCCGGCCCATGCAGGCATCGAACCGGGGAGACATGGCATAGCCCAGCGCGGCCGCCTTGGCCGCAATCATGTTGACCGCCGGCGCTCCCTGCATCCCCGGGAAGACGGCCTGGTCGAGGACGGCGCGCAAGGTTGACCTCAGGCCGGGCACCTTGATGTCGGCATCGCGTCCCGAAAGAATCAGGCCACCGCGCGGCCCCGCGAGTTGCTTGTGGGTACAGGTCGTAGTGACGTGCGCCGCGTCGATGGGGCTTGGATGCCGCCCCGTGGCCACCAACCCGGCGATATGGGAAATGTCCGCGAGCAGGAGAGCCCCGGCTTCATCGGCGATTGCACGGAATCGCTGAAAATCCAGAACCCGCGAATAGGCAGTCGCACCGCAGATGATGATGCGCGGGCGATGGGCTAGCGCCAGTTTGCGCACCTCGTCGTAGTCAATGACGCCCTGGGATGTGGTGCCGTAGCGGATCGCCTTGTAGTTGGCCCCCGTGAAGGCGAGAGCGCTACTGTGGGTCAGGTGCCCGCCATGATCGAGGGCCATGCCGAGGATCGTATCCCCTGGCTCGGCCAGGGATGTCAGCACCTGGTAATTGGCGTTGGAAGCCGAGTGCGACTGCACACCGGCATATTGGGCAGCGAACAGCTCCTGGGCCCGACGGATCGCCAGGGACTCGACCCGGTCGGCATTCTCGCAACCGGCGTGATGACGCCGGCCTGGAGTGCCCTCTACGGTGACGTTGAGCAACGCCGAGGCCGATGCCGCCAAGGTCCGGGGGCCGGCCGCACAGGAAGATGAAACCAAGGACAGTGTGCGATGTTGGCGCGTGACTTCCGCGTCCAGGATGCTTGCCAGTTCGGCGTCTTCAGTACGCAGGTCGGCCAAGCCACGTCGCAGCAGGTCGGCCTGGGTCCTGAGTGGTTCAGTATCAGCTGCCATTATTCTGTGTCCCTTCCTTGTGTATTGCGCGCCACGAACGACAGCACGCTTCCTGAGTTTCACGTTCGTTTATGCGGATCGGGCTCATCCAAGCCTGGGTCCAGACTGTATAAGGCACAACCGGATTAATCAAAGAATTAAACATTTTCCAAATTAAATGATTCTTTTTTAAGACGAAAGGACGCCCGCCTTGGGGCGCTGCGGGGTCTTGGCGGGCGAAGGGCCACT
>NZ_MOAK01000043.1:112449-118064 GCF_003732485.1 Pseudomonas protegens
CACAATCTTGCGGGGCTTTATTGTGATGGCTGACGCATGCAACACTTGTCTGTCGCGACGCGGCGCCGAATCGGCCCCTTCCACGATTCCACCGCGGCCCATACCGACAGCGAAGTATCCCAGGACGGATACAGCTGGCTAAAGGAGCACTAGCAAGTTGGTTCATACCCGTAAAAAGCCTGAAAAAGATCTGCCGCAGTAACCCGGTTACTGGTGCCGAACATCGAGCACGGCACAACCGCTATAAAAATCAATGTGTGACGACTATAAGGAAATGGTGAGCATTTGATGCACAGGAGAGAAAGAACAGAGTATTTAAAGAGCAACATTAAATACCTGATAAAAAGTCGCGGTGAGACGCAACTGTCTTTGTGCAATGCCAGCGGCCTGACCAGAACAACTATTTATAATATTCTGGAAGGCAAGGTAACCAATGTACAGCAGTCCACCATTCGAAAAATTTCCGATTTCTTCGGTGTTTCCTATGAAGAGATAGAAACCATCGACTTCGAAGAGAAGGAGATCATCGAGAGCAGTATCTCCCCTCAAGGCAACATGAATCCGGCTGCCGTCCCAATCATCAAGGAGAGCTTGCTGATAGCCAACATGGACAGGCGGATCGGTGAGCTGGCCACGCTTTACCCATTGACCTATTACTTCGGCACATCCTACAACTTGATAGCGGTGTTGCTGGAGCATGAAATTAACGGCATGAATGAACCTGGCGATCTCCTGATCGTACAAAAGGGATCCTCGACTGACGATAAAGAGAAGCTGGTTTACGACAGGCTGACAAAGAAACTGCTTATCATCAACGGCCCGTACTCCGACACAGATCGCCTATGTGTAGTAGGCGACATCATCGAGGAGCGATTCAATGACAGCCTATGAAACAGAAGCCGAGAACAGCAAGTACAAACTACTGGGATTTGAGAACAATAAAAGCCTGGCGGTAATCATGATCATCGCCACTGGCAAGGTCATCAGAATAAAGTTAAGCGAAGTGCTGAACAGCGAAATAATGGACAATTTAAATAAAATGGAAATCAAAAATCTCTACAAGAAATTCTATTCCCAAGGAGGGGCACTGACTGCGTACGACCTGAACGACCGTCACGAAAACTCATGGATGATCTACATCATCCTGAACCTGCTGCTCTTTACGTTTTACATTTTCACCAGTATTGCTGCGACCAAGCCGATTTACCTGGAGTCTCTCGATATCATTATCACTCCGGGCACTTTCCTCTACCCCCTGACATTCTTAATCGTTGACTTGCTGAACGAAAACTTCGGACTCCGACTTGCAAGAAGAGCCATCTTGTTTGCCTTTGCAAGCAACGCCATGATCATTATCCTGCTCTATGGATCGACCTTTCTCCCCGGACTGCCGGGCTGGAAACTCGACACTCCGTACAATGACGTCATCATTCATGTGTCGTCTGTACTGGTAGCCTCCTCCGTCTCTTTCCTTGTTTCTGAAAATATAAACTCATACTTGTTGTGCAAGATAAAAGAGCTGACGAATTCCAGATTCCTGTTTCTGCGAATATTTTTGAGCACCTTGTTTGCAGTCATCATCGACAGCTTTGTATTTTGCTACATCGCATTTTATGGAGCGATGCAAAACAGCGACATCCTGAACATGATCTATGTTCAAATCGCGATTAAAGTATGTTTTGCCTTCTTTAACATTCTGCCTGCTTATGGTGCCAGGTCACTGTTCAAGAGATACATCCCGGACGGCCAGAACAAACAACAGAGTGCCTGATTGCCTCAAGGCATTGGATTCAACACTCATCTGACAGCCAGACGCAGTGTTGAATCCCATTGGCCGGCAATCAAGCCTTTAGCTGAGACTCAACTTGCCTTTCAAGCTATTCATGACCTCCGTCTTGTTCTCCAGGTAGCCGTTCAAGCCTCTTGCGCGAAGATTGCATGCATCGCAATTAGCGCAGCCACTGCCCATGATGCCGTTATAGCAAGTCAGTGTTTGCTCACGAATCAGGTCCAGTTGACTGTGGTAGTCCGCCAACGCCCAGGTTTCTGCCTTGTTCAGCCACATCAATGGAGTTTCAAGCTGCAACTTGTACTCCATGCCCAGCTCCAGAGCCTTGTTCAGCGCCTTTACAAACTCATCGCGACAATCAGGATAACCAGAGAAGTCCGTCTCACAGACACCGGTGATGACGGTCTCGGCCTTTACCTGATAGGCATAAATGGACGCCAGGGTTAAAAATAGAATATTGCGTCCCGGTACAAAGGTACTGGGCAGGCTCTCGCCTGAACTGTTCACCGTCGGCACCGGGATATTGTCCCGAGTGAGACTGCTGATTGCCAACTCGTTCAGCAGCGAAGCATCCAGCACCTTGTGGACTTTCGCTCCCAGCTGTTTTGCAAGCCGCTGCGCCGTTTCTATCTCTGCGTGATGCCGCTGACCATAGTCAAACGTAATACAGTGCACCTCGTCATAGAGCGGCAATGCGTGGATCAAACAGGTTGTCGAGTCCTGCCCGCCACTAAAAACGACGACGGCTATTTTCTTCATCATTCTGCTTCCTGCATAAGTAGAGTCATTTCATGAGTTAAACGGCCCATTGACGGGCTCTGAATAAAATACCCCGCACTTCTCTCGAAGGCGGGGCTTTTTTGTCTCGGGTAAAAAATCAAGCCGATGCGCTGTTGCCGGCCATGCGTCGCAGGATATGCCCCTGGCCTTTGACACAGTGCAGGATCACCGCCGCGACATGGCCCACGATCAGTACCAGCAAGGTCCAGCCCAGCAGGCTGTGGAAGTTGTTGCCCAGGTCGGTCATCCACTGGATTTTCGCCCCCTCGAAGCCACTCATCACCGGCAGGCCAAAGGCGGAAAAGGCCCGCCCCGATCCGTACTGGCGCAGCAGGCCGAGAAACGGAATGGCGAACATGCCGACATACAGCAACCCGTGCCCCAGACGCGCGGCGAAGTTCAGGCTCGGCGGCCGGCGATGGCGGTTCAACAGGCTCCAGAGCACCCGCACCAGCAACAGGCCCAGCAACAGCAGCCCCACTTGCTTGTGGGTCGGCCAAAGGAATTCATCCAATGCCGATTCGGCCAGCAGGTAATGTGCACCGGTGGTGCTGTAGATCCAGACAAAGACCAATGCCATGGCCCAGTGCAATCCGCGACTGACGACGCCATAACGCGCCTGCGAATCGTATATTTCGATACGGCTTTCCATTACATCCACTCAGGTTCATCCACGAACGAGGCATTTTACCCGGCCATGCAAAGGTATCGGGCCGAAAAGCTTTAAATGATGTGACGGCCCCTCAGGCGGTATAAAAAAGCCCCGCACTTCTCTCGAAGGCGGGGCTTTTCTGTGGCCTGGACAGCTTAGTGTGCGTAGGTCAGCAAGAGCTCGGTCGGGGCCTTGAAATCTACCGACATCATCACGCTCAGCGCGGTGATGGTGAAGATCGAGAACACGAAGAGCTTGCGCGCCCACACAGTGTCATCCACTGCCTTGTAGCCGGTCCAGGCCATGTACAACCAGTACATGCCCATGGCCGCCGCTACCGCCAGGTAGCTCATGCCGGCGTAACCGCTGAAGGTCAGCATCAGGGTCGCCACCAGGAATGCCAGGATGTAGAGCAGGATGTGCTTCTTGGCCACGCGAATGCCACGCTTCACGGGCAGCACCGGAATCGATGCGGCCAGGTAATCGTTGAAGCGGAAGATCGCGATGGCATAGGAATGCGGCATCTGCCACAGGCTGAACATCACCAGCAGGGTCAATGCGGCCATGTCGAAGCTGTTGCTCACAGCCACATAACCGATCACCGGCGGCATGGCCCCGGACAGACTGCCCACCAGCGTGCCGTGAACCGACTTGCGCTTGAGGTACAGGCTGTAGAGACCGACGTAGATGACAAAGCCGATTACCGCGAACAACGCGGCCAACGGGTTGGCCACGTAGTACAGCAGGGCGACGCCGGCGACACCGAGGATGGAGGCATACACCAGGGCCGCTTCCAGGGAGATCAGGCCCTGGACCAGCACGCGGTTCTTGGTGCGCTCCATCTTCAGGTCGATGTCACGGTCGATGCAGTTGTTGAACACGCAACCGGACGCTACCACCAGCGAGGTGCCGATCATGGCGGCCAGGAAAATGGCCAGATCGACATGCCCTTTCGAGGCCAGGAAAAACCCGCCTGCCACAGAAAGCACGTTACCGAAAATGATCCCCGGTTTGGTGATTTGGATAAAGTGCTTGAGCGACATCGGGTTTACCTCACTTGGCCATCATGACGGTGTGGATGCTGAACATGATCCACAACGACAGACCAACCAGCAGGACAATGACCAACGCGGCGAAGATGAACGCCACCACGTTGTTGCGCTGTGCCGCGGAACGGTCCAGGTGCAGGAAGTACACCAGGTGCACCAGCACCTGGATCACTGCGAACGCCAGGACGATCCACAGGGTCACGTCTTTAGGCAGCGACGGGTACATCACCAGGCCGAACGGGATCAGTGTCAGGATGACCGACAGGATGAAGCCGATGGCGTAGGACTTGACGCTGCCGTGACCGGCTTCGTCGTGGGAGTGTGTGTTGGCCATTTACATAGTCCCCATCAGGTAAACAACGGTGAATACGCAGATCCACACCACGTCCAGGAAGTGCCAGAACAGGCTCAGGCAGCTCAGACGGGTCTTGTTGGTCGCCGTCAGGCCGTTTTTCTGCACCTGGTACATCATGATCGCCATCCAGATCAGACCGCTGGTCACGTGCAGACCGTGGGTACCGACCAGGGTGAAGAAACCGGACAGGAAGCCGGAACGGCTAGGGCCGTAGCCTTCGGAGATCAACAGGTGGAACTCGTTGATCTCCATGCCGATGAAGCCCAGGCCGAACAGGAAGGTCATACCCAGCCAGCCCAGTACCTGCTTCTTGTTGCCCCGGAAGAACGCCAGCATGGCGAAGCCGTAGGTGATCGAACTGAACAGCAGCAGAGCGGTTTCGCCCAGTACGTAAGGCAGTTCGAAGATGTCGTGGCCCGATGGGCCACCCGCTACGTTGTTAACCAGTACCGCGTATACCGCGAAGATCGACGCAAACAGAATGCAGTCGGTCATCAGGTAGAGCCAGAAACCGAATACGGTCATCTCGCCCGAGTCGTGGTGATGGTCATCGTGCCCATGGTCATCGACATGGGCGTGTCCAGCATTGGTCACTAAGTTCGACATGGATTAAGCCTGTTCCAACGAGGTTTCAACACGGGTAGCCGGGATCTTGTTCTCCGATACCAGACGCTTGTGCTGCTCGGCTTCGATGCGTTCGATCGTCTCGACCGGCACCATGTAGCCTTGATCATCACGGGCAGCGTGGATCGCGAAATAGATCACGGTGCCGGCCAGGCTTGCGATGGCCAGCCACCAGATGTGCCAGATCATGGCGAAACCGAACACGGTCAGCAGTGCCCCCATGACCACACCGGTAGCGGTGTTGTTGGGCATGTGGATCGGCTGATAGCGGCCTGGCTTCGCGTAGGCAGTGCCGTCTTCCTTGGCTTCGGTGAACGGGTCGATGCCTTCGGCTTTCGGCAGTACAGCGAAGTTGTAGAACGGCGG
>NZ_MOAK01000043.1:118171-134405 GCF_003732485.1 Pseudomonas protegens
GCGATCATCAGCGCACCCACCATGGCGACGTACAGGTACGGCACCCACTCAGGGTTGGTAGTGGCGTTCAGACGACGGGTCATGCCCATGAAGCCCAGTGCATAGAGCGGCATGAAGGCGACGAAGAAGCCCGAGATCCAGAACCAGAATGCGGCCTTGCCCCAACCTTCATGCAGCTTGAAGCCGAAGGCTTTCGGGAAGTAGAAGCTGAAGCCGGCGATGTAGCCGAATACCGCGCCGCCAATGATCACGTTGTGGAAGTGAGCGATCACGAACAGGCTGTTGTGCAGGACGAAGTCGGCACCCGGGATGGCCAGCAGTACGCCGGTCATGCCGCCGATGGCGAAGGTCACCATGAAGCCCAGGGTCCACAGAACCTGGCTGGTGATGCGCAGACGGCCGTGGTAGATGGTGAACAGCCAGTTGAATAGCTTCACCCCCGTCGGGATCGAGATCAGCATGGTTGCCAGGCCGAAGAAGGCGTTGACGCTGGCACCCGAACCCATGGTGAAGAAGTGGTGCAGCCAGACCATGAAGCCCAGGATCGAGATCGCGCCGGAAGCGTAGATCATCGAGTGGTGGCCGAACAGGCGCTTGCCCGAGAAGGTCGAGATGACTTCGGAGAAGATACCGAACGCCGGCAGGATCAGGATGTACACCTCGGGGTGACCCCAGGCCCAGAACAGGTTCACGTACATCATTGGATTGCCACCAAGTTCATTGGTGAAAATGTGGAAATCCATGTAACGGTCAAGCGTCAGCAGTGCCAGGGTAGCGGTGAGGATCGGGAACGAAGCCACGATCAGCACGTTGGCCCAGGTGCAGGTCCAGGTGAAGATCGGCATGTCCATCATCTTCATGCCCGGGGTACGCATTTTCAGCACGGTGGCCAGAAAGTTGACCCCCGTCAGCGTTGTCCCCAGACCCGATAGCTGTAGCGCCCAGATGTAGTAGTCCACACCCACGCCCGGACTGTATTGCAGGCCCGACAGCGGCGGATAGGCAACCCAGCCGGTCTTGGCGAATTCGCCAACGCCCAGGGACAGGTTGATCAGCACCACGCCCGATACCAGCAGCCAGAAGCTCAGGGAGTTGAGGAACGGATAGGCCACGTCACGCGCGCCGATCTGCAGCGGCACGACAAGGTTCATCAGGCCGGTGAAGAATGGCATCGCCATGAAGATGATCATGATCACACCGTGGGCGGTGAAGATCTGGTCATAGTGTTCAGGTGGCAGGTAGCCAGGCGACCCCTCGGTGGCCATGGCCAGCTGGGTACGCATCATGATGGCGTCGGCGAAGCCACGCAGCAGCATGACCATGGCGACGATGATGTACATCACACCGATTTTCTTGTGGTCGACGGACGTCAGCCACTCGGTCCACAGGTAGGTCCACTTCTTGAAGTAGGTGATTGCCGCGAACAGCGCCAGACCACCGAGCGCGATCATGGCAATGGTCACCATGACAATCGGCTCGTGGAACGGAATCGCTTCCAGACTTAATTTACCAAACATCGTTTACTCCTCTGCCCCGGCAGCTGAATGCGAACTCACGTCCATCCCTTCGGTTGCGGCCACTTCCTTTTCTTTCTTCTCGTGCTTGAGCGGCTGGCCCGGTTTCATGCCTTCATACTTGTCGATGATGGTCTGGAACAGGTTCGGCGCGTACGCGGAGTAGAGCTCTACAGGATTGTTCTGGCTCGCCTTGGAAAGGGCTTCGTATTCAGCGGTGTCCAGCTGTTTAGGTGCCTTCTTGACTTCGTTTACCCAGGCGTCGAAATCTTCCTGACTGGTTGCGATCGCTTTGAATTTCATGCCGGTAAAGCCCGCGCCGCTGTAGTTGGCGGAGATACCTTCAAGTTCGGTGTTCTGGTTGGCAATCAGGTGCAGCTTGGTGGTCATGCCCGCCATCGCGTAGATCTGGCCGCCCAGGCCCGGGATGAAGAACGAATTCATCACGGTGTCGGAGGTCACGCGGAAGTTCACCGGGGTATGGGCCGGGAAAACGATCTTGTTGACGGTGGCGATCCCTTGGTCGGGATAGATGAACAGCCACTTCCAGTCCATGGCGACCACTTCAATGGTGACCGGCTTGACGTCGGACTCCAGCGGACGGTACGGGTCCAGGGCGTGGGTCGACTTGTAGGTGACATAACCCAGGGCAATGATGATCAGCACCGGAACCAGCCACACCGCGATTTCGATCTTGGTGGAGTGGGACCACTTCGGCGCGTAGGTCGCATCCTTGTTCGAGGCGCGGTATTTCCAGGCGAAGGCGAAGGTCATGATGATGACCGGCACAACCACCAGCAGCATCAGAATGGTTGCCGTGATGATCAGGTTTCGTTCATCCAGACCGACCTGACCCTTGGGATCGAGCAAGGTCCATTTGCAGCCTCCCAGCATCAACATGCCGAGCAGCGGCAATAAGCCTAGTAATCTGGGGTACCTGTTTTTACTCATCTCACGACCTCTAAAGCAGCTTGCGCAATGCAGTTGGGTTTTGATCGCCAACACTTCACCCTGCCAAGGGTTGGCATTTTTCTTCAATTGAATAAGGGCCTGCCCGTTGGGTTAAACGCTCAACGACACATCCCGGGCTAGCAGTGGTTCTTATTCGATCTCGTGGTCAAAGGCCTTGTTACAGACCAATTCCATTTGGTGCGGAAGTTTGGAAGGCGCCGACACCCGCAGTCGCATGGAGCGCTCTATCCGCCCCTCGACCGTCCTCGTGTGCTCAGGGATGAGCAGCGTCGGAAATTCAGTGCGGGCGATTGTAGATATGTCGCGTTTTATAAACCATGTCTTATCCCGAAATAATTTTTATCTCTGAGCGCAACAATCGTTCACGATTGTTGCGAAGGATCTCAATCATAACGATTTTCATTATCAACAAAAAGCCCGAAAAGAGACTCCACAAGGCCCCGCCGCCGGACCGCTACCCGCCCCTGAAAGCCGTCTTTCGTATGGCTTCACCCCTTGTAAAACGGGGTCTGTGAAGAATTGTATAGATAGCAGGCTATGGGTTTTTCCCAATAGCGCGGCTTACACAAACTGACAGACTTGTGTGGAACCAGTTGCTCGGAATGCAGTCTGTTGCAAGCCCCCGACCGCCCCTCTGCGACCGCGACAGTGTGACAACATGTCGCACTTTTGCCGCACCCCGGCTTGCCGCAAATCACGGACTTTTCAGCTGTCGAATGAACGGCATGAAAAAGCCCCGGCCTCTGTTGGGAGACCGGGGCTTTTCCGGGTAGATCAGTAGGTTTTCTTGCGGTTGCGAACAATGCCCAGCGGCACCAGGATCACCGTCAGCACGAACGCCAGCAGTGCCCACTGGGCCAGGGACAGCCCAAGGATCGGCGGATACGGTGTGGAGCAGAAGCCATCTACCTGAAAGCCCAGGGGAAAGATCGTCGCCAAGGGCAGGCTGTCGACAATTGGCTGCAGCACGTCAATGCCACAGCTCACCACCGGATAGAACTGGGTGTACACATGGTGCCCGGCCACTCCCGCGCCGGCGATGGCACTGATGACCACCAGGATCTCCATGAGGGTGATGCCCCGTCGCGAGCTCAGGGCCGCGCCGATGAAGGCGAACAGTGCAATCAGCAGCAAAGCGTAGCGCTGCAGGATGCACAGTGGGCAAGGCGCTTCGCCCAATACCACCTGCATGTACAGGGCCCCACCGATCAGCGCCAGGCAGATAACCCCCAGCAGCACCAGGAAGCGCCGTTCACGTCCCAAACGCAGTCTGTCGTCACTCATCCCTATTCCTTTTTTCTGTTGTCTATCCAACTGGGCCGCCACTGCTGGTCACGGCAGCCTGCGGTTGAATTGCGAAGTTGATCTGATTGCCATCGGGTGCCCGGAAGTCTACACGCTGATCATGACCTTTGAATGCATTGCATCGAAGGCAATACCCAAGGTTCACGGGCCTGGGGGACGCACAATGAAAGGGCCGGCATGGCTACGCCATGTCGGCATCGAGGGGAATTAACGACAGGCAGGTTAAGCAAGGATTAACAACCCAGCCCCATTGCAGGGCTGGCTTGAACAGGAGCGGGCTCGTGTAGGAGCTGGCTTGCCAGCGAAGGCATCGGTGCAGATAGCGCTAGAGTCACGGGCGTCTTCGCCGGCAAGCCGGCTCCTACAGGCAGGAGCCGGTGTTTGGATTATTCCAGGGCCGCCGCCGGGCCGAAGAACTCATAGCGACTTTGTTGCTCGGGGATGCCCAGGGCCTTCAGGTGGCGCTTGATGGCCGCCATGAAACCCTTGGGTCCGAGGAAATAGGCATCCAGATCACGCTGCTCCGGCAACCAGTCGGCCAACTGCTCCCGAGTCAGCAGCCCCAGTTTGTCCGCCGCGGGGCTGACGCCATCGTCCTCGGCGTAGCAGTAGAAACGCTTGAGCTGTGGATAACGTTGCGCCAACTCGTCGACCCAGTGGCGGAACGCATGCACCTGGCCGTTGCGTGCACAGTGAATGAAATGCACCGGGCGTTCGGTAGCCAGCGCTGCCTCCAGCATCGGCAGGGTCGGGGTAATACCGACGCCGCCGCTGATCAGCACCAGAGGCTTGTCGCTGGCCACCAGGGTGAACTCACCCGCCGGCGGAAACAGCATGATGCGCGCGCCCACCGGGCACTGGTCATGCAGGTAGTTGGACGCCACGCCTCCGGCCTCGCGCTTGACGCTGATGCGGTACTGGCCCTGGCTGGCAAGCGCCGACAGGGAATAATTGCGGCGTACTTCCGCGCCCTCTATAAAGAGCTGCAAGCCGATGTACTGCCCTGGCTCGGCGGCGAGGATCGGCCCCTGGTCCAGCGGCTCGAAGTAGAAGGAGGTGATTTCCGCGCTCTCCTCAACCTTATCCACCAATGTGAATTCCCGCGCACCCCGCCAGCCACCAGGTGCCTGGGCCTTCTCGTCGTAGATGGCCGCCTCGGCGCCGATCAGGATATCCGCCAGCTGGTTATAGGCCTCACCCCAGGCATTGATCACCTCGGGAGTGGCAATCTCGCTGCCCAGCACTTCCGAGATGGCCCGCAACAGGCAGGTGCCCACGATGGGGTAATGCTCCGGCAGTATCTGCAGGGCCACATGCTTGTTGATGATCTTGGCCACCAGGTCGCCCAGTTGATCCAACTGGTCGATATGCCGGGCATACATCAGTACCCCGTTGGCCAGGGCCCGGGGCTGATCACCGCTGGCCTGGTGTGCCTGGTTGAACAGTGGACGCACCTCGGGGTACTCGGAAAGCATCATCCGGTAGAAATGAGTAATCAGGGCTTCGCCACCGCTTTCCAGCAGCGGCACAGTGGATTTGATGATGGCGCGATCTTGAACGCTTAGCATAGGGACAACTCCTGGACTTTTTGACTGCTTGCAGGTTGCCCTTGTCTAATCAGTTTTCATGCCACAAATTAAATCGTTTAAAATCAATAGCTTGAAATATAAATAGTCATAAAGACACACATGCATTTATAGTCATTAGGACAACATGGAGTCCTTATGACTGCAAAATCCCTACTCACGACCCTACTGCCCCTGGTGACCGATCTGTCCCGGGAACTGCCCGAGGGCGAACGTTACCGCCGCCTGCTGGAAGCCCTGCGCGCCCTGCTGCCCTGCGATGCCACTGCACTGCTGCGCCTGGATGGCGAATGGCTGGTGCCGCTGGCGGTCAACGGCCTGAGTACCGATACCCTGGGCCGCCGCTTCAAGGTCAGCGAACACCCGCGCTTTGCCGCCCTACTCGGCAGTCCGGGCCCGACCCGTTTTGCCAGCGACAGTGAACTTCCCGATCCCTATGACGGCCTGGTGGAAGGTCTCGACGATCACCTGGAAGTCCATGACTGCATGGGCTGTCCGCTGTTCATCGATGAGCGCCCCTGGGGCCTGCTGACTCTCGACGCGCTCGACCCGCAACGCTTCGAGCCTATCGAGCTGGACGCCCTGCAAGCCTTCGCCAGCCTCGCTGCGGCCACCGTCAGCGCCGCCGAACGCATCGAGCGCCTGGCACTGCGCGCCGAAAACGAGCATCAACGGGCCGAGGTCTTTCGCCAGGCCAGCGGACAGAACCGCGAAATGATCGGCCAGAGCAAGGCCCACAAGCGTTTGCTGGAAGAGATCAGCCTGGTGGGCGGCAGCGACCTGACCGTGCTGATCACCGGTGAAACCGGCGTTGGCAAGGAGTTGGTGGCCCAGGCCATTCACGCGGCCTCGCCCCGAGCTGAGCAACCGATCATCAGCCTCAACTGCGCGGCCCTGCCCGACACCCTGGTGGAGAGCGAGCTGTTCGGCCATGTGCGCGGCGCCTTTACCGGGGCCACTCAGGATCGTCGGGGTAAATTCGAACTGGCCAATGGCGGCACCCTGTTTCTCGATGAAGTCGGCGAGCTGTCGCTGACGGTCCAGGCCAAGCTGCTGCGGGTGCTGCAAAGCGGTCAATTGCAGCGCCTGGGCTCGGACAAGGAACATCAGGTGGACGTGCGCCTGATCGCCGCCACCAACCGCGATCTGGCAGAGGAGGTACGTAACGGTCGCTATCGCGCCGATTTCTACCATCGCCTCAGTGTTTACCCGCTGCGGGTGCCGGCCCTGCGGGACCGTGGTCGGGACGTGTTGCTGCTCAGCGGCTACTTTCTGGAACAGAACCGTTCGCGCATGGGCCTGGGCAGCCTGCGCCTGAGCGCCGATGCGCAACAGGCGCTGCTGGCCTACAGTTGGCCGGGCAACGTCCGCGAGCTCGAACACTTGATAGGCCGCAGCGCCCTCAAGGCCTTGGGCAACTGCCGTGAGCGGCCGAAGATCCTCAGCCTGGATGCAACGGACCTGGACCTGCCCCGGGTCAGCGAAAAGGCGTCTGCGGTGCCTGAGCAAGCCCTAGAAAGCACGCCCCTGGCGCTCGCCAACGGCGACCTGCGCCAGGCCACCGAGCACTATCAGCGCCAACTGATCAACGCCTGCCTTGAACGGCACCAGCACAACTGGGCCAGCGCCGCCCGTGAGCTAGGCTTGGACAGGGCCAACCTCAGCCGTCTGGCCAAACGCCTGGGCCTGCGGTAGACGCCAGGGGCCGGCTCGTAGGAGCCGGCTTGCCAGCAAAAGGCACGCCGTCAATCCAGGGACCTGCGCGTCAGCCGACGGAAAGCGGCCTCGCCGCTAAAGCCCGCCCTGAATACGTCGATAACCCGTTATCAAGGGTTATCCGTGGGTCGAGCCACAAGCCAATTTTTTCCAGAGAAGGTTTTTATGTCCTCCAACAAAGCCCGCGCAGACTCGCTTTCGCTTCTGCTGTTTACCTTGCGCAGCGGCAAGCTGATGGCAATCAACCTGCTTAAAGTCAGTGAAATCATCCCCTGCCCGCCGCTGACCAAGCTGCCGGAATCCCACCCTCACGTGAAAGGCATCGCCACCTTGCGGGGCAACTCCCTGTCGGTGATCGACCTCAGCCGGGCCATCGGCGAACGCCCCTTGGCAGACCCGGACAGCGGCTGCCTGATCGTCACCGACGTCAGCCGTTCCAAACAGGGCCTGCACGTACAGGCGGTGAGCAAGATCGTCCATTGCCTGACCACCGATATCCGCCCGCCACCCTTTGGTTCCGGCGGTATCAAGTCCTACATCACCGGGGTAACCCAGGTGGACGGCACGCTGGTGCAGGTGCTGGATATCGAGAAAGTGATCCACGGCATCGCCCCGGCACAGATCGAGATGGCGCCCACCGAACTGAGCATGGAAGACGCCGAAGCCCTGGGCAATGCGCGCATCCTGGTGGTGGACGACAGCCAGGTCGCGCTGCAGCAATCGGTGCACACCCTGCGCAACCTCGGCCTGCAATGTCACACCGCCCGCAGCGCCAAAGAGGCCATCGACTGCCTGCTGGAGCTGCAAGGCACGGCCAACGAGATCAACCTGATCGTCTCGGACATCGAGATGTCCGAAATGGATGGCTATGCCCTGACCCGGACCCTGCGGGAAACCCCGGACTTCGCCCATCTGTATGTGTTGCTGCACACCTCGCTGGACAGCGCCATGAACAGCGAAAAAGCGCGCCTGGCCGGAGCCAATGCGGTACTCACCAAGTTTTCCTCGCCGGAACTGACCCGCTGCCTGATCGACGCCGCCAAGGCCATCGCCAGCCAGGCCGCCTGAGCCATGAGCGAGATCCACTGCCTGCTGTTGCGCCGTGATCTCAGCGTCCCGCAGCTCCCCCCGCAGTGGCCGGCGGGCATCACTGTGCAACACTATCGCCCGGAACTGGCCGAGGCCGTGCATCAACTGATGCACCTGGGCTACCAGGACGGCGGCGGCCAGGTGCCGCCCCTGGAAGACTGGCGCCGGGCCTTCGAAACCGATGCCGAGTACGACCCCCGCCTGTGCCTGGTGGTGCAGGACACTGAGGGCGTGGTAGCAGTGGCCCAGTGCTGGACCAGCGCCTATATCAAGGATCTGGTGGTGCACCCTCGGGCCCGTGGTCAAGGACTGGGCCGCGCCCTGCTGTTGCAGGCCTTCGTGATGTTCGCCGAACGCAAGGAAGGCTTTGTCGATCTCAGGGTACTGGAAGACAACCTGCGGGCACGGCGCTTGTATGAAAGCGCCGGCATGCATATCGTGCGTCGCGAAGTCATGCCTTAGGCGGCAGCCATCAAGACCCGACAGCTGGCGTGCAACTTGCTTCCATACGGCCCTTGGCCGCGCCAATAACAGTATTTATGGCGCTATCCCTGTCGACCCAGAACGGTTTGCTCGCTCCATGAATACTCGGTTTTCCTGCGTTGGTTGCGGCAAGTGCTGCAATGATCACCATGTGCCCCTGACCCTCACGGAAGCCCGGGCCTGGGCCGCCGACGGCGGTCAGGTGATCGTTCTGGTGGAGGCCTTCCTCGGCAATGGTCTGGGGCTGCCGGCGCAACAGCGCGAACACGCCGAGCGCCGCTCCTGCCGGGTCACCAGTGGCAGTACCGAAGCCTACGTGGCGATCACCTTTGCCGCCTACAACGTCGGCCCCTGCCGGAATCTTGACGAAGACCAGTTGTGCCGCATCTATGAGCGTCGCCCGCTGGTGTGCCGCATCTACCCCATGGAGATCAACCCCCATATCCCCCTCAACCCACTGGCCAAGGAGTGCCCGCCGGAATCCTGGGAACAGGGGCCGCAGCTGATCCTGGGGGGAGAACTGGTGGATAGGGAACTGGCCGAGCTGATCGGCCGCTCGCGCCAGGCCGATCGCGACGATATCCACACCAAGGAAGCCATCTGCGCCCTGCTGGGCATTCGCACCACAGCCCTCAAGGGCGACGGTTTCACCGCGTACTTGCCCGACATCAATGCCCTGGCCAAGGCCATCGATCAGGTTCAGGCAGCACCACCCGCGGCATCGAATCAGCCCTGGCACTTTCACCTGTCCGGGAATGACATCGCCGGCCAGGTCCAGGCTGCCGGCGCCCTGGTGGTCAGCGAAGCCGGCCTGGACTATGCCTTCATCTCGCTGCGCGCCGCCTGACCCCGCAGGAGCCGGCGAACCGGCGCTCCGCAAACCGGCCTATCCACGCTTGTGCCAGAACTCCTGGGCCAGTTGCCGCAGGTCCCCCGCCAGCCCGGCCACGTCGCCCGAGTTGACATGACTGAGCTGGCCGGCACTGACCGTCACTTCACAGGCATTGCGAATACCGATGATGTTGCGGTTGATGTCTTCACTCACTGCGCTCTGCTCCTCCACCGCCGCGGCAATCTGCAGGCTCATTTCGGTGATCTGGTTGACCCGCTGACTGATGCCATCCAGGGCCACCGCGGCGCGCTGAGCCTGATCGACGCTGCTTTCCACATGCTGACTGCTGTGCTGCATGGCCTCCACGGCATGGCGCGCCGCATTTTGCAGGGTGCTGATCATGCGCTGGATTTCGTTGGTGGAATCCTGGGTCCGCTGGGCCAGCCCGCGCACCTCATCGGCTACCACGGCAAAGCCGCGTCCCTGCTCCCCGGCCCGCGCCGCTTCGATCGCAGCGTTCAGGGCCAGCAGGTTGGTTTGCTCGGCGATGCTGCGGATCACCTCCAGCACTCCGGAAATATCCGCACTGTGGCCCTCCAGCTGATGAATGACCTCGGTGGCCCGCTCCAGCTCACTGGCCAGACGCAACACCGCGCTGCGGCTTTCACCCACCAATAGATGACCCTCGCGGGTTTCGCATTCGGCCTGATCCGCAGCCACCGATGCCTGCTGGGCATGGGTGGCGACTTGCGCCACGCTGGCGGCCATCTGGTGAATGGCGGCCGCCACCTGATCGGTTTCCGCCTGCTGCTCCAAGGTGCTGTTGTGGCTGCTGTGCAGATGTTCAACCAGCTCCGCAGCATGCCCGGCCAGTCGCTGGGACGCATCGCCGATCCGCCCCACAACCGCCCCAACCTGGGCTTCAAGCATCTGCAAGGCGAACTCGATACGCCCGAACTCATCGCCGCGACCGGTGTAGATGCCCTGGCTCAACGGGTTGTCGCCGACCTGCCGTGCCCGCTCGGTCAGCCGATCCAGTGGCCGCAGCTGCGCACCGACCGCGACCAGGCTCAGGCACCAGCCCATGGCCATCACCGTCCCCTGGACCATCCAGGATTCGGGCAGCAACCACACCGAAACACCATACGTGCCGATGAAACCGGCGCTGATCGATGCCCACAGACGCAGACGCAGACTCATGACCGGCAACAGGCTCCACCAGGAAGGCCCCGCGCCGTTGAGTCGGGCATAAGCCCGTTCCGCAGCCTCGATCTGCTGTGCACTGGGCTTGGTGCGTACCGACTGGTATTCCACCGCCTGCCCGTCGCGGGTCACCGGCGTGACGTAAGCGCTGACCCAGTAGTGATCGCCGTTCTTGCAACGATTCTTCACCAGGCCCATCCACGAACGACCGCGCTTGAGGGTGCGCCACATGTGGCCGAACGCCGCCGCAGGCATGTCCGGATGGCGCATCAGGTGGTGAGGCGAGCCCAGCAACTCCTCGCGGCTGTAGCCGCTGATCTCGATGAAATCAGGATTGGCGTAGGTGATCGCGCTGGTCAGATCGGTGGTCGAGAGGATGTTCGCATCAGGGGCAAAGTCCACGTTTCGCCCAGTAACCGGAAGGTTGATCTTCATGGGAAGCGCGCTCGTAATTGTTAGGAGGAGTCGGCAGGGCTGCTGACTCTAAGCGCACTGATGCCACAAATACTGATCCAGCTCAGGTTTAAAGCAATTAGCCATCATTGCGATTAAAAAGCGCAAATCGAGGCAATGTCTTCGATTGTCGGCGATATCAACGTTTGCCCATGGAGCGCCGAGTGCCGGGAGGCGCTGCGCCGGGGGTCTTGGTGTGGCCATTGCTGGCGCCGTTCTTGTACCAGGGCTGCTGAGCGTTTTTTGCCGCGGCGAATTCGGACGGTTTGAAGGGAAACTTGAACGCCGGGATCGCAGCCTTGCCCTCGGTTTCAGGGGTGGCCGGCTCGGCCGCAGGATCAACGCTCAGGGCGTCATCCGCAGCAGGTTGTGCAGGGGAAGTCATGGAAACTCCAGGAGAGAAAGAAAATCCGGGCCGAGGGACGGGCCACAGTGGCCGGCAGTATACCTGTGTGCCTGCAATCTTTGACCTGGGCCACAAGGGCTGACCGATACTTTTCTGACAGCGCTGACAGCTGGCCGTCACCCTGCTGACCGGGTTAGCGGACTATAACTGTGCACAGATCATGGCCATCCTTCCGACATCACTGCCCGGCGCCCTACCTCCATGCCCATTGCCAAGAAAACCGTCGTGACCGCAACGCTTCTCCTGGCCATCGCCGCCGCTGCGATCTGGTTCCTCAACAAACCCGCGAGCCCCAGGCTGGCCGCGCCCACGGCGATACCGGTGCGGGTGGTGCACGTGATCCAGCAGGACGTACCGCGCTACACCAGCGGCATAGGTTCAGTGCTGTCGCTGCACAGCGTGATCATCCGCCCCCAGGTGGACGGCATCCTCACCCGATTGCTGGTCAAGGAAGGACAGCTGGTGAAGGCGGGCGACCTGCTGGCCACTCTCGATGACCGTTCGATCCGCGCCAACCTGGATCAGGCCCGGGCCCAGCTGGCACAGAATCAGGCCCAGTTGCAGGTGGCGCAGATCAATCTCAAGCGCTACAAGCTGCTGTCGGTGGATGACGGTATATCGAAGCAGACGTACGACCAGCAGGTGGCCCTGGTCAATCAGCTCAATGCCACGGCCCAGGGCAACCAGGCCGCCATCGACGCCACCCAGGTACAACTCTCCTACACCCAGATCCGCTCTCCCGTCACCGGTCGGGTGGGTATTCGTACCGTGGATGAAGGCAACTTCCTGCGCATGACCGACACCCAGGGCCTGTTTTCGGTGACCCAGATTGACCCCATCGCCGTGGAGTTCTCCCTGCCCCAGCAAATGCTGCCGACCTTGCAGCAACTGATCCGCGCCCCGGAGCCTGCGGCGGTCCAGGCCTACCTGGGCGCCGACAGCAACAGCCCCGGCGCTCTGCTGGGCAACGGCCACCTGACGCTGATCGACAACCAGATCAATGCCGGTACCGGCACCATTCGCGTCAAGGCCGAGTTCGACAACGCTCAGCAAAAGCTCTGGCCCGGACAATTGGTGACCGTGAAGATCCAGACGGCGCTGGACCAGGCCGCGCTTACTGTGCCGCCTACCGTGGTCCAGCGCGGCCTGGATCAGCACTTCGTGTTCAGGGTCAAAGGCCAGCAAGTGGAAAGCGTGCCGGTGCAGGTGGTGTATCAGGACAGTGGCCTGAACATCATCTCCGGCGTCCAGGCCGGAGACGTGCTGGTCAGTGACGGCCAGTCGCGGCTCAAGCCCGGCTCCCAGGTCCAGGTACTGAGCGACCCGCCCCCCCTGGTGCAGGCTTCGGAGTCCAAGCCATGAAGGACCGTGGCTCGGTGTCCGCCTGGTGCATCGACCATCCGGTCGCCACCGTGTTGCTGACGTTTGCGCTGGTGCTGCTGGGGCTGATCGCATTTCCGCGCCTGCCGGTGGCGCCGCTGCCGGAGGCCGAATTTCCCACCATCCAGGTGTCCGCCGCCCTGCCCGGGGCCAGCCCGGACACCATGGCGTCCTCGGTGGCCACGCCGCTTGAGGTGCAGTTCAGCGCCATTCCCGGCATGACCCAGATGACCTCCAGCAGCGCCCTGGGCTCGTCCCTGCTGACCCTGCAGTTCACCTTGAACAAGAGCATCGATACCGCCGCCCAGGAAGTCCAGGCGGCCATCAACACCGCCGCCGGCAAGCTGCCCAAGGACATGCCGACCCTGCCGACCTGGAAGAAGGTCAACCCGGCGGACAGCCCGGTGCTGATCCTCAGCATCAGCTCGACGCAGATGCCCGGTACCGAACTGAGCGACTACGCGGAAACCCTGCTGGCCCGGCAGATCAGCCAGATCGACGGCGTTGGCCAGATCAACATCACTGGCCAGCAGCGCCCGGCCATCCGAGTCCAGGCTTCGGCAGACAAGCTGGCGGCCATCGGCCTGACCCTGGCCGACATCCGCCTGGCGATCCAGCAGACCAGCCTCAACCTGGCCAAGGGCGCGCTGTATGGCGAGTCGAGCATCTCCACCCTGTCCACCAACGACCAGCTGTTCCATCCCGAGGAATACGGCCAGCTGATCGTTTCCTACAAGGACGGTGCACCGGTGCACCTGCAGGACGTGGCGCGGGTGGTCAACGGCTCGGAAGACGCCTACGTCCAGGCCTGGTCCGGCGACCAGCCGGGAGTCAATCTGGTGATCTCGCGCCAGCCCGGGGCCAATATCGTCGACACCGTGGACCGTATCCAGGCCGCGCTGCCGGGCCTTGAGGCCATGCTGCCGGCGTCGGTACAGGTCAAGGTGCTGGTGGACCGTACCCAGACCATCCGGGCCTCGCTGCACGAGGTGGAGATCACTCTGCTGATCGCCGTGCTGCTGGTGGTGGCAGTGATGGCGCTGTTCCTGCGCCAGTGGTCGGCGACCCTGATCGTCTCCGCGGTGCTCGGGGTATCGCTGACCGCCAGCTTCGCCCTGATGTACATGATGGGTTTCAGCCTGAACAACCTGACCCTGGTGGCCATCGTCATTGCCGTGGGCTTTGTGGTGGACGATGCCATCGTGGTGGTGGAGAACATCCACCGTCACCTGGAGGCCGGCGACGGCATGCGCGAGGCGGCGATCAAGGGCGCCGGCGAGATTGGCTTCACCGTGGTCTCCATCAGCTTTTCCCTGGTGGCGGCGTTCATTCCCCTGCTGTTCATGGGCGGTGTAGTGGGCCGTCTGTTCAAGGAGTTCGCCCTGACCGCCACCTCCACCATCATGATTTCGGTGGTGGTTTCGCTGACCCTGGCGCCCACCCTGGCGGCCCTGTTCATGCGCACCCCGGTGCACCCGGCCCATGCCCGGCCGGGCTTCGGCGAGCGCCTGCTGGCGTTCTATGAACGCGGCCTGCGCAAGGCCCTGGCCCATCAGAAACTGATGCTGGGGATTTTCGTCCTGACCCTGGGCATGGCCATTGCCGGCTATATCCTGATCCCCAAGGGCTTCTTCCCGGTGCAGGACACCGGCTTCGTGCTCGGCACTACCGAAGCGGTGGCGGACATTTCCTACCCGGACATGGTGAAAAAACACCAGGCCCTGGCCGAGATCGTCGCCGCCGACCCGGCGGTGCAAGCCTTCTCCCACTCCGTGGGTGTCTCCGGCAGCAACCAGACCATCGCCAACGGCCGCTTCTGGATCTCACTGAAAAAACGTGGCGACCGGGATGTTTCCGCCAGCGCCTTCATCGACCGCATCCGTCCGCAACTGATGCAGGTGCCCGGCATCGTTCTCTACCTGCGGGCCGGCCAGGACATCAACCTCAGCTCTGGTCCCAGCCGTGCCCAATACCAGTACGTGCTCAAAAGCAACGACGGCCCGACCCTGAGTACCTGGACCCAGCGCCTGACCGAGAAGCTGCGCAGCAACCCGGCGTTCCGCGATATTTCCAACGACCTGCAACTGGGCGGCAGCATTACCCACATCAACATCGATCGGACCGCCGCCGCACGCTTCGGCCTCACCGCCAGCGATGTCGACGAGGCGCTGTACGACGCCTTCGGCCAACGTCAGATCAATGAATTCCAGACCGAGATCAACCAGTACAACGTGATCCTCGAACTCGACACTCAGCAACGGGGCAAGGCCGAGAGCCTCAACTACTTCTACCTGCGCTCGCCGCTGACCGGGGAAATGGTTCCGCTGTCGGCCCTGGCACGCTTCGATGCCCCCAGCATCGGTCCTTTGTCGATCGCCCACGACGGCATGTTTCCAGCGGCCAATCTGTCGTTCAACCTGGCCCCCGGCGTGGCGCTGGGGGACGCAGTGATCCTGCTTGACCAGGCCAAGAGCGAGATCGGCATGCCGGCGGCCATCAGCGGCAACTTCCAGGGCGCGGCCCAGGCCTTCCAGAGTTCCCTGGCCAGCCAGCCGTACCTGATTCTTGCCGCGCTGGTGGCGGTCTACATCATTCTCGGGGTGTTGTACGAAAGCTTCGTGCATCCGCTGACGATCATTTCCACCCTGCCTTCGGCCGGGCTCGGCGCCTTGTTGATGCTCTGGCTCTGTGGCCAGGATTTTTCCATCATGGCGTTGATCGGCCTGGTGCTGCTGATCGGCATCGTCAAGAAAAACGGCATCCTGATGATCGACTTCGCCCTGGAGGCCCAGCGCAACCGTGGCCTGCCTCCTGAAGAAGCGATCTACCAGGCCTGTATCACCCGTTTCCGGCCCATCATCATGACCACCCTGGCCGCGCTGCTCGGCGCCCTGCCGCTGATGCTCGGCTATGGCACCGGCGCCGAACTGCGCCAGCCCCTGGGCATCGCCGTGGTCGGCGGGTTGCTGGTGAGCCAGGCCCTGACGCTGTTCACCACGCCGGTCATATACTTGTGGCTCGAGCGGCTGTTCCACCGGCCCCAGCCGGCCCTTTCGCCGGCCACCAACACCTGAGGCGGGTCATGCGCGTTCTGATTATCGAAGACGAAGAAAAAACCGCGGACTACCTGCATCGCGGGTTGACCGAACAGGGCTACACCGTCGACCTGGCCCGGGATGGCGTCGAGGGCCTGCACCTGGCTCTGGAAAGCGATTATGCGGTGATCGTGCTGGATGTGATGCTCCCCGGCCTGGACGGCTTTGGCGTGCTGCGGGCCCTGCGGGCGCGCAAGCAG
>NZ_MOAK01000043.1:134451-162117 GCF_003732485.1 Pseudomonas protegens
GCTTGCGCGATGGCGCCGACGACTACCTGGGCAAGCCCTTTTCCTTCCTTGAACTGGTGGCCCGCCTGCAGGCCCTGACCCGTCGCAGCGGCGGTCACGAGCCAGTGCAGATCAGCATCGCCGACCTGTGGATCGACCTCATCAGCCGCAAGGCCAACCGCGCCGGCACTCGCCTGGACCTGACCGCCAAGGAGTTCTCGCTGCTCAGCGTGCTGGCCCGGCGCCAGGGCGAGATCCTGTCCAAGACCTCGATTGCCGAAATGGTCTGGGACATCAATTTCGACAGCGACGCCAATGTCGTCGAAGTGGCGATCAAGCGCCTGCGGGCCAAACTCGATGGCCCTTTCGAACACAAGCTGCTGCACACCATCCGCGGCATGGGTTATGTGCTGGAGAGCCGCAGTGCCGAGTAACTCCATTGCCCTGCGCCTGAGCGGGCTGTTCACCCTGGTGGCACTGCTGATCTTCCTGCTGATTGGCGGCGCCCTCTATCAACAGGTGGACAAGGGCCTGGGCCTGCTGCCGGAAGCCGAGCTGGATGCGCGCTACAGCGTGCTGGAGTCGGCCTTGAACCGTTACGGCACCCCCGAGCACTGGGCCAAGATCAACGCCAAGCTCAAGCTGCTCAGCGAGGAAGACAAGCGCATTCGCTTCTGGGCAGTGAGCGGCGACCCCGGTTATGAATACGGCAACCCGGACCCACAGATACGCGCATTTGCCCAAGGTCCGCTGGGCATGCGCGACCTGATCCTGAGCGATCATCCCTACCCACTGAAGGTGCTGGTCAGCCAGTTGCCGGCCAAGGAACAGCGCCCGGCCCTGCGTTTCCTGATTGCCATCGACACCGATACCTTCCACCAGACCCAGCACCAGTTGCTGATGGCCCTGATCGGCCTGGCCATCGTCGGTGTACTACTGGCCTCGGCCCTGGGTTACTGGGTGGCGCGGATCGGCCTCAAGCCGCTGATCAAGCTGTCCCAAGAGGCCCAGCGCCTGGCTCCGCCCCGTCTCTCCGGACGCCTGCAGCTCTCGCCCCTGCCGCCGGAGCTGAGCCAGTTCGTCAACTCCTTCAACTCCACCCTGGAACGGGTCGAGCAGGCCTATTCGCGCCTGGAGTCGTTCAACGCCGACGTCGCCCATGAACTGCGCTCGCCCCTGACCAACCTCATTGGCCAGACCCAGGTGGCCCTGACCCGCGGCCGCTCGGCGGAGCATTACTTCGAGGTGCTGCAGTCCAATCTTGAAGAGCTGGAACGGCTGCGCTCCATCGTCAACGACATGCTGTTCCTGGCCAGCGCCGATCAGGGCAGCAAGGCCACCAAACTCACCACCAGTTCCCTGGCGGCGGAAGTGGCCACGACCCTGGACTACCTGGACTTCATCCTCGAAGACGCGCAAGTCAGGGTCGAGGTCCAGGGCGATGCCCAGGTGCGGATCGAGATTGCCCACCTGCGCCGGGCCCTGATCAACCTGCTGAGCAATGCCGTGCAGCACACGGCGGCAGGGGAAGTGATCCAGGTGCGGATTGAAGTGCAGGCGCAGCAAGTGGCGATCGCCGTCAGCAATCCGGGGCAAGGCATCGCCAGTGAACACCTGCCTCGCTTGTTCGAACGCTTTTACCGGGTCGATGCATCCCGCAGCAACAGCGGCGCCAACCACGGTCTGGGGCTGGCCATCGTCAAGGCCATCGCCCTGATGCACGGTGGCGACGTGTTCGTGCGCAGTGACCGGGGCATCAATACCTTCGGCCTGTACCTGCCTCTGTGACTCGGGATTCTCGAACTCTTTAGGAGCCGGCTTGCCGGCGAAGGCGTCAACACATCCGGTGCAAGACGATATGACGCTTTCGCTGGCAAGCCAGCGTCTACTGTTGTTTTTTTGGTAACAGTCCTTATCCTGTTCGGCTCTTTTTCCAGCAGCCTCATGGTTATATTTTTGTCGCACCGAATTGAACTTGCTCTGCAAGAAGGTCTTCAGAAATGTCCAACAGTATGGGTATTGCCAGCGCCTTTGTTTTGTCTTCCCTGTTCGTGGCGCCAATGGCCATGGCCGAAGAATCCCAGGGATTCGTGGCGAGAAATGCCGCACGCGCCGCCGCGTTCGAACAAGCACAGATTGCTCAGGCCGCCCAGCAGCAAAACACTCAGCAAGCCCAGAAGATCACCGCCGAGCACAGCAAGAGCGACGCTCAGAAAGACAGTTGATCCGCGCTACCGACTTGTTTCCCTCGACAACTTCTCTGCTTTCAATCCGGGAGTAAGTTGTCTTAAAGCCGCTGAGTTCAGCGGCTTTTTTTTGCTGTGGAGAAACCCATGGCAAATACGTCATACCCAGAATAAGAAGCATCCGAGTTCACAATAAAAAACCATGTTCATTCACCAAAGGAGCTACACGTTGTTCAGGACCACGCTGAGAATCAGCCCGCTATTCATTGCAATCGCTGCAACTATTCCCGCCTTGGGCCAAGCTGGCGAAGAGAGCGACAACCAGGGCTTCGTCGCCGGCTCGAGCCTCAAGCTCAACGCCCGCAACTACTACATGAACCGCAATCGCCAGCAGCAGAACAATGACAACATCGAATGGGGCCAGGGTTTCCTCGGTGTCTTCGAGTCCGGCTATACCCAAGGCACCGTGGGCTTTGGTATCGATGCCAACGCTATGCTCGGCCTCAAGCTGGATGGTGGTGGTGGCACCACCAAGTCGAGCATCCTGCCCGTCAGCGAAGGTGGCCGGCACAAGGCGCCCGGCTCGTTCTCCACCGCGGGTGCCACCTTGAAAATGCGTGCCTTCGACACCGAGCTCAAGGCCGGCGACCTGTTCCTCAACAACCCGGTAATCGCCGGCGGCATGAGCCGCATGCTGCCGCAGACCTTCCGCGGCGTCAGCCTGACCAACCACAGCTTCGACGGCTGGTTGATCGAAGGCGGTCAGGCCAGCTTCACCAAGCCCTACAACCAGAGCGGTCACAAGCGCATCGGCACCTCCTACGGCACCCTGCAAAAAGCTGACGAAAGCCGGCACCTGAATTGGACCGGGGTGGCCTGGAGCGGTGTTCCAGGCTTGACCAGCAGCCTTTATGCCGCCGAGCTCAAGGACATCTGGAACCAGTACTACTACGACCTGGACTACACCTACGCGCTCAACGATCTGGTCAGCCTCAATCCGGGCCTGCACTTCTATCACACCCAGGACACTGGCCAGGCGCTGCTGGGCAACATCGACAACAACACCTACAGCCTGCACTTCACCGTCGGCGTGGGCAGCCACAGCGTCACCGCCGCCTACCAGCGGGTCAACGGCAACACGCCATTCGACTACATCGCCCAGGGCGACAGCATCTACCTGGATAACTCCCAGCAGTACTCGGACTTCAACGGTCCCAACGAGCGCTCCTGGAAGCTCAAGTACGCCTACGATTTTGCCGGCGTCGGCCTGCCGGGCCTGACCTCGGCACTGTCTTACTCCCGGGGCGAGCTGGACCTGACCAAGGTCGATCCGGCCAGCCGCGGCTATGCCAGCTGGTACAGCGCCGCCGGCAAGAATGCCAAGCACTGGGAACGAGACCTCGACCTCAAGTATGTGGTGCAGGGCGGCACCGCCAAGGACCTGGCCGTGCGCTTGCAATGGGCCACCAACCGCGGCGGCAACGGCTACGGCGCGCTGGACAACGACACCGATGAGTACCGGGTGATCGTCGACTATCCGATCAACGTGTTCTAAGCCGATATAAGCAAAAGGCCAGCATGTTTTGCTGGCCTTTTTTTTATTCGGGATTTATACAGGCGCGAAGGCGTGACCGATTTCTGTAGCCCACGTCCACACTAGACTTAAATATGTCGACGTAGCAGAAATCAAAATCATGAGCGTGAGTCGTGCGACACCCCGCACAGGGAAAATCGCGTCAAATCCGGAACGTCTGTTGGTCCTGGCCAGCTCGCTGATCGTCGTGGCCATTCTCAGTATCGTCACCTACCTGTTGATCCGTGAACACGCTGCTGCCGAACAGGCTGCCACCCGTGCCGCGAACAACATCGTGCAACTGATCGACGCTGATGTATTGCGCAACGTCGAACTCTACGACCTGTCCCTCAAGGGACTGATCAGTGCGGCGCAACGCGACGACCTGAAGGACGTTTCGGCGCCCATCCGCCATCTGGCGCTGTTCGACCGGGCCACCGCCGCGCCCTACAAGGGCGATATCCTGCTGCTGGACAAGCGCGGCAATGTGCTGGCTGACTCGGCGTCGATCGTACCCCGTACGGGCAACTACGCCGATCGCGAGTACTTTCGATCGCACATCGACAATCCGGACCCGAGGATGATGATCAGCCCACCGTTCCGCGCGCGCACCACCGATCACGACTGGCGGATCAGCTTCAGTCGACGGCTCAGCGATGAGCATGGCCAGTTCATCGGGGTCGCCGAAGCAGCCATGCGCCTGAGCTACTTCAATGAGCTGTTCAAGAATCTGGATATCGGGCGCAACGGTTCGATCAACCTGATCAGCCGCGATGGGGTTCTGCTGGCCCAACAGCCGCCCCTGGCAGACGACCTGATTGGCAAGAGTTTCAGTAACCGTCCCAACTTCGTGCGCATCCTGCGCGAAGGCAATGGCAGCTTCAGCAGCGTGTCCAGCGTGGATCGGATGCAACGGCTGTACACCTTTTCCCAGGTGGGCGACCTGCCGCTGATCGTGGTTGTGGCACTGTCCATCGATGAGGTCTTTGCTGCCTGGCAACGCACGGCGCTGCTGATCAGCGGCGCCACTGGGGCGCTGTGCATCGCCCTGTTCTGGCTGACCTGGCAACTGTGTCGCGAACTGCGGCGCCGGCAGAATGCCGAGCAGGAGTTGGCGCGCCTGGCGGCCGTCGATGCCCTCACCGGCCTGGCCAATCGTCGTACCCTGGACCAGGTGCTGAACAATGAGTGGGCCCGGGCCCGGCGCGCCAACCTGCCCCTGTCACTGCTGATGATCGATGTCGACCACTTCAAGTCGTTCAACGACCGCTTTGGCCATCCGCTGGGGGACCAGGCATTGCGTGTAGTGGCGCAGAACATTGGCGCTTGTGCGGGGCGCCCGGCTGACCTGGCGGCGCGCTATGGGGGCGAAGAGTTCGCGGTGATCCTGCCGGGGACCGACAGCGCCGGCGCCGCCGTACTCGCCGAAAAAATCCGCGCCTGCATCGCCGCCTTGCCGTCCGTCAGCGAACAGGCCACGCCCTTGACGGTGAGCATCGGCATCAACACCTGGTCGGGCAATCCCGATATCAGCCTCGAGCAATGGGTGAGCGACGCTGACAAAGCCCTGTATCAAGCCAAGTACAGCGGCCGCAACCGAGTGGTTTCCAACATGTCACGGCGTAGCGCCTGAACCTTGCGGCATAAAAAAAGGCCATCCGGGGGGATGGCCTTCAAAAACAAAAGGAAAGAGAGAGTAATTACACGGCCGCGACCGGACGCATGTAAGAGATCGGTGCAGTGCTGGCATCTTCGAAGGTCACAACTTCCCAGGCATCTTTCTGCTCAATCAACTTGCGCAGTAGCTGGTTGTTCAGTGCGTGGCCCGACTTGAAGCCCTTGAACTCGCCTATCAGGCTGTTGCCCAGCAGGTAGAGGTCACCAATTGCATCCAGGATCTTGTGCTTGACGAATTCGTCTTCGTAGCGAAGACCGTCTTCGTTCAGTACGCCATCCGAATCGACCACAATGGCGTTTTCCACGCTGCCGCCGAGTGCGAGGTTGTGCTTGCGCAGGTACTCGATATCACTCATGAAACCAAAGGTACGGGCGCGGCTGACTTCTTTTACAAACGAAGTGCTGGAGAAGTCCACGCTTGCACTCTGGGTGCGGTCACGGAAAACCGGGTGATCGAAATCGATCTCGAAGCTCACTTTAAAACCATCGAAAGGCACGAAAGTGGCGCGCTTGTCGCCATCTTCCACGGTCACTTCACGAAGGATGCGGATGAACTTTTTAGCTGCGTCCTGTTCTTCGAGGCCAGCAGATTGAATCAGGAATACGAAGGGTCCGGCGCTGCCATCCATGATCGGGACTTCGGACGCGGAGAGCTCGACGTAGGCGTTATCGATGCCCAGGCCAGCCATGGCCGAGAGCAAGTGCTCCACCGTGTCCACTTTGACGTCACCGTTGACCAACGTGGTCGACATCGTGGTTTCGCCAACATTTTCCGCGCGAGCAGGAATCTGCACCACAGGGTCCAGGTCGGCACGACAAAACACAATGCCGGTGTCGACAGGCGCAGGCTTGAGGGTCAGGTAAACCTTCTCCCCGGAATGCAGGCCTACACCTGTGGCACGGATAATATTCTTCAGGGTGCGTTGTTTAATCATGGCTTGGGCCGCTTCAGCGCAAATTGCGAACTGGTATCAACAAAGGCTGGCGATAATAGCAGACCATGCCTTTGCTGAACACCAATCACCCTAATACCCCTGATACATTCCATCAATCGGCCTGACGACGCAGAAATGCCGGGATGTCCAGGTAGTCCAGATCATCTTGCGGATTCAGCTTCGCCGCGGTTGCCGCGTTCGACTGCGCCTGATTGCGCATAACGGTCGGACGGTCCAGGTCACGGTAGTTCACCGACGGCAGTTCCTGACGAGCAGGAGCTGGCGCTTGCGACTGAGCGGACATGGAAGTCTGAACGGTATTGTCGATGACCTTTACAGGCTTCTCGATTTTCGCGCCCAGGCCGGTGGCCACTACGGTTACATGCAGCTCGTCACGCATGTCCGGATCGATAACGGTACCGACCTTGACCATGGCGTGTTCGGAAGCGAAGGCTTCGATGATGCTACCCACGTCGGAGTACTCACCCAGGGACAGGTCAGGACCGGCGGTGATGTTCACCAGGATGCCGCGTGCACCTTCCAGGTTCACGTCTTCCAGCAGCGGGTTGCGGATGGCCGCTTCAGTGGCTTCACGCGCACGGTTCGGACCGCTGGCGCAGCCAGTGCCCATCATCGCCATGCCCATTTCGCTCATCACGGTGCGTACGTCGGCAAAGTCGACGTTGATCATGCCCGGACGCTTGATGATGTCGGAGATACCGCGAACGGCACCGGCCAACACGTCGTCGGCCTTGGCAAAAGCCGACAGCAGGCTGGCGTCTTTACCAAGGATGGTCAGCAGCTTCTCGTTGGGAATGGTGATCAACGAGTCGACGCTTTCGCTCAGCGCGCGGATGCCCTCATCGGCGATCTGCATGCGCTTGCGGCCTTCGAACGGGAACGGACGAGTCACCACCGCAACGGTGAGGATGCCCATTTCCTTGGCCACTTCAGCAATGATAGGCGCCGCACCGGTACCGGTACCGCCGCCCATGCCGGTGGTGATGAACACCATGTTGGTGCCCGCCAGTACTTCAGCGATACGCTCGCGGTCTTCCAGAGCGGCTTGACGGCCGACTTCCGGATTGGCACCCGCACCCAGGCCCTTGGTCACGCCGGTACCCAGTTGCAGGATGGTCCGCGCGCCGATGTTTTTCAGCGCTTGAGCATCAGTGTTGGCGCAGATGAACTCGACGCCTTCGATGTTGCTCTTGACCATGTGATTGACCGCGTTGCCGCCGCCACCGCCAACACCGATAACCTTGATTACCGGACTTTGCGGGATGTTGTCTACGAGTTCGAACATTTTCCCTCTCCTTTCATTTCTCTAGTTTTTCGCCTACTGCCTACTGCTTTGTAACGGTGTTGCGGTAAATCTTTAGAAGTTGCCCTGCACCCAGCTCTTGATGCGATCGAGCAGTGCCGCCTTGGGCTCGTCGCTGCTGTAGCTGTCGCGGCTGCCGATGCCGGAGAACGAGATGCCGTCGGACTGTTTCTGCAGCCCGTACAGCAGCAAGCCGACACCGGTGGAATAGATCGGGTTGCGCACCACGTCGGACAGGCCCTTGACACTGTGGGGCACGCCCAGGCGAACCGGCATGTGGAAAATTTCCTCGGCCAGTTCCACCGCGCCTTCCATCTTCGAGGTGCCACCAGTGAGCACGATGCCCGCCGGGATCAGGTCTTCGTAGCCACTGCGGCGCAGTTCGGCCTGGATCAGGGTGAACAGTTCGTCGTAACGCGGCTCGACCACCTCGGCCAGGGCCTGGCGCGACAGTTCGCGCGGTGGGCGGTCGCCAACGCTTGGCACCTTGATGGTTTCGCCGGCGCCGGCCAGCTTGGCCAGGGCGCAGGCGTAACGGATCTTTATTTCCTCGGCGTACTGGGTCGGGGTGCGCAGGGCCATGGCGATGTCGTTGGTCACCTGGTCGCCGGCAATTGGAATCACCGCAGTGTGGCGGATCGCGCCTTCGGTGAAGATCGCCATGTCGGTGGTGCCGCCGCCGATGTCCACTAGGCACACGCCCAGCTCTTTCTCGTCGTCGGTGAGCACCGAGTAGGCCGAAGCCAGTTGCTCGAGGATGATGTCGTCGATTTCCAGGCCGCAGCGACGCACGCACTTCTCGATGTTCTGTGCCGCATTCACCGCGCAGGTCACCACGTGCACCTTGGCCTCCAGGCGTACGCCGGACATGCCCAGGGGTTCACGCACGCCTTCCTGGTTGTCGATCACGTAATCCTGCGGCAGGGTGTGCAGAACCCGCTGGTCAGCCGGGATCGCCACGGCCTGGGCAGCGTCGAGGACCCGCTCCAGGTCCGCCGAGCTGACTTCCCGATCGCGGATCGCCACGATGCCGTGGGAGTTCAGGCTGCGAATGTGATTGCCCGCCACACCGACGAACGCCGAGTGAATACGGCAGCCCGCCATCAGTTGCGCCTCTTCCACCGCGCGCTGGATCGACTGCACGGTGGATTCGATATTCACCACCACGCCCTTCTTCAGGCCGCGGGAAGGATGGGTGCCGATGCCGACGATTTCCAGCGAGCCATCGGCCGCGACTTCGCCCACCAGCGCCACAACCTTGGAGGTGCCGATATCCAGGCCGACGATCATTTTGCCGCTTTGCACATTTGCCATGGTCCTGCCTCTTCTTAATTCTTCGCGACGGCAGGTTGCGCCGTCGTGGGTGCCGCCGGATCGCGCCAGCCCACGGCCAGGCCGTTGGCATAACGCAGATCGATGCGCGCGATGTTCGTGATCTGTTCTTTCAGCGTTTTTTCATAAATGGCAATGAAGCGGCGCATCTTCTCCACCAGATGATCGCGACCCAGGAGCAACTCGATGCCGGGACCGGCACTGCCGGCACCGGTGGTCAGGAACCAACTGCCGCGCTCGCGCAGCTCCAGACGGGCGATCGAAAAGCCCAGCGGTCGCAGCATCTGGCTCAACACCTGATACTGCTGCATCACTTGCTGCTGGGCCCGCTGCGGCCCGAACAACTGCGGCAAGTGTTCATAGTTCGCCAGTTCACGCGGAGTGAAGGCCTGGCCCTGGTTGTTCAACAGTGCCTCGTCGCCCCAGCGGGCCACTGGCAGTTGTTCTTCCAGGCGAATCACCACTTGGTCCGGCCACACCCGACGAACTTCGGCGTGGGCGATCCAGGGCATCTTTTCCAGCTCGGTGCGCATGCTCGCCAGGTCGATGGTGAAGAAGCTCGCCGCGACATAAGGCGCGATCCGCTGCTGCACCGCCTGCTGGCTGATGTAGCTCAAATCCCCCTGCACCGCGATCTTGGTGATCGGGCGGTCGGCGTATGGCAGCAAACGCTGGGCACCTTCATAGGTGCCAAAGCCTAAGGCCACCAGCAGCACCGGCCAGAACAGGCTTTTCAGAAAACCAAAGTTGGCTTTCGGCAGGCGCACCGACATCGGCTCTTTGGCCACCATTCGGCTGGCACCCCGCGGCACCGGCTTGCGGCCGGGTGCGGGTTGCTGCTGATGACGAAGCGACGCGCCTTGCATGGGCTTAACCTCTCGCCTCAAGACTGGCTGCCAGGATGGCCAATACCAACTGCTGGAAATCCAGACCGGCCGCACGGGCGGCCATCGGCACCAGACTGTGATCGGTCATGCCCGGAGCGGTATTCACTTCCAGGAACCAGAACTGCCCCTGGGCATCCTGCATCACGTCGGCACGCGCCCAACCGGCGATACCGAGCGCCTCACAGGCTTTCGCCGTGAGATCCATGAGTTCCTGTTCCTTGGAGCTGTCGAGCCCGCACGGGATCCGGTACTGGGTATCGGAAGCCAGGTACTTGGCGTCGTAGTCGTAAAACGTGTGGGGAGTGCCCAGGGCGATAGGTGGCAGCACCTGGTCACGCAGGGTCGCGATGGTGAACTCCGGACCCTGGATCCATTGCTCGACCAACACTTGCGAATCGTAGGTACTGGCCGCCTTCCATGCCTCGATCAATTCGGACGCGGAAGTCACCTTGGCCATACCGATACTGGAGCCTTCATGAGCCGGTTTGACGATCAAAGGCAGGCCCAGTTCCGCCACCGCGGAAATACAGTCGGCTTCCGAACTCAGAACCGCGTGACGCGGCGTCGGAATACCCAGGCTGTGCCAGACCTGCTTGGTGCGCAGCTTGTCCATGGCCAGAGCCGAAGCAAGGATGCCGCTACCGGTGTAGGGAATCCCCAGGCATTCCAGCAAGCCTTGCATGCTGCCGTCTTCACCGCCACGGCCGTGGAGAATGATGAAGGCGCGATCGATCTTCTCGCTCAAGAGGCGCTGCAGCAGGTCGTCACCGACATCAATGCCGAAGGCGTTCACTCCGCCGCTCTGCAAGGCTTCAAGCACGGCCTTGCCGGACTTCAGCGATACTTCGCGCTCGGCGCTCTTGCCGCCGTAGAGCACGGCAACGCGACCAAAATCGCTCGGCTTTACGGTGGAGAACAGGTTGGCATAGGCAGCAGTCATTTCGCCCCCTTGCCAGCGGCCACAGCACCGGCGAACAGCGGGCTGTTGAGCAGTTTTGGCGCCAGGCCACCGATATCACCGGCGCCCTGACACAGCAGAATGTCACCGGCTCGCAGCAGCGGCTTCACTAACGGAGCCAGGTCGACACCTCGCTCGATGTAGATCGGGTCCAGTTGGCCCCGTTGCCGAATGCTGTGGCACAACTGGCGGCTGTCAGCGCCCGGGATCGGCTCTTCACCGGCCGGGTAGACTTCCATCAACAGCAGCACGTTGGCATCGGCCAGCACCTGCACGAAGTCGTCGTACAGGTCACGGGTACGGCTGAAGCGGTGCGGCTGGTAGACCATCACCAGGCGGCGCTCAGGCCAGCCACCACGCACGGCCTTGATTACTGCCGCGACCTCGGTCGGGTGGTGCCCGTAGTCGTCCACCAGCATGACGTTGCCGCCTTCCACCGGCAGCTCGCCGTAGACCTGGAAGCGCCGGCCCACACCCTGGAAGCCCGACAGCCCCTGGACAATGGCTTCGTCGCTTATGCCTTCGTCGGTGGCGATACAGATGGTCGCCAGGGAGTTCAGCACATTGTGGTTGCCCGGCATGTTCACCGACACGTCCAGCGGTTCGCGGTCGCGACGCAGCACGGTGAAGAAGGTCTGCATGCCTTGCTGGCGTACATTGATGGCGCGCACGTCGGCTTCTTCGCTGAAGCCATAGGTCACGGTCGGACGCTTGACCAGCGGCAGGATATCGCGCACCACCGGATCGTCCAGGCACATCACCGCCAGCCCATAGAACGGCAGGTTGTGCAGGAAGTCGACGAAGGTTTTCTTCAGTTTGTTGAAGTCACCGTCGTAGGTCGCCATATGGTCGGCGTCAATATTGGTGACTACGGCTACCAGCGGCTGCAGGTGCAGGAAGCTGGCATCGCTTTCGTCGGCTTCGGCAATCAGGTAACGGCTGGTGCCCAGCTGTGCATTGGTGCCCGCTGCATTGAGCCGGCCACCGATGACAAAAGTCGGGTCCAGACCGCCAGCGGCGAACACCGAAGCCAGCAGGCTGGTAGTCGTAGTCTTGCCGTGTGTACCGGCCACGGCCACGCCATGACGGTAGCGCATCAGCTCGGCGAGCATCTCCGCCCGCGGCACCACCGGAATACGGCGTTCCAGGGCAGTGGCGACTTCCGGGTTGGAGGTGTTCACAGCGCTGGACACCACCAGCACATCGGCATTGGCGGCGTTTTCGGCGCGATGGCCGATGAAAATCTGCGCGCCAAAGGACTCCAGGCGCTCGGTGACCGGCGACGCCTTGAGGTCGGAACCGGAGACCTGATAACCCAGGTTCAGCAGCACCTCGGCAATCCCGCACATGCCCACGCCGCCGATGCCGACGAAGTGGATACGGCGGATACGGCGCATTTCCGGTTGCGGCATGGCTTTTTGATTCTCAACCATGGACCACCTCCAGGCAGATATTCACCACATCGCGGGTGGCATCAGGTTTGGCCAGCCGGCGCGCAGCCTGGGCCATGTTGTCGAGTCGTTCTGGTTGCATCAAAACCTCTGTCAGGCGAGCGGCAAGGTCCGCTGCACCAGTCGTTCTTTGCGGCATCAGGAAGGCAGCACCTTCACGAGCCAAATATTCGGCATTGCGGGTCTGGTGATCGTCGATCGCATGGGGCAAAGGCACCAGCATCGAAGGCAGACCGGCAGCAGCCAGTTCGCTGACAGTCAACGCGCCTGCGCGACAGACCACCAGGTCGGCCCAGCCATAGGCTTGAGCCATGTCTTTGATAAAGGGCTGCACCTGCGCCTCGACGCCGGCGGCGCGATAGCGCTCTGCAGTGACTTCATCGTGGTTTTTACCGGCCTGATGGAACACCTCCGGGCGCAGCTCGGGGGCGACCTGTGCCAGGGCTTCCGGCAGTAATTTGTTCAACGGCTCTGCCCCCAGGCTTCCGCCCAGAATCAGCAAACGCGCCTTGCGTCCGGCCAGGGCCTCGCGCGGTGTTTCGAGGAACAGCTCGGTGCGCACCGGATTGCCCGTGGTGCGGCGGCTGTCCGAGGCCCCGAAGGTATCCGGGAAAGCTTCGCAGACTCGGGCGGCCAACGGCACCAGCAGCCGATTGGCGGTACCGGCCACGGCATTCTGTTCGTGAACGATGACCGGCACCCCGGACAACTTGGCGGCAACACCACCCGGGCCGGTCACATAACCACCAAAACCCAGTACACAGACCGGATTGAGCTGCCGAATGATCCGCCGCGCCTGGAGCACCGCCTTGATCAGGACGAACGGCGCCTTGAGCAGGGACAGCTTGCCCTTGCCCCGCAGCCCGGTGACGTTGATCAGATGCAGCGGCAACCCGGCCGCCGGTACCAGCTCGTTCTCGATCCCACGGGGAGTACCCAGCCAGTGCACGCTGTAGCCACGGGCCTGGAACTCGCGGGCACAAGCCAGCGCCGGGAACACGTGGCCACCGGTGCCGCCCGCCATGATCAGCACGTTAGCGCCCATGGATCGGCTCCTCGGCAAAGTCACTCTCACTGAACTCCATCTCTTCACTGCCCAGGTGGGTTCTGCTCTCCCATTCGATACGCAGCAACAATCCGAGGCAGGCGCAGCAGATCACCAACGAGCTACCGCCATAACTGAGGAACGGCAGGGTCAGGCCCTTGGTCGGCAGCAGACCGACGTTCACCCCGATATTGATCAAGAACTGACCAATCCACAGGAACGACAAGCCATAAGCCACATAGGCGGCAAAAAACTGCTTGGCCTTCTCGGCCCACAGACCGATGTACATGCCACGAATACAGACGAATACGAACAGTGCCACCGTGCACAAGGAGCCCACAGCACCCAGCTCTTCGGCCAATACCGAGAACACGAAGTCGGTGTGAGCCTCCGGCAGATAGAACTGCTTCTGCACGCTGTTACCCAGCCCAACCCCCAGCCACTCGCCGCGACCAAACGCAATCAGTGCCTGGGACAATTGATATCCGGCACCGAACTGGTCCGCCCAGGGGTCGGCAAAGTTGGTCAGGCGCGCCATTCGATAGGGTTGCATCTGAATCAGCAACACAACCGCTGCCACCGCCAGGACCACCATCAGGGAAAACCGGAACAGCCCGACACCGCCGAGGAACAGCATGGCCGCGGCGGCCCCCATCATCACCACGGTGGCACCGAAGTCCGGCTCCATCAGCAGCAGGCCCGCCATTGGCAGCAGAACGATGAATGGCTTGAAGAAGCCCATCCAGCTTTCGCGCACTTCCTTCTGGCGCCGCACCAGATAACCGGCGAGGTAGATCACCACGAACACCTTGGCAATCTCGGAGGGCTGAACGTTAAAGAAGCTGAAACCGATCCAGCGCATCGAACCGTTCACTTCACGGCCGATCCCCGGAATGATCACCATCACCAGCAAACCGAAGGCACCAATCAGCATCATCCAGCCCAGGCGCTGCCAGGTGGCGATGGGAATCATCATGGTGACAATGCAGGCCCCCAGGCCCAGCACGATGTAGATCAGGTGGCGAATCATGTAGTACAGGGCACTTCCCGACTGCGCCGCCGCCACTTCGGTAGAGGCCGATGCAATCATGACCAGCCCCAGGCCGAGCAGCGTCAGGCAGCCGGCGAGCATCGGGAAATCAAGGTCGATGCCACGCCCGGTGATAAGCGGCGACGGATACGGCTTGATGAAATTCCTCAGGTTCATGCCAGTTCCTCCACGACACGGACGAACTGGTGACCCCGGTCTTCGTAATTCTTGAACATGTCGAAACTGGCGCAGGCGGGCGACAGCAACACCACGTCGCCAGGCTGTGCAACGGCGCGGCATTGAGCCACAGCGTCGGCCAGCGAATCGACACGAATCAGCGGCACGGCATCGCCGACCGCCTCACCGATCTTGTCGGAGTCACGGCCCATCAAGATCACCGCGCGGCAGTTGGCCGCCACCGGGTCCCGTAGATCCTTGAACTCGGCGCCCTTGCCGTCGCCACCGGCGATCAGCACGATCTTGCCATCGATGTCCGCGCCCAGGCCTTCGATGGCAGCCAGTGCGGCGCCGACGTTGGTGGCTTTGGAATCGTTGTAATAGCCCACGCCATCCACGTCGCGAACCCACTGGCAACGGTGCTCCAGGCCAGCGAAGGTGCGCAGAGCCGAAAGCATGGCGTCGAACGGCAAGCCGACCGCATGCCCCAGGGCCAATGCCGCCAGGGCGTTGGACTGGTTATGGGCACCACGAATCTTCAGTTCGCGCACCGGCATCAGGTTCTGGAACTCGAAGGCCAGGTACTTCTCACCCTTTTCTTCCCGCAGGCCAAAGCCCTTGAAATCGGGTTTACCCAGGCCAAAGGTCCAGCACGGCAGGTTCTCGCTCAGCAACGGCCGGGACAGCGCATCCTGGCGATTGACCACCACTTGCCGCGCGCCCCGGAAGATCCGGTGCTTGGCCAGGTGATAGGCCGGCAGGCCACTGTAGCGATCCATATGGTCTTCGCTGATGTTCAGCACGGTGGCCACTTCAGCACCCAGCTGGTCGGTGGTTTCCAGCTGGAAGCTGGACAGTTCCATCACGTACAGCTCGACGTCGTCGCTGAGCAGATCCAGGGCCGGAGTGCCAAGGTTGCCGCCCACGGCGACCCGCTTGCCCGCCGCAGCGGCCATCTCGCCCACCAGGGTGGTCACGGTGCTTTTCGCGTTGGAACCGCTGATGGCGACAATCGGCGCCTTCGCGTTACGCGCGAACAGCTCGATGTCACCGGACAATTTCACGCCACGGGCAGCAGCGGCCTGCAGGGCCGGGGTCGCCAGGGCCAGGCCAGGGCTCACGTAGAGCTCGTCGGCACGGCACAGGAACTCGACGTCCAGCTCGCCACAACGCACGTCCACCTGCGGGTAGTCACGACGCAACGTGGCCAGCTCAGGTGGATTCTCCCGCGTATCGGCCACCGCAAAAGCAACGCCCCGGTTCGCCAGGAAGCGAACCAGGGACATGCCGCTCTTGCCGAGGCCGACAACGATGCGGAAGTGGTCAGAAGCGATCAGAGACACTCGTTCTACCTCAGCTTCAGGGTGGCAAGGCCGATCAACACGAGGATCACGGTGATGATCCAGAAACGGACGATCACACGAGGCTCGGGCCAGCCTTTGAGTTCAAAGTGGTGGTGGATCGGTGCCATGCGGAACACACGGCGACCGGTCAATTTGAAGGAAGCCACCTGGATCACCACCGACAGGGTCTCCATCACGAACACGCCGCCCATGATGAACAGGACGATTTCCTGACGGACGATCACGGCGATGGTGCCCAGGGCCGCACCCAGCGCCAGTGCGCCGACGTCGCCCATGAAAACCTGTGCCGGATAGGTGTTGAACCACAAGAAGCCCAGGCCGGCACCGATCAGCGCACCGCAGAAAACGATCAGCTCGCCCGCCCCCGGTACATAAGGAATCAGCAGGTATTCGGCAAACTTCACGTTACCCGACAGGTAGCAGAAGATCCCCAGGGCGCCGCCGACCATCACTGTCGGCATGATCGCCAGGCCATCGAGGCCGTCGGTCAGGTTGACCGCGTTACTCGAACCGACGATGACGAAGTAGGTCAGGACCACGAAACCGATGCCCAGAGGAATGCTCACGTCCTTGAGCATCGGGATCAGCAGGGTGGTTTCCACCGGGCTCTGCGCGGTCATATAAAGGAAGATCGCGGCGCCCAGACCGAACACCGACTGCCAGAAATACTTCCAGCGGCTGGGCAAGCCACGGGAGTTCTTCTCGATCACCTTGCGGTAGTCATCGACCCAACCGATGGCGCCAAACGCCAGGGTCACCACCAGCACTACCCACACATAGTGGTTGCGCAGGTCGGCCCAGAGCAGGGTGCTGATACCGATGGCGGAAAGAATCAGCGCGCCCCCCATGGTCGGTGTACCCGACTTGGACAGATGGGATTGCGGGCCGTCATTACGCACGGCCTGGCCGATTTGCCGGTTTTGCAGAGTACGGATCATCCACGGACCCAGGCACAGCGCCAAAGACAGCGCAGTCAGTACCCCGAGAATCCCGCGCAGGGTCAGGTACTGAAAGACCGCGAAGCCTTTGTAGAACTGTTGCAGGTACTCCGCTAGCAGCAGCAGCATCAATGTTTCTCCGTGCTCGAGCCGCACAAAGCCGCGACGATGTTTTCCATCACCGCGCTGCGCGATCCCTTGATCAAAATGGTGGTATTTGGGTCTTGCTCGACGTCCAGGGCAGCAATCAGATCAGCCTGGCTGGCGAAGTGGCGCGCGTGTTCGCCGAAGGCGGCGACGGCATGAGCCATCATCGGGCCTACGGCGTAGAGGGCCGAAACCTTGCCAGCGGCATACGCACCTACTTCGCGGTGCCCCTGCTCCGCCCACTCGCCCAACTCGCCGATGTCTCCGAGCACCAGGACGGTGCGACCGGAAAAGCCGGCGAGTATATCAACGGCGGCGCACATTGAGGTGGGGTTTGCGTTGTAAGTGTCATCGATCACCCGCATGCCGTTCTTGGCCAGCTGGGCAACGGTGCGGCCCTTGACCGGCTGCACCGCATTCAGGCCGGTGACGATGCCGAACAGCGAGACGCCCATGGCATGGGCCGCGGCTGCAGCGGCCAAGGCGTTGGCCACGTTATGGGTACCAAGCAGGTTCAGTTGCACCCTGTCCGCGCCCTTTGGGCTGTGCAATGTGAAGGACGGGCAACCACGGGCATCACGACCGATATCCGAGGCATGAAAATCTGCTGCGCTGTTGTCCAGGGCAAAACTCAGCACCTGACGACCGGCGGCGCGGGTCTTCCAGATCGGGAAGGCCTTGTCGTCCAGATTGAGCACGGCAATCCCGGCGCTATCGAGCCCCTCGAGAATCTCGCCCTTGGCTTCGACGATTTTCTCAGGGCCGCCGAACTCACCGACGTGAGCCGTACCTGCGTTATTGATGATCGCCACATGGGGACGAGTCATGGCCACGGTGTAGGCGATTTCGCCGATGCGCGACGCACCGAGCTCGATCACCGCAGCAGTGTGTTCGGGGGCCAGCTCCAGAAGTGTCAGCGGCGCGCCCAGGTCATTGTTCAGGTTGCCCCGGGTTGCCAGCACCGGACCACGGGTACGCAGGATGCTGGCCAGCATCTCCTTGACCGTGGTCTTGCCGCTGGAACCGGTCACCGCAGCCACCGGCCGGGTAAAGGCGCCACGATTCAGAGCGCCCAATTGGCCAAGGGCCAGACGGGTGTCCTTGACCAGCAATTGAGGCAGCGTGCTGTCGGGAACTTCACGTTCGACCAACGCGGCTACGGCACCTTTGCCCGCCACTTCGTTCAAGTAGTCGTGACCGTCAAAACGGGGCCCGGTCAGGGCAACGAACAGCTGCCCCGCCTGAATCGCCCGGCTATCGATACTGACACCACTGAAACGCACATCGCCCGCGATCAGGCGGGCGTCCAATGGGGCCGATACTTCACTGAGCAGCAAGGCTTTAAGCATGTGCCACCTCCCATGCAGTCAGGGCCTTGTCGGCTTCAGCAAGGTCGGAGAAGTCATGGCGCTGGCCATTGATCTCCTGATAATCCTCATGGCCCTTGCCCGCCAGAACCACCACATCTTCTGCCGACGCGGCGGCGATCAATCGAGCAATGGCGAGACCACGACCGGCAACAAAATCGACCTTGTCTACCGCGCTGAAACCAGCACGGATATCGTCGAAAATCTGCGCTGGGTCTTCGCTGCGTGGGTTGTCATCTGTTACCAGCACACCATCTGCCAGGCGCTCTACCACTTCGGCCATCAGCGGACGCTTGCCACGATCGCGGTCACCGCCGCAACCGAACAGGCATAGCAGACGCCCCTTGGCGTGAGGGCGCAGGGCCAGCAATACTTTTTCCAGGGCATCCGGAGTGTGGGCGTAATCCACTACCACCAAGGGTTGAGTACCACCACCCAGGCGTTGCATGCGCCCGGCGGGCCCCTCGAGCTTGGGCAGCACGGCGAGAATTTCGTCCAGTGCATACTCCAGGCCCAGCAAAGCGCCGACCGCAGCCAGCACATTGCTTAGATTGAAGCGTCCGAGCAGAGTGCTGCGCAGATGGTGTTCACCCTGTGGAGTCACCAGGGTTGCGCGCACGCCGTCGTCGTCAAAGTGCGCCTCACGGCAGTACAGATAAGCAGAGGCATCCTCGAGGCTGTAGGTAATCAACCGCGATTCGTGCTTGTCCGCTGCCAGTTGCCGGCCGAACTCATCATCGAGATTGATCACCCGGCAACGCAGGTCAGTCCAGTTGAAGAGCTTCGCCTTGGCTGCGCCATAGGCTTCCATGGTTCCGTGGTAATCCAGATGGTCACGGGACAGATTGGTCAGCACCGCAACATCGAAAGCCAGGGCCGCCACGCGCCCCTGATCCAGACCATGGGACGAGACCTCCATGGCCACCGCCTTGGCACCGGCATTCTTCAGGTCAGCCAGGGTCGCCTGCACAGCGATAGGGTTAGGCGTGGTATGCAAACCACTTTCCAGCGCGCCATAGAAGCCAGTACCCAGCGTGCCGACCAAACCGCAACGCTGGCCCAGCAGATCCAGTGCCTGAGCCACCAACTGGGTGACGCTGGTCTTGCCGTTGGTACCGGTCACGCCCACCAGATTCAGTTGGCGGCTTGGATCACCATAAAAGCGTCCGGCAATATCCGACAGTTGCGCCGCCAGGCCCTTGACTGGAATCAGCGGCGCATCGGTCAGCGGCAATACGGTTGCGCCTTCCACCTCATAGGCCACTGCAGCAGCACCGCGCTGCAAGGCGTCGGCAATATGCGCACGGCCGTCAAACTTGGCGCCGGGTACCGCCAGGAACAAATCACCGGCACGTACATTGCGGCTGTCCAGTGTCAACTCGCGGATCAGCAGATCGCGGCCGGCGTGGGCGAAAATCTTGTTCAGGCTAAGAGACATTAGCCGCGCCCTCCATTGGCTCGTACTGGGGTACCGGGCGCCGCATTGGCCTGTTGCGTGGCCGGCAGATTATCCGGAGTGATGTTCATCAGGCGCAGGGTGCCGGACATCACTTTGCTGAACACCGGTGCCGATACCAGGCCACCGAAGTAACCGGCCTTGCTCGGTTCATCGATCACTACAACGATGGCGTAGCGCGGATCGCTCATCGGGCCGAAACCGGCAAACAGCGAACGATAGGAGTTCTCGGCATAGCCCTTGGTGCCTACCGACGTCTTGCGCGCAGTACCACTCTTGCCGGCCACGTGATAGGCCGGGACCTGGGCACGGAACACGCCCCGGGGAGCCTCGATCACCTGCTGCAACATGCCCTGCATGGTTTTGGCGACGTTTTCCGGAATCACCTGAGCGGTTTGCGGCGTCTTGTCGGATTTGATCAGCGTCAGCGGAGCGATCCGACCATTGTTAGCCAATGCGGAAAACGCGTGGACCAGTTGGATCGCGGTCACCGAGAGGCCGTAGCCATAAGACAGGGTCGCGGTTTCAGCCTTGCGCCACTCACGGTAGTTCGGCAGGTTGCCGACTCGCTCGCCCGGGAAGCCTAGGCCTGTGTCCTGACCCAAACCGATCTTCTGCGCCAGACGGAAAATGGTTTCGCCACCGATATCGAAGGCGACCTTACTCATACCGACGTTACTGGAGTTGATCAGAATACCGGTCAGATCGAGCACCGGCCCTTCGGTCTTCGACACGTCACGAATGGTGTACTTGCCCAACTGCAGGGTGCCCGGATAAACCTCGACAGTATCGCTGGGCTTCCAGCGTCCGGTTTCCAGGGCGGCACTCATGGAGATCGCCTTCATGGTCGAACCGGGCTCGAACACGTCGATCATCGCGCGGTTGCGCATCATCGCCGGCTGCAGGTTGCGACGGTTGTTCGGGTTGTAGGTCGGCTGGTTGACCATGGCCAGGATCTCGCCGGTCTTCACGTCCATGATCACCAGGCTGCCGGCCTTGGCGCCGTTTTCGACAATGGCATTGCGCAGTTCACGGTTGGCCAGGTATTGCAGGCGCAGGTCAATCGACAACGCCAAGGGCTTGCCGGCCTTGGCGTTCTTGGTGACCTGGACATCCTTGATCAATCTGCCTCGCCGGTCCTTGATCACCTGGCGCTTGCCGGGAACGCCGGCGAGCCATTCGTCATAGGCCAGCTCGACCCCTTCGCGGCCACGGTCGTCAATGTCGGTAAAGCCAACCATGTGCGCAGTCACTTCGCCGGCCGGATAGAAACGCCGGAACTCCTCGATGCCATAGACGCCCGGCACCTTCAGATCAAGCACAGCCTGGCCCTGCTCCGGAGTCAGGCCCCGGACCAGGTAGATGAATTCCTTATTGGCCTGAGCTTCGAGACGCTCAGTCAGCGCCTTGGGGTCCTGACCAAGGGCCATGGCCAATGCTGGCCAGCGGTCCTTGGCCAACTGCATTTCCTTGGCATTGGCCCAAAGCGTGGTCACTGGCGTACTCACGGCCAGAGGCTCGCCATTGCGGTCGGTGATCAGGCCACGATGGGCAGGGATAGGTATATGCCGGACACTGCGCGCATCGCCCTGCCCCTTGAGGAAGTCACGATCGACCACCTGCAGATCGATAATGCGCCAGCCAATCGCCGACACCATGATCGCCAGCAAGCCCAGCACCACACGGAAACGCCAAGGGTAGAGAGCACCTTCAAGCTTCATGGCGCCACCATGCGAACTTCAGCCGCGCCTGGGATGTGCATCTTCAACTGTTCGGTGGCCAGCACTTCGATCCGGCTATGGGCGGTCCAGGTGCTTTGCTCAAGAATCAACCGCCCCCATTCAGCCTGGGCCTTGTCACGCACACTCAACTCGCCATACAGCGTATTGAGTAATTGACGATTCCAGTGGGCGCTGTAGGTAACCGCAATTGCGGAGACCAAAACGCCAACGAATAGCAGAAGCATGAAAAAGCTTCCGCCTGGAAGAGGCTTGGCGAAGAGCTTGCTCACCGAAGCTTCTCCGCAACACGCATGACCGCACTACGGGAACGGGGATTGGCTTTGAGCTCGGCCTCGGAGGCGAACTGCGCTTTGCCATGAATCTTGATTTTCGGCACAAAGGCTTCGAAACGTACTGGCAGGTTGCGCGGCAGATTGTCGGACTCGCCCTTCACCAGGCGCCGCATGAACAATTTGACGATGCGATCTTCCAGGGAATGGAAGCTGATCACTACCAAGCGACCGCCCACTTCCAGCGACTCCAGCGCTGCCTCAAGGCCTGCCTCAAGATCACCCAGTTCGTTATTCACATGGATACGCAATCCCTGGAAAGCCCGGGTAGCAGGATTCTTGCCCTTTTCCCAGGCAGGATTGGCGACTTTCAATACTTCAGCCAAATCGGCAGTGCGTTCGAAGGGCTGGATTTCACGACGCTCGACCACGGCCCGCGCCATGCGCCCGGAGAAGCGCTCTTCGCCGTACTCCTTGAACACACGGGCAATTTCCTCGACGGGCGCGGTGGCAATGAACTGCGCAGCGCTGATGCCCCGAGTCGGGTCCATGCGCATGTCCAAAGGGCCATCATTGAGAAAACTGAAGCCGCGCTCGGGATCGTCCAGCTGTGGCGAAGACACGCCAAGATCCAGCAAAACACCACTCACCTTGCCTGCGAGGCCGCGCTCCGCGACCTCCGAACCCAGCTCGGCAAAACTGCGCTGTACAACGACAAAGCGGCCGTCTTCGGCCGCTAGCGCTTGCCCGGTGGCAATCGCTTGGGGGTCCTTGTCGAATCCGAGGAGCCGGCCCTCCGTTCCGAGCTTGCTGAGAATCAAGCGGCTATGCCCGCCACGGCCGAAGGTGCCATCCAGATAGCAGCCATCAGGGCGCACGGCGAGAGCCTCGACGGCTTCGTCAAGCAGCACGGTGATGTGGTTAAAGCCGCTATCAATAGTCACAGGATCAAATCACGCAGTTCATCAGGCATGGCGCCCGGTTGTTGAATAGCCGCCAGGTCAGCTGCAGAAACAGCATCCCAGGCATCCTCGTCCCACAATTGGAACTTGTTCAGTTGGCCCACCAGCATCGCGCGCTTATCCAACTTGGCATATTCACGCAGGCGCGGCGGCACCAGAAAACGACCACTGCCATCGAGTTCGAGATCGACGGCATTACCAATCAGCAAACGCTGCAAACGACGGTTCTCTTCGCGAAGCGAAGGCAGTGCGCGCAGTTTGGTTTCTATCAGCTCCCACTCATCGAGGGGGTAAACACACAAACAAGGATCAACGGCGTCGATGGTGACGATTAATTGCCCGGAACTTCGCGAAACGAGCTCGTCACGATACCGGCTCGGCATGGCGAGACGGCCTTTTGCATCGAGACTGATAGCGTTAGCTCCGCGAAACACGTCAGCGTTTCTCCAAATTTTAGCGTTTTGCGCTCAAAAAACCCACTTCATGCCACTTTCCGCCACTTGCGCACACTATAGGAATGCGCCCACACCACCGTCAAGGCGCGCAGCGACGGAAAAGCCTTATAGAACGGAGATTTAGGAGACTAAAAGGAGAGGTAACGAGAATTCGGAGGGCATTCCAGAGCATCAACTTCAGACAGCTCAATAAGCTGCGGCACGAAGTTAAAGTAATTTATTAAGAGTAAGATTTTTTCGGTATTACAAAAACGCTTCTGCTATTGATTCAAGCAGGGAGGGAAAAGGTGGAGAGTCGATCTGTAAGCCGGGTTCTGTCGAGGACAGTCATTCCTCTACGATGGCCATCACTGGACATCTTTAGCAACCTACCCGGTTCCAGCGCGGGCCACGCCTTGGAACCCTATTTGGTCTTGCTCCGAGTGGGGTTTACCTAGCCACGAACTGTTACCAGACGTGCGGTGCGCTCTTACCGCACCTTTTCACCCTTACCGGCACCGAAGTGCTTAGGCGGTTATTTTCTGTGGCACTTTCCGTAGGCTCACGCCCCCCAGGCATTACCTGGCACTCCGCCCTATGGAGCCCGGACTTTCCTCCCCCCTCTAATTTTCATAGAGGGCAGCGACTGTCCAATCGACTCTCCGCCGCGCAGGTTAACGGCAGAGCGCCCCAAGAACAAGCGCTAAAAGCCTTTGGCCACCCTGTGACGCAATTTATTGTTCTTTCTGTTTATTCAGGGCCACCTGATACAGCACATTCTTGCGCTCACCCGTGATCTCAGCCGCCAACGCCGCCGCCCTTTTGAGAGGCATCTCCTTAAGTAACAGATCAAGAATGCGCATCGACTCGCTGCTGATCGCCTCATCACTTTCCGGCGCCGTCCATCCTGCCACCAGCACCACGCACTCACCGCGCTGCTGGTTGCTGTCGGCCTCCACGAACTGGCGCAACTCGGAAAGTGGCAGCCCCTTGAGGGTCTCGAAGGTCTTGGTCAGCTCTCGAGCCAACAGTGCTGGCCGCTCGCCACCAAATACCGCCTCCATATCCTGCAGACACTCAAGAATACGATGCGGCGCCTCATAAAAAATCAACGTGCGAGGCTCCTCCTTGACCAACTCCAAGCGCCCCCGCCGCCCAACGGCCTTGGCCGGAAGAAAACCCTCGAAGATAAACCGATCCGATGGCAGGCCTGCCGCCGACAGTGCCGCGATCAATGCGCAGGCCCCTGGCACAGGAACCACATTGATGCCTGCTGCTCGGGCCTGCCGCACCAAGTGATAACCCGGATCGGAAATCAACGGCGTGCCCGCGTCGGAAATCAAGGCGACATCATCACCCGCCAATAAACGGGTAATGAAACGACTGCCCTCATCACGCTCGTTATGCTCATGACAGGCGGCCAAGGGCGTAGAGATGCCAAAGTGCTGCATCAGACGCTGAGAGTGCCGAGTATCCTCGGCAGCGATAAGGGACACTTCGCGCAACAACTTCAGGGCCCGGGCACTGATGTCGTCCAGGTTGCCGATGGGCGTCGCCACCACATAAAGCGAGCCAGCAGCGGAATTCAAAGGACCTGGAGCAGTCAAAGCGCACACCTCTTGATCGGCAAAAGCACCATTGTAGCGCGTTGAAGCCCTCTCAATATGCCTGGCGATCGTTCAACACCGCAGCCCTTTGTGGCCTTTTATGCACTACAGCAACATTTGCACCCGTTAAATAGACGGTTTATCGCCAGTAACATCGCGCCCCGGCCAGCGCTTGGGTACAATTCCACGCTCATTTGATCGAGTATCAGGAACACTTACATGATCGCTTGCCTGCGGCTGCTTCTTGCCCTCTGCCTGGCTACCCTTTTGGTGGCTTGCGCCAGCTCGCCCTCTTCCAGCCTTGGCGAACTTCCACGGACACCGGATGCCAGCATCGAGCAATTGCTCGAACAGGCCGCCACCAGCAAAAGCCCGGACAAGGCAGCCCTGTTGCGCTTGAGCGCCGCAGACCTGGCATACCGCCAGGGCAACGCCGGACGCGCCGGACAAATCCTCCAGCAAGTGCCGCTGGATCAGCTCAAACCTGCCCAGCAGATCTTCGCCAGCACCCTGGCAGCAGAGCTGGCCATGATTCGCAATCAGCCGAAAGCCGCACTGACTGCGCTGAGCCACCCAAGCCTGCAGCACCTCAGCGAGCTACCTGCAACTCAGCAGATCCGCACCGGCAACGTTTATGCTCGCGCTCTGGAAGCGGACGGCCAGACGCTGGCTGCCGCCAAGCAGCGGATTCTCATCGCCCCCCTGCTGAAAGATGACGCTGCGGCAAAGAACCATGAGGCCATCTGGGTACTGATTGCCGCGCTGCCCACCGACCAACTGCAATCTGCTGGCAACGATGACCTGGCCGGCTGGCTGAGCCTGGCCCTGGCAGTCAAGACCGCCGGCACTCTGGAGCAGCAACAGTCGGCCATTGATAACTGGCGCGCGCAAAACCCAAAGCATCCTGCCGCCATTCAACTGCCACAACCGCTGACCCAGCTCAAAGAGCTGGCTAGCCAACCCGTTTCGAAAATCGCCCTGCTTCTGCCACAAGATGGTCCCTTGGCTTCGGTTTCCAAGGCCCTGCGTGAAGGCTTCATGGCCGCTCACTACCAGGCTCAGCAAGCAGGGCAAAAGCCGCCCAGCATTGAGTTTTACGACAGCTCGCGCTTGAGCTCCCTGGACGACTTCTACCGCAAAGCCCAGGCTGCAGGCGTGCAACTGGTAGTCGGCCCCCTGGAAAAACCACTGGTCAAGCAACTGGCTACACGCTCGCAGCTGCCGATTACCACCCTCGCACTGAACTACAGCGAAGGCGAACAAGGCCCGGCACAACTCTTCCAATTCGGCCTGGCGGCCGAGGACGAAGCCCGTGAAGTCTCTCGTCGCGCCCGCGCCGATGGCCTGCATCGCGCTGCGGCGCTGGTCCCCAAGGGTGAGTGGGGCGACCGAGTGCTCAAGGCCTTCCGCCAGGACTGGGAAGCCAACGGTGGTAGCGTGATCGGCATCGAGCGAGTCGATCAGCCTGTCGCTCTGGCCCAACAGATCGCCGACTTGTTCCGCCTGCGCCAAAGCGAGGGCCGCGCCAAGAGCCTGCAGAGCACCGTAGGCACTCAAGTCGCCGCACAACCGTCGCGCCGCCAGGATATCGAGTTCATTTTCCTCGCCTCCACTCCACAGCAGGCACAGCAGATCAAGCCGACCCTGAACTTCCAGTACGCTGGCGATGTTCCGGTGTATGCAACCTCCAACGTGTTCAGCGCCAGCGGCGATCAGAATCAATACAACGATATGAACGGTGTAATGTTCTGCGAAACACCTTGGCTGCTGGATGCCAATGGCCTTCTGCGCCGCCAGGTCACTGCACAATGGCCACAAGCTGGAGGCAGCCTCGGTCGCCTGTACGCAATGGGTGTCGACGCCTATCGCCTGGCACCACGCCTGGGTCAGCTCAAGGCCCTGCCTGACAGCCGGATCGAGGGCGAGTCCGGCAGCCTGGGCATGGCCGCCGGTCAGCGCATTGAGCGTCAACTGCCCTGGGCCAAGTTCGTCAATGGCCAGGTCACCCGCCTGCCCGACACACCGCGCTAATGCTCCAAGGATCACGCCAGCAAAGCGGAAGAGATGCCGAAAGCCAAGCGCTTCGGCATCTCCAACAGCAAGGGCTGCGCCTGCTGGCGCAGAACTGGCTGTGCAAACGCGGCGAGCTTGATCTGGTCATGCTTGACGGCGATACAGTAGTATTCGTCGAAGTCCGCTACAGACAACACACGCAATGGGGTGGAGCTCTGGGCAGTATCGATGGGCGCAAGCGTCAAAAACTGATTCTTGCCGCGCAGATTTTCCTGCAACGCGAATCACGCTGGTCCAACCACCCCTGCCGTTTCGACGTGGTCGCCATTGACGGCGCCCCGGGTGCAGAAGCCCGTTTGAACTGGCTACGCAATGCCTTTGATAGCTGAAAGACGCCCTCAGGCAGCACCCATTTTCACTCAACTTTTTTGCTCTTTGCTTTGCGGGCTGCACATTCACGTGCCACCAAGCCGCGCCACTTAAGGTCACACAGATGGACATGCAATCCCGAATTCGCCAGCTTTTTCAGGCCAGCATCGACACCAAGCAACAGGCGATGGACGTACTTGCACCGCACATCGAGCAGGCCAGCCAGGTCATGGTCAACGCCTTGCTCAATGAGGGCAAAATGCTCTCCTGTGGCAACGGTGGTTCCGCCGGCGACGCCCAACACTTCTCCTCCGAGCTGCTCAACCGCTTCGAGCGTGAACGCCCCAGCCTGCCCGCCATCGCTCTGACCACCGACAGCTCGACCATCACTTCGATTGCCAACGACTACAGCTACAACGAAGTCTTCTCCAAGCAGCTCCGTGC
>NZ_MOAK01000043.1:162156-172109 GCF_003732485.1 Pseudomonas protegens
GTAACTCGGCGAACATTATTCAAGCCATCCAGGCCGCACATGATCGCGAAATGATTGTCGTAGCATTGACCGGTCGCGACGGCGGAGGCATGGCCTCGCTGCTACTGCCTGAAGATGTGGAAATTCGCGTACCGGCCACCGTCACTGCACGTATTCAAGAAGTCCACCTGCTGGCGATCCATTGCCTTTGCGACTTGATCGACAGCCAATTGTTCGGGAGTGAAGAATGACCCTTAATCGCCTTGGCCTTCTGGCCTTGACCTTGTGCCTCGGCATCACTGGTTGCAGCTCGGTGATTACCGCCACCCGCGACAAACCAATTGATGACGATCGCGGCACCCGCACCTTCGGCAGCAAGATCGACGATTCATTGATCGAAACCAAAGTCGCCGTGAACGTTGCCAAGGCCAACCCGGACCTGGAAAACAACTCGCACATCGTCGTCACCAGCTTCAACGGCATCGTCCTGCTAGCCGGCCAGACACCTCGCCCCGACCTCAAGGCCATGGCCGAACAGGCCGCCAGCGAGGTGCAGCGAGTCAAGAAGGTACATAACGAACTACAGGTGCTGCCGCCATCCGGATTCCTGGCACGACAGAACGATGGCTGGCTGACCACCAAGATCAAGACCCAGATGCTCACCGACGCCAGCATTCCCGCTTCACGGATCAAGGTGGTGACCGAGAACGGCATCGTCTATTTGCTGGGCTTGCTGACCCAACAGGAAGCCGCCCAAGCCACCAGCCTGGTACAGGGCGTCTCCGGCGTACAGAAAATCGTCAAGCTGTTTGAATACATCGACTGACACAGCACAGCAGTAGATACAAAAAAGGCGATCCATCCGGATCGCCTTTTTTATTACTTCACCACTTTCAGGCTCGGCCGGCCGCTAGGCCGCGGCGGCTCGCTGTCCGGTGGAGGCAGGTCGTCATCCGGCTCGATATCGTCCTCCTCATCAAGAGGCGACTCCAGATCAAAGACCATGCCCTGCCCATTCTCCCGCGCATAAATCCCAAGGATCGCAGCAACCGGCACGTGCAGACTGTGAGGTACGCCGCCGAAGCGCCCCTCGAAAGTTACTGCATCGTTATCCATGTGCAGATGGCGCACGGCACTGGGAGAAATATTCAGGACAATTTGCCCATCACTGGCGAAACCCTGGGGCACCTGCACAGCTGGGTAATCGGAATTGACCAGCATGTGGGGGGTACAATCGTTGTCCACAATCCACTCATAGAGCGCGCGGACCAGATAAGGTCGACTGGAGTTCATAGCGGCTCCTTAAGCCTCAGCGCATATCACGTTCGACGCCAGACAAACTAGCCTGGAAAGCCTCACGCGCAAATTGGCGATCCATATAATCAAGCAGCGGCTTGGCCTGCCGCGGCAGTTCGATACCCAAAATTGGCAATCTCCAGAGTATGGGCAGTAGGCAGCAGTCCACCAGGCTTTGTTCCTCACTGAGGAAAAATGGCTTATCGGCGAACAACGGAGAAACCCCCGTCAGGCTTTCACGTAATTCCTTACGCGCCTGCACCCGTACCGCCTCCTTGGTCCGCGAATCCAGAATCAGGTCCACCTGCCCACACCAATCACGCTGGATGCGATGTATAAGCAAGCGGCTGTTGGCACGTGCAACAGGGTAAACCGGCAGCAATGGAGGATGAGGGTAACGCTCATCCAGGTATTCCATCACCACTGTCGACTCCCACAACGCCAGATCCCGATCGACCAGCGTTGGCAAGCTCCCATAAGGGTTCACTTCGATCAGTTTCGGCGGCTGACGTCCCGCCTCCACACTGATGATCTCGGCGCTGACACCCTTCTCCGCAAGCACAATGCGCACCCGGTGGGAATAGTGGTCGGCGGGGTCGGAGTAACAGGCCAACCGATTGGTCACGCCCATGGCGATCCTCCTCGCTTGTTGAAATTATCGGAAGCAGAAAAAACAAGCGCGCCCTCAGGGCGCCTCTGGTAACCCCCGAATGATACAGGGTTGTTACAGCTTCAGAGACGCCCTTGGGCGCGCATGTTCAACAACTGATGCTTAAAACGCTATCAATGCACATCCTTCCAGTATTCGCGCTTGAGCAGATAGGCGAATACGAAGAAGAAGGCCAGATACAAGAGTACGTAAGTACCGATGCGCTGGTGCTGCAGCTTGACCGGGTTGGCCGAGTAGGCCAGGAAGGTCACCAGATTCTTGACCTTCTCATCGAACTGCGCCTCATTGAGGGTGCCGGTGTTTTCCTTGATGGTCAGCTGATCGCAAGCCTCATGAGTCAGAGGAGTACCGGTCAGCGGATCGTATTGCTTCTTACCGTCTTCGACGATCTGAACCTGTTTGCAGCCAACCACCTGACGGCCTTGCAGACCCACCAGGACGTTAGGCATACCCACATTCGGGAAAACCTTGTTGTTCACACCCCAAGGGCGAGCCGGATCCTCATAGAAGGATTTCAGATAACCATAGAGCCAGTCGGTACCACGAACGCGAGCCACCAGGGTCAGGTCAGGTGGCGCAGCACCGAACCAAGTCTTGGCATCCGCCGGCTGCATGCCGATGTTCATGTGATCACCGATCTTCGCGCCGGTGAAAACCAGCTTGCTCAACATCAGGTCATGAGGAATGCCCAGGTCATCCGCAACTCGCTCATAACGCTGGAACTTGGCGCTGTGGCAGCCCATGCAGTAGTTGGCGAAAGTACGCGCACCGTCTTGCAGGGCAGCCTTGTCGGACAGGTCAATATCAACCTTCTCCAACTCAGGACCCGCGGTATTCGCGAAAGACAACACAGGCATAGCAGCAAGAATCAGTACAGCAAATAGCTTTTTCATCAGCCAGTCACCCTTTCCGGAACCGGTTTGGTCTTCTCGAGCCTGGTATAGAACGGCATCAGAATGAAGTAGGCGAAGTACAGGAAGGTACACACCTGCGACAACAGCGTACGGCCCGGAGTTGGCGCCAACACACCCAACACACCCAGGATCACGAACGAGACGCAGAACACCAGCAGCCAGATCTTGCTCAGCCAGCCTTTGTAGCGCATGGACTTGACCGGACTACGGTCGAGCCAAGGCAGCACGAACAGGACCGCAATTGCAGCACCCATGGCGATAACACCCAAGAGCTTGTCTGGCACCGCACGCAGAATCGCGTAGAACGGAGTGAAGTACCAAACAGGAGCAATATGCTCAGGCGTCTTGAACGGGTTGGCCGGTTCGAAGTTCGGTTTCTCGAGGAAATAACCGCCCATCTCCGGGAAGAAAAATACGATCGAGCAGAAGACGAACAGGAACACCACCACGCCGACAATATCTTTCACGGTGTAGTAAGGGTGGAAAGGAATGCCATCCAGCGGGATGCCGTTCTCATCCTTGTTCTTCTTGATATCGACGCCGTCCGGGTTGTTCGAACCCACTTCGTGCAACGCCAGGATGTGCAGCACCACCAGACCGAGGATAACAATCGGCAGGGCCACCACGTGCAAGGCGAAGAAGCGGTTCAGGGTGATACCGGAAATCAGGTAGTCACCACGGATCCACTGAGTCAGGTCATCACCAATGACCGGGATCGCACCGAACAGCGAAATGATCACCTGGGCACCCCAGTAGGACATCTGCCCCCAGGGCAGCAGGTAGCCCATGAACGCTTCGGCCATCAGCGCCAGGTAGATCAACATGCCGAACAGCCACACCAGCTCACGAGGCTTCTGGTAGGAACCGTAGAGCAAGCCACGGAACATGTGCAGATAGACCACAATGAAGAACGCCGAAGCGCCAGTGGAGTGCAGCAGACGCAGGATCGCGCCGTACTCGACGTCGCGCATGATGTATTCAACGGAAGCAAAGGCCTCTTCCGCCGAAGGGGTGTAGCTCATGGTCAGCCAGACACCGGTAACGATCTGGTTGACCAGAACCAGTAGCGCCAGGGAGCCAAAGAAATAGAAGAAGTTGAAGTTCTTCGGAGCGTAATACTTGCTGAGATGGTCTTCCCACATCTTGGTCGCGGGGAAGCGCGCATCAACCCAATCCATGAACTTGCTCATCACGCTTTCTCCGTGTCGACGCCAATGACAATGATGTCATCCGACTCATAGGAATGCGGGGGTACTGGCAGGTTCAAAGGCGCAGGTTGCGACTTGTAGACGCGACCAGCCAGATCGTAGTGGGAGCCGTGGCAAGGGCAGAAATAGCCACCTACCCAGTCCTTGCCCAGATCCGCGGGCGCCACTTCAGGACGGAAGGTCGGAGAACAGCCCAGGTGGGTGCAAATACCGATCAGCAGCAGAATCTCTGGCTTGATCGAGCGCACTTCCGGGTCGACGTAGGTTGGTTGTACCGAGTTCTTGGAGTCAGGGTCAGACAACTGGCCCTCGATCTTTTTAAGATTCCCCAGGATTTCCTCAGTCCGGCGGACGATGAATACCGGCTGACCACGCCATTCAGCAATCATCTGCTGACCTGGGTCGATCTTGCTGATATTCACCTTCACCGGTGCACCTGCGGCTTTCGCCTTGGCACTGGGAAACCATGACCCCACGAACGGGACCGCAGCCCCCACCGCTCCAGCAGCACCCACCACGGATGTGGCTGCTACTAGGAAGCGACGCCGGCCTGCATTCACGCCGTCATTGCTCATTCAGTCCTCTCCCATCAGCTTTGTGGCCTGTTAAATCAGGCATCTACTAAGTAAAAATCTGAACTTATAAAAATTTTGCCGAATGGTAATGAAAAGCCCCTATTCTGACAAGGTAATTACCAAGCCGACCCAGCCCGAAGCCTTGTAGTATAGGGCCTCCGTGGATGTGGCAAGTTGTCACAGCGCAAATTCTAGACAATAAAAAACGCCCAGCTCCGCGAGGAGACTGGGCGTTTTTGAACGCAGTAGCGAATTAACGCTTGGAGTATTGCGGACGCTTACGCGCTTTACGCAGACCCACTTTCTTACGCTCAACTTCACGTGCGTCACGGGTTACGAAACCAGCTTTACGCAGAGCGCTGCGCAGAGTTTCGTCGTAATCCATCAGAGCGCGAGTGATACCGTGGCGGATTGCGCCAGCTTGACCACTTACACCGCCGCCGATAACGGTGACGTAGATATCGAACTTCTCAACAGTCTCGGTCAGCTCCAGCGGCTGACGAACTACCATGCGGGCAGTTTCGCGGCCGAAGAAGTTATCCAGGGAGCGGTTGTTGATCGAGATGTTGCCAGTGCCCGGACGCAGGAAAACGCGTGCGGTTGCAGTCTTGCGACGGCCAGTGCCGTAATTTTGAGTCGCCGACATAATGAACTATTCCGTTAAATCTTCAGTTCTTGGGGCTGCTGAGCAGTATGAGGGTGAGCAGCGCCCGCATAGACTTTCAGCTTACGGTACATGTCGCGACCCAGCGGGTTCTTAGGCAGCATGCCTTTTACCGCGGTCTCGATCACGCGCTCAGGGGCTTTAGCGATCAGCTTTTCGAAGTTGATCGACTTGATGCCGCCCGGGAAACCGGAGTGGGAGTAGTACATTTTGTCAGTGGTTTTAGCGCCAGTAACACGTACCTGCTCAGCATTGATCACGACGATGTAGTCGCCGGTGTCAACGTGAGGAGTGTACTCAGGCTTGTGCTTGCCACGCAGACGGCTCGCGATTTCGGTGGCCAGACGACCCAGGGTCTGACCTGCAGCGTCGACGACGAACCAGTCGCGCTTTACTGTTTCCGGTTTAGCAGTAAAAGTTTTCATTCTTTATAGCCTCAGGGGCCGCCCAGCAAAATAGACGGCGGATCTTACTGAATAGTGCGTACTTTGACAAGGTCAAAGGCAGCCGGACACAGACGCTATCGGGGGCTCGGGTCAGCGCGTCTGAAATACGGCAAGATTCTTCGGCAGGCGGCGCATCACTTCCACTGCAGAAAGAGCTGCCGAATTATGCAGATTGCGAAAAAAATTTCAACCTGCTTTTATGATTGTTTTGCCAAGGGAGTACTCGATGGACTACCGCCAGCTAGGCCGAACCGATCTGAATGTGAGTGCGATTTGCCTGGGTACCATGACCTGGGGCGAGCAGAACACCGAAGCTGAAGCCTTCGCTCAGATCGAGCGGGCCAAGAACGCCGGAATCAACTTCATCGACACCGCCGAGATGTATCCGGTGCCGCCCAAGGCCGAAACCTACGCCACCACCGAGCGCTACATCGGCAACTGGTTCAAGCAACGTGGCGACCGCGCCGACTGGATCCTGGCCAGCAAGATCGCCGGCCCGGGCAACACCATCGACTACATTCGCGACAAACAGCTCAAACACAACCGCAAACATATAGTCGAAGCCGTGGACGCCAGCCTCAAGCGCCTGCAAACCGACTGGATCGACCTCTACCAACTGCACTGGCCCGAGCGCAGCACCAACTTTTTCGGCCAGCTGGGCTACAAGCACCAGGCCGACGAAGTCTTCACCCCGCTGGAAGAAACCCTCGAAGCCCTGGACGAGCAGGTCAAGGCCGGCAAGATCCGCCATATCGGCCTGTCCAATGAAACACCCTGGGGGACCATGAAGTTCCTCGCCCTGGCCGAAAGCCGCGGCTGGCCAAGGGCCGTTTCGATCCAGAACCCCTATAACCTGCTCAACCGCAGCTTTGAAGTGGGCCTGGCAGAAATCGCCATTCGCGAACAGTGCGGCCTGCTGGCCTACTCGCCCCTGGCGTTCGGTTTTCTGTCCGGCAAGTACGAAGGCGGTGCCCGCCCAGCCAAGGCACGACTGAGCCTCTATAGCCGCTTCAGCCGCTACTTCAATCCACAGTCGGAAGCGGCCTGCAGCCGCTACGTGGCCCTGGCCCGCGAGCACGGCCTGGATCCGGCACAGATGGCCCTGGCCTTCGTCACCCAGCAGCCGTTCGTGACCAGCAACATCATCGGCGCCACGACCCTGGAACAACTGGACAGCAATATCGCCAGCGCCGAGCTGAAGCTGTCGGAAGAAGTGCTGGCCGGAATCGAAGCTATCCATAAGGACCACCCCAACCCCGCACCATAACGCCCCCGCAGGAGCTGGCTTGCCAGCGAATGAACATAACGCGCAATGCGCTTCGTTCGATTCGCCGGCAAGCCGGCTTCTACAATGAACGAGCGATGATTTCCTTCATGATCTCGTTGGTCCCCGCGTAGATACGCTGCACCCTGGCATCCGCCCAGGCCCGGGCGACCGGATACTCCCACATGAAACCGTAGCCGCCGTGCAACTGCACGCATTCATCGAGCACCTTGCACTGCAGGTCAGTCCCCCAGTACTTGGCCATGGCGGCAGTCGGTACATCGAGCTTGCCTTGCAGATGCAGCTCCAGGCAGCGATCGACAAAGACCCGGCCGATCTGTATTTCCGTAGCCATTTCCGCCAGCTTGAAGCGGCTGTTCTGGAAATCGGCAATTGCCTTGCCAAATGCCTTGCGTTCACGGGTGTACTCCAGGGTCCATTGCAGAGCGGCCTCGGCGCTGGCCAGCCCGCCAATTGCCACGGTCAGGCGCTCCTGAGGCAGCTCCTGCATCAGATAGGCGAACCCCATCCCAGCCTGCCCCAAGAGATTCTCCCTGGGCACACGCACATCCTGGAAGAACAGCTCCGAAGTGTCCTGGGCCTTCATCCCGACCTTCTCCAGTCGCTTGCCCTTGGAGAAGCCCAAAGTGCTGGCCTCTACCAGAAACAGGCTGGTGCCCTTGGCTCCCGCCTTGGGATCGGTCTTAGCCACCACAATCACCAGGTCGGCCAGAAAACCATTGGTGATAAATGTCTTGGAACCATTGATCACATAGTCGTCACCATCAAGCACCGCCGTGGTCTTCACCCCTTGCAGGTCGGAACCCGCCCCCGGCTCGGTCATGGCGATGGCGGTGACCATCTCCCCCGACACCAGCCTGGGCAGATACTTCAATTTCAGCGCTTCACTGCCGTAATGCAGGATATAGGGAGCGACAATGTCCGAATGCAGGGAGAAACCAATGCCGGTCAACCCCAAGCGACCGATCTCCTCGATCACCACCGCGCTGTAGAGAAAGTCTGCACCCAGGCCGCCGTACTGCTCCGGGATATGCGAACACAGCATCCCCGCTTCCCCTGCCTTGCTCCACAACTGACGGTCGATATAGCCCTGCTTTTCCCAATCGCCATGGAAGGGCACCGCTTCCTTCTCGAGAAAGCTACGCACACTGTCACGGAAGAGTTCGTGCTCGGAACTGAACAAGGTTCTGGGAATCATGCAGCCACCTGTGGTTGTAGTTGATCGGGATTGGCTGGCAGAGCCTAAGCCCCAGGCACCTGCACGGGACACTGGACACATCCGACAAAAAATAAGACGATCCAGCCGTCTGGTGACCACTTTCCCCTATAAGAACAATTGAATTATGTCTAACCAAACCTCCACGCCCTTGCGGCGCGTCAGCATCCTGGCTATCGACCGGGTTTTCGCTTCCACCCTCATGCAGGCCAAGGATTTTTTTCATCTGGCCAGCCTGCGTTACGGCAAACAACTGGGCCAAGGCCTGACTCCGGCGTTCGAAACTCGCCTGGTCAGCCCCGACGGTCAGCCGGTCTGCAGCTTCAGCAATGTGATCATGCCGGTGGACGGCCCGCTGGAAGATGCCGATGTGATCATTCTCCCAGCGTTCTGGGATGACTTCGACACTCTGTGCCAGCGTTACCCGCAGATACTGCCCTGGCTGCGCACCCAGCACGCTCGCGGTGCGGTGCTCTGCGGCGAGGCCACCGGGGTTTTCTGGCTGGCTGAAGCCGGATTGCTCGACGGCAAGGAAGCCACCACCTACTGGCGCTTCTTCAGCACCTTCAACGAGCGCTTCCCCAAGGTCCAGCTCAATCAGGACAAGCACCTGACGGACGCTGACAACCTCTACTGCGCCGGCGGCACCACCTCGGCCTGCGACCTGTACATTTACCTGATCGAACGTTTCTGCGGCGCCAACGTCGCCCAGGCGGTAGCTCGGGACATCCTCTACGAAGTGCAACGCAGCTACGCTCCAGGGCGCATCGGCTTCGGCGGCCAGAAACTGCATCAGGATGTGATCATCCTGCAGATCCAGCACTGGCTCGAAGAGCACTTCGCCGACAAGTTCCGCTTCGAAGACGTGGCCCGCGAGCACGGCATGAGCATTCGCAACTTCATGCGCCGCTTTCAGACGGCTACCGGCGACAAGCCCCTGCACTACCTGCAGCGTCTACGTATCGAAACAGCCAAGGGCCTGCTCTCCGGAACCCGCAAGAGCATCAAGACCATCAGCTATGAAGTCGGCTACGACGACGCCAGCTTCTTCGCCCGCCTGTTCCGCCAGCACACCGAACTCTCGCCCAATCAATACCGCCAACAGTTCCAGCAACAGGCGGCATAAAAAAAGGGCCTGCAATGCAGGCCCTTTTCGTTGGCTCGAGATTATGGCTTGTGTGCCCGCGACAGAAACTCGTGGGACTGCATCTCCAGCAACCGGCTGAGGGTGCGCTGGAACTCGAACGTCAGGCGCCCTCCGGTATAGAGATCCTTGAGTTCGACCTCGGCGGAGATGATCAGCTTGACGTTACGGTCATAGAACTCGTCGACCATGTTGATGAAACGCCGAGCGATATCGTCCGTGGTGACACTCATCTGCTCCACGCCGCTGAGCAGCACCGCATGGAAGATCTTGCCCAGTTCGATGTAGTCATTCTGGCTGCGAGGGCCATCGCACAGTTCACGGAAGTCGAACCAGGCCACGTCATCACAGGTACGCAGTGCACGAATTTCTCGGTTCTCGATGATCAACACATCGTTTTCCACTGCCTGAGTGCACTCTGGCGTCAGCGCACGGAAGCTCTTGCGCAAGCTTTCATGGGCAGCTTCGTCCAGTGGATAGTGAAACAGCTCCGCCTGCTCCAGATGCCGCAGACGGTAGTCGACGCCACTGTCGACGTTGACGATCTCGGTGTTCT
>NZ_MOAK01000043.1:172174-172658 GCF_003732485.1 Pseudomonas protegens
AAACCATCAGGAACGATGTTCGAAGTCGCCACCAGGGTCACACCGTTCTTGAACAACTCTTCCATCAAGGTGCCAAGAATCATCGCGTCGGTAATGTCAGACACAAAGAACTCATCAAAACAGATCACCCGCGCCTCTTGTGAGAAACGCTTGGCAATGATGGTCAGCGGATTCTTTTCGCCACCCAGGGTTTTCATTTCTTCGTGTACGCGCTTCATAAAACGGTGAAAGTGCGTGCGAACCTTTTCCTTGAACGGCAAGGCTTCGAAGAAGGTGTCCACCAGATAAGTTTTTCCGCGCCCTACTCCCCCCCAGAAGTACAGACCCTTGACCGGCGTCTGATCCTTCTTGCCAAAGAGCTTGCCGAGCAACCCCGGCTTGTTTTGCTCGGCCGCGATCAGATCCTCATACAGGCGCTGCAGATGACGCACAGCGGTTTCCTGTGCCGCGTCATGAAAGAAGTCCGGGCGTTTCAGATCTGCTT
>NZ_MOAK01000043.1:172707-183159 GCF_003732485.1 Pseudomonas protegens
GTCACTTTAGCGACGGCCCTGGGGAATGGCAATCAGCCCTTGGTCGGGAAGATTCCGATTAGTCCTGCGCTGGGGTCAGCGCAATCCGCAGTGTATCTATGGCTGCGTCACGCGCGGCAGCGTCAGCAAAGGCCGGGCTATCAGCCACGCAGGCGCCATCCAGCCAAACACTGAAACTGCCGGCTTCGCTACGCAGATCCAGCTCCTGCCCCGATTGCAGCTGTTTGGTCACAGCGCCGGCCGCCTTGCCGTCGGCGAAGTTGCGCGAAAGCAGCAACTGCTCACCATCGGCGGACAGCAAGCGGAAACGGAAGCTACCATCGTCTTCACGGAAGCTGATGAAGCGCGCGGCCTTGGCGGTCTTTTTCTTGGTCGTGGCGGCAACCTGCACCTGGCTGGCGAAGGAGCGCAGGCCCACGGCCTCACGCAGCTCGGCAAGGAACGGCGTGGCCACGGCCCGAGCTTTAGCTGCACCGGCACGCAGAATGTCTTCCAGGTCCGCAGGCCGCGCAATCAACTGGTGGTAACGTTCGCGGGCTTCGCCCAGCTCGCCATCCAGCAACTGGAACAGGCGGTTCTTGGCTTCGCCCCAGCCCAGCCCCTGCAACAACTCAGTTCGGAACTCGGCGGCCTGCGCCGGGGTAGAAAATGCCTGGAACAGAGTGAACAGATGGGAGTTGTCCGGATCCTTGGCCTCACCAGGCGCCTTGGAGTCGGTGACGATCCGCGAAATCGCGTCCTTCATGTCCTTGGCACTGGTGAACAGCGGGATGGTGTTGTCGTAGCTCTTGGACATCTTGCGGCCATCCAGGCCAGGCAGGGTGGCGACACTTTCCTCGATCAGCGCCTCGGGCATGGTGAAGAACTCCTTGCCCTGGCCGAACAGATGGTTGAAACGCTGACCGATGTCCCGGGCCATTTCCACGTGCTGGATCTGATCACGGCCCACCGGCACCTTGTGCGCGTTGAACATCAGGATGTCCGCAGCCATCAATACCGGGTAGCTGTAGAGCCCCATGGTGATGCCGGCGTCCGGGTCTTCCCCGGTCTCGAGGTTCTTGTCCACCGAAGCCTTATAGGCATGGGCGCGATTGAGCAGGCCCTTGGCAGCTACGCAGGTCAGCAGCCAGGTCAGTTCCGGAATCTCCGGAATGTCCGACTGACGATAGAAAGTCACACGCTGCACATCCAGGCCACCCGCCAGCCAGGTAGCTGCGATTTCCTGGCGCGAACGCTGAATGCGCAACGGGTCATCGCACTTGATCAGCGCGTGATAGTCGGCCAGGAAGTAGAAGGAGTCGGCATTGCTGTCGCGACTGGCAAGGATCGCCGGGCGAATCGCGCCAGCGTAGTTGCCCAGGTGCGGGGTGCCGGTGGTGGTGATGCCGGTGAGGATACGTGTTCGAGTAGTCATGGGTAATCGCTTATCAGACTGCTATCAATTCGAGAGTCGCGGCAGCACCAGATCCTTGAGATCAGTGAGCTTGCCATGAAAAAAGTGCCCGCATTCTGCCACTTTCAGCAGCTCATGGGGGCGAACAAGGGCGTCGGACCAGTCATAGACCGCTTGAGGGTCAATGACTTCATCGGTTTCCGGCTGGATCAGGGTCAGCGGGCAGTTTTCCGGCAGCAGGTCGGTATCCCGTAGACGGGTCACCGCCGCCGCCACCATGAACAGGTGCTTGAGCTGCACGCCCTGGGCCTCCAGGCGCCCGCCAAGGCTGGCGGCGACAAAACCGCCGAAGGAGAACCCCAGCAGGGTCAATGGAAGTTCCGGATGCTTGGCCTGCAACCACTGAGCGGCAGCCTGGGCGTCATCGACTTCGCCAGTGCCCATGTCATGACTGCCGTCACTGGCACCCACGCCCCGATAGTTGAAGCGCAAGGTGATCAGCCCGGCATCCCGCGCGGTACGCTGCAAGGTGGACACCACCTTGTTGAGCATGGTGCCGCCCTGCACCGGGTTGGGGTGGCAGATCAGTGCCACGCCGCGAGGATCGGGCACCTCCAGATACAGGGCTTCCAGTTGGCCCACCGGGCCGGCAATCACTACAGGGGTTTCACGCATTAGCAAGGAAGGAACTCCGTGACCTCGAAGGGGGTCGACTCGTCTAGCAAATGGTCTGTGCCAATCTATTGCGAGTGAATCGCGGTATACAGCGCAGGTTCGAGCCGTTAACGTAAAGCAAAGCCGTTTATAGAGGAAGGACTCGTGGAACACTCGCTCTTAGTTTGGTTGTTGCCGACTCTTGCCCTGGTCGCGGGTGTCGCCATTGGATTCCTGGTTGCTCGCCTGCTGCCCAATGCCGCGCCTAACCGCACGCAGCGTCAGTTGGACGATATTCAGGAACGTTTCGACAATTATCAGAATGAAGTGGTCACCCATTTCAACAGCACTGCCACCCTGGTGAAAAAGCTCACCCAGAGCTATCAGGAAGTGCAGGACCATCTCGCCGAGGGTGCCAACCGCCTGGCCCTGGACGAGCTGACCCGGCAACGCCTGCTGGCCGCACTGCACTCGGAGTCGGCACAAGCTCCGCGCGAGCGTCTGACTCCACCGCGTGATCAGGAGCCTCCACGGGACTACGCGCCGAAGACGCCGAACGCTCCGGGCATGCTCGACGAGCAATACGGCCTGAAGAAGTAATCCGCTTCAGTCATTAAAAAGCCCGCCCGATTTGCATCGGGCGGGCTTTTTTGTACTTGGGATTCCAGTCGACTCAATCAGTACTGCTGACCTTGCTGCTGGTAGGGCTGCTGGTATTGCTGACCAGGCTGCTGATACTGCTGGCCCGGAATTGCCTTGAGGTTGACCTCTACACGACGGTTCTGTGCACGGCCGTTGACGTCGGCGTTGCTGGCAATCGGATTGTCCGGACCAGCACCGCGAGCGGACAGGTTGGCACTGCTCACACCCTGGGAAGTCAGGTAGGTCGCCACGCTCTGGGCACGACGCTGGGACAGGTCCATGTTGTGCTGACGGCTGCCGGTGCTGTCGGTGTAGCCGACGATCTCGATCTGGTTCTGGTTGAACTCGCGCAAGGAGTTGGCCAGGTTGTTCAACGGTTGGTAGAAGCTTGGGGCGATGTTCGCCGAGTCGGTGGCGAACGTGATATTGCCCGGCATGATCAGCTTGATCTGATCACCCTGACGCTGCACTTCAACCCCGGTATTGGCCATGCTGGCGCGCAGTTTCTTCTCCTGCTGGTCGGCGTAGTAACCGTAACCGGCGGCGGACGCACCCACTACGGCGGCACCGATCAACGCGCCCTTGCCACGGTTGTTGTGGTCAATGGCAGCACCGGCCAATGCACCAGCCAGGGCACCCAGGCCACCGTATTTTGCAGTTTTGCTCATGCCCGACGAGCCGCCGTCGGCCTGCCCCTGGTTGTCATAGGGGTTAGGCGAAGCGCAGCCGGACAACAAGGCCACAGCAGTAGCGACAATAATCAAACGACGCGAGGTGAACATGGAAAGCTCCTACATTTTGCATTCTGTGGTGCAGCGGACGTTGGCAACAGACCTTTGCTGGCGTTGGAACACACAGCGCGGCAAAAATTCCGTCAGCGACCTGGCAAAAAGTCAGGCTCTCACAAACGGGTTCTGGCGCATCTCATCGCCCAATCGAGTGTCTGGGCCGTGCCCGGCAACCACCGTGGCGTCTTCATCGAGGGTATACAGACGCTGCTTGATCGAACGCACCAGGGTGGCCTGATCACCACCCCACAAGTCCGTGCGCCCGACCCCACGCTTGAACAGCGTGTCGCCGGCAATCAGAAGCTTAGCCTCAGAAAACCAAAAGCTCATGGAACCTGGGGTATGCCCGGGAGTGTGCAAGGCCACGCCGCAACCGCAGGCCAGCTCCTCATCGTCATCCAGCCAGCGGTCCGGGGACGGGACCGGAGTGTAGGGCACGCCGAACATGCTGCATTGCATCTCAAGGTTGTCCCACAGGAACTGGTCGTCCTTGTGCAGATGCAAGGTGGCTCCGGTCCTTTCCTTCATCTGCCCGGAGGCGAGAAAATGATCCAGGTGCGCATGGGTGTGAATGATACTCACCACCTTCAACCCCAGGGCATCGAGGCGGGCCATGATCGAATCGGGATTGCCTCCCGGGTCGACAACTATGGCTTTCCTGGTCAGCGGGTCGCCAATGATGGTGCAGTTGCACTGCAAAGGGCCGACGGGGAAAGTTTCACGGATAAGACTGGGTTTGGCGGCGTCCATGTAAGGGTTCCAGAAAAAACGATGACGCATTCTGGCACAGCTCGTCGCCGGCACTCACTCAGAACGCCAGTTGCAGCGTCTCCTCTCCCTCCAGCGCCAGCAGGAATTGCTTGGCTTCAAGCCCCCCGGCAAACCCGGTCAGGCTCCCCGATGCACCGATCACTCGATGACAGGGGGCAACAATCGAGATCGGGTTCCGGCCATTGGCTGCACCCACGGCCCGCACCGCCTTGGGGCTGCCGATCTGCCGGGCAATCTGGCTGTAGCTGCGGGTTTCACCGAAAGGAATGGTCAGCAACGCCTGCCAGACCTTGCACTGAAACTCGGTACCGGCGAAATCCAGTTCAAGCTCGAAGCGTTCGCGACTGCCGGCAAAGTATTCCTGGAGCTGCCGCTCGGCCTCCAGCAGCAGGGGATGATCAACCGCCTCCTGCAACGGCCCGAGACGTACTCGGTTCTGCCGTTCGTGCTCCCAGAGAATTGCCGCCAGCTTCGTCCCTCTGGCCACCAGGGTCAGCTGGCCAACGGGGGACGCCATCAGTTTGAATACGCAGGACATCTCAGGTCTCCTTCAATCCGCCAGTGGAGCCGGGCCCGGAACCCAGGGGTTCATGGCTTTCCTCTCCGTACACCGACACTGTAAAGCGAGATTCAAGCGCAAGAACCACGTTTCTTGCGCTTGAATTCGACGGCGAATCATTCTGAGTGCCGAGCGGACCCGAAGCTAATCGTCCTCATCCACCAGGAAACAGCTGTCACTGCTACTGCGCTGGCCATAGGGGTCGACAATGAAGGCCCCGCGCCCCTGGCCGCATTCGAGCAGGCGCACCGGAGAGAGTTCGCGCTGCCGGTCGATCTGCGCATTGAAGCGCATGATGTAGACCCCCAGAGAGATCGATACACAGAAAATCAGCACCAGACACAACACCAACTGATCGGTGTAGCTGGCACCGGCCTTATCAGCATGCACTGATGACATGATCGAATCCTACCCACCCGCCGCTGTGGCCAATCAGTAACCAGCTCAAGGGACCGCCCCCTCCCAGGCGCCCCCAAGGTGCCTGGGAAGGCAGGACGCAGACCATCAGGACGAGAAGAATCAGGACCAGAAGGATTCCTTTGACCACCGAAGTCAGGTTCATGGCGATGCCACGCTCTGCAATTTAAGAAGAGCCCCAGCTTAGAGATGGCCGGGTTAACGCCGGGTAAACATCGGCAGAAACCCGCCCGACTCCGTTATCCTTCGGCTCATTGAGCGCCAAGGGTCCAAGGGGACGTTTCCGTGCATATTCAACTGCTGCTGGTCGAGGACAACCTCGACCTGGCCAACACTGTCATCGAGTACCTGGAAATCAGCGGGATCGTCTGCGATCACGCCAGCAACGGCCAGACCGGCCTTAACCTGGCTCTAAACCAGCACTACGACGTTATCCTGCTGGACATCATGCTGCCGCGACTGGACGGCCAGCAGCTGTGCCAACAGTTGCGCCTGCAAGGCAGCCAGACGCCGATCCTGATGCTTACCTCGCTGGATGCACTTTCCGACAAACTCGCCAGCTTCGCCGCCGGGGCCGACGACTATCTGGTCAAGCCCTTTGAAATGGCGGAGCTGGTGGCCCGTATCCGCGCCCTGAGCATGCGCCGCAGCGGCCAGGCAAGCCGCCTGCAAGTGGCCGATCTGGTGATGGAGCTGTCTACCCGCAAGGTCAGCCGCGCCGGCCAGGAGCTACATCTGTCACCCATTTGCTGGACCCTGCTGGAGTGCCTGATGCGTGCCAGTCCGGAACCGGTGACCCGGGAACGCCTGGAAACAACGATCTGGGGCGACGAGCCACCGGACAGCAACACCCTCAAGGTGCACATGCACCGGTTGCGCAAGACCGTGGACAAGTCCTTCGGCCAGCCGCTGATCCACACCCTCCCCGGTATTGGCATCCAACTGAGGTCACATGCGTAACGGTCTGGGTTTGAAATGGGTGATCAGCGGCAGCTTCCTGCTGCTGATTGCCGTGGTGTTGCTGATCTACAGCCTGCTGCTCCCGGAATACAGTGTCCGCGGCCTGCTCTATACCGCCAGCGCGATGATGGAGGAGGAAGCCCAGTACTTCGCCAGGCATTACAAGAAAGATCCGAACACCCCTCCACCGCACAACTACTTCTACACCAGCGTCATCGGCAAAGAGGCGCTGCCAGAGAAAATTCGGCTGATGCTGGACACCCCACCCAGCCTGTCCTTCGGCGCAGTGCAAGTGTTTGGCGACCTGGACTCCGAGGATGAGGATGAAGGGCGGGCGATCCTGGCCCAGCCCCTGGCTGACGGCAAGACTCTGTACATGTACGACGTCGACCACGATCAGGAAGAAGGCGGCGAAGTCGAAACGCCATTGTCCGATGCCTATCTGGATCATGAACTGCGAGGCGTCATCTTCATCAGCCTCGCGGTATTTATCCCGGCGCTGATCATCATTGCCCTGCTGGTCTGGTGGCTGGTTCGTCCACTGGGGCGACTGGCCCAGTGGTCCACGACCCTGAAGGATGCAGAGTCCAGCCAACGGCCGAATTTCAGTTTCAAGGAGTTCAATATGCTGGCCGACGCCCTGGCCCAAAGCGTGCAACAAGTCCAGGCCGCAAGCCTGCGCGAAGGTCGCCTGCTGCGCTATACCAGCCATGAACTGCGCACGCCGCTGGCGGTGCTCAAGGCCAATATCGAATTGCTGACCCTGCAATCCGGCGGCGTCCTGCCCCCGCCCCTGCAACGTATCGAGCGCTCGGTGCTGAACATGCAGCGCATTGCCGAAACCCTGCTGTGGATGAGCCGCGAACTGCCCGAGCCCTTGCCGGAGGAAGCCATCGACCTGAGCGGCCTGGTCAATGAACTGATCGAGGAACACCGCTACCTGATCGGCTCACGGGATATCGAGCTGATCCTCGACATCAGTTGCGAACCCTGCCGCCTGCCCCTGACCGCCTGCCGCATCGTGGTCGGCAACTTCCTGCGCAATGCCTTGCAATACGCCGATGAAGGCAGTGTCGAGATCAGCTTCGAGTACCCGCAACTGCGTATCGTCAACCGCATCCGGGAAGCCAAGCAGTTGGAACCCTCCAGTGACTTCGGTTATGGCCTGGGCCTGGAGCTGATGTGCCAGCTATGCGCACGGCTGGGCTGGCATATCGAAGTGCTCGACGAGCAGCAGCACTTTACTGTCACCCTGAATTTCGAAGCTGCGCCCCCCCCTCAAGCCGTTGTCTGTTCCCGAGAACCCGCCCGACGCCAACGGATAAACCTCGCGCTCCTGGCCCAGGACCAGGAAGGCGAGGAAATATGTCTTCGCAAACGATGAAAAAACTGCCTAGACCTCGTCCTCTCCAACAGAGCTTATGGGTATTGTTGAGGAACAAAAAATCATGCCGGGGGCGGGTCGGTGCATAACTTGCCTGCACAGAACGCAGTGCGATTTGCGTAACGCAATCAAGCGCCGGGTTACTACGACCCATCCCCTCCCCCGTGCCCGGGCAAAGAACGAGGTTCGCTGTGGCCGCCTACAATCTGCGTCAACTCAAGTACTTCATCACCACCGTCGAATGCGGCAGTGTCGCTGAAGCGTCACGCAAGCTGTACATCGCCCAGCCATCGATCTCCACCGCCATCAAGGGCCTGGAGGACAGCTTCGGCGTACAGTTGCTGATCCGCCATCACGCCCTGGGCGTATCCCTGACCCCAAGTGGTGCACGCTTCTACCGCAAGGCTCAGGAACTGCTGCGCATGGCCAAGGAGTTCGAGCAGAACGCCCTGGCGGACAACGACGTGGTGGCCGGACAGATCGACATCGGCTGCTTTGAAACCGTGGCTCCGCTGTACCTGCCGCAACTGATCGCCGGCTTCAGTGCCCTGTATCCAGGAGTGGAAATCCGCATCCGCGATGGCGAACAGCAGGAACTGGTACAGGGCTTGACCGGCGGTGCGTTCGACTTGGTGATCCTGTACGAGCACGAACTGGACGGCACCATCGAAACCGAACCACTGATGCCACCGCAACGGCCCTATGCGTTGCTTCCCGCCGACCACCGCTACGCCCAGCAGGCCCAGGTTTCACTGCGTGACCTGAGCCTGGAGCCAATGATCCTGCTGGATGTGCAACCGAGCCGGACCTACTTCGTCAGCCTGTTCGAGGAACTGGGATTGACGCCACAGATCGCCTTCAGCTCGCCCTCCATCGAGATGGTGCGGGGCATGGTGGGCCAGGGCTTCGGCTTTTCGATTCTGGTAACCCGCCCCCACTCCCAGTGCTCCTACGACGGCAAGCCGGTGGTGTGCGTGGATATTGTCGAGGACGTGACAGGCTCCGGGCTGGTGGCGGCCTGGCTCAAGCGTGGCCAGTTGACCAAGCCGGCGCGCCTGTTCGCCGATTACTGCAAACAGCACCTGGCCCGATAATTCCGGGCCCGGCGCTATATCACGGCGCAGCTGCAACTGATCGGCCGACAACGACGCGGCCGCTACAAGCCCTGGCCGGCAGAGTGGCGCCTACCCCAGCAACCCCAACTCCTGGGCCCGCGCCACAGCCTGTGTACGTCGTTCCACCCCCAGCTTGCTGTTGATATGGCTGGCGTGGGTTTTCACCGTATGCAGCGAGATGAACAAGCGCTCGCTGATTTCCTGATTGGAACAACCCTGGGCAATCAATTGCAGCACCGACAGCTCCCGGGAACTCAACGATTCACTGTGAGCCGCCACCTCGGGAAGCTCACGGGGGGGGGCAGGCAAGCGCTCCAACAGGGCCTGGGTCAAGGCGGTCGACACGCAGTGCTGCAGTTGCTCGCGCATCCAGCAGGGGTGACTGCGGATCAAACTCTGGAAAGGTTGCACAGCGCCCCCCACGGCCGCTTCCAGGGCCTGGGCAAAGTCCTGTCGTGCCTCTGGGCCGCGCCCGGACGCCAGTAACAGCAGAGTTTTCTGGGTCAGGGCCATAACGCTCAACAACTGCCGACCGCTTTGCTGGCCATGTTCCACCAATCGGCTCAAGCGCTGTTCGGCCCGGGCGGAGTCGCCCTTGATGGTTTCCAACTGAGCCTGCTGCAATTCAATGTGCAAGGGCAGCTGCGGATGGAACTCCGGCGGCGCCGCTGCCTGTTCCCCGGTGTAGGTCTGGCCCAGGCGTGCCAGCCAGGCCTCGGCCAGATCGGTGCGCCCCTGGGCCAGCCAGAGTTCGCACTTCACCAGGGTAATCATCGCCAGATAGTAGATCGGCGGCACGTCCCAGATATGCATCAGGCGTTCGGCCTCGGCCAGCTCGGCGAAGGCCCGGGAAAACTCGCCCCGCAGGCCCTCCTGCTTGGCGATCACGCAATGAGCGATCAGCACGCTGATATCGCGACAGGCCCGGGCCTCCACCAACCCGGCCTGCAAACGCACCAGGCCGGCCTCGGGCTGGGCACGCAGGGTCAGCAGATAACCGTCATACAGGGTCAGCCGGGCCCGCACTGCGTACAGTCTCTGGGCCGACAGACCCTGCAGGCGCCGCAATCCCTGATGCACCTCTTCCAGTGCCCGCAACACTTCGCCCCGGGCTTGCAGAACCCGCGCCCGATCATAGTGGGCCAGGGCCTCGAACAACGGATTGCCGACCCGCTGCGCCAGCTCCAGAGACTCGCGATTGAGGCTGCGGGCGCGCCATAGATCGGCGTCGGTAATTGCCAGGTTGGACAAGGTCGACAGGCACATCAGGCGTTGCCCATACCGCTTGTGCGGCAGGCTTTCCAGGGCTTCGCTGCAGTAGGCCAGGGTCCGTTCCCGTTGGCCCCGCCCGCGAGCGATGATCCCGCTCAAGGCCAGCCATTGAGCCAGCATCGACTTCTGCGCTGTGGCCGAAGGCGCCGGCAGGAAACGACTCAGGTGATCCGCCAGTTCCTCTGCCGCATCCAGCTGGCAGGCCAGGCCCAGGGCCCAGCTGTAGAGCACGATCAGCCGCGGTGTGCTGATCAGCAGGCTGTCGGGCAGGTCCATCTTCCAGCGCAGCAGCATGCCGACATTCTGCTCGGCCAGCAGTTGCTCCTCCGACAAGTTCTGCACCAGGTTGGCCGCCACATCCAGATGCCCGGCACGCAGGGCCTGTTCCACGGCTTCGTCCAACAGACCCTGGGCGTTGAACCAGCGACAGGCCCGCAAGTGCAGACTGGCGGCCGGCACCAGGGTATTGGCCGTGGGCCGGGTGCGCAGCAGATCGG
>NZ_MOAK01000043.1:183201-185183 GCF_003732485.1 Pseudomonas protegens
GAACACTTGGTGGGCCTGCAGAAAACCCAGGATCTCGGCACTGTCATGGGCTTCGCGCAGGGCGTCGCAGAGCGACGCGCAAAAGCGCTCCTGGGGCGCCGTGTCATACAGGAAAGCCTGGACCTCGGCGGGCAGGCAGTCGATGACCTCTTCCAGCAGGTAGTCGCGGATCAGCCCTTCGCCCCCATGCAGTCCTTGAGGCAAGGTGCCCAGCGCACCGGCCTCGGACGCTGCCAGCAGCCAGAAACGCAGCCCGGCAACCCAGCCCTCGCTGCGCTGGATCAGACTTTCCAGAGCCTCGCCGCGCAAGGAACTGCTGTGGCGGTCCAACAAATTAAGGGACTCGTCATGGGTCAGGCGCAGATCCTGCTCATGCAGCTCCAGCAACTGTCGCGACAGCCGCAGTCGCGCCAGATGCCAATCCGGACGCTGGCGACTGGTGACCAGCACCAACAGGCCATCGGGCAGGTGATTGAGGAAAAACTGCAGACAGCGATCGAGCACCGGCCCCTGGGCCAAGTGGTAATCGTCCAGGACCAGCAACAGCGGCGTGTTGCTGGACAGGTGAATCGCCAGTTCGTCCAGCAGGCCATCCAGCCATTCTTCAAAGGCGAAAGGCTGATGGCGCTGGCGCATTTTCAACAGCCCCAGAGACTGCCGGCCCAATTGGGGATAGTACTGCTGCAAACCGTCCAGCAAGCGTTCGAGGAAGCGCCCGGGATCACTGTCCCGGCGGCTCAAACCCAGCCACAGGCTCTGCCAGTTGCCCGGCAAGCCCTGACAGAACTCCACCGCCAGCGAGCTCTTGCCGAACCCGGCCGGCGCACTGACCAGCAACAGGCGCCCATTCAACCCGGCACTCAAGCGCTCGCAAAGACGCGGCCGCTGCACGTATCCGTCGGGCAGAGGGGGTCGATAGAAACGCCCTTCCAACGCAGGAATCACCGCGCTGGCAGACCGTTGAAGGGGAGACACCTCAGTCATGGCCAACTCTTATTAATGTAGGGTTGTCGGCGTAGCAGATGCCCGCAGACTAGCGGTAAAACGCGACCTGTTGAAGATTTTTGCGACCATTCGGGTGAAAAAGACTATGACCAAATAGGTCAGATACATCTGATTGATTAGTCGATATTTCAGTTATTTATCCCGCAACGTGTTAATTCGCCTAAAGAAAGCCCGTCGGGCCAGCCTAGATTGTTGTGCATATCTGCGAATGCACAATTTTCCGGGCAAAAAAAAGCCCCGAACCAGTCGGGGCAATTTCCGAGGATGCGGCCTCTATTTACAGCGGATCAGCGAACACCATCCTGACGCAGGGCGGCTGGAGTGAAGTCGCTGGTGGTAGCGGTGAAGCCGAAGTCATACGCCTGCTTCTCTTCGTTCTTCATGCCCAGTGCCAGGTAGCGGCCGGATTGCAGGTCGTAGAGGGTTTCCAGGGCATACCACGGCACTTGCTTGTCGTAGTAGTTCTCGGCGTGGGCTTCGGCCACACGCCACAGTTGACCACGACCGTCATAGTGGTCGATCACCGCAGCCTGCCAGGTGTCTTCGTCGATATAGAAATCACGCTTGGCGTAGATGTGGCGTTGGCCTTCCTTCAAGGTCGCGACCACATGCCAGACCCGGCGCAGCTCGTAACGAGCCAGGTCCTGGTTGATGTGCCCGGCCTTGATGATGTCGGCGTACTTCAGGCTCGGCGAGTCGAGCTTGTAGCTGTCGGAGGCGATGTACATCTCCTTCTTGCCTTCCAGTTTCCAGTCGTAGCGATCCGGCGCACCGTTGTACATGTCCAGGTTGTCGGAAGTCCGCAGACCGTCGGCGGCGGTACCCGGGCCGTCATAGGAGACTTGCGGAGCACGGCGCACACGACGCTGACCGGCGTTGTAGACCCAGGCCGAACGCGGCTCCTTCACTTGGTCGAGGGTTTCGTGGACCAGCAGCACACCACCGGCCAGACGCGCCGGGGCGGTCACTTTCTGCTT
>NZ_MOAK01000043.1:185241-193942 GCF_003732485.1 Pseudomonas protegens
TCGCGGAACACGAACTGGTCCTGGAAGTACACCAGGCTGTAGGAACCGTTGGCCTGTGGCGTGGCCTGGGTTACCAGGCGGGTCACGCTGCCACCGCGATAGCGGGTGATGTGGTTCCAGATGACTTCTACACCGCTCTTGGGAATCGGGAACGGAATCGCGGTTTCGAAGTTCTCCAGGCCGTTGCCGCCGGACACCAGATTGGTGCTGGTGGCATTGCGCTTGATGGCGGCGAACACTTCAGCAGGCACCGTGGCCCCGCGATGGGACGGATAGACCGGCATCTTGAAGGTTTCCGGGTAGCGCTTGAACATCGCGTACTGCCCCGGGGCCAACTTGTCCTTGTACTGCTCGACGTTCTGCGCGGTGATGGTGAACTGCGGCTGCTCGCTGCCATAAGGGTTGGACAGGAACCCCTTGCTGTCCACGGTGCCGGCGTTGGTCGCCAGGGGTTTCCAGGCGGGAATGGTGCCGGCAGCGTTACCGGCCATTTCCGCGCCCATCGGCGTCAGGCTGGTGCCCAGCTTGGCCGCTTCATCGGCCGAGACCGCAGCCATGACCCCGGTCGCCAGCAGTGACAGTCCCAGCACACCGACGTGCAACAGACTCTTGGTGATTTTCATATTGTTGTTCTTCCTGAAAATGCAGTGTGCTTAGAAGTTCACGCCAACGCTCAAGGCGAGGAAGTCCCGGTCATCCACGGTGCTGTAGTCGCCGCCAAAGAAGTTGGTGTAGGCCAGGCTCGCGGTGTAGGTGTTCTGATACTCGGCGTCCAGCCCCAGGCTGATGGCCTTGCGACCTTCCTCGAAGTTGGCGCCAGGACCTGGCGAGTAGCCCTTGACGTCGTGGGACCAGGCCACGTTCGGCTTGAGGTTCACACCGGCGAATACATCCGGGTATTCCCAGATGGCCCGGCCGCGGTAGCCCCAGGAGGTGGCGGTGGTGAAGCCGTCGTTGTTGCAGTTGGAAGTCAGGTTGCTGGCGTCTGTACCTGGTCCCGCACCGCCGATGGTGCCGACGTTGAGCACCTGGCAGGTGTTCTGTCCGCCGGGAGTTGCCGGCAAGGCACCAGGGCCAAATACAGGGTCACGGCCATAACGCAGGTCCGACTTGCTCTCCAGGCCGCCCACGTGAGTGACCCCGATTTCACCTACCAGGGTCAGGCGACTGGCACCCATGACCTGATCGAAGAAGTGCGTAAAGGTGGTCTGGAACTGGGAGATTTCCTTACGACGATAGCCATGCAGGTCCTGTCCGGGAATCCCGTCGAGCAAGGAAGCATTGGTGTAGTTGCCCCCCAGGCGCCGAACTGCGGAATAGAGAATATCGGTACTGTTCAACTGCACCGGCGCATTCGGCCGGTAGCTCAACTCACCGCTCCAGGCAGTGCCTGTAGGCAAGGTGGTGGAGAAGCTGAGTCCGTAAAGGCGGATGTCTTCCGGATACTCGACGAAATACTTCGAGTTACCTGCAATCCATACCGGCGCCAGCGTGCCAAAGCCTGGGGCAATGGCATACGCCCCTTGTGGCGCGCCGGTGGCGCTGAAGATCGGCGCTCGGCTGTGATAGTTCATGAAGTAGGCGCCGAACTCGGTGTCCAACGGCTCGAAGTTGTAACGGAAAGCCGCACCAAACTGACCGCTGTCACGGGCATCACGGTCGCCACTGCGACGCACCAGTGCGCCTTCTTCGTTGACGTCGACGCCTCGGGCCTGCATGGCTGCCAGGGCTGCCCGGCCCGGGGCGGTGGCGGTAATGGTCGAACGCTTGGCGAGCAATCGCAGATTGTCGTCACAGCCATCGGAAATGTTGTCCGGCTGCGAGAAGAAGGTCCCGCAGTTGTCGGTAACGGTCTGGTCCCATTCCAGCTGGTAGAAGGCTTCGGCCGACAGATTCTCGGTCAGGTTCTGGGAGATGTAGAACATGTTGACCGGGATCAGGCCTTCCTTGACCTCGGCACCGGGACGGCGGAACGCCGACACGTCGATCGGGTTGATCGAGTTGATACCGCCGCCGATGAAAGTACTTTCACCCCAGCTTACGACCTGCTTGCCCAAACGCACCGAACCCGGCTCATCGGCAATGGAGTAGTTGTGATAGACGAAGGCATCGAGGATCTGCCCGCCGGAGGACTTGGCGCCTTCCTTGCGGTTGTTGTCGCTGATGTTCTTGAAGTCCATGTCTTCGTCTTTGAGCTTGAAGTCGTACCAGTACTTGCCACGAACAAACACACCGGTATCGCCGTACTTCAACTCCAGGTCATGGATGCCCTTGAAAATCTTCGAGAAGGTCTGCCCCTTGTTGAAGTTCAAGTGGCCGTCATCGGTGGTCTGGGACAGGCCCTTGCCGCCATTGTTGACCCCGATCAGGTCCTTGTTGCGTCCGGCGGTCGACCAACTGGCCCCCACCGACAGGGACGAATCGAAGCTGCCTTCGATTTCACCGATATTGAAGCTGACGCCGAATGCCGGCCCGGCGAGCGTGGAGGCGAGACCGACGGCCAGGGGCAGTTTTGCCCGGCGCCAGAACTGGTTTGCTGATGTCATCGACGCTACTCCATGTGCATTATTGTTATGGCAGTACGCTCTTCTGAGAACGCTTCGAATACCGGACGGATGAATACTTGCTCCGGGCCCGAAGTTGCGTGGCGCGAGCACCCCACATTGCTCCGTCGTTCAGAAAAATCCGTGAACGGACTATATCCAGCAGGGATTACTGCTTGATCCCTCTAAAGTGTGATTTGCAACCACCAACCGCCCTGGAACAGCCCTTTGCCATAACCTTTGAAAAACGGCGCGGCAAGAATGACTGAAAAATCCATGAGTACAAGGCAAAGGCTTGCCGGGTGGGCATGCCGTGCCCGGGCGGGCACGGCAAAGGACGCTCAAAGCGTAGAGAGGAAGGTACTGTTACTGGCTTGCCATTCACTGATGTCGACGCGGATGCGCTTCTTGTCGAGCTTGCCAACGCTGGTCTTGGGAATTTCAGTAACAAGGGCGATCTGACTGGGAATTGCCCACTTGCTCAGGTGCCCCAGCTCGACGAACGGCTTGAGGTGTTCCTTGAGCTCACGAGCACCAATCTCATGGCCTTCGCGGATCACCAGCAAGGCAAACGGGCGCTCGCCCCACTGCGGATCGGCAATGCCCACCACTGCTACTTCGCGTACCGCCGCATGGCGACTGATGAGGTCTTCCAGGTCCAGGGAAGAGATCCACTCGCCACCGGTCTTGATCACGTCCTTGATCCGGTCGCGGATATCGATCACCCCCATGCTGTCCAGGGTCGCCACGTCGCCGGTGTGCAGCCAGCCGCCGTCCCAGAGCTCGGCGCCCTTTTGCGGCTCGTTGAAATAACCCTCGCTCAACCACGGCGCCCGCAGCACCAGCTCGCCCTGGGACTCACCGTCCGCCGGCAGGAAATTGCCCTCGGCATCGATGATCGCCGCTTCCACCAAGGGCCCCGGCACCCCGGCCTTGATCCGGTAGGTGGTGCGTTCATCCTCGCTGCCGGCCATCAGCTCGTCGTTGAGGTGAGCGCAGGACACCAGCGGGCCGGTTTCCGACATGCCGTAGGCGGCAGTCAACTGGATGCCCTTGGCCTTGGCCGCCTCGTACAGCGCACGGTTCAACGCACTGCCGCCGATGACGATCTTCCAGCCGCCGAAATCGATGTTCTGGGCCGCCTTGGCATTGAGCACCATCTGCAGGATGGTCGGCACGCAATGGGAGAAAGTGACCTTCTCCCGGCGCCACAGCTCCACCAGGTACTCCGGGTCGTAACGCCCGGGATAGACCTGCTTGAGCCCAAGCATGGTGGCCACGTAGGGCAGCCCCCAGGCATGCACATGGAACATCGGTGTGATGGGCATGTACACATCGTTGGTGCCCAGCAGGCGCACGCTGTCGATGGAGCCCATGATGGTGGACACCCCCATGGTGTGCAGCACCAGTTGCCGATGGGTGAAATACACACCCTTGGGATTGCCGGTGGTCCCGGTGGTGTAGAACGTGGTGGCCACCGAGTTTTCGTCGAAATCCTCGAAGTGGTACTGGGGGCTGGCAGCGGCCAGCAAGGTCTCATACTCGCCCACCAGGTTCGGCAGCTCGGCGGTTTTCTCCGGCGCATCGGTGAGCAGCAGGGTTTTCTCCACCGTGGTCAGGTGCCCGGCAATGGCTTGGTACAGGCCGACAAACTCGCTGTTGACCAGCACGAAGCGGTCCTCGGCGTGGTTCATGGTGTAGAGAATCTGCTCCGGCGACAGGCGCACGTTGATGGTGTGGATCACCGCACCGATCATCGGGATGGCGAACATGCACTCCAGATAACGATGGCTGTCCCAGTCCATGACCGCCACGGTGTCCCCCGCCTTGACCCCGGCCGCGGTCAACACGTTGGCCAGGCGCGCCACACGCTCGATCAGGGTTGGATAGGTGTAGCGCAACTGGTCACGGTAGATGATCTCGCGGGTCTTCTCGTAACGGCTGCCGGACATCAACAGGCGCTTGATCAGAAGTGGGTATTGATAGGCGCCTTCGGCGGGGGGAATAACGCGAGTCTGCAACATAAGAATCCCTTTTCTGACGGCTCGGTCGTGACTGGAGGACACTCACTCTAGAGTTCCCGAGCGCCGGCTAAATCAGCCAAAGGGATGATTTGCAGGGCCGCATCAATACTAGCTCCACGCCAGTATCGGTGCGACTCAGGTGATCCTGTATGCGCCGCCCGAGAAGAGCGATCAATGCATCTCGGTGAACGCCAGTTTCACGCCAATGGCGATCAGCACCGCGCCCATGGTGCGATCGAACCAGTGCCCCATGCGAGCGAAACCGGCACGCACCCGTTGCTGACTGAAGAGCATGGCTACCAGACAGAACCAGACGGCAGTGGCCGCCGCCAGATACACCCCGTAGCCGGCCTGGATCGCCAGGGGCGTGTGCGGGTTGATCACCACGGTGAACAGCGAGAGGAAGAACAGGGTCGCCTTGGGGTTCAGCCCATTGGTGACAAAACCGGAAGTAAAGGCGCCGCGCGCGGTACGTACTCCGACTTCCTTGTGCAGGTCGTCCGCCGCCGGCTTGGCCGGCTGGGCACGCAGGGCCTTGTAGCCGATGTACAGCAGGTACGCCGCCGCCAACCACTTCAGGGCGTTGAACAGCACGATAGACTGGGAAACGATCAGGCCGATCCCCAGCAATGAGTAACCCACGTGCAGGAAGATCGCACAGCCCACTCCCAGGGCAGTCCAGGTACCGGCGCGGCGGCCGTGGGTCACGCTTTCGCGCACCACCACGGCGAAGTCCGGGCCGGGGCTGGCCACCGCCAGCAAGTGGATCAGGGCAACGGTCAAGAACTCGGTGAGGTACATGCAGGCTCCTGTGTATGTCTAATTATTTCATCTGTTAGGCTCGGCAGATTACGCCTTAGATCCCTCGTGCAAAAGGTACAGTTCATGATCAACAATCGCCGCGCCGTCTTCCTCGATCACAGCTCACTGGACCTGGGTGACCTGGATCTGAGTGCGCTGCATGACTGCTTCAGCCCTCTGCAAGTGCATGCCCACACCCCCGCGGACCAAGTGATCGAACGCTTGCAGGGGGCTCAAGTCGCCATCAGCAACAAGGTGGCCCTGAGCGCCGAAACCCTGGCGGCCTGCCCTGATCTGCAACTGATCCTGGTGGCCGCCACCGGCACCAACAATGTCGATCTGGCCGCCGCCCGCCAGCAAGGCATCAGCGTCAGCAACTGCCAGGGCTATGGCACCCCGTCGGTGGCCCAGCACACCCTGATGCTGCTGCTCAATCTCGCCACTCGGGTTGCCGATTATCAAAAAGCCGTGGCGGCCGGCCGCTGGCAGCAGGCCCAGCAGTTCTGCCTGCTGGACTTCCCCATCATCGAACTGGCGGGCAAGACTCTGGGCCTGCTGGGCAATGGCGAGCTGGGCAGCGCGGTGGCGCGCCTGGCCGAAGCCTTTGGCATGCGCGTGGTGTTGGGGCAGATCCCCGGACGACCGGTCCGACCCGACCGCCTCCCTCTGGAGGAACTGTTGCCCCTGGTGGATGCCCTGACGTTGCACTGCCCGCTCAACGAACACACCCGACACTTTATCGGCGCCCGGGAACTGGCCCTGCTCAAGCCCGGCGCCCTGGTCGTCAATACTGCCCGTGGCGGCCTGATCGACGAACAGGCCCTGGCCGATGCGCTGCGCAGTGGTCATCTGGGGGGCGCAGCCACCGACGTCCTGAGCGTCGAGCCGCCGGCCAACGGCAATCCACTGCTGGCCAGCGATATCCCGCGCCTGATCGTCACGCCGCACAATGCCTGGGGCAGCCGCGAAGCTCGCCAGCGAATCGTCGGGCAACTGACGGAAAATGCCCAAGCCTTCTTCAGTGGCGCCCCACTGCGGGTCGTGAGTTGATAAACTTCGCCACTTTTTTCGGGGGCGACCATGGACACTCGCAGTGAAGTACTGTTACGCCAGGCTCAATTGTTTCAAGGCTCACTGCTGCTGGCCGGCCTGACCGCGGATGACCTGCTGGGTCGCCTGCCCAACGCCCGAGGCTGGAGCTGGCACGCTGGCGATCAGGCAGCCCTGGAGGCGCGCTTTCCAGGCCGCAGCCACTTTGGCGTAGAAGCACCGGCAGAATCCTTCGACAGCGCCGTGCTGTTCCTGCCCAAGTCCAAGGACCTCACCGACTACCTGCTCAACGCTCTGGCCTCACGCCTGGCCGGACGCGAGCTATATCTGGTGGGCGAGAAACGCAGCGGCGTGGAGAGCGCCGCCAAGCAACTCAACCCTTTCGGCAAGCCGCGCAAGTTAGACAGTGCTCGACACTGTCAGCTATGGCAGGTGACGGTGGCCAACGCCCCCACGCCGGTAGCGCTGGAGAGCCTGGCCCAGGAGTACGAGCTGCCCCTGGCCGAAGGTCCATTGAAAGTCGTCAGCCTGCCCGGCGTATTCAGCCATGGGCGCCTGGACCGCGGCACCGCGCTGTTGCTGGAGCATCTGGATCACTTGCCCGCCGGCCACCTGCTGGACTTCGGCTGTGGCGCCGGGGTACTGGGAGCCACAGTGAAACGCCGCTACCCGGACAACAGCGTGACCCTGCTGGATGTGGACGCCTTTGCCGCCGCCAGCAGTCGCCTGACCCTGGCCGCCAACGGTCTTGAAGCCGAGGTTCTGACTGGTGATGGCATCGATGCTGCGCCCATGGGATTGAACTGCATCCTGACCAATCCCCCCTTCCATACCGGGGTCCATACCGACTACCAAGCCACAGAAAACCTGCTGCGAAAAGCGGCTAAACATCTACAAAAAGGCGGCGAACTGCGAGTAGTTGCCAACAGCTTCCTGCGCTATCAGCCACTGATCGAAGAGCACCTTGGACCTTGTGCGATCAAGGCCGAAGGCCAAGGCTTTCGGATTTATCGGGCCAAGCGTGGCTGACATTCTTTTTCGAAAACAAGGCTTGCCGAATGGATTTTGCCTAGGCAGAATCCGCTCCGTCCTAGGGGAGTAGTCTCCCACGAGCGCCACGCTCGTCCGGCATGCGTCAACATACTTGGTCCTCAGACCATGGCGCATGCGACCCAAGAGTCCGCACAGACGGACCGCAGGGTTTGACAAGACCTATGACACGCACACCTTACCCGGGGCGGGAAGGCTGTACGTGTCATAGCCGTGTCGACCCGCCCCTTAGGAAAACCCTGATGATGCTGGACTCTCTCCTCGTTCCCACCGCAATCGTTGCCTTGGCCGAAATCGGCGACAAGACGCAACTGCTCGCCCTGATTCTGGCCGCGCGCTTTCGCAAACCCTGGCCCATCATCGCCGGTATCGTCGCCGCAACCCTGGCCAACCATGCGGCCGCCGGCGCAGTAGGTGCCTGGTTCGGCAGCTTCTTCTCGGATGCGACCCTGCACTGGATTCTGGCCGCCAGCTTCACCGCTACTGCCCTGTGGACCCTGGTTCCGGACAAGATGGATGACGATGAAGCCACTACCGCACGCAAGTTCGGGCCCTTCCTCACAACCCTGATCGCGTTCTTCCTGGCTGAAATCGGTGACAAGACCCAGGTCGCTACCGTCATGCTGGCGGCGCAATATCCGGATCTGTGGCTGGTGATCATCGGCACCACCCTGGGCATGCTGATTGCCAACGTGCCGGTGGTTCTGGCGGGCAACTTCGCTGCGGACAAGCTGCCCCTGACCCTGATTCGTCGCCTGGCGGCGTCGGCCTTCTTCATCCTCGCCGTGGTGGCGGTGTACAAGGCCATGCAGATCAGTGGCTGGCTGTAAATGAAATCGCCGGCAAGCCGACTCCTACACATCCTGTAGGAGCCGGCTTGCCGGCGAAAGCGTCAGCGCAAATGACGCGAAGTGATCAGGACTTCTTGGCCTGCTCATACAACGGCATCACCTTCGGAATCGCCGCCTGCAAAGAGGCGATACGGCTGGTGGAAGCCGGGTGAGTACTCATGAACTCGGGCGGTGCCGAACCACCGGCAGCCTGACCCATCTTGTTCCACAGGCTGATGGCCGCGTTCGGGTTGTAGCCGGCGCGGGCCGCCAGTTCCAGGCCAATCAGGTCCGCTTCGTTTTCATTCTCGCGACTGTTGGGCAGGGTCATCAGCAGACTCACCCCATTGTCACCCAGGGCAACCGTTTCCTGGGAAACCCCGAACAGGGTAGCGATCTGCTT
>NZ_MOAK01000043.1:194007-206317 GCF_003732485.1 Pseudomonas protegens
GGCGTGGGCAATCTCGTGGCCCATTACCGCAGCAATTTCATCGTCGGTCAGCTTCAGTTTTTCGATCAGGCCGGAGTAGAAAATGATCTTGCCGCCAGGACCGCAGTTGGCGTTGAGTTCGTCGCTCTTGATCAGGTTGACTTCCCACTTCCACTGCGCGCAATCGGGACGGAAAGTCGGGGCCTGAGCAATCAGACGATTCGCAATGACCTGCAGGCGCTTGGCGTTGGCACTGGTCTTGTCCAGCACGCCCTGGCTGCTGGCCTCCCCCAGGGTCTGCTGGTAGGACTGGGCATAGGATTGATTGACCTCGGCACTGGACACCATGCTGAACATGGATTGCTTGCGATCCACACCCACCACGCCACCGCTGGTGGTGTTGACCGTTTCACAGCCGGTCAGCAGAACAGCAGCGCTCATTGCACATACGAGTAACGACTTCTTCATCATGAAACCTCCCTGAAAACATGGCGCGTATCCTAAGGGCGGAACCGTGTCCGCGCCAGATGCAAAACACGCATTCAGTCGCAATTCAGATACATCCAAACCCTGACAAAAAAACTTCATATACCGCCCAAGGCCTCCAACCGCCTGCAACACGCCCCCACCAATCACGACCTTTACCCATCTGAAACAGGCATTTCGCCTCTCAAGGCTAATGACCGGTGAGGCTGCGGCCGATACAGCACGGCAGACCTAAATTCCTGCGCCCGGAGCCTCTATGAAGTTCAAGTCGATCCAGTTTTCCGTCGCCGCCCTGGCCGGCGCCATTGTCCTCAGCGTGGTTGCAGCCCTGGTGCTGTACGCCCTGTTCTCCGGTGCCAGGACCCAGCAAATGGTGCAAGAACGGACCCAGGCCCAATTCGAGCAAGTCATCGAACAGCGCCTGAGCGGCCTGGCGCAGACTCAGGTCAGCCAGATCCAGCGGGAACTGGAAGCGCCACTGCTGATTGCCGGCGGCCTGGTTCGGGTCAATGCCCTGATGGGCACCCAGGATTCCCAGGCTCATGCCGGACTCAGCCTGAACCGTGAACAGCTGATCGCCCTGATCAAGGAAAACGTCGTCCAGAACCCGAAGATCCTCGGCGCCTACATCGGCTGGGAGCCTGGGGCCATCGACCACAACGACGCGGCCTACATCGGCTCCTCGTTGGTGGGCATCGACACCGCCAACGGACGCTTCCTGCCCTGGTGGTTCCGCAACGAAGACGGCAGCCTGGGTCTGGACAAGCTGGCCGACGTCAACGACCGGACCCTGCTTTCCACTGGAGTGCGCACCAGCGAGTACTACCTATGCTCCCAGGACAGCCTCAAGTCCTGTGTCATCGACCCCGCCCCGTACAAGGTCGGCGACAAGGTGGTGATGCTCGCCTCCTTTGTTCAGCCCATCCTGCTCAACGGCAAATTCCAGGGCATCGTCGGCGCCGACCTGTCGGTGAACTTCATCCAGGACATGCTGGTCGCTGCCAATCAGAAGCTCTACAGCGGTGCTGGGGAAATGGCCCTGATCGGCGGCAACGGCCGTCTGGTGGCCTACACCAAGGATTCGAGCAAGTTCGGCGAGAAAGTCAGCGATGTGCTGCGCCAAGACACCGTGGCCAGGCTGTCCAACCTCAAGCGCGGCGAAGTGACCTACAACGTCGACCAGGCCAACGGCCAGATTGCCCTGTACCTACCGTTCGGTATCGGCCAGACCGATGCCAACTGGACGCTGATGCTGCAACTGCCCCTGGGGGCGGTGATGGCCGACCTGAACAAACTGCAAGGCGACCTGGCCGAACAGCGCAAGGCCGACACCTTCGGCATGGCCATGGTCGGCCTGGTGATTGCCGGCCTCGGCTTGCTGGTGATCTGGTTGGTGGGGCATGGCATCGCACGTCCACTGCGGCAGATGGTGGCCATGCTCGATGATATCGCCCAGGGCGAAGGTGATCTGACCCGACGCCTGACCAGCGACCGAGCCGACGAGCTGGGCTCCATCGCCAAAGGCTTCAACACCTTCCTGGCCAAGCTGCAGGCAATGATCAGCCAGGTGGTGACCTCGGTGCAGAGCGTCAGCGACTCCTCGGAACACACCGCCGATATCGCCATTCGCACCAACCAGGGCGTGCATAAACAGATGGTGGAAATCGATCAGGTGGCCACCGCGGTGCATGAAATGACCGCCACCGCCCAGGACGTGGCACGCAATGCGACCCAGGCCGCGCAAGCGGCCAGTCATGCCGATCAGGCCGCCAGCCAGGGCATGCAGATCGTCCGCGACACGTCCAGCGCGATTGGCGCCCTGGCCGAGGAAATCGGCCGCGCGGTCGGCGTGGTACAGACCCTCGCCAAGGACAGCGAGAACATCAACGCCATCCTCATCGCCATACGCGGGATCGCCGAGCAGACCAACCTGCTGGCCCTCAACGCGGCGATCGAAGCCGCCCGTGCCGGCGAACAGGGCCGCGGCTTTGCCGTGGTCGCCGACGAAGTGCGCAACCTGGCGCAGAAAACCCAGCAGGCCACGGAAGAAATCCAATCGATGATCCAGCAACTGCAGCAGGGCACCCGGGAAGTGGTGCGGGTCATGGAGGACAGCCAGCACAAGACCGACCAGAGCGTGGAGCATGCAGCCAAGGCCGCCCAAGCCCTGGAAACCATCACCCAGGCGGTGTCGGTGATCAACGACATGAACACCCAGATCGCCAGCGCCGCCGAGGAGCAGAGCGCGGTGGCCGAGGATATCAACCGCAACGTGATCAACATCGGCCAGGTGGCCAACGAGGTAGCCGGCGGTGCCGATGAGTCCAGCGCCGCCAGCGCCGGGTTGACCAAGCTCGCCGAACAGCAACGGCGCCTGATCAACCAGTTCAAGGTGTAATCACCGGCTGTAGGAGCCGGCTTGCCGGCGAAAGCGACCTTGGTTCGAGAGAAAGCCTGGGGACCTTTTCGCGGGCAAGCCCGCTCCTACGCGGGGGTCAGGCACTCGGGGCCGTTGAGCTTGGGGTCGTTGACCAGATTGGCCAAGACCCTCTCGCGCAAGGCGGCGGGCGGGCGGGCAAGCAAGGCTTGCAAAGCATGCAGCGGTGTCTCGGGATCGAGCCAGACTTCCTGGGCGGCGGCATCCAGGATCAACGGTCGACGCAGATTGGAAGCGGCCTGAGTCACCACGGCAGTGCTCAGCCAGACCTGTTCCTGTACCGGATAGGCCTCCCAGATCGCAGCAAAGAAGATCGACGACCCCTCACCCGGCGTCAGCCAATAGGGGCGCTTGCGACTTCCACCGCGCCATTCGTAGAAACCATTGGCCGGCAACAGACAGCGACGCTCACGGAATGCCTGACGAAACATCGGCTGCTCCGCCAGGGTTTCCGCCCGGGCATGAGCCGGAGTACGCGAAAGGTCCGTCAGCCAGGGCGGGGTCAGCCCCCAGCGCGCCCGGGCCAGAGTGCGCTGGCCGTTTTCGGCCCGCTGGATCAGCACCGAATCATTGGGCGATATATTCCACTGCGCGCGCTGATCCTCGGGAAATCCCGGCAAGGCGGCAAATGCAGGGTTCCAGCGAAACAGGGCATAACGTCCACACATGGGGCAATACAACTCTCGGCAAATCGGCGCTCAGCCTAACAGACCAGCACCCCGGCAAAACTATCCGGTTCTTCAAAGGGCAACGGCAGGGCCGCATTGTACGCAGCGATCAGCTCCCGCGCCTGCTGCGCCTGATCGTTCTCTACCGTCAGCCCCAGCAGCCCGAACAGCGGCAACTCCCCCGCCCCACCCAGCAGGTCGCGCCCTTGCAGGTGCGCCTCGATGCCCTCGCTCGCCAGCATGCACTGGAGCAACTCGCCTTCCATCAGATTTTCCGGCTCGTAGATGCGCTGCATAAGGACCACTCCCCACTCAGTCATTTTCACTGTGGACGTCGAGCATCCATTCCCGACCATCGGTTTGTAGCGTGAAGACAATGGGTCGGCAGCACACCGGACAGTCTTCGATATAGGTCTGGTCGCCAGCGGACAGGTCCAGTACAGCTTCCGCCTGTTCGCCACAGTAGGGGCATTGATAATGGTCGGTTTCCAGCATCGCCGTCTCCAGAGTGACTTATGCGTATAATCGCCGGTCTATTTGCAGGGCTTTTTTTGTTTGAGCTGAACTTTCAGACCATGCCCGGCTTTTTTTTGATCCAAACCTTTTCTTACCCTAGCCGTTTCTAACAAGAGAGCATGATGGGCGAATTCGATGCCATCCGACCTTACCACGACAGCGAAGTACCAGCGGTGCTGGCCCGGCTGCTCAGCGACAAGGCGTTTCTAGATATCCTCACCCACTTTCGCTTCCCGCGTTTTGCCCATACTTTCGGCTGGCTGCTCAAACCCCTGATCGCCCACCGCCTGCGCCGCGAATTCGCCGGGGTCACGTCGGTGGCGACCCTGCAGGACAAGGTCGAGTTCTACGTCGACCACACCATTGAACGTGCCACCGACGGCGTGACCTATACCGGCGTCGAGCAGTTCAAGTCCGGCACCGCCTATGTGTTTCTGGCCAACCATCGCGACATCGTCATGGACCCGGCCTTCGTCAACTACGCGGTGTATCACGCCGGCCTGCCGACTCCGCGCATCGCCATTGGCGACAACCTGCTGCAGAAGCCGTTCGTCAGTGACCTGATGCGCCTGAACAAGAGTTTCATCGTCCACCGTTCCATCAGCGGGCGCCGGGAAAAACTCGCGGCCTATCAACTGCTCTCGGCCTACATCAACCATTCGATCCGCAACGACGGCCAGTCGATCTGGATTGCCCAGGCCGAAGGCCGGGCCAAGGATGGCGACGACCGCACCGAGTCGGCGATCCTCAAGATGTTCCACATGAGCCGCAAGGATGAACCGTTCGGCGAAGTCATCCAATCGCTGAACCTGACCCCGGTGTCCATCAGCTACGAATACGACCCGTGCGACCAGGCCAAGGCCCGCGAGCTGTATATCCGCGCCACCACCGGCAGCTACACCAAGGCCCCCGGAGAGGATGACGTCAGCATCGCCAAAGGCATCACTGGCTATAAAGGCCGGGTCCACGTGAACTTCGCCGCGCCCATTAGCGAATCCTTCGAGGACACCAAGCAACTGGCCATGGAAATGGACCGGCAGATCCTCGGCGGCTACCGCCTGTTCCCGGTGCATTACCTGGCCTATGCCCAGTGGACCGATGCCGACCCGCAGCTGCAGGTCCCAACGGCGGCCGAGGTATTCCCGGCCCAGGAATTGGCCAAGGCCGAACAGGAATGGCTGCGCCGGCTGGATGCCTGCCCGCCGGAACACCGGCCGTACCTGGTACTGCAATACGCCAACCCGGTGCGCAACCAGTATCGGGTCAAGGCCGGCCTGGCGCTGTAATTGCGAGACTGGAAAGCACAACGGCGCCTGCGGGCGCCGTTGTCGTACCTGCAGCCTGAAGACTGATCAGAACCGTGTGCTGATCCAGGACACCAGCAACGCCAGGCCAAGGCAGGCAAAGCCGAAGCGGTAGAAAAACCGATTGATGCGCAAGGTCGCTGGATCCAGCATCAGTAGCGGCTGGTCTACCGCCCGACCTTCACTCTGCACGGCCAGATGGGCCAGGGCTCGCAGCTCACGGCGGCGAGTGGCATGCAACAGCCAGCTACCAGGGCAGGCGAACAGCAGGGCAAGAAGGTTGATCAGTTTGGCGGGATGGGCATTGAACATCGACCAGATCAGTTGCAGCGACATCATGAACCTCGAAGGAAAGCCGTATACGGGCCGTCGAGTGCACCCGCGGCGCGGATTCTACTCAATCCCCGGATAAACGCGGGGGGCTTTCCGACCAATAACGAGGCGTCGATCAATTAATTTAAAACGTCATCTTTTCGTCATCCAAACAAGCCAGTCTGTTGCCCCTCGATACCCCACGGAGCTTGTCATGCTGCACGCAGAAAACCAGGATCGCCTTTATCTGATCGCCCCTAGTGAAGAACAGCAGGCGCTGGTGGGCGCCCTGGCCTTCAACGTTCAGGACCGGCACTGGCTGGTGTATTGCGCCCTGGGAGGACATCAGCATGCGGACCTGCCGGAAACCGATCTGCTGACTGGCGTCAGCATGCTGGACTTCTACGTCGAGGCGGCCTGATCTGCGCCCATAAAAAAGCCCGGCTCGCCATCAGATAACCGGGCTTAGGCATTACTTGGCCAGGGCTCAGGCCCCGGCCAGGCACGGATTACTCACCGAGGATCTGGCCGACGGTCGGATCCTTGAACAGACGGGTCAGCGCATCACTTAGTACGTCGCCCACCAGCTTGGTGTTGGTGTCCTGGTTCGGCGCCATGCCGAAACGCTGGTCAAGGGACGCGCCATAACGACCGCTGTAGCGACGGTTGGCGTTCTGCACATCGGAACGGAAAGTGGCGCCAATGGTGGCCTCGGTCACGTACATGCCTTCTTTTGGCGACTGGTACTTGAGCTCGGCCAGGGTCACGGTCAACTGCGGAGCATTGCTACCACCGGCAGTGGGAGTGAAGCCCAACAGACGTACCGCGGCTTCGGCCTGAGCCTGCAGCTTCGGCAGGATCTGCGCGCTCTGCACGGTAATGGCGCTGGTTTCCGGGTACAGACCGCCACGGGTACCCAGGGTTGGCGATGGACGTCCATCAACCACCTTCACCACCACCGGCTGGCCATGGCCGACGGGGGCCAACTGGGTCGTGAGCTTCGGCTCCGGGCTCAGTTGTTGCGGGCTGTGGGCGCAACCCACCAGCGACAGGCTGGTCACAGTGATCAAACCGAACAACAGGCGTTGCAACATGCTCATCTCTCCAGGAATCAGGCACAAACAGGGCCGCAGTATAGCGGTGCATAACCGCGACGAACCAGCGTCAGGCAAGAGTTAGTCAAGTCTCAGACAGGTGCCGTACAACCAGGTTCCTGTAACCTGCCGTTCACTGGCAATACATCATGATGTAACGGCTCAAGGGCACTCTTATCGTCAATGACACACTCAGGTGTTCGGTTATGAACTTCCTTCGCTCCCTGTTCGCCCCGCGTCAGCAGTTTCGCAGTTTTGCCCTGCTCGATGGCCAAGGCCGTTGCCGCGCCTTCAAGCACTGTTCCGCTCCCCCCGTGGGTGACGGTTGGGTTGAAATCGAAGAGATTCGCCTGAACTGGTTGCACCAGGCATTGCCCGCCAGCGCCCGGATCAGCCCACGCTGTGCCCGCTCCGTGGTGCAACCGATACTGGCCACCTGACCAACAGCCTAATAAAAGTCACGAAACAGGATCATTTCTGCGCATTTCTTCGTTACAATCTCCCCCCGATTATAAGGACGTCTCCTGATCGGGCCTCGCAGTACCGCCAACGCCACTGCATTGGCACCCCGCACCGCCCACAGAGAGCCGCCCACACAGATCGAGTGAAGCTGGCGTGCTTGCTGTACCACCTTGCAAACCTCCACTTTTCGCGAATCTGCAGAGCTGCCATTGCTCGGCCACTGAAGCTGTTTGCCCGTTGTGCCCGCATGCCTTGCATGCCGGCAACACCGCTCGGGCCAGGTGCCAGGCCGAGGCAGCCCTTTTTTGAGGTTCACGTCTTCAAAAGAGCGTGAAAAAACGGGTTTTCACAACTTCACAAGAGTGTGGCGAGCAAATGAATAGTTTTGCGTCTGAACTGGCACCATTAGCCTCTACAACAGCCCAATTACACAGGACCGAGCCCTCCTCAGACACTTGCGCTTGATGCCTGTCCGCTGACGGATTTGGTTGCACGAACGGATGTATCGACCATAAGTCGAATTGCCCGAGGCTCCCCGAGATGCGTTCATATGCACCTTGAGGCCCGATTGGCAGCGTCCGCAGTAGTTGCAAAGAATTGCGAAGATTCGGACATGGCAATCCTGGCCATGGGTAACCTGGGGCACCACGTGAACCGCCCCGTCACTCCTGGCAGCCATGCCGTCAATTTGGTGCTGCAGATTTTGGAGACGCGTTAATGGCGCATAACGAAGCAGTAGACGTCGTATTGGTTGGGGCCGGCATCATGAGTGCCACCCTCGCTGTACTGCTCAAAGAGCTCGACCCCGCAATCAAGCTGGAAGTCGTCGAGCTGATGGATTCGGGGGCCGCGGAGAGTTCCAACCCATGGAACAACGCCGGCACCGGCCACGCAGGTCTCTGTGAGCTGAACTACACGCCACAGGCCGCCGATGGCAGCGTTGATATCAAGAAAGCCGTGCACATCAACACCCAGTTCGAGGTGTCGAAGCAGTTCTGGTCCTACCTGACCAAGCAAGGCACCTTCGGCTCGTCCAAGTCCTTCATCAGCCCGGTGCCGCACCTGAGCTTTGTGCAGGGCGACAAGGGTGTGTCCTTCCTCAAGAAGCGTTTTGAAGTGCTGAGCCAGCACCATGCCTTCGCGGACATGGAATACACCGAAGACAAGGCCAAGATGGCCGAGTGGATGCCGCTGATGATGCCGGGCCGCCCAGCGGACGAAACCATCGCCGCGACCCGAGTGATCAACGGCACCGACGTCAACTTCGGCGCCCTGACCAACCAGTTGCTCAAGCACCTGACCAGCGCCCCCGATGCCCAGGTCAAGTACTGCAAGCGCGTGACCGGCCTCAAGCGCAACAAGGACAATGGCTGGACCGTGAGCATCAAGGACGTCAACAGCGGCAACAGCCGTGAAGTCGACGCCAAGTTCGTGTTCCTCGGTGCCGGTGGCGCGGCGCTGCCGCTGCTGCAGGCTTCCGGCATTGAAGAAAGCAAAGGCTTCGGCGGCTTCCCGGTGAGCGGCCAGTGGCTGCGTTGCGACAACCCGGAAGTGGTCAAGCAGCATCAGGCCAAGGTCTACAGCCAGGCCGCCGTGGGTTCGCCACCGATGTCCGTACCGCACCTGGACACCCGCGTGGTCGATGGCAAGAAGTCCCTGCTGTTCGGACCTTATGCCGGCTTCACCACCAAGTTCCTCAAGCATGGCTCGTTCCTTGACCTGCCGATGTCGGTACGCGCCGGCAACATCGGCCCGATGCTGGCCGTGGCCCGGGACAACATGGACCTGACCAAGTATCTGGTCAGCGAAGTCATGCAGTCCATGGAGCAGCGCCTGGAATCCCTGCGCCGCTTCTACCCGGAGGCCAAGGCCGAAGACTGGCGCCTGGAAGTGGCCGGCCAACGGGTGCAGATCATCAAGAAGGACCCGAAGAAAGGCGGCATCCTGCAGTTCGGTACCGAGCTGGTGGCGGCCAAGGACGGCTCTCTGGCCGCCCTGCTCGGCGCTTCGCCGGGTGCTTCGGTGACCGTTTCGATCATGCTGGAACTGATCGAGCGCTGCTTCCCGGCCAAGGCCAATGGCGAATGGGCTGCCAAGCTCAAGGAAATCTTCCCGGCGCGGGAAAAGGTCCTGGAAACCGACGCGGCGCTCTACCACAAGATCAACAGCGAAAATAACCTGAGCCTGGAACTGGTCGAGCCAAGCAAGGAAACCGAAAGCTGCGCCTGATCTGACGCCCATAAAAAACGCCCCGGCCTGTAAAGGACGGGGCGTTTTTTTATGCCTTTTGAGCAGGTCAGCCGCGGGCGTTGTCCATCAGTTCGATGTAGTCTGCGGCGTTGCGCTGATCCTTGATCAGATCAACGAAGGTCTGGCCGTGCTCATCCTTGCCGTCCAGATCCAGGCCGGCTTCGACGAAGAAGGTCAGGAAGCGCTCGAAGTCGTCGATCCGCAGGCCACGATAGGCCTTGATCAGTTTGTGCAGGGACGGCGAAGTGGCGTCGACCGGCTCGAAATCGAGGAACAACTTGATCTGCTCATCGCCGATCTCGTCACCAATCACTTGTTTCTTATCTTTACGCATCGCCGACTCCAGCTCGCAGACATTTCACGGGGCGGGCAGTTTACCCTCAGCCCGCCCCAGGCCTCAACGCGGACGCACGCTGCCGGTGTGCAGGTCGGCCCAGATATGACCGTTGGCATAACTGAGGAACTGGCAATACACAGTGTCGTTACGCAGCAGGTCCATCACCGCACGATACTGGGCCAGGGGGTAATACAGGGTCAGGGTCCTGGACTTGGCGTCGTATTGGGGCTTTTTCAGGCTTTTGCTTTCACCGTCGAAACTCACCAGCACCTGGCTGATGGTGGCGCCCTTGTTCAGCGGCTTGCCCTTGAGTCGCACCCACACCGGCGATGTCACCGGAATCGGCTGCTGATTGGATTGGCGCTGACTGCCGATCACCACGGAATACTCGGTGACCTGCAGCAGTTGCTGCTGTTCCGGGACGGTATCGCGCAGGGTCAGGTCGTCAGGCGGCAGGAACTGCCCGTGCAGGGGTGCCGGGGCGGCTGCCAGGGGCAGGCTCAAGCTCAGAAGAAGGGCCGCGCTACTGCGAATCAACAGGCTCATGACAGGCTCCAATCAAGGGCTGAGCACTCTAGCACGGGTTTTTGCTGCAAATCTTCCACCGTTACCGGCGGTAGGCAGCCGTCACCAGCGCCGGCCTGCTCAGTCGAAGTGAGCGCGCATCCAGGCCTGGTATTCGGCCACGCCGGGCTCGCCTTCACGGGGCGCCCAACTGGCCAGCTCGCCCTCGCCCACCGGGCGATAAGGGCCGGCCTTGCATTCGAACATCAGGCTGTCGGGCTCCAGCACCACCAGACCATGGAAGACCCCAGCCGGCAGATCAACACCGACGCAGTCGCCGCCGGCCTGCAACACCCGCTTGCCCTGGACCTGGCCCGCTTCATCGAAAATCAGCACGCCCAACCGCCCCTTGAGCACCAGCAGGGTCTCGGCCTTGTCGGCGCTCAGATGGCGATGCGGTGGAACATAAGTAGAGGGTTGCAGCCCCACCGCCATGCGATGGCAGGGCTCTTCCATGGCATGGAAGTTGTGATGCTGGCGACCACGGGGATTGGCCGAGGCTTTCTCAGCCAGGTCGCTGAACAACGCTTGATCAAGAAAGCTCGGCCCGGGCATGTCTTACATTCCCTTCACGGCGTAGATGCCGGCGGCGTTGCGCCAGTAGCCTTTGTAATCCATGCCGTAGCCGAAGACGTAGCGGTCGACGCATGGCAGGCCCATGTAGTCGGCCTTCAGGTCCGGACGGGCCTTGCGATCGTGTTCCTTGTCGATCAGCACCGCGGTGTGCACCGCACGGGCACCGGCGTGTTTGCAGAAGTCGATGATGGCGCCCAGGGTGTGACCTTCATCAAGAATGTCGTCGATGATCAGCACGTCGCGATCAATAAAGGAGACTTCCGGCTTGGACTTCCAGAACAGCTCGCCGCCGCTGGTTTCGTTGCGATAGCGAGTGGCGTGCAGGTAGGAGGCTTCCAGGGGGAACTGCAGGTGGGTCAGCAGTTTGCCGGCGAAGATCAGGCCGCCGTTCATGACGCAGAACACCACCGGATTGCGCTCAGCCAGTTCTTCAGTGATTTGTGCACCGACACGGGCGATGGCCGCCTCGACTTCAGCTTCGGTGTACAGGCAGTCAGCCTCGCGCATGATTTGACGGATATGCTCGAGATCAGCGGACATGGCGCTCTCCAAGGGGTGGCAGTTTCGGAAAAGCGGGCAAAGGTACGCATCCGGCCCGGTCAGATCAAGCGTTTCTGGACTAACGTACTTTATGTCTATAGGACAACAACCCCGGATAGATTAATCTAGGCCGTTTTTTTTGCCCGCCGCCGGAGCCTTTCCCTATGCCCATCCGTGAGATCCGCCATCCGCTGATCCGACACAAACTTGGCCTTATGCGCCGCGCAGACATTAGCACGAAGAACTTTCGCGAGCTCGCTCAGGAAGTCGGTGCCCTGCTGACGTACGAAGCCACCAAAGACCTGCCCCTGGAAAGCTACGAGATTCCAGGCTGGTGCGGCCCTGTCCAGGTCGAGAAGATCGCCGGCAAGAAGATTACCGTGGTACCGATCCTGCGTGCCGGCATCGGCATGCTCGAAGGCGTGCTGAGCCTGATCCCGGGCGCCAAGGTCAGCGCCGTGGGCGTGGCCCGCAACGAGGAAACCCTGCAGGCCCACACCTACCTGGAAAAACTGGTTCCGGAGATCGACGAACGCCTGGCGATGATCATCGACCCGATGCTGGCCACCGGCAGCTCCATGGTCGCCACCATCGACCTGCTGAAAAAAGCCGGCTGCCGGGACATTCGCGCCATGGTTCTGGTTGCCGCCCCGGAAGGCATCGCCGCCGTGGAAAAGGCCCACCCGGACGTGACCATCTACACTGCTTCCATCGATCAGAAGCTCAACGAACATGGCTACATCATTCCAGGCCTGGGTGATGCCGGTGACAAGATCTTCGGCACC
>NZ_MOAK01000043.1:206393-227207 GCF_003732485.1 Pseudomonas protegens
ACTGTCTGGCGCGCAGATGCTCTTCGTGGCCTTCGGTGCCCTGGTGTTGATGCCGCTGATTACCGGTCTTGACCCGAACGTGGCGCTGTTCACGGCGGGTCTCGGGACTCTGTTGTTCCAGGTGGTGATCGGGCGCCAGGTGCCGGTCTTCCTGGCGTCGAGCTTTGCCTTCATCACCCCGATCATTCTCGCCAAGGGCCAGTTCGGCCTCGCGGCGACCATGGGCGGGGTGATGGCGGCGGGCTTCGTCTACACCTTTCTGGGGCTGGCGGTGAAGATCAAGGGCACCGGTTTCATCGACCGCCTGTTGCCACCCGTGGTCATCGGCCCGGTGATCATCTCCATCGGCCTGGCGATGGCCCCGATCGCCGCCAACATGGCCATGGGCAAGGCCGGTGACGGCAGCGAGCTGATTCATTACCAGACGGCGATGATGATCTCGATGCCGGCGCTGCTCACCACCCTGATCGTCGCGGTGTTCGGCAAAGGCATCTTTCGCCTGGTGCCGATCATTTCCGGGGTGCTGGTGGGCTTTGCCCTGTCGTTCTACTTCGGCGTGGTGGACACCGCGAAGATCGCCGCCGCCCCCTGGCTGGCGCTGCCGCACTTCACCGCACCGGAGTTCAACTGGCAGGCGATCCTGTTCATCGTCCCGGTCGCCCTGGCACCGGCCATCGAGCACATCGGTGGCGTGATTGCGGTCGGCAGCGTGACCGGCCGCGACTACCTGAAGAAGCCCGGCCTGCATCGCACCCTGTTCGGTGACGGCATCGCCACCACCGCTGCCGGCCTGTTCGGCGGGCCGCCCAACACCACCTACGCCGAAGTCACTGGCGCGGTGATGCTGACCAAGAACTACAACCCGAAAATCATGACCTGGGCGGCGGTCTTCGCCATCACCCTGGCCTTTATCGGCAAGTTCGGCGCGCTGCTGCAAAGCATCCCGGTGCCAGTGATGGGCGGGATTCTCTGCCTGCTGTTCGGTTCTATCGCAGCGGTGGGCATGAACACTCTGATCCGTCACAAGATCGATCTGGGTGAAGCCCGCAACCTGGTGATCGTTTCGGTAACCCTGGTATTCGGCATCGGCGGCGTACTGGTGGGAACCGGTACCGGTCCGGACGACTTCGGCCTCAAGGGCATCGCCCTGTGCGCCATCGTCGCCATCGTGCTGAATCTGCTGCTGCCGGGTAACGACGGCTGGAAGAACAAGAAGGCCGACGAGCCTCTGATCTGAAGACGCGTTCGCCGGCAAGTCGGCTCCTACCAATACCAGGTAGGAGCCGACTTGCCGGCGAAGCTTTCTACAACGTCAATGGCGCTCTGACGCACAAGGTGTTCAAGGCCTGAGCCCATTGCGGGTCGTCATTCAGGCACGGGATCAACACCAGATCCTCCCCTCCCGCTTCGCGGAACTGCTCACGACCGCGATCACCGATCTCCTCCAGGGTCTCGATACAGTCGGCAACAAATGCCGGGCACATCACCAGGATCTTCTTCACCCCCTGCCTGGCCAATTCATCAAGCCGCGCCTCAGTGTAGGGCTCGATCCATTTCGCCCGTCCCAGTCGCGATTGAAAGGACACCGACCATTGCCCCTCAGCCAGGCCCATCTGCTGAGCAAAGGTCTTGGCGGTACGGAAACACTGGCCACGATAGCAATTGGCGAGCACTTGCGGCGACGCATCAGTGCAACAGTCCCCGACACCGTCCAGGGAATGGCCAGGGTTGAGTTTCTGCAGATGCCGCTCAGGCAAGCCATGGAAACTCAGCAGCAAGTGATCAAACGACTGCTGCAGATGAGGCCGGGCACTGGCCACCAGCGCGTCGATGTATTCAGGTTGATCGTAGAAGGGTTGCAACACGCTGAATTGCACATCCAGCTTGCGCTCGCGCACCACGCGCTTGGCCTCTTCGATCACCGTAGTCACGGTACTGTCGGCGAACTGTGGATAGAGCGGCGCCAGGGTGATTTTCTTCTGTCCCTGGGCCACCAGTTTGAGCAGCGCCGATTCGATCGAAGGCTCACCGTAACGCATCGCCAGCTCTACCGGGCCCTGCTTCCACTGCTCACTCATCACCTGTTGCAGCCGGCGGCTGAGTACCACCAACGGCGAACCCTCCTCCCACCAGATCGACGCATAGGCGTGGGCGGACTGCTCCGGACGCTTGATCAGGATCAGCGACACCAGCAACCGCCGCACCGGCCAGGGCAGGTCGATGACATAGGGGTCCATGAGGAATTGGTTGAGGTAGCTGCGCACATCCGCCACCGAAGTGGAGGCCGGCGAACCGAGATTGACCAGGAGCAACGCGTGATCGGTCATGCAACGTCCTATTTCAAAGGCGGCTGGACACATCGTCCAGGGCCGCAGACAAATCAGTGAACTGGAAAGTGAATCCTGCCTCCAGCAACCGCGCGGGAACGGCACGCTGGCCACCCAGCAACAGCAACGACAACTCACCCAGCGCCAGGCGCAAGACAAAGGCCGGCAGCGGTATCAGCGCCGGCCGGTGCAGCACACGCCCCAGACTCTTGGCGAAGTCGCGGTTACGCACCGGCTTCGGCGCGCAGGCATTATAAGGACCCCGTGCCTCATCCTGATGCACAAGAAAATCAATCAAGGCAATTTGGTCGTCGATATGAATCCACGGCATCCACTGACGACCGTTGCCGATCGGCCCGCCCAGCCCCAGCTTGAACGGCAGCAGCAGGCGCGACAAAAAGCCGCCCTCGGCCGCCAGCACCAAACCGGTGCGCACCAGCACCACACGCACGCCCAGGGCTTCGGCACGCTGGGCGGTTTCTTCCCAGGCAATGCACAACTGGCTGGCGAAGTCCTCGTTGACTGGAGGCGAATCCTCGCTCAGCTCCCGCTCGCCACCGTCGCCGTACCAACCCACTGCCGACCCAGAAACCAACACCCGTGGCTTGTGCTCGCGAGTTTCGAGCCAGGCCAAGAGGGTTTCGGTAAGGGTGATACGGCTGCTCCACAACAGCGCCTTGCGCTTGTGGGTCCAGGGCCGATCGGCAATCGGTGCTCCGGCCAGATTGATCACCGCGTCCAACGGCGTCTGGTCCAGCTCTTGCAACGTCTTGATGGCCCGGACCTGGGGACCGCACAGGGCGGCAACTTTTTCGGGTTGGCGAGTCCATACACTTAGCTGGTGACCCTGGGCCTGCCAATGACGACACAGTGCACGCCCGATCAAACCAGTACCGCCGGTCAGCAATATATGCATGACATCTTCCTCGCGTGGCGTTTTACCCCAATCACTAGTCTATTTTTATAAGCAGGGATCTTTTCAATCGGACAGGCTGTGATTTAACGATAGACAACCTGCACAACCGATGACGCCGAAAGCTATACCAAAAAACAATATTGTACAGGTTTTAGTAGCGGCGTAATCTGTACAGAATGGTAAACGAGGCCCCTATGACAGTACCCATCGCAATCATTGGTACCGGCATCGCCGGACTCTCCGCCGCCCAGGCACTTCGAGATGCCGGGCACAGCGTCCAACTCTTCGACAAAAGCCGCGGCAGCGGTGGGCGCATGTCGAGCAAACGCAGCGACGCCGGCAGCCTGGACCTGGGGGCCCAGTATTTTACCGCTCGCGACCGCCGTTTCGTGACCGAAGTCCAGCGCTGGCAAGCCAAGGGCTGGGTCGCCGAATGGGCACCGCAACTCTACAACTCCCACGGCGGACAACTCAGCCCTTCTCCCGATGAACAGACCCGCTGGGTCGGCACGCCACGCATGAGCGCCATCACTCGTGCCCTGATCGGCGACCTCGAAGTGCACTTTGCCTGCCGCATCACTGAAGTCTTCCGCGGCGAACAGCACTGGCACCTGCAGGACGCCGAAGGCTTTACCCATGGTCCCTTCAGCCACGTGGTGATCGCCACTCCGGCGCCTCAGGCCACTGCCCTGCTGGCGGCCGCGCCGAAGCTCGCCGGAGTCGCCGCCGGGGTAAAAATGGACCCGACCTGGGCGGTCGCCCTGGCCTTCGATACGCCCCTGGAAACCCCCATGGAAGGCTGCTTCGTCCAGGACAGCCCGCTGGACTGGCTGGCCCGCAACCGCAGCAAACCCGGACGCGACAGCCATCTCGACACCTGGATACTACATGCCACCAGCGCCTGGAGCCGGCAACACATCGACCTCACCAAAGAGGCCGTGACCGAGCAATTGCACGGTGCCTTCGCCGAGTTGCTGCACAGCGTCATGCCTGCCCCGACCTTCAGCCTGGCCCATCGCTGGCTCTACGCCCGACCGGCCACCAGCCATGAATGGGGCGCCCTGGCCGATGCCGACCTGGGGTTGTACGTGTGCGGCGACTGGTGCTTGTCCGGCCGGGTAGAGGGCGCCTGGCTCAGTGGTCAGGAGGCCGCACGTCGGCTACACGAAAGCCTGCAGTGAATCGGCTCAACCCGCGCAAATTGCTGCTGTCGAGATGGACAGCAGCCCACCCGCAACACCACGAGAAGCACTTCCTGGTCACCGAGCTCTTCTGCGACGAAGAAGGCACCGTGCTGGACATCGAACTGCAAGCCGTACTCACCCGACGCAGCCGGCGCCTGAACTGGCAAACCCTGCTCAACGACCGCGACTGGCGAATGGGCTGGCGATAACCCGACAACCTGCCGAGCAATACTTATACAAATAATTTGACTTGTACAACTTTAATTCTATGATGAAGACAAGTTGTACAGCGTTTCGTTTTTTGTACAGGTAAGTCCCGGAGGTTGCACCATGTCCGCCAAGCCGAAAATTGCCATCAGCGCCTGCCTGATGGGCGTCGAGGTCCGCTACAACGGTGGGCACAAGGAGTCTCGCCTGTGCAGCCGAGTACTCAGTGACTACTTCGATTTCGTGCCGCTGTGTCCGGAAGTCGCGATCGGCATGGGCACCCCCCGCGAACCTATTCGACTGGTCGGCGACCCTGAGCACCCCCTGGCCATGGGCACCGTGGACGCCAGCCTGGATGTCACCCTGCCCCTGGCGGAATACGGCGAACGCATGGCGACCCAGGTAGACGACATCTGTGGCTACATCTTCATGCAGAACTCGCCATCCTGCGGTCTGGAGCGGGTCAAGGTGTATCAGGCCAACGGCATTCCCCACCGAAACGGCGGCCGGGGCATCTATGCCCGGGCATTCTGCGTACAGCATCCCAATCTGCCAGTGGAAGAAGCCGGACGCCTGAACGATCCGGTACTGCGGGAAAACTTCCTGACCCGGGTCTACGTCTATCGCGACTGGCAGGCGCTGCTCAAGCAAGGCCTGACCCGCCGCGCCCTCACCGACTTCCACTCGCGCTGCAAATACCTGCTGATGGCGCACCATCCCGTGCAATACAAGGCCCTGGGCAATCTGCTGGGCAGCATGGGCAAGAGCGATCCGACCCTGATCGGTCCGCGCTATTTCAGCGAACTGATGACGGCATTGAGTAAATGCGCGACCCGTGGCACCCACAGCAATGTGCTGCAGCACCTGAGCGGCTATCTCAAGCAGTCCATCAGCGCCGAGGACAAGCAGGAAGTGCAACACGTGATCGGCCAATACCGCCACGGCATCGTGCCTCTAGTCGTGCCACTGACCCTGCTCAAGCACCACTTCCGCCAGCACCCCGATCCCTACATCGCCCAGCAGTTGTACCTGCAGCCACATCCGGAAAACCTCAGCCTGCGCAACGCGATCTGAGCCATGAAACAACTCGCTCAAGAAGCCGACAACAGAGCCCCGTACCGACGCGCCCTGGATCAGGGTTGGTTGCCGATTCGCGAAGTGGCGCGCCTGACCGGGGTCAACGCCGTCACCCTGCGGGCCTGGGAGCGCCGCTACGGATTGATCGTGCCCCTGCGTACGCCCAAGGGCCATCGCCTGTATTCCCAGGATCAGGTGCAAGAGATCCTGACCATTCTTACCTGGCTCAATCGCGGGGTCGCGGTCAGCCAGGTCAAGCACTTGCTGGACAGTGCCCCGAACACCAGCACACCGGCCGGGAATGACTGGCAGCGCCTGCGCCAGACCCTGAGCCTGGCCATCAGCCAATTGGCGGAACGCAAGGTCGATGACACCTTCAATCAGGCCATGGCCCTGTACCCACCCCGCACCCTGTGCGAGCACCTGCTGATGCCATTGCTGGCAGAACTGGAACAGCACTGGCAGGGACAGTTCGGCAGCCAGATGGAGCGGGTGTTCTTCTACTCCTGGCTGCGTAGCAAGCTCGGGGCGCGGATCTACCACAACAATCGCCAACTGCAGGGCCCTGCGCTGTTGCTGGTCAACCAGTCGGACCTGGCCCTGGAACCCCAACTGTGGCTGACCGCCTGGCTGGCCAGCAGCGCCGACTGCCCGGTGGAGGTCTTCGACTGGCCACTGCCCGGTGCCGAACTGGCCCTGGCCATCGAACGCCTGCAGGCCCGCGGCCTGCTGCTGTATTCGAGCAAGGCGCTCAATCCTGCGCTGTTGCCCAGGCTGCTGAACGGCATTGCCTGCAAAAAAATCATCGCCGGACCCGCGGTGTGCATCCACCCCGCCGACTGGTCCGTATGTATCACTGAAATCGCCGATCTGTACCTGGCCCAAGACCCGATCTCGGCCTGCCAGGCACTGCTTGAGCGAGGACTCTTCTGAACCGGGAATCCGCATGCAATTGATCTGGCTGCGCAGCGACCTGCGCCTACATGACAACACCGCCCTGAGCGCCGCCGCCCAGCGCGGCCCCACCGTGGCCGTGTACCTGCTGAGCCCGGAGCAATGGCAAGCCCATGATGATGCACCATGCAAGGTCGACTTCTGGTTGCGCAACCTGCAACACCTGAGCCGCGCCCTGGGCCGCTTGAACATTCCTCTGCTGATCCGCAGCGCCGTCGCCTGGGACCAGGCGCCCCACGTCCTGCTGGAACTGTGCCGGCAATTGCAGGTACGCATGCTGCACTTCAACCAGGAGTACGGCATTCACGAGAGCCGCCGCGATGCCGCCGTGACCCGGGCCCTGGAAGAAGCTGACATCAGCGTCCAGAGCTACCTCGATCAATTGCTGTTCCAGCCCGGCAGCGTGCTGACCAAGAGCGGCGGCTACTTCCAGGTCTTCAGCCAGTTCCGCAAGGTCTGCTACAGCCGCCTGCACAGCGCGCTGCCGCCCCTGGTCGGTACACCCAAGGCGCAATTGCCGCTGTCGATCCAAGCCGATCCCGTGCCCCGTCACATCGATGGTTTCCCACACCCCAGCCAGTCACTGCGCGACCTCTGGCCCGCTGGTGAAGATGAAGCCCTGGGCCGCCTGGAACAGTTCACCGACGAGCAGATCAACTACTACCAGAGCGAACGCGACTTCCCGGCCAAGCCCGGCACCAGTCAACTTTCGCCCTACCTCGCCGCCGGGGTGATCTCGCCCCGCCAGTGCCTGCAAGCCGCCTTGCGCTGTAACCAGGGAGAGTTCGAAAGCGGTAATCCCGGCGCCGTCACCTGGATCAACGAACTGCTGTGGCGCGAGTTCTACAAACACATCCTGGTGGGCTACCCGAGGGTTTCCCGGCATCGTGCCTTCCGCCCGGAAACCGAAGCCGTGGCCTGGCGCGACGCCCCCGAGGAGCTCGCCGCCTGGCAGGAAGGCCGCACCGGCCTGCCAATCATCGATGCCGCCATGCGCCAACTGCTGGAAACCGGCTGGATGCACAATCGCCTGCGGATGGTGGTGGCCATGTTCCTGACCAAGAACCTGCTGATCGACTGGCGTGAAGGCGAGCGTTTCTTCATGCGCCACCTGATCGACGGCGACCTGGCGGCGAACAATGGCGGCTGGCAGTGGAGTTCCTCCACCGGCACCGACGCGGCGCCCTACTTCCGTATCTTCAACCCGGTCAGCCAGTCGGAACGCTTCGACGCTGAGGGGCGCTTCATCAAGCACTGGTTGCCACAACTGGCGGGGTTGAACAAAAAAGATATCCACAACCCGGGCGCCATGGGCGGGCTGTTCGCTGGCGCCGATTACCCGGCGCCCATGGTCAACCTGTCGATGTCCCGGGATCGAGCTCTGGCGGCGTTCAAGGCCCTGCCTTCGCGCCTGGATGCAGGAGGCGCCCATGAATGACTTCCTCGACCGCTTCGCCCGGGATTTCGCCAGCCTCGACAAGCACAGCCTGCAACGCCTGGACCAGCTCTACAGCGAGGACATCCAGTTCACCGACCCACTGCACGAGGTCAATGGCCTGCCGCGCCTGCGGCACTACTTTGCCGAGCTGTACGCCAATGTCAGCGAACTGCGCTTCGACTTCCACGGCGCGGACACCTGCGGCGATGACCAGGGCTATCTGCGCTGGACCATGAGCTACCGCCACCCGCGCCTCAAGGGCGGCCGGGTGATCCGGGTACCGGGCTGCTCGCACCTGCACTGGCGCGACGGCAAGGTCTACCGCCACCGGGACTATTTCGACGCCGGTGCCTTGCTCTATGAACACCTGCCCGTGTTCGGTGCGGTAATCGCCTGGCTGAAAAGGAGGCTCGGATGAACCCTGCAATGCCACGGCGGATCTGGCTCACCGGCGCCAGTAGCGGCATCGGTGCGGCGCTGGCCGAAGAGCTGCTCCAGACCGGTGCCCAAGTGGCCGTCAGCGCTCGCTCGCGCGAGCCCCTGGAAGCGCTGGCCCTGCGTTATCCGGGCCGGGTGCTGGTGGTGCCCGGCGATCTGACCGACGCCCTGCAGGTGCGCGAGATCGGCAAGCGCATCGCCCAGGCCTGGGGCGCCCTGGACACGGCGATCCTCAATGCCGGGACCTGTGAATACATCGACGTACAACAATTCGACTCGGCGTTGATCCAGCGTGTGTTGAGCAGCAACCTACTGTCCGCCAGCTATTGCATCGAAGCCGCGCTGCCACTGTTGCGTGCCGGTAATAGCCCCCATCTGGTGGGCGTGGCCAGTTCCGTGACCTACCTGGCGCTGCCCCGGGCCGGCGCCTATGGTGCATCCAAGGCCGCCCTGCGCTACCTGCTGCAATCCTTGCGCATCGACCTGGCCGCCGAAGGCATCGACGTCACTGTGGTCAGCCCGGGGTTCGTCGATACCCCGCTGACCGCGCGCAACGACTTCGCCATGCCCATGAGCTGGCCCGCCGCCAAGGCCGCCCGGCATATCCACAAGCATCTGTCACATCGGGATCTGGAGATCTCGTTCCCCACCCCGTTCATCTTCGGCCTCAAGCTGCTGTCCTGGCTGCCCGGCCGCTTGCAACTGGGCATTGCCAAACGCCTGACCCGCACGGGGAATGCAACGTGAAAATCGCCATTATCGGCAGCGGCATCGCTGGCCTGACTTGCGCCTATGTGCTCAATCGTCGCCATGACATCCGGGTGTTCGAGGCCGGCAGCTGGATCGGCGGTCACACCCATACCGTGGATGTCTGCCTGAACGGCGATACCCAGTCCGTGGACACCGGCTTCATCGTCTTCAACGACTGGACCTACCCCAACTTCATCCGCCTGCTGGGGCAGATCGGGGTCAAGTTCAAACCCACCGAGATGAGCTTCTCGGTGTGCGATCCGGCTTCGGGCCTGGAATACAACGGCAATAACCTCAACAGCCTCTTCGCCCAGCGCAGCAACCTGTTGTCACCGGGGTTCTGGGGCATGTTGCGGGACATCCTGCGCTTCAACAAAGCGTCGCAGCTCGATTTGCAGCAACAGCGGATCGCCGCCGACACCACCCTCGGCGACTACCTGAAAAGCCAGGGCTACGGCGAGCGTTTCATCCAGCATTACATCGTGCCCATGGGCTCGGCGATCTGGTCGATGTCGCGGGTGCAGATGCTGGGCTTTCCCCTGCAGTTCTTTGTGCGCTTTTTCAAGAACCACGGCCTGCTGTCGGTGAGCAATCGTCCGCAGTGGTGCGTGATCGAAGGCGGCTCAAGCCGCTATATCGAACCGCTGACCGCCTCGTTCCGCCAGCACATCCGCCTCGACTGCCCGGTGCAGCGAGTCGAGCGTGACGAACTGGGCGTGGTGATCCACAGCGCTGCGGGCAGCGAGCGTTTCGACAAGGTGGTGTTCGCCTGTCACAGCGACCAGGCCCTGCAACTGCTGGCCAGCCCCAGCCGGGCCGAACGGGAGATTCTCCAGGCCCTGCCCTACGCCGACAACGAAGTGGTGCTGCACACCGATACTCGACTGCTGCCTCGTCGGCGCCTGGCCTGGGCCAGCTGGAACTACCGCCTCGACGCCAGCGGCGAGAAAGCCGCCGCCGTGACCTACGACATGAACATTCTGCAAGGTCTGAAGAGCGACACCACCTTCTGCGTCAGCCTCAACCAGACCGCCGCCATCGACCCGACGCAGATCCTCGCCCGCTTCACTTACGCCCACCCGCAATACAGCCTCGGCGCGGTAGCGGCCCAGGGTCGCTGGAGTGAACTGCAAGGCGCCCAGCACAGCTTCTACTGCGGCGCCTACTGGGCCAACGGTTTCCACGAGGACGGTGTGGTCAGCGCGCTGCGCGTGGCCCAGGCCTTTGGTGAACAACTGTGAACAGTGCCCTGTACAGCGGCTGGATCAGCCACCGGCGCTTTGCCCCCAAGGGCCATGCCTTCCGCTACCGGATCGGCCTGCTGTACCTGGATCTGGAAGAGCAGGACAGAGTGCTGGGGCTTTCGCCCCTGGCAGGCCAGAGTCGCTTCGCGCCGTTCGCCTTCCGCGAAAGCGATTACCTCAAGGGCTTCACCGGCCAGGGCATGCGCCTGATCGACGCGGTACGCCAGCAAGTGGCTGAGGCGATCGGCCATGTGCCCGGCGGCGCAGTGCGCCTGCTGACCCAGGTACGCAGTTGGGGCCTGGCGTTCAACCCGGTGAGTTTCTTTTACTGCTTCGAGGCCGACGGGCAACTGGCGGCGATTCTCTGCGAGGTCACCAACACTCCCTGGCGCGAGCGCTACCACTATGTACTCCCGGCCCGTCCAGGCAGCGCCATCGCTCCCGAGCACCAGCACTTCGCCGTGGCCAAGGCCTTTCATGTGTCGCCGTTCCTGCCGCGGGACCTTGAGTACCGCATGAGCTTCAGCCCCCCGGCCGAACGGCTCGGGGTGCACATGGCCGACTGGCAGGGCGAGCTCAAGGTGTTCGACGCCACCCTCAGCCTGCAACGCCAGCCCCTGGACCGCCGCAGCCTGCACCAGTATCTGCTGCGCTTTCCGTGGATGAGCGCCAAGACTTGCCTGGCGATCTACTGGCAGGCCCTGCGCCTGGCCGCCAAGGGCATCAGGTGCTTTCCCCACGAGGCTGCCGACGGCGCCTATCGCACAGCCGCTGTACAACCCAAGGATCGCCGCCATGAAATCCTCTAGCGTATCGGCCAGAAATACCCTGTTCAGCACCCACAGTCTCACTGCCAGCCTGCTGCGCCGTGGCGTACTGCGACAACTGGGGCAACTCAAGCACGGGCAACTGCTGATCGTCGAAGACGGCGAGCGCCTGGTCTTCGGCAGCAACAGCGCGCCCCTGATCGGGGAGATCCATATTCATGACAGCAGCGCCTGGGGGCTGGTAGCCAGCAGCGGTTCAATCGGCGCCGGCGAGGCCTTTATCCATGGCTACTGGAGCACCCCGGATCTGACGGCGGTCATCCGTGTATTCGTCAGCAACCTTGAGGTACTGGACGCCATGGAAGACGGCCTGGCGCGCCTCGGTCGGCCCCTGGTGCGCGGCCTGCACTGGCTCAATCGCAACACCCGCAAAGGCTCGCAGAAAAACATCGCCGCCCACTACGACCTCGGCAATGAGCTGTTCGAGCAGTTTCTCGATCCCACCATGATGTATTCCGCCGCCCAGTTTCGCAGCGACGACGACAGCCTGGAGCAGGCCCAGCTGAACAAGCTGGAACGCATCTGCCAGAAGCTCGCCTTGCAACCCGAGGATCACCTGCTGGAGATCGGCACCGGCTGGGGCAGCATGGCCCTGTATGCGGCCCAGCATTACGGCTGCCGCGTGACCACCACTACCCTGTCCAAGGAGCAGTTCGCCTTTACCCGGCAACGCATCGACGCCGCCGGCCTGCAGGATCGGGTCACCCTGCTGCTGGAGGACTATCGCGATCTCAGCGGGCAATACGACAAGCTGGTGTCCATCGAAATGATCGAAGCCGTGGGCCATCGCTTCCTGCCCACCTACTTCAAGCAGTGCGCTCAGTTGCTGAAAAGCAACGGCCTGATGCTGCTGCAGGCCATCACCATCCGCGACCAGCGCTATGAACAGGCAAAGAACGGCGTGGACTTCATCCAACGCTACATCTTCCCCGGCGGCGCCCTGCCCAGCGTGCAGAAAATGCTCGAAGTGGTCAGCCGCGACACCGACATGAATCTGCTGCACATGGAGGACTTCGGCCTGCACTACGCCCGTACCCTGCGCCTGTGGCACGAGAACTTCCGTCGCGCCCACGGCCGCCTGAGCGAGCTGGGCTATGACCAGTACTTCCTGCGGCTATGGGAGTTCTACCTGTGCTATTGCGAGGGTGGTTTCCTGGAGCGCAGCATCGGCACCGCGCAGATGCTCCTGGCCAAGCCCGCCGCGGTGCCGCAGCCACTTCTGGGCCGCTTCGATGCGTAAACAATTGGCCAACGCCCTGCTGTTCCAGTTGGGCTGGTTCATCTGCGTGCTCGGTGGCGCTGTGCGGACCGCTGTCCTATTACGCCGGGGGCCGCTTGGCCGGAGTGACCTTTGCCTACGGCCTGTGGCCAACCCTGCTGGGGCTGGGCCTGCTCTGGGGAGTGCTCCTGCCGCTGCTCCACGTACTTGCACGCCCCACTGTCGAAGTGCCTCGACCGGCCATAGAGGACTGAGCGTCCGTCAGGGCTTTCACACAGCCCTGGCCCACTGCCTTACACTGCGCGCCTATGACTAACATCCCCCTTACCCCCATCCCCGAACCGGCCATCAGTTGCTCGACCTGCGCCGCTTGCTGCTGCCAGCTGGAAGTCATGCTGATCACCGACACCGGGGTGCCCGAACGCTTTATCGATACCGATGATTGGGGCGGCGAAGTCATGCGCCGCCTGGACGACGGCTGGTGCGCAGCACTGGATCGCGACAGCATGCGCTGCACCATCTATGAGTTGCGGCCGCTGATCTGCCGCGAGTTCGAACTGGGCGAGGCGGACTGCCTGAGCGAGCGCCGGGGAATCGCCACGGCGTATCGCTAAACCGGCTGTTTTACAACTCGAACCGCTGAACGCTACCCGGACTGTTCCACAGGAGCGGAAGCACCTGGGCAAAGTGCGGGACATCGCCACTGGTCCAGAAGCGCGCCTCACGGGCGACTCCCCGGGCGCGCAGGTCGCTTTCGTCCAGCAAACGCTGCAACTGCCGGGCAACCGCGGCACCGGTGTCGATCAGGGTGATGTGGGCAGGCAGCATCTGCACCAGCACCGGCTTGAGAAACGGGTAATGGGTGCAGCCCAGGATGATGGTGTCGCAACCGGCGGCCAGCAGCGGTTCGACATAGCCCTGCAACAGCTGGCACAGGCCGCTACTGTTGAGGTCGCCGTTTTCGATCATTTCCACCAGGCCGGGGCAGGGCTGGGTGACCACCTTCACATCAGCGGCAAAGCGATCGAGCAAGGCGGCGAACTTGGCGCTCTGCAAGGTGCCGGTGGTCGCCAGCACCCCCACCACGCCGCTGCGGGTCGCAGCCGCTGCGGGCTTGACCGCAGGTTCCATGCCGACGATGGGCCAGTCCGGGAAGTCCCGGCGCAGCTCGGCCACCGCGGCCACGGTCGCAGTGTTACAGGCCAGTACCAGGGCCTTGGCGCCCTGCTCGCGGAAGAAGCGCGCCATCAGACCACAACGCTGGCGAATGAATTCGGGAGTCTTTTCACCGTAGGGGATATATCCGCAATCTCCCAGGTAAAGCAGCGACTCGTGAGGCAGCAGTTGCCGTATTTCCGCCAGCACCGAGAGGCCGCCGACGCCCGAATCGAAGACCGCTACCGGCGCCTCACCCATGGCGAGTACCACAGACGGCGCAGCCAGGGTCGCGCTTGACTCGCAGTTCACGAAAGCGCGCGCCCAAGGCATCGATCAACAACAGTCGACCCACCAGCGGTTCGCCAAATCCGGCCAGTAGCTTCAAGGCTTCCAGCGCCTGCAAGCTACCCACGGTGCCCACCAGCGGACCCAGTACCCCGGCTTCGCTGCAGGTCAGCTCGGCTTCGCTGCCATGCCCGTACAAGCAGTGATAGCAAGGGCTTTCCGGGCGCCGCGGGTCGAATACCGACAACTGCCCTTCCAGGCGAATCGCCGCGCCACTGACCAAGGGCTTGGCGGCCGCCACGCAAGCGGCGTTCACCGCCTCGCGAGTGGTGAAGTTGTCAGAGCAATCAAGCACCAGGTCCACCGCGGCCACCGCAGCGGCCAGGCTGTCGACATCCAGCGCCTGACGATGGGGCACCAGGCGGATTTCCGGGTTGAGAGCAGACAGCCGGCTGATGGCCGAGTCCACCTTGCTAACCCCGACACTGGCGCTGTCGTGAATGATCTGGCGTTGCAGGTTGGTCACATCCACCGTGTCGAAGTCTGCCAAATGCAATTCACCGACACCGGCAGCCGCCAGGTACAAGGCTGCCGGCGCCCCCAGGCCACCGAGGCCGACTATCAGTACCCGGCTTTGCTTGAGGCGCAATTGACCGTCGATATCCACGTGCTGCAACAGAATCTGCCGGCTATAACGCAACAGTTCCTGATCGGTCAGCATGGCAGGCAACCAAGGCTGATGCGCTCATGCCCCCCCAGGTCAACGCGGCTGTGAACCTCGATAAAACCCTGGGCCGTCAACAATTCACGCACGGCTGCGGCCTGGTCGTAACCGTGCTCCAGCATCAGCCAGCCGCCGGCTTCCAGATGGTGCGGAGCCTGGGTGACGATCAGGCGCAGGTCGTCCAGGCCATCCTTGCCCGCCACCAGGGCGCTTTCCGGTTCGAAACGCACATCGCCGGCCACCAGATGGGGATCGGCCTCGGCAATATAAGGAGGGTTGCTGACGATCAACTGGAAACGCTGGGACTCGACCGCGCTGAACCAGTGACTGCTAAGCACGGTGACATTGTCCAGTTGCAGGCGCTGGCGGTTGCGCTCGGCCAGGGCCACGGCTTCCAGCACCCGGTCCACGGCCGTGACCTTCCAGGCTCGACGTTCGCTGGCCAGGGCCAAGGCGATGGCGCCACTGCCGGTCCCCAGGTCGAGGACCTTGGCCGGTGTCGCCGGCAGCAGTCCCAATGCCGCCTCCACCAGCAGCTCCGTGTCGGGACGCGGAATCAGGGTGTGCGGTGCCACTTCCAGATCCAGTTTCCAGAAGCCCTGCTGGCCGAGGATGTAGGCCACCGGTTCACCGGAACGGCGTCGTTGCAAGTATTCGGCGAACAGCAATGCGGCCTCGCTGGGCACGATGCGCTCTGGCCAGGTATGGAGAAAACTCCGGGGCTTGCCCAGGGCCGCGGCCAGGAGCAGTTCGGCATCCAGGCGCGGTGTCGGCGAATCGGGCAATTGGGCTGCGCGCAGCAGGCTGGCGATGATGGTCATTTACTCACCCAATGCCGCAAGTTGATCGGCCTGATATTCAGCCAGCAGCGGTTCGATCACCGCCTCCACGCCCCCGGCAAGGATTTCGTCCAGGCAATACAGGGTCAGGTTGACCCGATGATCAGTGACCCGCCCCTGGGGGAAGTTGTAGGTGCGAATGCGCTCGGAGCGATCCCCTGAGCCCACCAGCAATTTGCGCTCGCTGGCAATGGCGTTGGCCGCAGCGCTGGTCTGCTGGTCGTTGAGCTTGGCTGAGAGCCAGGACATGGCCCGGGCCCGGTTCTTGTGCTGGGAACGCTCTTCCTGGCACTCCACCACGATGCCCGAAGGAATGTGGGTAATGCGAATCGCCGAGTCGGTCTTGTTCACGTGCTGGCCGCCGGCACCCGAGGAACGATAGGTATCGATGCGCAGGTCCGCCGGGTTGATCTCGATGGCTTCCTGCTCATCCGGCTCCGGTAGCACCGCCACGGTGCAGGCCGAGGTGTGGATGCGGCCCTGTGATTCGGTGGCCGGCACCCGCTGCACACGGTGCGCGCCGGATTCGAACTTCAGCTTGCCGTAGACGTTCTCGCCTTCGACCCGGGCGATGACTTCCTTGTAGCCGCCGTGCTCACCCTCGTTTTCCGAGAGGATCTCCAGCCGCCAGCCACGCCGCTCGGCGTAACGGGAATACATGCGGAACAGGTCGCCGGAGAAGATTGCCGCCTCATCGCCGCCGGTACCGGCGCGGATTTCCAGGAACACGTTGCGCCCGTCGTTGGGGTCCTTGGGCAACAGCATGCGTTGCAGGGCGCTTTCCAGCTCGGCCAGTTGTTCCTTGGCCTCACGCACTTCCTCGGCAGCCATTTCCCGCAGGTCCGGGTCGTTGTCCTTGAGCAGCGCCTGGGCACCTTCAAGGTCGGACTGGACCTTGAGTACCTGTTTATAGGAGGCGACGATCGGCTCGACTTCCGCGTATTCCTTGGAGTAGGCGCGGAATTTGGCCTGATCGGAAATGACCTCAGCATCGCCGAGCAAGGCGGTCAGTTCCTCGAAACGATCCTGGAGAATGTCCAGCTTACTGAGCAGTGACGCTTTCATTACGGGGTTTTATCCGATGAGCCCTCACCGAGGGCAAAGAGTTCTTGGGCCATGGCCAGCGCATCGAGGCGGCCTTCGGCGGAGAGCTTTTTCAACTGCACGCTCGGCGCGTGCAACAATTTGTTGGTCAGGCCACGGGCCAGTTGGGCCAGCACGTCCTCGGCGCCGCTGCCATTGGCCAGCATGCGCAGGGCTTTCTGCAGTTCTTCATCGCGCAGGCGCTCGCTCTGTTGACGATAGGCCTTGAGTACGTCCACCGCCGCCAATTCACGCAGGCGCACCATGAAATCCTCGGCGCCGATGTTCACCAGCTCCTCGGCGGCCTGGGCCGCGCCCTGACGGCTCTTGAGGTTTTCCGCGACCACTTCGTGCAGGTCATCGACTGTGTAGAGGTAAACGTCGTCCAACTCGCCGACTTCTGGCTCGATGTCCCGGGGAACGGCGATATCCACCATGAAAATCGGCTTGTGCTTGCGCAGCTTCAGAGCGCTTTCCACCGCGCCTTTGCCGAGGATCGGCAACTGGCTGGCAGTGGAACTGATGACGATATCGCTGTGCACCAGCTCCTGGGGGATGTCCGACAACAGCACCGCATGGGCGCCGAACTGCTCCGCCAGGAGGCTGGCCCGTTCCAGGGTGCGGTTGGCGACGACGATGCGCTTGACCCCAAGGTCGTGCAGGTGCCGGGCCACCAGGGTAATGGTCTCGCCCGCGCCGATCAGCAACGCCTGGCTGCGCTGCAGATCGCTGAAAATCTGTTTCGCCAGGCTCACCGCGGCAAAGGCCACGGACACCGGGTTCTCGCCAATGGCGGTATCGGTGCGTACTTGCTTGGCGGCACTGAAGGTGGCCTGGAACAGCCGCCCCAGCAGTGGGCCAACAGTCCCGGCCTCCCGGGCCACCGCGTAGGCGGACTTCATCTGCCCGAGAATCTGCGGCTCGCCCAACACCAGCGAATCCAGCCCCGACGCCACCCGCATCATGTGACGAACTGCCGCATCATCTTCATGCACATAGGCGCTGGCACGAAGCTCGTCTAGGCTCAGATGGTGATATTCCGCCAGCCAGCGCAGCACCACATCCGCAGAAAGATGATCCTGTTCTATATAGAGCTCACTGCGATTGCAGGTGGAGAGGATCGCAGCTTCGCGGCTGTCGGTGAGTCGGCAGAGCTGCTGCAAGGCCTCAACCAACTGCTCAGGGGTAAAGGCCACGCGCTCGCGGACGTCTACAGAAGCAGTCTTGTGGTTAATACCGAGTGCAAGGAAGGCCATTCAAGGTCGCTGATGATGTCGAGAAGCCGACAATTGTCCTACTTCGACAGACGCAGAACAACTACCGCCGACTATTGTCCTAATAGACTGCCTCTGTTCTGGCATCCCGTTGAGTCTCGGTTATGTTTGGCCGAAGGCTTGTGTCATGATGATCCGACCGCAGGTTAGTCGCCCTCTTCCTATATGAATAGATCTTCCGCGTTGCTCCTCGCCTTTGTCTTCCTCAGCGGTTGCCAGTCACTGGCCCCCGTTTCATCGGACGCTACGTCGCCGGTGGAAGACAGCACCCCCGCCCCTGAAAAGCCCAAGGTCTATTCATCGTTCAGCGAAGACACCATCTTCAGTCTGCTGAGTGCTGAACTGGCGGGCCAGCGCAATCGTTTCGACATTGCCCTGGACAACTACGTGACCCAGGCCATCAACACCCAGGACCCGGGCATTTCCGAGCGTGCCTTTCGCATTGCCGAGTATCTGGGCGCCGACCAGGCCGCCCTGGACACTTCGCTGATCTGGGCAAAGAACGCTCCCGACGATCTGGAAGCGCAACGGGCAGCAGCCATCCAACTGGCACGGGCCGGACGCTATGACGACTCCATGCTGTATATGGAGAAGGTCCTGCAGGGCAAGGGCGACACCCATTTCGACTTTCTTGCGCTGTCGGCTGCCGATACCGACCAGGACACCCGCAACGGCCTGATGAAAAGCTTCGATCGACTGCTGCAGAAGCACCCGCACAACAGTCAATTGATCTTCGGCAAGGCCCTGCTGATGCAGCAGGATGGCGACGCCAAGGATGCCCTGACCCTGCTGGAGCAGAACCCGCCGGAAGACGGCGAGGTGGCGCCGCTGCTGTTGCGCGCCCGCTTGCTGCAGAGCCTGAACCGCGGCAAGGAAGCCCTGCCGCTGCTGGAAAAAAGCATCCGCAAGTACCCGGACGACAAGCGTCTGCGCCTGACCTACGCCCGCATGCTGGTGGAGCAGGACCGCATGGAGGACGCCAAGACCCAGTTCTCCAGCCTGGTCCAGCAGTACCCGGAAGACGATGAACTGCGCTATTCCCTGGCACTGGTCTGCCTGGAAGCCAAGGCCTGGGAAGAGGCCAAGGGTTACCTGGAAGACCTGATTGCCCGGGAAAGCCATGAAGACTCTGCACACCTGAACCTGGGGCGAATCGCCGAAGAGCTCAATGATCCGCAAGGGGCGCTGATCGAATACGCTCAGGTCGGACCGGGTAACGATTACCTGCCGGCACAACTGCGGCAGGCCGATATCCTGATGAACAACGGTCGCACCGACGAGGCGCAAAAGCGCCTGGTGGCGGCCCGTGACGCCCAGCCCGACTACGCCATCCAGCTGTACCTGATCGAAGTCGAGACCCTGTCGGCGAACAATCAGGGCGATCGCGCCTGGAAAGTGATTCAGCAGGCGCTGCAACAATATCCCGATGATGTGAACCTGCTTTATACCCGCGCCATGCAGGCGGAAAAACGCAATGACCTGGCACAGTTGGAAAAAGACCTGCGCCTGATCATCCAGCGTGAGCCGGATAACGCCATGGCCTTGAATGCCCTGGGCTACACCTTGTCGGACCGTACAACCCGCTACACCGAAGCCAAGGCCCTGATCGAGCAGGCCCACCAACTGACCCCGGAAGACCCGGCGGTACTGGACAGCCTGGGCTGGGTAAACTTCCGTCTGGGCAACCTCGACGAAGCCGAGCGCCTGCTGCGCCAGGCGCTGGAGCGCTTCCCGGATCAGGAAGTCGCCGCACATTTGGGCGAAGTCCTGTGGAACAACGGCAAGCAGCGCGAGGCCAAACAGATCTGGAGCAAGTTCATCAAGGACCAGCCAGACAGCCCCGTATTGCGCAACACCATCAAACGCCTGACCGGATCAGAGACTCTTTAAGACTATGTTTTTGCGCCACGTTATTGTTTTCAGCTTTATCGCCCTGCTTGCCGGCTGCGCCGGCTTTGGCGCCCGTGAGTCCGTCCAGGGCCAGGGCAACCCTGCCCAATGGCGTCAGCACAAGGATCAGTTGACCGGCCTCGACGGCTGGCAGATCAACGGCAAAATCGGCATTCGCGCCCCCAAGGACTCCGGCAGCGGCACGCTGTTCTGGCTGCAACGCCAGGACTATTACGACATTCGCCTGTCCGGTCCGCTGGGCCGTGGCGCTGCACGCCTGACCGGTCGCCCCGGCCAGGTAAGCCTGGAAGTAGCCAATCAGGGTCGTTACGAAGCAGCCAGTCCGGAAACCCTGCTTGAGGAACAAATGGGCTGGAAGCTGCCAGTCTCCCACCTCGCCTGGTGGGTTCGCGGCCTGCCTGCACCCGACAGCAAAAGCCGCCTGACCCTGGATGGTGACAGCCACCTGGCAAGCCTGGAACAGGATGGCTGGCAAGTGGAATACAGCAGTTACTCCGAGCAGAACGGCTACTGGCTGCCCGAGCGCATCAAACTGCATGGCAGCGACCTTGACGTCACCCTGGTGATCAAGGAATGGCTGCCTCGCAAACTGGGGCAATGACATGTCCGTGGAAAAACTGACCCTGCCCTCCCCGGCCAAACTCAATCTGATGCTGCACATTCTGGGTCGCCGTGAGGACGGGTATCACGAGCTACAGACCCTGTTCCAGTTTCTCGACTACGGCGATGAAATCACTTTCGCCCTGCGCGATGACGGTGTGATTCGCCTGCATACCGCGTTCGAGGGTGTACCCCACGACAGCAATCTGATCGTCAAGGCGGCGAAAAAACTCCAGGAGCAATCCGGCTGCACCCAGGGGATCGATATCTGGATCGACAAGATACTGCCCATGGGCGGCGGCATCGGCGGCGGCAGTTCCAATGCCGCCACTACTCTGCTGGGCCTCAACCATCTGTGG
>NZ_MOAK01000043.1:227227-229176 GCF_003732485.1 Pseudomonas protegens
TGGACTGGGACGAAGACCGCCTGGCAGCACTCGGACTGACCCTGGGCGCCGATGTCCCGGTTTTCGTACGTGGCCATGCAGCCTTTGCAGAAGGCGTCGGGGAAAAACTCACCCCCGAATACCCCGAAGAACCCTGGTATCTGGTACTGGTCCCGCAAGTGTCTGTTAGTACAGCAGAAATTTTTTCAGATCCGCTGTTGACACGTGACACTGCGCCCATTAAAGTGCGCCCCGTTCCCAAGGGAAACAGCAGAAATGACTGCCTTCCGGTAGTCGCAAGGCGTTATCCAGAAGTTCGTAACGCATTGAATTTGCTAGGTAAATTTACCGAAGCAAAACTGACTGGAACTGGAAGTTGTGTGTTTGGGGGCTTCCCAAGCAAAGCTGAAGCTGATAAAGTCTCGGCCCTTCTTACAGAGACCCTTACAGGGTTTGTAGCAAAGGGAAGCAACGTTTCGATGTTGCATCGCAAGCTACAGAGTCTGCTCTAAAAGGAACCGAGTGCCAGGCACTCGAAGCAACAGATACAGGGGCGTCGCCAAGCGGTAAGGCAGCAGGTTTTGATCCTGCCATGCGTTGGTTCGAATCCAGCCGCCCCTGCCATTTTCCTTATACTCATCCAGGTATACCCTCAGCCTTCAGGTACTGCGCGTGTCCAAGATGATGGTCTTTACGGGGAACGCTAACCCCGATCTGGCTCGGCGTGTCGTACGTCAGCTGCATATCCCTCTCGGTGACATTTCTGTTGGAAAATTTTCCGACGGCGAAATTACTGCCGAGATCAATGAAAATGTCCGCGGTAAAGACGTCTTCATTATTCAGCCGACTTGCGCTCCGACCAACGATAACCTGATGGAACTCGTGGTGATGGCCGACGCCTTCCGCCGTTCCTCAGCAACTCGTATCACTGCTGTTATTCCTTATTTTGGTTATGCCCGTCAGGATCGCCGTCCGCGTTCCGCACGTGTGGCTATCAGCGCGAAAGTCGTGGCTGACATGCTCACCGTAGTCGGCATCGACCGTGTTCTCACGGTTGATCTGCATGCTGACCAGATTCAGGGCTTCTTCGATATTCCGGTAGATAACATCTACGGCTCCCCGGTTCTGGTGGATGACATCGAAGACCAGCGTTTCGAAAACCTGATGATCGTGTCCCCGGACATTGGCGGCGTCGTGCGTGCACGTGCCGTGGCCAAGTCCCTGGGCGTGGATCTCGGGATCATCGACAAGCGTCGTGAGAAAGCCAATCACTCCGAAGTGATGCATATCATCGGCGACGTCGAAGGACGCACCTGCATTCTGGTCGATGACATGGTCGATACCGCCGGCACCCTGTGCCACGCGGCCAAGGCCCTGAAAGAGCATGGCGCAGCCAAGGTCTTTGCCTACTGCACACACCCTGTGCTGTCGGGTCGGGCCATCGAGAACATTGAAAATTCCGTGCTGGACGAGCTGGTGGTGACCAACACCATCCCGCTGTCCGCTGCAGCACAAGCCTGTGCGCGTATCCGCCAACTGGATATTGCACCGGTAGTTGCCGAGGCGGTCCGCCGCATTAGCAATGAAGAATCGATCAGCGCGATGTTCCGCTAAGGGCTAGTCCCTGGCAAAACATCCCGATGACGAAAAGCGCCCCGTCCCAACCTGTGTTGGGACGGGGCTTTTTTGCCCATATCGCCTTTAGCGCTGGTCGCAAACGCTGGGGCGAGTGTGGTTATTTTGGAGATACAACATGAACGATTTTACTCTGAATGCTGAAGTGCGTTCCGACCTGGGGAAAGGTGCGAGCCGCCGCCTGCGTCGTCTCGCAAGCCTGGTTCCAGCTGTAGTTTACGGTGGCGACAAAGCCCCTGAATCCATCAGCATGCTGGCCAAAGAAGTGGCCAAGCTGTTGGAAAACGAAGCTGCCTACAGCCACATCATCGAACTGAACGTTGGTGGCACCAAGC
>NZ_MOAK01000043.1:229251-241980 GCF_003732485.1 Pseudomonas protegens
CTTCGTTCGCGTAGTTGCTGGTCAGAAACTGACCGCCATGGTTCCAGTGCACCTGATCAACGAAGCAGCACCGATCAAGAAAGGCGGCGAGATCTTCCGCGCAGCCACCGAGATCGAAGTTTCCTGCCTGCCGAAAGACCTGCCTGAGTTCATCGAAGTCGACATGGCTGAGACCGACATCGGCACCGTGATCCACCTGTCCAACCTCACCGCTCCTAAAGGCGTTGAGTTTGTTGCTCTGGCACACGGCAACGACCTGGCAGTAGCCAACGTCTACGCACCACGTGTTGCTTCTGAGAAAGAAGAAGGCGCAGCAGAGTAATTCACTCTGACGCCGGAGTTGAGCGGAACACATCGCGGACTGGAACGTAGCGAGAAAGCGGGCGAGAACGCGAAGTTTGCCGCAAGGCAACCAAGCTCTTGTCGTCCCCTTTCGCCGTAGCACCGGTTGCGGCGATGTTATCCACCACTCCAAAGAAGGGCCCCTATCGTGACTGCCATCAAACTGATCGTTGGCCTGGGTAATCCAGGCGCCGAATACGAACAGACCCGGCATAACGCAGGGGCCCTTTTTGTTGAGCGCATCGCCGAAAAACAAGGTGTCAACCTTGTCGCCGATCGCAAATATTTCGGCCTGACCGGGCGCTTCAGTCACCAGGGTCAGGACATTCGTCTGCTGATTCCCACCACCTACATGAACCGCAGCGGCCAGGCCGTGGCGGCGCTTGCCGGCTTCTTCCGCATCAAGCCGGAAGAGATCCTGGTGGCCCACGACGAACTCGACTTGCCACCCGGCGTCGCCAAGTTCAAGACCGGCGGCGGGCATGGCGGGCACAACGGCCTGCGGGACATCATCGCGCAGCTCGGTAATCAGAATACCTTTCACCGCCTGCGGCTCGGCATCGGCCACCCGGGTGTTGCCAGTATGGTTTCAAACTTTGTCCTGGGTCGTGCGCCACGCGCCGAACAGGAAAAACTCGATGCCAGCATCGATTTTGCCCTCGGCGTGCTGCCGGATATCTTCGCCGGTGAATGGAACCGCGCGATGAAAAACCTGCACAGCCAGAAGGCCTGACTCTACTCCTAGGGGAATACACCATGGGATTCAATTGCGGCATCGTCGGCCTGCCTAACGTCGGCAAGTCCACCCTGTTCAACGCCCTGACCAAATCCGGGATCGCGGCCGAGAACTTCCCCTTCTGCACCATCGAGCCCAACAGCGGCATCGTGCCGATGCCCGACCCGCGCCTGGACGCCCTGGCCGCCATCGTCGTGCCTGAGCGCGTGCTGCCGACCACCATGGAGTTCGTCGATATCGCCGGCCTGGTCGCCGGAGCCTCGAAAGGTGAAGGCCTGGGTAACAAGTTCCTGGCCAACATCCGCGAAACCGATGCCATCGCCCACGTGGTCCGCTGCTTCGAAGACGACAACGTGATCCACGTGTCCAACAGCGTCGATCCCAAGCGCGACATCGAAATCATCGACCTGGAACTGATCTTTGCCGACCTCGACAGCTGCGAGAAGCAACTGCAGAAAGTCGCCCGCAACGCCAAGGGCGGTGACAAGGATGCCGTGGCCCAGAAAGCCCTGCTGGAGCAGTTGATCGCCCACTTCACCGAAGGCAAGCCGGCCCGCAGCCTGATGAAGGACATGAGCAGCGATGAGAAGCTGATCATCCGCGGCTTCCACCTGCTGACCACCAAGCCGGTGATGTACATCGCCAACGTTGCCGAAGACGGCTTCGAGAACAACCCCCTGCTGGACGTGGTCAAGGCCATTGCCGAGGAAGAAGGCGCGATCGTGGTGCCGGTGTGCAACAAGATCGAGGCGGAAATCGCCGAGCTCGATGACGGCGAAGAAAAGGACATGTTCCTTGAAGCCCTGGGCCTGGAAGAACCCGGCCTGAATCGGGTAATCCGTGCCGGCTACGAAATGCTCAACCTGCAGACCTACTTCACCGCCGGTGTGAAGGAAGTTCGCGCCTGGACCGTGCGTGTCGGCGCCACCGCGCCACAAGCCGCCGCCGTGATCCACACCGACTTCGAGAAAGGCTTCATCCGCGCCGAAGTCATCGCCTACAACGACTTCATCCAGTTCAAGGGTGAAGCCGGAGCCAAGGAAGCCGGTAAATGGCGCCTGGAAGGCAAGGAATACATCGTCAAGGACGGCGACGTGATGCACTTCCGCTTCAACGTGTGATCCCCTTCAGCCCCATTGCCTGGCAATGGGGCTGATTCCCCCGCTACATCCAGCGGCCTCAGAAGTAAGTGGTCGCCCCCGCGAAGAACGCCCGTCCGGGCACATAGAAGTTGGTCGATCCGTCCCGCAGGTCCTTGTCCATCAGGTTTTGTACCCCACCGTTCAAGGTCAGCCACTTGGTCAACGCCAGGTTCGCCGTCAAGTCATAGGTGGTGTAGGACTGCACGAAATCATTGCCCACGCCCCGCTGCTTGCCGACGTGCTGCGCCGACAGTTCGGTACTCAAACGGTCGTTGACCTGCCAGTCCAACGCACTGAACGCCGACAGTTTGGGTGAGCTGATCAAATCCTCGCCGGTGGACAGGTTCTTGCTTTCCAGCATGTAGGTGGCGTTGGTGCGCCACGTCACGGAGTCGCCCAGCGGAACCCGAGTGGTGCCTTCCCAGCCACGGGTGCGGGCCTTGTCGACGTTTTCCAGCATGGTCCACCAGCGGCCCTGGTACTGGCCCAACGGACCGTATTCGATCTTGTCGGTGAAGTCGGTGTGGAAGTAGGTCAGGCCGGCTTCCCAGCCGTCATGATCGAACGACACACCCATTTCCTTGTTGGTGCTGGTTTCCGGCATCAGGTTCGGATTGCCAGCCATCCAGCAACTGCCGGTGACATAGCCCAACGGACGCAAGGAACCACAACCACGGCCACCGGATTCAGTCGCCGCTCCCGCACTGCCTTCCTTCAGGCTCGGCGCACGAAAGCCCTTGGAAACACCGCCACGCACGGTCCAGTCCGGGTGCGGGTGATAAACCACATAAGCCCGCGGACTGTTGTGGTTACCGTACTTGTCGCTGTGGTCGAAACGGTTGCCCAGGGTCAGGGACAGGTTGTCCAGCAGGAACAGCTCATCCTCGATAAAGGCCGCCGAGTAATCGCCCTTCAAGGTCGAGCCATTGACCGGCGTGCCCTGGTAATCCACCGGTACGGTGCCCAGGGTACTGGTGTTGGTCAGCTCCTCGCGCTTCCATTGCCCGCCCAGCGTCAGGCGCTGATCCACCAGCAGCTCGAAGGGCAGATTGAGACTGCCCTCGACAATCTTCTCCTCGGAGTTGGCTTTGCCCCTATCCAGGTCGTTGCGGTACTTGTTCAGGTAGGCATCGAGCTTCGTGGTACCAAAGCTCCAGTCACCGGTGTGGGACAGGATGTAGCTATCGCGAGTCAGTCGGCTGGGGCCGAAGGCGCCACCAATGGTCTCGTCCCAATCACCAAAGGTCTTTTTTGATGCCCAGGAACGCTCAACGCCATGCACCGCCTCGAAGGACAGGCTCTGCTCCTCGTTGATCTGCCAGTCCAGCAGTGCATTGAAACTCTGGTCCTTGGAACCGCCCGCGCCGTCGTCGTACATGAAATCGCCTTGGGCATCGCGCCGCGCCTCGACCTCATCCGCCGCCCGACGCGTGACGTTGGCCCCCAGGCGCAACCCCAGGGATTCGGTCAATGGGCCCGACGCATTCACGCTGTACTGAGTGGTCTGGCCGCGATCGGAGTCCTTGGGCACGGTGATGTTGGTGCTGGCCGAACCGGTCCAGGTCCGCGAGACCTTGCGGGTGATGATGTTGATCACCCCGCCCATGGCGTCCGAGCCATAGAGTGACGACATCGGCCCACGCACGATCTCGATGCGCTCGATCATGTTCGGCGAGATCCAGTTCAGATCCTGGCGCGCCAGGTCGCGGCGATAGCTCAGGTCACTGGAGCTGCCGACACGTTTGCCGTCCACCAGGATCAACGTGTATTTGTCGTCCAGGCCCCGCAACTTGATCTTCGACTGCTCGCCCACCGGGCCGAAACCACCGGTCACTCCCGGCACCCGGCGCAACAACGTATTGAGGTCATAGACCGGCTGGCGTTCGATTTCCTCACGGGTGATGACACTGACACTGGCCGGAGCATCCTTGAGATCCGTGGCGCCGCCAGTGGCGGTGACGAAGGCGGTGTCCAGTTCCAACGGCGCCGGTTTGACCTCTTCTGAGGCCTCGCCGGCCTGCGCCAGCGGAGCCAGCAGGCCGACACCGGCGCTGAGCAGAAGCGAATTGAACAGGCAGGAGCTGACTTTCATTACAAACGATCCTTGTCGATGCAATGCACCTTGGTGGTGCATCAAGGGAGAGGGGATCGAAGTGTAATGCTAATAAATATCATTTAGAAATAGGAATGTTTCTCGACCGACACATTTCGGCCCTTGCCTGGCTGCAAACACTGCCCTGAAACCACCTCCTATGCGCAGGCGGTTCCAAGGCCGATGGTTCAGCAGATTTCTTCGTAAGGCAGGCCCACATAGTTCTCGGCAATGTTCACCAGGCCCGCGTGGGAATTGAGGAAATACTCCCGATCGGCCTGCTGCATCTTGTGGTCCCAGGCGTCCTGGTGCTCGCCGAAATCGTGCAGCAGGTTGGTCATGAACCAGCTGAAACGCTCGCCCTTCCAGACCCGTCGCAAGGCCAGCTCGGAGTATTTCTCCAGCAGGTCGCGGCGCCCTTCGCGATAGACCTTGACCAGGATGCGATACAGGTAACACACATCGGACGCCGCCAGGTTCAGGCCCTTGGCCCCGGTCGGCGGAACGATATGGGCCGCGTCCCCCACCAGGAACAACTTGCCGTATTGCATCGGCTCCACCACATAGCTGCGCAATGGCGCGATGCTTTTCTCCAGGGACGGTCCGGTGATCAGATCGTCCGCTACCTGCGCCGGCAAGCGGGCCTTGAGCTCATTCCAGAAGCGCTCATCGGACCAATCTTCGACCTTGTCGGTCAGTGGCACTTGCAGGTAATAGCGGCTGCGGGTCAGCGAGCGCTGGCTGCACAGCACAAAGCCACGATCGTGCTGGCCATAGATCAGCTCATGGTTGACCGGCGGCGTATCGGACAACAGTCCAAGCCAGCCGAAGGGGTACTCGCGCTCGTAGTGAGTCAGCACATCCTCGGGAATGCTCTTGCGCGCCACGCCATGAAAACCGTCGCAGCCGGCGATGTAGTCACAATCGATGCGATGCAGCTGGCCGTCCTTTTCATAGGTGATGTAGGGCTGTGCGCCCTTCATGTCATGGGGCTGCACCTGATTTGCCGAGTAGATGATCGGTGCTCCGCTGGCGGCGCGCGCCTCCATCAGATCGCGAGTGACTTCGGTCTGGCCATAGACCATCACCGTCTTGCCGCCGGTCAGGGCCTTGAGGTCGATGCGCACACGCTTACCGCCCATCAACAACTCCACCCCTTCGTGAACCAGGCCTTCGGCGTCCATGCGCTGCGCCACTCCAGCCTCGCGCAGCATGTCTACCGTGCCTTGCTCCAGCACGCCGGCGCGAATGCGGCCCAGTACGTAGTCCGGAGTCTGGCGCTCGACAATCACCGTGTCGATGCCGGCCTTGTGCAGCAGTTGGCCCAGCAGAAGGCCGGAAGGTCCGGCGCCAATAATCGCAACCTGAGTTTTCATTGCTGTCGTCTCATTAGGGCATTCCAGTCACCGCGCAGGCGAAATCCGGAATTTATGGTTATTGTTGTACCCCTGCATTTTTGCCGACAAAAACCGTAATAAATGGTGATTTACCAGCGTAAAAATGCACTTTTGATAACAGCGTTCGATTATCGAGCATTCCTACGCCGCACATCCGCAGGGTCGCGCCCAATGAAAGCCAACCGTTCCAGCATCCCGGTGTTCAAGCTCTATGGTGAGAACCAGGCTTGGCCGACCCCGGACCTGCTGCACTGCGAATCCATCCCCAAGCGCAGTAGCCTGCACCATTGGGAAATCAAGCCGCACCGCCATGCCGACCTCTATCAACTGCTCTACGTGCAAAGCGGCCAGGCCCTGGTGGACGTCGAAGGACGGCGCGAGGAAGTGCGCGAGGCGGCGATCCAGGTGGTTCCGCCGTTGATGGTCCATGGCTTTCAGTTTTCCGAAAATATCGAGGGCTACGTATTGACCCTCGGAGCCCCGCTGGTGGCTCAGTTGGAAAGCCAGCTGGGCGCACCGCTGGCAGTGCTGGCCGCTGCCGGCTGCTATCCGGTGGGCCGTGACCGGCGCAGCCTCAACAGCCTGTTCAAGACCCTGCTGGAGGAATACGAAGGCAGCGCCTCGGCACGGGACCTGTTGCTGCATTCACTGGTCAACGTGCTGCTGGTATGGATCAGTCGTCGCCGTCAGCAGAACGTAGCGCCGAGCAATCGCAGCGAGCGCAATCAACAGCTGCTGGGGCACTTCATCAAGCTGGTGGAGCAGCACTACCAGGAGCATCCCACGGTTGAATCCCTGGCCCACCGCATCGGCCTGTCCAGCGTGCACCTCAATACCCTGTGCCGGGAACTGGCCGGACAGACCGCACTGCAGATCCTCCACCAGCGCCTGATGCTGGAGGCCAAGCGCGGTTTGATCTACACCAACATCAGCATCAGCCAGCTCTCGGACAACCTGGGTTTCAGCGACCCCACCTACTTCTCACGCTTCTTCAAGCGCCTCAGCGGCCAATCGCCCAACGCCTTCCGCCAGGGCACCGGCTCCCAGGACGGCTAAAGCACTCCGAAATGCAAAACGCCCGAGGCCAAAGCCTCGGGCGTTTTTTCATCAACCACTCACACAGGCGGCTTTCAGGCTTTCCTAGTGCGCGGCAGGAAGATCGCCAGCACCCCGAACAACGGCAGGAACGAGCACAGGTAGTACACGTATTCGATACCGTGGATGTCCGCCAGGTGCCCCAGCAGCGCCGCGCCGATCCCGCCAAAACCGAACATCAGGCCGAAAAACACCCCGGCGATCATGCCGACGTTACCCGGCACCAGTTCCTGGGCGTAGACCACGATGGCGGAGAACGCCGAGGCCAGGATAAAACCGATCACCACGCTGAGGACGCTGGTCCAGAACAGGTCGACATGGGGCAGCAACAGGGTGAACGGCGCCACCCCGAGGATCGAGAACCAGATCACTGCCTTGCGCCCGATCTTGTCGCCAATCGGCCCGCCGAAGAAAGTCCCCGCCGCCACAGCACCCAGGAACAGGAACAGATGCAGTTGCGAGCTGGCCACCGACAGGTCGAATTTCTCGATCAGGTAGAAGGTGAAGTAGCTGGTGAAGCTGGCCATGTAGAAATACTTGGAAAACACCAGCAGCCCAAGGACCACCAGGGCGCTGATCACCCGATTCCTCGACAGGCCATGGGTCGCCGCCTGGCCCTGCTTGAGCTTGTAGAGGCGCAGATGGTTGGCGTACCAGCGGCTGATGGCGTAGAGCACTGCCAGGGCAAATAGCGCAAACAGGCCGAACCAGGCCACATTGCCCTGACCGTAGGGAATGATGATGGCCGCGGCCAGCAAGGGGCCGAAGGCGGTGCCGGCATTGCCACCGACCTGAAAGCTCGACTGGGCCAGGCCATAGCGCCCGCCAGAGGCCAGCCGCGCGACTCGTGAAGCCTCCGGATGGAAGGTCGAGGAGCCAATGCCGATCAATGCAGCTGCCAGCAGGATCAAGGGAAAGCTGCCGACCTGGGACATCATCATGATGCCGATCAGGGTGCAGATCATTCCCGCCGGCAGCAGGAACGGTTGAGGCCGGCGGTCGGTGTAGTAACCCACCCAAGGCTGCAACAGGGACGCGGTGAGCTGGAAGGTCAGGGTAATCAGGCCGACCTGGGTGAACGTCAGGCCGTAGCTGTCCTTGAGCATCGGGTAGATCGCCGGCAGCACTGCCTGGATCAGGTCGTTGATCAGGTGGGCCAGGGCCACCGCACCGATGATGCGCAGGACCAGGGGACTGCTTTGCGAAGCCGGGGAAGCCGTCGCGGCGACGCTCGGGGAATTGCTGCTAGCCATAAAATTTTCCGTACAACGGGTGGGTGCACAGGGGCAGGTGCGTCAATGTGCCATTTTTTAGTGCGCCTGCGCCATCCCATTAGCTTGCTAACGACTCACTATCCGCGCCTCGGGGAAATCCGCTTCAAGCTCGGCCTTGAGCCATTGGATGAACCACTCGACATCCTCCGACCATTCAGTGGCCGGGGTCAGCACACGGTAGCTTTCCAGCTTCACCTGATCCTCCAGCACCCGTACCAGGGTGCCGGCCTTGAGCTCCTCGCGCACCAGCACTTCATTGGCCAGGGCGATACCGCCACCGCTTTCAGCCACCGACAGCGCATGATCGTTGTTCACGTAGATCAGGTCGGACGTGAGCTGGATATCCAGGCCATTGGCGGCGAACCACAGGTTCCACCATTCGCCGTCATCGAAGTGGATCAGTTCGTGGCGGGCCAGGTCCGCCGGCTCGTGAATCGCCTCGATGCTGGCCAGGTAGGCCGGGCTGCAAATGGGAAACACCCGGGGGCAGATCAGGCTGACCCGGGACTCGGTGTATTGCCCGTCCAGGCCGTAGGCGATGCCCAGGTCGCTGGTCTTGGCGTCCACTTCGGTAAAGGTCGAGTTCGGCTCAATGGCGAACTTCAAACCCGGACGCACATGCCGCAGCGCCTCCAGGCGCGGGGTCAGCCAGCGCTTGGCGAACCCCGGCACGACCATGATCCGCAGCCAGCGCTCGGCGGCCCTGGGCTGCACCTCGCGCCCGGCTTCGATGATCAATTGCAGGGCGGCGGCGATCTTGCGGTGGTACTTCTCCCCCGCCGGGGTCAGGTTCACGCCGCGGGACGTGCGTTCGAACAGTTGCACCCCGAGCCAGTCCTCCAGCAGCTTCACGTGGCGGCCGATGGCCGGCTGGGTCACATGCAAGGCCCTTGAGGCTTCGACATAGCTGCCAAGACGGGCGGCGGCATCAAAAGCACGCACTGCATTCAACGGTGGCAAACGCTGCTCGACCATGATTTCGCCCGCCCCTTGCTATTAAATTTTTTAACAGCCGGTATGTTAAAATTGATGTTTCGCCCCCGCAACCCCTCACTGATAATCAGCCCCAGCAGAACCCGGTAAAACCCGCGCAAAGCCTGCAAAGACAAGCTTTCCACGCACCCGACACATTTCGATCCTGCCCAAGAAAAACAAGATCCATGGCCTGCACGACAGCTCATGGGGGAATCGGAGGTAAGGCATGAATGCCCTACATGCGCTGCAAACGCTGGCGGTGTCCATCCGTTCAGTGCGCAAGGTCTACGGCGATCCACACAGCGGCCCGGTGGCCCTGAAGAACATCGACCTGGATATCCGCGACAACGAATTCTTCACCCTTCTCGGCCCCTCGGGCTGTGGCAAGACCACCCTCTTGCGGATGATCGCCGGGTTCGAGTTCCCGACCCAGGGCGAGATCCTTCTCTATGGCGAGAACATCGCCGACCGGCCGCCCTTCGAGCGCCCGGTGAACACGGTGTTCCAGCATTACGCACTGTTCCCCCACATGACCCTGGCCGAGAACCTGGCCTTCGGCCTGGAATCGCGCCCTATGGGCCAGGTATTGAGCAAGGCGCAGATCGCCGAGCGGGTGCGCGAGATGCTGGCCCTGGTGCAGATGGAGCGCTTTGCGGCGCGCAAGCCCAACCAGCTGTCCGGCGGCCAGCAGCAACGCATCGCCCTGGCCCGAGCCCTGGCCCCCCACCCCAAGGTACTGCTGCTGGACGAGCCGCTGTCGGCCCTGGACCTCAAGCTGCGCCAGGCCATGCGCGAAGAACTCAAGGCCATCCAGGCCAAGACCGGTATCACCTTCATCTTCGTCACCCACGACCAGGAAGAAGCCCTGACCCTGTCCGACCGCATCGCCGTGCTCTCCGAAGGCGAAGTGCAACAGGTGGGTCGCCCGGAAGAAATCTACGAGCAGCCGCGCAATCGCTTCGTCGCCGACTTCATCGGTGAAACCAACTTCATCCAGGCCACGGTCAGCCGTGTCGAAGCGGGCCTGGCCTGGTTCAGCGGGCCCGCCGGGCAGGCGCTGCCGGCGCAACCCTGCACCACCGCCAAGGTCGGCCAGCAGGTCACCCTGTCGGTGCGCCCCGAGCGCTTGCACCTGCGCGGTGATGCCTCGCAAGGCGCCCTGGCGTGCCGCATCGAAGCGCTGATCTACCTGGGCACCGACCTGCAATACCAGGTCAGCCTCGGCGACGGCACGCGCCTCACCGTGCGCACGCCCAACAGCCTCGAACACCACCCGCGTCTGAGCGTAGGCAGCAGCGCCGGGCTGCTGTTCGAACGCGGCAGCGCCAGCGTCCTGCTGGATTGACCACGAGGATTCGCCATGCACGCTTCTTCGATTTCCCAACACCTGGAACGGCGCAAGGCCCTGCGCAGCTTTCTCGGGGTCAGCCCGGCCCTGGTCGCCATCGGCCTGTTCCTGATCGTGCCAATCCTTATCGTCATCGGCTATTCGTTGATGGAAGCCAACCCCTACGGCGGGGTGAACAAGGTCTTCAGCAGCGACGCCTACACCTCCCTGCTGTTCGAACGGCAACTGGACGACAGCCTGGCCTTCGCCGACTCCTACCTGCTGATCGCCCTGCGCTCGATCGGCATCGCCGGGCTGACCACGGTGATCACCCTGCTGATCGGTTTTCCGGTAGCGGTGTGGCTGGCCATGCAGCCAGTGCGGCGCCGCGGCCTGCTGATCTTCCTGATCACCGTGCCGTTCTGGGCCAACCTGCTGATCCGCACCTACGCCTGGATCCTGCTGCTGCGCAACACCGGGGTGATCAACAACAGCCTGATGGGCCTGGGGGTCATCCACGAGCCGTTGCAGTTGCTGTACACCGACGGTGCGGTGCTGCTGGGGCTGGTCTACACCTACGCGCCCTTCGTGGTGCTGCCGATCTACGCCACCCTGGAAAAGATGGACACCCGCCTGCTGGAAGCGGCCCAGGACCTCTACGCCGGACGCATTCGGACCCTGCGCAAGGTGGTGCTGCCCATTGCCAAGCCGGGAATTTTCGCCGGGGCGATCCTGACTTTCGTGCCCTGCCTGGGGGCGATGATCGCCCCGGAACTGCTGGGGGGCGGCACCCGGATGATGCTTGGCAACCTGATCTTCCGGCAGTTCAGCGATGCCCGTAACTGGCCCTTCGGCGCAGCCCTGTCGCTGGTGCTGATGGCCGCGGTGATGCTGGTACTGACCGTCTACGCCCTGCGCGCCCAGCGCCAGAAAACCCTTCAGGAGGGTGCATGATGATCCGCCTGTTCAAGCGCAAAGGCCTCGGTGTCCAGGACTTTCCCGGCTTCGGCGGTTTCAGCTTCCTGTTCTACCTGTACCTCTACGCGCCGATCCTGGTGCTGGTGGTGTTCTCCTTCAACGCCAACCAGTCGGCCACGGTGTGGAGCGGCTTCAGCCTCGACTGGTACCGCGCGGCGTTCGCCAACCAGGCCCTGCGCCAGGCGGCAGGCAACAGCCTGCTGATCGCCGTGTGCGCCAGCATGGCGGCCACCGCCATCGCCACCCTGGCGGCCCTGGGCACCTCACGCGGGGCGAAGTTCAAGGGCCTGCAACTGTCCATGGGCGCCATCATGCTGCCCCTGGTGCTACCGGAAATCGTCGTCGGCGTGGCCACCCTGGCGCTGTTCTCTACCCTGGGGCTGTCCCTGGGCTACGGCAACCTGATCATCGCCCACACGGTGTTCTGCATACCCTTCGCCTATTTGCCGATCCGCGCCCGCCTCAACGACATGGACCTGTCCCTGGAACACGCCGCGGCGGACCTGTACGCCGGCCCCTGGCGCACCTTCCGCAAGGTGACCCTGCCGCTGCTGATGCCGGGGATCGTCTCCGGGCTGATGCTGGCCTTCATCGTCTCCCTGGATAACTTCGTGATCTCGATGATGGTGTCCCAGGCCGGCACCACCACCCTGCCGATCTTCATCTTCGGCCTGTTGCGCATGGGCGTGACACCCGACGTCAACGCCGTGTCGACGCTGATCCTCGGCGTCTCGGTGCTGTTCGTCAGCCTCTCTTATCTGCTGAGCAAGAAACACGCTTGAACCTTCCACTGACCTTGGGGAAATGACATGAGCAAGTTGATCGCAAGCCTGGGTACCTCGTTGTTGCTGAGCCTGCCACTGGCGGTGCAGGCCGCCGAGAAACTCAACGTCGTGAGCTGGAGCGGCTACTTTTCGCCGGAAATTCTCGCCAAGTTCCAGAAGCAGACCGGTATCGAGGTCACGGTGGACTCCTACGATTCCAACGAAACCCTGCTGGCCAAGCTGAAACAGGGCGGCACCGGTTATGACGTGGCGATCCCCTCCCACCAGTTCATCCCGATCCTGATCAAGGAGCAGTTGCTCGAGCGCTTCGACCCGGCCAAGCAGCCCTATTACGCCAGCGTGGTCGACAACCTGAAGAACCCGACCTGGGACCCGGAAGGCGCTTACTCGGTGCCCTTCATCTGGGGCACCACCAGCGTGGTGCTCAACGGCGAACGCTACAAAGGCCCGAGCGACAGTTACAAGGTGCTCTACGAGCCGCCAGCGGAGCTGCAGGGGCGGATCAACATGTTCGACTCGGTGAGCGAAGTGATCGATATGGCCAGCCTGTACCTGAACATTCCGCTGTGCAGCGAAGACCCCAAGC
>NZ_MOAK01000043.1:242041-250911 GCF_003732485.1 Pseudomonas protegens
ACAGCTCCAAGGCCGGGGCGATCCGCGAGAACCTGGCGGCCGGGGAAATCGACATGTCGATGTTCTGGGGCGGATCGTCCATGCGCGCCCGGGAAATGAAGCCCGGCCTGAAGTACCTCTACCCGAAAGAGGGCGTGCTGGCCTGGGTGGACAACATGGTCATCCCCAAGGGCAGCAAGAATCCGGCGAACGCCAAGGCCTTCATCGCCTTCCTCAGCCAGCCTGAGAACGCCGCCATGACCCAGAACTTCCTCAAGCACCAGAGCCCGATCAAGGACGTCGAACCCTTCCTCGACGCCGGGTTGAAGGATGCTCCCGAGCTGCACATTCCCGAGGGCACCAAGGTGGTCTTCAGCCAGACCTGCGGCGAAGGCGCAATCCGCCTTGCCGACCGCCTGTGGACCAACCTGATGCGCTGAGCTGCGTTGACTTGCCGCCCCGGCCTGGATGCCGGGGCGTTTCTAAAGCCGTTTGAAAGGCCCTCCTGCCATGATCGCCAAGCCCCCCAGCGAACTGGTCCTGCTTCAGGCCCATGAACTCGCCGAGCGTATCCGCCTGCGTCAGGTTTCCTGCCGGGAAGTGATGCAGACCTACCTTGCCCACATCGAGCACTACAACCCCCTGGTCAATGCCCTGGTCAGCCTGCAACCGGCCGAAGCCCTGCTGGCCGAGGCCGACCGGCGCGACGCCGAACTGGCCCGTGGCGAATATCGCGGCTGGATGCACGGCCTGCCCCACGCGATCAAGGACCTGTCCCTGACCCAGGGCATCCGCACCACCCTGGGTTCGCCGCTGTACCGGGATTTCATCCCAGAGCGCGACGGCATCATGGTGGAACGGATCAAGGCCGCCGGGGCGATCCTGATCGGCAAGAGCAACACCCCGGAATTCGGCCTCGGCTCCCAGACCTACAACCCACTGTTCGGCGCCACCGGCTGCGCCTATGACCCGAGCAAGACCGCTGGCGGCAGCAGTGGCGGCGCCGCCGCAGCCCTGGCCCTGCACCTGGTACCGGTGGCCGACGGCAGCGACATGATGGGCTCGCTGCGCAACCCGGCGGCCTTCAACAACATCTTCGGTTTTCGCCCGTCCCAGGGCCGGGTGCCGTTCGACGACAGCAGCGACCTGTTCATCGACCAGCTCGGCTACGAAGGCCCCATGGCCCGCAGCGTGCGCGACGCAGCCCTGCTGCTGTCGGTGCAGGCCGGCGGCGATGCACGGGCGCCACTGTCCATCGCCGAATCCGGCCAGGGCTTCGCTGCCCCGCTGGAACGCGACTTCAAGGGCACGCGCCTGGGTTGGCTGGGGGACTTCAACGGTTACCTGCCAATGGAAAAGGGCCTGCTGGAGCTCTGCGAGAAAGCCTTGGGCGATTTTTGCAGCCTGGGCTGCAGTGTAGAACCCGCCAGCCCCGACTTCGCCCCCGAGCGCCTGTGGAGCAGTTGGCGCACCCTGCGCCACTGGATGGTCGCCGGGTCCCTGGGCAGCACCTATGCCGATCCACAGAAACGCACACAGCTCAAGGACGAGGCCATCTGGGAAGTGGAGAACGGCCTCAAGCTCTCCGCCAGTCAGGTATTCGAAGCCTCAGTGATTCGTAGCGACTGGTACCGCGCCATCTCCCGGCTGTTCGAACGCTTCGATTACCTGCTGCTGCCCAGCGCCCAGGTCTTCCCTTTCGACAAGAACAGCCCCTGGCCGCGCAGCATCGAAGGCGTGGCCATGGACACCTACCACCGCTGGATGGAGGTGGTGATTCCCGGCACCTTGTCCGGCTGCCCAGTGGCCAGCGTCCAGGCCGGCTTCAATGCCAACGGCCTGCCCATGGGCTTGCAGATCATCGGCAAGCACCAGGCCGACTTCGCCGTCCTGCAACTGGCCCACGCCTACGAACAGGCCAGCCGCTGGTTCCAGCGCTGCCCATCGCCACTGATTTTCGGGGGGAAGGGATAAACGGTTGATAGCGTAGATAATTTTTTTATAAAAACGCTTGACGCATTGTCGTTCCGAGCGAATAATGCGCGCCACTTGGCTACATAGCTCAGTTGGTTAGAGCATAGCATTCATAATGCTGGGGTCCGGGGTTCAAGTCCCTGTGTAGCCACCAAGTACTAAAAACGGCTTACCGCAAGGTAGGCCGTTTTTTTATGCCCGCAGAAAAGTGCCGGAGATTACGCCGCATTGATCCACAAACGCGACACCTGCATTGAGCCCCCGCCCGGGGTGAGATAGAACACCGGGGCAGTGTTTGTGAGAGCTGCGCAATCCTCACTTCAAGGGCTCGATAATGACAATAAAAAACCACAGGACTTCAGTCGCCCCCTGGCTGTTCTCGCTCCTGGCAATCACCTGTACCCCAGCCTTCGCCGAACAGGCCCCTACCCCGCCCTCCAACCTGCTGACCGCCGCCGTAGCCTGGAAGCAGACCGCCGCAGAGTTCGAGGCGCTGTACTACCAGGGCTTCAACATCGCCCGTCTGCAACTGGACCGCGCCCTGCAGGAACACAAGGCCGGCGACCGCCCCCTGGCGATCATCAGCGACGTTGACGACACCGTGCTCAGCAGCAACAGCTACTGGGGCTACATGATCAATTCGGGCAAGGAGTTCTTCGACGACGAGGCCTGGGACAAATGGGTCGCGGACAATGGCCCGGTGGCCACCCCGGGCGCCGTGGAGTTCCTCAAGTACGCGCAATCCAAGGGTGTCGAAGTCTTTTACGTCACCAGCCGCGACCAGGGCGAAAAGACCTACGAATACGCCCTGGCCAACCTGCGCAAGAACCAGCTGCCCTATGCCGATGAGCAGCACCTGACGGTGTACCGCGACAGCTCCAACAAGGAGCCGCGGCAGCAGGAGATCGCCAAGGACCACAACGTGGTGCTGATGCTGGGCGACAACCTCAACGACTTCAAACGCAAGTACTACGTGGCCGACGTCAAGCAGCGCAGCAGCCTGATGACCGAGGACAAGGAGCAGTTCGGCCGCAAGTTCATCCTCTTCCCCAACCCCACCGACGGCCATTGGCTGAAGGCGATCTTCGGCGACTCCGAACCGCCGGCCACTCCTGAAAATCGGGCCAAGTTCAAGGCCGCGGCCAGCTCGACGGCCTGGCAGATGAAGCCCTGACAGGGCGTCGCAACATCAGCGCAACGCTGGCCCGCCATGGCCAGTGTTGCGCCAAGCCCCCAGGGATGTCATAAACGCCAGCCCCTGCACTCAGGCAGGAACAAGGAGTCGTTTTCTCATGCGGGCAAGGAAGCTGCTGTTGCTGATCTCGTGCGGGGTACTTGGGGCCTGCAGCACTCCCGAGCCGATCCAGTACCTGCCCGGCCGGGTCATCTACCGCATCGACTCATCACGCTTTTTCGAGATCGACCGGACCACCTTCAAGCTCTGCAACGGTTCCTCGCCGGTCATCGCCAGCAGTGGCGACATGGTGCACTACACCGACACCCGGCTCGGCATCCACACTCCGGTTGCACCCTTTGGCTCATTCAACGGCATCACCGTGCATGGCCGTGGTTCGCACTTGATGATCGATGCTGCCAACTCCAACTACCTGGTGATTCCGATTGCCCAAGGACCGGGCTTCAGCAAGGGCGGGGGCGGCTTGCCGCGCCTGTACTTTTCCCAGGATGCCGGGCGTACCTGGCTGCGCATCACCGCGCCCAGGTACCTGGAAAGCCCTGAGCGAACCTGGCTGACCGGCTCCGTCCTTTCGCTCGAAGGGCCCCTCCTGCACGGCGCCGCGCAGATCGACCTGTCCTTGAACTACGAGACGCTCAAGGACCACTCGCCCTACTCGATGCTGTCTTACCCACAACGCTGGCAACGCACCGATAGCACTCGTACACCTGGCTACTTCGAACCCGCTCGCCAAGCCCCCATCGATGACCGGTTCAATTGCGCCACGGGGGCCAGGCAGGGCTGACCCAGCACGTGGGGCTTGAAAAACCGCAGTAGGCTGCGGTTTTTTCGCTCAGTTGAACGGCTGCGGACGTGGTGTCTGCGCCGAGGACGGCGGCAGGATCGGCAACTTGAAGTCCGGCTGGTCACCGGTCAGGGTTTCAAGGAAGGCCACGATCTGGCTGACCTCCTCGGTACCCAGCTTGCGTCCCAGTTGCAGCCGAGCCATCACGTCCACCGCCTCTTCCAGCTTCCAGTAGGCACCGTCGTGGAAGTAGGGATAGGTCAGCGCCACGTTGCGCAGGGTCGGCACCTTGAACAGCATGCGGTCGGCGTCCTTGCCGGTCAGCCCGGCCACACCCTGGGCCGGGTTCTGGGTGACATAGGGTTCGATCATGCCCATCTTCTGGAACGAGCCGCCGCCCACGGCCTCGCCGTTGTGGCAGGCCACGCAGCCGATGGACTTGAACAGCTGATAGCCCTTGAGCGCGGTAGGGCTGATCGCCGCCTTGTCGCCCTTGAGCCAGCGGTCGAAAGGCGCATTGGGCGTCACCAGGGTGTCTTCGAACGCGGCAATGGCGTTGGTGGCGTCTTCGAACTTGATCTCATCGCTGCCATACACGCGCTTGAAGGAAGCCCGGTATTGGGGAATGGAACGCAGCACGTCCACCGCCAACTCATGGGTAAAGCCCATCTCCCCCGGGTTGGTGATCGGACCACTGGCCTGCTCCTGAAGCGTGGCCGCACGGCCATCCCAGTACTGCGCAAAGCTCAAGCCGGAGTTGAGCACCGTAGGTGAGTTGATCGGCCCCTGGTGCCAGTTGTGGCCGATGGAGGTGGGCAGGTTGTCGCTGCCGCCCATACTCAGGTTGTGGCAAGAGTTGCAGGAAATGAAACCGGACTTGGACAGGCGCGGGTCGAAGAACAATTGCTTGCCCAGCTCCACCTTGGCCACATCGGTGATCTTCACCGGCTGTACCGGCTGGATCGGTTCGCTTGGCGTTTCTGCGCGAACCTCACCCCCCAACAGCAATCCGAAAACAAGTAACCACTTACAACGGTGCATGGCGTCCTCTCATCAGGCTTATAGTTTGCTTCACCATGTGCCCAACGCCCCCCGGCTGCCCTGACGCAGATCAATCGGCGGCCGGGTGCAAGCCTGCCTGCGACCCTGTGTACAGGAGCGATGGTCCGCTCCAACCACCTGGCCAGGGCCACACCCGGGTCCAACTGCCGGTGCCACTGCTGTACATTCCCCCACACGGACGACACCTCATTTACCTGTGAACGGAGCTCAACGCGTGTTCTCGAACTTCCCTCCCCGTCACCGCCAACTGCTCAGCCTCAGCCTGCTGGCCGCCACCCTCAGCCTCGGTGCCTGCCACAACCCGCCGTCTTCCAACACCCTGCCCGCCGCTCCGGAGATCGCCTCGGGCTACCGCACCGACATGCAAACCCGGCACGCCGACAAACACATGGCGGCCGCCGCCAACCCGCTGGCCGCCGAAGCCGGGCGCGAGATGCTGCGCAAAGGTGGCTCGGCCATCGACGCGGCGATTGCCATGCAGGCCGTGCTGACCCTGGTAGAACCGCAGTCCTCGGGGATTGGCGGCGGCGCGATGATCGTGCTCTGGGACGGCAAGGCCGTGCGCACTTATGACGGTCGGGAAACCGCGCCGGCCGGCGCCACCGAGAAACTCTTCCTGCAGGCGGACGGCAAGCCCATGGCCTTCCCTCAGGCGCAGATCGGTGGACGCTCGGTGGGCACCCCAGGCGTGCTGCGCGCCCTGGAAATGGCCCACCAGAAACACGGCCGCCTGCCTTGGGCGCAATTGTTCGAACCGGCAATCCGCCTGGCCGAGCAAGGCTTCGCCATCTCGCCACGGCTGCACACCATGATCAGCGCCGATCCTTTCCTGGCGCGCTCGCCGGACATGGCCGCGTACTTCCTGAATGCCGACGGCACGCCGAAAGCCGTGGGCACCTTGCTGAAGAACCCGCCACTGGCCGCGGTGCTCAAACGCATCGCCGAGGAAGGCCCGGACGCTCTGTACAAGGGCCCGGTGGCGGCAGAAATCGTCGCCAAGGTCCAGGGCCACGCCAACCCCGGCAGCCTGTCGCTCAACGACCTGCAAGGCTACCGCGCCAAGGAACGCGCGCCGCTGTGCAGCGACTACAAGCGCTGGCAGGTATGCGGCATGCCGCCGCCCTCCTCCGGCGGCGTGGCGGTGGCGCAGATACTCGGCACCCTGCAGGCCCTGGAACAGCGCGACCCGCGCTACGCCCTGGCCAACCTCAAGCCGCAAAAAACCAGCCTGCCCGCCGGCCTGGAGCCCGCGCCACAAGCGGTGCACCTGATTGCCGAAGCCGAGCGCCTGACCTATGCCGACCGTGGCCTGTACGTGGCCGACAGCGACTTTGTGCCTGTGCCGGTGGCCGGCCTGATCGCCCCGGACTACCTGGCCAAACGCGCAGCCCTGATTGGCGAACGCAGCATGGGCAAGGCCGAACCGGGCAAGCCTCAGGGCATCCAGGTGGCTTACGCACCGGACCGTTCGCCAATGCGCATCTCCACCTCGCAAGTGGTGGCGGTGGATGACCTGGGCGGCGCCGTATCGATGACCACCACCGTGGAAGCGGCGTTCGGCTCGCACCTGATGGTCCAGGGCTTCATGCTCAACAACCAGATGACTGACTTCTCCTTCATCCCCGAGGAAAATGGCCAGCCGGTGGCCAACCGCGTCCAACCGGGCAAGCGCCCGCGCTCGTCCATGGCGCCGACCCTGGTCTTCGACCGCGCCAGCGGCGAACTGCTGGCCAGCGTCGGCTCCCCCGGCGGCTCGCAGATCATCGAGTACGTGGCCAAGTCGGTGGTGGGCATACTCGACTGGAACCTCGACCCGCAAGCCGCCGTCGGCCTGCCCAACTTCGGCAGCCGCAACGGGCCGACCGAACTGGAGAAAGGCCAGTTCAGCCCGGCCCTGAAGCAGGCACTGCAAGCTCAGGGACATGAGGTAAACGAGATCGACATGACCAGCGGCACCCAGGCCATCGTTCGCGTGCGTGATGCACAGGGCAAGGCGTCCTGGGCCGGCGGCGCCGACCCACGGCGCGAAGGGGAAGCGCTGGGGGATTGAGAGTAATCGGATGAACCCGAGGGCTGGCCGTGAGGCTGGCCCTTTTTTGTGGGCGGTGAACGAGGGCGCTGTATGCAAAATTTTGCGCTGGTCTGTGTCTGACCCGGCCGGGGGATCTGCCCTAGCATCGTCCCTGTCCACCGAGGAACCGACGATGAACGAAATTGCAGCCGACCTTGATATCCCGGGCCTGAGCCCACGCCGCCTGACGCCCCAGGACCTTGAGCTGATCTGCCGCCATCGCCAGGCGATGTTTCTCGATGCGGGTAAGGATCTCTCCACCTTGCAGGTGATGACCGAGCACTTTCGCCCCTGGTTGCGTGAACGCCTGGAGGACGGCCGCTACTACGGCTTCGCCCTGATGGACGCCGAGCAGAGCGTGGCCAGCATCGGCCTGATGAGCATCGACTGGCCGCCCCACCCTTCCCATCCGACCCAGGATCAACGCGGCTACGTGCTCAACGTCTACGTCGAACCGGCCTACCGGCGGCGCGGCCTGGCTTCGGCGCTGATGAAACTGGCAGAGGCCGAGTTCAGCCAGCGCGGGCTGGGCTTTGCCGTGCTGCATGCGACCGAGGCCGGCAAGCCGCTGTATCAGGGGCTGGGTTGGGCGGCGACCAGTGAAATGGCGAAGGTGTTGGAAGCTTGAGTTAGCTGCTTTGGATCATAGAGCCGCCCTGAGCAGAGTTGCCCGGGTTTCAGGTCATGCAAAAGGTGACATCGGGGGCATGGATCACACACAAGAAAACGAATGGCCTGACTGGAAATCAGGACTCCGCTCATTGGAGTTGCAACTCCACGTTCTTAATCTTTCAGGAGTCATCTCCTAGCACCCACCATTGCCGCAAGGTACGTCAAGGACGTAGAATTCTCCCGCATGCTGACGATCATAGAATCTCCGCTGTTTTCCAGACTCTGGCCCGATTACTGGTCCGAAGAGGAGCGTGGAGAGTTCATGACGTTTCTTGCCAGCGACCCAGAGTCCGGCGTTGTCATCCCGGGCTCTGGCGGTTGCAGGAAAATCAGATGGAGCGTTGATGGACGTGGAAAAAGTGGCTCGGTGCGGGTCATCTATACCACCCAGCTCGCATGCGGAGCCCTGGTTGCGCTGGTGATCTATGGCAAAGGCGCTACCGAAAACATTCCAGCACCTGTTCTACGCAGAATTGCGAAGGAGATGAATCATGCCCCTTACTGAAAAAGAACTATTGGAGCGCGATGCCAAGCGCAATATCGGCCAGGAGCTTCTGGACGCGATCATCGATGTCAAAGCCGGCCGGCATGGCCATACCCATAGCAATCCGATCACCAAGGCCGCCGAAGCGCGCGGTAAAACCGGGTTGTCGCAACCCAAATTTGCGCAACTGCTTGGCGTGTCGGTAAGGACCCTTCAAGAGTGGGAGCAAGGTCGGCGCTCGCCTTCTGGAGCTGCCCGTTCATTGCTGCATATCGCAATGCTCAGGCCCGATGTATTTCGAGAGGTGCTGGCACAACCTCAGTAGCCACGGATCGCGGCGGTTGGGTTGGACGGCGACCACAAGACAGCGGCTACAGAGTCGGTCTATCTCACAGTCACAGAATGTCGCAGCAATGCCGTTGCGGCACTCCCCCTCCCCCGCTATCCTTCGCCCGTCGCTGAAACATCAGCGAACGGGCTTGGCGGCCCGAACCACGAAAGGCGCAATAGCGCCAAAACACGAATGCAGGCGCTTTTTTTGTGCCCGCATTTCTGTGTCATGGCGGATTGCGCAGGGACCCCTCCGGGGGTGCCGGTTCCTTTCGTGCCGGTCCGCCAACCTTGTGCAATCCGCCACCCAAATCTGCTT
>NZ_MOAK01000043.1:250974-263129 GCF_003732485.1 Pseudomonas protegens
CTCGAAATCCGTCCTCCCCACACCTCCCGTCCCAAAAAACCGGAGGTGCCCGATGACCACTCAATCGCCCCTGACCACCCTCGGTGAAATCCGCTTTTCCCAGTGCGGCGAACACCTGCATCCGCTGTTTCGGGTGAATGCCGACGTGCCGATCAACGACGCCCTGGAACACGCCTCGACCCTGTTGCATCTGGCAAAGCAATTCACCCTGGAAGCGGCCATGGAGCCCCGGTGCGACCGCTATGCTTGGGCGGCACACTACCTGGCAGAGATGGGCAAGGCACTGATGGACGACGTGCACGCCACGCTCTCTGCATGACCTGATCGTCCCTGAACCAACGTCGCCTGCGCGGGCAGATCCAGCGATCTGCCCGTACATCGCTTGACGCACTCAGCGACTTGTTTAAGTCCCAGGACGGGACTAGGGTCACGCCATGAGAATTATTGCAGTCAGTCAGTTGAAGGCCTTCTGGGCAAAGCACCCGGAAGCAGAACAGCCTCTGCTGGCCTGGGTCGATGAAGCAAGGAAAGCCGAGTGGTCCAACCCTGCGCAAATCAAGGACCAATATCGCAACGCGAGCATTCTCAAAAGCCGCAGGGTGGTCTTCAACATCAAGGGCAACGAGTATCGACTGATCGCTGTCGTGGCCTACCGCTTTGGTGCGCTGCACATCAAGTTCGTGGGCACTCACCAAGAGTACGACGCCATTGATGCCGACAGCGTAGACATGGAGCAACCCGCATGAACATCCGCCCCATCCACACCGACCAGGACTACCGCGCCGCACTGAAAAGCGTCTCGCCCCTGTTCGACAACGAACCGCAGCCCGGGACGCCTGAAGGCGATTACTTCGATGTGATGATCACCCTGATCCAGGCGTACGAGGCCAGGCAGTTTCCCCTGGACCTGCCCAACCCGATCGAGGCGATCAAGTTCCGCATGGAACAGTCCGGCTTGTCCGCCGCCGACCTGGCGCCCGCCATCGGCCGCACCAACCGCGTCTACGAAGTGCTCAACGGCAAGCGCGCGCTGACCCTGCCCATGATCTGGAAACTGCACCAGCTGTTCGGCATTCCCGCCGAAAGCCTGATCAAGCCGATCAAATCGTCCTGAGCCGTGCTGCCGGGCTTGAGCTTGCCCCTGGGTAAAGGCTCAGCATGCCCCGCAGCCCAACCACACCAAGGACGCTCCATGCTCACCATCGGACAAATGGCCCGCTGCCACGGCCTTACCACCAAGACCCTGCGCCATTACGACAGCATCGGCCTGTTCACCCCGGCCCTCACCGGCCGGGACAACGGCTACCGCTACTACAGCCCGGAACAGATCGTGACCCTGGGGCGCATCGCCTGGCTGCGGCAGTTGGGCATGTCCCTGGAAGACATCCGCACTCTGGCGGACCAGGGCGGCCTGGACAGCGTGCTGCACATGCAGCAGTCACTGCAGGCGCATGCCCGGCAGTTGCAAAGCGAGATCGCCCGCAGCCAGAAAGTACTGGGCCATCTGCAGCGCTACCTGGCCCAGCCGCAGCGCCAACTCCCAGCCGCGCAGACACCACAGAAGGTATTCCTGGCGCCGCAGCGGATCATCGGCATGGCCTGGCAGCAGGACGACCCGGGCACCATCGCCGAGCTCTGGCAACGTTTCGAACCTCGGGAACAGGAGATCCAGCGCCTGGCCGAGCCGGTGGGCACCTATGGCATCTGCCAGCCCCTGGAAGACGGCCAGTGGCGTTATGTGGCCGGCCTGCCGGTCGCCGCCGACGCGCCCCTGGTGCCCGGCATGGTGGAGCTGGAAATCCCTGCCCGCCATTACGCGCGAGTCGAGCATCACGGCAGCGTGGCCACCCTGCCGGAAACCTTTCGCGCCGCCTACAGCGAGTGGTTGCCCGCCGCCGGGCTGATGCCCCTCGACGCGGTGGAGTTCGAGTACACCGGCGAGCGCTTTCTGGGGCCCATGCACCCGGACAGCGTGGTGGAACTGTATATCCCGCTGAGCGCCTGAAACGCCCGGTGAAGGGGCCGACCAGCAGGCTACCGCTGGTCTGCCCCGGCCTATCCAGCGTTGTCTGTCAGCAAAAGTACCTCGGATACCGCTATGCTCTGCAGCCATTCCCAGGTTACCGAGCGAAGGCCCGATGAGTTTCCAGGCAGGTGTGTTGAACCAGATATCCGGCATCCGTCATGGGTTTTCGACCCTCGGCGCCGCCCTGCCGGCCAACCTGTTCTTCTGCTCGCAGATCCACAGCGGCGAGGTGGTGCAAGCCAGTACCACGCTACCCAGCGGAATCATCCGCGGCGATGCGGTACTCACCCATTCCAGCCGGCCCATCGCAGTGGTCACCGCCGATTGCCTGCCGTTGCTGATCAGCAGCGAGGACGGTTCCTGGGTCGCGGCAGTGCACGGCGGCTGGAAAGGCCTGCATGGCGGGATCATCGCCAATGTGCTGCAACACTTCGCCAGCAAGGGCATCACCCCACAGCAATTGCGGGTGGCCATCGGCCCATCGATCAAACCCTGCTGCTATGAAGTCAGCGCCGATTTCATCGACACCCTGTCCGCCACTCAGGACCCGCTGTGGCCGGCCGCACAGGCCCCCTGGAGCCGTGAGCAACCGGCCCCGCTGCTGCCGCCGCAGATTCCGCCACCGCAACCGACCCAGGCCGATTCCCTGTGGTTCGACCTGAGCCGCTATGCCGTGCACTTGCTGCACGCCGCTGGAATCAGTGATGAACAGATCGAAATCAGCGAGCTGTGCACCTACTGCTCGACCCCGGCCCTGGCCAGCTATCGTCGACGCGGGCACCGGGGTGAAGCCAAGGCCTTCCAGTACTCGTGGATCGGCCGGACATGAACCTCGAGAGTGCACTACTCCCAACCTCCCTGAGCGACCTGGAAACCCTGGTCCAGATGCGCATCGCGGCGATGCGCGAAAGCCTTGAGCGCCTGGGGCGCTTCGATCCGCAGCGGGCCCGGGAGCGTTTTGCCGCAAGCTTCGCGGCCGAACGCTGCCACTTCATCCTCAGTGACGGACAGCCCGCAGGCTTTATCCAGAGCCAATCACACGGTGATCATCTGCGCCTGCAGCACCTGTACGTCTTACCGCAATTCCAAGGGCGGGGCCTCGGCGCCAAGGCCCTGGAGCAGCTTTTGGAACGCTCCGCCAAAGAGCAGCTACCCATCCACCTGGATGCGTTGCGCGGCAGTGACTCGAATCGTTTTTATCGACGCCTGGGTTTTGTTCAGGTGGGTGAAAGTGAATGGGATATTCACTACGTTCGGCCGGCGGATCCACCTCGGGCCTGAACCCGGTTCCGCTCGGCCACCGAGCCCCTGCTGGTTCTTGGCCAGCAACCTGAGCTAACGTTGCCTCCCCCCTCAGGCCCAACCCAAGGAGTGCCCGTGTCTGACAACCTCTATGCCCCGCCCCAGGCGGATCTGGTCGCCCCCTCGCCCGAAGCGGCGCAACAGCCGTTCTACGTGGTGTCCAAGGCCAAGTTCCTGACCCTGTACATCCTCACCTTCGGCATCTACCAGGTGTACTGGGCCTACAAGAACTGGCATCAGTTCAGGCACGCCAGCGGCCAGGAGCTGTGGCCGGTGGCCCGGGCCTTCTTCGCGATCTTCTTCACCCATGCGCTGTACCGCGAAGCCGATGCGACGCTCAAGCGCGACGGCCGCAGCCATGACTGGCGGCCCGGTGAACTGGCAACCCTGTTTGTGGTGGGGGTGATCATCAACAACGTGGTGGACGCGCTGTCGCGCAAGAATATCGGCTACCCGGTGACCGACATTGCCAGCCTGGCGCTGCTGCCGGTACTGGCGTGGATCACCTGGCTCGGCCAGCGCGGCCTGAATGCCGCCGCGAAAGATCCCGAAGGCCGCAGCAACGCCCGTTTCACGCCGCTGAACTATGTGTTCATCGTGCTCGGGGCGGTGCTGCTGGCCCTGGCGTGCATCGGGGTGATGCTGCCGCCGGAGTGAGCCGAAGACTCAGGCGCTGACGTAGACCCAGGCCTGGATGCCCGAGGCCAGGGTCACGCTGACCCGCTTGTAGTCCGAGACTTCATAGCTGTCGGCCGCTGCCAGCTCCTCGGGGGTGATGCAGAACACGGTGCCGGGAATCGGCGCGCTGTCCGCCGCCCCCGGGCGCAGGATCGGATGATGGGTCTTGCCGCTGGCCGCCAGCACCTCGGGGTCGGTGATTTCCACCCAGCTCTGTTCGTAGCCAAGCATGGCATCCGCGCTGCCACTCAACTCACGGCCAAAGTTGGCGATCTGCACCGCCTTGTCTTGCAGGGTGCCGTAGGAAAAAAGATAAACCGATGCATCTGTTGCCGAACTCATTCGTCACGTCCTTAACCACGATGATCCGCTTCAGCGGTTGATTTTCAGCCCTTGCCGTTCAGCGTGACGCTCCAGCGCCAGCTCGATCAGGCGGCTCACCAGCTCGCTGTAGCTCATGCCGGTGGCCTGCCAAAGTTTGGGGTACATGCTGATCCGGGTGAACCCCGGCAGCGAGTTGATTTCGTTGATCAGCACTTCCCCCTCATCGGTGAGAAACACATCGACCCGAGCCAGCCCGGAGCAGCCCAGCACCTGGAATGCCTCGACAGCCAGGGCCCGAATGCGCTCGCTGTGCTCGATGCTGATGTCCGCCGGCACCAGCACCTGGGCCGCCTCCCCGTCGATGTACTTGCTGTCGTAGGAATAGAAACCGTTGCTGACCACGATCTCGCCGCAACCACTGGCAATGGGCTGGTCGTTGCCCAGCACCGCGCATTCGATTTCCCGCCCACGCACTGCCGACTCCACCAGCACCTTGTGATCGAAGCCCAGGGCCAGTTCCACCGCGGCCTCGTATTCGGCCTCGTTGTCGACCTTGCTCACCCCCACCGATGAACCCTGGTTGGCCGGCTTGACGAACAGCGGCAGGCCGAGTGTTTCCCGGGCCAAGGCAAAACCGTAGCGAGCACGGGTGGCCCGGGTCAGGGTGATGAACGGGGTCACCGCCAGCCCGGCGTCGCGCAGCAGGCGCTTGCTGATGTCCTTGTCCATGCACACCGCCGAACCCAGCACGTCGGAGCCGACAAAGGGCAGGTCGGCCATGCGCAGCAGGCCCTGCAGGCAACCGTCTTCGCCCAGGGTGCCGTGGACGATGGGAAAGATCACATCGACATGCCCCAGCAGTTCCTGGCTGGAGGTTTCCACCAGTTGCTGGCTGGCCTTGCCCGGCACCACCGCCAGTTCGCGATTGGACTGGTTGAGGGCAATCAGCGCCGGGTTTTCCTGGTTGATCAGGAAGTTCGAGGTGTCATTGAGGTGCCAGTGGCCCTGCTTGTCGATGCCGATCAGCACCGGCTCGAAACGCGTGCGATCCAGGGCATCGACGATGTTGCGCGCCGACTGCAACGACACTTCGTGTTCGGCCGAACGGCCACCAAAAATAATCCCGACCCGCAACTTGCTCATGTCTGCTTCCCGTTGAAAAAATGATTGCTGACGGTTCTTCAATTCAGCTGGGGCTGTAACGCAAATGGATCAGCGCCACTCGCTCCTGCTCCTTGTTCTTGCGCTCTTCGATGGCGAACGGCACAAAGCCCAGCTTCGGATAGAGCAGCAACCCCGCCACGTTGCTGTTGAAGCATGACAGCGTCACCTCGCTGGCCTGGTGCTTGCTGTGGGCGATGTGGATCATCTGCCCGATCAGTTGCGCCCCCAGGCCCGCGCCGCGCACCTCTGGGTCGACGATGACATTGCCGATGGTGCAGGTGCCGCCGCGAGCCCAGCGGTAGAAGTTGGCAAAACCCACTACCTGCCCGTCACGCTCGATTACCGTCGAGTCGCTGCGCTGGGCGATGGAGTCGCGCAGTTGCTCGTGGGTCAGTGGCCAGGTGGCGGCGGGAAAGAAGAAATACAACTCCTGGGGATTGCCTACGAAACTGCAGATCCGCGGAATGTCCGCCTCTGCTACCGGGCGAAAAACAACAGCCATGTTCAGTCTCCTGATACGGGGACGGGTCGTCCTTGTTGGGGGCGGATACTGGCCGGCGCAAGGCACCGGCCGTTCAGCGATTGGCCAGCAGATGCCCGCCGAACAGCACATAACAACCACCGGCCAGACGGTCCAGCCAGCGACGGGCCCGGGCGTAGAACCCGGCCACCCGGCTACTGGCGAAAAACAGCGCCACGCAGCAGTACCAGGACAGCGACAGGCCGGCCATGGTCAGCACCGCCAGCCCCAGCAGCAGAGGTGGCGGGGAGGCCGGCATCGACGTGGCAAAGATGGTGGCCACGAACAGCGCCGACTTGGGGTTGGTCATGTTGCCGAGAAAGCCCAGCCGGTAGGCCGAGAACAGGCTGCGCTCAGCATGGACCGCGCCATTGGCGGTTGGATTATCCAGGGCCGGTTTGCGCTTGAACTGCTTGAGTCCCAGGTAGATCAGGTAACAGCCACCGGCGACCTTGAACAACACGAACAGCGCCGGCGCCGCGCTGAACAGCGACTTGATGCCCAAGCCTCCCGCCAGCCCCCAGAGCACGGTGCCGCTGGCCACCCCCAGGGCGGCGAACAGGCCATGGCGCTGCGAACAGCCCGCCGCCAGTTGTGCAGTGGTGAAAAAGTTCGGCCCGGGGGTGATCACCGCCACGCTCCAGAGCAGGGCCAGCGACAACAGCGGGGCGAGGTAAACCAGGTATGAGGCGTGCATGAGTGCAGGTGGCCGTGAAGGGGATCCGGGTGAACGACGCTACTCCACTCGCGCCTGCCCAGGCAACCGCCGATTGGCCTCGCAATCCTGCTCAAGCCGTCGGCCGCCGCGCTGCGCCTGATCCATCCTGCAAGGCCCCCCCTTCTTCCGGTAGAACTGCCACGGCGTGAGCCGAGGGGCAAGACAGCCAGCGCGCCCCTGAGTTAACGTACCGCCCTCGGTTTCATCCATCAGGACCGTTCCATGGCCAAACCCGCAGCTGTCACCGACTGGGTTCACCGCGCGCCGCCCGCCCGGGGCCTGGAGCGCATCGAGGCGTATTTCGCCGGCCATGGCTATGACATGCACCGCCACGACACTTACGCCATCGGCCGCACCCTGCGCGGGGTACAGAGCTTCCAGTACCGCGGCGGCTGGCGCCACAGCCTGCCCGGCGCCACCATGGTCCTGCACCCCGATGAAGCCCACGACGGCGAGGCCGGCACTCACGACGGCTTTCACTACCGCATGCTGTATGTCGAGCCGGCGCTGATCCAGCAGATCCTCGGCGGCCAGCCCCTGCCCTTCATTACCGGCGGCCTGTCCAACGACCCACGACTGTTCGCCGCCACCGAGGCCCTGCTGCGCGGGGTCGAAAGCCCTCTGGACCCGCTGGAACAGGAAGACGCCCTGTTCGACCTGGCCCATGCCCTGAACAGCGTCTCCGGGGTCGCCCAATCACGGCAGCGTTTCGACTATGTGGCGGCCGAGCGGGCCCGGGAATACATCCACAGTGCCCTGGACCGTACCCTGACCCTGGAGGAACTGGCGGCCCACAGCGGGCGTGACCGCTGGAGCCTGTCCCGGGATTTTCGCCTGCTGTTCGGCACCAGCCCCTACCGTTACCTGAGCATGCGCCGCCTGGACCTGGTCCGCGCGCTACTGGTGCAGGGCCAGACCCTGGCCAACGCCGCACTGATCGCCGGCTTCACCGACCAGAGCCACATGACCCGGCAGTTTCGCCAGACCTACGGCCTGCCACCGGCGCGCTGGCTGAAGATGCTCGGCCGCTGAGCCACACACGATCGTTCAAGAAGCCTTCGCCCCTGGCTGTTTACCCTCAGTGCTCATTCATCACTGAGGTGGACCGCATCATGCAAAAACCTGCCCCGCAAGACGCCTACCAGAGCATCAATTTCGCCCAGAAACTCGGCCTGTTCAGCGAACACTGGACCCCCAAGGTGATCGCCGAGATGAACAACTACCAGTTCAAGATCTCCAAGTTGCAGGGCGAATTCGTCTGGCACTGCCACGCCGACACCGATGAAACCTTCATCGTGCTCGAGGGCCTGCTGCACATCGACTTCCGTGACGGCCGGGTGGCCATCGGCAGTGGCGAGATGTTCGTGGTGCCCAAGGGCGTCGAACACAAACCCTGGGCCGAGCATGAGGTCAAGCTGCTGCTGATCGAGCCCAAGGGCGTGCTCAACACCGGCGATCAAGGTGGCGAACGCACCGCCCAGAACGACGTTTGGATCTGACCCTCACCGCAGAACCCGCGAGACGGAAAAAGGAATTTCTGCCTCATTAACGGAGTCAGACACAGCAACACGTCATCGATCAACTACCCTTTGCCGACCAATGGTGCGTCAAAAACTGTACGTCAGTGCAAAAAGCACAGGTAGAGTGACGCTCTCATTTTTCTGTGCGATGGCTCTAGTGCAGGGACTACAGCCTGGTCCCGGCTTTCGATGACGCCCATGGCGCGTCCATTACCTGTTGCGACCCCTGATCCCTGAATGCCTACACCGCACCAAGACACCACCGCTCCCACCCTGCTTCAAGACCTGCGCGCCGGCACCGCGACCTTGCACGTAGCCCTGGAAAAACGCCTGCCGTTCTTCTCCGAGTATCTCGATGGCGCCTGGTATCGACGCCTGATCCAGGCCTACTACGGTTTCTATCAGCCCCTGGAGGCGGCCCTGCATGATAGCGGCCTGATCCCTGCCGGCTACGATCCCAACCAACGCCTGAAGACCCCGGCCCTGCTAGGGGATCTGCATGCCCTGGGCTTGAATGCAGCCAGCATCGAGGCCCTGCCCCGCTGTGAGCAACTGCCGCACCTGAGCAGCGCCGGTGCCTGCCTGGGCGCCCTCTACGTACTGGAAGGCGCCACCCTGGGCGGACAGATCCTGCGCCGGGAGATGGCCCAGCGCCTGGACCTCGACGCCGACAACGGTGGCGCCTTTCTGGACGTCTATGGTGCTGCCACCGGCCGGCGCTGGAAGGACTTTCTCGACTATCTGGGGCGCATGCCCGAAGACGCGAACGCACGCCAACAAGTGGTCAGCGCCGCGCAATCCACATTTGCCTGTTTCGAACGCTGGCTTGACCGCCGCGAGGTGCTGCTATGACCCCACAAGATTCCCAAGCCTTCGAAAAGTTGCTGGCCAACTGCGCCAACGAGCCGATCCGCTCCCCGGGAGCGATCCAGCCCCACGGTGTGTTGCTGACCCTGTCCGAGCCGCAACTGTGCATTCAGCAGATCAGTGCCAACGTCGAGACCCTACTGGGCCGGCCCGCCGAACCGCTGCTGGGTCAACCCCTGGAGCAGTTGCTGGGGGAAACGGACGGCCAACGCATCCGTGAAGTGCTGCAACTGGATCGGCTGTTCGATGCCCCGCCGCTGCACCTGTCACTCAACGGCACACGCTTCGAAGGCTTGCTGCATCGCCATCAGGGGGTGCTGATGCTGGAGCTGGAAATCCAGCCCGATCACCCGCAGCACCAGCACCTCAAGCAGCAGACCGAGAATCTCGGGCGCCTGCTGCGGCGCCTGCAAGCGGCCAAGACCCTGCACGAGCTGTACAGCATCAGCGTCGCCGAGATCCAGGCCATGACCGGCTACGACCGGGTGCTGATCTACCGCTTCGAAGAAGAAGGCCACGGCCAGGTGATCGCCGAAGCCTCCCGCCCCGACATGGAGGTGTTCAACGGCCTGTTCTTCCCCGCTTCGGACATCCCGCAACAGGCGCGCGAGCTGTATCGCAGCAACTGGCTGCGGATCATCCCCAATGCCGACTACCAGCCAGTGCCGCTGCTGCCGACCCTGCGCCCGGACACCCAGGAGGCCCTGGACCTGAGTTTCGCCACCCTGCGCAGTGTGTCGCCGATCCACTGCCAGTACATGAAGAACATGGGCGTGCTGTCGTCCATGAGCATTTCCCTGCTCAAGGACGATCAGCTCTGGGGCCTGATCAGCTGTGGCAATCGCCAGCCGCTGCTGGTACCCCACGAACTGCGCATTGCCTGCCAGACCATTGGCCAGGTGCTGTCGTTGCAGATCAGTGCCATGCAAGCCCTGGACATCAGCCGCCAGCGAGAAGAAAAAGTCGCCGCCCTGGCCAGCCTCGGCCAGGCCATGCACGACGCCCCCGACAGCGTATTCGACGGCCTGACCCAGGCGTCGCAACAGCTGCTGGAGCTGACCCAGGCCGGCGGCGTGGCGATCATCGAGGACAAACAGCTGCACTGCTTCGGCAACTGCCCGTCCGAGGACGAAATCCGTGCCCTGCACCGTTGGCTGCAAGGCACTGGGCAGGCGGTGTTCGCCAGCCATCACCTGGCCAGCGTCTACCCGCCGGCGGCGAGTTATCAACAGGTGGCCAGCGGGGTCCTGGCCATGAGCCTGCCCAAGCCTGTGGATAACGGCGTGCTGTGGTTCCGCCCCGAAGTGAAGGAAAACATCAACTGGAGCGGCAACCCGCAAAAGCCCCTGGACCTGGAAAACTCAGACGCCGGCCTGCGCCTGCGACCGCGCACCTCGTTCGAGATCTGGAAGGTGGAAATGGCCGGGATCTCTACCAAGTGGAGCCACGGCGACCGCTTCGCCGCCAACGACCTGCGCCGCTCGGCCCTGGAGCATGACCTGGCGCGCCAGGTACTGCGTGAACAACAGGCCGTGCGCGCCCGGGACGAACTGGTGGCGGTGGTGTCCCACGACCTGCGCAACCCCATGACCGTGATTTCCATGCTCTGCGGCATGATGCAAAAAGCTTTCAGCTCCGACGGACCGCACACTTCGCGACGCATTTCCTCGGCCATCGACACCATGCAACAGGCCGCCAGCCGCATGAACAACCTGCTGGAGGACTTGCTGGATACCTCGAAGATCGAGGCCGGGCGCTACAGCATTGCGCCGCAGCCGCTGGAGGTCAGCCAGATCTTTGAAGAAGCCTATTCGCTGCTGGCGCCCCTGGCTCTGGACAAGGCTATCGATATCAGCTTTCACGCCGAGCCGGACCTGACCATCAATGCCGACCCCGAGCGGTTGTTCCAGGTGCTATCGAATCTGGTGGGCAACGCCATCAAGTTCACCCCCAAGCAGGGCAAGGTCGGGGTGGTGGCGATGTCCGACGGCGAGCAGATCGTATTCAGCGTCCGCGACACCGGGGAAGGCATTCCCGCCGATCAGCTACCGTTCATCTTCGATCGCTACTGGACCATGAAGGAAGGCAATCCCAACGGCACCGGCCTGGGGCTGTACATCACCCAGGGCATCATTCATGCCCACGGCGGCAAGATCGAGGCCCACAGTGAAGTGGGCAAGGGCAGCGAATTCCGCTTCAGCGTACCCCGGGCCAGCCTCTAGACCGCACTCCGGGGCTCCCTGCCGAGCCCCGGCGCCCTTATTCGACAGATTGCGCCACCAGCCAGTCGCGAAACAGCTGGCCGCTGGCGGACAGGCGCTTGTGCCGCACATGCACCAGAAAGTCTGCCTGCCCGGTGCGAAACGCCCACTGGCCGACGCGCTGCAACTCGCCTTGGGCCACCAACTCACTGGCCATGAAATCCCAGCCCAGGCCAACGCCCATGCCCTGCTGCACAGCGCTGAACATCAGCGTCAATTGGTTGAAACCCATGGCCCCTGGCGGCGCGCTGTAGTCCAGCCCGAAATGCCGGAACCAGTCGCGCCAGTCGATGCAGTTCCAGGCCGAGGCATCCAGCTGGATCAAGGGCAGTTCGGCCAGTTGCGCCAGCGCGTCAATGGCCGGCAGCTCCAGGCGCCGGCTGGCGATGGGATAGACAACCTCGGCGAACAACCGCGTGGCGGTCAGGGACGACCAGTGCCCGGCGCCGTAGAGAATGGCGAAGTCGTGCTCGGCCACGCTGGACTCGTCCATGTCGTTGTTGGCGTGGATGCTCACGGTGATGTCCGGGTGTTGTTTGTTGAACGCCAACAAGCGCGGAAACAGCCAGAACTGCGCCACTGCATGGGTGCACTGCACGGTGACGGTGTTGGCGTCGCGTCCGGCCCGCAGGCGGCTGACGCTGCGCAGTAACGCTTCCAGCTGGGTGCTGACCTCGGCGAACAGCGAGGCACCGCTGGCGGTGAGTTTCACCCCCCGGGCCTGCCGCTCGAACAGCTCGGTCTTCAGTGACAGCTCCAGGGCACGAATCTGCTT
>NZ_MOAK01000043.1:263182-269943 GCF_003732485.1 Pseudomonas protegens
TGCGTCCCACCGCTTCGAAGGTCACCAGGGTTTCCAATGGTGGCAAATGGCGGGCAAAGCGGCTCATCAGGCATTCCCCAAAAGAATAGGTGGGTGCCTATATATCCTTTGTCCGGTCGGTCAGCAATGACTAGGCTGCGCGCTTTGATGAATCGCTGCGAGTGTGTGCATGAAACGCGGAGTTGCTTACGCCGCCCTGGCCGGTGCGGTCTGGGGCCTGGCCATTGTGGTGCCCAGCCTGTTGCCGGAGTTCAGTCCGCTGATGCTCAGCTGTGCCCGCTTCACGTTGTATGGCGCATTCTCCCTGCTCCTGGCTGCGCCCCAGGCCCGGGAGCTGCTGCAACGCCTGACCTGGGGCGACGCTGCCTTGCTGGTGAAGCTGGCGCTAACCGGCAACCTGATCTATTTCATGCTCCTGGCCACTGCCATCCAGTGGGCCGGGGTGGCCAGCACCGCGCTGATCGTCGGCCTGCTGCCCCTGACCATCACTCTGGCCGGACGCGGCGACGCCGACGCGCTCCCCCTGCGCCGACTGCGCTGGCCGCTGCTGCTGGTGTTCGCCGGCATCTGCTGCATCAACCTCGACACCCTGCTCACGGCACACAGTGATTCGGTGGAACTGGGCCAACGGGCCCTGGGCCTGCTCTGCGCTTTCGGTGCGTTGCTGTGCTGGACCTGGTTCGCCACCGACAACGCCCGTTACTTGAAGAGCAGCCGCTTCAACAGCGGTCAGTGGTCGACCCTGTGGGGCATCACCACCGGCCTGATGAGTGCCGTGGTCTGGCTGCTGGCCCAGGGCTTTTCACTGCCGGGTACCCAGGTCGAGGCCAGCGATCAACGCTGGATGCTGTTCTGGGGCCTGAGCCTGTCCAGCGCGGTGCTGGGTTCCTGGTTCGGCAATCGCATGTGGAATGCCTCGACCCGGCGCTTGCCCCTGACCCTCAGCGGCCAGTTGATCGTGTTCGAGACCCTGTTCGCTCTGCTGTACGGTTTTATCTGCCTGCAACACCTGCCGAGCCTGATGCAAAGCTCGGCGGCCCTGCTGTTGCTGGCCGGGGTGCTGTGGGCCGTGCGCCGCCACTTGCCCCAGCCCCATTAAACACCGCTCAGCCCTGGGCCACGGAGCAGGCCGGCAAGGCTGGTGACATCCGGGGCAAACGCAGCGCCAGGAGAGCCCCGAGCAAGGCCAGCAAGGCGCTGGCCGCAGTGGCCATTTCGATGCCATAAGCCTGATTGCCCGTAGGGCTCAAGGTATTGGCCAGGGACACCAGCAACGCCAGCCCCAGGGCGCCGCCAATCTGCTGGCTGGTGGAGGCCACCCCCGCTGCCACCCCTTGCTCGGACACAGCGATACCCTGCCCGGCCGAGACCCACATCGAGGTCCAGGTCATGCCCTGACCGATGCTCATCACCACAATCCCTGGTAACAGGCCGACAAAACCCAGGCTGCCGGGCAAGGCCAGGAACATCATGCCGATGCCCAGCGCCCCGAAGAGCAAGCCGCTGACCAGGGTCGCCCGCAAGCCGATACGCAGCAGCGCCCGTTCCGCCACCCAGATTCCGGCCGTGCACAGCAGGGTCGAAGGCAGGAACGCCAAGCCGCTCTGCAACACGCTGAACTGGTAGACCTGTTGGAAATACAGACTGAGAAAGTAGTACTGCACACCGAAGCTACTCATGAACAATGCGGTAATCACCATGGCCATGCGCAGCTGTGGATAACCCAGTAAACGCAGCGGCATCAAGGGGTCCGGGCTGCGCTGTTCGAGTCGGACAAACAGCCAGAGCAACATCAGGGACAGCATCAGGCAAGCCAGGGTCGCCGGCGCGGTCCAGCCCCACTCCGGCCCCTGAACGATGGAAAACACCAGCAGAGTGCCCCCCAGGGTCACAGTCAGGGCACCGCGCAGGTCGAACTGACGACCGCGCTGGTGCGCCGGGTCAGCGGGAATCCAGCGCCGGGCCATCAGTGCGCAGGCACCGGCCAGGGGCACGTTGGCCAGGAACACCGCTTCCCAGCCCCAGTACTGGGTCAACACCCCGCCCAGCAAGGCCCCCAGGGCCAGCCCCGCCGCCGAGGCCGCGCTCCACACCGCAAAGGCACGGTTACGTGCCGGGCCTTCGGCGTACCAGGTGTTGATCAGAGCCAGGGTGGCCGGGAACAGCATCGCCCCGCCGACGCCCTGCACGGCCCGGGCCAGCACCAGCAACAGGCCACTGCCGCCCAGGCCGCCGGCCAGTGACGCCAGGGCGTACAGGGACTGGCCAATGATGTAGAAGCGCCGTTTGCCCAGCAGGTCCGCCGCACGCCCGCCCAGCAGCAGGAAACCGCCAAAGGCCACGCTGTAGGCACTGACCACCCATTGCAATTGCTGGGCAGAGAACCCCAGGTGCTGGCCAATGTCCGGTAGGGCAACAAAGACGATGGTGGCGTCCAGGGCGATGATCAACTGTGCGGTGGCCAGCAGTAACAGCATCCAGCCTGACGGCTTGGCTAACGGGGTCGCGGACATCGCGAAAATCCTTGTATGAAATAAGCGGCGGCCAGTGTCATCGATGCCGTTTCAATGATAAACAAGCCATTCTCTCTTTCAGTAATGACTTTAATCATGGATCTGAACGCCCTTCGCCTGCTGGTCCGGGTCGCCGAAACCCGCAGCTTCACCCGGGCCGCCGGCGACCTGGGGCTAACCCAGTCCGGCCTGTCCCGGGCCATTTCCCGCCTGGAACAGCAGCTCGGGGTACGCCTGCTGCAGCGCAATACCCGCAGTGTCAGCCTGACCCCGGACGGCCAGGTCCTGGTTGACCGGGCAGGACCGCTGCTGGCGGAACTGGCCCATACCGAGCATCTGCTGCTGGATCGCCGGGACTCTCCCACCGGAGCGCTGAAGATCAGCACGCCCTCGCTGTTCGGGCGCAAGGTGGTGATGCCGGTCATTGGCGAGCTGACCGCCCGCTATCCCGAGTTGAGCATCGAGGCGGTAATGACCGACCGGGTGGTGGACATCATCGACGAAGGCTTCGATGCCGTGCTGCGTACCGGTGTGATCAACGACCAGCGCCTGATCGCCCGGCCCCTGGCGCCCCTGCGCTGGGTGACCGTGGCAGCGCCGGCGTATCTGCAGCGCCATGGCACGCCCCGACAACTGGCGGATTTGCAGCAGCACAACTGCCTGACCGTGCGTAACCTGCGCAGCGGCCGCCTGGTGGAATGGCAGTTCATGGACCAGGGCAAGCCGCTGGACCTGGCGGTCCAGGGACGGTTGATCTTCGATATTGGCGATGCCCTGGTGGATGCGGTACTGGGCGGCTTCGGCATTGCCCAGTTGATGGAATTCGCCGTGCGCGACGCCCTCGACGCAGGCCTTCTGGTGCCGGTTCTCCAGGCCCATGACGGGCGCTGCCGAGAGCTGTCCCTGGTCTACCCGCCCTCACGCCAATGCTCGCCGAAACTCAACGCCTTCGCCGATGCCCTGGGCCAGGTGAGCTGGTAGCCGGGGCTCAGTCGACCGCGGTGCTCTGGGCTTGCAGCTCCTGGGTCACGTCCAGCAGGCGAGGCTGGGCGATCCTCAGGTAGTCCTGGGTATCGAGCACCATGGACGCATCCAGGCGCCCGGCATTGAAAGCGATTTGCGCGTAGCGTTCGATCAGTTGCGGATCGACGATCAGCAGGATGCGCGGATCGAAACTCAGCGGTGGAATGGCACCGATCACGCAACCGGTCAGCTCCCTGGCCAACTCCGCCGATACCAGTTGCGCCTTCTTGCCCCCCAGGGCCGCACCGACCTTTTTCATGTCGAGCTTCTGGTCCCCGGAGAGAATCACCAGCCCATACACGTCACTCGCGCCCTTGAGACTGCAAAGCATGGCCTTGGCCCCCTGCCCCGGTTCGGTGCCGCGAATTTCGGCGACCCGCGCCGACTGCCCTTCGGCCGGGTGCAGGATCACCCGATAACGTGCCTGGTGGCTGTCCAGCAGGCTCACCAGTCGTTGGAAAACTGCATGCATGTTCTGTCCTTGGAAAAGTCGCCAGGGGGCTGATTCAAGCATCCGCCGCCGCACCTGACCAGAGGCAGGCTACAAGCGCACCCGCTGCGCCAGGAAGTCGATGAACACCCGTACCCGCGACGGCACGTGGCCGCCCTGGCCGACATAGAGCGCATAAAAACTTTCCAGCGGCGCCTGGGTGAAGGCTTCCAGCACCGGCACCAGCCGGCCGCTGGCCAGGTCATCGGCGATGGTGAAGGCCGCCAGTTGCGCCAGCCCCGCGCCGTGCAACGCCAGATGGCGCAAGGCTTCGCCGTCGCTGGCCTGGACCCGGCCATTGGGCTGCAGCAGCTGGCTCTCGCCCGCCGCGCCCAGGCGCCAGCCCGGCACGGCCCGGGCGTAGTCGAAACCGAGCAGGTGGTGCGCGGCCAGATCCTCCGGGGTCTGCGGTACGCCGCAACGGGCCAGGTAGGCCGGGGAGCCGACGACAACGCCGCGGGTTTCCCCGAGCTTGCGGGCGATCAATTGCGAATCCGCCAGCGGCCCGGTGCGGATCGCCACATCGGTCTGTTCTCCCAAGAGGTCTACCAGGGCATCGCTGTGCACCAGGTCCAGGGAAACTTCCGGATACAGCTGGAGAAACTCCGTCACCAGGGGCGCCAGCACATGCAGGCCAAAGGAGGCACTGGTGTTGACCCGCACCCGGCCCACCGGGGCCCTGGCGCTGCCGGCCTCACCCTCCACTTCACGCAGGTCCGCCAGCAGGCGCACGCTGTTTTCATAGAAGCCGCGTCCTTCCGGGGTCAGTTGCAACTGGCGAGTGGAGCGATTGAGCAAGCGCACCCCCAGGCGCGCTTCAAGCCGCGCCAGCAGCTTGCTCACCGAGGAAGGGGTCACCTGTTTCAGCCGCGCAGCGGCCGACAAACCGCCACACTCCACCACCGCGACAAAGGTCTCCATCTCGGCAAACCGGTTGATCTCGCTGCCTGCCATATGAATTCAACTCACAGATGCTGTTCCGACTGGCAGTCTATTTCACTCAAGGGCCCGACTCTATGCTGGCGATCCCTTTATTCGAGGTATCCCCGATGAGCGTTTCAACTTCCCCGGACCGTCACTTGCTGGTGATCGGCGGCTATGGCGTGGTCGGCACCGCAGTGGTCGAACTGATGAATCAGACCCCGGGCTGGCAACTGACCACCGCCGCCCGCCGCAGCCCACCGACCAGCCTGCTGGACGGCAGCCCGGCACCGGCGCACCTCAGCACCGACCTGCTGGACGCCGCCGACACCGCCCGCGCCTTTGCCGAACTGGGCAGCGTCACCGACCTGGTGTTCTGTGCCTACAGCGAGCGGGAAACCATGGCTGCCACAGTAGCGCCGAACCTGGCGATGCTCGATCACAGCCTCCAGGCCCTGCGTCAGGCCGGAGCGAAACTGCGTCAGGTGGTGCTGATCGGCGGCGGCAAATCCTATGGTGAACACCTGGGGCCCTATAAGACGCCGGCCAGGGAGAGCGATCCGCGCTTCATGGGACCGATCTTCTACAACGATCAGGAAGACCTGCTGTGGCACGAAGCCGAACGCCAGGGTTTTGCCTGGACGGTGTTGCGCCCGGACGGAATCATGGGCCCCAGCCTCAACTCACCGATGAACATCCTCACCGGCATCGCCAGCTTCGCCGCCATCAGCCAGGCACTGAAGCTGCCGCTGCGCTTCCCCGGCAGCCTGCAAGCCTGGTCGGCGCTGCACCAGGCCACCGACTCCCGGGTGCTGGCCCAGGCCGTGCTCTGGGCCCTGACCTCAGCGCAGGCACAGCAGCAGGTGTTCAACGTGACCAATGGCGATCACTTCCGCTGGCAGCACCTGTGGCCAGAAATTGCCGCTTTCTTCGGCCTGGACAGCGCCGCACCACAACCGATGCACCTGGGGGTGCAGATGGCCGACAAGGCACCGCTGTGGGCGCGCATTGTCCAGGAGCAGCAGCTGCGCCCCACGTCCTGGGAACAGATTGCCGCCTGGCCCTTCGTCGATGGCTGGCTCAACACCGGCTACGACATGGTGCAAAGCACCATCAAGATCCGCCAGGCCGGTTTTACCGGCTGCATCGACAGCCACCAGAGCGTGCTCGAACAGTTGCAACGGCTGCGTGACTATCGGCTGATTCCCTGACTCAGGACTCGCCGGCCAAAGGCAACTGGCGACCGTCAACGGCGCCACCGATGGTCAGGAAGTGCCCACCCGCCACATGGTGCAGAGTGCGCAGCGGGTCCTGACCGTCGAAGTGCCAACGCCCTTCACTGAACACCCGGGCATCGGCCTGGGCGGCAATCACTTCGCCAAGGAACAGGTCGTACTGCTGGTGGTTGTGGGGTTCGGGCAACAGCCGGCACTCCAGCCAGGCCACGCAGCCTTGCAGCAGCGGAGCCGCCAGTTGCTCGCCGGCAAAGGCCTGCAGACCATAGGCGGCGAACTTGTCGCTACCGCCCTGGCTCAGCTCCAGCCCGGAGCTGTTGCCCAGGCTCTGCACGATATCCACCTGGGCCACGCAAGGCACATTGAGCACGAAGGTGCCCGAGGCCTCCAGCAGTTGTCGGGTCCAGGTGGACTTGTCGAGCACCACGGCGACTTTCGGCGGCTCGAAATCCAGGGGCATGGCCCAGGCCGCGGCCATGATATTGCGCTGCCCGCCATGGGCTGCGCTGACCAGCACCGTTGGGCCGTGGTTGAGCAAGCGGTACGCCTTGTCCAGCGGTACCGGGCGACGAAGATCGG
>NZ_MOAK01000043.1:269992-309618 GCF_003732485.1 Pseudomonas protegens
GCAGGCAAGGTCATTGGCCGGATTTTCTGGATAATCCGTCCAGCCGCCGACGGCTTATCAACAGCGGTGCAGACACTAGACTCAGCCTTCACCCCAATTGTTGAAGGACCCGCGCCATGACCGATCACTCCCTGAACAACAAAGTCGTGCTGATCGCCGGTGGCGTGAAGAACCTCGGCGGCCTGATTGCCCGCGACCTGGCCAGCCACGGTGCGCGGGCGGTGGCCGTGCACTACAACAGCAACGCCAGCCGGGCCGACGCAGAGGCCACGGTGGCGGCACTCAAGGCCCTGGGTGTGGAGGCCCAGGCGTGGCAGGCCGACCTCACCCGCGCCAGTGCCGTGGAGCGTCTGTTCAGTGAGGTCAAGGCGCGCTTCGGCAAGATCGACATCGCCATCAACACCGTGGGCAAGGTGCTGAAAAAACCCATAGTCGACATCAGCGAAGACGAGTACGACCAGATGTTTGCAGTCAATGCCAAGAGCGCTTTCTTCTTTATCAAGGAAGCCGGCAAGCACCTGGAGGACAACGGCAAGCTGGTGACCCTGGTGACTTCGCTGCTGGGGGCCTTCACCCCGTTCTACGCCGCCTACGGCGGCTCCAAGGCACCGGTGGAACACTTCACCCGAGCCGCGGCCAAGGAGTTCGGTGCCCGGGGCATTTCGGTCACCGCCGTGGGGCCGGGGCCCATGGACACGCCGTTCTTCTACCCCGCCGAAGGGGACGACGCCGTGGCCTACCACAAGAGCGCCGCGGCCCTGTCGCCATCAAGCAAGACCGGGCTCACCGATATCGAGGACGTGGTGCCCTTCATTCGCCACCTGGTCACCGAAGGCTGGTGGATCACTGGCCAGACCTTACTGATCAACGGCGGCTACACCACCAAGTAATCCTGGCGCCCAAGGGGTAAATTGGCCTGCCGAGCCGCAGCATCGATCGCCTCGGCCGATGCTGCGATCCACTGCCGTCAGGCACCCCCGAACCAGGATCGTTCAAACGATGGATAAGCTTGAGCAATACCGCGTGTTCATCCAGGTGGCCGACATGGGCAGCTTCATCAAGGCCGCCCATGCTCTGGAGCTGCCACGGGCCACCGTCTCCTCCGCCGTGCAGCAACTGGAAACCGGCCTCGGCACCCGCCTGCTGCACCGCACGACCCGGCATGTGCAATTGACCGCCGACGGCGCCATCCTCCTGGAGCGGGCCCGGCGCCTGCTGGCGGACGCATCCGAACTCAGCCAACTATTCCACCATCGCCAGGTGGACGTCAGCGGGCGCTTGAACATCGACGTGCCCAGCCGTATCGCCCGGCGCCTGATCGTGCCCGCCCTGCCCCAATGGCTGGCGCAATACCCGGGCCTGCAACTGTCCCTGGGGGCCTGTGATCGCAGCATCGACCTGGTCCAGGAAGGCATCGACTGCGCGATCCGCGTCGGCAGCCTGGCCGACAGCAGCCTGATCGCCCGGCCTCTGGGGCAACTGGCGCTGATCAACTGCGCGAGCCCCGCCTACCTCGCCGAACAAGGCGAGCCCCACACGCACCAGGATTTGCAGAGCGGCCAGTGGATGGTCGGTTACGCCTCCCCGGACACTGGCCGCGAACAGCCCTGGGAGTACCTGCTGGAAGGTCGCGAGCACCTGCTGGGCCTGCCCAGTCGAGTGATCGTCAACAACGTCGAGAACTACATTGCCTGCTGTCGCCAGGGCCTGGGGCTGATCCAGGTGCCGCGCTTCGATGTGCAGCACCTGCTGGAGCGAGGCGAGTTGGTGCAGGTGCTGCATGAACTGCCGGTGGCGCCCATGGAAATCAGCGCACTGTACCCCGACCGCCGCCATCGCTCGCGCCGTCTCAATGTGTTCATCGAATGGTTCGCCGAGCTGATCAAACCGCACCTGGAGGCTTGAAGCCGACCTGCAGAACGTGAGATGAAGGCGCCTTCAACGGATTGAGGCCACCGGACCATGACCCACCTGTACATCACCGCCCCACAGCCTGACGACGTGCATGAACTGCTGACTTTTGAAGAAGACAACCGCGCTTTTTTCGAAGCCTCGATCAACGCCCGACCCGCTGCGTACTACAGTGCCGAAGGTGTCGCCGAGGCCATCGCCCAGGCTCGACAGGACGCCGAGGCGGATCGCGGCTATCAATTTCTGATCCGTGAGCATTCGCAGCTGGTGGGGCGCATCAACCTGCACCGGGTGCAGCGCCCCTACCTCAATTGCGCCGAACTGGGCTATCGAGTAGGCGCCCGTTTCAACGGCCGCGGCATCGCCCGGGCAGCGGTGGCGCAAGTCCTGCAACGGGCCTTCGGGGAGTTGCAACTGAGCCGTATCGAAGCCAACGCCCGACCGGAGAACCTCGGTTCGGTGCGGGTACTGGAAACGTCCGGGTTCTCCTGCTACGGCCATTCACGCCGCAGCTTCCTGCTGCACGGGCAATGGTTCGACCGTTTGCATTACGAATGCCATGGGCCGTTGCAACACTGAAACCCTCTGCGTCCGCAGGGCCAGACTTGAACCCTCAGCGTGACACTCAGTTGGACAGTTGACTGGCGAACTGCCCCACCGCGCCCACCACTTTCTGCGCACCGTCCTGGATCTCGACAATCACCGTGCCGGCCTCCGCCGCCAGAGTCAGGCCCTGCTCGGCCTGCTGGCGACCTTCGGCCATCAGTTCCACGGCCGAGCGGGCCATGTCCTGGTTGTGCCGCACCACACCGACGATTTCGTCGGTGGCCTTGCTGGTACGTGAGGCCAGTTGTCGGACCTCGTCGGCGACCACGGCGAAACCGCGTCCCTGTTCACCGGCCCGAGCCGCCTCGATCGCCGCGTTGAGGGCCAGCAGGTTGGTCTGCTCGGCAATCCCGCTGATGGTCTTGACGATGCTGCCAATCACCAGGGACTGCTCGTTCAGGGCTTCGATACCGTCACCGGCCTCTTGCATGCACTTGGCCAGGTCGCGCATCACGTCCAGGGTTTCGGTGACCACCGCCGAGCCGCGCTGGGCACTGGTGTCGGTTTGCCGGGAAATGCTGTAGGCGATGTCGGCGGCCTCGGCCACCGAGCGTTCCTGATTCACCTGATCGGTGATCAGGGTGGCGAACTTCACCACCTTGTAGAGCTGGCCGTTGGCATCCAGCACCGGGTTGTAGGAGGCGTCGAGCCACACCACCCGGCCCTGGCTGTCGATACGCTTGAAGCGGTCGGCGACATACTCGCCGGCATTCAAGCGCGCCCAGAACTCCTGGTACGAAGGCCCTTCATATTCCTGGGGTTCGCAAAACAGACGGTGGTTCTGCCCCTGGACCTCATCGAGGCGGTAACCCATGCACGCCAGAAAACGCGGGTTGGCGGTCAGCACCCGACCTTGCAGATCAAATTCGATCACCGCGGTTGAGCGCAACAACGCCGCCATCAGGTTTTCATGCTCGCAGGCACTTTCCACCGACGCCGTCCGGTCGGTGCAGACCAGGGTGTAATGGTCGAGCTGCCCGGCACTGTCGTGAATCGGCTGAACACAGGCGTGCAGCCAGGCATCGCGGCCGTTGCCACGCTGCAGGCGCAGTTGACCGATATAGCTTTCATTGCGGCCCAGGGCCGCCTTGAAGGCACGGTACAGTTCAACCGCTTGTGGGTGGCGCGACACGATGTGCTCCAGGGAGCGCCCACAGAGCTGTTGGCCGTCGAAGTCCAGCACTTGAGTGAAGTTCTGGTTGACCCGACGGATCATCCCCTCGCCGTCCAGTTCGATGCTGAGCACCTGGGTTTCCAGACAGGCCTTGAATTGCTGCAGAGCATTCAGCTCATCGCTCAAGGTGGCAAGCTGTTGCTTCAAACGTTTGTTGAACATGGATACACCGACAGACTAAGAGTGGATACAGCGATCCTCTTGCCATCGGCGCCTGGCGACCTTTCTCCAAGCCGCGCACCGCGTTTCAGAATAATCTTAAGCCCTCTTCGGAAATATCCTCAAGGCCGTCAGGGGCCGCCCCGGGGGGATGAGCTGTGCCCCGTCACCGGGGCCCCACGACTCAGGTCGACAGTTGATTGGCGAACTGCCCGACCGCACTCACCACTTTCTGTGCGCCATCCTGGATCTCGACGATCACCGCACCGGCTTCCGCGGCCAGGGCCAGCCCCTGCTCCGCCTGCAGCTTGCCTTCAGTCATCAACTCCACGGCTTCACGCGCCATGTCCTGATTCTGCCGGACCACGCCAACGATTTCCTCGGTGGCCTTGCTGGTACGCGAGGCCAGTTGCCGGACCTCATCGGCGACCACGGCAAAGCCCCGTCCCTGCTCACCGGCACGGGCCGCCTCGATCGCCGCGTTGAGGGCCAGCAAGTTGGTCTGCTCGGCAATCCCGCTGATGGTCTTGACGATGCTGCCAATCACCAGGGACTGCTCGTTCAGGGCGCCGATGCCTTCGCCGGCGTCCTGCATGTGCTTGGCCAGATCACGCATGACGTTCACCGCCTCGGTGACCACCGTGGTGCCGCGCTGGGCGCTGTTGTCGGTCTGCAAAGAGGTGCTGTAGGCAATGTTCGCCGCCTCGGCTACCGCCAGTTCCTGGTTCACTTGATCGGTGATCACCGTGGCGAACTTCACCACCTTGTAGAGCTTGTTGTTGGCATCCAGCACCGGGTTGTAGGAGGCCTCCAGCCACACCACCCGGCCATGGGCATCGATCCGCTTGAAGCGTTCAGCGATGAATTCCCCAGCATTCAAACGTCTCCAGAACGCCTGGTAGGCTGCGCTGTTGTATTCCTCAGGTTCACAGAACATGCGGTGATGCTTGCCCTTGATCTGCGCCAGGCTGTACCCCATACCGGACAGGAACCGATCATTGGCGGTCAGCACATGGCCATTGAGGTCGAACTCGATCAGCGCGGTGGAACGCATCAGAGCGCCGATCAGGTTCTCGTGCTCGCGGGAGGCTTCGATGGTGCGGGTCAGGTCGCTGGAAAAGATTGCGAAATACTTGATCCGTCCCTCGGAGTCGCGAATCGGCTGGGAAATGGAGCGCAGCCAGGCTTCCTCACCGTTGCCCCGCAGCAAGCGTACCGCACCGGCAAAATGCTCGCCCCGGGCCAGGGTCGCCTTGAAGCGCTGATGGAACTCGTCGTGCTTGACGTGATCCGGGACTATGTCCTCCAGGGCACGGCCTACCAGATCGCCACTCTTGTAGAGCATTTCCTGGGCGAAGTTGTGGTTGACCGATTGAATCCGTCCATCGGCGCTCAAATTGATCACGAGCATCTCGCTTTCAAGACTTTCCTTCACTTGCTGAAGGCTCGAAAGTTCTTCACGAAGAGCCGACAGCTCTTGCTTCAAGCGTTTATTGAACATGAGGATGCACCGGGGGACGGGGGACTGAAAAAATAGGCTGCTTTGGGCCTAACATCGGCCCTGAAAGAATTTTCTTAATAGCAACTGGGACTTGTCCGACAAAAAAAATTCAACAGCAAGCAAACCCAGTCGAAACGGGGCTTTCGCCGAAGATTCATCGCCGCCCTGGAGCGCGTATAGTCGGCTTCGGGAAATTCCACGGCGATCGACGGAGTTGGACTATGGATGCATCACGCAAGGCACTTTTCCAGCAGGCGGCAGCACAAGTCGGGCACAGTTTTGAAGGCCAGATGCGCATTGGCGGCAACTATGTGCCGGCGGTGCGCAACGGTGATGAGGTCTATGTCAGCGGGCAGATCCCGCGCATCGACAACACCGTGATGGTGGTCGGCCGGGTGGGTGCCCAGACGTCCCTGGAGCAGGCCCGGCACGGGGCACAGATCTGTACCCTGCGAGCCCTGGCGATCCTGGAACAGATGCTCGGCGACCTGCAGCGGATCAAGCGCATTCTGCGGATCAACGTCTATGTGCAGAGCGCTGCGGATTTTACCCAGCAGAGCGAAGTGGCGGATGGCGCCTCAGAGATCCTGTACTCGGTCTTTGCCGAGGCCGGCGTGCACACACGCACTTCGCTGGGGGTCTATCAGTTGCCGAAAAACGCCTCGGTGGAAGTCGACATGATCGTTGCCCTGCACCCCGAACCGGGCGACGCCTGAGGGCACGGCATCAAGGGCCCAGAGTCAGCTGCCGTTGTTACGGCACTGACCCAGCACCTGATATTCGATGGTCTTGAGCTGGCCGGCGGAGTCTTCATAGGTCATGCGTGAGGGCACCACCTCGCAGGACTTGATCGGAGGCGTCACGTTGACCACCCTGGCGATATCCAGCGCCATGCCGTAGCGGTAGTTCTGCACCACCGGGGCCGGTTTGCCCTGGCTCGCGGCATAGCGCTCCATGGCCTTCTGGTTCTCCACCATGGCTCGGGTAAAGGTGCGATCACCGCCGCCCTCGGCCAGAGCCAGGGAAGAAATGGACAACAGCAGCGCGGCGATACTCAAGTTGAAAAACTTCATGACAGTTTCCTCGTCCAGTTGACACCAGCGAGGATAAGGAACCGACCCTGTCAGAATGATCGCGGGCACATTACTTATCTGTAATGCCCCCGCAGACAACCTAGTCGCCTATCGCCATCGCCCCTGTTCACGGGGGTTTAAGCAGTTTATGCCGACCGCTGTCACGGCCCTTTCTTGCACAATTGTAATCACCGGGTCACCCCACCGTTATCGACTGTTTGCAACTATCGACAGCGACTTTCATGGCACCTGCGTGCCTGTCAGTCGCACCCATAAGAACGCCTCTGGCGATATAAAAGTTGATAGCTGCCAACACTCAGGAGCGACCCCATGCGAATCAATCCCCCCCTGTCCCTGTCCGTGCTTGCCGCGGTACTGGGGCTGTGTCCCGTGGCGGCGGTAGCCGCCGAGGAACGGCCCGAAGGCTTTGTCGAAGGCAGCCGCCTTGACCTGCTGCTGCGCAACTTCTACTACAACCGCGACGATCGCAAGGGCCAATCCAGCCCCACCGGCAACGGTTACTCCGAAGCCTGGGCCCAGGGCCTGATCGGCAAGTTCGAGTCCGGCTTTACCCAGGGCACTGTTGGATTCGGTATCGATGCTTTCGCCATGTACAGCCTCAAGCTCGACTCAGGCACCGGTCGCAGCGGTGGCGGCGGCTCCTTCGGCATGCTGCCGGTGAGCCGCGACAACGAGCCCGCCGACGGCTATGGCAAGGCCGGGGGCGCGGTAAAACTGCTAGCCCTGGACACCACATTGAAAGTGGGCGACGTGTTCCCCAAGACGCCGGTGGTGCACTACGGCGACTCGCGCCTGCTGCCGGAAAGCTTTCGCGGGGTGACCCTGGAGAACACCAGCATCGACGGCCTGGATTTGCAGGGAGGACGCTTGCACGCCATGAGCCAGCCCGACAGCAGTGGCATGCGCGATGGCTTCGCCACCTTCTACGCGGGCAAGGTGGATTCGCCCTGGGTCGGCTACTTCGGTGGCGACTACAAGTTCAACTCCAACCTCAGTTTCAGCCTCTACAGCAGCCGCCTGAAAGACGCCTGGGATCAGTACTACCTTGGCGTCGCGGGCAATTACCCGCTGTCCGACGAGCTGAGCCTGTTCAGCGGCTTCAACTATTACAAGGCCGTGGATGAGGGCAAGAAACTGCTGGGCGAGTTCGACAACAACATCTGGAGCGCCAAGGTCGGCGCCACCTACGGCGCCCACACCCTGGCGCTGTCGCACCAGCGCAACAACGGCAACGACGACTTCGACTACCTGCGCCAGTCGGACTCGATCTTCCTCGACAACTCGATCCAGTACAGCGACTTCAACTCGCCCAAGGAGCGCTCGTGGATGGTCCGCTACGACCTCGACATGCAGACCCTGGGCATCCCCGGCCTGTCATTCATGACCCGCTACGGGCGCGGCAGCGGTGCCGACTACAGCAACGCCAACTCGGTGTACATGCGCCGCGACGCGGCGGGTGATCCGCTGACCGATCAACGTCGCTGGGAGCGGGACATCGAAGCCAAGTATGTGTTCCAGGGCGGCACGCTCAAGGACCTGTCCCTGCGTATCCGTCAGGCGACCATCCGCTCCAGCCAGTTCGAGTCCGACCTGGAAGAGTTCCGACTGATCGTCGAGTACCCCCTGGCCCTGCTCTGAGGTGCCTGGCCGGGCAGGTTGACGCCTGCCCGGTGTTAAAACTTCTTCACAGACTCACGGCTTGCAGAACTGTAATATCGGCCTCACCTTCTCGTTAGGTTGGTCTCCATATACTCCTGGGCACACTCGAATCCGCCGTGATTCCCCCGGCCGGCGAGCTTGTCAGGAGAAACACCATGGGTCCCACCCGACTGTTGTTGATCGGCCTTCTGGCCACTACCAGCTCCGCCGTCTGGGCTGCTGATGGCAGCGAACGCCCACAGCAGGTCCGCGAAACCTTCCTGGCCAGCCAGGAACAGATTCACGGCGACGCCAACCAGGAAACAGCCGCCGCTGGCGGCACCGGCACTCCCCCTCGCGACGCTTCCGCACCCGCTGCGGCCGAGGAAGATATTTAACGGTGATTGCCTACCGAGCACATTCATCTCTTGAAGCGTTTTTTTGATGCTCCTTTGGAAAGAGATGAATTTTTAGCGTCCCGCATGGGGCGCTTTTTTTTGCCTGCCCATTGACTACCGACCTGCAGGAACTGGCTTGCCGACGAAGACATCCTCAAGATCGCCTTCGCCGGCAAGCCGGCTCCTACAGGAATTGACCCGATGTGCCTGCCCTCCGTAGGAGCTGGCTTGCCAGCGAAGACACCCTCAAGATCGCCTTCGCCGGCAAGCCGGCTCCTACAGGAATTGACCCGATGCACCTGCCCTCCGTAGGAGCTGGCTTGCCAGCGAAGACACCCTCAAGAACGCCTTCGCCGGCAAGCCGGCTCCTACAGAAATTGACGCGATGTACCTGCCCTCCGTAGGAGCTGGCTTGCCAGCGAAGGCGCCCGCAAGAGCACCTTCGCCAACAGTCCAGCTAGAGGAACTAGTCCTCTTCCTTGCGGTGCGCCCACTGATACAGCGCCGGCAAGACCAGAAGGGTGAGGATGGTGGAGGACAGGATGCCGCCAATCACCACGGTAGCCAGGGGCCGTTGCACTTCGGCGCCGGTGCCGGTGGCCAGGGCCATGGGGATAAACCCCAGGGACGCCACCAGGGCAGTCATCAACACCGGGCGCAGGCGGGTCAGGGCACCTTCATGAATAGCCATGGACAGGGAACGCCCCTCCTCCCGCAGATTGCGGATAAAGGCAATCATTACCAGCCCATTGAGCACCGCCACCCCCGACAAGGCGATGAACCCCACCCCTGCCGAGATCGACAACGGAATATCCCGCAGCCACAGGGCCATGATCCCACCGGTCAAGGCAAAGGGGATGCCGGTGAATACCAACAGGCCGTCCTTGAGGTTGTTGAACATCATGAACAGCAACCCGAACACCAGCAGCAGCGCCACCGGCACCACCACTTGCAGACGCTGGGACGCTTCCTGCAATTGCTCGAACTGACCGCCCCAAGTTGTCCAGTACCCCGCCGGGACCTTGACCTTCTCGCCGATCAACACCGTGGCTTCCTCGACGAAGGAACCGATATCGCGCCCGCGCACGTTGGCGCTGACGATTACCAGGCGCTTGCCGTTCTCGCGGCTGACCTGATTGGGGCCCAACACCAGGTCGAGGCTGGCCACTTCCGACAGGGCGATAAAGCCGATCTGTCCATTGCCACTGCCCGCCGTCGCCGGGATCGGGATCAACAGCTGCGACAGGCCGTCAATGTCAGTGCGCAGCTGGTCGGACAGGCGCACCACCATATCGAAACGGCGGTCGCCTTCGTACAAGGTGCCGGCCTGGCGCCCGCCCACGGCCACGGCGATGGTGTCTTGCACATCGCCCACGTTCAGACCGAATCGCGCCGCCTTGTCGCGGTCGATATTGATGGTCAATACCGGCAGGCCGGAGGTCTGTTCGACCTTGACTTCCGAGGCACCGGACAACCCCTGCAGGGCCGTGGCGATTTCATTGGCGGTCTTGTTCAGCACGTTCATGTCGTCACCGAAAACCTTGACCGCCACATCGCTGCGCACCCCGGAAATCAGTTCGTTGAAACGCAGCTGGATCGGCTGCGACAGTTCATAGGCGCTGCCCGGCACCAGGGCGCTGGCGCGCTGGATATCGGCAATCAGCGCCTCCCGTGACTTGCCCGGGTCCGGCCACTGGGCCTTGGGCTTGAGCATCACGTAACTGTCGGAAATATTCGGCGGCATAGGGTCCGAGGCGATCTCTGCGGTGCCGGTGCGGGCAAACACCCGCTCGATCTCCGGCACCTGCGCCAGCAGGGTTTTCTCCAGGCGCTGCTGCATGTCCACCGATTGCGTGAGGCTGGTGCCGGGCACCCGCAGAGCCTGCTGGGCGAAGTCGCCTTCGCTGAGGCTGGGAATGAATTCGCTGCCCATGCGGCTGGCCAGCAGGCCGCTGCCCAGCAGGATCGCCACGGCCAGGACGAAGGTCGGTGCACGATGCCCCATGACCCAGTCGAGCACCGGTGCGTAGCCCCGCTTGGCGCTGCGCATCAGCAGGTTTTCCTCTTCCTTGACCTTGCCGGTGACGAACAGCGCGATGGCCGCCGGGACAAAGGTCACCGAGAGGATCATCGCCCCCAACAGGGCCATGACCACGGTGAAGGCCATGGGATGGAACATCTTCCCGGCCACCCCGGTGAGGGCGAAGATCGGCAGGTACACCACCATGATGATCAACTGGCCGAAGATCAGCGCACGCCGGGCCTCCTTGGCTGCGGCAAAGACTTCATGCAGGCGCTCGGAGCGGCTCAGCATGCGGCCGTGGTGCTGCTGGGCATGGGCCAGGCGGCGGATGGCGTTCTCCACAATCACCACCGCGCCGTCGACGATGATGCCGAAATCCAGGGCGCCGAGGCTCATCAGGTTGGCGCTGACCTTGTTGCTGTACATGCCGGTAAAAGTGAACAGCATGGACAGCGGGATCACCAGAGCGGTGATCAGCGCCGCGCGGATATTGCCCAGGAACAGGAACAGAATCACGATCACCAGCAGCGCGCCCTCGAAGAGGTTCTTCTTCACCGTGGCGATGGCCTTTTCCACCAGGTTGGTGCGGTCGTACACCGTGACCGCCACCACCCCTTCGGGCAGTGAGCGGTTGATCTCTTCGAGTTTTTTCGCCACCGCCTGGGACACGCTGCGGCTGTTCTCGCCGATCAGCATGAACACCGTCCCCAGCACCACTTCCCGGCCGTTCTCGGTGGCCGCGCCGGTGCGCAGTTCGCGACCGATCTGCACCTCGGCGACATTGCGCACGCGGATCGGCGTGCCGTCGCTGCTGCTGATGACGATGTTGGCGATGTCCTCGATGGAGGCCAGTTGCCCTGGCGCACGGATCAGCAACTGCTCGCCGCTGCGCTCGATGTAGCCGGCACCGACGTTGGCGTTGTTGCGCTCCAGGGCCGTCACCAGATCATTGAGGGTCAGCTTGTAGGCCGCCAGGCGCTTGGGGTCCGGGGCGATCTGGTACTCCTTGGCGAAGCCGCCGATGGTGTTGATCTCAGCCACGCCCTGGACGTTGCGCAGTTGCGGCTTGATGATCCAGTCCTGGATCACCCGCAGGTCGGTGGGGGTGTAAGGCGTGCCGTCCTCCTTGCGCGCGCCGTCCTCGGCCTCCACGGTCCAGAGGAAGATTTCCCCCAGCCCGGTGGAGATCGGTCCCATCACCGCTTCCACGCCCTCGGGCAATTGCTCCCGAGCCACTTGCAGGCGCTCGTTGACCAGTTGCCGGGCGAAGAACAGGTCCGTGCCGTCCTTGAAGATCACCGTCACCTGGGACAGCCCCGAGCGCGACAGCGAGCGGGTCTGCTGCAACCCCGGCAGGCCGGCCATGGCGGTTTCGATGGGAAAAGTGATGCGCTGCTCGGTTTCCAGGGGCGAGAACCCTGGCGCTGCGGAGTTGATCTGCACCTGGACGTTGGTGATGTCGGGGACCGCGTCGATCGGCAGTTTCTGGTAGCTGGCGATACCGACCCCGGCCATCAGCAGCACCGCCAGGAGGACGATGATGCGCTGCTCGATGGCGAATTGAATGATGCGCTCAAACATGGGAAATCACTCTGTGCTGTGACCGATCAATGGCCATGGTCGGCCGAGCCTTTGCCCAGCTCGGACTTGAGGGTGAAGCTGCCACGGGTGACGACCCGAGCCCCGGCGGCCAGGCCTTCGCGGATCTCGACGAAACCGTCCTGAGTGGCCCCGGTGACCACCGGCGTGGCCTGGAAACCCTCGGCCACCCGGACAAACACCGAAGGCCGGTCTTCCACGGTCTGAATCGCCGTCTCCGGCACGCTGACCGGTGCTTCGAAGGCTTCGGTGGCCACTTGCACCGAGACGAACAGCCCCGGTCGCCAGGTGTCACCAGGGTTGGCCAGGGTCACCCGCACGGTGGCGGTCCGGGTCTGCTCCCCCAGCAGACTGCCGACGTAGGCCACCTTGCCCTGGACCTGGGTTCCCAACTCACTGGAGCTGACATTCACCGGCTGGCCGACCCGGACTTTGTCCAGATCCTTGGGGAATACCCCGAAGGTGGCCCAGACCCGCGACAGGTCCGAAAGGGTGAAAGCGGCGCTGGTTTCGCTCACCACTTCGCCGACGCTGAGGTGTTTCTCCACCACCACGCCATCGAACGGCGCACGCATTTCATAGCGATTGCCCCCCACCAACTGCGCGCTGCCACTCAAGGCATTCATCTTCTGCCGGGCGTTGTTGAGGGCGATTTCCGCTTCTTGCAGGGTTTGCCGCGCCAGCAGGTAATCCTGCTCGGCGGAGATCTGGTCGGTCCACAACTGGCGCTCGCGCTCGAAGGTAGTACGGGCCAGTTCCACCCGCCGCCCGGCAGCCGCCAGTTCACTGCGCTGGTCGGACACCTGCTGGCTGGCAATGACCGCCAGCAGTTCGCCGCGCTTGACCGCCTGACCGAGATTGACCTGCACCGACTCCACCACGCCGGCAGCCCGGGGCACGATGTGGGAAGTGCGGTCCTCGTCAAAGCGGATCTCCCCCGGCAGGCTGAGCAGGCGATTGAGACGCCGGGGCCCGGCCTCGACCAGTTCGATGCCGGCCGCCTGGATCTGCTCGGGACTGAGCTCCAGATGCCCTTCAGGTTCCTCTTCGCCATGCCCGGCCGGCTCTGCAACCGCAGGTGCAGGTGTCTGGGTGCGGACGGTGGCCGGGGTAGCGAACAGGTCCGGCAGCAGTAAGGCCACCGCTCCCAGACCGACCACCGTTGTGATGGCCATGACAAGGCTGCGTTTTTTATCCATGGGTGCTCCTGACAATCGATGTTCGGCAGCGCGAGAAGCGCCTTACGAGGTATGCGGAAAGAAAAATTCGTCGAGAGCCCGGTGCCATTCATGGACACACCAGTGCCGGGGCGGCTCATCCGGCGGCGCCGCTGGTGCACCGCTGCAATCGCTGACCAGCAGGGCGGCCAGGCACACGAGCCCCCTCAACCAGACTTTCACCAACGGCGGAGGTCGCCATAGATGCGTTCGATCCGCACCCAGGCATCGGTGGTTTGCGTCACCGCGGCGAGGTACTGGCTACGGGCGCTGATCAAGGTGCGCTGGGCATCGAGCACTTCGAGGAAGCTGAACTTGCCCATCTCGAAGCCCCGGGTGGCGCTGTCCACCGCACGCTGGGCCGCGGGCAGGATGGTCTGGTTGAACGACTGCACCTCGCCCCTGGCGGTGCTCCATTGCTCCAGGGCCTGACGGGTTTCGGTGCGCAGGCGCAGCTCGGTGGCGTTGCGCAGGTCGCGGGCCTGATCGGCACGACGGGCGGCGGACAGCACATTGCCCTGGTTGCGGTTGAACAGCGGTAGCGGCATCGACAGCCCCACCAGGTTCACCCGCTCGCGGGCAGTGGCGTCGTACTGGCTGCCAACGCTGACGTCGAGGTCGGGAATGCGCTGGGCTTTTTCCAGGCCCAGGGACGCCTCGCGCTGGACAATCTCCTGCTCCGCCAGACGCAGTTCTGCGGTCTCCTGCAACCGATTCAGCAATTGCGCCGAAGCCGGCAGATCCGCCAGCGACAACGAGGGCTCCTGCACGGCGGCAAAGTCCGGGGTGGCAGAGCCCGTGACCCTCGCCAACTGCCGATAGGCATTGTCCTGCTCCATCTGGCCACGGTTGAGCTCCAGGCGAACTTCCGCCAGCTGTACCTGGGCCCGGGTGGCCTCCACCGGCGAGGCCTTGCCGGCATTGACCCGTCCCTGGGCCACAGTGACACCGCGCTCGGCCAGGGCCAGGGAACGTCCGGCCAGTTGCGTGCGTTCCTGGGCCCGCAGGGCGGCGTAGAAAGCCTCCAGGACATCGGCCCGCAGTTGGTTGCCCCGTCGTTCCAGTTCCAGGGCCGCGAGCGCCTGTCCGCGGCTGGCCACCTCCACCCGAGCTCCGCGCTTGCCCCCCAGCTCCAGCGCCTGGCTGAGTTTGACCGAAGTGGTGCGCGTATCCCTGCGAGTGTCCTCGGCATCCACCGACAGCACCGGGTTGGGTATCAGCCCGGCCTGTTGGAGAGCGCCCTGGGCGATCTCGATCTCCCAGCGTGCGGCGGCCAGTTCAGGGTTGTTGGCAAAGGCATTGGCCAGGGCGTTGTCAAGGCTCAGCGAGGGTGGCTCGGCAGCACTCGGAGACTGCGCCACCAGCGCCAGCAGCAGCGCCGCGGAGCAGCGCCAGGCTGCCCGGGGAAGTGTTCTCGGGAAAGTCGGCATAACAGGTTCCGGCCCCTACAGAGGCAAAGTTTCTGCGAAAGTGCGGCGGAACATATCGGCGGTTATTCAACGCAGGCCTGGCCGATATGAAACTGCAACATTCCGCCCATTGACAGGGAGAGTTTCAATATCGACCAAGGGTAACTTTCGCTGCTTATCAGCAGGGTGGCGCAAAGATTACAAATCCGTTAGCAAAGGCTCTGGCTCAATGTTCTGTATTAATATTCCGTCATTCAAAGACAGCGCCTTCCGCACTTTAAAAGCGTCCGACACAAAGTTAAAGGTGCCTCAGACTGCCTGTATAAAAGTTCACTTTAAAATTATTACTCAAGTCATTTACAGCAACTTCCCTTTACTGCCGCCTATCGCCGAGAACCTCATCAGCATGCGTATCCTGGTTATCGAAGACGAACTCAAAACTGCCGACTACCTGCATCAGGGACTGACTGAAAGTGGTTATGTAGTGGATTGCGCCAATACCGGCGCGGATGGCCTGCACCTGACGCGCCAGCACGCCTACGATCTGGTGATCCTGGACGTCAACCTGCCGCAGATCGACGGTTGGGGCGTGCTGTGCCAAATCCGCGAGGACAGCAACACCCGAGTGATGATGCTCACGGCCCAGGGACGGCTGGCGGACAAGATCCGGGGGCTGGATCTGGGGGCCGATGACTACCTGGTCAAGCCGTTCGAGTTTCCCGAACTGCTGGCCCGGGTCCGCACCCTGATGCGCCGCAGCGAACAGGCGCCGGTGCCCGACGTACTCAGGGTGGCCGACCTGGAACTGGACCAGGGCCGGCACCGGGCCTTTCGTGGCAAACAACGCATCGACCTGACCACCAAGGAATTCGCCCTGCTGCATCTGCTGATGCGTCAGAGCGGCGTAGTGCTGTCCCGGACCCAGATCATCTCCTTTGTCTGGGACATGAACTTCGATTGCGACACCAACGTGGTGGAAGTCTCGATCCGCCGTTTGCGAGCGAAGATCGACGACCCTTTCGAGCGCAAGCTGATCCACACCCTGCGGGGCGTGGGCTATGTACTCGAAGAGCGCGACTGAACCGCGCACCAGCCCCCCCGCCCCGTAGGAGCCGGCTTGCCAGCGAAGAGGCCGGCAAGGCCACCTTCAATGCTCATGCACCTGCTGATGAAACCCCGCCTGCTCCACCTGCAAGGTGACGTGGGCGATCTCGAACCGCTCCTGCAGCAATTCGGTGACCCGGGCCAGGACCTCCTGTTCATCCCGGCCCTGCAACTGCGCCACCAGATGGGCACTGAGCACGTTCTTGCCACTGGTCAGGGCCCAGATATGCAAGTCATGCACATCGCTGACCCCGGGCACCTCGCGAATGCCCTGCTCCACCTGCTCGATATCGATCCCGTCCGGCACGCCTTGCAGGAGCACGTTCATGCTCTCCTTGAGCAGGGTCCAGGTCCGTGGCAGCACCCAGAAGCCAATCGCCGCCGCCACCACGGAATCGACCCAGCCCCAGCCGGTGAACAGGATCACCAAGGCGGCGATGATCACCCCCAGCGAGCCGAGCATGTCGCTCCACACCTCCAGGTACGCGCCCTTGACATTGAGGCTCTCGCTGCTGGCCGAGGCCAGCAGGCGCATGGAGATCAGGTTGACGATCAACCCCAGGATCGCAATCACCAACATCCCGATGGACTGGATTTGCGCCGGTGCCTGCAAGCGTTGCCAGGCTTCGAACAGGATGTAGAACGCCACCACAAACAACAGCAAGGCATTGAATGCGGCGGCCAGGATTTCGAAACGGGCATAACCGAAAGTGCGTTTGCGGTCCGCCGGGCGCTTGGCAACCTGGATCGCCACCAGGGAAATCGCCAACGCCAGGGCGTCGGTCATCATGTGTGCGGCATCCGACAACAGCGCCAGGCTGCCGGTGACAAAGGCGCCAATGACTTCGGCAATCATGAAACTGCCGGTCAGGCCCAGGGCTATCCACAACTTGCGTTCATGCCCGGCCCGCACCTGGCCGTGACTGTGTCCTGCTCCCATGACCTCTCCTCCCGTGGCTTAAACAAGCGTCGGCCTGATGATAGTTCGATTGCCCGCCGCACCTGCGCTGGATAACCCCATTGTCATGTTGCCGTTAGTGGGCGGTTATCTGCAGCCGGGCATCGTTAGCACACCAGCGAATGCGCCAAAAGCAGGCAAACACCCGCCGGTTGCCGTCGGCTCCCTGTTCGGCGCCCCACCCAAGGCCCTACACCGGGCCTCTGGTTCGGCGATGGTCGCCATTACTACGATCGTGCAAGGGGCGTACGCGTGCGCCCCTTCTGCATCGGCAACAGCTCTGTAGAATGCCTGCTCCATTCTCAGCGCAAGGGACCGACATGCCTCATCAGCCATGGATCTTTGGCCTTGTCATCGCCGTACTCGCCAGTACCGCTGGCTGGGCGCCTGCCCGGGCCGCAGCGCTGGACTGCGAGCACATCAGCGTCAGCGAACAGGTCGATCGCTGCGCCCGGCAGGACAAGGATCGCGCCGACGCTGCGCTCAACCAGAGCTATCAGGCGCTGCTGGTGCGGGTTCACAACCTGTATCCCGGCAGCCTGCTGCAAGAACAGGAATACCTCGGCAAATTGAAGAATGCCCAGCGTGCCTGGATCAAATTCCGCGACAGCACCTGCGTGCTGGAGGCCTTCGAAGTGGAACCGGGCAAGCCGGCCCACGTCACCCTGATCAACCTCTGCGTGACCCGCCTGAGCAAAGAGCGCACCCGCTACCTGGACCAACTGCTGCCCCAATAACCGCCCCACTCGCCCCGTAGGAGCTGGCTTGCCAGCGAAAGCGCCCCTGAGAGCGATGCAAGACTCATGGGCCTCTTCGCCGGCAAGCCGGCTCCTACTGGTCGGGGAGGTTCATCAGCGCCCCATTCGCGGATAGAACGGGCGGGGGCGGAAGGTGTGTAGCAGCAGGCAGGCCAGGCTGACGAGCCAGGTAAAGCACAGCATGCCCAGGGAGGACTCGCGCCCGCGCAAGCGTTCCTGGCACTGTTCGGCGTTGAAACACTGGGCGGTGCACCACGGCTGATCGTCGTGACTGCAACTGAGCAGGTAGCCCCGCAGGTGACTCAGCATCAGGGTCTGCCCTGTCAGTTGCGTGAGCGGCACCTGGAGCTGGCTGAGGTCGCGACTCAGGCGTAAACGCTGGCGCTCCCCAGTGTCGAGTTGTTCCACCAGCAGCGCCCCCGTCTCCACCGCCAGCACTCGGGCACTGAGGCTGTCGGGACTGGCACCCTCCAGGCCGTAGTCCACCAGGCTGCAGGTCCAGGCCTCGATCAGGGCGAAAACCAGCCCCAGCACAAAGCTCACCAGCGCCACCTGCAACAGTGGCTCCAGGGTGGAGAAATTTCGCAAGGAACACAGCGTCGAACGAATCAAGACAGCTCCCGGAAATCCAAGCGCAGGCTGCGCATTCCGGGAGATTAGCGGAAGAACCTGGGGGCTGAAGGCGAATTTTCAGCCCGATTACTTTCTGGATTCAGAGGCTGAATGGCGAGGGCTCTAGCTCGCTGTTTCGCACAATCGCCCCCGCTGAAGAAAATTCGCGAAGCTGATCAGTAGCAGCCATCGCTGTGCGCAGATGCGTGCCGAGCCTCGCCCACACACCCACCAAAGTAACCGGCACTGGCCACCCCCACAGCCCCCATCACTGCGCAATAGATCACGCAGACCCATGGACTCCAGGGCATCAGGGCAATCAGCAACAACGGCGTGGTGCTGGCCCAGAGGGCATAGGCAATGTTGTAGGTGAAGGAAATGCCCGAGACGCGAATCCGCGGCGGAAACAGGCTGACCATCACCGATGGCACCGCCCCCACCACCCCGCAGCCCAGGCCGGCGATGGCGTAGGCCAGGCCGATCCACTCGCCGCCGCTGATCAGGCAGCCATAGAGCACGGCAATGCCCAGGGGCAGCAGCAGGCTGTAGAGCATCACCGTGCGCCAGGCGCCGAGGCGGTCGACGATCAGCCCGGCCAGGATGCAACCGATATTGAGGAAAACAATGCCCAGGCTGCTCAGGGCAAAGGTATGGCCGGCGCTCATGCCGAAGCTCTTCTGCATCATGGTCGGGGTGATGACCACGAACACCACCACCGCCGAGGTCAGCACGCAGGTGAGGATCAGCGCCGGCAGTATCGCCAGCCGGTGCTCCCGCAGCACGGTCCGCAGGGGCAATTCGCCGGCGCTGTCGCGTTGGTGCTGCAGGGCCATGAACACCGGGGTTTCACTCAGCCAGCGGCGCAGCCAAACGCCGATCACCCCAAACACTCCACCCAGCAGGAAGGGGTAGCGCCAGGCATGATCGAGGATTTCCTCGGGGCTGAAGAGTCGCGCCAGCAGGGTCGCAGTCAGCGCGCCCAGCAGGTAGCCGAAGGTCAGGCCGGCCTGGAGGAAGCCCAGGGCATAACCGCGATGGGCCCGGGGCGCATGCTCGGCGACGAACACCCAGGCACTGGGCACTTCTCCCCCCACGGCGGCGCCTTGCAGCACGCGCAGGGCCAACAGCAGCAAGGGCGCGAAGTAACCGATCTGGGCATAGGTGGGCATGATGCCGATCAGCAGGCAAGGCAGCGCCATCATCAGGATGCTCAGGCTGAAGACCTTCTTGCGCCCCAGCCGGTCGGCGAAGTGGGCCATGAGAATGCCCCCCAGGGGCCGGGCCAGATAGCCGGTGACAAAGATCCCGAAGCTTTGCAGCAGGCGCAGCCATTCAGGCATTTCTGGAGGAAAGAACAGCTGGCTCAGGGTCAGGGCGAAAAATACGAAGATGATGAAATCGTAGATTTCCAGGGCTCCGCCCAGGGCGGCCAGGCCCAGGGTCTTGTAGTCGGAGCGGGAAAAGCGCGCCGGCGACGATTCTGTGGAGGGGGTCATAAAGGCAACTCAGGTGGCAGTCCAAAGCGAAGGCGCCATGGTCTACGCAAAAGTTCCGGTGAACAACCCGTTGCAGGCCCTGGGTCGGTTTTCCGCGGTTCTCTGTGTATTGAATGCCCAGGCGCCGGGCCAATAATCGAGCACTTTCCAACCCCAGCAGAACCAGGAAAGTCGTCATGAGCATGCATACCCGCACCCGCCGCCTGAGCGTCCCGCAACTGGTGGCCATGAAAGGCCGGCAGAAGATCGTCTCCCTCACCGCCTACACCAGCCACATGGCGCGGCTGATGGACCCTTACGTGGACTTCATCCTGATCGGCGATTCCACGGCCATGGTCGGCTACGGTCGCACCTCGACCCTGGACATGAGCCTGGCGGAAATCATCGCCCACACCCGCGCCGTAGTCGCCGGCAGCCGTCTGGCCTGCGTGATCGCCGACATGCCCTTCGGCAGTTACCAGGAATCTGCGCAACAGGCCTACCGCAACTGCGCCGAGGTCATGGCGCGCACCGGCTGCGACGCGCTCAAGCTGGAGGGTGGCAAGGCCCTGGCGCCGACCGTGGAATTCCTGGTGCAACGCGGGATTCCGGTGATGGCGCATATCGGCCTGATGCCGCAGTACGTCAATCAGATGGGCGGTTTCAAGGCTCAGGGACTCGATGACGAGGCGGCCCGCAAGATCGAGGCGGACGCCCGCGCTCACTTGGACGCCGGCGCTTTCAGTCTGTTGCTGGAGGGGGTCGCGCAACCCCTGGCGCGACGCATCAGCGAGTTTTCGCCGATGCCCACCATTGGCATCGGGGCCTCACCAGCCTGCGATGGCCAGGTGCTGGTGACCGAGGACCTGCTGGGGCTCGGAGGGCCTCAAGTACCCCGCTTCGTCAAGCAATACGCCGATGCCGGCGCCCTGATCGGCCAGGCCTGCGAACGCTTCGCGGCGGAGGTTCGGGACGGTGTCTTCCCCGAGGCGCGGCACTGCTATGGGGTGGCTCAGGACGCCTGATCCAACGCCTGGGCCAACTGGCCCAGGGCTCCGGCAATGTCCTTGCTCCAGTCCAGGGTGTAGCTCAGGCGCAAGTGATGCTGCCACAGGCCTTGCTGGCTGAAGATGCTTCCCGGGGCGATCACGATGCCCTGAGCCAGCAGTTGCTCGTACACCCGGGTCATTGCCACGGGCCGACGTGCTTCGACCCACAAGGTTGCACCGCCGGCCGGGATCGGCGCGAACAATTGCGCCCCGGCCTGCTCCGCCAGCAACTGGCGCAACTGGTGCATGCGCTGTTGCAGCATGCCCCGCAGCTTGTGCAGGTGCTGGTCGAGGCGCCCGGAGCTGAACAGACGGGCCACGGCTTTCTGGCGGATCGGCGAAAGTCGGAAGGAGCGTTCGAGAAACTGCCGGTGCAGTTGCGGGCCCAGACTACGACTCAACACATAACTGAAGGGCGCTTCGGCCCCTATGGCCTTGTCCAGGCTGGCAAACACCAACAGGCGCTCGGGATCGGCGAAATCCCGATAACGGACAGCCTCGGGGACAAAGCTGAATTCACCATAGCTGTCGTTCTCCAGCAGCCAGATCCCCCGTTCGGCAAACCAGCGGCACAACTGCTGTTTGTCGGCGGCCGGCATCAGGCTGCCGTGAGGGATGTTCACCGTCGAGGAGAGCACGGCCAGCCGCACCGGCTCGTGCTTGAGCAACGCCTGCACCTGTTGCAGGTCGAAGCAGCCGGCGGCATTGAGCGGCAGTTCGATGATCCGCAGGCGCGCGGCCCGCAGTTGCCGCAGCACTGCCCAGGAACAGGGGGACTCCACCAGGGCCACCCCGTCGCCCAGGTCCAATGCCTGCAAGGACAACTCCAGCACACTGCGCAGATCCGCCCCCAGAAACACCTGGTCGGCCTGCCAGTAATCGCAGGTGGAGCGGGTGTAGCGCCGGGCCAACTCACTGCGCAGTTCTTGCTCGCCCAAGGGCTGGTACAGCGGTGCCTGGGTTCGCGGGTACTGGCGGGCCAGCTCGCGCTCGGTCATCAGCAAGGGTTGCTCCAGGGACAGCAGCATGGCCGGTGCGTCGCTGCACAGCGCCAGGCGTCCAGGCTGGCGGGCATGGGCATAAAGGTCGTCAAGCAAGGCGGGACCGGCCACCGGCAGAGCTGCGCTGACCATCGCCCGGGTGAAGTAACCCTGGCGCGGACGTGAGCAGATGCGTCCCTCGTCCTCAAGCAGGGCGTAGGCGTATTTGATAGTGGACAGGGAAACCTTCAATCGCAGCGCCAACTCCCGCAAGGACGGCAGGCGCTGCTCCTGATCGCTCGCAACGCTGTCGAGCCACTGCAACAGGTAGCGATACACCGCCTGATAGGCGAAGGGTTGATCGCGGCTCACTGCTTCAGTTGCCCTTGGCCATGGCGATGGCGGCCTGGATCGCGGCGCGGGCCTGGGGGCTGTTTTTCCAGCAGCTGGACCCCACCAGGGCTGAAGCCTGGGTAACGATATCCAGGGCATCGGCGGCGGCCAGCTGACTCAGGGACATGATCCCCAATTGCTCCAGCCGCCCCACCACTGTGGGCCCGACACCCTTGACCTTGAGCAGCGCGGCGCGTTCTTCAGGAGAAAATGACATCGACGTTCAGTCCTTTGCAGTCCGTGGCAATTGCCGCATTCTTGCACAGTTCTCGGCCGCCTCTGCCTGGGGCAGCCGACCTCCTGATAAACATAATAAATCCGAGGTATTTCCGTGGCCGCTGATATTCAAGATAGCCGCTCCGCCCGCTTTGCCCTGCGCTGTTCGAACTGGGCCGAACGCTGGTTTCCCGACTCCTGGGTGTTCGCCGCCCTGGCAGTGATCATCGTGGCCCTGGCCACTCTGGCCATGGGTGCCAAGCCCACCGATGCCGCCATGGCCTTCGGCGACGGCTTCTGGAGCCTGATTCCCTTCACCATGCAGATGGCCTTCGTGGTCATTGGCGGCTATGTGGTGGCCAGCTCGCCGCCGGCAGTGAAGCTGATCGACAAGCTGGCACACATTCCCAACAACGGCCGTTCGGCAGTGGCCTGGGTGGCGCTGATTTCCATGGTCGCGTCCCTGCTCAATTGGGGCCTGTCCCTGGTGTTCGGCGGCCTGCTGGTACGGGCCCTAGCCCGGCGCACCGAACTGCGCATGGACTACCGTGCGGCCGGTGCGGCCGCCTACCTGGGCCTGGGCGCTGTCTGGGCCCTGGGGCTGTCGTCCTCGGCCGCGCAGTTGCAGGCCAACCCCGGCAGCCTGCCGCCATCGATCCTGGCCATTACCGGGGTGATTCCCTTCACTCAGACCATCTTTCTCTGGCAGTCGGGAGTGATGCTGCTGGCCTTGATCGTCGTCTCGCTGATCGTCGCCTATGCCACGGCTCCAGGGCCAAATAGTGCCCGCGATGCCCAGGCCTGTGGCGTCGACCCGAGCTTCAGCATGCCCAAGCCGCAGCCCCGTACCCGTCCCGGCGAGTGGCTGGAGTACAGCCCGTTGCTGACCATTCTCCTGGCGCTGCTGGCCGCCGGCTGGCTGTATCACGAGTTCGCCACCAAGCCGGCGATCACCGCGATCTCCGGGCTCAACACCTACAACTTCCTGTTCCTGATGGCCGGCGCCCTGCTGCACTGGCGGCCCCGCAGCTTCCTCGATGCAGTGGCCCGCGCGGTGCCCACCACCACCGGGGTGCTGATCCAGTTCCCGTTGTACGGCTCCATTGCCGCACTGATGACGGTGGTCAAGGGCGTGGACGGCCAGACCCTGGCCCACCACATCTCGACCTTCTTTGTGCAGATCGCCTCCCACGATACCTACGCCCTGTTGATGGGCCTGTACTCGGCGGTGCTGGGCTTCTTCATTCCGTCGGGCGGCGGCAAGTGGATCATCGAGGCGCCCTATGTGATGCAAGTGGCCAATGACCTGCAATACCACCTGGGTTGGGCAGTGCAGATCTACAACGCCGCCGAGGCCTTGCCGAACCTGATCAACCCCTTCTACATGCTGCCGCTGCTGGGAGTGCTGGGCTTGAAGGCCCGGGACCTGATCGGTTTTTCCTTCGTCCAGTTGCTGGTGCACACCCCCCTGGTGCTGGCCCTGCTCTGGGCCCTGGGCACCACCTTGACCTACTTGCCGCCCGTGATTCCCTGAGGGTTCCTCGAGCCCGTTCCGTCGTAGCGGAGCGGGCCTGTGGATAAGTCTTTGTCGACGCGGATTTCAGACTTTTCACCGCTCATCGCAGTGGACTCTTGAAGCATTCCTGTAGTCTTTGCGTCATATTCGGTTGTTACCGTGCGACCGAAATAGTTTGTAACGAATTTCCAGATCGACGTGCAAGGAGCCGACATGAGCGACGATACCGACCAGCGCGACACCCCCGAAACCCACACCGACCAACCCACAGACACCAGCCGCCGCCGCTTCCTTGGCGGCGTTGCCGTTCTTGGGGTCGGCGCCACCCTGAGCGCCTGCAGCAAGCCCGGCGAACCCGCTGGCAAACCGGATGAACGCCCGCTGTCCCCCACTGAGCTGGACAAGGCGCTGCGCGATCAGGTGAAGAACGTGGTGGTGCTGTTCGCCGAGAACCGCAGCTTCAACAACCTGTTCGCCAACTTCCCCGGCGTGGAAAAACCGCTGTCGGCCCTCAAGCCCGAAGCGTTCCAGCAACGGGACCGCGATGGCAGCCTGCTGTCGAAACTGCCGCCCATCTGGGGCGGCATCCTGCAAGTGGGGCCACAGACCCTGGACGGCATCACCTACCCGGTGGAAACCCAGTTCCAGGAAAACCTGCCCAATGCGCCGTTCGCCCTCAAGGGCCCCAGCGGCGAGGACCTGCCCCTGGGCCTGGTGACCCGCGACCTGTGGCATGTGTTCTACCAGAACCAGATGCAGATCAACGGTGGCAAGAACGATGGCTTCGTGGCCTGGGCCGACTCCGGCGCCCTGACCATGGGCCACTACGCCCAGACCCGTTACTCCTTGCGCCTGTGGGATGTGGCGCGGGAGTTCGTGCTCTGTGACAACTTCTTCCAGGGGGCTTTCGGTGGTTCGTTCCTCAACCACCAATACCTGATCAGTGCCAAGGTGCCGTTCTACCCCGATGCCGCCAACTCGGTGGCCAAGTCGCAGATCGCCACCTTGCAGGGCGACGACCCCAAGGGCACGCGCCTCAAGCCCCTGGACAAGTCCCCGGCCAGTGCCATGGAAGGTGCGCCACAGTTCGGTCCCAGCGCCCTGACCCCGGACGGTTACGCAGTCAATACCATGGCCCCGCCCTACTGGCCGACCTGGATCCGCGATCCGGAGCGTCCGGACTATGCCAAGCCCGACCTGCCCAGCGTACTGGTGCCCCAGACCCACGAACACATCGGCGACAAGCTGTCGAAGAAGAACGTCGACTGGGCCTGGTACGGCGGCGCCTGGCAGGCGACCCTGGAGCAGTTCAAGGATTCCGGCGGGATTCCCAAGATCCCCAACTTCCAGTACCACCATCAGCCGTTCAACTACTTCGTGCGTCAGGGTCCGGAGAATCCGGCCGAGCGTGCCAAGCGCCTGCGCGACGGCGGCCTGGGGGACGAGTCGAACACCAACAAGTTCTTCGCCGACGCCGAGGCCGGCAAGCTGCCGGCGGTGACCTTCTACAAGCCCCAGGGCAACCTCAACCTGCACGCCGGTTATGCCGACGTGGCCGCCGGCGACCGGCATATCGACCGGGCACTGAAAGTGCTGCGCGAGAGCCCGCAATGGAAAAACATGGTGGTGATCGTCACCGTCGACGAAAACGGCGGCTGGTGGGACCACGTGGCGCCGCCCCAGGGCGATCGCTGGGGCCCGGGCACGCGGATTCCGGCCCTGGTGGTGTCACCGTTCGCCCGCAAGGGCACGGTGGATCACACGGTGTATGACACCGCCTCGATCCTGCGGCTGATCACCCGGGTGTTCCAACTGGAAACCCTGGACGGCATCAAGGAACGTGATGACGCCATGCTTGCCCGGGGCCAGAAACCCATGGGCGACCTGACCAACGCCCTGCACTTCAGCGTCTGACCCCGGCGGGGCCCGCAACGGGCCCGCCAGCCACCGCAGAACCGAAGCTCAAGACCCGCTTCGGCGCTGCGGCACTGGCGCCAATGATAGCCATGTAATATCACGCACTTTACCCATCCACCCGACGGGTAATATCCTGCGCGCCACTTATTTGTTTCATCAGTTTTCCGATTGAAAAGGGAGTTCGTCGTCATGATCGTAGGCATCGACCTGGGGACCACCAACAGCCTGGTGGCGGTCTGGCGCGACACCGCCAGCGAGCTGGTGCCCAACGCCCTGGGCCAGCTCCTCACCCCCAGCGTGGTGGGCCTCGACGACGAAGGCCGGATCCTGGTGGGGCAAGCCGCCAGGGAGCGCCTGCACACGCACCCGCAGCTCACCACGGCGCTGTTCAAGCGCTACATGGGCAGCGCCACCGAAGTGCGCCTGGGGGAACGTACCTACCGCCCCGAAGAACTCTCGGCCCTGGTGCTCAAGAGCCTCAAGGAAGACGTTGAGCGGGCCTATGGCGAGCCGGTGGAAGAGGCGGTGATCAGCGTGCCGGCCTATTTCAGCGACGCCCAGCGCAAGGCCACGCGGATCGCCGGCGAACTGGCCGGGCTCAAGGTGGAAAAACTGATCAACGAACCCACCGCCGCTGCCCTGGCCTACGGCCTGCACCAGCGCGACAAGGAAACCTCGTTCCTGGTCTTCGACCTCGGCGGCGGAACCTTCGACGTGTCGATCCTGGAACTCTTCGACGGGGTCATGGAAGTCCGTGCCAGCGCCGGCGACAACTTCCTCGGCGGTGAGGATTTCGACAGTCTGCTGCTGGAGCACTTCATCGAACAGCAAGGCCAGGCGGCGGACTTTCCCGAACGTCAGAGCGTGCTCCAGGCCCTGCGCCGGGAAGCCGAGCGGGTGCGGCGCGCCCTGGGCCAGGAACCCAGCGCCGAGTTCAGCTTGCGGGTCGACGGCCGGCAATGGACCCAGACCATCACCCAGGCACAACTGGCCAATCTCTATACACCGTTGCTGGAGCGCTTGCGGGCGCCCATCGAGCGGGCTCTGCGCGATGCCCGGATCCGGGTCAGCGACCTGGATGAAATCCTCCTGGTAGGCGGCGCCACCCGCATGCCTCTGGTGCGCAAGCTGGCAGCGGGGTTGTTCGGGCGCTTTCCGTCCATCACCCTCGACCCCGACGAAGTGGTGGCCCAGGGCGCGGCGGTCCAGGCCGCCCTCAAGTCACGCTCCGCGGCCCTGGAGGAAGTGGTGCTCACCGACGTCTGCTCCTACACCCTGGGCATCGAAACATCCCAGCAGTACGGCAACCAGATCGAGAGCGGGCACTACCTGCCAATCATCGAGCGCAACAGCGTGGTACCGGTGAGCCGGGTCAGGACCGTGCAGACCATGCATGACAACCAGGAACAGGTGCTGTTGAAGATCTTCCAGGGTGAGAGCCGGCTGGTGCGCGACAACGTCGCCCTGGGTCAACTGGAGATCAACGTCCCCAAGCGCAAGGCCGGTGAAGTCTCCCTGGACGTGCGTTTCACCTACGACATCAACGGCCTGCTGGAAGCCCAGGTGAGCATTCCCCTGACCGGTGAAAGCCACTCCCTGGTGATCGAGAACAACCCCGGCGTGCTGACCGCGCAGGAGATCCAGGAACGCCTCAAGGCCCTGGAACAGTTGAAGGTTCATCCCCGGGACCAGCAGGTCAACACCCTGCTCAGCGCCCGCCTGGAGCGCCTCTATCAGGAGAGCCTGGGGGAGTTGCGCGAACAGATCGGCTACTGGGCCGGACAGTTCCAGCAAGTGCTGGAGACTCAGGATGAGCGCAAGATCCGCGAAGTGCGCAGCCAGCTCAGTGAGCAACTGCAACGCCTGGAAAATGGCCACTGGCACTGAGGAGCGGCGCCATGGATTGCTGGTCCCTGCTGGAGCTGCCGAACGATGCCGATGAGCGCAGCATCAAGCGCAGCTATGCCAAACGCCTGAAAACCACCCGTCCCGACGAAGATGCCGAAGGCTTCCAGCGCTTGCGCGAGGCCTACGAGCGCGCGCTGCAACTGGCCCGCTGGCGGGTCGATGAGGCGACCCAGGACGAAGCGCCCCAAGTGAGCGACGACACCTGCCTGTCCCCCCAGGCCCCGGCCCCGGACAACCTGCAGCAGTGGTCGAGCCTGGTGGAGCTGTCGCCGCTGGTCGTCGAACCACTCCCGGACTGGATCCCCACAGCGCCACCGCAAAGCGCCCCAGCGCGCCCCGCAGCAGCGACGGCATTGCCGTTGCTCAAGGAGCTCAGCCTCGACAACCTGCCTGAGCGCTGGCAGCAGGCCCGACAACTGGGCTGTGAAGAGGATTTCCTGAAGCGTCTGCTGGTCTCGTGTTGTGCGCACCCTGAGCAATACGTAGCGATCATCGCCTGGGCAGCCCAGCACCTGGACTGGCTGACTCCCTGGCAACATCCCGCCATGGAAACCTGGCAGGAAGCATTCCTGATGCAGACATTGCTGCAGGAATACCGCCGGACGCTGGGGGAGCTGTTGCAGGCGGGCCAGGAGCGCGCCTTTCTCGCACAGTTGGTGAGCTACACCGAACAACCCTGGCTACGGATCTTCGATAATCGTCAGAACTGGCAGAGCCTGATTCTGGAACTGCTCCACCAGCACCACTGGCCGGTGCCTCTGTTCGACCGGGTGTGCCAATTGTTCGGCTGGGATGAAAGTCGCGGCGTCACTCCCCAACCCTCCTGGATCTGGGAATCGCTGATCGAGCGCTGCCAACAGGAAGCCTTCCATCAGAACCTCCTGGCCAACGCCGGGAAAACCGGCGAAGCAAATCCGGACGTCGCCGCGGCTCGCCTGCTGCTGCACCCCATGCCCCGACGTCGTCAGGTCGCCCTGACCCGGCACTTCGAAGACGAACATTGGCAGGCCTGCATGGAACTGTCGCAGACCCTGGCCTCACGTTTCCCGGCGCTGCTGGAGCGGCTGCCTCGCAGCGATGTGTTTTTCTGGAAGAACCTGATGCCGCGTCCGCAGGGCGTGGACAGTTGGATCAGGTCCGGGGTCGCCACGGGGCTGGCCCTGAGCCTGTATTTCATGAACAAGCCCCAGCACAGCACAGCACTTGCAGTGATATTGGGGCTGATCTGTGGGGGTGTCCTGGCGATTTTCGGGCTGATCCTGCTCAACACCTGGGCCCCTGCGATCGCCCGCCTGCTGGCCATCGACCTGTGGTTGAGCGAGCGCCTGGTGCCCAAACGCCTGAATCCGCACCAGCACTGGCTGGTGTTGCGCCACGGCGTGCCGCAAGCGGTCATGCTGGGCCTGTTCGGCTACTGGCTGGGGATTCTGGGGGTACTGGCCTACCTGGGCTTTGTGCTGATCGGCCTGCTGCATTCGCGACGTATCGGCCAGCCGGACCCGGACTTCCGTGCCCGCAGTCCCTGGCTGGGCGCCTTGCACTGGAATCACTTCAGCCCCTGGCAGCCGGTCTATCTGGTCGTCATGGTGGTGCTCATCCGGGTCTGTCAAATCCATGCCCCGGGTTTTCCCTGGACGCGCCTCATGCCTGGTTGAATCCTGCGCGGCCGGGGCAATGGATATTTTTTCGCTCCCGGCTGTTTCTCCGCTCAGTGCTGTTTCAGTATGTCTTGCCCCCTTCGAAGGGGTTCACGCTGAAAAGGATCTGAGCATGTTCAAATTCGCAGGAATCACCCTGGCCCTGGCGGCCGCCGCCCTGAGCACGACGGCCCAGGCCGATGTAGAGGTCGATCTGGGCAGTCCCCAGCGCGTCACCCAGCTCTTCGCCTACCCCAATAACTGCAACGTCATCTGCTTTCGCAACTGGACCCTGGAGCGGACGGTGGAGCACTACCTGACACAGAGCGTGCAGCGCGATGGCTACAGCACGGCCAAGGTCAGCGTGAAAACGGCGGGGGACAAGGTTGTGGCCGCCATCAGTGGCGTCCCAGCCGGCTACGACAAGCCCTTGAGCGCCCTGCTGGATGCCGGCGACCTGGCCTACAAGGGCGCCAGCCAGCTCAATGCCGATGGCAAATGGGCCTACAGTTGGTACCTGTTCCTGCCCCTGGGCATGGCCCTGGAAAACCGCAAGAGCGTCGAATTGCTGCACTTCCCGCCGGACTACTCGCTGACCCAGGCCCAGGACTATCTGGAGTCGGCCACCACCGACCGCTGGGCCACCCTGCTGACGGCCAACGGCATCGCCGTCGAGCAGACCCCGGCGTACCAGACCATTGTCGACATCGCACCGATCGCCGCGCCATCGAGTGCCGGCAAGGACCTGGAAGGGGTCTACAGCTACTTCAACAGCTACCAGACCAGCATGGTCAAGCAGGTCAGCCAGAACGCCAGCGGCACGGCCCTGCCGATGGTGGCCTTCGGCGCACCGGTGCGCAATTGGCTCAAGCAGCAGTACGGGGTCACGGTGAATGTGCTGGGCCTGGCGCAGATCAGCCCCAGCGAAGGCGTGAAGGTGCCAGTACTGGGCTCCAACCACCCGAGCTACATCTGGTACGCCGCGGACCCGGACAACTATGACAACGACGAGGCCAAGGCCGACGCCGCAGGGCTGAAAGTCATGGGACAGGATTTGAGTGCGGCCTGCTGGCAGGCCGGTATGGGCAGCAAGCCGGGGACGGACCCGAGCACCCTGCTCAGCCGTTGCACCCAGACCTGGCAAGTGACGCAGAAAGTGCAGACCTGCGAACTGTTCTACACCTCGGTGCGCAAGCTGACCGAGCAGCAGGCCGCAGCCAAATGCACCAGTACGCCGGTCAAGACCCAGCTCAACCAGCTCAAGGCCCCTGCCCCGGCGCCAAGCACCGAGGTGCCACACATCTGAAGCCCGCCGCTGGCCGCTGCGCTTACAACGCAGCGGCCAGCCAGCGTTCAGACAGCGCCGAGAGGACGCAGGCGATATTGCGGTGGCAGTTGCTCGAAACCGCTGATGGTGGCGTTCAGACTCTTCCAGCGACCGTCCTTGATCCCGTAGATGCAACCGTGGATCGACAGGCTCTGCCCACGATGCCAGGCGTTCTGCACGATGCTGGTGTGCCCGACGTTGGCCACCTGCTGGATCACGTTCAGCTCGCATAGGCGGTCGACCCGCTCTTCTTCCGTGGCCAATTGCCCCAGCACTTCACGATGCTCGTAGTACAGGTCGCGGATGGAACGCAGCCAGCCATCGATCAGGCCAAACTGGCGATCCTGCATCGAGGCACGCACGCCGCCACAACCATAGTGGCCGGTGACCAGGATGTGCTTGACCTTGAGTACATCCACTGCGTACTGGATCACCGACAGGCAATTGAGGTCGGTGTGCAGTACCACGTTGGCCACGTTGCGGTGCACGAACAGGTCGCCCGGCAACATGCCGACGATCTCGTTGGCCGGCACCCGCGCGTCCGAACAGCCGATCCACAGGTATTCCGGGGTCTGCTGGCGGGCCAGCTTGGAGAAGAAGTCCGGATCTTCCTGCTTGATCGCCTCGGCCCAACGCTCGTTGTTATCAATCAGATCTTGTAGTTCGTTCATGCTGTGAAGCCTCAAGAATGATGCGCTGCTTTGACAGACGACCGCCTGTCGGGGTCACGCGTGTTGCTGCAGATACCGGTCATCCCTTGCGCGGGAATCTTCAGTGGGACCACGGGTCCACCCTTCAAGCCCCTGAAGTATGAGGAATTGCCATGACCGAATCACGACGCCCCTTCGCCGCCCCCCAGCCCGAACCCATCGACGATGACCAAGATCGCATGGGCTCCATGGAGGAGCTGCATTTCGATGACGATGAACCGGGCGCCAGGAGCAGCGGCACCCTCACCAGCGACGGCTCCAGCGACGATGACCTGAGTCCGGAAACCCTGATCCGCGAGGATGGAGCCCGCTCCGCCCGGGAAGCCGGAGCCGATAAACCGGCGGACTGGGATCTGAGTATTGTCGATGGCGCAGACATTGGTGGCGGCGCTGGTCTGGATGAAGCCGAACTTGCGCGCCGCGACCCGCTGGACGGCAAACCCTGAGCTTGACGCCGCATTCAATGATGCCGTCTCCCGTAGGAGCCGGCTTGCCGGCGAAGAGGCCCTCAGCCATGCATCGCCCTGAATGGCGCCTTCGCTGGCAAGCCAGCTCCTGCAGCTGCCTGCGTGCTGGTTTAAGGCTCAGTCGACCAGGGTACAGGCCATGACCAGGGCGTCTTCGCGACCACCCACTGCCGGATAATAGTCGCGACGGCGCCCCACTTCATTGAAGCCATAACGCTCATAAAGCCGATAGGCGGTCTGGTTGCTGGAGCGAACTTCGAGGAAACACTCCCGTGCATCCTTCTGGTAGGCACGCTTCATCAGCTCCTCAAGGAGTCGCAGCCCCAGGCCACGGCCCTGGCTTTCCGGCTTGACGGTGATGTTCAGCAGATGGGCCTCGTCGATGATCACCTGGATCACCCCGTGGCCCACTTGCTGGCTGCCTTCGAACATCAGCCAGACTTCGTAGGACTTGAAGGCATCCATGAAAATGCCCCGGGTCCAGGGATGGCTGAACGCCGCATATTCGATTTTCAGGATGCTATCCAGGTCCGCTTCGGTGGCCAGGCGGAAGGTCAACGCGTCACTCATTGGTCATTTTGCTCATTCGTGCTTTTCCAGCGCGTCATCAATCGACGCATGGCTTGCCAGACATCAGCCTTACGCTGTGGCTCTTCCATTAATAGTTCCAGGCCGGGCAAGGCCCAGGCCGAACCCAGGCCTTCGACCTGGAGTTCGCGGTTGTAGGATTCAGCGTTGGCTTCCCCGGCGAAACGTACTGCCGGCAAACCGATCAGCCACAGGCAGACGCAGGGTTCTTCTTCGATTCGCACGCCGACAAAGGCCTGGACGAAGTCCCGGGCGGCTTCCGGCCCCTGGTCGAGGTTACCCCGGGTCAGCATCGGCCAGCGCACCGGTTCGGCAAGAATCTGTGGGCTGTCCGGCAGGCCGGCGGCGCGCAACATGTCCTTGAGCAGCAGATAGGCCGGATCGCGACTCTGGAAGGCTTCCCCTGTGGGTAACTCCACCAGCAGCAGGCAACGGCCGGCTCGCAGCAGTTGCAGGGCAAAGCGCGGCGGCGGTACCACCGGCGCCTTGACCACCGGTGCCGGGGCTTCTTCGCCTTCGGCCACGGGCTTGCTGGCCGAGCGCGCGGGCGTGGCGGATGGCCGCGGCACTTCGATTTTCGGCCGCTCGCTGGTCTTTGCCGCCGCGGCCGCCGGGGCTTTGGCCTCGACCACGGGGGCAGGCGGCGCCGCAAGCTCCGGTTCCGGCAGGGCCAGCAACTCGGGGCGCGAAGGGGCGGCAAAGGGCAATTCGCTGCGCGGCAGCCAACTGACCACCTGCATGGCGGACAGATAAGCGCGACGACGGGACTCGATAAGCAAAGGTCGGCCACTTGTGGATAACTGAGTTGGGGGATTCTACCGTCCTTCGGCAAAGATCGCCTGCTGTTGATTGCCCACAAAAGCGACTGTCCGTCTCATACCTGGACCTGGGGGTGAATCGTCAGCCCCCTGATGCAGTACAATCGCCGCTTTTCATTGCCAACCAGCCGGCCATTCCGATGATCGAACCCAAGCGCGTCTTGCGCGCCCTCGCCGAACACTGGGCACTTCTGGAGCCGCTGTGCGAGCACTTCGACCAAGGCACCCTGAGTCTTGCCGAACTGCGCTCACAGCTGTCTGCCCAACAACTGGACAGCACGCCCCAGGACATCACCCACCTGCTGGACGTATGGATACGCCTGGACATCCTGGTCCCGGTGGCGAAAAGCCCGAACCGTTTCGAGCTCAATGCGCAGATCCACGACTTCCTCGCTTACCTGCGCCGTGAACACCGCCTGGGTCTGTGCCTGGAGATCGAAGCCTACCTGCGCCACCTCGAGCGCCTGGCCGGTTACATCCAGGACGCCTTCGACGTGCGCGACGGCAACGACCTGGCGCGCCAGCTGCGGCTGCTGGACATGCGCGTGCGCGATGTCCTGAAGAAGCTCGCCAACGACGAACAGGCCCTGGTGGCCGTGGCCGAGCGCGCCAAGACCAGCGACCGGCAGATCCCCCTGCGCCAGCGCTATGCCGAGGTGCTGGCCACCTGGGACGAATACGTCGAACCAATGATCCAGCTGGTGAACGCCGACGGCGCCTTCGAACAGGGCGTGCGCAAGGTGGAGAACGTCCTGCTGCGCATGCTTACCGAGCAGCAGCGCCTGGGCCACCTGGTGGACGACGACATGCTGCTGCGCACCCACGCGCGGATCCTGGAAATGCAGACCAGCGCCCAGCTGACCCTGCGCCACGCCCGGGAACTGCTGCTGCCGCTGCGTGAAGAAGCCCGCCGCCACAACGCCGTGACCCGCGGTGCAGCCCTGGCCCTGTCGGCGATCCGGCGCAAGGGCATCGACGCGGTGCCCCAGGCAGCGATGCCGATGTTCACCCGTCCGCAAAGCACCTTCCTCGGCAGTTCCGGCCAGGTAGAAGCCTATGTCTACGCCCTGGCCCGCTTCGAACCCAAGCCGGCGCGCTTCCCCAAGGCCCACAAGACCCACAAGGGCGTGGCTCCCAAGGCACCGCGCACCGTTCGGGAAATGCTCGAGCGTTGCGAAGACGCCCTGCCGATGCCGGACCTGATGAGCTGGCTGCTGGACCAGGAGCCCGATGGCGCCACCGACGAATTGTTGTACTGGTTCTCCCGCCTGTCCCGGGAAAAACGCTTCAAGCGCGAGCGCCTCGAACGCCGCGACTACCACACCCAGGAGCACCAGGTCAGCCTGCGCTCCTTCGCCCTGCTCTCGGCCCGCGATGACGCCGCCGAGCATTCTGCGAGCAACGCCAATGCATCTTGATCTTTCCGAACTGTCCCAGCTGGCGCCGATCTTCCGCGAGCTGTTCAAGGGTTACCACGTCAGCCGCCGCGACCCGGAGCTGTACGCCCAACTGTCGAACTTCCAGGACCAGTACCGCACCCTGTTCAAGGCCCTGGGCTTCGAGCTGGTGTGCGATACCCGCGGCTTCTACTACTTCGTGCCGGACAACGCCGCCGCCCAGGTGAACAAGACCGCCCAACGCCTGGCGCTGTTCACCTTCATCCTGGTGGAGCACCTGGCCGACCAGGGCCGCGACCCGATCGCCGTGCTCGATGGCGGCAGCCTGGGCCGTGACGAATTGCCGTCCTTGCTGGAAAAATACCGCGACCTGTTCATCCAGGCCGAAGTGCAGACCCAGGAAGAGCTGGAAGAGAAAATCATGCGCCGCATGACCCAGCTGGGGTTTGCCGTCGAGGAGCCGGGGATCTACCGCTTCCTGCCGCCGATGCACCGCTTCCTCGATGTCTGCCTTTCCGTGCAGCAGGACCGCGACCTGGCCGCCAGCCTGCACAGCGTGCTGCCACTGCCGACCCCGGTGCTGGTGGACCCCGACAGCGACGAGAAGCTGCTGCAGACCGATGACCCGCTGGACCTGAGCGAATTCGACGAGTCCGAAGAAAGTGAAGAAGACGCGCTGGCCCGGGCCATCGCCGAAGAACAGGAGCTCGACGCATGAGCAAGGAACGCTACGGCATCCGCCGCTTTGCCCTACTGAACACCGCCGGCTACAGCCTCGGCTTGTTCCCCCTGGAAGAGCCGCTGTCGGTCTACGGGGCCAACAACCTGGGCAAGTCGGCGTCGATCAACGCCCTGCAATTCCCGATCCTGGCGCGCATGTCGGACATGAGCTTCGGCAAGTACAGCCTGGAGCAATCCCGGCGCTTCTACTTCGCCTCGGACACCAGTTACATCCTGGTGGAAGTCTCGCTGCCCCACGGCCCCCATGTGATCGGCGTGGTCGGTCGCGGCCCCGGCGGCGGTTTCGGCCACCAGTTCTTCGCCTACGCCGGACAGCTGGACCTGGCGCATTACCAGAAGGACGACACCTGCCTGCGGCAGAAAGAGCTGTTCACCAACCTGGAGCGCCAGGGCCTGAAGGCCTATGAACTCAAGCCGGATGAACTGCGCCGCCTGCTGGTGGGCGGCCACACCTCGATTCCCCTGGACCTGACCCTGATCCCGCTGCGCTCCACCAGCGAGCAGAGCCTGAAGACCTTCCGTGCGCTGTTCATCAACCTGCTGCACATGCGCGAAATCACCGCGGCCAAGCTCAAGCAGCTGTTCCTCGACGCCTTCGAGCACAGCCTGCGCTCCGGCAGCGTCGACTACATCGCCGCGTGCGACGAAGCCTTCCGCGATGTGCGACGCATGGAGCAGGACTACAACTCCCTGGTGGCCGCAGGCCCTCTGGTGGAGGCCCTGGCCAACGGCGTGAAGCAGCGGGACGTTCTGCGGGGCAAGCTGCATCGCCTGTCGCCCTTGCTGGACTCGCTGCTGGGCACCTGGTCGGACTACGCCGGCGCCCGCAAGGAAGAGCTGACCATCCAGGCCGAGCACTACCGCAACGAGCAGGACGCGCTGCAGAACGACCAGCGCAGCAGCACCCAGGAAATGATGCGCCTGGAGCGGGAAATCACCGGCACCCAGCGCTGGCTGGGTGAGCTGTCGGTGCTCAAGCATCGCTTCGCCCTGGTGGATGACGTCAAGGTCCTGGAACAGCAACTGCTGGCGGCCAAGGATGCTCACGACGAGCTAGCCGGCGCCCTGGCCCAGTCCCGGCAATTCTCCGCCGAAGACCTGGAAGAGCGCCTGCGGGACCTGGAAAAACGCCTGAAATCGGTCAAGCAGCAGCTCGACCACGCCGACAACAACAGCTACGCCCGTCTGCGCGAGGAGTTCTCCCAACAGGACGTGGAACGCCTGATGCGTCTGTTCAACAGCGCGCTGTTCAGCCTGCCCCTGGGCGAGCACGGCATCGCCCTGGACGACAACGGCGAGTGGGTGAAGTCGGTGGAGCTGATCCTCGATGGCTTCAAGGGCGAGCGCTTCGAAGTGCCGGGGCTGTCCATCGACATCTCCCACATCGAGCCGCCAGCCTTGCAGGCCCTGGCTGACCGCGCCGCCCTGCGTGATCAGAAGGAGCGTCTGGAAAAAGAACTCAAGCAGCTCAAGACCCAGGCTGCCGTGGCCGCCGACCGCGCCGCGAGCAAGACCCAGACCGAAGCCCTGTACCAACAGGTGCTGGATGCCCAGAAAGCCCTGGAAGATTTCCGTCGCGCCCAGACCCTGAGCGCCGAGGAAGGCGAGAAGCTGGAACAGCTGGCGCAGATGGAAGCCGCTCAGGACGAACTCAAGCGCTCCAGCGATGCCTTCACCGAACGCGTCCAGCAACTGTCGGCCAAGCTGCAACTGGTGGGCCGGCAGATCGCCGACATGGAAGCCAAGCAGCGCACCCTCGACGACGCCCTGCGTCGCCGTCAACTGCTGCCGGCGGACCTGCCGTTCGGTACGCCGTTCATGGACCCGGTGGACGATTCCATGGACAACCTGCTGCCATTGCTCAACGACTACCAGGACAGCTGGCAGGGCCTGCAGCGGGTCGACGGACAGATCGAAGCGCTGTATGCCCAGGTGCGCCTCAAGGGCGTGGCCAAGTTCGACAGCGAGGATGACGTCGAGCGCCGCCTGCAGCTGTTGATCAACGCCTATTCGCACCGCACTGAAGAAGCCCTGACCCTGGGCAAGGCACGCCGCGCGGCGGTGACCGATATCGCCCGGACCCTGCGCAATATCCGCAGCGACTACGACAGCCTGGAACACCAGCTGGCGCTGTTCAACCGCGAGATCAACAAGCGCCAGGTGTCCAACCTGCAAAGCTTCCGCATCGTCCTGGCGCCGAACAAGGAAGCCCTCAAGCACATCGACCAGATCATCCACAGCGCCGGCCAGTACGAGGAAGGCGAGACCCTTTCGGTGTTCGACCTGAGCCAGAGCGCCGAGCAGGACAACAAGAACGAAGAGGCCAAGGAGTACCTGGCGCGGTTGGTAGCAGCCAACCACAACCAGCTGGGCCTGAAGGATTTGTTCGAGTTGGCGTTCGAGATCACCAAGGTCAACGGCCAGCCGGTGATCCACACCGACATCGATGGCGCAGCGTCCAACGGCACCACCATGACCATCAAGGCGCTGACCAACATGTACCTGTTGCTGCACTTGATGGATCGCGACCAGGCCGGGCGCATCCGCCTGCCCTACTACCTCGACGAGGCCGCGGACATCGACGAACGCAACCAGGCGGCGCTGCTGGAAACCAGCCTGCAGCTGGGCTTCGTACCGATCCTGGCCAGTGTGAAGCCACAGGTGTCGGCCCAGGTAGCCATCGACCTGGAGGGCGGCAGCGGTCCGAATGGTATTTACATCGACGAGGCGGACTGGAAGTTCATCCGTCGTCATGATCAGGTCAAGGCGACTCAGAACGTGGAAGCCGAGGCAGAAGCGGAGCTGGACGAAGTCTGATTTCGTAACGCTGCAACGAAAAAGGCCGCACTCTTTCGAGTGCGGCCTTTTTTATTGGATAGCTTTTGTAGGAGCTGGCTTGCCAGCGAAGGCGTCCTCTAGAAAAACGCAGGACTTGAGGGCCTCTTCGCCGGCAAGCCGGCTCCTACGAGAGGGTTATTTGCCCAACGGGATCTTGGGGGCCCAGGTCAGCCATTCATCCTCGAACTTGTCGAACAGGGGGAACGTCTGTTGCGGGCGGGCCGGGTTGCCCATGCGCTCGCCATCCGGGGTAGCGAAAGCAATACCGCCCTGAATCAGGGTCTCCAGGGATTCGGTGCGTACTGTGGCGCCTTTGAACAGACCAAAGTCCACGCCAAATCCACTGCTGTTCCAGAAGCGCGTACCACCGCGGATCAGCGGTGCATACTTGGGCTCGATGAGGATATGGATCAGTACCCGATCGGCGGTCTGCCCCAGTTCATAGCCCGTGACCTTGCCCACTGTCACTTCGCGATAAGTCACCGGTACGCCCACCTTCAGTGAGCCACGTCGAGCAGCGCTCAGTACCAGGCTCAGTCCCGCTTCCTGGACGCTGGCTTCCGGCGGCTGCGCCAAGGCGACAAAGCTGGTTTGCGCGCCCAGATTCTTCGCTGCGGGTTGAACTTCGATGTATTGGCCTGTCACCAGGGTTTCCAGGTTCGAGGTTTTCATCAGCCCCAGTTCCGGCTTGACCACCCAGAACTGGCTGCCGACTCGGGCAATACGCTCGGGCACTTCGGTGATCCGCGCCTTGAGCATCACCGACTGCATGTCGGCGCTGAGGGTCACCGCTTCCAGCTTGCCTACATCCAGGCCCTTGAAGCGCACTGGAGTACCGGCACGCAAGCCATCGGCGCGATCGACCTTGATGTTCACCAGGATCCCCCGCTGTGCAGCTTCTTCCTGGTTAGCAAACAGACGAAAGCGCGGGATGCGTTTTTTCAACGGAACGTTGGGCTGTGGCGTCTCGAAGGAAATACCGCCGGCCATCAGGCTTTGCAGCGACTCGCTCTTGATCTGGATACCGCCGGTGAGGCCACCCGTGAGGGTGATGCCACTGACGTTCCAGAAACGCGTCGAGCCATTGACCAGTCCCTCGTACTCTTTCTCGATATGAACACCGATCACCACTTGCTTGCGGGTGTGGGAGAACTGGTAGCTCTGCACCGAACCGACCTTGACCTGCTTGTAGAGAATCGGACTGCCCACATCCAGGGAGCCAAGATTGTCGGTAAACAGCACCATGTGCAGGCCAGGTGCTCGCAGGTCCAGGGGAGGCGCCTTGGCCCGGGCTTCGAACTCCCGCTGGGGGGCGGCGCCCTTGTCACCGGGGCGGATGGCGATGTAGTTACCTTTTACCAAGGCCTCGAGCCCTGTGATCCCTGCCAGGGAGATCGAAGGTTTGACAGTCCAGAACTGGGTGCCCTGGACCAGATAGTCCTCAGCCAGTGGATCGAGGGTCAGTTCGGCGGTGGCACTGGTGAGATC
>NZ_MOAK01000043.1:309687-312001 GCF_003732485.1 Pseudomonas protegens
GGGCGTGCGCCCAGCCTGCAGGCCTTCGAAATCGGTGAGCTTGACCTTGACCCGGATGCCCGCCTGAGCGGCATCGAAATCTTCGTAAAGGCGGAACGGCAGACTCGGGTCGGTAGGCGGACTGTCCCTGCGATTTTCCGGAGTGGCGAACGCGATACCGCCAGCCACTATGCTGGACAGGGACTCACTGCGCACTTTTACCCCGGACAGATTGGCGTCGATGCTGATTCCGCTGGCGTTCCAGAAGCGCGTGTGTTTGCGTACCAGATTGGCGTAGGTCGGTTCGATGTAGACCTTGAGCTCGACGGTGTTCTGGTCTTCGGAAAGCAGGAAGCTCTTGATCTGTCCGACCTGGATCTGTTTGTAGAAGACCGGGCTGCCGCGGTTCAACGAGCCCAGGCGCTCGGCCTTGATGGTCAGGTGCAGGCCGGGCTTGGCATCCGATAACGGAGGCTCTTCGGCCAGGGCCTTGAACTTGCGTGTGGGCTCTCCTTCACCGGGATTGACCGCAATGTAATTGCCTGAGACCAGGGTTTCCAGACCGGTGATCCCGGCCAGGCTGACACTGGGCTTGACCAGCCAGAAGCGGGTGTTGGTCTTCAGGTACTGCTCGACATCCTTGTTCATTTCGACCGTGGCAATCACTCCCCTGGAGTTGCCCTCATCGTCCAGAGCCAGAGTCTTGACCTTACCCACGGGCATGCCTTTGTAGACCACTTCGGTCTTGTTGGCCTGTATCCCCTCACCGCTTTCAAAGCGCAACTGGATCTCGATGCCGGTCTGGCTGTAGGCCCGCCAGCCCAGCCAGCCACCGATGATCAGGGCAATCAGGGGCAGCACCCAGATGGCCGACCAGTTGGAGGCCGGGCGGGTTTTGGCGGTAGGCAAATCACTCATGGTCGTCGTCCGACTCCGTGTTATCCCAGATCAGTCGGGGATCGAAAGTTACTGCGGCCAACATGGTCAGGATCACCACGCTGGCAAAGGCGACCGCACCGAGATTGGCCTCGATGCTGGCCAGCCGGCCAAAGTTGACCACCGCCACCAGGATGGCGATGACGAAAATATCCAGCATCGACCAGCGGCCGATGAACTCGATGAAGCGGTACATGATGATCCGTTGCCGCGCTGACAGTGGCTGATGACGCTGCACCGAGAACAGCAACAGGGCAATGCCCACCAGCTTGAAGGTGGGCACTAGAATACTGGCGACAAACACCACGGCGGCGATGGGGAACATACCGTGCTGCACCAATTGGATGACCCCGGACATGATGGTGCTTGGGTCGCCCTGACCCAGTGAGCTGACGGTCATGATCGGCAGGACATTGGCGGGAATGTAGAGAATGGCGGCGGTAAGCAACAAGGCCCAGGTACGCAGGATGCTATTGGGACGCCGTGGGTGTACCAAAGCTCCGCAACGAGTGCAGGTCTGCTCGTTGCTGTCGGCCTCCTGCCGGTTCAATTCATGGCATTCGGTACAAATCAAAATGCCTGCATCAATCGCCCGCATGCACATCCTCTCCAGATAACGCCTGCCAGATCTGGTGCGGCGACATCACCACTTCCAGCCAGACCTGCACCAACAACAAACTGATAAAACACACCAGGCCGAGGCCCACAGTAATGGACGCCATATCCGCCAGCTTGACGATGGCCACCAGCACGCCCATCAGATAGACCTCGAGCATGCCCCAATCGCGCAGATGATGATAAATGCGATAGAGCAGCAGGCCATAACTGCGACCGATATCCCAGCGAATGCTCAACAGGACCAGCAACTGGCAAATCAGCTTGAGCAATGGAATGCCCATGCTGCAGAGGAACACCACCAGCGCTACGCCTTCCATGCCGGTATCGAACAGGCCTTGCACGCCGCTCCAGACGGTATCTTCGGAAGACTGCCCCAATAGATTGAGCTGCATGATGGGAAGAAAGTTCGCCGGTACGTAGAGCAACAAGGCGGCAATTACCAGAGCCAGACTGCGCTCAACGACATTGTGCCGATGGGCGTACAGCTCATAACCACAGCGCGGGCATTGGGCTTTCTCACCGTGGGCGAGCTTTGGCTTGCGCATCAGCAAGTCGCACTCATGGCAGGCAACCAGGTCGTCCAGTGGTAGTTCTGACAACCCGGAGGCGTCAACCGGATCTGACATAGAGGGCTCTGGAAGTGAAAAGAGTTACGGCTATTCTAGTGTTCCAATTCGAAAATAACTGTGCAAATTTATTTGCGAATAAGAACGTTTTTTCTCAGCGCAAAAACAAAACCCCAATTGCTTTCGCAATTGGGGTTTCGGAATTTAATCTTGAC
>NZ_MOAK01000044.1 GCF_003732485.1 Pseudomonas protegens
TCGCGCTGCGGGTGATGATTTCGAACTGGTCGATATTGCTCGCGTTGAGCCCCGCGCCCTCGATGGACACGCTGCCCTGGTCCACCTGGTAACGCTGGAGCTGGCCGTTCTCGATCACCGGCTTGCCGGTGGTCAGGGTGGCTTTCGGGGTGTTGATGAAGCCGCAGCCGTTGCAGCTGACGCCGTAGGGGTTGGCGACGATCACATGGGCCGATTGCCCGGCCACTTCGGTGTAGCCCTTGAGCTGGCTGGGGCTGCCGCCGTTGACTTCGTTGAGGATCACATTGGCCGCGCGGCCACCCAGGT
>NZ_MOAK01000045.1:0-13331 GCF_003732485.1 Pseudomonas protegens
CAACCGGTGCTGTACGGGTTCAGCTACACGGAAAACGTGCGTAGCGCCGAGCAGACGCAGCGCGACTACAGCTTCAAGCGCCCGGCCTTCGACCAGCAGCAGCGAATGCTCGGCGATGACCTTGAGCATCAGGCCCAGCGCTATGAGCGCTACGATTACCCGGGCCGCTACAAGAGCAGCGCCGTCGGCCAACCCTTCACCCAAAACCGCCTGTTGGGCCATCGTCGCGATGCCCGTGTCGCGACGGTGCAAGGGGATGATCCGCGGCTGATTCCGGGGTTTTCCTTCCAACTGACCGGGCACCCCCGGGGCGACTTCAACCGCTGGTGGCGCTCGGTGCGCATCACCCATAAAGGGATACAGCACGCCAGCCAGCAGGAAGAGGCCGCTGGTGCCGAGATGGGGGTGAGTTACGACTTCAGCGCCCAGATCATTGCCGAGGACTGCGAATGGCGCCCGATGCCACTGCCCAAGCCGGTCATTGACGGGCCGCAGATAGCCACGGTGGTGGGTCCGGAAGGCGAGGAAATACACACCGATGAATATGGCCGGGTGAAAATCCAGTTCCCCTGGGACCGCGAGGGCAAAAACAACGGATTCAGCTCCTGCTGGGTCCGGGTCTCACAGAACTGGGCGGGGGCGGACTGGGGCCATATGGCGATCCCGCGTATTGGCCAGGAAGTCATAGTCGACTACCTGGATGGCGACTGTGACCAGCCGATCATCACCGGACGCACCTACCGGGCCAGCCATATGCCGCCCTACCGCCTGCCGGATCACAAGACGCTCAACACCCTCAAGAGCAAGGAGCACAAGGGCAGCCGGGCCAACGAACTGCGCATCGATGACACCACCCAGCAGATCAGTGCGGCCTTGATGAGCGACCACGGCAGCAGCGCCTTGCACCTGGGGTACCTGACCCATCCCCGGCCCGAAGGGGGCGCACCGCGTGGCGAGGGCTTTGAACTGCGCACCGACGAGCGCGGTGCCCTGCGCGCGGCCAAGGGGCTGCTGCTCAGTACCGAAGCGCAACTGCAGGCCAATGCCGGGCAACTGCAGCGTGGCGCGGCCATTCAAGTGCTGGAGGCCGCGCTGCAACTGGCCAAGGGGCTGGGCGACTATGCCGAAGACCATCAAGGCGTCGGGCACGACACCGAACCGCAGCAAACCCTCAGCGAAGCGGTGCGCGACCTGGGGCATGGCGCCAACGACGAGTCACAGCAGAGCAACGGTGGCCACCCGGTCATTGCCCTGAGTGGCCAGGCGGGCATCGCCGCGGTATCGCCCAAGAGCGTCACCCTGGCGGCGGGCGAGCATATCGACAGCGTCGCCCAGCAGAATCAGCAGCTCACCTCGGGGCAGAAATTCGTGGTCAATGCCGGTACCGACCTTGGCCTGTTCGCCCAGAGCGGCGAGATGCGCCACATCACCCACCAGGGGCCGATGTTGTTGCAGGCGCAACAGAGCAGCATTCGCCTGGAGGCGGACCAGAGCGTGGAAGTCAGTGCGGGTCAGCAGCACGTACTGGTGTCTGCCAAGGAGCACATCACCCTGATGTGCGGCGGGGCTTACCTGACCCTCAAGGGCGGCAATATCGAGCTGGGCATGCCGGGTAATTTCACAGTCAAGGCAGCCAAGCACTCCTCTATCGGTCCCGCACATGCCTCGACCACGTTCAACTCATGGGAGTCGACCCCGTTCAATGACGCCTATGTGCTGCGTGATGAAATCACTCTTGAGCCTCTGGCAAACACCACCGTAGAACTGCGGCGCGGCGACGGTGGGGTCATCACCCTCACGACCGACGGACAAGGCTGTCTGCCCAGGCAGCAGGACCTGGCCATGGATCAAGTCCAGATGCGCATTCTGGCCAAGGGAAATAGTTCCAACGACGACAGGGAGTCCACTGCATGAGTAGCCAAGCAGCCGATAACACTGAGGACGTCATCATTCCTCGCTCGCGCGACAATCTGGGGCGACCGGTCTACAAGACCCAACTGACCCGCACCGAGGACCAGCGTGAAAAGGTCCTGCTGGCGAGGCAGGCCGCGCCGATTCCGGTGATCTTCATTCCAGGCATCATGGGCAGCAACCTGCGCAACAAGAAGAACCAGAACAAGGTCTGGAGTCCGCCGAATGCCAGCTTTTGGCCCACTGATGCCCTCCCCGCTCTCGCAGCCTTGGCTGTCTGGTGGGGCCGCGGCCCCAAGGATCGACAGAAGCTACTAAAGCCGGAAAAAGTCGAGGTGGATGATCGAGGCTCGATTGATACGGGCTCGTCCGGCCTGAGCAAAGAGGCGGCGCGCATTCGTGGCTGGGGGACGGTGATGCGCAGCGCCTACAACCCGTTCATGGCCCTGATGGAGGGCCGCTTGGACAGCATCGTCAGCCGACAACAGATCCAGCCATGGTGGAACACTGAAAGCCTGCATGAACCCGCAGCCTATGGCGAAGAACTGGGGCAGGCGACGCCCCTCAGCGAAGATGAACTGAAACAGGTGGGCAAGTATCAATTCGACGTCTGGTGCGCCGGTTACAACTGGCTGCAATCCAACCGGCAATCCGCCCTGGATGTGCGTGACTACATCGAGAACACCGTCCTCGCCCACTACCGCGAACACGCAAGCGTCAGCCCTGAGCAGGCGGATCAGATGAAGGTCATCCTGGTCACCCACTCAATGGGCGGGCTGGTTGCACGCTCCCTGACCCAATTGCACGGTTACAAACGAGTGCTTGGCGTGGTCCATGGCGTGCAACCGTCAATCGGTTCATCGGCCATCTACCACCACATGCGCTGCGGCTATGAAGGTATTGCCAGCATCATCCTTGGCTACAACGCAGGCGAAGTGACCGCTGTGGTGGCCAATGCCCCAGGGGCGCTGGAACTGACACCTAGCAACGAGTATCGGGAAGGTCGCCCCTGGTTGTTCCTGTGCGATGCCCAGGGGCAGGTCATCAAGGATATGGACGGTAAACCCCGCGCCTATCCGCAGAACCAGGACCCCTACGAGGAAATCTATAAGAGCACCGCCTGGTATGGGTTGGTGCCGGAGCAGAACACTAAGTATTTGGATATGTCGGAAAAGACTAATACCAATACTGAAAAAAGCCCTCGACATGAATTCAGCAAGCGGATTGATGCGGTTGCTGTGTTCCATCGTGAACTAACTGCAGCAAGCTACCACCCTGAAACCTATGCCCACTATGCGGCAGATGATGCTCGTCACAGCTGGCGAAACATGATTTGGCAAGGCAATCCCACTCCTCTGGAAACACCAGGCTCCGCGCTCAAGGATGACGAGACTGGCAGCTACAGCAGTTGGTTTCGCCGTGGCTTGCCAACCATTGTGCCAACGCTCGAAAACTGGACAGACAAAGAAGAGGACCAGTCTGGCAGTGGTGGCGACGGCACGGTGCCAACCGACTCCGGGCAGGCCCACAAGAAGGCGGGTATCAAGGCCAGCTTCCGCCAGGGCAGCAAAGGCGCGGGACAGTACAACACCGAAAAGGGCTACGAACACCAAGAAAGCTACAACGACAAACGAGCCCAATGGGCCGCGCTTTATGGCGTAATCAAGATCGCTCAGTTGGCTGACTGGCACCCTGATGACAAGGAGGGCTTATGACACTCACTCGTCGCTTGTTTACCGTTCTTGGCCTGGTCGCTTTAACCAGTGTGGCCAGCTGTACTTCGTTCTCATCTTCTCGGAGCCCCACCATGGATAAAAGTGGATGGATCACCCACTGTTACGGACGCTTCCTGATCGATTTTCCGCCACAAGCAAAGATCAACGCTGGATATGACTTATGGGGAATAGAAATTGAGGGGCTTGAAGACACTCCTACCTCCTTAGCGGCCAAGATCGATCAACGCGAGATAGAGCTGAAGAATCAAAGACATAAAACGATACAGAGCAGCATGTTTCTTCGCCGAGTAGATCTTGGTGAAGGAGCTACAGGACTACTCTCTTGGAGCTCAGATGCCAGCACGGAAATGTATCGGTTAGACACTTACCTGGTGTCTAAACCAGAAGGGCGGACATACTACCGAAAAGGAGAAATATCAGTTGATAGAGAGCACCGTGGCATTGAGATCGCTACCTCTCTGGCTCGTAACCTACGCTCTCGTGCCCCCAACGAAATCCCCACCGAACCGGGATTCTGTATCGACCGGGCCTATATCGCGGGTGACAGCTTTCAAAGTGAAGACTTCGATATAGGCGTGACCTTCCCGGAACACCCTAGAACCTTTTTATCATTCAGATCCAGCACCGGAGCCGAAGAAGATCGGTTACTGGATCGAGTAAGTGGCTTTCTGATGGGTGCGGCAAAGATGGTTGCAGGCATCGAAACTCTGCGCAAAAGAGAGCGGGGCGGTGCCATTCCCGCCGATGAGTACCTGCTGGCAGGCAGCGCAAAGGGCCAGCGCACCTACACCTTCCTCTGGGAAGCCCAGGGCAAGGACGAGTCGGTCTACGAGCCCCACCTCAAGGTGGAACTGAGCGTGGAGGAAGCTGACGTCGATGACGATGCCCCCCCACCAGTTCCCGCTTTCAAGTCCGATAAAGCAGCACTTGCGCTGTGGGATGCCATCATCGATTCAATTCGCCTGCGTCCGCTATCGACGCCTTAAAGCGATGGCAATGACCGGATGCTCAAGGCTGCAATACTGCAGAAGCAGCCTTGAGCAAAGACCCTGAAAGGGCTGGCCGTAGCGGCGAAATCCTAAGCCGGCGTTACCGCAGCAACGGATATGTCTCCCCATCCGTGTCGCCACCTCGCCGACGGCCAGCACACTCTGATTTGAAGAAGACCAGGGACTCGGGCTTTACGAGCGCGGCTCGTCCGAGCATGAGCAGACACCTCGCGGGCTAGCGTCCAGCAACGCCTCCACCACCGCCCGGGCCATCTCCACGGAATGCACCATGAACCAGATCAGCCCGCGCTCGATGCCGCTGCCCTGCTGGGTGATTTCATCGCAGACCTCCTCGGCGCATTTGAGCAACAACGCCACATGCACCAACGCTTCTTCAGCACTGACGCCTGGGCGCACGCTGAACAGCGAGTCGGCAGAAACAGGTTTGGCTTGGGTGTTGCGCTGGAACAGCGCGGGGTCCTGCGGTTGCCGAGCCAGAGCCACACGCAAGGTGGCGTTGGCGGCCTTGAGTTCGGGATCGCGATAGGACGTGGGTGGATCGGGGACGAGCTTTTTCATGGTCTAACTCCTTGCAGATAAAAGGAGCCAACACCGTTCGCTTGCACACGAATAAGGTGGCAGCCGTACGCAGGTGTGCAAGACCGAGTCTGCAAGGACACCCGGCAGATCCGAAGATCTCCCACGCACGGCCGCCATAACGCAGCGGACATGAAAACGACCAATCAGTGCTGATCGTTTGTGCGCCTTTGCAGAGTTCGGACTTGCACATCCGAGCCATCGATTTGGCGATGGCTCCAGCACCCTAGCCCGCCCATCAGGCGCATTCAAGCGGCCGGCAGTTTCTCGGATTTGCCTTACAAAAGAAAGCGAATGGGCGTAGTTCCAACCAGCTTTCAGCACTCTCTGAAACAGCCAAAGATTTGTGGCGAGGATGTTTGCCCCCGCGGGTTAGCTTGTCAGCAACCAGCCCGCTCACAGTTCCGCCGCCCTGTTTTCGTATCAGCGCTGTACCTGATGTACCGCGCCGACTGGCCGGGCGATGCTCGCCCGTTCGCAGCCTTCGGCAGCTCCTACAAGGGAAGAGGTGCCCCCCCCATTCCCGCTCCAGGCCGGCCGCAAGGCCACCGTCTGGCTCTTGATTTTGATCTTGATCTGAACGCCCCGTTAACCACGATGGCCGAACGCAGGCATTGAGCCGTGGGTAACCCGGCAGGGATGCCGGGTTAGCCGCCACCCGGCCAGGGATGGCCGGTGGCGGCGGCCCACGGATCAATGCCTTCGTTCGGGCATGCCGAGCCTAGGCGAGGCACCGAGTGGAGGGGCAGAGCGTTTTGCTTACTTTTGTCTGGGCCGGCATTCCGGATTTTCAAAAGTGAGCCGCTGTAAGAGCGGAACCGCCAGCCGCCACACCCGCAGCACCGGATATGTACCCCAAACCCGCTGTAAAAGCGCAACCACAAATGGCCACCCCCGCAGCACCGGATATACACACCATCCCCTCTACCCAGAACACAAAAAAAGGCGGCTACCCCAAGGTAGCCGCCCCTTTCACCCTTGCCGGTAAAACTTATTCCGACAGTTTGTAGGCAATGATGTAGTCGCCCATCTTGGTGCCCAGGGAGCCGTGGCCGCCCACCACCACCAGGACGTACTGCTGGCCGTCCTTGCCGGTGTAGCTCATCGGCGTGGCCTGGCCGCCTGCTGGCAAGCGGGATTTCCACAGTTCCTTGCCGTTTTTCACGTCATAGGCGCGGATGTACTGGTCCAGGGTGCCGCTGAGGAAGCCCACGCCACCGCCAGTAACCATGGAGCCGCCCATGCTCGGTACGCCGATTGGCAGGCCGATCGGGATCGGCGAGCTGTCGCGGCTGGTGCCGTTCTTGTGCTTCCACACCACTTTGTTGGTGGTCAGGTCGATACCGGCCACGTAGCCCCAGGCCGGGGCCTGGCACGGTACGCCCAGAGGCGACATGAACGGGTGCATGATCACCGCGTAAGGCGCGCCAGTGTTGGGTTGCACGCCCGAGGTTTCGCTTTCGCGCTTGCTGCCGGCGGCCACTTCGGCACGCGGCACCAGCTTGGAAACGAAGGCCATGTAGTTCGGGCTGGTGAACAGCAATTGACGGACCGGGTCCAGCGAGACGCTGCCCCAGTTGAACACGCCGACGTTGCCCGGGTAGATCAGGCTGCCCTGCACCGACGGCGGGGTGTACTGACCTTCATAGCGCAGTTCCTTGAACTGGATGCGGCACAGCATCTGGTCGAACGGCGTGGCGCCCCACATGGCTTGCTCGTCCAGTGGCGGCGGCAGCAGGTTCAGGTCCGAACGGGCCTGGGTCGGTGCGGTGTGGTCGCCTTCGACTGCGCCGGTCGGGGCCGGGACTTCACGGATCGGCACGATCGGGGTGCCGTCGCGACGGTCCAGTACGTACAGGCTGCCTTGCTTGGTCGGCTGGATCAGCGCCGGCTTGACGCCGTCCGCGGTCTTCATGTCCAGCAGAGTCGGCTGGCTGCCCACGTCCATGTCCCACAGGTCGTGGTGAGTGAACTGGTAGTTCCAGCGCAGCTTGCCGGTGTCGATGTCCAGGGCCACGGTGCCGGCGCTGAATTTCTCGGCGCCTGCGGTGCGGTTGCCGCCCCACTGGTCAGGCATCTGGTTGCCCAGCGGCAGGTAGACCATGCCCAGTTTCTCGTCGACGCTGGCCAGGGACCACATGTTCGGCGAGTTGCGGGTGTAGGTCTGACCTTCTGGCAGGGGAGCGGTTTCGTCGGGGTTGCCCGAATCCCAGTTCCACACCAGGTGACCGTCGTGCGCGTCGAAGGCGCGGATCACGCCGGACGGCTCGTTGGTCGATTCGTTGTCGGTGACGTGGCCGCCGATGATCACCAGGTTGCGGGTGATGGCCGCCGGCGAGGTGGAGTAGTAGCCACCCGGAGTGAACGGGCCGATACCGGCCTTGAGGTCCACGGCGCCTTTGTTGCCGAAGTCTTCACAGACTTTGCCGGTGTCGGCGTTGATGGCGATCAGGCGTGCATCGGCGGTGGGCAGGAACAGGCGACGCGGGCAACTGGCGGCGATGGCCTGGCCCGCCGGGGACAGGGTGGCCGGTTGGCTGATGGCGTCGGCGTTCTTGAAGTTGGCTTCGTCGTAGTACGACACGCCACGGCAGGTCATGTGCGCCCAGCCACGGAAATCATCGCCGTTGGGGCCCTGGATCTGCGGGTCGAAGCGCCAGATTTCCTTGCCGGTATCCGGGTCCAGAGCCAGCACCTTGCTGTGGGCGGTGCAGGCATAGAGCTTGCCGTTGACCTTCAGCGGGGTGTTCTGGTTGGTGATCTCCACCGGGTCCTTGTCGGTCGGCATGTCGCCGGTGCGGATGCGCCAGGCTTCCTGCAGCTTGCCGATGTTGGCCGGGGTGATCTGCTTCAGCGGCGAGTAGCGGTCACCGAACTCGGTGCGGCCGTAGGCCTGCCAGTCACCATCAGGGATGGCTGGCGCAGTGTTGGTCATGTCGGCGCTGTCGCGACCCAGGTCGCCGGAGATTTCCCCAGGGTTGGTGAACTGGCTGCCGATGGCGGCGGCACCGGCCAGGACCACGGCCACGCTCAGGGCCGCAGTGCCCATTGGTGCCGGGCCATCGCGCAGCAGCGGACGACGGAACCAGGGCAGCAGCAGGACCACGCCAAGGGCGAACCACAGGGACAGGCGTGGCACCAGTTGCCACCAGTCCAGGCCGATTTCCCACAGCGACCAGACGGTACTGGCGAACAGCACCAGGGCGTACAGACCCAGCGCGGCGCGTTTACCGGCCAGCAGCAGAAGGCCGGTCAGCGTCAGGCCGATACCGGCCAGGACGTAGTACAGCGAGCCGCCGAGCATGCTCAGCTTGATCCCCCCGGCCAGCAAGGCCAGGCCCATTAGCAGCAGCAAGATTCCGAGCAGGCTTGGCAGCAAGCGGCTCGGACTTGAAGCACCCTCAGTGCTCATAGTGTGGTTCTCCGTGACGTTAAGAGTGTTCCCGCGCATGTTCACTGTAGATGACGATCAGGCGCGGGCTTGGTTCAGCTGAAAACTGTGAATGGCGTCGTTTTTTGCCTCGCGGCTTTAGAACGAACTCTGGATCTTGATCCCGCCGATCAGCGCGTCGTCCACCTGGCTGACGCCACCGGGATGACGGATGTATTGCAGGTTGGGGCGCACGGTCAGCCAGTTGGCCAGGTGCACGCCGTAGTACAGCTCGGCGCTGTATTCAGTGTCCTGGGGCGGCAGGTAGCCGGGGTTTTCGTAGTCGTAGATCGCGCGGGCCTGGTTGCGGGCCTGGGCGTTCTTGCGGTACGCCGGGTTGACGTGGACCCGGGCCAGGGCAAAGCCGATGTCGTCCTTGGCGCGGGCATCGAACAGGCCTTTGTAGACCAAACCGGCCTGGACGTAGTTGTCGATGGCGTTGGTCTTCTTGTCATGGGCGGTGACGTTGGCGAACAGGCTAAGGCCGCGGGAATGGTCGCTGGCCAGGCTGGTGACTTGCTGTTGCGCGCCGAACCACAGGCCGTGCTTGCTCGAGCTGCTGCGGTAGGCTTCGCCGCTCAGGGCCGCGCTCTGGCCGTTGCTGTCCTTGTAGACGTCGCTGGCCTTGGCGCTGCTGTAGTAGTAGCCGGCGCGGTACTCACCGGCCAGGCCGTTGAGCTTGGGTGTCCACACCAGTTCCACCGGCAACAGGGTGCCCTGGGTGCCACTGCCGCTGAGCTTGAAGCCGTTGTCGCGGTCCAGGTTCGACGGGTTCTGCTCATAGGCGCCGATCTGTGCGTAGACCTCTGGGCTCAGGTGATACTTGACCCGCAGCGCCCACTGGCTGACCGGCCAGTTGTACCAGACGCTGCCAGCCCAGTTGCCCACCTGGGAGCCGCAGAACGCCAGGTTCTGGAAGTCGCAGGGGAAGCTGTTGAAGTCTTCGCCCTGGCCGAAGCGGCCGGCCTTGATGTCGAGCTTCTGGTCGAAGAATTTCTGCTGGTACCACATCTGCGTCAGGCGCCAGGTCTGGCCGCGGCCCCAGACTTCCTGGGCCGAGGTGAAGCCGCCGACCCGTGGGTCGTTGATCCGGTCGTTGCTGATGTTGTCGCCGTCGCGCTTGGTCACCGTCAATTGGAACTCGGCGTCATCCCAGCCGAGGATCTTCTGCAGGTCCAGGTGGCTACCGAAGGCGAACTGGTCGCTGTAGCGCGCGGTGCGGTCATGGTCGTAGCCGCCATGCAGGTTGGCGCCCATTTCGCCGACGTAGTCGACCTTGAAGTCGTAGCCCTTGTTGGCCAGTTCCGTGCGCGTGCCATTCCAGTCGCCGAGCATCCACGGTGAGTCGCTGTCGAAGGCCGGTGCGGCCTGGGCGCAGGCGGCAAACCCCAGGGCGCCGATCAGGCTCAGGGTCTTGGGCAGGGCGACGGGAGTCAGGACAGCGCTGTCTTTGAAGCGCTGAAAAGTGGGCATAGGCATTCGGATAAGGTCTTTTTCTAGGAATAGGCAGAAGCAAGGGCACGGCGCGTGGCATCGATGCAGGTCGATCGAGAACGGCAGGCCACTGATTTCAAAGGGAAAGATGAAACGGTTCAGCTTTATTAGGGGGCTAAGGATAAAGCGCCATCTCCTGGAGAGAAAGCGCTTTTATTGACATGAACAGTTTCGGATTCGGTAACAGTTATCGGCCCGTACCATGTTCAGCGTGGGGCGCTGGCCTCGGCGAGGGATTGCTTCTGCCGGGTATAGCTCAGGGCGAAGTGCGCCACCAGGCCGAAGATCAGCCCCCAGAACGCGGCGGCCAGCCCCAGAAAACTCATGCCCGAAGCGGTCACCAGAAAGGTGATCAGGGCCGCTTCACGCTGTTTCTCATCGGCCATGGCACCGCTCAGGCCGGCGCTGATGGCACCGAACAGGGCGAGGCCGGCCAGGGCGGCGATCAACTCCTTGGGCAGGGCGGCGAATACCGAGGCCAGGGTGGCACCGAAGATGCCCATGAACAGGTAGAACAGGCCGCAGGCAATCCCGGCGATGTAGCGTTTGTCCTTGTCTTCGTGGGCTTCGCGACCGGTGCAGATGGCGGCGGTGATGGCGGCGAGGTTGATGCCATGGGAGCCGAACGGCGCCAGCAGTGCCGAGGTGATGGCGGTCCAGGACACGATCGAGCGCGCCGGGGTGTTGTAGCCGGCGCTGCGCATCACCGCCATGCCCGGTACGTACTGTCCGGTGAGGGTCACCAGGGCCAGGGGCAGACCGATGTTGATGATGGCGTGCCAGCTCCATTCGGGGGCGATGAAGATAGGCTGGGCCACCGCCAGGGTAATGGCGCCGCCGTTGAACTCGCCGAGGCCGGCGGCCACGGCGCAGCCCACTAGCAGCACCGCCAGAATCGCGTAGCGTGGCGAAAGGCGCTTGCCCAGCAGGTAGGCCGCGATCATCGCCAGCACCAGGATCGGTTGCAGGGTGACTGAGGTGAACAGTCCGGCACCAAAGCGGAACAGGATGCCCGCCAGCATGGCGGCGGCAATGGCCTTGGGCAGGCGGCTCATGAGTTTGTCGAAGGCCCCGGACAGCCCGACCACGGCAATGATCAGCGAGGCAACTATATAGGCACCTATGGCTTGGGGCAGCGACACCGTGGGCAGCATCGACACCAGCAGCGCCGCACCGGGCGTTGACCAGGCGGTGATTACCGGCACCTTCAGGCGCCAGCTCAGCAGCAGGCCGGTGAGGCCGCTGCCGATGGAGATGGCCCAGATCCAGGACGACACCTGATCACTGGGCAAGTGGGCTTCGCGGGCGGCCTGGAACACGATGATCAGGGGGCCGGCGTAGGAAATGATCACGGCGATCAGGCCGGCGATCACGGCGGAGAGGGACAGGTCCTTGCTGAGACTGTGCATGGCATCTCGACTGGCGTGGGTGAGAGAAGGATTGAATCGATTGAGTTGGCGATGGTTGAGTGTATTTCAATGAATTGAATCGATTCAATTGTTTCTCAAGAAAGATTTCTCCGGGAAGTCCTTTGTTTGTGTATAAGTGACTGATTTAAAACTATTTATATTGATAATGAATAAAGCTTTCGAGTCGCCTGCAGTTTTTTCATTTGTCTTTTGATCGAATCAATAGCTCGATTGAGTCGATGTTAAAGGCGAGTGCAGGCCTGTGATATGCTCCGGCCCACTTCAATGCAGCCGATGGTCATCAGCCTCCATGTGGGTTCCCCAGTTAAGCGAGTTCAATCAGCCGGTCTACCTGTCCATTGCCGACGCCCTGGCGCGGGACATCAGCAGCGGCCTGTTGAACGACGGTGACCGCTTGCCGACCTTGCGCGAGCTGGCGGTGACCCTCAATGTCACCCCCGGCACCATCAGCCGCGCCTACAGCGAAGCCCAGCGTCGTGGCCTGGTGCAGGGTGAGGTGGGGCGCGGCACTTATGTGCTGGCGCAACCGCCGCTGGAGTTGCCGGAAGGTTCCAGCGCACCTTCGCTGTCCCTGGGGCAGTCCGAAGCCCTGGATCTGTCGATCATCAAGCCCTACAGCGAAACCCTGGAGTACTGGTTGCGCGGCGCGTTGGTGGGAATGGCCCGCAGCAGCGACTTCGGTCGTGCCCTGGACTACGCCCCCGACGGTGGCCATCCGGCCCATCGTGAAGCCGGTGCCCAGTGGTTGCGGCACTCCTTGCCCGAAGCCCATTGGCAACAGGTGGTGATGACTGCCGGTGCCCAGCACGGGTTGATGGTGGCCATCAGCGCCTTGAGCAATGCCGGCGATCTGGTGCTCTGCGAATCCTTGACCTACCCGGGCATCATCTCCGTGGCCCACGGCCTGGAGCGGCGCCTGCGGGGCGTGGCGATGGACGAGCAGGGAATGCTTCCCGAGGCCTTGCGCGAGCAGTGCCTGCGGGAAAAACCGACGCTGCTGGTGTGCGTCGCCAGTTGCCAGAACCCCACCACGGCGATCATGTCACCCCAGCGCCGGGCGCAGATTGCGGCGATTGCCGAAGAGTTCGACTTCCTGATCATCGACGACGATATCTACGGCTTTCTCGCCACCGATCCGTCGATCAAACCGCTTTCCAGCTATGCGCCGCAGCGTTCGGTGTACCTCACCAGCCTGTCCAAGGCGATCATGCCGGCGTTGCGCGTGGGCTATCTCTACAGCCCGCCGAAGTTGCTGTCGCGCCTGAGCTCGATGGTCCGTAGCAGTGTATGGATGCCATCGCCCCTGACCGCGCAATTGGCCAGCAATGTGATTGTCGAGGGATTGGACCGCAAGCTGGTGCAGACCCAGCGTAACGAAGCGGCGGCGCGTCAGGCGATTGCCCGGGAAGTGTTTGCCGGCTTGGAGATTCAGACTCAGCCCCACAGCTATCACCTGTGGCTGACCTTGCCTGAGCCCTGGACTGGTGATGAGTTCGCCACCCTGGCCCGAGCCAATGGAGTGCTGGTGATGAGCGGCAGCCAGTTCCAGGTGGAACGCGGTGCCAGCTCTCGTTGTGTGCGGGTGGTGCTGATGTCGCCGACCACCCAGGACGAGTTGCGTTTTGCCCTGACTCAGTTGGCCAGCTTGATCGAGGCGGACCCGCGACGTTATTGCTGAGAACCGCTTTCGCCGGCAAGCCGGCTCCTACACGGATCTGTAGGAGCCGGCTTGCCGGCGAACAGG
>NZ_MOAK01000045.1:13348-16797 GCF_003732485.1 Pseudomonas protegens
AAAGGTAGTACGCAACCCCACTTCCACACTGCGGCCGGCGGCCGGTGCGATATCCCGCAGGATCGAGCTGGCGTAGCGCACGGTCTGGTTGGTCAGGTTCTCGCCCTTGACGAAGGCCAGCCACTGGCTACGGCCAATATCGAAGCGATAACCGGCACTGGCGCCAAAGGTGGTGTAGCCATCGGTGCTGCTTTCGTGGTCCGGCACTCGGCCCTGGCCGGCGGCATGCTGCACATCCAGGCGCGCCTGCCAGCGATCCAGTTCCCATAGCAGACCGCTGTTCAGGCGCAGCGGGGCAATGCGCGGCAGGTCCTGGCCGTTGTCGAGGTTCTTGGCCCGGGTGTAGTCGCCGGACAGCTCCAGGGCGAACTTGCCGTAGGCGCTTTCTCCCAGGCTCCAGCGATCCTGGGCTTCGATCCCGGTGAAGCGTGCCCGTACCCCGGAGTAGGCGTACTCCGGAATCCCGTCTGCATCTTCTTCCCCTTCATCGTTGAGGGTCCGGCCCGTGCCCAGCAAGCCGATGTAGTTGGAGAAGTGGCTGTAGAACACCCCGACGCTGCCTTTGTGGGTGCCGTTGTCGAAGCGCAGGGCCAGGTCGCTGGACACGGCCTTTTCCTTGGACAGCTTGGCGTTGCCCAGCTCATAGGTGCCGGTGGCGACGTGGGCGCCGTTGGCATACAGCTCATAGAAGGTCGGGGCGCGTTCGGTGTAGCCCAGGGTGGCGGCCAGGGACCAGACCGGCGTCAGGGTATAGACCGCGCCGGAGGACAGGCTGCCGGCAGTAAAGTTGCTGGACTTGTCGGCCTGGGCGAAACGTTCGTTGCCTTTGCCGTCCGGGTCCACGGTGGTGTGTTCCAGGCGTCCGCCGAGGCTGAGTTTCAGGCGCTCGGTGGCTTGCAGTTCTTCGAGAATGAACAGTGCGCCGCTGTTGGTATCGGTCTTCGGCACGAAGGCTTCTTCACCCAGGGCGGAAAACTCGTTGCGATTGACCTGGGCGCCGATCACCCCTTCCAGCGGGCCGATGGGCAGGTGCCGGGCCTCGACCCGCGCCTCGTAGCCCTTGTTCTTGAAGGTGGTGCCGGTTTCACCGCCTTCGATCTCCCGGTGTTCGTAGTCGGTGTAGCCGGCATTGAACTTGAGCGAGCTGAACGGGCCCTGGAGGTTGCGCAGTTCCGAGGCAAAGGCGTAGTGATCCTGCTTCATGCGGATACGCACGTCGTCTTCGGCGGGGGAGCCGTAGTTGGAGTCGTAGTTGCTGTAGGACAGGCCGGCATAACCGTCGTCCCAGGTATAGGAGCCGCCGATGGCACCGCCGTCCTGGCGACCGTCGCTGTTGCCCAGGCGGCCTTTCTTGCCGTCGCCGTCTTCGCTCGCCGGCGCGTGGCGGCTGCGGGCGTAGCCGGGAATCTTCAGGTCATTGAACTGCCGGGAGTTGGCGTCCAGGTGGAGGGCGAAGGTGCCGTCACCGGCTTCCAGTTTTCCGGCGCTGCTGCGGGTGGTGGCGGCGCCGCCGTAGCGCAGTTCACCGGCCCCGTGAATGCCCTCGATGGCTTCGGTGGGAATGCGGTTGTCGAAGCTGTTGATGACCCCGCCAATGGCGTTGCCGCCGTACAGCAAGGCTGCCGGCCCACGAACGATTTCGATGCGTTCGACGTTGACCGGGTCCAGAGGCACGGCGTGGTCGTAGGACAGCGACGAGGCATCCAGGGCGCCGACACCATTTTGCAGGATGCGGATGCGGTCGCCGTCCAGGCCACGAATCACCGGGCGGCTGGCGCCGGGACCGAAGTAGGACGAGGACACCCCCGGCTGCTTGTTCAGGGTTTCACCGAGGCTGCCTTTCTGTTCCAGGGTCAACTGCTCGCCTTCCAGCACCGTGGTCGGTGCGGCCAGTTGGGTGCTGCCCAGAGGATTGGCGGTGATGACTTGCTGGGGCAAATCCAGGGCCTGGGCCGGGGAGGCGATCAGCAAGGCGGCGGACAGCGGCGACAGGCGCCACAGTAAAGAGCGGGAAGGGCGAGGGACTGAGAGGGACATCGGTCATTCCTTGGCAAGCATTGCGCAGCGCGCTGTGAGTCAGAAAACAGGCGGGACACGGGGGGTGTCCGGGATGCGGGTGGGTTGTTATTTGTTGATACAATATAACATCTCTTTTATTTCGAAAAGCCAGGAACTTTTTGCTTCTCATGCTCAATCGCCGTGGTTGCCGACGGCGGCTACAGTTAAAACAGCACTCTGGCGCGGGCGCATGTCGTCGGCTAAGGTGCGCGGCTTCCTTATCTTTCTCCCCGAAGGCCCGGCATGACCGACACCCAAACCGACCCGCTGCATGGCGTGACCCTGGAACAGATCCTCAAGGCGCTGGTGGAACACTACGAATGGTCGGGGTTGGCCGAGCGCATCGATATCCGTTGCTTCAAGAGTGACCCGAGCATCAAGTCGAGCCTGACCTTCCTGCGCAAGACGCCCTGGGCACGGGAAAAGGTCGAGAAGCTCTACGTGAAGTTGCAGCGCACCAAGCGTCCGCTCTGAGGAGTTCCATGGCCGGTGTATCGCTGCAGGGGCTGCTCAGCCGACGCGGGCTGATCGCCATTGCCGCAGTGCTGGGTTGGCTGGGGCTGACGGTTCAGCTGTATCTGATCCTGTTGCTGCGCTGGGAGGCCGGCGCCAGCCTGCTGGGCGGGCTGGTGAACTTCTTCAGCTTCTTCACCGTACTCAGCAATACCCTGGTGGCCAGTGTGCTGACCTGTGCCCTGAATCTGCGGATTTCCCGGGGGCAGGCGTTCATGCTGCGTCCGGAGGTCAGTGGCGCGGTGGCGGCGAGCATTGTCCTGGTGGGGTTGGCCTACAGCCTGCTGCTGCGTCACCTGTGGCATCCCCAGGGCTGGCAATGGCTGGCGGACGAGTTGCTGCACGACGTGATGCCGGTGCTGTTCCTGATCTATTGGTGGTGCTGTGTGCCCAAGGGGTGGCTGCGGCTGAGGCACATCGGCTTATGGATGCTCTACCCGATGCTGTATTTCGCCTACCTGCTTTTACGCGGGAATTTGCTGGGACTGTACCCCTATCCCTTTATTGCCGTGGACAAGCTCGGCTACCCCCAAGTGTTGCTCAATGCCCTGGGCATATTGGCGGGATTCGTCCTGGTGTCGCTGCTGTTGCTGGGCCTGGATCGCTGGTTGGGCAAACACCGGCCGCAACCCCGGTAGGCGCCGGCTTGCCGGCGAAGGGGCCCTTGAAATCGCTTTCGCTGGCAAGCCAGCTCCTACAAGGGAAATGCATTCCCGGCCATCTCGTAGGAGCCGGCTTGCCGGCGAAGGGGCCCTTGAGACCGCCTTCGCTGGCAAGCCAGCTCCTACAGGGGAAATGCATTCCCGGCCACTCCGTAGGAGCCGGCTTGCCGGCGAAGGGGCCCTTGAAATCGCTTTCGCTGGCAAGCCAGCTCCTAC
>NZ_MOAK01000045.1:16807-23267 GCF_003732485.1 Pseudomonas protegens
AATATCCGCCGCACCCGCAGCAACGGATATGCCCACCAACAAGACCGCAACCTCAGGCTCCACGACCACTACGCCCCCAAACAGGAACAAGCCCCCCTCACCACAACAAGCCACCCAACAGCAATGCCGATCGCCCGCCTATGTGCCCCAACGCACAGACACCCTCCCCCACGCCCGCCACCGTCAAGGCTGCAGCTTTTTGCCTGAAACGTTCGTCGCGACGGTGCATCGATTTGACCGCACGCCCCGCTCCCGGCCCTCCCTCGCACCCCGTGCCGAGGGACGGCTCTGTTATGCCAAGGAAAACATGGACAGTCATTGGACCCACGCATTCCTGAGGTTCTGCCGTCTGCCCGCCGCCAGATACGGCCAATGGAAGGCCTCGCGCAACAGCGTCGAATACGAGGCGCCGCTGCGCTCGGAATTGTTCAGCAGTGAACAGATGGCCAGCCACGGCACCCTGCTGGCGCAACAGCACCGCCTGAGCCAAAGCCGCAACCCCGACTGGCTGCTGGCACGCCTGTCGGACAACGCCAGCGCCCTGGCCAGTTGCTGCAAAAGCCTGACGGCCGCCACCGGCAGCTCGCCCCGGGCCACCCCCGCCGCCGAATGGCTGCTGGACAACTACTACCTGCTGGAAGAACAGATCCGCATCACCCGCACCCACTTGCCCCGGGGCTACAGCCGGCAACTGCCGCGCCTGGCCAACGGCCAGTCGGCGGGCCTGCCGCGGGTCTATGACATTGCCCTGGAAACCATTTCCCACGGCGACGGCCGGGTCGACACCGACAGCCTGGGACGCTTCGTCGACAGCTACCAGAGCGTCACCCCGCTCAAGCTCGGAGAGCTGTGGGCCATTCCGATCATGCTGCGCCTGGCCCTGATCGAGAACCTGCGCCGGGTGGCCTTCCGGGTCATGGCCAACTGGAGCGAACGCAATCTGGCCAACGACTGGGCCGACCGCCTGATGGAAACCGCCGAGCAGGACGCCAAGAGCGTGGTGCTGGCCGTGGCCGACATGGCCCGCTCGGCACCACCGATGAGTGCCGCCTTCGTCGCCGAACTGGCGCGGCGCCTGCAGGGCCAGAACGCCGCCCTGGTGCTGCCCCTGGCCTGGATCGAGCAACTGCTGGGGGAAACCGGGCTGAACATCGAGCGCCTGGTGCAGCTCGACGCCCAGCAGCAAGCCGCCGATCAGGTGTCCATCAGCAACAGCATTTCCAGCCTGCGCCTGCTCTCGGCCAGCAACTGGCGCGAGTTCGTCGAGCTGATGAGCCGGGTCGAGCAGGTGCTCCAGGACGACCCGGCCCAGGTCTACCGGCGCATGGATTTCGCCACCCGCGACCATTACCGGCATGTGCTCGAACGCCTGGCCCGCCACTGCCCCCTCAGTGAAGAACAGGTGGCCCGCCAGTGCATCGAACTGGCCCGGGCCCACTACCGCGCCGACGACCCGGAAGCCGTGGCAGGCCACGTCGGGCATTACCTGATCGGTGCCGGACGCCGCACCCTGGAACAGCAAATCGGCGCTCGGGTGCCCCTGGCCGAACGCGGCCGGCGCCTGCTGACCCAGGCGCCCCTGGGCTTTTTCCTGGGGCCGGTGATGCTGCTCTCGGCGCTGTTCGCCTGGCCGTTTCTCGACACCCTGTACCGGGAAGCCAGCCCCGGCCATTACTGGCTGGCGCTGTGGGCAGTGCCGGCGCTGCTGCTGGCCAGCCGCCTGGCCATCGGCCTGATCAACGGCCTGGTGACCCTGACCGTGGCCCCGGGCATTCTGCCGCGCCTGGACTACAGCGAAGGCATCGCCCCCCGCGCCCGAACCCTGGTGGCGGTGCCGTGCCTGATCGGCAGCACAGCGGATATCGAGGAGCTGGTGGAAGGCCTGGAAGTGCGCTTCCTGGCCAACCGCGATGCCCAGCTGTACTTCGCCCTGCTCAGCGACTTTCTCGACGCCCCCAGCGAAACCCTGGACAGCGACGCGGCCCTGTTGCTGCTGGCCCGGCAACGGATCGAAGCGCTGAACCTGAAGTACCCCGAAGAAGCCGTGGATCGCTTCTACCTGCTGCACCGGCCACGGCTGTGGAACGCCGCCGAACATTGCTGGATGGGCCATGAACGCAAGCGCGGCAAGCTCGAAGACCTCAATGCCCTGCTGCGCGGCCGTGGCCGGGAGCGCTTCTCGCTGATCGTCGGCGATATCCAGGCACTGCCCAGCATCACCTACGTGATCACCCTGGACAGCGACACCCAACTGCCCCGGGACGTGGCCCAGCAATGCGTGGGCGCCATGGACCATCCGCTGAACCGGCCCCAGACCGACCCGCTGAGCGGGCGCATCGTCAGCGGCTACGGGATTCTCCAGCCGCGGGTCGGCATCAGCCTGTCGAGCACTGCGCGCAGCGCCTATTCCCGACTGTTCGCCAGCGATGCCGGGATCGACCCCTATACCCGCGCAGTGTCGGACGTCTACCAGGACCTGTTCCAGGAAGGCTCCTTCGTCGGCAAGGGCATCTATGCCCTGGACACGTTCGAGCAGACCCTGGGCGGGCGCTTTGCCGACAACCGGATTCTCAGCCATGACCTGATCGAGGGCTGCTACGCCCGTTCCGGGCTGCTCAGCGATGTGCAGCTGTTCGAGGAATACCCGGCCCGCTACAGCGCCGACGTCAAGCGCCGCCAGCGCTGGATTCGCGGTGACTGGCAACTGCTGCCCTGGCTCCTGCCCTGGTCGCCCAAGGCCGCCGGCGGCCTGGAAAGCAATCGCCTGAGCCCGCTGGCACGCTGGAAGATCCTCGACAACCTGCGCCGCAGCCTCGAACCCCTGGCCTTACTGAGCATGTTGCTGTGGGGCTGGCTGGGCTCCACCCAGCCCCTGGCCTGGACCCTGGCGGTGCTGATTGTGCTGCTGGTGCTGCCGCTGTCCGCCGCCTTGCGCGAGCTGCTGCACAACACCCCGGAAGTACCGTTGCTGCAACAACTGAGCGCGGCCCTGGGCAGCGCCGGCCAGCACCTGTCCCGAGCCTTGTTGCCCCTGGCCTGGCTGCCCTATGAAGTCGCCTATAGCCTGGACGCCATGGGCCGCGCGCTTTGGCGCATGGGCATCAGCAAAGCTCATCGCCTGCAGTGGCAACCCTCCCGGGAAGCCGAGCGCGGCCCGGATGACAGCCTGCTGCAGCTGTACCGGCGGATGTGGATCGGTCCGTTGCTGGCCCTGCTGCTGACGGCGCTGCTGTGGCCGCGCCCGCAACTGCTGATGGCCGCGCCCTTGCTCCTGGCCTGGCTGGCCGGCCCGGCCCTGGCCTGGTGGCTCAGCCGCCCGGCAAGCCAGGTGGCGTTCGAGCCTTCCAGCGGCCAACGGCGTTTCCTGCAGAGCCTGGCCCGCCGCACCTGGGGCTTTTTCGACCAGTACGTCGGCCCCGATGACAACTGGCTGGCTCCGGACAATCTGCAGGAACAGCCCCAGCAGCGCATCGCCCATCGCACCTCGCCGACCAACCTCGGGCTGGCCCTGCTGGCCCATCTGGCGGCCCACGACTTCGGCTACCTGAGCAGCCGCCGGCTGATGCAACGCCTGGAGCAGATGCTGGCCAGCATGGGCCGGCTGGAACGCTACCGCGGGCACTTCTACAACTGGTACGACACCCAGAGCCTGCAACCCTTGCCGCCGCGCTATGTGTCCACCGTGGACAGCGGCAATCTGGTGGGCATGCTGCTGACCCTGCGCCCCGGCCTGCAGGCCCTGGTGGACAGCCCTCCGGCGCTGCGGCAGATCGCCAACGGCCTGCTGGACAGCCTCGATGTGTTCCAGGACGCCCTCACGGCGGCCGGCCAGGACACCGCCCCGGTGCTGCGCTGGCGCCTGGAGACCCGCGCCGTGCATGAGCACCTGAGCCTGCATGCCGACGTGGCTCCGGATGCCTTGCTGGGGCTGCTGCAACGCATTGCCGAAAGCACCGACCAGGCGCAGAGCGGAACCACGGACGATGTGGAGTTCTGGCGCCAGGCACTGGCCGCGCAATGCCGTGACCTGCATGACGAACTGCAATGGCGCTGCCTGCCGCCCATGGCCGACGGCCGCCGCTTCGGCACCCTGAGCTGGCGCCAGTTGGCCCAGTTGGACGCCGGCTACTGGCTGGCGATGCACCACGAGCGGATCGCCGCCGTGCGGGAGCTGGCCCTGGAGCGCATCAGTTGCCTCAGTCGATTGCTGGAAGCCGTCGCCAGCATGGCGCAGATGGACTTCGGCTTTCTCTACGACACCCGTCGTCACTTGCTGGTGATCGGCTACAACGCCGATGAGCATCGCCTGGATGCCGGCTACTACGACCTCTTGGCCTCGGAAGTGCGCCTGACCCACTTTGTCGCCATCGCCCAGGGGCAACTGCCACAGGAAAGCTGGTTCGCCCTGGGCCGCCTGCTCACCAGCAGCGCCGGCACGCCGGTGCTGCTGTCCTGGACCGGCTCGATGTTCGAATACCTGATGCCGATGCTGGTGATGCCCAGCTACCAGGGCACCCTGCTGGACCAGACCTGCCGCGCCGCGGTGGCCCTGCAGATCGAGCACGGCCAGCAACTGGGCCTGCCTTGGGGCGTGTCCGAGTCGGGCTACAACACCCTCGATAGTCAGTTCAACTACCAGTACCGGGCGTTCGGCGTGCCGGGCCTGGGGCTCAAGCGTGGCCTCGGCGCGGAACGGGTGGTGGCGCCCTATGCCAGCGTCCTGGCGCTGATGGTGGCGCCCCAGGCCGCCTGCCAGAACCTGCAGCGCCTGGCCCAGCTGGGGCTGGGTGGACGCTTCGGCCTCTATGAAGCCGTGGACTACACCGAGTCGCGCCTGCCCCGGGGCCAGGACCATGCGGTGGTGCAGTCGTTCATGGCTCACCACCAGGGCATGAGCCTGCTGGCCCTGGCCTGGTTGCTGCTGGATCAGCCCATGCAGCGGCGTTTCGAATCCGATCCGCAGTTCCAGGCCATTGCCCTGCTGCTGCAGGAACGGGTGCCGAAAACCGCCGCCCAGTACCTGCATGCTGCCGGTGCTCCGGAGGCCGATGAAGCAGCCCGGGCCCACGAGAACAAACTGCGGGTATTCGCCGACCCGGACCGCAAGCGCCCGGCCGTGCAGTTGCTGTCCAACGGTCACTACCACCTGATGCTCAGCAGTGCCGGTGGCGGCTACAGCCGCTGCAACGAACTGGCGGTGACCCGCTGGCACGAAGATCCGACCCGCGATCACTGGGGGCAGTTCTGCTACCTGCGGGACGTGGCCAGCGGCGACTTCTGGTCCGCGGCCTACCAGCCGACCCGACGCCGTCCAGAGAGCTTCGAGGCGATCTTCACCGATGCCCGGGCCGAATTCCGCGTGCGTGAACGGGACTTCGACAGCCATACGGAAATCGTCGTGTCCCCCGAGGACCCCATCGAACTGCGCCGCCTGCACCTGTGCAACCGCGCCCGGGTACGCCGCAGCATCGAACTCACCAGCTACGCCGAAGTGGTCCTGGCTCCGGCCCAGAGCGATGCCGCCCACCCGGCCTTCAGCAACCTGTTCATCGAGACCGAACTGCTGCCCGGCCTGCAGGCCATTGTCTGCAGCCGTCGACCCCGGGCCCAGGAGCAAGCGGTGCCCTGGATGTGCCACCTGCTGGCGGCCCACGGCGTGGACATCGACGCCATCTCCTATGAAACCGACCGCGCACGCTTTATCGGCCGCGGCCGGGATCTGGCCTCGCCCCTGGCCCTGGACCCGCAGGTCGAACGGCTCTCGGGGACCGACGGCTCGGTGCTGGACCCGATCGTCGCGATCCGCTGCCGGATCACCCTCGACCCCGGCCAGAGCGCCACCATCGACCTGGTGACCGGGGTCGCCGACAGCCGCGACCACTGCCTGCAACTGATCCACAAATACCGTGACCGGCACCTGGCGGACCGGGTCTTCGACCTGGCCTGGACCCACAGCCAGGTGCTGTTGCGCCAGCTCAACGCCTCGCTGGCCGAAGCCCGGCTGTTCCAACAGATGGCCGCCTCGCTGCTGTACGCCAACGCCACCCTGCGCGCCGACACCAGCCTGCTGCTGGCCAACCGCCGCAGCCAGTCCGGGCTCTGGGGCCAGGGCATTTCCGGGGACCTGCCGATCGTCCTGCTGCAAGTGGGCGACCTGGCCAACATTGCCCTGGTGCAGCAACTGATCAAGGCCCACGCCTACTGGCGGCAGAAAGGCCTGGCGGTGGACCTGGTGATCTGGAACGAGGACCAGGTGGGCTACCGCCAGCAGCTTCAGGACCTGATCATGGGCCTGGTGACGTCCGGCAGCGAAGCCAGCCTGATCGACCGGCCCGGGGGCATCTTTGTGCGTCCGGCCCAGCAACTGTCCGGCGAAGACCGCATCCTGATGCTGGCGGTGGCGCGCCTGGTGATCAGCGACAGCCGCGGCAGCCTCGCCGAGCAGGTCCACCGGCGCCGC
>NZ_MOAK01000045.1:23337-34765 GCF_003732485.1 Pseudomonas protegens
TGATTCTGCAAACGCCCTACGGCGGCTTCAGCAGCGACGGCCGCGAATACCTGATCACCCTCAACCCCGGGCAACCGACCCCGGCGCCCTGGGCCAACGTGCTCGCCAACCCGCTGTTCGGCACGGTGATCTCGGAAAGCGGCGGTGCCTACAGCTGGCGCGAAAACGCCCACGAATACCGTCTCAGCCCGTGGCACGACGACCCGGTCAGCGACCCCAGCGGCGAAGCCCTGTACCTGCGCGACGAAGACAGCGGTCAGGTCTGGTCGCCCACTCCCCAGCCCTGCCCCGGCAACGGCAGCTATCGCACCCGCCATGGCTTCGGCTACAGCGTGTTCGAACATGAGGAGAACGGCATCCACAGCGAGCTGACGATCTATGTGGCGCTGCAGGCGCCGATCAAGTTCTCGCGGTTGAAGATCCGCAACCGCAGCGGCCGGCCACGGCGCCTGACGGTCACCAGCTACGTGGAATGGGTGCTGGGGGAATTGCGCGGCCGCTCGGCCATGCATGTGGTCACTGAAAGCGATCCGGTGAGTGGCGCCCTGTTCGCCCGCAACCCCTACAACATGGAGTTTTCCGGGCATGTGGCGTTTCTCGACAGCGACTCCGCGGTGCGCAGTTTCACCGGCGACCGCAGTGAATTCATTGGCCGCAACGGCAGCCTCGCGGCGCCCGCCGCGCTGACCCGCGGGCGTCTGTCCGGGCGTTCCGGCGCCGGTTTCGATCCCTGTGCGGCGATGCAGGTCGCGGTGGAACTGGCGGACGGCCAGAGCCAGGAAGTGCTGTTCCGCCTGGGGGCCGAGGTGGACGCCAAGGCCGCAACCCGACGGGTCCTGCAATACCGCGGCACGCAGATGGCGCAGAGCGAACTGGCCGCCGTGCACCAGCACTGGCAGCACAGCCTGGGCACGCTGCAAGTGCGTACCCCGGACCCGGCCATCGATGTCATGGCCAACGGCTGGCTGATGTACCAGACCATCGCCTGCCGCTTCTGGGCCCGCAGCGGTTTCTACCAGTCCGGTGGCGCCATCGGTTTTCGCGACCAGTTGCAGGACAGCATGGCAATGATCCACGCCGAGCCGGCCCTGGCCCGCGAGCACCTGCTGCTCTGCGCCGCCCACCAGTACCCCGAGGGCGACGTCCAGCACTGGTGGCATCCGCCACAGAATCGCGGGGTGCGCACCGGCTGCTCCGACGACTTCCTCTGGCTGCCCCTGGCCACCAGCCGCTACGTGCAGATCACCGGCGACCGCAGTGTGCTGGAGGTTGAAGTGGGGTACCTGGAAGGTCGCCTGCTCAATCCCGGGGAAGAGTCCTACTACGACCTGCCCCAGGCCAGCGGGCTGCGGGAAAGCCTCTATCGCCACTGCCAACGGGCCATCGAGCACGGCAGCCGACGCGGCGTCCACGGCTTGCCGCTGATGGGCACCGGGGACTGGAATGACGGCATGAACCGGGTCGGCGAGCGGGGCCTGGGGGAAAGCGTATGGCTGGGGTTCTTCAGCCATGAGGTGCTGCAGCGGTTCGCCGTCACCGCCGAACAGCACGACGATCCGGCCTTCGCCCGAGCCTGTCGCGAGCAGGCCCTGGCCTTGCGCGCCGCCCTCGACAGCCAGGCCTGGGACGGACAGTGGTATCGCCGCGCCTGGTTCGACGACGGCCAGATCCTGGGCTCCGCCGACAACCAGGAATGCCGCATCGACTCCATCGCCCAGAGCTGGTCGGTGCTCTCCGCTGCCGCCAGTGACGCCCGCCAGCACCAGGCCATGGACTCCCTGGACCGGTATCTGGTGCGCCGCGACAGCGGCGTAGTGCTGCTGCTCGATCCACCGTTCGCCCACAGCCCCCTGGACCCGGGCTATATCAAGGGCTATGTGCCCGGGGTGCGGGAGAACGGCGGCCAGTACACCCATGCGGCGATCTGGGCCAGCATGGCCTTCGCCCGCCTGGGCGACAGCGCCCGAGCCTGGGAACTGCTGCACATGATCAACCCGGCGAGCCGACGCAGCACCGAGCAGGTGGCCACCTACCGGGTCGAGCCCTATGTGATGGCCGCCGACGTCTATGGCGTGGCGCCCCACACCGGGCGCGGCGGCTGGAGCTGGTACACCGGCTCGGCGGGCTGGATGTACCGGCTGATCGTCGAATCGTTGCTGGGGCTGCGGCGCGAAGGCGACCGCCTGTACATCGAACCGGTGATCCCGGCCCAATGGCCCGGCTACAGCATGGACTACCGGTTTGGCGCGACGGTCTACCACATCGAGGTACAGCAGACCCCAGGCGCCAACCTCAGCCTGAGCCTGGACGGCCGCCCCCTGACGGGGCTGGCCATCCCGCTGATGGACGACGGCACCACGCGCCGGGTGTTGCTCACCTGGCCTGTCAACGTACCACCGCCGCAGACCGGGCATTCCCCGACAGCGGCCATCACCGAGTCGGCACCATGACAGACACCGGGCAACGCCCTGGACTACCCTGAGTGAGCGCTGACGCCTTGCCATCCGGTGGTTCTGAGATGTTCGACAACCTTGGGCTCGGGCCCAATCACTTGCTCAACGCACTGCCGGCCCAGGTGCAGGAGCGCCTGCTGCCCGACCTCAAGCCGGTGCCCCTGGCCCTGGGCCAGGTGCTCTACGAGTCCGGGGATATTCCGCGTCACGTGTATTTCCCCACGGACGCGGTGGTGTCGCTGCTGTACCTGATGGAGAACGGCGCCTCGGCGGAAATCGCCGTGGTGGGCAACGAAGGGCTGGTGGGCGTGTCCCTGGTGATGGGCGGCGAGAGCACCACCAGCCGGGCCATCGTGCAAAGCGCCGGGCATGCCTTGCGCCTGCCCGGTCAGCGGCTCAAGGACGAATTCAACCGCCACGGCGAGATGCTCCTGCTGATGCTGCGCTACACCCAGTCGCTGATCACCCAGATGGCCCAGACCGCGGTGTGCAACCGGCACCACTCCATCGACCAGCAACTGTGCCGCTGGCTGCTGCTGTCCCTGGATCGCCTGCCGGGCAACCAACTGGTGATGACCCAGGAGTTGATCGCCAACATGCTCGGGGTGCGCCGTGAGGGCGTCACCGAGGCCGCCGGCAAACTGCAGCGCCAGGGCATCATCGAGTACAGCCGGGGGCGCATCAACGTTCTCGACCGGCCACGCCTGGAACAGCACAGCTGCGAGTGTTACGCGGTGGTGCGCAAGGAGACCGCGCGGCTGCTGCCGTACCTGCCGGGCAGCCAGCGCGACGAGCCGGGCTGAGGCTCGCCGCTGGCGGGGTCAGGCGGGGATTTCAGTTCGGGCTCAGCGCCTTCACCGCCAGGATGCTACCCGGCATCGAGTACAGGGCGCGTTCGGTGGTACTGCCGATCAAGCGGCCGAAGCCGGTGCGGTGCACGGTGCCCATGACCACCACGTCCACCAGGTACTCGTCGACGAACTGGGCGATGCCCGGCACCGGCGGCCCCATGATGAAGTGGCGAAATTCCTGGGGCACGTTGTGTTCATCGCCCAGGCGCTCGAATTCCTTGTGCAGGGATTCGCGCAACTCGTCCAGGCAGTTGACGCTCCAGGCGGTGGACGCCACCGGCGCGACGCCATCGAGCATCGGCATCAGGTCGTAGGCATACAGCAGGTGCAACTGCGCATCGCATTGCAGGGCCAGGGCGTTGGCGGTCTGGATGATCAGGCCGTTGAGGCCGCTGATCTGGGTGTCGGACTGGGCCGGGTCGACGGCGGCGACAATGCGCCGGGGCAGTTTGTGCGGGGCGTCGTTGACCAGATGCACCGGCACCGGGGCTTCACGCAGCAGGTGGCAATCCAGGGGGGTGACGAAAACGCGCTTGAGGGCCGATTCCAGGGTCACATCCTTGATCAGCAGATCGGGCCGGAATTCGCTGATGTAGTCCAGCATGTCCTTGAGCACCTGGGTGCTCCAGATCACCTGGGTGGTGACCTCCACGCCCTGCTCGCGCATCCACTCGGCTTCCACCTGCAGCCAGCGCTCATGACGTTGCAGGTAGGCCTGGCGTTCACTCTCTTCCAGGTGCTCTTCCCACAGGTAGGTGCGCGCCGGTGGTTCGACGAACACCAGGGCATGCAAGGCCGCTCCGCTGGCCTTGGCCAGGGCGGCAGCGCGGCGCGCCGCGGGAGACTGATGCTGCTGAGGATCGGCAATCAGCAACAGACGCTGGTACTGGCTCATGGTTGACCTCCTTGGACGTTGATGGGCCTGAGTGTCGAGGCAGACGGCCCCGGGCGCCTTGATATGCATCAAGGCCACCCGGTGCTCGGATCAAGGCGTCACGGCAATCTTCATCACCCCGTCGCGCTGGCTGGCGAACAGCTCGTAGGCGGCTTCGATGTCATCCAGCTTGAAGCGGTGGGTGACCAGGGGCTTGAGGTCCACCTGGCCACTGGCGACCACCTCCATCAAGCGGCGCATGCGCTCCTTGCCGCCGGGGCACAGGGTACTGAGGATGCTCAGGTCGCCGAGGCCGGCGGCGTAGGCATCCAGCGGGATACGCAGGTCGCTGGAATAGACCCCCAGGCTCGACAGCTTGCCGCCCGGACGCAGCACCCGCAGCGCCGACTCGAAGGTGCCCTGGGTGCCCAGGGCCTCGATCGACACATCGACCCCGCGACCGTCGGTGAGGTCCATGATCTGCTTCACCACATCGCCCTGCTTGAAGTCCACCACATGGGTCGCTCCCAACCCGCGCGCCACGCTCATGCGCGCGGCCACGGTGTCGACGCCGATGATGGTGGTGGCGCCTTTGAGCCGGGCCCCGGCCACCGCACACAGGCCGATGGGCCCCAGGGCGAACACCGCTACGCTGTCGCCGATGTTGACTTCGGCGCGTTCGGCGCCGGAGAAACCGGTGGACATAATGTCCGGGCACATCAGCACTTCTTCGTCACTCAGACCGTCGGGAATCGGGCACAGGTTGGCCAGGGCGTCCGGCACCCGCACGTACTCGGCCTGACAGCCGTCGATGGTATTGCCGAACTTCCAGCCGCCCGTGGCGCGAAAGCCATGACGGGTGTCGGGCCCATCCTGGGAGCCACAGCCACAGAGGCAGGCATAACTCTGGCCGCTGGGGGTAATGGCCCCGGCGATCACTCGCTGGCCCTCATGGAAACCGCGGACCTGGGAGCCGAGGCGCTCGATCACGCCCACCGGTTCGTGGCCGATGGTCAAGCCCTTGGCCACCGGGTATTCGCCCCGCAGGATGTGCACATCGGTGCCGCAGATCGTGGTGGTGGTGATGCGCACCAGAGCGTCCAGCGGACCGATTTCGGGGATGTCCTTGTCTTCCAGGACGATGCGGTTCTTTTCCACGAATACCGCGGCTTTCATCTTGGCCATGTTGCCGATCTCCATTTCCGGGAAGGGGCTGCGCCGTTGCACAGATCTGCCAACAGGCTGCGCGGATGCGCCGGGCAACGGCTTGATCATGGTCAAACAATGGACCCTTCAAAGGCGGTGCGGCGACCGCGTGTCGCAAACCCGGGATTCATGTGCGGCGGCGCGCCCCCAGGCACAGCAACAAGGCCGCCGCGCCGCACAGGCAAAGGCTCGGCCCCAGGGCCTGCCCCCAACCCACCAGCAGCAGGCCGGCGCCGATCAGCAGGTAATAGAACAAGCCGAACCAGGCCCCGGCGCTGCCCAGCCGGTCGCTGTAGGCCGCCAGGGCCGAGCCGAGAATGTTCGGGATCGCCAGGCCAAACCCCAGCACCACCCCGAGCATCGGCAGCACCAGCCACAGGCTGTGCTGCAAGGCCAGGACCCCGCCACCTCCGGCCAACACCGCCAGGGCCGCCAACACCAGTAGCCGCTCGCTGCACCAGCCCCGGCCCAGCAGCCGGCGGTTGAGCCAGGCACCCAGGCCGGAGCCCAGGGCCAGCAACGCGCCGCTGTAACCGAACCACTGCGCGCCCTGCCCCAGGCTACGGAACACAAAGGGCCCGAGGCTGTAATAGCTGAGCAAGGCCAGATTGAACACCGCCACCAGCAGCGCCGAGCGCCAGATCGCGGGGTCCCGCAGCATCTGCCACAAGGTGCCGGCCAGGGGCGCCAGAGGCTGCGCAGGCGGACGGGTTTCCGGCAAGGCCCGGGCGCACCAGCCGAGCAACGCCAGGGCCAGCACCAGCAACCCCGTCAGCGCGCCCTGATAGCCAAAAGCGCGGCTCAGGGCCGCCCCCGCGAACAGGCCGATAGCGGGACTGGCCGCCAGCACCATGCCCATCAGCGAGAACACCCGGATCAGTTCGCGGCCCTGGAACAGGTCCCGCAGCAGGGTCTGGGTCACCACCGAACCGGCAGCCACGCCCAGGGCTGCCAGACCCTGGCACAGCAACAGCTGGGCAAAGCTGCGGGCCTGCAACTCCAGGACCAGCGCCAGGGCATACAGCGCCAGCCCGCCGAGCAAGGCCGGGCGCCGCCCCCAGCGATCGCTCAGGCGTCCCCAGAGCACCACCCCCGGCGCGAAACCGAGGATAAACACCGACAGGCTCTGGGCCGCCTGCTGCGCCGGGACGCCAAAGGCCCGACCGATATCGGTCAGGGCCGGGCTGAAGAGGGTCTGGGCAATCTGCGGAAACATCAGCAGGGCCATGGCCAGGGGCAACAGGGAACGGGGATTCATCAGGTGGGCGCTCGGCAAAAAAAACATGCCGGCGATTCTAGGCAGGCGACACTGGCGTATTATCGCAACCTGGCCAATAAACAGTGGAAGTCGGACAAAGATGGCATGGCTCGATCCCCAGGCACGCTTCGACCCGGACCCCTTCAGCGCACCGGTAATCGGCATTGCCGCCACCCTCGGCGATCATGATTCCGGCCTGCACCGGCACCGTCGCGGGCAACTGCTGTACACCCGCCAGGGCTGCACCCGGATCACCCTCGCCGACCGCCTGTGCCTGCTGCCCCCCTCGCGGGCGGCCTGGATTCCCGGCGGGGTGCAGCACCGGGCGCAGATGCAACAGAGCGTGGATTACCGCTCCTTGTATTTCAGTGCCGAACTGAGTCCGCGCTTGCCTGCGGACGTGGCGGTGATCGATGTCAGTCCCTTGCTGCGCGCCGTGCTGGAACCCATGGCCCTGGCGGCGTTCGATTGCGACTGGAGCCAGGGCCGCTACCCGCACCTGCTGGGCCTGTGCCTCGAGGAAATCGGCGCCGCACTGCACCAGCCGCTGTCCCTGCCCCTGCCCCGGGACAAGCGCCTGCAACCGCTGCTGGAAGACCTGCAGCGCCTGCCACCGGAGCTGCAGGTGCTGACCACCCGGGTCGGCGCCAGCAGCCGCACCATCGGCCGCATCTTCCAGCGCGAGACCGGCCTGGGTTACCAGCAATGGCGTCAGCAATGGCGGCTGATGCGCGCCATCGAGTTGCTGGCCACCGGCCGCAGCATCGGCTACGCGGCCTTCGACCTGGGCTTTGCCAGTGACAGCATCTTCATCGCCTTCTTCAAGGCCATGACCGGCACCACGCCGCGAGCGTATTTCAACAGGTGAAAGGCCTCAGCTACCGTAGACCTTCTGTGCCGGCGCCCGCTGCTCCAGCAGTTGCGCCACCGCCGCACCAATCTGCGTCACCTCCCAGCGCGCCTGGCGATCCAGGCTCGGCCCCGAACGCCAGCCCTCGGCCAGCGAGAGCTTGCCGCCTTCAACCTCGAACATCTGCCCGCTGACCTGCGCCGAGGCTTCAGAACCGAGCCAGACCACCAGTGGGGCGACATTTTCCGGAGCAAAGTGATCGAAGCCCGCCTCGGGCTTTTTCATCACTTCGGCGAACACCTGCTCGGTCATGCCGGTGCGCGCCGCCGGAGCCAGGGCATTCACGGTCACCCCGTAACGCTGCAACTCCGCGGCCTGGACCAGGGTCAGGGAGGCGATGCCGCCCTTGGCCGCGGCGTAGTTGGACTGGCCGACGGAGCCCTGCAGGCCGGCCCCGGAACTGGTGTTGATGATCCGCCCGCTGACCGCAACCCCGGCCTTGGCCCGATCCCGCCAGTAGCGCGCGGCGTGGCTGGCGATGCAGAAATGGCCCTTGAGGTGTACGGCCACTACCTGGTCCCAGTCGGCCTCGCTGAGGCTGCTGAACATGCGGTCGCGGCAAATTCCGGCGTTGTTCACCAGCACATGCAGGTCACCAAAGCACTCCAGGGCTTGCCGGACAATCCGGCCGGCCGCCTCGTAGTCGGTGATGTCGTCGCTGTTGGCCACGGCGCTGCCGCCCTGGCCGGTGATCTGCATTACCACCGCATCGGCCGCTGCGCGATTGATGTCATTGACCAGCACCCGGGCGCCGGCCTCGGCAAAAGCCAGGGCATAGCAGCGGCCCAGGCCTGCGCCGGCCCCCGTGATGATCACAACGCGGTTTTCACAGATATTCATCTTTGCGGGTCCTCGGGTTGCTGTTCTACAAACGTTCGATAATGGTCACGTTGGCCTGGCCGCCGCCTTCGCACATGGTCTGCAGGCCAAAGCGCCCACCACTGCGCTCCAGCTCATGCAACAGGCTGCACATCAGCCGGGTGCCGGTGGCGCCCAGGGGATGACCCAAGGCAATGGCACCGCCATTGACGTTGGTCCGGGCGTGGGGGTAGCCGGTCTCCTTGAGCCAGGCCATGGCCACCGATGCGAAGGCTTCGTTGATCTCTACCCGGTCGATGTCTTCCAGGCGCATGCCGGCGCGGCGCAGGGCATGAGCGGTAGCGGGGATCGGCGCGGTGAGCATCCAGATCGGGTCGGCGGCGCGCACGCTCAAATGATGGATACGCGCGCGCGGGGTCAGGCCATAACGCTTGAGCGCGGTTTCGGAGACGATCAGCAGCGCGCTGGCGGCATCGCAGGTCTGGCTGGATACCGCCGCCGTCACCCGGTCGCAACCGAACAGGAATTCCAGCTCGGCCATTTGCGCCAGGCTGGTGTGGCGCGGCGTCTCGTCCTGCGAGACACCGACCAGGGGCAGGATCTCCCGAGCAAAGCGCCCCTGTTCCTGCGCCTGCAAGGCCCGGCGATGGGACTCCAGGGCGTATTCCTCGAGCGCGACCCGGGACAGGCCCCACTTCTCGGCAATCATCTGCGCCGCGCGAAACTGCGTCGGCGGCTGCGGGCCGTAGCGCCGCACCCAGCCCTCGGAACCGCTGAACGGATCGCTGAAGCCCAAGGGTTCGGCGGCGCTCATGGCCGAGGCGATGGGGATCTGGGTCATGGTCTGCACACCACCGGCGATCACCACATCCTGGGTACCGCTCATCACCGCCTGGGCGGCAAAATGCACCGCTTGCTGGGACGAACCGCACTGGCGGTCGATGGTGGTGCCGGGCACTTCCTCGGCCAGCCCGGCAGCCAGCCAGCTGGTCCGGGCGATATCCCCGGCCAGGGGGCCGATGGTGTCGACACAACCGAAGATCACGTCGTCGTAGTCCACTTCGGGGATGCCGTTGCGTGCCACCAGAGCGCGCAGCACATGGCCCCCCAGGTCAGCGGCATGGACCCGGCTCAGGCCGCCCTTGCGCCGCCCGGTGGGGGTGCGCAGGGCATCAACGATATAGGCTTCAGGCATGTCTGCCTCCACATTCAAAGGTCTGGCCGGCGCCAAGCGGCGCCTGCGGGTCGAACAGCGCCTGGCGCACCCGTGCCTTGTGCAGGCAACGGTCGCCCCAGGTTTTGTCCAGGGCCCAGGCACGCTTCATGAACAGTTGCAGATCGACTTCCCAGGTGTAGCCCATGGCGCCATGGGCCTGGATCGCGTTCTTCGCGGCCAGCAAGGCCGCCTCGGCACAGGCCAGCTTGGCGTGGGAGACGTGCGCGTCCAGGCCGGGACCACCCTGATCCAGGGACCAGGCCGCGCGAAACAGCGGGCCCTTGGCGAACTCGACCTGCACCGCGACATTGGCCATCAGGTGCTTGACCGCCTGGAACGACCCCACCGGCTGGCCGAACTGCTTGCGCTCGAAGGTGTAGTCCACCGCCAGGTCGACCATGCGCCGGGCCAGGCCGAGCAACTGCGCCGCCGTCCCCACAGCGCCGCGATTGAAGGCCTCGGCCCAGAGCTGCCGGCCTTGAGTAGCGTCGGCCACGCAGGTGGCAGCGCTGGGCGTCCAGTGGACCTGGAACAACTGGCGGCTGGGGTCCATCGATTCGTTGCGAACCAGACGCACCGCCGCCGGTTCCAGTGCATGCACCTCATCACCGTGGGCCAGTAACAGCAGGTCGGCGACATGGGCATCGCTGACCAGAACCTGTCCCGGCTGCGCCACCGCCAACCGCGTGGCGCCCTCGGCGATACGCGTCAGCCAGTGCTGCTTCAGAGGTGCCCGGGCCTCGTCGAGGGCCGCCAGCAGCGGCACGCCGATCAGCGCCGTGTCCACCCAGGGCTCGGCCAGGGCGGCATAACCACACTCCTGGGCCAGCAGCACCACATCGACCATTTGCAGGCCCATGCCAGCGTATTGCTCGGGCACCGTCAGCAGGTTCAGGCCCAGTTCCGACAACTGGCCCCAGAGCCGCTCGCAACGGCCGCTGGGGCTTTGCCACAGCTCGCGCAAGCGTTCCGGAGGCACCTCGTTGATCAGGAACTTGCGCAGGTTGTCCTGGAACAGCAATTGATCGGGAGTAAAGCTGAAGTCCATGGTCTGCTCCTCAGGCCCGGGGCATGCCCAGCATGCGTTCGGCAATGATGTTGCGCTGGATCTCGTTGGTCCCGGCGTAGATCGAACCGGCCTGGGCGAACAGGAAGCCCTCCAGCCACTGGCCGACGTCGCCGGCCGCAGGAGCATCGGACAGCAACTCGCCGCGCTGGCCGAGAATGCTCATGGCAATCTCGTGCAAGCGTTGGTCGAGCTCGGACCAGAAGATCTTGTTGGTGGACGATTCCGGGCCGATCTTGCCGCCCTGAACCAACTGCGAAGCGGTCATGTAGGTGTTCAGGGTATAGGCCTCGGCATCGAGCCAGGCGCGCATCACCGCCTCGCCAATACTCGGGTCGAGGTCGGCGCTGGCGCGGTTGGCCTGGTACAGCTGCACCAGGCGGCGCGCGCTTTCCTGATAGCGCGCCGGCGAACGCAGCAGCAGCCCGCGCTCGAAACCGGCGGTGGACATCGCCACGTGCCAGCCCCGGCCCTCGCCGCCCAGGACATTCTCCAGCGGCACCTTGACGTCATCGAAGAAGATGTCCGCAAAACCCGGCAGGCCGTTGAGCTGGCGGATCGGCCGCACGGTCACCCCCGGGCTGTCCAGGGGCACCAGGATGAACGTCAGGCCGTGGTGGCGCCGGGATTCGGGGTCGGTGCGAAAGATCCCGAACGCCCAGTCGGCCCAGACCGCCCGGGTCGACCAGGTTTTCTGGCCGTTGAGCACATAGTGGTCGCCGACCCGTTCGGCCCGCGAGCGGATCGCCGCCATGTCCGAGCCGGCACCGGGTTC
>NZ_MOAK01000045.1:34786-43427 GCF_003732485.1 Pseudomonas protegens
ACCAGGCCTGGGCCCAGATCTGCTCGCCTGTGGCCATGGCCGGCAGGAAGCGCATTTTCTGCTCTTCGCTGCCGAACTCCATCAGGGTCGGACCGAGGAGGAAGATACCGTTCTGGTTGACCCGCGCCGGAGCCCCCGCGCGGTAATACTCCTCTTCGAAGATCAGCCACTGGATCAGGTCGCAGCCGCGTCCGCCCATCTCCCGGGGCCAGGTGACCATGCCCCAGCGCCCCTGGTTGAGCCTGGCCTCCCAGGCCCGGTGCTGGGCAAAGCCCTGTTCGGTGTCGAAGGAAGCCAGCGGCTGGTCGGGCACGTTGGCCTCCAGCCAGGCCCGGGCCTCGGCCCGCAGCGCCTGCTGCGCGGGGGTGTAGTTCAGATTCATGCAAGTGCCTTCAGCCGTTGAAGTGAGCAGCGCGCTTCTCGACGAACGAGTCACGGGCTTCCTGGGAGTCCAGCGAGCGATAGGCTTCGAGGGTCAAGCCTTGCTCACGGCGGTATTTGTCTTCGAGGTCGCCATCCTCGATGGCATTCAAGGCTTCCTTGGCCAGGGCGATCATGGCCGGGCTCTTGGCGGCGATGGTCCGGGCCACCTCCAGGGCCGCCGCGCGCAGTTCCTCGCGCTTGACCACCCGCTCCACCGCCCCCAGGCGCCAGGCCTCGGCGGCGTCGATCATCTGTCCGGTGAAGTACATGTGGCGCACCTTCTGCAACGGAAACAACCGTTGCAGGTGCGCGCCGCCGCCCATGGCCCCGCGGTCCACCTCCGGCACGCCGAAGCGCGCACAGTCGGCGGCCAGCACCAGGTCAGCGGCGCCGCAGATGCCGATGCCGCCGCCCAGGACAAAGCCATGGACCGCGACAATCACCGGCTTGGGGTTGCGGTGAATGGCCTTGAAGGTGTCGTAGTTGCCCTTGTTCACCGCCACGATCAGGTCGCTGTCGGCAGCCAGCTCCTTGATGTCGACCCCGGCGCAGAAGCCCCGGCCCTCGGCCCGGATCAGAATCACCCGGACTTCGGGGGCCTGGCCCAGCCGCTGGATTTCCCGGGCGATGTCGGCCCAGCCCTGGCAGTTGAAGGCATTCACCGGGGGCCGGTCGAACACCAGCTCGGCGATGCCGTTTTCGATACTCACTTTGAATGCTTGCATGGGGGGCTCCTTCACGAGAGACGGCGGCACAGGTCCTCCAGGCGCGCTTGCGCGTCCTGGACGATCTGCTCGATCAATTCGGCGCAGCCGGGCAGGCTGTCGATGCTGGCGGCGACCTGACCGGCCGGCAGCACACCCTCGGCCGGAAGGCCTTCAACCATGGCTTTCTGGATCACCATCGGTGCATTGGCAGCCATCAGGCTCTGGGCCAGGGTCAGGCCGCCGCCCCGCTGCTGGTTCAAGGCCGCCAGCAACAGTTGGACCAGGCTCAGACCACTGTGCCGGCGGTAGGCCAGCCCGCTTCCCAGGGCCAGCCACAGGCGGCGCAAGGCTCCACCGGTTTCCAGGCGCTGGAGCAATTCGTTGCGGATCATCCGCTGCGGCATGCCGTCGACGGCCCGGCTGACGATGATCTGCGCCGGGTCGCTGACCGCCAGGTAACGCGCCAGGGTCGCCGCGGGCACCGGGCTGTCGGCGCTCATCAGAAAGCGCGTGCCCATGGCGATGCCCGCCGCCCCCTGGGCCAGGGCGGCCACCAAGCCGGCGCCGTCCTTGAACCCTCCAGCCGCCACCACCGGCACCGGCACCGCGGCCAGCACCTGACTCAGCAACTGCGAGGTCGGCACCGTGCCGGTGTGCCCGCCGCCCTCGGCGCCTTGCACCACTACCGCGTCGGCGCCCATGGCCACCGCCTTCTGCGCGTGCTTGAGCGCGCCCACCGTGGGAATGCAGACCACCCCGGCGTCCTTGAGCCGGGCAATCATCTGCTGGCCCGGCGAACGGCTGTAGCTCACCGCGCGCACCCGGTGCTTGAGCACCAGTTCGACAATCTGCGGTGCATTGGCCTGGTACAGATGGAAGTTGACCCCGAACGGCTGCGCCGTCAGACGTCGGGTTTCGAGGATTGCCGCCTCCATCTGCTGCGGCTCGATGGTGGCCCCGGCGAGAAAGCCGAAGCCGCCAGCATTGCCGGTGGCCGCCACCAACCTGGGGTCGGCGACCCAGCCCATGGCGGTCTGGATGATCGGGTAGCGGCAACCGAGCAGTTCGGTCAGCGGCGTATCGAGGGCAATCGCCATGTTCAGGCACCCTCGCGGCGCTGGGAACGGGCCATGGCCCGAGCGTCGTAACCCCCCAGTCGGTCGCCGGAGACCAGTTCGTTGTGGGCATGGGCAAAGTGATGCAGGCCGAAAGCCATGTCCATGCTGGAACGCTTGCCCATCAGGTCCTCGGCGTTGTTCACCGCCTGTTTGCTCAGTTGCAGGCCCAGGCGCGGCATCTGCGCGATGCGCCCGGCGATGTCCAGGGTTTCGCGCTCCAGCTCGGCACGCGGCACCACTCGGTTGAGCATGCCCATCTGCAGCGCCCGAGCCGCTGGCATGCGTTCGCCGAGGAACAGGAACTCCTTGGCGATGCGGGCATTGAGCTCATGCACATGGGCGAAATACTCGACCCCGGGAATGCCCATGCGCACCACCGGGTCGGCGAAGTAGGCGTCGTCGCTGGCGATGATCAGGTCGCAGACCCAGGCCAGCATCAATCCGCCGGCAATGCACGCCCCCTGGACCATGGCGATGGTCGGCTTGGGCATCTCCCGCCAGCGTCGGCACATGCCCAGGTAGACCTCCTGCTCCCGGGCATAGAGAAACTCGCCACCGGGCTTGTCGACATGGTCGTACCACAGGCTGGCACGCTCGAAGCTCTGGTCGACGTCGCGGCCCGGGGTGCCGATGTCGTGGCCGCTGGAGAAATGCTTGCCGGCGCCGCGCAGCACGATGACCTTGACCCCGTCGTCGTCACAAGCCCGGCGAAAGGCTGCGTCCAGGGCGTAGGTCATGCGCGAATTCTGCGCGTTGTGGTACTCCGGGCGGTTCAGGGTGACCAGGGCCACTGCCTCGCGCACTTCGTACAGCACCACCGGCTCCGGGTTCTTATCGTTGTGTTCAGGCATTGCTTGGCTCTCCGAAACGGGGTCCGCTCAGCCGACGCTGCGCAGCCCCGGCGGGTTGTCTTTGAGTTGCAGGGCCCGCAGGTTGTGCGGATCAAGGCGCTGGATCAGTTGCAACTGCTCAAGGGTCGGTGCCGCCGTGGTCGGGCAATGCTGCGGCACATGCAGGGTAAAGCCGGTGTTGTCCTGCACCTGGGCAAGGCTCACCCCGGGGTGCAGCGAACGCACGCGCATCTGCCGCTGCGGGCCCTGGAAATCGAGGACGCAGAGGTCGCTGACGATCAGGCGCAGGTCGATGTCGTCCAGGGACCAGCCCCGGGCCAGGCGCGCCGGGTTGTAGCCGACCGAAGCCACCACATCCACCTCGCCTTCGACGAACACCCGACGGTTGTGGCTGGTCACGCAAAACGAGTTGGCGTGGCTGATGGAGTTGCCGGGAAAACCGCGCACCCCGAGCATCTGTGCCTTGGGCCGGGCGTAGTCGCCAATGCAGGAAATATTGCCCTGGCCGAAACGATCGATCTGCGACGGGCCGACCATGGCGTGGCGCCGCCCGCCCCAGAGGTTGTCGAAGATCCGCGAAAAGCCCATCCAGGCATCGCGCTTGGGCTGGTAGCCATCACGCGGGCCAAGGGGCACCGGCTCGGCCACCAGCCAGGCTTCGGAGTCGGTCATCAGCAACTGGCGGTTGCAACTGAGCATGGCCAGGGAAGCGGCCAGCCGCGGGATCACCCCGATCCCGGTGGCGAGGACGTCACCGTCCTCGGCGAAGGCTTCAGAGGCCGCGCAGATCATCAGTTCGGCGAGACTGTAAGTGCTGCTGTTCATGGCGAGGCTTCCTTAGAAAATCGGCAACGGCAGTTGGCGGATGGCCTTCAGGCCGCCGACCTTGTCCAGGTAGTCCTGATGGCTGCAGTCGACGTACTCGCGGCGGTACTCCTGCCAGCCATCGGCACGCTGCGCCGAGGCGTTGTAGGTATTGAAATGCGCGACATCGAAGCCATACAGCGGTGCACAGGAAGACGGGTGCGCACCACCGGGCACATGGGCCACGGCGCTGGTCAGGTTGGGCTCCCAGAACACCTGTCGGGCCTGCCCCGGATCGCTGTGCAGGGTGTCGCGCTCCAGCAGCTCGTCGCAGGTCACGTAGGTACGGGCCGCAGCGCGCACCAGCAGGTCATCCATGTAGTGGTCCGGTCCGCCGATCTGGCACAGCCCTCGGCTGTCGGCACGGTCGACATGGATCAGCGCCGCATCCAGCTTCAGCGCCGGCATCGCCACCCAGTCCCGGGCGTCGGCGTAGGGCGAGGCGATCAGCTTGATCTCGGGGTTGTGGCGCAACACATCGGTGCCCAGGCCCGCTGCCGTGGGCAGGAACGGCACGCGCATCGCTGCCGCCCGCAGCCCCAGCAACAGCATGCCCTCGTCGATTTCCATGACCTGCAACTCGCCCTGCTGGCGAGCCTTGCGGAAGTAAGGCTCCAGCGCAATGAAATCCAGGGAGACAAAGGCGAACACCAGCTTGCGGATCTTGCCGGCGGCGCACAGCATGCCGACGTCGGCACCGCCATAGGCGACCACCGTCAGGTCCTTGAGGTCCGAACGCAGGATCTCGCGGATCAGTGCCATGGGCTTGCGCCGCGGCCCCCAGCCGCCGATGCCCAGGGTCATGCCATCGCGCAACTGAGCGACCATCTGCGCGGTGCTCAGGGTCTTGTCCTGGCTCATTGTGCTTGCTCCCGGCCGACGCTGAAGTCATGGCCCCAATGGCTGACCACCGTGCTCTCGAACGGCGTGTGTTGCTGCCAGTCCACCACCAGGCCGTCGCAGCCGTATTCCAGGTCAAAGCCCGATGGGGTCTTGATGTAGAAGGAAATCATCTGATCGTTGGTGTGCTGGCCCAGGGTCGCGGAAAGCTTCACCCCGTGGGCGTGGACCCGATCCAGGGCGCGACCGACTTCGTCCAGCCCCTGGACCTCCACCATCAGGTGCACGCAGCCATGGGGCATGGGGCATTCGAAGATCGCCAGGGAATGGTGGCGGGCGTTGTTGCAGTGCAGAAAGTGCAAAGCCTTTTGCGGCTCGGCCGGGTCGGGGGTGAAACGCACCTTCATCAGGTCGGAAAGGCCAAACCCCATGACCTGCTCATAGAACTCGCGGCAGCGCTCGAAGCTCGGCGCCGGCAGCACCACATGGCCCATGCCCAGGTCGTTGGTGACAAACCCCTTGAGCCCCACCGGCGAGACGAACCGGGCGAAATCCTGGCGCGGTCCCCAGAACACTTCATGGCGGTTGCCATCGGGGTCGAGAAAATGCGCCAGCTCCTGGACCTTGCGCTCCTCGGCCTGCGCGGCGCTGCCACGGTGCGCCGTCACCCCGTGCTGTTGCAACTGCGCCAGGGCCTGCTCGAAGGCATCCTTGCCGGCCACTTCCCAGCCGCAGGCGCCGAAGCCGTCCTCGTTACTGTGCTGGACCAGGATCCGGTAGGGCCGGTCGTCCATCTTCAGGTACAAGTGCTGCTCATCAGCCCCCGGCACGACCATCATCCCCAGCACCTGGCTGGCGTAATGGCGCCACTGCGACAGGTCCCGTGACCGCAAGGTGACGTAGCCCAACCCGCGAATATCCATGCAAGCACTCCTCGTTCAGCTCAACCCGTCCTCCTGGCAAGGAGGCCTTATGCAGCAGGATTTAATCGCCTGAGCGCGGCCCCGGCATCGTCCAATGGGACTAGCGCATCTGTGTGCCGACAGCGGCCGGAAATGCCCCGACGCAAAAGCAAAAAAGCCGCTTTGCCCTTACGGCAAAGCGGCGTGGCCAAAGGCTTGCAGCGCTAAGAGTCAGGCCTTGCGGAAATGCGGAATGACCTTCTCGCCGATATTGCGCAGGGTCTCCAACTGCGCCCATTGCGGCACGGTGCCCATCTGGCAGATGAACAGGATCTCGTCGGCGCCGGCATCCACCAGGCGCTGCACATAGCCGATGCAGTCCTCCACGGTGCCGTAGGCGTGGTTGGGGTTCATCATGGCCATGGTCGGATCGGAGAAATCCACGCTGACCTCCTCGGAGGCAAAACGCGACTTGATCACGCTCTGGCCACTGCCGTCGACGTAGGTATCGTCCTGCCACTTCGCCGGGTCCGGGCGCTCGCCGCCGCCGTACCAGTAGCCCAGGGATTCCATGAAATAGCGCTGGCCGCGAATGCCAATGCGCCGCGCCTCCAGGTTGTCATCGAGGACGATCGCCGGGCACAGCGCGGCGATGTGCCGGTTGGGCCGGAAGCCCACCTGCTGGCGAGGGTCGCGGCTGTCCCAGGCCTGGTGATAGACCTCGACCTTCTTGGCGATTTCCTCGGGGCCACCAAAGCCCAGCACCAGGGCGCCCATGCCCCGGCCGCCGGCGTTCTTCAGCGATTCGGTGTTAGTGCAGGCCAGGTACATCGGCGGGTGCGGGTCCTGGTAGGGCTTGGGGTGGATCGGCCGCTTGGGGATCTGCACAAAGTCGCCGTGGTGCTCGATTTCGTCCTGGACGAAGATTTTCGGGATCAGGTACATGGCCTCGTCGATCTGCGGTTGCAGGGTCGCCAGGTCGTAGCCGAAGGTCCCGGCCTCCTGCTGCGTGCCGCCCTTGCCCACGCCAAAATGCACCCGGCCCTTGGACAGCAGGTCGAGGGTAGCGATGCGCTCGGCGACCTTGACCGGGTGGTTCATCGCCGGCGGCAGGCAGACCACGCCGTGACCGATGCCGATGCGCTCGGTCTTGCCGGCGACAAAGGCCAGCACGGTTTCCGGGGCGGACATGTGCGAATAGTTGGTCAGCGCCGTGTGCTCGACACACCAGAACGTGTCGAACCCCAACTGGTCGGCGAGCACGGCCTGCTCGACGGTTTCTTCGAAGACCTGCCGATCGCCGGCACGGCTGGCGTCCAGGGTCTGGGCTTCATAAATCAGGGAAAATTTCATGCTCGATCCTTGTGGTCGTAAAAAGCAGGCCCGGCGTGCTGCTCGCGCCTTGGCCTGCATGCTCGGGCAAAGCCCGGCCGGCGGAATCACGCAAACGGACTAGGGCTGTCGAGGCTTGCCGCCTAGAGGAAAAAGTCGCTGCTGTCCTGGCCCATGGCGACGCTGCCCAGGTTCCAGGCGTACTTCGCCGGATGGTTGGCGACGTGGGCACGGCCGGTATGGATGTCGCGGAAGGCGCGGTTGATCCCGTGCCCGCGAAAGATCGTCGAGGCGCCGCTGTTGAACATCAGGTCGGTCACCGCCGTGGCGCACTTTTGCACCACCAGCGACGAGTCGTAGCGCATCTTCACCCGCTCCTGCATGCCCAGTGGCGTACCCTCCCGGGCCCGTTGCAGCATCAACTCGAAGTTGCTCAGCAGCACCGTCCGGCATTCGTCGACACATACCATGGCGTTGGCCAGGGCCGACTGGGCCGCTGGGTCCTGGACCATCTTGCGACCGTCATTGACCCCCACCCGAGCCCGGTTATGGGCAATGAACTGCGCGACCGCTCCTTGCAGGGCACCGATGGCCGAGGAGGACACTGCGCGCACGAAGATCTGCCCGAACGGCAGGCGGTACAGCGGGGCATCGTTGACCGCGTTGCCCGGGCTGTCCTGCATGAACCCGTCGAGGGCACGATGGGTGCGGTACTCGGGAACGAAGGCGTTCTCCACCAGGATGTCGTGGGAACCGGTGGCCGCAAGGCCCATGACGTCCCAGTTGTCGAGGATCTGGTAGTCCTGGCGCGGCACCAGGAAGGTCCGGTAGTCCGGCGCGCCGCCGGGTTCCGCGGCCGGCACCATGGCGCCGAGGAACACCCAGTCACAGTGCTTGCAGCCCGATGAGAAGCCCCAGCGGCCGCTCAGGGTGAAACCACCCTCGGTACGCGCCACCCGTCCCACCGGCATATAGGAAGAGGAAATCAGTACGCTGCTGTCCTCGCCCCACACGTCCCGGGCCGCGCGGTCATCGAACAGCGCCAGTTGCCAGTTGTGGATCGCGACCACCCCCAGCACCCAGGCCGACGACATGCAGCCCTCGGCGAGGGTCATCTGCACCCGGAAGAAATCGTTCGGCTCCAGTTCGTAACCGCCCCAGCGTGCCGGTTGCAGAATGCGAAAGAACCCGGCCTGCTGAAAATCGTTCAGGGTCTGGTCCGGCAAGCAGCCGAGCCGCTCGGCCTCGGCCGCTCGTTCGCGCAGGACCGGCACCAGTTCCTCGGCCTGTTGGTAGAGACGCTGGCGAAGCACATCGTGGTTGAGCATCAGGTCGTTCTCCTTGGGAACCCCGTCCGCCGGGGCGCGCGTGCTACGGCGGGCAACCGCCTGTTGCGGCGCATTCAAACAACCGTCCGCCCCCCCGGCATCCCTCAAACGGACCATGTGCCCGGGCTGGCGGATTTCCTCCGGGGTCAGGGCCCGTTGCTGTTTGGCGACAGGCCCTAGTCCCCTTGGACGATGTTGGCCCCCTGCCCCGTTGCCAGAATTCATCGCACTCCATGCACCACGAACGAGGGCTGTGCGATGAAAGACGTCAATCTG
>NZ_MOAK01000045.1:43490-51629 GCF_003732485.1 Pseudomonas protegens
GCAACGGCGCCGAGCGCTTTGCCATGGCCGCCACCGCGGTGGACTCACTGAGCACCGAGCCGCCATCGCTGCTGATCTGCATCAACAAGAGCGCCTCCTCCCACGCGGCCCTGGCCACCGGTGCCGGGTTCTGCGTGAACATCCTCGGCCTGGAGCAGCAGGCCCTGGCCCACCTGTGCAGCGGCGCCATCAAGGGCGAGGCACGCTTCAGCAGCGGCAACTGGCTGACCAGCGACGACGGCATTCCCTACCTGGGTGACGCCCAGTCGGCGATTCTGTGCCGCCAGGACGGGCACTTCAGCTATGGCACCCACACCGTGTTCATCGGGCGTATCGTGCGCATCCATACCAGCCCCAGTATCACCCCGCTGGTCTACCTCGACGGCCGCTACACCACCACCGCCCAGCCGGCCCAAGCCCAGGCCTGCGCCGGTTGATTCGGGACATGGACTGCCGCGCGCCGCTGCGCATCGACACTCACGCCCCGCCCCACTGGGACGACGCCTGTGACTGGCTGGTGGTGGGCTTCGGTGCCGCCGGAGCCTGCGCCGCCATCGAGGCCGCCGAGCAGGGCCTGCAGGTGCTGGCCCTGGACCGCTTTGCCGGCGGTGGCGCCAGCGCCCTCAGCGGCGGAGTGATCTATGCCGGCGGCGGCACGCCCTACCAGCGCCAGGCCGGCTACAACGACAGCCACGAGGCGATGTTCAACTACCTGCGCGAGGAAGTCGGCGATGCCGTCGGCCAGCGCACCCTGGCCGACTTCTGCGCCGCCAGTCCCGGGCAACTGCAATGGCTGGAGCGCCAGGGCGTGGCTTTCGAAGCCAGCGTGCCACCGCACAAGACCTCCTACCCCAGCGACCGCTTCTATCTTTATTACTCGGGCAACGAAGCCCTGCCGCGCTATGCCGCGCTGGCGGCCCCCGCTCCCCGAGGCCATCGCTGCAAAGGCCCGGGCCTGTCCGGTGCGCACCTGTTCCAGGCGCTCAAGGACAGCGCCCTGGCCAAGGGCGTGCGCCTGCAGAGCCAATGCGCGGTACGCCGCCTGGTGGTCGACGATCAACAGCGGGTGGTCGGCGTCGAAGCCTGGCGCCTGGCTCCCGATAGCCGCGCCGCGCGCCGCCATGCACGCCTCGAGCGCTGGGCCCAGGCCCTGCACATGTATGTTCCGGCCCTGGCCCGCCACCTGCGCAAACGGCAACAACGCATCGAAGCCAGCAGCGCCGAACGCCGGCTGATCAGCGCCAGAAAAGGCGTCCTGCTGAGCGCCGGCGGTTTCATTCTCAACCGCCTCTGGGTGGCCGAGCATGCGCCGCGCTACCTTGCCGGCCTGCCCCTGGGCGCCGGTGGTTGCGACGGCAGCGGCATCGCCCTGGGCCAGAGCGTGGGCGCCGCTGTCGCGCGGATGGACAAGGTCAGCGCCTGGCGTTTCATCAACCCGCCCCTGGCGTGGGCCCGGGGCTTGATCGTCAATGGCCAGGGCCAGCGCTACGCCAACGAAGAGCAATATGGCGCCACCCTTGGCCAGGCGATGGTCGAACAGCAGCAGGGGCGTGCATTGCTGGTGCTCAACCGGACACTGGTGCGCCAGGCCCTGAAACAGATAGGCCCGGGCCAGGTCTGGCAGTTCCAGCGCCTGCCAGTGCTGCTCAACCTGCTGTTCAACGCCCGACGGAGCAACGACCTGGCAACCCTGGCCCGGCGCTGCGGCCTGCCGGAGCAGGCCTTGAAAGATAGCGTCGAGCGCTACAACCAGAGCGCCCGGGGCGAATGCGCCGATCCGTTTGGCAAGTCTGCGGCCATGCTCGCCTCCTTGGAACAGGGCCCCTGGTATGTCCTCGACCTGTCCTTTGCCAGCCGCCTGTTCCCTTGCCCGGTGATCACCCTCGGCGGCCTCAGGGTCTGCGAACGAAGCAGCCAGGTGCTGGATGTCCAGGGCACACCGATCGCCGGCCTCTACAGCGCCGGGCGCAACGCCGTGGGCGTCGCTTCCAACCTCTATGTGTCGGGCCTGTCTCTGGCCGACTGCATCTATTCCGCGCGCCGGGCCGCCCGTCATGTGGCCGGGCAAACCGCGGCTCAACCCGCACCATCAGGAGAATCACCATGCAACGTGTAGAAGGCAAAGTCTGCATCGTCACCGGCGCCGCCAGCGGTGTCGGCCGTGAGGACGCCCTGCTGCTGGCCAGCCAGGGCGCCAAGGTCGTACTGACCGACGTGAACCAGGAAGCCGGCCACCAAGTGGCTGCGCAGATCGGCGAAAACGCCCTGTTCCTGGCCCACGACATCACCCGCGAAGACGACTGGCAGCGGGTGGTGGAAACCACCGTGCAGCACTTCGGTCGCCTCGATGTGCTGGTCAACAATGCGGCGATCCTGGCCATGGCCAGTATCGAGGACACCTCCCTGGAGCTGTGGCGCAAGGTGCTGACCGTCAACAGCGACGGCTATTTCCTGGGCTGCAAGTACGCCATCGCAGCGATGAAGCACAGCGGCGGCGGCTCGATCATCAACATGTCCTCGGTGGCGGCCCTGGGCGGTCTGCCGCTGTTCTGCGCCTACTCCGCCTCCAAGGGCGCGGTGGCGGCAATGACTCGCTCCGTGGCCGTGCACTGCAAGCTGCAGGGCTACCGCATCCGCTGCAACAGCGTGCACCCGGACGGCATCAACACACCGATGACCCAGGCCCTCATCGGCGGCCAGTCGGTGCCCCAGGAAACCCTCGACCAGGACCCGATGAACCGCATGTGCGCGCCGCGTGATGTGGCCAACGCGGTGCTGTTCCTGGCCAGCGACGAGTCGCGCTTCGTCAATGGCGCGCAGATACTCGTCGACAACGCGCAACTGATCAGCGGGATCTATGAGCCGAGGTGAAGATGGGCACGCCAATGTTCAACGCCAGCGTATCGGATAGCGCCGCATCGGCCGCTGGCAGCTATCGCCTGCAGGTGGCCGCGGTGATCGAGGAAACCGCCGACGCCCGCTCCCTGGTGCTCGATGTCCCCAGCGAGTTGCGTGAGCGTTTTCGCTACAAACCGGGGCAGTTCCTGAGCTTTCGCGTGCCCTGTGCGGGCCAGTTGCTGACCCGCTGCTATTCCATGGCCAGCTCGCCCCTGTGCGATCCACAGCCCAAGGTCACGATCAAGCGTGTGGCCGGGGGCCGGGTATCGAACTGGATGAACCAGCAGGTGCAGGTCGGTGACTGGCTGGAGGTGCTGCCCCCGGCCGGGCACTTCTGCCTGGAGAACAATGCCGATAGCGACGAGCAGCGTCCGCTGGTGCTGTTCGGCGGCGGCTCGGGCATCACCCCGGTGTTCTCCATCCTCAAGTCGGTGCTGCACGCCGGGCGCCGGCCGGTGACCCTGGTCTACGCCAACCGCGACGAAGCCTCGGTGATCTTCAAGGACGAACTGCAACAGCTGGCCCGGACCCACGAGCCGCGTCTGGAAGTCCTGCACCTGCTGGACTCGGTTCAGGGTTTCGTCACTGCGGCCCAGGTTCGCCAACTGCTGCATGCGCGCCGGGGCGGCGAGTATTTCATCTGCGGCCCGGCGCCCTTCATGGACACTGTGGAAAGCACCCTGCTAGACCTGGGTGAGCCACGCCAGGCGATCCATGTCGAGCGCTTCCTGTCGCCGCCCGACCCGCAACCCCAGGCACAGCAGGAGGTCGAGCACGCCGCCGGGCAGTCCTGCCAGAGCCTGACCGTCGAACTCGACGGCCAGGCCCACAGCCTGGCCTGGCACCCGGGGCAGACTCTGCTGCAAAGCTGCCGGGCCGCCGGGCTGGAGGTGCCGGCGTCTTGCGAGGAAGGCATCTGCGGCGCCTGCATGTGCCGGGTGGAACAGGGCCGCACACGGCTGGCCCACAACGCCGTGCTCAGTGCCCAGGAGTTGGCCGATGGCTGGACGCTGGCCTGCCAGAGCCACCCCGACACGCCGGTGGTGCGGGTGCGCTTTCCGGATTAGGGGCGCCTGCGCCTCTAGTCTCAACGGACGACCCGGCAGCGCCGGGCAACGATTAGACTCGACCGCCAGGATTGGCCTACAACAATAAAAGAGGTGTATGCATGGCTCGGTTGCAAAACAAGGTCGCGGTGGTCACCGGCGCGGCTTCAGGTATCGGTCTGGCCTGCGTCCGGCGCTTCGCCGCGGAGGGTGCCCAGGTGGTGGGGCTGGACATCGGCAACGCACCGGCGGACTTTCCCGGGCGCTTCATGACCCTCGACGTGCGCGACGAGGCCCAGGTCGAGCAGGTGATGGAAGAAATCATCGGCCACTATCGCCGGGTCGATGTGCTGGTCAATGCCGCGGGCGTCGCCGACCAGGGCAGCGTGACCCAGACCAGCACCGCCAACTGGCAACGGGTGCTGGACATCAACCTGACCGGCAGCATGCTCACCAGCAAGTACCTGCTGGGAGCCATGGAGGCGCAACGCGGCGGCTCGATCATCAACATTGGCTCGATCTTCGGCCTGCAAGGCTGCGACGGCAATGTCGCCTACAACGTGTCCAAGGGCGGTATCAACCAGCTGACCCGCTCCATGGCGGTGGACTACGGTTACGCCAACATCCGCGTCAATGGCCTGTGCCCGGGGCTGATCGAAACGCCGATGACCAGCATGGTCCGCGAGCAGGCCGAATTCCACGCCTACTTCGCTTCCCAGCACATGCTCAACCGTTCCGGGCAACCGGAAGAAGTGGCCGCCGTGGCGCTGTTCCTGGCCTCCGACGAGGCCTCTTTCGTCAGCGGCCAGATGATCGCCGTGGATGGCGGTTTCTCTGCCGGCCGCCGCTTCGCGCCACCGCCAGCCTGAGTGGTTAGAGCCTGTTCACGATCTAGCGAGCGACGCTCAGGCATTTTTAACGCCGCATGAGCTAAGCGCAGCAGATCGTGAACAGGTTCTTAGCGGCCTGGCTCTCTGCCAGGCCGCCTCCCCCTTCGTTCAACAATCCTCTGCCTGAGGTGGCACCATGCCGTCTGCGCTCAACGCTCCCACCATCGCTCATCTGTTCGCCCGGGCAGCCCTGGCCTACGGCGACCGCCCGGCCATCGAGGACGCCGGCAGCATCAGTTACCTGCAGCTCGACCGCCTGCGCCAGCAGGCCGCCCGGGCCTTGCTGGCCCTGGAGGTCAAGGCCGGGGACCGGGTGGCGATCTGGGCCCCCAATACCTGGGAGTGGATTGTCGCCGCCGGCGCCCTGCACAGCGTCGGCGCCGCCCTGGTGCCGCTCAACACCCGGATGAAGGGCAACGAGGCCGGCTATATCCTGCGCCAGAGCGGCGCCTGCGTGCTGTTCGCCATCGGTGAGTTCCTCGGCGTCGACTATCCGCAGATGCTCGCCGGCGAAAGCCTGCCTGAACTGCGCCAGATCATCAGCCTGCGCTCGCCCTCGCCGGCGGCCCTGGACTGGGACAGTTTCATGGCCCTGGCCAGCCGAGTGCCCGGCAGCAGCCTGCGCCTGCGTCAGGAGCAGCTCGGCCCGCAAACCCTGTCCGATGTACTGTTCACCTCCGGCACCACCGGCAAGCCCAAGGGCGTGATGACCAGCCATGGGCAGAATCTGCGGGTAGTGCGCGACTGGAGCGAGGTGGTCGGCCTGGGCGAAGGCGATCGCTACCTGATCGTCAACCCGTTCTTCCACTCCTTCGGCTACAAGGCGGGCTGGCTGGCGGCACTGATGCGCGGTGCGACCATCATTCCCCAGCAGGTGTTCGACGTCGACGCGGTGCTCGAATGCGTGCAGCGCCAGCGCATCAGCGTGCTGCCCGGCCCGCCGACGCTTTATCAGTCGCTACTGGCTCACCCCCGGCGCGATGCCTACGATCTGTCCTCACTACGGGTGGCGGTGACCGGTGCCGCGGTGATCCCGGTGGACATGATCGGACGCATGCGCGACGAGCTGGGCTTTGCCACCATCGTCACGGCCTACGGCCTGACCGAAGTCTGCGGTTTCGCCACCATTTGCCGCCCCGGCGACGATCCGCTGCGAGTCGCCCAGACCAGCGGCCGGGCGATGCCCGGGGTAGAGGTGCGGATCGTCGCCGCCGACGGCCAGTGCCAAGCGCCCAATGTCCCCGGGGAAATACAGATTCGCGGCTACAACCTGATGCAGGGCTACCTCAACGACCCGCAAGCCAGCCAGGAAGTGCTGGACGCCGATGGCTGGCTCAATACCGGTGACGTCGGGGTCCTCGACGAGCAGGGCTACCTGCGTATCACCGACCGCCTCAAGGACATGTTCATTACCGGCGGTTTCAACGTCTACCCGGCAGAAATCGAGCAGTGCCTGCTGAAGTTTCCCGGGGTGGCCCAGGCGGCGGTAATAGGTATACCGGACGAGCGCCTCGGCGAAGTGGCCATGGCCTTTGTCCTGGCCACGCCGGGACAACTCCTGGAATCGACAGCACTGCTGGGCTGGTGCCGGGAACAGATGGCCAACTACAAGGTGCCGCGACGAATCCAGATACTGGAAGCCATGCCGCTGAACGCGGCGGGCAAGGTGACCAAGCAGGTGTTGCGCCAGTGGGCCGAAAGCCGCAATTGAGGGTGGCGAGGCGCGTCCCTCCTGGGGACGGGCCAGCCTGCGGAGCCTGACTGCCGCGTTTTTGCCGCCGCTTTGCGCGGTGCCTGTGGAACGCCTGAATCAATGTGCGAGTGCCGAAACCCGGTGGCTGGCATTGGGCCGGCTCCGCCCCCCGCGGGAGCAAGCTCCCTCGCCACCGGCTGATTTGCGCTCGTTGCGCCGGGGTTTATATCACTCGCGCCGGATGCTGGCGTCGGGGCTCGCCCAGCAATGAGCGATGGGACGGCGGCTGACGCCCCTGATCCTCGCTGATGCCATAGCCCGGGGCGATTTCCGCGGTGATCAGGGTCTGCCCGGACAGGCTCATCAGCCCGGGGTCATTGAGCAGCGCATGAATGATCCGGCCGTTGAACTGCGGGGTCTCGGCGTCCGCGAGAAAGGCCTGGTACTGCTCGCCGTGGTGCTCGCCGACAATCCGCGTGCGCTCGGTCAACTGCGGCCCCAGCCACAGGGACAGCGCCGCCACGCCACGCCCTTCAAAATCGATTGCCATGTCCGCCGCCAGCTTGTCGCAACCGGCCTTCTGCGCTCCGTAGGCGGGGCCGTGCATGTAGCAGCCGGCGCCGAACGACGAAGTGAAACAGACCAGCCCCTGGGCACTGCGCAGCAACAACGGCGCGGCGTAATAACTGGCGATGTAGGCCGAACGCAGGCCGACATCGAGGATATCCACCAACTCCAGAGGCTTGTCCCAGAACGGCCCGGGCTCGATCAAGCGCTCATGGATGGCGGCCACGTTATTGACCAGCAGATCGAGGTGGCCGGCCTCCTCGGCGATCCGCGCAAACAGTGCCTGCACCTGGGCGTCGTCGGCATGCTCGCAGACCACCGGGATGCCCCGGCCACCGGCGGCGGTAATGGCTGCCGCGGTGTCCGCCAATGAACCTTGCAGCGCCTGTTCATAAAGCCGTGCCCCGGCCTTTTCCGGCGCACGCCCGGTCACATAGACGGTCATGCCCTGTGCCCCGAGGGCCAGGGCGATGCCACGGCCCACGCCGCGACTGGCACCGGTGACCAGGGCCACCTGGGGTTGCTTGCTCTTCATTGACTGCTCCTTGCCAGAAAGGACGCCGGCTGCGACTGGCGCAGGCTTTGCGCCTTGATGTGATTGGCGGCGATATAGCCGAAAGTCATCGCCGGGCCGATGGTCGAGCCGGCTCCCGGATACGTGCGCCCCATCATCGATGCGGCGCTGTTGCCGATTGCGTAAAGGCCGAGGATCGGATGGCCGTCCTCGTGCAACACCCGGGCGTTGGCATCGGTCAGCAGGCCGCCCTTGGTGCCAATGTCCCCGGCATCCACCCGCACCGCGTAGAACGGCGCCTTGAGCAAGGGCGCCAGGCAAGGGTTGGGGCCGACGTGGGGGTCGCCGTAGTAGCGATCGAACAGCGACTCGCCCTTGTTGAAATCCTGGTCCCGGCCCTCCCGGGCCATGATGTTGAAACGCTCGATGCTACGCATCAGGCCCGGGCCGTCGATGCCGATCTGCGCCGCCAGGTCCGGCAGGCTGGCGGCCTTGTAGAAGTAGTCCTGCAGGTGTTCCGGCAGCCGCCAG
>NZ_MOAK01000045.1:51641-56177 GCF_003732485.1 Pseudomonas protegens
GGGCTGGGCATAACCGGGCAACAACGCGCCGCAGGGGTATTTGCGGCGGAACTCGGCGTCGAAGATCATCCAGCACGGCACGCTGACCGCTTCGGCCCGGTTGCTCTCATACATCGCATAGACAATATCGGTATAGGGCGCCGCCTCGTTGACGAAGCGTTGCCCTGCCGAGTTCACCAGCACGCAGCCTGGCAAGGTGCGCTCGACGAACAGCGCGCGCTGCTTTTCCTCACCCGCAACCCGGGTAGTGGGCGCCCACCAGCCGTGGTCCATCAAGGCGGTACGGGCGCCAATCACCTGGCCGGCACGAATACCGTCGCCGGTGTTGTGCGGTGGCGTGGCACTCCACTGGGCCTGGGACGGCTGCGGCAGGTACTGCTCGCGCATGGCCTGGTTACGCTCGAAGCCACCGGCGGCGATGATCACCCCGTGGCGCGCCTTGATGTTCAGGGTCTGGCCGTCGCGGCAGACCCGCGCGCCGCCGACTCGCTCACCGACAATCAGCAGTTCCTGCAAGGCGCAGTTGAGCCACAGCGGCCGCTGGCGATCCTGCAGCGAACAGCGCAAGGCGCCCACCAGGGCATTGCCCAGGGTCAGGAAACGGTCGCGACGCGACAGCCGCCGCCCCTCGCGATCACGCCAGTAGCGCCACATCACCCGCAGGGTCAGGCGCAGCCAGCCGGGACCACGACACAGCAGCACCTGCGCCTCCTTCATGGTCATCGCCATGCGCCCCATCATCAGCGTGCCGGGGGAAGGCGCCCGCATGCGCAGGAACTCCTCGCCCAGCTCGGCGGCATCGAAGGGTTGCGGGTCCATGGAGCGATAGCCGGGCTTGCCGCCGGGCACCTGCGGGTAGTAGTCGGAGTAAGCGGGCTGGGCCTCGAAGCGCACCCGGGTCTGCGCCTCCAGGTAGCGGACCATGTCCCGGCCCTGCTCAACATAGGCTTCGATGCGCCCGTCGTCGATCTCGCCGTGGGTCACCGCGCGGACATAGGCGATCCCTTCGGTCACCGAATCGCTACCGCCCAGGGCCTGGATCCGGTGGTTGTCGGGAATCCAGATGCCACCGCCGGACACCGCCGAGGTGCCGCCGTATTCGCCACTCTTCTCGATCAGCAACGTGTTCAGCCCCAGGTCATGGGCCCGCAGCGCGGCGGTCATGCCTCCAGCGCCGGAACCTATCACCAATACATCGCAGCACTCATCCCATTTGATCTTGGCGTGTTTCATCCGCGCATCTCCGCAAGGCGCCTACAGGCAGGAAGCCGCCGCCACCGGCCCGGACTCCGGCGCAGTCGGTCCCGGGATTGTTCGGCAGCCTCAAGGCCCGGGCATCGTCCAATGGGACTAGCGCCCGCCACGGCCAAAACACTTAGTCTGGTTGGACGATGTCCGGGCGGGCCGCTGCTTCCATAGTCGCTCCTGCTGCACTTCCCCCCCCTTACATCGCAGGTCGGGCGGGCCTGACCTGGGCACGAGGACGAGATGACAAAAACAATAATCGCCCCACCATCGCTACTCCCCCGACTGCACACTGCCCTGCTGATACTTGCCGGCGGGCTGGGCGGACCGGCCAGCGCCATGACCTTCCAGCCCAACGAGGATCTGACTGTCGACTGGGACACCACCCTGACCTACAGCCTGGCCTGGCGTACCGAATCCCGGAGCCACAAGTTGGTGGCCAATGCCAACGGCAACGATGGCGACAACGCTTTCGCCAGGGGCAGCCTGATCAACAATCGCAGCGGCTTTCTTACCGAAGCCAACTTGCGCTGGCGTGACGACTACGGCTTTTTCATTCGCGCCGACGGCTTCTACGACAACGTCTACGACCGCGACAACGACAACCCCAGTGGCACTTCCAACTGCTTTGCCGGCGGCAACTGCAGCCGTCCCGAGCGTTTTTCCCAGGACACCATCGACCAGCACCGCAACGACCTGCGCCTGCTGGACGCTTATGCCTATGGCACCTGGAACCTGTCCGGGCACAACCTCAACGTGCGCCTGGGCAAGCAGGTGGTGAGCTGGGGCGAAAGCCTGTTCTACCCGGGGATCTCCGCGGCCCAGAGCCCGGTGGACGCCACCAAGTCGACCACCCCCGGGGTCGAGGTCAAGGAAGTGCTGCTGCCGGTGGGCCAGCTGTTCACCCAGTTCAGCCTGAGCGACAGCCTGGACGTCCAGGCCTACTACCAGTACCAGTGGCAGAAGACCGACCTGTTCGGCGTGGGCAGCTTTTTCTCCACCACCGACTACATCGATCGCGGCGGCGAAAACGACGCCACAGGCTTTGTCCACCGCCTGAAGAACGACACCCCGAGCAACAGCGGCCAATACGGCCTGGCCTTCACCTACGCCGCCGAATCGCTGAACAACACCGAGTTCGGCCTGTACTACTCGCGCTACCACGACAAGACCCCGTCCCTGGACTTCCAGAGCCAGCTGGGCAGCTACCGGGCAATCTACTTCGACAACATCGATCAGTACGGCGCGAGCTTCTCCACGGTGCTTGGCGACACCAGCATCGCCGGCGAGGTCAGCTACCGCGACGGCCAGCCGGTGATGGTGGACAACGGTTTCGCCAGCCCGGTGCGAGCCAAGACCCTGCAAGCCCAGGTTTCGGTGATCGAAGTGCTGGGGCCCACGTCCTGGGCCGACAACACCACCCTGACTGGCGAGCTGGTGTACAACCAGGTGCTGAGCAACGACAGCTCGCAGCCGACCCAGCTGGCCCCGGGGTTCAGCCTCCCGGGTACCGACAAGCTGCTCTACGACCGCTCGGCCTGGGGCTACACAGTGCAGGCCAGCTTTGACTACAACGATGTGTTCACCGGCTGGGACCTCTCGGTCCCGATCACCTTCAGCACCGCCGCGCACAACGACAGCTCCCTGGTGGGCTCGATCAACTCGGGCCAGGGCGACGACCGCGCAAGCATCGGCAGCTCCTGGCGCTACCTCGGCAACTTCACCATCGAGGCCCGCTACAACGCCTACCTGGGCAACGCCAACAACAGCCCGCTGGCGGACCGCGACAACCTCGCCCTCAACTTCAAGTACCGGTTCTGATTCCCTGCCCCAAGGAGCACAGCATGTCGAGCACTATCTACACTCAGTTGTTGCGCACGACCCTGGCCGCCAGCCTGCTGGCCGCAAGCCTGGCGACCCAGGCCAAGGTCAGCCCCGAGGAAGCCGCCCGGCTAGACCGGGACCTGACCCCCATGGGTGCGGAGCGGGCCGGCAACGCCGACGGCAGCATTCCTGCCTGGTCGGGAAAGTGGCTGGGCCTGCCCCCTCAGCTCAAGTACGACGGCCCCGGCAGCCCCTACCCCGATCCTTATGCGGCGGAAAAACCGCTGTTCGTGATCACCGCGGCGAACATGCAGCAGTACGCCGCCAACCTCACCGATGGGCAGAAGGCGCTGTTCAAACGCTACCCGCAGACCTTCACCATGCCGGTATACCCCAGCCACCGGGACTTTCGCTTCGACCAGCGGCTGTATGACGACATCAGGAAAAACGCCGTCAACGCCGAGCTGATCAACGACGGCAACGACACCCGCAACGCTTGGGCCGCCTCGCCGTTCCCGATCCCCAAAAACGGCAGTGAACTGATGTTCAACCACACCCTGGCCGGCCGCGCCTACACCGAAGAGGCCAACTACCAGCAGGCGGTGGTGTACTCCAACAAGGAGCAGGTGCTGGAGCAGGTCAACTACAAGATCTATTCGATCTGGTCGGCCCCGGACAAGACCCCGGAAAGCGCCAACGGCGTGCTCACCAACTTTCTTCTGACCACCCTGGAGCCGATCCGCAAGAAGGGCGAGATCATCGTCGGTCGCGAGTTCATCACCCCCACCGCCGCGCCGCGCCAGGCCTGGCAGTACAGCCCCGGGCAACGCCGGGTGCGACGCGCACCAACGGTTGCCTATGACTCGCCCACCGGCGCCGGAGGCTTTCGCGTGCAGGACGAGGACCGTCTGTTCAACGGCGCTCCGGACCGCTACGACTGGACCATCATCGGCAAACGAGAGATCTACATTCCCTATCACAACTACCGGATCGACGATTCCAGCGTGAATCTTGCGCAGATTCTCGCCACCACCGGCCACGTCAACCCGCAGTACATGCGCTACGAGAAGCACCGGGTCTGGGTCCTGCAGGCGACCCTCAAGGAAGGCGCCCGGCATATCTATGCCAAGCGCGTGCTCTACCTTGACGAGGACACCTGGGCCGCCACCCTGGCCGACAACTACGACAGCCGTGGCCAGCTGTGGCGCACCAACATGCAAACCTCGGTCTACGCCTATGAGATGCAGCGCTACCAGGCGCGCCTGGGGATCTACCAGGACCTGATCGCCGGCTCCTACCTGGTCGACCGACTGCTGGTGGATCAGAAACCGGCCAAGCTCAATGCCAGCAACTTCGTCGATGACGACTTCACCCCGGGCAACCTGCGCAAGCTCGGTACCCGCTGAACCCCGGCCGGCCCCGGGCGGTTCACACTCCCGGGCTGGCTATCGCGCCGACTGGCGGGGC
>NZ_MOAK01000045.1:56220-71063 GCF_003732485.1 Pseudomonas protegens
TTCAGGCTCAGGCTGTTACTTGCCCTGCCACCATCGAGTGCGCGCTGAAACAGCATTCGACCAGCTTCCATTGCCCGGCAATACACCGGTAGCGGTCCTGGTAGATCCCCCCCAACTGGCGCGTGGCGCCACTCTCGCCATCCAGGTTGAAGTAGTACAGCGCCCACCGGCCCCGGGCCTGATCCTCGCCGAGCAATTCAATCTCCGGGTTGGCGCCGTGGTGGATGTCGATCACTCGTGGCTGGCAAGCCAGTTCCTGATACAGCGCGAGAAAGCTGTCGCGATCGCGAAAGCTGCCCAGTGGGCCGTAGTCGATCAGTATCTGGCCCTCGGCAAAGCAGTCGCGGATCACCTCCACCTGCTTCAAGTCACAAGCATTCAAATAGCGGTGCTTCAACTGGCGGATCGCTTCTAGCGCCTCCAGACGGGCAATACGTTGTTCAAGAGTCATGGCACAGGCCTCGCAATCATCGTGGATCGACGCCGGGTGGCGGTCATCGTGCGTGCTTATTCACCAGCCGCACATGCCAGGAAGTGTATCGACCGGCCGGCGCCGGCTGATCGTCTGTTGGGACTAGCCCCGGGCGCTCGGCCCCACTCACGAAGCGGTTGCCCCACGGGCACTAGTCCGTTTGGTGGATTCGGCAAAGTAGCTCAGGCCCGACCCTGTCCTTCGCAGGACCCACCTGCCGTCGACCATCAACAGAGGAATCTGCCCGCCATGGAAAAAGTCATCTATCTGCTCTGGCGTGACCCCAGCAGCACCGATGAAACATTCGCCCGGCACGTGCGCCACGAGGTCATAGGGCAACTGCAAGCCCTGGGCGCCCAGGGCCTGCAGTTGAACCTGGCGGATAGCGAAGTCGCTCCCGCTGCGGCCCTGCGCCAGGAGAACCGGCCACCGCTGCCGGATGCCTGCCTGTCGCTGTGGCTGGACAGCGCCAACGCCGCTCCCCGGGCGCCTTTCGACCGGGTATTGGCACAGGCCACGACCCGCCTGGCGGCCTATCTGGTGTGCGAGTCCGAAGCGATCCGCAACACCCGTTTCCCTCCCTCACCCGGTGAGCGGACTTACGGCTTCGCCCAGGTGGCCCTGCTGACACGCCCGCCGCGCCTGACCCCGCAGGCCTGGCTGGAGATATGGCGCAACCAGCACACAGAGGTTGCCATCGTCACCCAGGACAACTTCCAGTACGTGCAGAACCTGGTGGTGGCGGCCCTGACCCCGGACGCGCCGCCCATCGACGCCATTGTCGAGGAATGCTTCCCGCCCGCGGCGATGACCGACCCCCAGGCCTTCTTCGACGCAACGGGGGACGAAGCACGGTTCGAGAAAAACCTGGCGGCCATGATGCAAAGCTGTGCGCGCTTTATCGACTTCGACAAGATCGATGTACTGCCCACCAGCCAATATCGATTCTGACGCCTGGCCGGGCACTTTCGCGCAACGCCAAAGCCCGACGCCAGGCGTCGGGCTTTGGTATCGGGCTTCGCCACCCGAAGGCCGACGCTGTCGCTTCAGCCGAGCGCCTTGCGCAGCTCTGCCGTTGCTTGTGCCAGCACCTGGGCGGCGCGTTCGACAAAGGGCGACAGGCTGATGAAGCCGTGGATCATCCCCTCGCAGCGCTGCAACCGAACCGGTACTGCGCTTGCCTGCAAGCGCCTGGCGAAGGCTTCGCCCTCATCGCGCAGCGGGTCGAACCCGGCGCTGATCAAGGTCGTGGGCGGCAGGTCGCCCAGATCTTGCGCGCGCAACGGCGAGGCCAGCGGTTCATCGACCAGGGAGGCTCCGGCACCGTACAGGCTCCAGAACCACCTCATCATCGCGGCCGTCAGCATGTAGCCTTCGGCAAAGTCGCGGTAGGACGGGCTGTCGCACGCGGCGTCGAGTACCGGATAGAACAGGCATTGGTGGCGGATCTTCGGTCCCTGGCGCTGCGATGCCAGGCGGCTGACCGCCAAGGCCAGGTTGCCACCGGCACTGTCCCCGGCAAGCGCCAGGCGCGAGCCGTCGATACCCAGCTCGGCCGCGTGCTCCACCAGCCAGCACGTGGCCGCGTAGCAATCGAGCGGCGCGGCCGGGAAAGCCGCCTCCGGCGCCAGCCGATAAGCCACCGACACCACCACGGCCCCGGTCTGGCTGGCCAGGGCCCGGCACAGGTAATCGTGGGTGTCGAGAGTGCCCATGATGAAACCGCCACCATGAAAGAACACCAGCAACGGCAGGCGCCCCTGGTCCAGCGGACGATAGAGCCGGGCATCCAGTTCGCCGACATCGCCGGCCACGCGCAACTCGCGCACTTCATGCATGGCCGCGCCAGGGGGCATGGCCATCAGGTTGTCGGCGAACTGCCGGTACTGGGCCGCGTCCAGCTGGCTGAAGTCCGGCGGCGCCAAGCCCTCCAGCGATTGCAATACAGCGGCGATCTGCGGATCAAGAGACATGGCCGGCCCCCTCGGTGTCAGGCATACGGAACTGCGGATTGGTTTCGTCGAGGATGCTGCGCACCCGGCGCTGCAGGGCCTCCTTGAAATCCTTGTGGGGCAGAACCCAGAAACGCTTGGCATCGATGGCATCGAACACCAGCGCGGCCAGTTCGGCGGGGCTCATGCCCTCGCGAATGCGTCCATCGAGCAACTGGCTCAAGCCGTCGCCAGCGGCATCGCTGTGCTGGTTCGAACCCATGATGGCGCTGGCCACGGGCCCCGGGCAGATCACCGAAACCGCGATGGGCGCGCCCAGCAGCGCCAGTTCGTAATGCAGGGTTTCCGAAAGCGCCACCACCGCCTGCTTGGTGACGTTGTAAGGCGCCAGCAACGGGCTGCTGAGCAAGCCGGCCAGGGACGCAGTGTTGATCACATGGCCACCACGGCCCTGGCGCAGCAGCAGCGGCAGGAAACTGCGGATGCCGTGGATCACTCCGTTGAGGTTGATGTCGAGCATGCGCTGCCACTGGGTCTGGCTGATCTCCCAGCTGTAGCCGGTCTGCATCACCCCGGCATTGTTGAACAGCAGGTCGACACCACCAAAGGACTCGACGGCGCAATCGCGCAAGGCCTCGACCTGGGCCAGTTGCCCGACATCGGTAACCCGGCTCACCACCTCGGTTGCGTTGGCCCGCAAGGCGTCACAGACCCGAGCCAGCCCGGGGGCATCCAGGTCCGCCAGCACCAGGCGCATGCCACGCCGTGCGGCCTCTTCGGCCAGGCCCCGGCCAATCCCGCTGGCGGCGCCGGTAATCACTGCTACCTGCCCTGTTTGACTGCTCATCGATAACTCCTGCGGTGGTCAAAGGCCCCAGTAGAGCCGGCTGACCGGCACTGGCCATCGTCCATTCAGACGATGCCCCAAGGCACAGGGGCGGCAGAATCGATCAGGAGTGCAAGCACCGCCGGGCTTCTGCCTGAGGCCACGGCGGCCCCACCGTGACCCGGAGAAGAACAAGAGATGAACATCCTGCACCGAATCGAGACTCAACCCCTGCAATCACGCTACGCCAGAGGCTGGCATTGCCTGGGGCTGGCCGCCCAGTACCGCGACGGCAAGGCCCACCGCCTGGATGTGTTCGGCACCCGGCTGGTGGCGTTCGAGGGCGAAGACCGTCAGTTGCACATTCTTGACGGCTACTGCCCGCACATGGGCGCTGACCTGAGCACCGGCTGCATCGAAGGCAACGCGCTGCGCTGCCCGTTTCATGCCTGGCGCTGGGGCGCCGACGGCGTCTGCGACGACATTCCCTATGCCAAGCGGATTCCGCCACGGGCACGGATCAAGAGCTGGCCGCTGATGGAGGAGAACCAATTGTTGTTTGTCTGGAATGATCCCCAAGGCAACCCGCCCATCGAGCAGCAGCGCATACCGCGGATCGACGCCTGCTTCGACGAACAATGGGCCCACTGGGAAGTGGCGGAGCTGAAGATCGAAACCAACTGCCGTGAACTGATCGACAACGTCGCCGACATGGCGCATTTCGGCACAGTCCATGGTGCCCCGGTGCAGGCCTTCAGCAACCGCTTCGAAGGCCATCTGGCCACCCAGGAAATGCGCGCCCGCAGCGCACGCCTGTCCGGCGACAGCGAGCTGAGCACCACCGCCACCTACTTCGGCCCGGCCTACCAGATCACCGAAATGACCGGCGCGATGAACGGCCAGCCGATCCATTCGATCCTGCTCAACTGCCACGTACCCATCGACCTGGACAGTTTCACCCTGCGCTACGGAGTGCTGGTGAAGAAGATCCCCGGCCTCAGCGAAGAACAGAACCAAGCGATGGCCAAGGCCTATGTGCAACAGGCCCAGGAAGCCTTCTACGAGGACGTGGCGATCTGGCACAGCAAGACCCGGGTGGACAATCCGCTGCTGTGCGACGGTGACGGCCCGGTGTACCAGTTGCGCAAATGGTACGAGCAGTTCTACACCGATATCGAAGCCTTGCCGGCCAGCACCCAGGAGGCACGGGACTTCATCGTACGCGAGGGCCAGAACCTCTGACACAGGGCCTTTTTCACCCCTGATCCGCCCCGGAGAGCTGCCGATCAGATGCTTTGCAAGAACCATTGCGCGCCAGCGATGCCGACCCTACTCTCGGCCACCGCTACTACCCAAACAATAATAAAAACGGTTTTCGCCATGCAGAAGAACCTCAGCCTTGAGACGTTCAGTGACCTGATCGGCAATCTCTACCAGGGGCCCATGGAAAACATTCCATGGGCCACCTTCCTCAACCAGCTCAACCTCCATCTGAACAGCAAATACGTGACCTTTATCCTGCGCCCGCCCAGCGCCCAGGTGGATGGGCTGATGGTCAACACCACCGGCAGCTCCAGCGAGGTCACCACCTCCTACAACACTCACTTCTTCAGTCTCGACCCGTTCGTCGACCTGCCCAACCGCCAGGTGGTGACCCTGGCCGAGTTCGTCTCCAACGACGACTGGTTGCAATCGGAGTTCTACCGCAACTTCCTGGAGCCGGTGGGGGTGTTCCATATCCTGGGCGCCGACATCAACACCAGTGAAGGCGCCCAGTGTCGCCTGCGCATCAGCCGCGGACGCGACGACCAGCCATTCGACCAGCAGGAAAAGGAACTGCTGGCGCAGTTCGTGCCGCACCTGGAGCGCTCGATCAAGATGCACATGAAGCTCAACCGCATCGAAACCGAGCGCAATCTCTATGCTGGCGCCGTGGACCAGATGGCGGTCGGCACCATCATCCTCGACGAGACCGGCAAGGTGTTGCAGACCAATCAGGTGGCCGAGCGGCTGATCCAGGAAAAGGACGGCATCAAGCTGGTCAACGACGGCCTGCAGGTCGGCACCGCCCGCGACACCCAGGAATTTCGCCGCCTGGTGAAACAGTCGCTGCTGTCGCATAAACGCAGCAACCCCTCGGTGGTCGAAGCGCTGCGGGTGCAACGGCCCTCGGGGCGCGCCGACCTGGGCATCATCGTACGCTCGGTGCCGCTGTCGGCCTGGAGCGAAGGCAAGCGCTGCCCCACGGTAGTGATCTTCATCAGTGACCCGGAGCAGCAGTCCTGCGCGCCCCAGGAGATCGTCCGGGTGCTGTTCGACTTCACGCCGGCCGAAACCCAACTGGCCATGCTCCTGGCCAACGGCCTGACCCTGGACGAAGCCTCCCAGGAGCTGGGCATCAGTCGCAACACCTCCCGCGCCCACCTGCGCTCGACCTTCTCCAAGACCGGGGTCACCCGCCAGACCATGCTGGTGCGCCTGATCCTGCGCAGCGTGGCCACCCTGGGCTGAGGCGCGGCCAAAGCTTCGTCGGCCCACGCCGTCTCGCGGCCCGCCGGCTAGTCCAATCGGACGAGGCCGGGCTACGGGCCACGGCATAAGGTCGGGCTACAAGAACAACACTGCCGTGGAGGTTCACCATGCGCAAATCCACCCTTTTGCTGCTGCTGTTGATCGCCGTCGGCATCGCGGCATATCAGCTACTCAAGCAACCGGCATACCACGCCGCCAGCATGCTCAGCCAGTGCGCCGCCAATCCCTGCTATCCGCCCCAGGTACGCGGCCTGCTGCCCTGAACCCCCGATGTGGGTGTCCAGGGTGCGCCCCCTGCATCAGGTGGGCAGTACGCCACGGGCCCTGGACAGAGTCAGCGCCAGGTCTTCGATCATGTCTTCCTGGCCACCGACGGTGCCGCGCCGGCCCAGCTCCACCAACAGCTCGCGGGCCGAGATGCCGTACTTGCGCTCGGCACGCTTGGCGAACAGCAAAAACGAGCTGTAGACCCCGGCGTACCCCAGCGTCAGCGCATCACGGTCGAGCCGGATCGGCTGGTCGAGCATGGGCACCACCCGGTCCTCGGCGACATCCATGATCGCGTACAGATCCACCCCGCTGCTGACGCCCATGCGCTCCAGCACCGCCACAAACACCTCCAACGGCGTATTGCCGGCCCCGGCACCGAGCCCCGCCACCGAACCATCGATGCGCGCCGCCCCGGCCTCGATCGCCGCCAGGGAGTTGGCGATCGCCAGGCCCAGGTTGTGGTGGCCGTGGAAACCGACCTCGGTCCCGGGGTTGAGCCCCTGGCGCAGCACGCCGATCTTCTCGCTGACTTCATCGGGCAGCATGTAGCCCGCCGAGTCGGTGCAGTAGATGCAGTTGGCGCCGTAGCTCTGCATCAGTTGCGCCTGCTGCAGGAGTTTCTCGGCGCTGAGCATGTGCGCCATCATCAGGAACCCCACCGTATCCAGGCCCATCTTCGCCGCCATGCCGATGTGCTGGCTGGAGACATCGGCCTCGGTGCAGTGGGTCGCCACCCGCACCGTGCTCACCCCGTGCTCGTGGGCCATGCGCAAGTGGTCGAGGGTGCCGATGCCCGGCAGCAGCAGTGCCGAGACCCTGGCCTGTCTGAGCTGCGGAATCACCGCGGCGAAATACTCCTCGTCGCTGTGAGCCGGCAGGCCATAGTTCAGCGACGCGCCGCCCAGGCCGTCGCCGTGAGTGATCTCGATCAGCGGCACCCCCGCCGCGTCGAGCCCGGTGGCCACCGAGATCATCTGTTCCAGGCTGATCTGGTGGCGCTTGGCGTGCATGCCGTCACGCAGGCTCATGTCATGCAGAACAACGCTTCTACCTTGCAGATTCATGGCAATTCTCCGGTCAACGAACAGGCAGTTGCAGGGCGCCCCGGTGGGCTTCTTCGGCAAACATCTCGGCGGTGCGCAAGCCGGCGGCGGTCATGATGTCGAGGTTGCCGGCGGACTTGGGAAGGAAATCCCCCAGCCCCTCGACCTCGATGTAGATGCTCACTTGGTTGCCGTCGAACACCGGGCCGTTGATCAGCTTGTAGCCCGGCACATAGCGCTGCACTTCCTTGACCATGCGCAGCACCGAGGCGCGGATCGCCGCCTGGTCGGGCTCCTGGTCGGTCAGGCAGTGGATGGTGTCGCGCATCATCAGTGCAGGTTCGGCCGGGTTGATGACGATGATCGCCTTGCCGCGCCGGGCACCACCGATGCGCTGCACCGCCTCGGCGGTGGTGCGAGTGAATTCGTCGATGTTCTGCCGGGTGCCCGGGCCCACCGAGGCCGAAGACACGGTGGCGACAATCTCGCCGTAGCTGACCGGCTGCACCTGGGCCACCGCCGCCACCATGGGGATGGTCGCCTGGCCGCCACAGGTGACCATGTTGACGTTCAGCGCCAGGCTCTGGGCGTGTTGCCGCAGGTTCACCGGCGGCACGCAGAACGGGCCGATGGCCGCCGGGGTCAAGTCAATCATGATCACCCCCAGGGCATTGAGCTGGCGGCTGTTCTCGGCGTGGACATAGGCCGAGGTTGCGTCGAAGGCGATGCGAATATCGTCGTCCAGGACATGGGGCAGCAAACCGGCCACCCCGTCCGCGGTGGTCTTGATGCCCAGCTCCCGGGCGCGTTCGAGTCCGGCGGACTGTGGGTCGACACCCACCATCCACACCGGTTCGATCCATTCTGAACGGCACATCTTGAGCAACAGGTCGGTACCGATATTGCCCGGGCCGATAATGGCCGCCTTGAGTTTCTTGCTCATTCGCATACCCCCTTGGGTCAGGCGCAGAACGACACCCGGGCACTGCCCAGGCCATCGATGGTCAAGGAAAAGTGATCGCCGGCCCGGGCCGGTTCCAGGGGCACCAGGGACCCGGAGAGAATGATTTCCCCGGCCTTGAAGGCAATCCCGAAAGCGCCCAGGGTGTTGGCCAGCCAGGCCACTGCGGTCAGGGGATTGCCCTGCACCGCCGAACCCAGCCCCTGGCTGATCAGGCAGCGGTTCTTGAACACCTGCATGCGCAGGTTGGGCAGGTCCAGCTGACGTGGGTCGACCCGCCCCTCCCCGAGCACGAAAACCCCGCAGGAAGCGTTGTCGGCCACGGTGTCCTGGATGCAGATGCGCCAGTCGTGAATCCGCGAATCGACGATTTCAAAGCACGGCGCCACCCATTCGGTGGCGGCCAGCACCTGGGCCTCGGTGACGCCGGGCCCCAGCAGATCGTGCTTGAGCTTGAAGGCGATCTCGCCCTCTGCCCGAGGCTGGATCAGGCAGTTGCCCGACAGGGAAATGTTCGCGCCGTCGGCAAATGCCATGCCCTGGGTAAGAAAGCCGAAATCCGGCTGGTGCACACCGAGCATCCGCTGCACCGCCGCCGAGGTCACGCCGATCTTCTTGCCGACGATGCGGTCGCCGTCCGCCACCCGCCGCTGGATGCCGTACAGCGAGATCTGGTAGGCGTCCTCGATGCTGATGGTCGGCCAGCGTTCGGTCAGTGGTGCCAGGGTCCGGCCCTGGCGCAGGGCCTGGTACAGTTCTTCGCCGTACTGCTGTTGCAGGGCTTGGCTCATGGCTGCGGCTCCGCAAGAAAGTCCAGGCACTGGCGGTTGAACAGCTGGCGATACTCCACCATCACCCAGTGCCCGCATTCGCTGAGCAGCAGCATGCGGATCTGCCGGCAATGTTCCATCAACGTCTGCGCCCCGGAGACCGGGCAGAACTGATCGTTGACGCCCCAGAAACCGAGGATCGGACAACTCAGCTCGGCCAGACGCGCCGTCAGGTTCGGCACCTGCATGGTGGACAGCACCTCCTGGGGTTGCTCCTGCACCACCGCGACCCGCTCGGCGACCGTTTCGTCGCTGATCAGGCTCGGGTCGAACAGTTGCAGGCTCAGCAGGCGACGCATGCCGGCGGCGTCCCGCAACGCCCCCTGGGCAAACGCTGCGGCCATCTGCTGGATACCGGCCATGCGCAGGTAGTACTGCTCCTTGTCCATCAACCCACCGGGGGCCATCAGCACCAGGCGGCTGACCCGCCGTGGCTGGTCCAGCGCCAGTTGCAGGGCAATCGCGCCACCCAGGGAGTTGCCGATCAGCACGCAGCGGCCAATGTCCAGGGCATCGAGCAGGCCGCTCAGGGCCTCGACGAAAAAGTCCAGGGTGTACTGGGCCAGCGGTTTGTCCGAGGCGCCGTAGCCCGGCAGGTCGGGAACGATGCAGCGATAGCCGGCGGCGGCGAACGCCGGGTAGTTGCCCTTGAAGTTGCTATGGCCGCTGGCACCCGGGCCGCTACCGTGGATGAACACCACCGGATCGCCGCTGCCCATGTCCTGGTAATGCAGTTGCATACCGTTGGGCAGCGTCACTGTCCGCCCCTGTGCTGAAGCCTTCATCTCCGGTCCTCCGGCCTGTTGTAGTGGGCCGATTGTGGGCAGCCCACGGGCCTGCAACATCGTCCGACAGGACTAGCCCACCTAGTCCCTTTGGACGTTGGAGGGCCAGGGCACGCGCTCTAGGATCAACGCCTCGACAACAGCCCAGAACGAGGCAGGCATGCACGATCCGATGGATTTCAAAGGCCGCGTGGTGCTGGTCACCGGCGGTGGCAAGGGCGTTGGGCGCGGCATCAGCCAGCGCTTTCTGGACTGTGGCGCCACGGTGCTGATCTGCGGGCGCCAGGCTCCGGAGCAGGTGCCCGCCTGCGCCGCACGCAAGGCCCTGTTCATCACCTGTGACCTGCGACAGGCAGAACAGTCCCAGGCGCTGATCGACCAGGTACTGGAGCGCTGTGGCCGGCTCGATGTGCTGGTCAACAATGCCGGGGGTGCGCCTCATGCCGAAGCCGCCAGCGCCTCGCCGCGCTTCAGCGAGGCGATCATCCGCCTCAACCTGCTGGCACCATTGAACCTCTGCCAGCAGGCCAATCGAGTGATGCAGGCCCAGGCCGAAGGCGGCTGCATCATCAATATCGCCAGTGTCAGCGCCAGTCGCCCCTCCCCCGGCACCGCCGCCTACGGCGCAGCCAAGGCGGGGCTGCTGAGCCTGACTCGTTCACTGGCGGTGGAGTGGGCCCCCAAGGTGCGCCTCAACAGCCTCAGCGCCGGGTTGATTCTCACCGAGCAGGCAGCCTTGCACTATGGCGACGCCGCCGGCCTGGCACGGGTCGCCGCCGGCATTCCCCTGCAACGTTTGGCCCGCCCCGAAGACATCGGGGATGCCTGCCTGTACCTGGCCTCGCCCCTGGCCCGCTATGTCAGCGGCAGCGATCTGCTGGTACATGGCGGCGGTGAACGCCCGGCCTTTCTCGATGCGGCCCAGGCCCGGGCCTGAGCCCTGTATGCCCAACGCTGCCGCCGCTGGCGGCAGATCGTTCAACGTTTCCAGGAGGCGTTAATGCCCGCAATTGCCAGCCACAGTGTCCTGCTCAACCTCGACAGCGCCGCTGCCTGGGCCATCCTGCGCGATCTGCGCCTGGCCCCGCATTATGTTCCAGGGCTGACCGGCTGCCGCCTGCACCCGGGGCCGGAACAGCAGGTGGGCGCCAGCCGCCGGGTATTTCGCAAAGGCGGGCAATGGCTGGATGAAAGCGTGGTGCAGTGGCAGGAGGGCCAGGGCTTTGTCCTGCGCCTGCACCGGGAACAGGCCGGTGCGCCCTTTCCCTTTCGCCAGGCATGCTTCCACTATCAGTTGCTGGGCGACGGGCCCGCGACCCGAGTCATCACCAGCCTGCATTACCAGATGCACGGCGGCCGCCTGGTGGAACGCTTGCTGGGCAAAGCCATGAACCAGGTAGTGAGGCAGATCGCCGAGAACCTCAAGGCGTTCTACGAGACCGGACGCACCCAGAATCCGGACTTCAAGTAGCAGGTTGCGGCGAGGCAGGCACACGGCGCCCCGCCGCCCTGGCGTTCAACCCTGTGGCTGGATGTTGACGGGCCCCCAGTAGGCCTTCATCGAGCGGATCAGGCCCTGCTCGTCGAACTCCATGACATCGATCACCTGCAACGAGCAGGGCTCGCCCTGCCAGAGCATATCGACGCGAAAGGCCATTGCCCCGCAGCCGTTGAGGGTGGCCCGCACCGGGCCGGTGAGAGTCGCCGCGACCTTGATCTGGCCCAGCCCCTGGCGATAGAAGTCGCCGATGGCAGCCAGGCCGCGCAACGCTGGCTGGCCCACCGGGTCTTCCACCACGGCGTCCTCGGCGTAGAGCGCGACAATCGCCTCGATGTCGCCGGCATCCACCTTTTGCACGTAGCCGGCCATGATCGCCTGGATTCGCTCGCTACTGATCATTGCTGCCTCCTAGACCACTTCGAACAGGGCGGCGGCCCCCATGCCGCCACCAATGCACATGCTGACCACCACATAACGCACGCCACGGCGCTGGCCCTCGATCAGGGCGTGACCCACCATGCGCGCCCCGGACATGCCGAACGGGTGCCCCAGGGCAATGGCGCCGCCGTTGACGTTCAGGCGTTCCATGGCAATGCCCAGGGTGTCGCGGCAGTGCAGGACCTGGCAGGCAAAGGCCTCGTTCAACTCCCACAGGCCGATGTGATCCACCGTCAGGCCGTGACGCTTGAGCAACTTGGGAATCGCGTAGATCGGGCCAATGCCCATTTCATCGGCATTGCAGCCGGCCACCGCCAGGCCACGGTAGATACCCAGGGGCTCCAGCCCGCGGCGCTCGGCCATCCGCGCACTCATCAGCACCGAGGCCGAAGCGCCGTCGGACAACTGCGAAGCGTTACCGGCGGTGATGAAGCTTCCGGGCCCGGACCACTCGCCACCACCCCACACCGGCTCCAGGGCGCTGAGGCTGGCCAGGCTGGTGTCGCTGCGATTGCACTCGTCACGCTGCAGGGTCAGGGTTTCGTAACGGGTTTCGCCGCTGGCCTTGTCGAGGATCGCCTTGCGGCTGCTCATCGGCGCCAGTTCCCGATCGAAACGCCCGGCCTCCTGGGCACGGGCGGTGCGCAGTTGGCTCTCCAGGCTGTAGGCATCCTGGGCCTGGCGCGAGATACCGTAACGTTGGGCGACGATCTCGGCGGTTTCAATCATCGGGATATAGGCTCGCGGGTCTTGCTCGATCACCGCCACGCTCTGATTGCGGTAGGTGTTCTTGTGGCTGTTCTGCACCAGGGAAATCGACTCCAGGCCACCGGCCACGGCAATCTCGATTTCATCGCACATGATGCCCTTGGCCGCAGTGGCGATGCTCATCAGCCCCGAGCCGCACTGGCGATCCAGAGCCATCCCGGCCACCGTCGCGGGCAGGCCCGCAGCCATCGCGCACAGGCGCCCCAGGTTGTAGCCCTGAGTGCCTTGCTGGGCGGCGGCGCCCATCAACACATCATCCACTTCACCGGGCTCGACCCCGGCGCGGCGCAGCGCTTCGCGCACCACATGGCCACCCATGCGCGGTGCCTCGGTGTCGTTGAAGGCTCCGCGAAAGGCCTTGCCGATCGGTGTGCGAGCGGTGGAAACGATGACGGCTTGGTTCATGCTCTGATCCTCGAATAGACAACTGGCCGGTTCAGGCCGGGTAGTAACGACTGATGGTGTCGACCACGCAGCCAGGACGTTCCTGGCCCTGGATCTCGACGCTGACCCGCAGGGTCGCCTGGACCCCGCCCTTGACCTGCTCCACCGCCACCAGCCGGGCACTGCCGCGCACCCGCGAGCCGACGCTGATCACCGCGGGGAAGCGCACCCGATCGCAACCGTAGTTGACCCCCATCGCCAGCCCGCGGACTTCGACGATTTGCGGCAGGAACAGGTTGACCAGGGCCAGGCTCAGGTAGCCATGTGCAATGCAGGCACCAAAAGGCCCGCTGGCGGCCCGCACCGGATCGACGTGAATCCATTGGTGATCGCCGGTGGCATCGGCGAACAGGTCAATGCGCCCCTGCTCCAGCAGCAGCCAGTCACTGACGCCCAACTCCTCGCCGACGGCATCGGCCAGGGCAGCGGGCGTGGCAAAGATCCGCGGCATGTTCAGGCCCTCTGGCTGGAGACCGAGAGCACTTCCCCGGTCATGTAGGAGCTGTAGTCGCTGGCCAGGAACATCATCACGTTGGCCACTTCCCAGACCTCGGCGGCGCGGCCGAAAGCTTCACCGGCGGCCAGTTGCTCAAGCACCGCCGCCGGTGCGCTGCGGCGCAGGAAGTCGTGCATGGCGATACTCGGGCTGACGGCGTTGATGCGAATCCCGTGTTCAGCCGCTTCCAGCGCCGCGCAGCGGGTCAGGGCCATGACCCCGGCCTTGGCCGCGGCGTAGTGGGACTGTTCTTTCTGGGCCCGCCACCCCAGCACCGATGCGTTGTTTACGATGACCCCGGCACCACGGCGGATCATCCCCGGAAGGATCGCCCGGGTCATGCGCATGGTCCCGGTGAGGGTCACATCCAGCACCCGCTGCCACTCCTCGTCGGGCATGTCCAGCAAGCGTCGCGAGCCGCCAAGACCGGCGTTGTTGATCAGCACGTCAACCCCGTCCAGTTCGCGCTCGGCGCAGGCCACCAGATGCTGGACCTGGGCTTGGTCGGCAACGTCGCACAACTCGCCGTGCACCGCCTCAAGCCCGGTGGCCTGGCGAATGCCCGCCACTGCCTCGGCCAGCCGCCCCGGATGAATGTCACTGAGCATCAGCGCCCGACAGCCCTCCTCCGCCGCCCGCAACGCCGCGGCATAGCCGATGCCGGCACCGGCGGCCGCGGTGATCAGCACCGACTTGCCCCGCAGCAGGCCGTGGCCCTTTACATATTCAGGAACCGCCATGAACACACTCCTCGATCAAGAACCCGCGCGCGGTTCCCGGGGCATGCCCAGGGCGCGCTCGGCGATGATGTTGCGCTGGATTTCATTGCTGCCGCCGTAAAGCATGTCGGCACGGGAGAACAGGAACAGCGCTTGCTCGGGACTTAGTGCATAAGGCGCTCCCGGTAGCAGTTCGGCGTCGGCGCCGAGCACGTCCATCGCCAGTTTGCCGAGGCGCGCATGCCAGGTGGACCAGAACAGTTTGTAGATGCTGGCCTCGCGGCTCAGGCTGCCGTCCTGAGGGCCGCTGAGCATGCGCAGCGAGTTGTAGCGCATGGTCCGCAGGCCGCACCAGGCCTCGGCCAGGCGCTGGCGCAGCAACGGATCGCGGGCCGCGCCATTGCCGCGGGCAATATCGATGATCCGCTGCAATTCGTTGTGGAACTGCATCTGCTGCCCCAGGGTGGAAACCCCGCGCTCGAAGCCCAGCAGAGCCATGGCGATCTTCCAGCCCTCGCCCGGACGGCCGACGATGTTCTGGGCTGCGGTGCGGGCGTCATCGAAAAACACCTCGTTGAACTCCGAGGTGCCGGTCATCTGTTCGATGGGGCGCACCAGCACGCCGGGCTGGGCCATGGGCACCAGCAGGAACGACAACCCTTGATGGCCGACGCTGCCGGCTTCGGTGCGGGCCAGGACAAAGCACCAATCCGCTTCGTGAGCCAGGGAGGTCCAGACCTTTTGCCCCTTGATCAACCAGTCGCCGCTCGCCGGGTCCTGGCGGGCCCGAGTCTTGACGTTGGCCA
>NZ_MOAK01000045.1:71122-74957 GCF_003732485.1 Pseudomonas protegens
GATACCCGGCAACAGGCGGCGCTGCTGTTCTTCGTTGCCGAAGGCGGCGATGGTCGGCCCCGCCAGGCCCTCGCCGATATGGCCCATGCGTCCGGGCCCTCCGGCGCGGGCATATTCTTCATGGAAGATCACCTGCCGGCTGATGGACAGGCCGCGCCCGCCATGCTCCGCAGCCCAGCCGACACAGGTCCAGCGCCCTTCGGCAAGGCGCCGCTCCCAGGCTTTGCGCGCCTCGGGAAAACTGTGCTCGTCCCCCGGACCGCCGCGAAAACGCAGGGCGGCAAACTCACCGCACAGGTTGGCCGCCAACCACTGCGCCACCTCCTGGCGAAACGCCTCGTCCTCTTGGCTGAAACCGATCTTCATGGCTGTTCCCCCAAAATCCGTGTGGCGATCTGTTCGCGGTACAGCGCCGGTGAGCCAAGAAAGGCCTCGCTGGCCCGGGCACGCTTGAAGTACAGGTGCGGATCGTATTCCCAGGTGAAACCGACGCCGCCGTGTAACTGGATCGATTCGGCGGCGCACTGGTAATAGCTTTCCGAGCACTGGGCCTTGGCCAGGGCCGCGGCCAATGGCAACTCCTCGGCCACCTGGGCGTCGCCTGCCGGGGCCAGCACCTCTTGCCCCACGCAAGCGGCGTAATAGCCGACCGAACGGGCACACTCCAGTTGCAGCATCAGGTCGGCGGCGCGATGTTTGAGGGCCTGGAAGCTGGCGATCGGGCGGCCAAACTGGCGACGCTCCTGCATGTAAGCCAGGGTCAGGTCGAAGACCTGCTGGGCACCCCCGATCTGCTCTGCCGCCTGGGCGATGCAGGCCAGCTGCAAGACCCGCTCGAGTACCGGCCAGGCCGTGCCGTAGTCCCCCAGCAGGTGCTCTGCGGGCAGGTACAGCTGACACAGCTCGATGCGCCCCAGGCGCCGGGTCTGGTCCAGGGTGGGCAGGCTCCGGCGCTGGATCGCCGGGTGCCCGGCCTCCACCGCGAACAGGCTGATCCCGTCGGTGCCCACGCTGTGCGGGTGGCGCGCGGCAATGATCAACAGCTGCGCGCTGTGGCCATCGGGCACATGTTCGAGCACCCCATCGAGGAGGTAGCCATCGCCTTCGGCCAGTGCACTGACCTGTACCTGCTCAGCGCCCCAGCCATTGCCGCTGCTGCTGGCCAGTGTCGCGGTGAACGAGCCTTCGGCGATCCGCGGCAGCCAACGTTGCTTCTGCGCCGCCGAGGCTCCCAGAAGCAGGGCCGGAGTGGCCAGGCAGGCGGTGGCGAAGAATGGCGAGCACAACAACCGGCGCCCCATCTGCTCCAGGAGGATCGCCAGCTCGACGAACCCCAGCCCCAGGCCGCCGTACTCTTCGGGAATATGAATTGCCGGCCAGCACAGGTCCCGGCACAGGCGTTGCCACAGCGCCGGGTCATATCCCAGCTCGCTGGCCATGGCCGCACGCACGGCGCCAGGGGTGGAAACGTCGGCGAGAAACGCCTCGGCCGACGCACGAATCATTTCCTGCTCGTCGCTGAATGCAAAGTCCATCGCTCACGCCTTGCTTGCTGAAGGTGGCGGGTGGCAACACCCGCGCCGCAAGCCACTATGGCGAGTCGCATTCGAGGAAAAATCGTCAGCCTTGCCTAGTCCGAATGGACGATGCGCGAACAGGCTATCCAGTGAAACAGGGCAATACAGGCCCCCGACTCAGTCCTGGGGCAGTTTGCGAAAGCCCACCGCCAGACGGTTCCAGCTGTTGATGGTGGAGATCGCCAGGCTCAGGTCGACGCACTCGCTGGGACTGAACTGGCTGGTCAGCAGCTCGTAGTCGGCGTCCGGGGCGTGGGTTTCACTGAGCCGGGTCAGGGCTTCGGTCCAGGCCAGGGCCGCGCGCTCTCGGGGGGTGAAGAAGGGGCTCTCGCGCCACACGGCGACGGCGAACAGACGGCGTTCGGTTTCGCCATGCTTGAGGGCGTCACGGCTATGCAAGTCGACACAGAAGGCGCAGCCATTGACCTGGGAAGCGCGCAGCTTGACCAGTTCCACCAGGGACTTTTCCAGGGGTAGCCGGGAGACCGCAGTCTCCAGGGCGATCATGGCTTTGAGGGCCTCCGGGGAGGCGGTGTAGAAATCGAGACGAGGTTGCATGAGGGACGCTCCGGGGGCGGTCAAGGTGCTGCCACCTTAAGGCCCGCACGTGCGCGGACCAATAACCAATCCCGGGAAACTTCAGCAGACCAATCCGGCTAGCGCCGGCGGCCCCTCAGGTGCGGCTGCGCAACCACTGCAGAAAGCCCTTCTTGGCCACAGGTTTGGGCGGCGACTGGGACAGGCCCTGGGCAATGTGCTGGCGGAAGTCCAGCAGGGTCTTCATGGCGTCGCCGATGTCGTGACGGGCATCCAGGCAGGGTTTGAGGAACTCGTTGTCGATGCGGTACAGGCTGCAGAAGGTCTTGGCCGAAAACTCCGCGATCGTGGCCTGCTCGGCCACTACACCCGCTTCGCCAATCACTTCACCCGGGCCCATGCGCCCGGCTTCGAAGGGCTTGGCGTCACGCTGCATGGTCACCGACACCACGCCGGACTCGATGATGAACAGGTGATCGCTGACCGCCCCCGCCGGCAGGATGACTTCGCCGGCACGGAAGGTCTGCAGCTGCATGTTCTGGCTGAAGGTGTCCTTCTCTTCCTGGCGCAGAGTGGAAAAGATACTGGAGGCATCCAGCAGCGCCCGAGGTCGGGACAGCGCCTGGTTCTGCACCGGCTCGTCGCTGGACAGCAGGCTGATGCCGCTGGCCTGCAGATGACGGAACGCCAGGTCGAACAGCTGGTTTCGCACTTCGCGCTTCTGCCCCATGGTGGCGACAAAGCCGCTGATCTCGTATTCCGCACCGTTGCTGCCGGAGCTTTTCACGGCCACGCTGGGGGCCGGGGTGCCGAGCAGGAAACGGCAACCGAGCATGGCCCGTTCCAGGGCCTCGATGACCTTCTGCGGGCGAGCGTGGGGGCTGACCTGCACGCTGATGGATAAACCGTAGATATCGCTGGGGCGGCTGAAGTTGGTGATCTTGGCCTTGGACGCCAGGGAGTTGGGGATCACCACCATGCTGCCCTGGGAGGTCTGCAGCCGGGTTGCCCGCCAATCGATGTCCACCACCCGGCCTTCGGTGCCGTCGATGGCGATCCAGTCATCGATCTGGTAGGGCTTGGTGGTATTGAGGACCAGCCCGGAGAACAGGTCGCTGAGGGTGCTTTGCAAGGCCAGGCCGACGATGATCGCCAGCGCCCCGGAGGTGGCCAGTACGCCCTTGACCGGCAGGTCCAGCACGTAGGCCAGGGCGGCGATGATGGCGATCAGGAAGATCACCGCGCCCATCAAGTCCTGCAACAGCCGACCGGTGTGGCCGACTCGCTGCATCATCAGGGTGCCCAGCAACACCGTCAGGGTCCGGGCGCCGAACAGCCACCAGCCGATCTGCAAACCGGTGGCCGCCAGGTGCAACGGCACATCGTCCGGCCAGGGCGCCGTCTGCATGGGGCTCAGGCCCTGGTTGAACAGCATCAGGCTGTACAGGCAAAAGATCAGCACCCGCACCGCCAGCTTCCAGCGATCGCCGTGGCTGCCGATCAGGTGCCACAGGGCAAGGTCCAGCAGCAACAGCGCCAACGCGGCCAACAGCAGGTGATCGGCGAAGGGGGCAAGCATCGAGCAACTCCAGCAGGACAATGGCGGCAAGATCGCACGAAAGACGCTGGAGCAGGTATAGCTGGAAAAGACAAAAACCGCTGATGAGGCCCTGCCACGCAACGGCGGGCGCGATGCCCGCCGCCGCCGGGGGTTTTCTGGC
>NZ_MOAK01000045.1:74984-86418 GCF_003732485.1 Pseudomonas protegens
GGGTGTTGTAGCTGGTCATCAGGTTGCGGTAGTCGGGGATGTGGTTGGAGAACAGGGTGCCCAGGCCTTCGACGTCGTTGCGCCAGTCGCGGTGCAGCTCGCACGCCAGGCCGAACCAGGTCATCAACTGCGCGCCGGCGTTGGACATGCGGTTCCAGGCCGAGTCCCGGGTCAGCGCGTTGAAGGTGCCGGAGGCATCGGTGACCACGAAGACTTCAAAGCCTTCTTCCAGGGCCGAGAGCGCCGGGAACGCCACGCAGACTTCGGTGACCACACCGGCGATGATCAGTTGCTTCTTGCCGGTGGCCTTGATCGCCTTGACGAAGTCTTCGTTGTCCCAGGCATTGATCTGGCCGGGACGGGCAATGTACGGCGCGTCGGGAAACAGCGCCTTGAGCTCCGGCACCAGCGGGCCGTTGGGACCGGTTTCGAAACTGGTGGTGAGGATGGTCGGCAGCTTGAAGTACTTGGCCAGGTCGGCCAGGGCCAGCACGTTGTTCTTGAAGCGATCGGGCTCGATATCGCGGACCAGCGACAGCAGGCCGGCCTGGTGATCAACCAGTAGAACAGCAGCATTTTCCTTGTCGAGACGTTTGTAGGCGTTAGTCATGGTGAGTCCTCGTTAATGATCGATGCCGGGTAACCCGGCTGGGGTTAAACCCATGGCCGCACCTGCTGCGTGAGGGCGAACATTGGGGGGTAGCTCGCGACTCGCAGAGCCTAGTCGGCCATGCGCGCCGCGCCAGCGCTGCCGGTCAGTGACCGGTGGCGTCCATCTGGCCGAAGCGGCCCGATTGAAAGTCGACGAAGGCCTGATGAATCTCCTCTTCGCTGTTCATCACGAACGGGCCGTGGCCGACGATGGGTTCGTCGATGGGCTCGCCGCTGAGCAACAGCACGATCGCGTCGTTGTCGGCCTGCAGGCTGATCAGGTCGCCCTCGCGCTCCAACAGTGCCAACTGCCCTTGCGCTACCCGCTCCTGGCCATTGACCTGGACCGTGCCACGCAGCACCACCAAGGCGGTATTGCGCCCCGAATGCAGGTCCAGGTCCAGGTGCCTGCCGGCCTGCAGGCGGATGTCCCAGACGTCGATCGGGGTGAAGGTCTGTGCCGGGCCCCGCTGGCCGTCGAACTCACCGGCGATCAGGCGCAGGCTGCCGGCATGGCCGGGCAGCGGGATCTGCGGGATGTCCGCCGCGACGATGGTCTGGTAACCGGGGGCTGCGAGCTTGTCCTTCGCCGGCAGGTTGACCCACAGCTGGACCATTTCCAGATGGCCGCCACGCCGGGCGAAATCGGCGGAATGGAACTCCTCATGGAGAATCCCCGACGCGGCGGTCATCCACTGCACGTCGCCCGGACCGATCTTGCCGCCGCTGCCGGTGGAGTCACGGTGTTCCACTTCGCCGTCGTAGACGATGGTCACCGTCTCGAAGCCGCGATGGGGATGCTGGCCGACGCCACGGCGAGCGCTGGTGGGGCTGAACTGGGCGGGACCGGCGTGATCCAGCAGCAGGAACGGGCTGATGTGCTGGCCCAGGTTGTCGTAGGAAAACAGGGTGCGGACCGGGAAGCCGTCACCGACCCAGTGAGGCCGGGGGCTGGTGTAGATGCCGATGATGTTTTTCATGTCGTCCTCCAGAACTATCTGATGGACACACCTTAAAACTCACACCTTTGCCGCGCTAGACTGCAAAAATCGCCCTTAGCGTTCTATTTGGAGAACGATCTTGGAAGACCTGAACACCCTCTACTACTTCACCCAAGTGGTGGAGCACCGGGGATTCGCCGCCGCCGGGCGAGCCCTGGACATGCCCAAGTCCAAGCTCAGCCGACGGATTGCCCAGCTGGAGGAGCGCCTCGGCGTGCGCCTGATCCAGCGCACCAGCCGCCACTGTTCGCTGACCGAGATCGGCCAGGAGTATTACCAGCGCTGCCTGGCCATGCGGGTGGAGGCCGAGGGTGCGGCGGAAGTCATCGAGCGCAATCGCTCCGAACCTCAAGGCCTGGTGCGCGTGGCCTGCCCCACTGCCCTGCTCAACTCCTGGGTCGGGCCGATGCTCACCCGCTTCATGCTCAAGTACCCCCTGGTGGAGCTGTTCATCGAAAGCACCAACCGCCGGGTCGATCTGATCCACGAGGGCTTCGACATTGCCCTGCGGGTGCGTTTCCCGCCCCTGGACAACACCGATCTGGTGATGAAGGTGCTGGGCAACAGCACCCAGAGCCTGGTGGGCCATCCGGACTTTCTCCAGCGCCTGTCGAACCCGGCCGCACCGGCCGATCTCAGTGGCCTGCCGAGCCTGCACTGGGGCGCGGCGCAGCGCGATTATCAATGGCAACTGCTGGGCCCCGACGGCGCCGAAGCCTTGATCCGCCATCGGCCGCGAATGGTCACCGATGACTTGCTGGCCCTGCGCCATGCAGTGCTGGCGGGCGTCGGCATCGCCCATTTGCCCAAGGTGGTGGTCCGCGAGGACCTGGACGCCGGGCGTCTGCTGGAGCTGGTGCCCGGCTGGGCGCCGCGCTGCGGGATCGTCCACGCCATCTTCCCGTCGCGCCGCGGCCTGCTGCCTTCGGTACGCAGCCTGATCGACTTTCTCGGTGAGGAATTCAGCCAGAGCGACATGGCCTGAGGCCCAGAAGCAAGCGCCTGAAACGACCAAACTGTGGCGGTTGTGCAGCCTCCCTGGTGGATTCGTGCCTGGGTTGCGCGGTTCACACCGGGCTGCAGAGGGGCCAGGGCCAGTTGCTGGGTCTGCCCATCTGCCCATCTGCCCATCTGCCCGACGGCAAGATCGGCTAACCGGGGCCTGGCGCAAGGCCGCATTGGGGTTGGGGGTTGGGGGTTGGGCGCTGCGCGGTTCGCCGGCAAGCCGGCTCCTACAGGGGCAGGTGGATTCGTGAGCAGCGGGCAATATTCCTTTGTACCGACAGCGGTTTTTCTCAATGGCGCGGATGCGGATACTCCCGGCCATTCCCACTGCAATGTCTGGAGTCATCCATGTCTGTACCCGCCTTTGGTCTTGGCACTTTTCGTCTGCAGGGCCAGGTGCTCGTCGATTCACTGAGTACCGCCCTGGCGTTGGGCTATCGCGCCATCGACACCGCGCAGATCTACGACAACGAAGCCGACGTCGGCCAGGCCATCGCTGCCAGCAACGTCCCTCGCCAGGAGCTGTTCATCACCAGCAAGATCTGGGTCGCCAACTTTGCTCGGGACCTGTTGATCCCCAGTCTCAAGGACAGCTTGCGCAAGTTGCGCACCGACTACCTGGACCTGACCCTGATCCACTGGCCATCACCGGACAATCAGGTGCCGGTGGCAGAATTCATGGGGGCGTTGCTGGAGGCCAAGGAGCTGGGGTTGACGCGACAGATCGGGGTCTCCAACTTCACCAACGGGCTGTTGCAGGAGGCCGTGGATACCGTCGGCGCCGGGCAGATAGCCACCCATCAGGTAGAGCTGCATCCCTATCTGCAAAACCGCAAGGTGGTGGAGTTCGCCCATAGCCTGGGCATTCACGTCACCTCCTACATGACCCTGGCCTATGGCGAGGTTCTCAAGGACCCGCTGATCGAACAGATCGCCCTGGCCCATCAGGCCACTCCGGCCCAAGTGGTACTGGCCTGGGCCATGCAATCGGGTTACGCGGTGATTCCCTCCTCGACCCGCCGCCCCCATCTGCAAAGCAATCTGCTGGCCTGCAACCTGACCCTGAGTGACGCCGACCTGAGGAGCATCGCCAGCCTGGAACGGGGTCAGCGCCTGACCAGCCCGGCAGGCCTTGCCCCCCAATGGGACTGACTGCCGATTGTCTGTAACGCAACGCAAAACGGCATCCCCTCCGGGGGCTGCCGTTTTGCACAGAGCGCGGTTGCATCAACGGGCGCCGGCCCCCCAGCTGCCGTGCTGCGGCCCCGGCAGCCATTGGATACCCGGCCTGGAGGCCTTGAGCCGCGGCGGATCGATGTGCAGCATCAGGCGCTTGATTGCCTCGCTGTCCGGCAGCTCGGCGCGGCTGGCCTGAATCCTGTGCCGCAGGCTGCTGGGAATCGGCGGGAAACGCTGACTGTCGTAAATCAGCGCATGATCGACCTGAGGGTTGTCCAGGCAGAAATCCAGCAGATCGAAACCACTGTGAGTGGCCAGGCTGCCGTTGATGATCAGCAGATCGAACGGATCGCAGGCGTACTCCACCAGTGTCAGGAGTTCTTCAAGCCTGTGAACCGGAGCCACTCGGTAGTAATTAAGTTGGTTAAGTGTTCGCTCGATCTGCATTCGATGAAAATGCTGATCATCGGCAATCAATATACGCAGCGCTCTATTGGACATTTTTGTGATCCTGCTGATGAGACTACGACCGACGATTGCCGGCCTTTCCTCCTAGATCGGTAGAAGGCTAGGGAAGTGCCCATGGGTTTTCTTTAGGATTACTCTGAAAACCATCCCCTGCTTGCTCTCGCCGTTGGCTTTTCGGAAAAGTCCTCTATTACACCGGCTCCCCCCACCCTTGTGCAGGCTGCGCACTGCCTCACTCGCCGCTCATCTTTTGGCCGAGGAGTTCTACGGATGAACAAACCACTGTTTTGCAAGGCCTCTCCCAAACTGAACAGCACATCCCTGAGGGAGCGCAACGGGCCGGCACGGCCAGCAGCCAGGCCCCGTTCACTCGGTGGTACTCGGGCTCCAGAAAGCCTGATGCACCAGGGACGAGGTAGACAGTCGAGCCACCAGCGCATCCAGTTCATCGCCGTCCACCGAGGTGGTGGCCAGGGTCGCCTCGATCTCCACTTCATCGTTGCCAAAAGCATGCACGTCGACATCGCTGGCCGGGTAGTTGCTGCGCGCCAGCTCCGCCTCCAGCAGGGCGAACACCGCCTTCTGCTTCGAACGGTGGGCGATCACGTAGACGATGTTGGTGACCTCGGCGGAAATCACATCCAGGGGCTGGCGATTGATGTTGTTGACGATGGGCCGCAGCAAGGTGTTGGCCGCCAGCACGAACAAGGTTCCCAGCAGGGCTTCGAGGACCAGATCGGCACCGGCACAGGCCCCCACCGCAGCCGAAGCCCAGAGGGTGGCAGCCGTATTCAGGCCACGGACATTGCCCTCCTCGCGCATGATCACCCCGGCACCGAGAAAGCCGATGCCCGAGACCACATAGGCCACCACCCGCACTGCGCCCTCGGCACCGCCCAGGCGGTTGGCCATGTCGACGAAGATCGCCGCCCCCACGGCCACCAGCACGTTGGTGCGCAAACCGGCCGTGCGTTGGCGGTACTGGCGCTCGAAACCGATCAGGCCACCGAGGATAAAGGCGGCGCTGAGGCTGACCAGGGTATCGATCAGCGAGTCCAGGTTGATGTTGTTCAGGGCTTGCATGGCGACGGTCCTTGAGCGAAGGGCATGAATGGCACCAGAGGACTCTAGCAGCGGTCCATGAACGTCTCATGGCCTGCCGCGGACGCACGGGCGACCGTAGGAGCTGGCTTGCCAGCGAAGAGGCCCGTGAGGGCGCCTTCGCCAGCAGGGTAACTCTCGCTGGCAGAGGCGCGTTCGTCTGCGGGGTAACTCTCGCTGGCAAGAAAGCCTTCGCCAGCGAGCTGGCTCCTACAGGGCAGCATTACTGCCAGCCGAAACGGCGGACGTAGTAGCCCTTCACTGCCTGGGTCAGGGCCATGTAGGCCAGCAGGATCAGCGGCAGGAACACGAAGTACAGCGACGGCAGCGCCTGCAGCTTGAAGTAGTGCGCCAGCGGGCCCATCGGCAGGAAGATCCCCACCGCCATGATGATGCCGGTCATCACCAGCAGCGGTGTGGCCGCGCGGCTCTGCAAAAACGGAATCTTCGGCGTGCGGATCATGTGCACGATCAGGGTCTGGGTCAGCAGCCCCACCACGAACCAGCCGGACTGGAACAGGGTCTGGTGATCCGGGGTATTGGCGTCGAACACGTACCACATCAAGGCAAAGGTGCTGATGTCGAAGATCGAGCTGATGGGCCCGAAGAACAGCATGAACCGCCCGACATCCGCCGGCTGCCAGCGCTGGGGTTTCTTCAGCATCTCCTCGTCGACGTTATCGAAGGGAATGGCGATCTGGGAAATGTCGTACAGCAGGTTCTGCACCAGCAGATGCATCGGCAACATCGGCAGGAACGGGATGAAGGCACTGGCCACCAATACCGAGAACACGTTGCCGAAGTTCGAGCTGGCGGTCATCTTGATGTACTTGAGCATGTTGGCGAAGGTCCGGCGCCCTTCCAGCACGCCCTCCTCCAGCACCATCAGGCTCTTTTCCAGGAGGATGATGTCCGCCGCTTCCTTGGCGATGTCCACCGCGCTGTCCACGGAAATGCCGATGTCGGCGGTGCGCAGCGCCGGGGCGTCGTTGATGCCGTCGCCCATGAAGCCCACTACGTGGCCGTTGGCCTTGAGCAGGCGAACGATGCGCTCCTTGTGGGTCGGGGTCAGCTTGGCGAACACGTTGGTGGTTTCCACCGCCTTGGCCAGTTGCTCGTCGCTCATGCGCTCGATGTCGTTGCCCATCAGCAGGCCTTGCTGCTCCAGGCCCACTTCGCGGCAGATCTTCGCCGTCACCAGCTCGTTGTCGCCGGTCAGCACTTTCACTGCCACGCCATGTTCGGCCAGGGCCTTGAGGGCCGGTGCGGTACTTTCCTTGGGCGGATCGAGAAACGCCACGTAGCCGATCAGCGTCAGCTCGCGTTCGTCCGCCAGGCTGTAGGTGTCGCGGCCTTCGATCATTGGCCGTGCGGCCACTGCCACCACCCGCAGTCCCTCTTCGTTGAGGTTGGCAGTGACCTGGCGGATCCGCGCCAGCAGGCTCTCGGTCAGGGCTTCCTCGGCTGCGCCGTGGCGTACGTTGCGGCACACCGCCAGCACTTCTTCCACCGCGCCCTTGCAGATCAGCAGCTGCGGCCGGTCTTGCTCCGCCACCACCACCGACATGCGCCGGCGGGTGAAGTCGAAGGGGATTTCATCGACCTTCTGGAACGCCGTGCCGACCTTGAGCTCACGGTGCACCTCGACGTGCTCCAGCACCGCCACGTCCAGCAGGTTCTTCAATCCAGTCTGGTAGTAGCTGTTGAGGTAGGCCATTTCCAGCACGTCGTCGGAATCCTCGCCCCAGACATCCACGTGCCGCGCCAGGAAGATCTTGTCCTGGGTCAGGGTGCCGGTCTTGTCGGTGCACAGCACGTCCATGGCACCGAAGTTCTGGATCGCGTCCAGGCGCTTGACGATGACCTTCTTGCGCGACAGGAACACCGCGCCCTTGGCCAGGGTCGAGGTGACGATCATCGGCAGCATTTCCGGGGTCAGGCCGACGGCGATCGACAGCGCGAACAGCAGCGCCTCCATCCAGTCGCCCTTGGTGAAACCGTTGATGAACAGCACCAGCGGCGCCATGACGAACATGAAGCGGATCAGCAGCCAACTGACCTTGTTGACCCCGCTCTGGAACGAGGTCGGCGCGCGGTCGGTGGCGCTGACCCGCTGGGCCAGGGCGCCGAAATAGGTGTTGTTGCCGGTGGTCAGGATCACCGCCGTGGCGGAGCCGGAGACCACGTTGGTGCCCATGAACAGGATGTTGTCCAGGTCCAGGGGGTTGCGGGTGTCGGCGTCCTGCTGATGGGGGAACTTCTCCACCGGCATGGATTCGCCGGTCATCGCCGCCTGACTGACGAACAGGTCCTTGGCGCTGAGTACCCGGCAGTCGGCGGGGATCATGTCACCGGCCGACAGCACGATCAGGTCGCCGGGCACCAACTGCTTGATCGGCAGCTCGATGCGCTGGGCGCCCCTGGCCTCGGCGGCAGCCCCCAACAGGCGGCCGAGCATCGGCGCAGCCTGGGGCGCCGACCCTGGGCGCATCACCGTGGCGGTGTTGCTGACCATGGCCTTGAGGGCATCGGCGGCCTTGTTCGACTTGGCCTCCTGCCAGAAACGCAGCAGGGTCGAAAGCACCACCATGGAGAAGATCACCGTGGCCGCCTTCATGTCCTCGGTCAGCCAGGAAATCACCGCCAGCAGGGTCAGCAGCAGGTTGAAGGGGTTCTTGTAGCAGTGCCACAGGTGAATCCACCAAGGCAGCGCCTGCTCGTGCTCGACCTCGTTGAGGCCGTGACGCTCACGCAGGGCATCGGCCTCCTCGGTGCTCAGGCCGTCGGTGTGGCTGCCGAGCCGGTCGAGCAGTTGCGCGGCGTCGCTGTTGGCCGCGGTCACCAGAGTCTGCGCCAGGGTCGGCGGCACGTCGCGGCTGACACTGGCGTCACTGAAACTTTCCAGCAGCGCCAGGCGGCGGAAGTGCCGGGCGAAATGCCGGGTCCGCAGGAAGCCGGCAAAGAACTCTTTCAACAGGGTGAGCTTCATGGTGATGACTCCTGCAGCAACGGCGTAGGGAAACCCGCAGGCAGGTACGACCGGGCGTTGCCGGAGGGTAATCCTCCACGCATGCCTGATCCGCAGGTCCGGGACCTGCGCGTCGGTGCCACCACGACACGGCAGCCGGCCGGGTCGAAGGGGAAAAAAGAAGTCGCCAGGAAGTGACGTCGGGAAGCGAACCGCAGAGGTTCGCGATCGGGATGCCGCATCTCGCTGGACGGCGAGACAACGGCAGGAAAAAGGCTGCGCGCTATCTTGCCGGGACTGCGCCGGTTAATGAAACCGGCCGACTCCTGTCACTCGAACAAGTACCCACACTGGGCCTCCACTGATTGAAAACGCGCGCAGCTTACGCCGCACTATTTGCAGAGTAAACCTGGGAAAAACCCTGGCAGAGGGAATCGAAAAGTTCTTCAGCCAAGGTTCAGGAATGCGTTCGTCGGCAAGCCAGTGCCTACCGCCCCCCACACTGTCGCTGACAACCGTAGGAGCTGGCTTGCCAGCGAAAGGGCCCGATAGAACGCCTTCGCCGGCAAGCCGGCTCCTACAAGAAACACCCGGGATATCCCCGAATGGCAGGAGCCGGCTTGCCGGCGAAGAGGTCCGCAAAAAATGCCTTGCCGCCCGTCAGCTGGCGGTGGCCAGCAGCATGTCACGCACCGAGCGGCTGTGACCGCGGGTCTTGCCATGTTCGTACAGCGAATCGGCAATCTCCTGGGCACGGATCGGCAGCACCGACAACAAGGTGTCGCTCAGGCCATGGCTGGCCTGGCTGAAGCCCTGCATGTAGATACCGGCCTTGCAGCGGTCGTCGGTGATCACGCGGTAGTTGCGGTCCACTTCGAAGTCGCCCAGGTAGGCCTGCAGCGGCGCCAGCAGTTGACGATGCATCTGCCGCTCGTAGCCGGTGGCCAGCACTACCGCGTCGTAGTGCTCAGTGGCGCAGGCTCCGGTGGCATTGTTGCGCAGCACCAACTCGATGCCTTGATCGGTAGCCACGGCTTTTTCCACCAGGGTCAGGGTGCGGAATGCGTGACGGGCGATCCCCGAGACCTTCTGGCGATAGAAGATCCCGTAGATACGCTCGATCAAGTCGATGTCCACCACCGAATAGTTGGTGTTGTGGTACTCGTTGACCAGACGCTCACGTTCGCTGCTGGCTTGCTGGAACACCAGGTCGGTGAACTCGGGAGAGAACACTTCGTTGACAAAGGGGCTGTCGTCGGCCGGTTTGAGTGCCGAGCCACGGATAATCATGTCCACCTGCACCGACGGGAAACTGTCATTGAGGTCAATGAAGGCCTCCGCAGCACTCTGACCGCCACCAATGATGGCGACTTTCATCTTCTTGCCGGCGACACAAGGTTGTTCTGCCATGCGCTCCAGGTACTGAGAATGATGGAAGACCCGAGGGTCGCCCTTGAGCGCCTTGAAGGTCTCAGGAATCCGCGGCGTTCCACCGGCGCTGACCACCACGGAGCGACTGCTGCGGACGAACTCTTCCCCCTGGGCATTGCGCGAGATGACCCGCAGCGCCTCGACGTGCTGGTTGTGCAACAGCGGTTCGATGGCCAGGACCTCTTCGCCATAACGGCTCTGCTCCTTGAATTGAGCGGCTACCCAGCGCAGATAGTCGTTGAACTCCATGCGGCACGGGTAGAAGGTCCCGAGGTTGATGAAGTCGACCAGGCGTCCATGGTGCTTGAGGTAGTTGACGAACGAGTAAGGGCTGGTGGGGTTGCGCAGGGTGACCAGGTCCTTGAGGAAGGAAATCTGCAGTTCACTCTGGGTCACCAGGGTATTGCCATGCCAGCGATAATCGGCCTGTTTGTCGAGAAACAGCACGTCCAGAGGCCCCTGGACCTGGCCGCGCTCCTCCAGCGCAATGGCCAGCGCCAGGTTCGAGGGACCAAAACCGATACCAATCAAATCGTGAACGATGGCCGATGCCATTGCCTGTGTCATGTCCAGTGTCCTCTGGAGAAGCCCCTCAACGCGGGGAATTACGCCGGTGACCTGGCCGGCCCCTGAGGGCCAACAGGTCGTCTGTTGAGTAGGAACGAGGACGATGAAAAAAAATTTAACAGGCTGGCCGTGTTGCCCGGCAGACAAAAGCCGGCCGCTGCAACGCCAGGCTCAGTGCCAGGCTCTGCGCCGCTGACGCGCGCCGCTCGTCACTGAGCTTCCCACTGACGCAGGCGCACCCGGCAATGCTTCATGGCATTGACGATATGTTTTTCCACCAGGCTGCGGGAAATGCCCAGATGCTCGGCAATCTGCATGTGGGACAGACCCTCGAGCTTGCGCAGCAAAAAGCTCTCGCGGCACAACCGGGGCAGCTCCGCCAGGGCCCGCTGGAGCATCTCCAGGCGTTGCCCCTGATCCAGGCTCGTCTGCGGTGACGGGCTGAAACAGTGCTCTTCCTGGTCGAGTGCTTCCAGGGGTTCGGATTGACGCAGCTGGTTACGCCGATGGTCGTCGATCACCAGATTGAGCGCCGTGCGATAAAGGAAGGCCCGCGGCTGCTCGATGGGAGGAGCGCTGGGGCGCTCCAGCACCCGCACAAAGGCGTCATGGGCAACGTCCTCGGCGACCTGGCGGTTGCCAAGCCTGGCGTTGAGGAAGCCCATCAGCTCGCGGTAGTAACTTTCCAACATGACTCCCGACCCAGGTGGGTGATTTCTGTCCTTGAACAAGATCCGTGGCAAGCGGACTGATCTGGTCATTCAATGATGGCAGTTTAGGAACGACGTAATTTATAGTAATTCTCATATAGATTTAAAGTACTGCTGCTGCGATACGCTGATATTTCGTGTTCAAGCAGCTGTAACCCCATGTGTCGGGAGTTAAATTCCCCCACGCGCTTCTCGTTTACCTGACAGCTCCCCGTATCTGCCGCCCCGACGGCAGCGCCCGGCCTTGCCTCATGAAGCAGCAACGGCTGGATGACGGGCCGATATCCCCTGGCCGGAACCCTGCATGAAACGTCCCCGACATACCCGACGCGCCCTGCTTGCCGCACTCTGCT
>NZ_MOAK01000045.1:86483-87979 GCF_003732485.1 Pseudomonas protegens
TCGCGACGGTGCAAGTCAGCCGCGGCGATATCGAAAGCAGCGTCACCGCCCTGGGCACCCTGCAGCCCCGGCGCTATGTGGACGTCGGCGCCCAGGCCTCCGGGCAGATCCGCAAGATCCACGTCGAGTCCGGCGATCAGGTCAAGGAAGGCCAGCTGCTGGTGGAAATCGACCCCTCCACCCAGCAGGCGAAACTCGACGCCAGCCGTTTCTCCATCGAGAACCTGCAGGCCCAGTTGCAGGAGCAGTACGCCCAGAACCAACTAGCCCGGCAGAAGTACCAGCGCCAGCAGAATCTGGCGGCCGGCGGCGCCACCCGCGAGGAAGACGTACAGACCGCCCAGGCCGAACTCAAGGCCACCCAGGCGCGGATCGACATGTACAAGGCGCAGATCCGCCAGGCCCAGGCCAGCTTGCGCAGTGACCAGGCCGAGCTGGGCTATACGCGCATCTACGCCCCCATGTCCGGCACCGTGGTGGCGGTGGACGCCCGCGAAGGCCAGACCCTCAACGCCCAGCAGCAGACCCCGTTGATCCTGCGCATCGCCAAACTCTCGCCCATGACCGTCTGGGCCGAAGTCTCGGAAGCCGATATCGGTCACGTCAAACCCGGCATGCAGGCCTACTTCACCACCCTGAGCGGTGGCAACCGGCGCTGGAGCAGCACCGTGCGGCAGATTCTGCCGATCCCGCCCAAGCCGCTGAACGAAACCAGCCAGGGCAGCGGCAGCCCCACCAGCACCAGCAAGAGCGGCAGCGGTCGGGTGGTGCTCTACACCGTGCTGCTGGACGTGGACAACGCCGACAACGCGCTGATGGCGGAGATGACCACCCAGGTGTTCTTCGTCGCCAATCAGGCAAAAAATGTGCTCACCGCCCCCATCGCCGCCCTGCAGGGCAGTACTGAACCGGACCTGCAGATTGCCCGGGTGGTGGCCAAGAACGGCTCGATCGACGAACGCAAGGTCCGGGTCGGCATCAGCGACCGCCTGCGTATCCAGGTACTGGACGGCTTGAACGAAGGTGATCACCTGCTGATCGGCCCGGCCAACAGCAGCGGAGGTTGAATGCAGACTCCGCTGATCGACCTCAGAGACATCCGCAAATCCTACGGCGGCGGCGACAGCCCGCAAGTCGATGTCCTGCGGGGCATCGACCTGTCGATCCACGCCGGGGAATTCGTCGCCATCGTTGGTGCCTCCGGCTCCGGCAAGTCGACCCTGATGAACATCCTCGGCTGCCTGGACCGCCCCACCTCCGGCGAGTACCTGTTCGCCGGGGAGAACGTTGCCCAGCTCGACAGCGATGAACTGGCCTGGCTGCGCCGCGAAGCCTTTGGCTTCGTGTTCCAGGGCTACCACCTGATCCCCTCGGCTTCGGCCCAGGAAAACGTCGAGATGCCGGCCATCTACGCCGGCACCCCGACCGCCGAACGCCACACCCGCGCCGCCGCCCTGCTGGAGCGCCTGGGCCTGGCCAGCCGCAGCGGCAACCGC
>NZ_MOAK01000045.1:88004-91450 GCF_003732485.1 Pseudomonas protegens
CCGCACCAGCTGTCCGGCGGTCAGCAGCAACGGGTATCCATCGCCCGCGCCCTGATGAACGGCGGCCACATCATCCTCGCCGACGAACCCACCGGCGCCCTGGACAGCCACAGCGGCGCCGAAGTCATGGCCCTGCTGGACGAACTGGCCAGCCAGGGCCACGTGGTGATCCTCATCACCCACGACCGCGAAGTGGCGGCCCGGGCCAAGCGCATCATCGAAATCCGCGACGGCGAGATCATCAGCGACACCGCCCACCACGACCCGTCGGTGCAACAGAGCGCCAATGCCGGCGCCTTGCAGGCGGTGGACCTGCGCCAGCGCCTGGCCGACGGCAGCGAAGCCAGCGGCGCCTGGAAAAGTGAACTGCTGGAAGCGGTACAGGCGGCCTGGCGGGTGATGTGGATCAACCGCTTCCGCACGGCCCTGACCCTGCTGGGGATCGTCATCGGCGTCGCTTCGGTGGTGGTGATGCTGGCCGTTGGCGAAGGCAGCAAGCGCCAGGTGATGGCGCAGATGGGCGCCTTCGGCTCGAACATCCTTTACCTCAGCGGACACGCGCCCAACCCGCGCGCACCGCAAGGCGTCATCAGCCTCGACGACGTCGCCGCCGTGGCCACCCTGCCCCAGGTCAAGCGCATCATGCCGGTCAATGGATCGGAAGCCGTGGTGCGTTTCGGCAATGCCGATCACATGAGCTACGTGGGGGGCAACGACACCAACTTCCCGCACATCTTCAACTGGCCGGTGGTCGAAGGCAGCTACTTCACCGAGGCCGACGAACGAGCCGGCGCCGCGGTCGCGGTGATCGGCAAGAAGGTCCGGGAAAAACTGCTCAAGGACGTCGCCAACCCCATCGGCCAGTACATCCTGATTGAAAACGCCCCCTTCCAGGTGGTCGGCGTACTGATGGGCAAAGGCGCCAGCTCCGGCGACCAGGACAGCGACGATCGCATCGCCGTGCCCTACTCCGCCGCCAGCACCCGCCTGTTTGGCAGTCGCAATCCGGAGTACGTGGCCATCGCCGCGGCGGACGCCAGCAAGGTCAAGGAAGCCGAGCAAGCCATCGACCAACTGATGCTGCGCCTGCACAACGGCAAGCGCGACTATGAGCTGACCAACAACGCGGCGATGATCCAGGCCGAGGCCCGCACCCAGAACACCCTGTCCTTGATGCTCGGCGCCATTGCCGCGATCTCGCTGCTGGTGGGCGGTATCGGGGTGATGAACATCATGCTCATGACCGTGCGCGAACGCACCCGAGAGATCGGCATCCGCATGGCCACCGGCGCTCGCCAGCGCGACATCCTGCGCCAGTTCCTCACCGAAGCGGTGATGCTCTCGGTGGTCGGCGGCCTGACCGGCATCGCCCTGGCACTGCTGATCGGTGGCGTACTGATCCTCAGTGAAGTGGCGATCGCCTTCTCCCTGGTCGCCGTCCTCGGCGCCTTCGGCTGCGCCCTGGTCACCGGCGTCATCTTCGGCTTCATGCCGGCCCGCAAAGCTGCCCGGCTCGACCCGGTCACGGCCCTTACCAGTGAATGATCGATCGATGAAAACACCCCTGAGCCTTCTGACCGCCTGCCTCCTGCTGGCCGCCTGCAGCAGCCCCGCACCGCGCCCGGACAGCGGCCTGCAAGCCCCCACCACCTGGCAGACAGCCGACACCCACGCCGCCCGGGCCGACAACCGGCAATGGTGGAGCCAGTTCGCCAGCCCGGACCTGGACCGCTTGATCGCCCAAGCCCGCGATGGCAGCTTCGATCTGGCCGCAGCGGTGGCCCGGGTGCGCCAGGCCCAGGCCAGCGCCGTAATCGCCGGTGCGCCACTGCTGCCCGAGCTCAAGGGCGGGCTCAACGCCAACCGGCAGAAACTGCTGCGTGGCAAGGGCTACAGCAAGTTGGACGCCACCAGCGACAACCAGGCCGTGGACTATTTCGACGCCAGCCTCAGCGCCAGCTACGAGATCGACTTCTGGGGCGGCCGCCACGCCGCCCGCGACAGCGCCCTGCTGGGGGTCAAGGCCAGCGAGTTCGACCGGGCCACCGTGGAACTGACCCTGCTCAGCGGCGTCGCCAACAGCTACACCCAGGCGCTGGCGCTGAGCGAACAAAGCCGGATCGCCCAACTGAACCTGGACAACGCCCTGAACGTGCTCAAGCTGGTGCAGACCCGCTACGACTCGGGCTCGGCCACCGCCCTGGAACTGGCCCAGCAACGCAGCCTGGTCGCCGCCCAGCAACGCCAGTTGCCACTGGCGCAGCAACAGGCCGAGGAAGCCCGGATCACCCTCGCCGCCCTGCTCGGGCAACCGGTACAGGCGCTCAACCTGGGCCACCAGGACTTCGCCCAACTGCAATGGCCGAGCATCAATGCCGGCGTCCCCAGCGACCTGCTGACCCGGCGCCCGGACATTGCCAGCGCCGAAGCCAGACTGGCCGCAGCCCAGGCCGACGTCAAAGTGGCGCGGGCGGCCATGTTGCCCAGCGTGACCCTGAGCGCCAGCCTCGGCTCCGGCGCCAGTCACGCCCCGGATCTGCTGCGCAGTCCCTTCTACAACCTCGGCGCGGGGCTGGTGGCACCGATCTTCAACGCCGGGCGCCTGAGCGCCGAACGGGACAAGGCCACGGCCCGGCAGGAAGAACTGCTGGAAAGCTATCGCGGGGCGATCATCAATGGTTTTGCCGATGTGGAAAAAGCCCTCAACAGCATTCGCGGCCTGGACCAGCAACGCCAGTGGCAGAGCGAGGAGTTGAATCAGGCGCAACGGGCCTTCGAGATCGCCCAGAGCCGCTACCAGGCCGGCGCCGAAGACCTGCTGACCGTGCTGGAAACCCAGCGCACCCTGTACGCCGCCCAGGATCAGAACGTGCAACTGCGGCTGTCGCGACTGCAGTCCAGCATTGCCCTGTACAAGGCCCTGGGTGGCGGCTGGAATCAATGAATCACCAAAGGCTCGCATGGTCAGCGGTATCACCACTGGCCATCGTCGCAGCGACGGCCGGGGCCCTGATGACCTAGAATCGTGCGACCACCAACAGACGCGAGCAACACCCCCACCATGCCCATCGGAACCGAGCTGGACGCCTCCCTGGCAGACGTACTGTCGATGCTGAAAAGAGCATTCCCGAACGGAGTCAGCCCAACCGATTACCGCCCTCTTCTGGCAGCGCTATATGAACATCTGTCAGATCGAAACCTGGCGAATGTCATTTCACAGCTCACTCACAAGGACCCGGATCTGGTCCTCAACGAGATCTACGAGGCCGTGACCAGCAAGAAACCGAAAGCTCAGGAGATAGCATCGCTAACTCGGCTCCTGAACCATCACGGGGCGCCTGAAACCCTGGCCGACAACTGATCTTTCGAGCCTCGAGAAGACCTGGACAATGAACTTCAGTGAATTTGAACAACTGCTGAATGCCAAGAAGAACCTCCATCCGATC
>NZ_MOAK01000045.1:91500-92946 GCF_003732485.1 Pseudomonas protegens
CAAAATGACCTGGCGCTGCGACTTCCTGTCGAGTACCGCCAGTTCCTGCTGAAGCATGGGGGCGGCTACTTTGCCTTGGGAATCGTCTACTCACTGGACAGAGACAGCGATTTCAACCTGGCCAGAATCAATCGACAACACCCACTGATTGGCAAGTGTCATCTGTTGTTTTCAGAGAACGGCTGCGGCGACTTCTACGGATTCCGGATTGAAAATAACCAATGCCTGGCAGAGGTGTGCTTTTTTGATCATGAAACCCAAGCATGGCAGCAGACCGGATACCCAGAACTGTTCAGCTTCCTGGCCGAAGTGGCCCTTTCGATCTGAACACCCCTAACAACGACCTCCAGACTCGAAGTTCGCGATCAGTCCGGCTCCACTACAGCAGCCGCTGCCTGACCTTCAAATGCCGCGCATACCAGGGCCGGCGCGGCACCTTGCGCAGCAGATCGGCCAACTGCTTTTCATCCTCGATAAAGGTGATGCGCAGGGCCAGCTTCATGGTTTCCGGGTCCATCTCCACGGTCTTGCCGGTCTGCAATCCAGGGATAGTGCTGCAACCGTGGGTCACCGGCCCCAGCCAGGGATCGCCGGCCTCGACCCAGCGCCCCGGGGCGAACCAGGGCACGCCATTGACTTCCAGACGCTTGAGCTCGCCGGGATGGAAACGCTCGTGGGCGCGGAACCAGTCCTCCAGGCGGTCGTCGATCCAGCCATGGAAACGCCAGAACACCGGGCTGACATGGGAAGAAAACGGGTCGCCGAGGAAGTCGTTTTCCGGCTGGTACCAGCGCGGGGAAAAGTCCGCCGGATCGCGGGCCATGGGCACCGGTGCACCGCTGGAAGGATCACGCGGCACCGAGGCCCAGCGCATGTGCAGCCAGTCGTGCAGGCCCAGTTCAATCTCCGAGCCGAACTGGCCCAGGGTCAGGTTCGCCAGGTAGCGCGGGTTGCGATACTGCGACTCCCAGACCTGGAAGTTGCTGTGGTAGGTCTCGCCGGCCTTGATGTCGCTGACCCACTGGCTGTAGTCGTCATCGTCATCGGCCAGCCACGCCGGCGGCAGGGAACCGCCGTCATGGTTGTCAAAATAGCGGGCGAAGCCCAGGCGATCACGCAGCAGTTCCGGCTGCGGCAGGGGGAAATGCTGCCAGGACGGCAAATCCTGCATGGAACGCGCCGTGCCCAGCATGTGCCGGTGCATGAAGAAGAAATCGATGCCCGAGCCGTTGCGATCCTTCTTCGGACCGCGCGCATCGCGCTCCTGCCCCCGGGGACCGGGCTGCCAGCCGATGCCGCGCAGGGCGTCACGCTTCTCTTCGGAAAGCCGGTGCCACTTGTCCCGGGTCGCGTGCCACAGTTGGTGGAACAAACGATGCTCGGGCGACACCAGCCAGGCCTGCAGCGTCGGGTTCAGGCCGATACGCTGGCGAGCCTCGGGAAACA
>NZ_MOAK01000045.1:93022-100535 GCF_003732485.1 Pseudomonas protegens
CTCGACACGGCCGCTCAGGGTGCCGCTGCCGGCGTTGGCGAAGTCGGCCCAGACTTCATCCAAGCTCATCTTGAACTCATAAGTGGCGGCACCGTCCGCCGCCGTGGCAGGAATCAATCGCCAGTACATCTCACCCGGCTGTGGGCTCACCAGGTCGGCAACGATCCGGTAGCGCGGCTCGGCGCCGCCGCGCAGGCCCTCGGCGGTATCCAGGTAACCGCGCAGGCCGCGCCCGCGCTGGGCGATGTCGAGAAACACTTCCAAGTCCTGGCGCCCCAAGCCATCGAGCCCGGCATCGGCACCTTCGAAGCGAATGCTCCAGATACCCCGCAACTGGTCCGCCAAGCGCTGCCCGGCGGTATCCGCCAGTTCCACTGTGGCCTCGCCCGGGGTGATCGGGAATTCCTCACGCGTCAACTCGCGATGCACATAAAACGCCGCCGGCACGGCAGCGCCAGTCAGCGCCAAGCCCGCCATGAACCCTCGTCGAGAAATCGTCATTGCCCTACCTGTGTCAGCCCTGATGCAGGCTTTATCCAAGCTAGAACGTTTATTGCCCCAGGAAATTTACCGCCCGCGCAGGAGGCTTAAATTTCCTCGTCACTGGCTCGTTCTTCCCAGATAGCAAAGGCCCCTGTGCCTGCACCTTGACGGCGAATCCGACTGAGATGGCAATGACAAAACCACGTTCGAAGAAGGCTCTTTACATTGGCCTGCCGCTGGCCCTGGCGATTGGCGCCGGCGCCGGCTTCCTGGCCTGGGACTACTGGTTCAGGGACAACCCCGGCTACCCGGTCAAGGTGATGAAGCAGGCAGAAGAACTGCAGGAGCGCATCCTCTCCTTCGACAGCCACATTACCGTGCCCCTGGATTTCGGCAGTGCCGGCAACGAGGCCGACAAGGACGGCAGCGGCCAGTTCGACCTGGCCAAGGCCGGACGCGGGCGCCTGTCCGGCGCAGCCCTGACGATCTTTGGCTGGCCGGAAATCTGGAACGGCCCAAATGCCCCTCATCGCCCAACGGCGGGCTTTGTCGACGCCGCGCGTAATGAACAGGAAGCGCGCTACAAGATTCTCACCGGCATGGTCCGCGATTTCCCCAACCAGGTGGCCATCGCCCACACCCCGGAAGAGTTCCGCCGCCTCAATGGTGAAGGCAAGTTCGCGGTGTTCCTCAGCATGCTCAACGCCTACCCGCTGGGCACCGATCTCAACCAGCTCGATCTCTGGACTGCCCGTGGCATGCGCATGTTCGGTTTCAGCTATGTAGGCAACAACGCCTGGTCCGATTCCTCGCGGCCACTGCCGTTCTTCAACGACACCCCGGATGCCCTGGGCGGGCTGTCCGACCTGGGCCAGCAGGCCGTGCGCCGGCTCAACGATTTGGGGGTGATCATCGATGTTTCGCAGATGTCGACCAAGGCCCTGGAGCAGGTCAGCCAGCTCAGCCGCGCGCCCTTCGTCGCCTCGCACTCGGCGCCCCGGGCCCTGGTGGATATCCCGCGCAACCTCAGCGACAAGGAAATGCAGCTGATCAAGGACAGCGGCGGCGTGGTGCAGATCGTCGGTTTCCCCACCTATATCCGCCCCCTGAGCCAAGCGACCCGGGACAAGCTCAATGCCCTGCGCGCGCGTTTCGACCTGCAACCCTTGACCGGGCTGGAAATGGCCCTGATGCCCGGCGACGCCATCATCACCGTGTGGCCCGAGCAGCGTTTTGGCGAATATGCCGGCGAGCTGTACAGCATTGTCGAAGCAGAACCCAAGGCCACCCTCAAGGACTTCGGCGACGCCATCGATTACGCCGTGAAGAAGATCGGCATCGACCACGTCGGCATCAGTTCGGACTTCAACGACGGCGGCGGCCTGGACGGCTGGAAGGATGTCAGCGAGGGCCGCAACGTCACCGCCGAACTGCTGCAGCGCGGCTACAGCGAAGCGGATATCGCCAAGCTCTGGGGGGGCAACTTCCTGCGGGTCTGGGAGCAGGTGCAGAAGTCCGCCAAGCCTCTGGCCAACCGCTGATCCTCCCCTTTTGCCAACCAGTGAAATGAGCTCATGACCGATCGCCGTACATTTCTCAAACAGGCCGGCATCCTCGCCGCCGGCCTGCCTCTGGGCGCCGGCGCCCTGGCTGCGTCCGGCACCAGCACCCCGTCCCCCATGCCCCAGGCCCCATGGGCGCAACTGCGCCTGCTGTTCAACCAGGACCCGGACTACCTGCACTTCTCCAACTTCCTGGTGACCTCGCACCCAAGGCCCGTGCGTGAAGCCATCGAACGGCATCGCGCCAATATCGACCGCAACCCTGGGCTGATCATGGACTGGGACCTGCAGGAACCCTGGAAACGTGAGGCCCAAGTCCGTCAATGGGCTGGCCGCTACCTGCAAGCCAAGCCCGGCCAGATCGCCCTCACCGGCAGCACCAGCGAAGGCCTGGCAATGATCTATGGCGGCATTCACGTACGGCCCGAGCAGGAAATCCTGACCACGGTGCACGAGCACTACGCCACCGAGTACAGCCTGCAATACCGGGTGCGCAAGCAAGGCACCCAGGTGCGCAAGATCAGCCTGTTCAAGGACCCGCACCGGGTGTCCAAAGATGAAATCCTGGATTCGATCAAGCGCAGTATCCGCCCCAATACCCGAGTCCTGGGCATGACCTGGGTGCAGTCGGGCAGCGGCGTGAAACTGCCGATCGGCGAGATCGGCCAGCTGGTGGCGGAACTCAACCGCCAGCGTGACGAGCCACAACAGATTCTCTACGTGGTCGACGGTGTCCACGGCTTTGGCGTGGAGGACCTGAGCTTTCCCGACATGCACTGCGATTTCTTCATCGCCGGCACCCACAAGTGGATGTTCGGCCCCCGCGGCACCGGGATCATCTGTGCCCGCTCCGAGGAACTGAAGAACGTCACCCCCAGCGTGCCGACCTTTTCCGAGGACAACAATTTCGCCACCAGCATGACCCCCGGCGGCTACCACGCCTTTGAACACCGCTGGGCCCTGGATGAAGCCTTCAAGCTGCACTTGCAGCTGGGCAAGGCCCGGGTCCAGGCGCGCATCCACGGCCTCAACAGCTACCTCAAGCAACGCCTGCAGGAGCTGCCCCAAGTGGAGCTGGTCACCCCCCTGAGCCCCGAGCTATCGGCGGGGTTCACCTTCTTCCGGATCAAGAATCAGGACTGCGACAAGGTCGCCGCCTACCTGATGGCCAATAAGGTGGTGGTCGATGCCGTGGACCGCGACGTCGGCCCGGTGATCCGCACCGCGCCTGGCCTGCTCAACGACGAACAACAGATCGATCGCTTCATGGACCTGCTGCGCAAAAAGGTCTGAAGCCGCCCCTCCTTGCGCCCTGCGTCACTTTTAAAAAGAGAGTCATGATGAAACAGCATTCACTGAGCACCGCCCACCGCCCGGCCCTGGCCAGTCTCTCCCTGGCCCTGCTGCTGAGCCTGTTCCTGCCGACCGCCGCCCAGGCCGCCGCCCCGCCCCAGCCGGGCAAAGTATTCAAGGACTGCAAGGACTGTCCGGAAATGGTGGTGCTGCCCGCGGGCACCTTCACCATGGGCACCCCTGCTGACGAGGTCGGCCGCCAGGAGGATGAAGGTCCGATGCATCAAGTGACCTTCGCCAAACCTTTCGCCATCGGGCGTTTCCAGGTCCTGGCCGGCGAATGGGCGACCTACCTGCGGGAAACCGGTTACCGCATGCCCGACGGCGACACGCGCCCCGGCCGCGAATGCAAGGCCGGCAAACCCCGCTACGAAGTCGGCCCGCGCCAACCGGCGGTGTGCCTGGACTTCAACGAAGCCCAGGCCTATACCGCCTGGCTGTCCAAGCGCACCGGCCAGCACTATTTCATCGTCAGCGAAGCCATGCGCGAATACGCGGCCCGCGCCGGCAGTACCGGCCCCTTCCCCTTCCCTTTCGACGAGGGCAAGGAGTACAGCATTGCCAAGCACGCCAACACCTACGGCCCGGAAGACGGCTTCAGCTTCACCTCGCCAGCCGGCTCCTTCCCCGCCAACGCCTTCGGCGTCTACGACATGCACGGCAATGTCTACGAGTTCACCCCCGACTGCTGGCATGAGAACTATGTCGGCGCCCCCACCGACGGCAGCGCCTGGACCGAGCCCAACTGCAGCGTCCTGCAGATGCGCGGCAACGATTGGACCGAAGCGCCGATTTTTTCCCGCTCAGGCAACCGCAACAACATCTACCCCACCGATCGTGGTGACTGGCTGGGGTTCCGGGTTGCCCGCGACCTTTGACCCTTCCCCTCATCGACTGACGGAGACACACCATGAAAGCAGCTTTGTTCACCCTGTCGCTGAGCGACGGTTCCACCGCCAGCGTGCATGACGCCGAGGAGAACCAGGGCAGCCTGCACACCGAGGGCTTCGCGGCACTGACCTTTCGCAGCGATGGCGAACTGATCGAGATCGCCGGCGAGATTGCCCCCAACTACCCGGCCAGCGCACTGCTGGCCTTGCTCGGCGGGCATTTCTGCTACAAGAAAAAGTCCGCCCAGGTGCGGGTTCGCCTGCGTGCCAGCCGCGACTTTGCCGTGTCGGCCATCCGCCAGGGGGTCTTTGACACCTTGCTCGCCGCCGACACCCATCAAGTGGAACTGCAGTGCCGGCGCAGCACCTTCTGGCAACACCCGCTGCCCTGGCTCAGTGCTCCGGCCAGCGCCCACACCGCGCCCTTCTACCAGTTCAGCGGCGAGAAACGTCACCCACAACGCCCGCCACTGCCCCAGGGCGAGGTGTACCGCCGTCGCCTGCCGGGGCTCAACACCGAGTTCAGCCTGCGCACCATCGATCCGGACCGTGACCTGCAAGCCTTCAACCGCTGGATGAACCTGGAGCAGGTGGCGTTCTTCTGGGAGCAGGCCGGCAGCCTCGACGAGCACGCCGCCTATCTGCAAGACATGCTCGCCGACCCGCGCGTCCATCCGTTGATCGGCTGCTACGACGACGAGCCTTTCGCCTACTTCGAAGTCTACTGGTGCAAGGAAGACCGCATCGCCCCTTACTACGATGTGCAGGACCACGACCGCGGCTGGCACGTGGTGGTGGGCGAGAACAAGCACCAGGGCATCGGCAAGCTCAAGGGCTGGTTCAATTCGCTGATGCACTACATGTTCCTGGATGATCCACGCACCCAGCGCATCCTTGGCGAACCGCGCATCGACCATGACCGGCAGATCGACTTCCTCAAGTCCCAGGGCTTTGGTCACTTGAAGGACATCCAGCTGGCCCACAAGAAAGCCGCTCTGCTGCGCCTGGAACGCGAGTTCTTCTTCGATCGGCCACTTTGAGCTGATCCAGCGGTCGCTGCAGCCTCCCTGCAGCGACCGACGCACGGCGCGACGCCAGGCCTGCGCTAAATCCCCCCAGTGCCACTTCGTCTTCTCTGCAACGGTCTTGAGTCAAGCCCCGTCCCGAACGCGACAGCCTCCTCAAGCCCGGCATTGAAGCGCACGGCACTGCACGCCGCGTCGCGCTGTGCACCCCGGACCCTTGCCCGTATCTCGATCCATTCCAGAGGAAGCGCACCAGATGAACCCGACGGCTGCACCCCGGCCCCCATGCCCCAACGCAAACCGCCTCTCACCCGCCCTTATCCGTGCTTGAACCAGGAGTCATCATGAACAGCCCTCCGCGTAGCCGCAGCGCCATCCGTGACCTGCTGGGCCTGCTCAAACCTTTCTGGCCCACAGTGGCCGTATCGATCGTGCTGGGCATCATCGGCGGCCTGAGCATCACCGTCCTGCTGGCGACCATCAACCAGGCCCTGAACGGCGCCGACGGCCTCAGTCGCGGCGTGGTCCTGACCTTCGCCGGGCTGTGCCTGCTGGCGCTGCTGTGTTCGATTCTGTCGGACATCGGCAGCAACTACGTCGGCCAGCACATCATCAGCAAGCTGCGCAAAGACCTGGGGGAAAAAGTCCTCAGCGCCCCCATCGAGCAGATCGAACGCTATCGCAGCCATCGCCTGATCCCGGTACTGACCCACGACATCGACACCATCAGCGACTTCGCCTTCGCCTTCGCGCCACTGGCCATTTCCCTGACTGTGACCCTGGGCTGCCTGGGTTACCTGGCCCTGCTTTCATGGCCGATGTTCCTGCTGATGCTGGTGGCCATCGTGATTGGCTGCAGCGTGCAGTTTGTCGCGCAGACCAAGGGCATCAAGGGGTTCATGGACGCCCGGGATGAAGAGGACAACCTGCAAAAGCACTACAACGCCATTGCCGACGGCGCCAAGGAACTGCGCATCCACCGGCCGCGCCGCAACCGCATGTTCAACCAGCGGATCAAGCACAGCGCCGAGCACATCTGCAACAAACAGATCGAGTCGGTGAACATTTTCATCGTCGCCAAGACCTTCGGCTCCATGCTGTTTTTCGTGGTCATCGGCCTGGCCCTGGCCCTGCAGTCCTTCTGGCCCAACAACGACCGTGCAGTGATGAGCGGTTTCGTCCTGGTGCTGCTGTACATGAAGGGCCCCCTGGAATTGCTGATCGGCAACCTGCCGATTGTCAGCCGCGCCCAGGTGGCCTTCCGCCGGATCGCCGAACTGTCCGAGCGCTTCTCCTCCCCCGAACCGCACCTGCTGCTCAGTGAAACCGCGAGCCAGCCCCAGACCGTGCACAGCCTGGAACTGCACGATGTGCGCTACGCCTTCCCAGCCGTCGAAGGCAGCGCGCCCTTTGCCCTGGGCCCGGTGAACCTGCGGATCAACCAGGGCGACATCGTCTTCATCGTTGGCGAGAACGGCTGCGGCAAGACCACCCTGATCAAGCTGCTGCTGGGCCTGTACCGACCCCAGGAAGGCGAGATCCGCCTCAACGGCAACGCGGTCACTGCCGAGACCCGCGACGACTATCGACAACTGTTCACCACCATCTTTGCCGACTACTACCTGTTCGATGACCTGGTCCAGGGTGGCGAACAACTGCCCGAAGATGCCGAACAATATCTGCGCCGCCTGGAGATCGGGCACAAGGTGAGCATCCGCGACGGGGCCTTCACCACCACCGACCTGTCCACCGGGCAACGCAAGCGACTGGCGCTGGTCAACGCCTGGATCGAAGAACGCCCGGTGCTGGTGTTCGACGAATGGGCCGCCGACCAGGACCCGACCTTCCGGCGCATTTTCTACACCGAGCTGCTGCCGGACCTCAAACGCCTGGGCAAGACCATCATCGTCATCTCCCACGACGATCGCTATTTCGACATTGCCGACCAGTTGGTGCGCATGGAAGCGGGCAAAGTCAGCTGCGAACTCGAACCGGCCTGATTTTTTACGTCTCGGCTTTCCGGTTTTCGGGAAGTCGAACGTCTCATAACAAGTTTGAGAAACATTCACATTTAAAACGAATTCCCATTGCCGCTTAATAAGAGCAAATGAACATGCCAGCACCTCTTGGACTCACCCCCCTGAAAAAAGCCCTGCTCATGCGCCATGCGCTGCGGCCGAGCTTGCGTCCCTATCTGCTT
>NZ_MOAK01000045.1:100588-105283 GCF_003732485.1 Pseudomonas protegens
TTTCGATATTCCTGCACAGTCCCTGGGCAGCGCCTTGCAGACATTCGGCCAGCAAGCCGACCTGCAAGTGCTCTACAACCAGGACAGCGTCCAGGGCAAGCGCAGCACGGCGATCAAGGGCTCGTTGCAGCCCGACCAGGCCCTGTCGCAACTGCTGCGGGGGACCGGGGTGAGTTATCAGCGGCAAGGCAACACCGTGACCCTGGCGCAAAGCAGTGGGACTGTGGAGCTGGGGACCACAAACATTTCCACTCAGGGGCTGGGGAGCACCACTGAGGGGACCGGTTCCTACACCACCGGGCAAAGCAACTCGGCTACGCGCATGGATTTGTCCCTGCGTGAAACGCCGCAGTCGGTGAGCGTCATCACCCGCCAGCAGATGGATGACCAAGGGTTGACCGAACTGGCGCACGTCATGCAGCAAACCCCCGGGATCACGGTCAACCGCGAGAGTTCCGAAGGCTACGTGTATTACTCGCGGGGCTTTGAAATCCAGAACTTCCAGTACGACGGCATTCCCAGCCTGGGCACCGACGGCGGCAACATCCGCGACAACTACAGCATCGGCAACACCCTGATCTACGACCGTATCGAAGTGCTCAAGGGCGCCACCGGCCTGGTCAACGGCATCGGCTATCCGTCCGGGGTGATCAACATGGTGCGCAAGCGCCCCACCCGGGAATTCCAGGGCCACGTCGCCGCCGGCGCCGGTTCCTGGGACCGCTACACCAGCGAAGTGGACGTTTCCGGCCCGCTGGTGGAAGGCGGTGCGATACGCGGACGGATGGTGGCCGGCACCGGCAAGCGCAACAGCTTCATCGACTATCAGAAAGGTGAACAGAATGTCTTCTACGGCATTCTCGAAGGCGACCTGAGCGATTCCACCACCCTCAGCGTCGGCTACGACTACCAGAAGAACAACAACGACGCCACGACCAACACCAGCTTGCCGGTGTTCTACAAGAACGGTAATCGGATCAAGTTCTCCCGTTCCACCAACCCGGCGGACAAGTTCGCCTACCGCAACCAGGAAACCCAGCACGCCTTTGTCGGCCTCGATCACCAGTTCGACAACGACTGGACCTTCAAGGCGACGGTCAACACGCGCAAGTACACCTCGCGGGAAATCATCGCCGGCATGTCCAGCGAGCACGTCAATCTCGACAACAGCCAGGACTATGGCTACCTGCCACCGGGCGGCGTGGCCAACTTCGGCTCCAACAGCGACGAGAAGTCCTTCGATGCCTATGCCAAGGGCCCGTTCTCACTGTTTGGGCGCACCCATGAACTGGTGCTGGGCTACAACTATTCCCACGCCACCACCCGCTCCAAACGTATCGACGGCACCACCACCAAAGTCATCGACGACGTGCTGAACTGGAACAACAGCATGCCCTACCCGACCGACTGGGCCTGGTGGTCGACCTTCGACATCAAGAGCACCCAGAAAGTCTCCTACGCGGCGGTGATCCTCAAGCCCACCGACGCCCTGAACTTCATACTCGGCGCCCGGGTCACCGACTACGACTGGCAGATCGATCGGGTCAACGCCCTGCGCCAACTGCCGCGCATCTCCACCACCAACTCCGGGGAAGTCATTCCCTATGCCGGCATCACCTATGACCTGGACGACTACCACACGGTCTACGCCAGCTACACCGACATCTTCAAGCCACAGCCCTACAGCCTGGACGTAAGCGGCAAGTCCCTGGAGCCGCTGACCGGGCAGAGCTACGAAGTGGGGATCAAGGGTGAATACTTCGACCGTCGCCTGAACGCCAGCCTGGCGCTGTTCCAGCTCAAGCAGGACAACCTTGGCGAGAATGCAGGCGTCATGGGCGTTGACGGCTTCGAGGCCATGCGCGCGATCAAGGGCGCCACCACCAACGGCATCGAACTGGAAATGGCCGGTGAAGTGCTGCCGGACTGGAACGTCAACGCCGGCTACGTCTACCAGGAGTCCTACGACGCCAATGACAAACGCGTGGCCACCACCCAGCCACAGCACTTGTTCAAGGTAGCCACCACCTATCGCCTGCCTGGCGAACTGAACAAAGTCACCGTAGGCGGCAACATGCAATGGCAGAGCTCGACCTCCTTCGTCGACAACAGTTTCGTCGATGCCGCCTACAACCAACTGCCCAGCCACAAATTCACCCGTGCCAGCTACGCCGTGGTGGGCCTGATGAGCAGCTACGACTTCAACCAGAACCTCAAGGCCACGGTCAACCTGAACAACGTCTTCGACCGCAACTACTACAGCGGTATCGGCACCTACAACTCGATCTACTACGGCGACCCGCGCAACGTCATGTTCAACGTCAAATACAGCTTCTGATTCCCCCTAGTTGAACCCCTCCCTGCCCCGGTCACCGGGGCGGGGATTTTTTTGTCCGCAGCGCCAGCATCGACCTGATGGTTCGCCCTCGGTCTTCGGCATACGCATTGGTATTGGTATTGGATTTTCGTAGGAGCCGGCTTGCCGGCGAAGAGGCCCGCAAGCCATGCAGCGTCTGGGCTGACGCCTTCGCTGGCAAGCCAGCTCGATGAGCGCGAACGCCAGTAGTGTGTGTGAGCCACAACAGCATTACGTCGCGCTCTGGCAGACGGCCAGTCACGGATGCTACGCGGATCAGGTGTTTGAATTGTCCAGGGCGAAAGGATGTTGCTCAGGGGACGGATCCAGTCATGGGGCTCTCTATCAGGATTGGTGACGAATCACGAACGATCCTGAGAGAGTTGGCAGCGGACCTCCTGAATAGCTTACAGGCCCGCATGCCGTGGTGTTCACGGAAAATTGGAGTAGGGCCCCGCCTGCGGAGCATCTGGATCAACCGTAGAAGGTCACGCGGACGGGCTTACCGTCCCACTTGTGCAAATCGCCATGCCAACGCTTGCCGGCGGTAATGGGGTGCTTGCCAGTCGCCCGGCGCATTTCCTCTTTTGCATCGTGATCGAACTCGCCCGGCTTCGGCTCACTGTGCCCGGTCATGCTTTGATCACTCTTCTCTGTCACGTTCGCACGGATCAAACGCACTACCACACCACGGTCGGACGGCACACGGACAACCTGAAAGAAACTCGCGTTTGTCTGCTCGTAGCCCCACACGCTAACCATGATGTCGCCCTCGACCAGCTCATGCGCAGTCTGTAGACGGGCACGCTTGAAGTCTTCGCGCTCAGTTTCCTGGGCCACATAGTCAGCAAGAGTGCGATCACGGTAATCAGCATCCGGAAAGACGATGCAATGGGAAGGCTTGGACTGGCGCCCCTTGTACGTGACGAATGCAGGGCCTTTGTTTGACTGGTAGCAGTAGGCAACCACCGCCGCGGCCGGATAATCGCGGATTTTGGAGTTTTCAGGTATATCGCGTGCCTTCACAGGCTTTTTGCCCTTCGACATTGCTTTGCTAGATGTTTGAGCCGGCTTTTGATTTGGCTGTGCTGAGTGATTCATGTCGTTTTCCCCCTGGGTTGTGAACATTGTTTCGCTGAGTGTCTTTCGCCGTGGCACAAGGTCGATTGGCCGGGAAAGGAGCGTTGCAAGGGCGGAATCCGAGGCCGCAGCTAAGGGAGCGCAGCGAGTCTGAACGGGGGAGGATGCAGGGCGTAGCCGCACCCTTGTAATGCGGCACGGCCGATCTACCGTTAGTGCAGGCGAAAGAGAATCAGCGAGGCATACACCCGATCGCGCAGACGACATGAACACGGCTTGATTGCAGGGCGAAGCGCTGCAAACGGCGGTTGAAAACCGCCGTGAGTGTTCGGAACGAATACTCGCTGTTGCTCTGCCGGCAAGCAAAGCGCGCAGGCCGTCAGGCCGGAGGGGTTAGGGATTGATGCCCGAAGGGGCGAGACAGGTCGGCTGTTTGACCTGGCTCGATGCGCAGCACGAAAGCCCGGCCCGCTGCGCAGCAAGGGTAACGCCCTAGTACCGGCGAATCAGCCTTAGCTCGAAAGACCAATTCAACTTTAGCCTGTTCACGAACGTACTTCTTTTTACTACACATACCGAAAAGAGCCCAACCGATTGGCTGGGCTGACGTTTTGCAGGGGTTCAGGTACGGAATCAGGGACCTTTAGACGCGGATATAGCATCTATACCAAAAGCTCCAAGCCCAGTGATGCGGACAAAGCGGTACGGCCACCCTGGGGGCATAGCAATGGATGTTTGTGGAACAGTTTGCCGTCGATAAAGGTCTACGGAGGCCCCTATTAGAGCACCAGAGCTTCGGAAGAACTCAACTTTTGCATTGAGGGCAAGACCTTGATCAAAAACAACGAGGCCGTCAGAGCTGGGTATGTCGGAACCAAAATCTAAGGTAAGCGCGCCTGCAACTACCATAGTCGCAAATTGGTTATTGGGCTTACCTAGAGCGTTATTCGGGTTCAGTACGAGCAACGGTGTAGTTAATGGTGGTGGGGAGTTATTCCCATTGACTGCACTATGAACAGTGCTTGCATAAGCAGCGGGATACTTAATATTAAAGGCAATTTCATTTGCACTATTGTAACGAACAGCATTAAATCGTGCATCTACAAAATACTTAAACGGAGGTCTGCCCACGCCCGGTTGGCATTGCGCGAAGCCAATTCCTGCCTTTGTGACTTTTCTCCAAACAAAAGCCGCCCAGTCACGCCATAGCCCGCTCATCGTATTATTATAAGGGTAAAGCCCACCACCAGCTCCCCAAG
>NZ_MOAK01000045.1:105345-116700 GCF_003732485.1 Pseudomonas protegens
TACATATTCTGCATCGTATTAGAAGACTCAGCAGTTGGGTCAGAAACAAGCACACACTTTTCAGCCCACTGCTGGGCTGTTGTTTGCAATGTAGTAGTATCATAAGTTATCGGGAGGGTGTCGTACTGTTTCCAACGATATTCATTCACACTGTCGATGAAAGATTGTGCGACCGCTGGTGATACTGCGGCCTGTATGGCTGACGACATTAGGCCACCTGTAACAAAAATAACCAAAGACGCAGTGCATAGCAGCGAGGTTCGTAATGAGTGATCTAGCGGCATCATAGTCTTCCTTGTTTTTATGTTTGAAAACTAAATGTAGTTCACTCCAAAAACTTCACCACTTGACTTTTATCTTTTGAGGGAAATGGAAACGTTAGGGATGGAAGCCCGCAGAGGTGGAGACAGGTCGGCTGTTTGACCTGGCTCGATGCGCAGCACGAAAGCCCGGCCCTGAGCGAAGCGCAGGGAACTCCCCTTTCCCTGATCTTTTCTATCATCCAAGCCAGTGGAACGACTCAAGCAAAGTGCCGAGCAACACAAAAAACCTTCACGCTTACGCATCTGCTGCCGGCCGCTGTCATGATTAACCGAAGGCACCTGCTCTTCCCCTCTAATCAAAACAGAGTATGAGGGCTTCATGTCGATTGAAACTTCATAAATCGCGTGCTTGGCCGTAGTCCCATCTATCTTCACCCACCATTGATCGTCCAGCTGGAAGCGGGCTTCAAGTGAAAGGTTACGAAAGAGCACGCTCTTCATCATCTTTTTCCTACGCATTTTCGATGGGTGCGGGAGCCTTCCACTCAAGCCCACCGCCAAACATCCGGGCCGCAGCTGATTTAGCTCCGCGTACTGTTTGGTAGCCGCGTGGTAACTCCAGGTAAACGCGGCTACCTCGGCGATCAAGATTGCATTCAAGAGTGAACGGTTTTTCGAAACGATTTGCCGCCTCGATGCGTAGCTCATCACTACCGATCTTCGTTACAAACAAAACATCACTCATGGCACTTTTTCCCTTAACTGCGGACCACGGAAACGGTGCTGTTCACACGACGCATAACCTCGTCCTGGTGCGCTTGGGTTTTGGCTTGGGCCAACTCGGCAGGATCTGCCGCGCTGACGATGGTTGCGACTACACCGTACTTGCGGCCCTGGTCGCGGTAGAACTTGAACAGTTCAAGTTCAGCGGGGGTCAGCATGGCTGAATATGCGGCCATCCAAAGCCAACGCCGATTCAATGCTCATTGTGTTGCTCATAATCGGTTCCTTGTTTTCGCGGACGCGAAAATTGGCGTCCCTTCTACTCACTCGGCCCCGGTTTTTTAGGCCAGGGCTTGAGGGTGCAACTGAGCGTTTCCTACTTAGCTGCGCTGCATAGCGCAGCGAACTGGTATGGATTGCCTGCCATTGCGTTTTCCTCCACATCCTCGCAATACGTGTAGCCCTCAGTTTCGACCTCGACCGCCCACGGCTGCGGCACGCCTCCAGCTTTAAAAGCGAAAGAACAGTCACCTGCCCTCCCGCCCTTCACTCCAATCTCCTAAGCCTAAGCCCCCACCCGCACCTCCCGCTGAGACCGAATCCCACCCAACTGCGCCAGCACCTGCGCCAGCGAGAGTGCCGGCGAACCATCTGCCAACACCCCAAGCAACTGCACCAGTTGCAGGTTCAACCCCTGCACCGCCGCCTCGCTAAAGGCCTCAAGACGATGGTCATAGTGGAACTGCAACTGCCCCTTGAGCTCGACATACAAGGTCAGCGCCGAACTGGTCTGCTCGAAACTGTGCATGCTCTCCAGACGCAAATCACCGACATCACCACCGGCCGACGCCGCACTGACCGGATAGTTCTCGAACACGATCACCGTGTCGCTCAACTCCCCGCCCGGCAATCCGGCCCAGCCCTCGATATCGCTCAAGGCGCTGTAACCGTGCTCACGCATCAGCACGTTGCGCCCTTGCAGCTCCTGCAGCCAGTCACCCACGCGCTGCTCCGGCTCGATACGGGCCACCAGCGGCACATCGTTGATGTACAGCCCCAACTGCTGCTCGATACCCTTGAGCTGTGGCGGGCGTCCGGCGATGGTGGCGCCGCAGGCCACCGTCGACTGACCGCAATGTACGTGCAGGAGCAACAGCCAGGCCGCCTGCACCAGGGTGTTGGCGGTGATCTTCTGCTGCCGGGCGAAACGGGTCAGTTGTTCGGTCTGGGCCTCGTCGAATTCGAAGTAATGCTGGCGATGCCCACCCCGCTGCCGATCGCCCTGGGCCATCGCGCAGGCACTGAGCAAGGTCGGCGCCTGCAGTGGCTTGAGCTGTTCACGCCAGAAGCACTCGTCAGCCTGCTGGTCCCGGGCCTGCAGCCAGGCAATGTAGTCATGGTAGCCAGCCGGTCGGTGACTGATGGCCTGCCCGGTGTAGGCCGCCAGCACATCGTTGAACAACTGGAACCCGCTCCAGCCGTCCAACAGGATGTGATGGTTGGTACAGATCAGCCGGTAGCGTCCCTCCCCCAGCTTGATCACCTGCAGACGCAGCAACGGCGCCTGGGCCAGGTCGAAGCCCTTGAGCCGGTCAGCCAGGGCCAGACGCTCCAGCGCATCGCTGCTCAACACAGTGCCGTCGAGCTCCTGGAACGGCACCTCGACCTGCTTGTGGACCACCTGCAGCGGCTGCGCCAGGGATCCGCCCCAGACAAAACGGCTGCGCAGGATCTCATGGGTATCCATGGCCTGCTGCCAGGCCTGACGCAGTCGCTGCGGGTCGACACCTTGCACATCCATGCACATCTGGTTGACGAAATCCCCCGCCTCATGGGCCTGCAACTCATGTTGCAACAAGGCCTGCTGCATCGGCGCCAATGGGTAGATGTCCTCGATCTGCGCCGGCACCAGCGTCAGGGCGTCGAGCTGTTCCTGGGTCAGCCGCGCCAGCGGGAAATCCGATGGCGTGACGCCGCCGCGGGCCTGGCAGCAATGCTCCACCAGTGCCTGCAGCGCCTGGACATAGTCCTGGGCCAGTGACTCGATCTGCGCACTGTCGAACATGCGCTGACTGAAGCTCCAGTCCAGGCGCAACTGACCGTCGTACACCTTGCCGCTGATGGACAGCCAGTTGCCCAGGGGGGCATCGATACTGGCATCCGCGCCATGGGCCTCGGGCGCCGGAATGAACAGTGCCTGAGGATCATCGAAACTGCCGTCGAACTGCCCCAGGTAGTTGAAGGTGACCCGAGGTTGGGCAAGCCCCTGCAACGCCTCGCGACTGGCGGTATCCCCCAGGTAACGCAGGGCACCGTAGCCGATCCCCTTGTTGGGGATCGCCCGCAGCTGTTCCTTGATCCGCTTGATCGAAGACTCGGCGCTGTCCCCGGCGCTCAGGCGCACCGGGAACACCGAGGTGAACCAGCCCACGGTGCGGCTCAGGTCCAGGTCCTCGAAGAGTTGCTCACGCCCGTGGCCTTCCAGCTGGATCAGGGTCGAAGGCTGTCCGGTCCACTGCCCCATGACCTGGGCCAGTGCCGCCAGCAACAAGTCGTTGACCTGGGTCCGGTAGGCGGCCGGAGCGCGTTGCAGCAAGCGTTGCGTGGTCGCGGCATCGAGCTGGACCTGCACGCTGTCAGCGTCGCGGCTCAAGGCCTGGGTGCCGGGTTCGACCCCAGGCAACGATGCCTGTGCGCCCGCAAGTTGCGCGCGCCAGTAGGCCAGCTCGGCCCGGGCCTCGGGCCCATGGGCATACGCTTGCAGGCGTCGGCCAAAGGCCTGATAAGAACTGCTCTTGGCAGGCAACTGCACCGCTTGCCCGGCCAGCGCCTGGGTGTAGGCGCTTTGCAGGTCCTCGAACAACAGGCGCCAGGACACGCCATCCACCACCAGGTGATGGGCCACCAGCAACAAGCGCTGAGTGGAGTCCGCCAGGGTCACCAACAGCGCCCGCAACAAAGGCCCGCGCTGCAGGTCGAGGCTGCACTGGACCTTCTCGCAGAGCTGCTCCAGCTCGTCGGCGTTGGCGGCTTCGGCCTGCCACAACAGGTCCGGACCGGGCCCGGACTGATCCAGCGGACCATGGCTGGCACTCCAGCCTGCGCTCCCCTGCTGGAACTGCAGACGCAATCCGTCGTGATGTTCAAGCAAGGCCCGCAAGCCCTGCTTCAGGGCCAGCGGGTTCAAGGGCGTGGCCGGAATCAGCAGCACCGACTGATTGAAATGGTGCCGCTGGGGAATCGGCTCGGCAAAGAACAGACGCTGGATCGGCAGCAGCGGCATGTCGCCGCTCACCGGTCCCTGGTCGATGTCGTCCTGCACCCCGCACTGCGCCACCGCCGCCAGCCCTCCGATGGTCTGTTGCTCGAACAGGTCCTTGGGGGTAAAGCGGATCGAGGCCTGACGCGCTCGGCTGACCAACTGCAGGGAGATGATCGAATCCCCGCCCAGCTCGAAGAAGTTGTCGGTCAGACCGACCTGCGCCAGCTTCAGCACGTCCTGCCAGATCTGTGCAAGGCGCTTCTCCAGATCGCTGCGCGGTGCCACATAGGCGTGGCTGGCCTGGGCCATTTCCGGCATGGGCAGCGCCTTGCGATCCAGCTTGCCATTGGGCGACAGCGGCAAGCGTTCGAGGAACAGCCAATAGGACGGCACCATGTAGTCGGGCAGGCAGGCCTTCAACGTCTGGCGCAGGGTTTCACGCAGCCTTTCCTGGTCTTGCTCGTCCTCACGCGCGGTCGCGGCCGTGACCAGATAAGCCACCAGACGCCGGCCATGGGCGGTGTCCTGGGCCAGGACCACCGCCTCGCTGACCTGCTCATGGGCCATCAGCCGCGCTTCGATTTCACCCAGCTCGATGCGGAAGCCACGGATCTTCACCTGGTTGTCGATACGCCCCAGGTATTCGAACACCCCGTCACTGCCCTGGCGCACCACATCCCCGGTGCGATACAGACGTCCCCCCAAGGGGCTGTAGGGATCGGGAACAAAGCGCTCGGCGGTCTGTGCGAAACGCTTCAGATAACCTCGCGCCAAGCCATTGCCGCCGATGTACAGCTCTCCGGCGACTCCCACTGGCAAGGGATTGAGATCGGCATCCAGGACATAGGCGCTGCGCTCGCCGACGCAATGGCCGATGGGCGCATAAGCAGCCGTACAGGGTTCACCGGCAGCGGTTTTCCACACCAGCGGCGTGACCACGGTTTCGGTGGGCCCGTAACCGTTGATCATGTACTGGGGACGCAACACCTGCTGGACCAGCTCGAAGCTGGCCTGAGGCATGGCATCGCCGCCAAAGCTGTAGAGGCGCATGGGCGGCGGATTGCCGACCCGCTGCACATGTTCCGCCAACTGATGCAGGTACGCCGGCGGGAAGCCGGCCATGGTCACGCCATGGCTGCGAATCGCTTCACAGGTCTGCTCCGGGGTCCACAGGCTGTCGTCACGCAGCAGCAGGCTGGCACCGCAGACAAAGGCGGTCAGCCAGCGTTCATGGGCGCCGTCGAAGGAAAACGACAGGAAATGCAGTTCACAGTCATCAGGCGTCATGCCATAGCGTTCGCCGGTGGTGCGACAGTGCATCGCCAGCGGACCATGGGCCACGGTGACACCCTTGGGTTGCCCGGTGGAGCCCGAGGTGTAGATCACATACGCCAGGCTCTCTGCCGCCACCGTCACCGCAGGCGCGGTCAGCGGATGCTGCCCGACCTCCAGGCGCGACAGATCGAGCACCGCCAGACCGGCGGCCGAAGGCAGGCGCTGCAACGACTCGGTGTCACTGAGCAACAGGGCCATGCCGGAATCCGCCATGAGGTAGGCCAGGCGGTCGGCGGGGTAGCTCAGGTCCAGCGGCACGAAGGCGCCGCCGGCCTTGAGTACCGCCAGCAAGGCCACCAGCAGCCCCTCGCCCCGGGGCAGGGCCACGCCGACCCGGACCTCCTGGCCGACCCCGCGGGCCACCAGTTCATGGGCCAGGCGGTTGGCTCGCTGGTCCAGTTCACCGTAGGTGAAGCGCTGCCCGGCAAACAGCACCGCCTGGCGCTCCGGCCAGCGTTGTGCCAGGGCACCGATGCTCTCGTGTACCGCCGGCTCGATCCCCGGCGCGACGGGCGCTACGCATTGGCTCGCCGTCTCGGCCGGGGTCAGCAGCTCGATGGCGCCCAGTTGCAACTGGGGGTTATCAATCAACTGCGCCAGCAGGTGCAGCAGATGGCCGTTGAGGCGCTCGATCACCGCCGCGCTGAAGGCCTCCCGGGCATAGCCGTAGCTGATGCTCAGACGCTGCTCCAGCGCCACCGCCACCGACAACGGATAGTTGGTGCGTTCACGACTCTGCACGGCACCAAAGCGCACGCTGGAAGCCTCCTCCTGCTCCAGGGCCTGGGCCACCGGGTAGTTGTCGAAGACCAGCAGGGTATCGAACAGCGCTTCACCGCTGCTGCCGGCCCAGCGCTGGATATCGTTGAGCGGCGTATGTTCGTATTCGCGCAGTTGCAGATTGTGCGCCTGAACCTGTTGCAGCCACTGCGCCACGCTCATCTGCGCATCGGGGGTGGCAATCACCGGCAAGGTATTGATGAACAGACCGATCTGCTGCTCAATCCCCGGCAGCTCCGAAGGACGCCCCGCCACCGTCGCGCCAAAGGCCACGGTGCTCTGTCCGGTATAGCGCTGCAACAGCAGGAGCCAGGCCGCCTGCAGCAGGGTGTTGGCGGTGATTTTCTGCTGCCGGGCGAAGGCCACCAGGCGCTCGGTCCACGGCTGGGTCCAATCATGGTGGAACTCGCCATGGCCGGCATCCGCGCCCGGGTTCTCCAGGGCGATGCTGCCCGCCAGGCGGGTCGGGGTCGACAAACGACCCAGTTGCTCGCGCCAGAAACTTTCACAGGCGCTCAGGTCCTGGCGTTGCAGCCACTGGATGTAGTCGCGATAACGTCCCGGAGCCTGTGGCGGTACCACCCCGGCGTAGCGTTGCAGGACCTCGCTCATCAACTGCGAACTGCTCCAGCCATCCATCAGGATGTGGTGGTTGGTGTAGATCAGTTGGTAGTCCTGGGCCGTGGTCTGCACCAGGCACAGGCGCAACAGCGGTGCACGATCGAAATGCGCACACAGGCTGCGCTCTTCGCCGGCCAGCGCGTCAAGGGCCGGCTCGCTGGCCTGCCCGTCCGACCAGTCGAGCACCCGGAACGGCAGCGCCAGCTGACGCTGGACAATCTGCACCGGTTGCTCGAGCTCCGCTTGCCAGTGGAAAGAGGTACGCAGGATGTCGTGGGCCTGCAGGGCATCTTCCCATGCCCGGCGGAAACGCTGCGGGTCCAAGCCCTGCACCGACACCCGCACCTGATTGACGTAATCGTCGCTGGCCTGCTCGTAGAGGGTGTGGAACAGCATGCCCTGCTGCATCGGCGACAAGGGATACAGGTCGACGATGGTTCGTGGGGCCACCGGCAGCGCATCCAGCTGAGCCTGGTTCAACCCGGCCAGGGGGAAGTCCGACGGCGAGACACCAGCCGAGGTGTCCAGGGTGCAATGCTCGATCAGCGCCTGCAGTTCCAGCAGGTAATCATCGGCCAGGCGCTGAACCGTCTGCGGCTTGAACAACTGATGGCTGAAACTCCAGCTCAGGGACAGTTCGCCCCCATAGACCTGGCTGTTGACCGTCAACCAGTTGCTCAGTGGCGCCTCATGGTGACGTTCGTCACCGGCCGCTTCCGGCGCCGGAGCCAAGAGTGACTGCGAGTCGAAGCTCTGGTCGAACTGCCCCAGGTAGTTGAAGGTGATCCGCGGCTGCGCAAGCCCCTGCAGGCGTTCGCGGACCGCGTCCTGCCCCAGGTAACGCAACGCGCCATAACCCAGGCCATTGGCCGGAACCCGACGCAAGTCCTCCTTGACCGCCTTGATCGAATCCGCGAGTTGCTGCGCCGGAGTCAGGCACAGCGGATAGAGACTGGTGAACCAGCCCACCGAACGCGACAGGTCGACATCGGCAAACAGTTCCTCGCGTCCGTGACCTTCCAACTGCACCAGCATCTGCGAATGCCCGGTCCAACGGCAGATCACCCGCGCCAGGGCGGCCAGCAACAGATCGTTGATCTGGGTGCGATAGGCCTTGGGGGCTTCCTGCAACAGCTGGCTGGTCAGCTCCCGAGGCAGCCGGGCATTGATCGCCGTGCCATGGCACGCCAGGTTCGCCCCGGCGGGATAGTCCAGGGGCAGGCCCTGAGGCGCCTGCTCCAGTTGCCGGCACCAGTAATCGAGTTCGTCGGTGTGCCCAAGGCGCTGCGCCCAGTCTTGCAGGTGCACGGCCCAATCCTGGAAAGCACTGGTCTTGGACGGCAGGACCGGCGCCGCCCCCTCGGCCAACTGCCGATAAAGGCTTTGCAGATCCTCCAGCAGAATCCGCCAGGACACGCCGTCCACCACCAGGTGATGGATGACCAGCAACAAACGCTGGCTGCCATCGTCCAGGTCCATCAGCACCGCGCGCAACAGCGGCCCCTGTTCCAGCTCGAGACTGCTCTGGGCCTGTTGGCCCAGTGCCTGAATCGCTGCGGCATCCGCCACCCGCTGCCGCCAGAGGCTGACCGGCTCGGGATGCTCCTGGTGTTCGGCCTGCCAGAGGCCGGCGTGCTGCCGATACCTCAGGCGCAACGCATCGTGCTGCACCAACAGTTGGTTCAGCGCGCGCTCCAGCAACGGCTCCTGCAGCGGCTCGCGGGGGGTCAGCAGCAGCGACTGGTTCCAGTGCTGGCGCTGGGGAATGTCGCTGGCAAAAAACACCTGCTGGATCGGCGTCAGCGGCATCGGGCCACGCACCGGTCCCTGATCGATGAGCAAGGCCGTGCCCTGCTTGGCCACCGCCGCCAGTTCAAGAATGCTCTGGCAGCGGAACACGTCCCGGGAAGATATCTGCAAGCCCGCCTGGCGTGCCCGGCTGACCATCTGGATGGCAATGATCGAGTCGCCACCCAGTTCGAAGAAGTTGTCGTTGATACCTATTCGCGGCTGGTTCAAGACCTCCTGCCAGATATCCACCAGTGTCTGTTGCACGGGGTTCTGTGCCGCACGGTAGAGGTCCTGCGGACGGCCCTGCTCAGGGCGCGGCAGAGCCTGGCGATCGAGCTTGCCGTTGGGGCTCAGGGGCAGCGCCGGCAGCAACAGCAGGTGGCTGGGCACCTGATGGGCCGACAGGTGCGCGTTCATGTGCTGCTTGAGCCCTTCCTTGCACTGATCCGGGTCGAGCCCGGACTGGCACACCAGATAGGCCACCAACTGCTTGCCCTGGGGTCCATCCAGGGCCAGTACCGCACACTCGCGCACCCAGGGATGACTGTGCAGGCAGGCCTGGATTTCTCCCGGCTCGACCCGGAAGCCACGAATCTTGATCTGCTGGTCGATGCGCCCGCAGAACTCGATGCTGCCGTCACGGCGGTAGCGCACCTGATCGCCAGTGCGGTACAGCCGGGCGCCACCCTGCGGGTCGAAAGGATCGGGGATGAAGCTGGCAGCGGTCAGCTCAGGACGCCGATGGTAATCACGGGCCAGTCCGGCACCGGCCAGATACAGTTCGCCCAGGCTGCCGATGGCCGCCGGCTGGCCTTCGCTGTCCAGCACATAGGCGCGGACATTGGTCAGCGGCCGGCCCATGGGAATCGACGCGGCCTGGGACCAGTCGCCCTCCACGGCCTGGGTCAGGGCGCCCACGGTGCTTTCGGTCGGCCCGTAGTGGTTGACGATCCGGCACTGCGGCGCCAGGCGCTGGATGCGCTCAACCAGGCTCACCGGGCAGGCTTCGCCACCCAGGACCAGGCATTGACGTGGCAGCACCGCGCCATTGTCCTCACCCAACAGCGCCGCCAGGTGCGAGGGGACAATTTTCAGCACATCGATCTGTTGCTGTTGCAGGTACTGGCCCAGGCCCGCACCGTCCACCGCCAGATCGGCGCTGATCACGTGCAGCGCCTGACCGCCGCACAGGGCACCGAACAGCACCGTGTGCCCAAGGTCCGCCGCCGGCGTGGACACCAGCGCCATGCTGCGGGCCGACGCCAGCGGCAGACGCTGGTGAATGGCCGCCACGTAGTTGGCCAGGGCGCCGTGGCTGATGGTCACGCCCTTGGCCCGGCCCGTGGAGCCGGACGTGAAGATCACGTACGCCAGGTGCCCGGGAGCCGTCAGGGGTTCGAGGTTGTTGCCACTCAGGGCCTGGCGTGCCGGTGAATCCTCGAGGGGCTCGATACAGAGCCCGGGCAGATCGGCAAAACGCCCGATCAGCTGCTGTTGGGCCAGCAACTGGGTAATCCTGCTGTCCTCGATCATGCCGTTGAGGCGTTCCTGGGGGTATTCGGGGTCCAGAGGCACGTAGGCGCCGCCGGCCTTGAGCACCGCCAGCAGGCCCACGATCATCTCGATCGAGCGTTGCGCGGCAATGCCCACCAGCACATCCGGGCCCACGCCGCGCTCGCGCAGCTGACGCGCCAGGCGGTTGGCCTGCGCATTGAGCTGTTGATACGTCAGTTGCTGACCGGCGCAGACCACGGCCAGCGCATCGGGGCTGCGCACTGCATGCGCCTCGACACAGGCCGGTACCGACAGGGGGGGACGCTCAAAGGCGCTGCCGAGGTTCCACTGCTCCAGTATCTGCGTGCGCTCTGCCGCATCCAGCATCGGCAGTTCGCCCAGGCGACGCTGCGGTTCGCGCACCACGGCCTGCAACAGGTTGTGCCAATGCCGGGCCATCTGCTCGATGGTCTGCGGGTCGAACAGGTCGCTGGCGTAGACCAGCGCTCCCTGCAGGCGCCCGCCTTCTTCATGGGTGTTGAAGGTCAGGTCGAAGCGCACGGATTCGCTGTCGCTGGCCAGGGCCTCGATCTTCAGCCCGGGAATCTCCACCCGCGCGCCTTCGTTGTCCCCCGCCAGGTGGTTGTAGAGCACCTGGAACAATGGGCTCTGGTTCAAGCTGCGCTCAGGCTGCAGGGCATCGACCAGTTGCTCGAACGGCAGGTCCTGATGCGCCTGGGCCTCCAGCACCCGGGTCTTGACCTGGGCCAGCAAGGTGCTGAATGACTGCTGCGGGTCGATCTCGGCCTGCAGCACCTGGGTGTTGACGAAAAAGCCGATCAGCCCCTCAACTTCGGCCCGCGTGCGGTTGGCCACCGGCGTGCCCACGCGAATGCTGCGGGCACCGCTGTAGCGCTGCAGCAGCACCTGCAGGGACGCCAGCAGCACCATGAACAGGGTGCAGCCGGTACTCGCGGCCAGTTCGCGCACACCGCGGTCCAGGTCCTGATCGAAGACCATGGCGTGGCGCCCGCCCCGGGCACTGCGCACCGGCGGGCGCGGCCGGGCCAGAGGCAGGTCCAGAGG
>NZ_MOAK01000045.1:116761-118180 GCF_003732485.1 Pseudomonas protegens
CGAAGTCGGCGTACTGCACCGCCAGCGGTGCCAGGTCCGGCGCGCGCTGGTATTGGCGCCAGTGCTCATAGGCGCTGGTCACCTCGCCCACCAGGATCGGCAGCGACCAGGCATCACTGATGATGTGATGGGTACAGAACAGCAGCACATGTTCCTGGGGCCCGAGCTTGATCAGGGTCGCCCGCAACAGCAGGTCGTGCTCCAGGTCGAAGGGGCGTTCGCCCTGCTCCGCCACCTGTTCGGCCACCTGCGGGCCGGCCTCCTCAAGGTGGCTGTAATCCAGGCGCTGCAGAAGGAATTCACGCTGGGGATGAATCACCTGCATCACTTGCTGGCCGTGCAGGCTGAAGGTGCTGCGCAGCACTTCATGGCGGTCGATCAGGTACTGGATACTGCGTTGCAGATCGGCGTCCTGCAGGTCGCCCTGCAAGCGCAGCACCGCCAATTGGTTGTAGGCGCTGGAGGTCGGCTCCAGTTGCCAGAGAAACCACAGGCGCTGCTGTGCATAGGAAGCGCACATCAGCGTCTGGGCCTCGCTGCGCCCAGGGATCGGCAACAGGTCCAGGGACAGCCCCTGCTCGATCATCTTGCGCTGCAAGGCGCTACGCTCCTGGGGGCTGAACGCGGCGAACCGCTTGGACAGCGCCAGCATGCGCTCGGGTAACGGATTCATCACTCCTGGGCCTCCGCAAACAGGGCTTCCAAGGCATCGACCTTGTCCCCTGTCACCCCGGAATCACGATGCAGCTCGACCTGTCGGGCCAGCAGTTCCACCGTTTCGCCCTCGAAGAACACCCGCAGCGGCAAGGACAGGTTGAGCTCGCTTTGCACCTTGGAGCGAATGCGCGTGGCCAGCAGTGAGTGGCCGCCCAGGGCAAAGAAGTTGTCATGCACACCGACCCGTTCCAGTTGCAGCGCTTCCTGCCAGATGGCGGCCAGGGTGGCCTCCAGCTCGTTACGCGGCGCCACATAGGCGCTGCCTTGCAGCTCCAGGGCGCTCAGGGCGTTACGGTCCAGCTTGCCGTTGGGGGTCAGGGGGAAACGCTCCAGGACACTGAGGAACGACGGCACCATGTACTCGGGCAACTGCTCGCGCAGCTGGGCCAGCAGGGCCTGCTCCTGGGCCTCGCGGTCGTCGACCTGGGCCAGCACCACATACGCCACCAACTGTTTGCCGGCCGCCGTGTCCCGGGCCACGACAGCGGCTTCGCGCACATTGGCGGCTTGCCCGAGCAGGCTCTCGATCTCGCCCAGCTCAATGCGAAAGCCACGGATCTTCAGCTGGAAGTCAATCCGGCCGAGGTAGTCGAGCGTGCCCTGGGGCAAGCTGCTGACCCGGTCCCCGGTGCGATACAGGCGCGCGCCGGGGGTGCTGGCGAACGGGTCCGGGAGGAAGCGGCTGGCGGGCAGGGCCGGACG
>NZ_MOAK01000045.1:118250-120481 GCF_003732485.1 Pseudomonas protegens
TTCATCCAACACCTGCAGGCGCGTACCGGCGATAGCGCCACCGATGGCCACCCGCTCATCCACAGGCGGCTGCTCCACCGCGAAAGCCGAACACCAGACCGCACTTTCCGAAGGGCCGTATTCATTGACCAGCAAGGTCTCGGGCAGCCGTTCACGGTGCCGCAGGGCCAGCTCCACCGGACAGGCTTCGCCGGCCACGATCACACAGCGCAGTTGCGGTTGCTGCAGGGCTTCGAGGATTTGCGCATAGAACGATGGCAGGGCCAGGAAGTGGGAAATCCGCTGCGCGTCGATGAGTTCGGCGACCTGCTGCGGGTCCTTGTGCTGCTCTTCGCTGGGCAGGTACAAGGTCGCGCCCTGGCTCAGGGTCCAGAAGATCCCAGCCACAGAGCTGTCGAAGGAGAACGAGGACAGCATCAGGAAACGCTCCAGAGGCGCCTGATAGAACGACCCGCGGGCCAGGGTCGAGGTGCTGGCATTGGTATGGGAAACCATCACGCCCTTGGGTTTGCCGGTGGAGCCCGAGGTGTAGATGACGTACGCCAGGTTGTCGCCAGTGCTGCTGCAGGGCAGCGCTTGGGCGTTGCCGCTCAACAGCTGCGGGTCCAGGCTGATCTGGGGCAGGTCGGCCGGCAAGACGATGTCCGGATGCAGGGGTTGCAGGCTGATCAGGCAGCGTACCGCTGCGTCCTCGAGCATGAAGGACAGGCGCTCGCTGGGATAGGCCGGGTCCAGCGGCAGGTAGGCGCCACCGGCCTTGAGAATCCCCAGCAGGGCCACCACGATTTCGATGGAGCGCGCCCCATAGACCCCGACAATGGCATCACTGGCGACCCCTTGCCCGCGCAAGCTGTGGGCCAGCTGATTGGCCTGACGGTCGAGCTCGGCGTAAGTGATTTCCCGACCATCGACATGGATCGCGGCACGCTCGGGAAAGGCCCGGGCCGCCTCTTCGAACAGCTGGTGCAGCAGTGGTGCATCGGCGGCGCTCAGGTCCGCGCTGCGATCGAAATCCTGCAACAGGCGCTGCGCCTGATCAGCGCTGACCAACGGCAATTGCTCAAGGCTCAGGCTGCTGTCCGCGGCGGCCGCTTTGAGCCACTGGGCGAACTGTTCGAGCCAGGCGGCTGGCAGGCCGTCGGGCAGCAGATGGGGCTGCCAGCTCAGTTGCAGCGACAGCTGGTCGGCCTCGGCCCGGGCCTGCAGGTGCAGCTTCTCGAAGTACGCTTGATCGAGGAACAACTCCTGCACCTCGGCGCCTTCGCTGTAGGAGCAACCCAGGTCCAGGGGACGGGGTTGCTCGGCGCCGAACACTTCCAGCTCGTTCAGGCAATCCTGCCAGGAACGACTCAGGTCCAGCTGATGACGGAACGCCTGCAGGTTGTCCTGCAAGGTGGCTTGGGGCTGCAACGTGACGACCACGGGCAGGCGCCGGCTGAAATGGCCCAGGGTCTGCTGCAACTGGTCGCTGCGACCGTCCACGGTCAGCGCCACCAACAGCGAGTCCTGCTGGCTCAGCCCGGCGAGGAAACCGGCCCAGAGGAACAGCAGGGCTTGCTCGCCGCTGAGTCCGGCATCATTGGCCACCTGACGCAACGCCGGCGCCAGGTCGGTGTCCAGGCGGCACGCCTGCAACTGCGGCGCAAAGTCCAGGCGCCGCTCGAACGGCAGACGCACGCCCGGCGCCTGTCCGGCATGCAAGGTGCGCCAGAACTGTAGGCCTTCGCGACCGATCGCCTCCTCCCCCAGTTCGCTCTGCCACGCGGCGTAATCGGCGTACTGCAGGCTGTCGAAAGGTGGCAGTTGCACCCCCGCGCACAGTTGCTGCAGCTCGGCCATCAGCAACGCCAGAGCCTGCCGGTCGCAGCTGGCCAAGGCCACACTGATCAGCAATTGGCGATCCAGCAGCGAGGCCACCAGGGGCACTTCGGCCAGGGCCAGGCGATCCTCGGCACGGGCCTGTTGCAGGCTGCGCCCCGCTTCCATCGACAGACGCAGGCGCACCTGCGGGGTGATTTCCTGCACCGGTTGCTTGAACCCGGGCACCTGCCGGTAGCTGGTGCGCAGGATTTCGTGGCGCTGGCACACCTCGTTCAATGCAGCCTCCAGCACAGCACGCTCGGGCGGCGTGTCGAAGGACAGAATCGCCTGCGCCGCCAGCGGCTGGCCCAGGTACTGCTGCTGGGAAAGAATCGCGGCCTGCTGGGCCGAAATCTGAAACGTCTCTGCTT
>NZ_MOAK01000045.1:120536-144708 GCF_003732485.1 Pseudomonas protegens
TCAGCGGGACGGCCATGGCTGTGAGTATTTTGCGCGGGCCTGAATATTCGTTGCGGGCGTGCAGGGTGAGGATGTTGTCGAGCATCACGACGTCGCCCTTCTCCCAGGGAAACTCCACCATCACTTCGCGATAGAGCTGTTGCAGATGGGTGATGTAGTCATCGGGGATCGGGCTGCCATCGCCAAAGAAGGTGTTTTGCGGCAGGTCCTCGGGCGCGAACTCCGCCAGCAGGCTGTCGCGGATGCTCTCCGGCAGGGTCAGGGCATTGAAGAACGTCGCATGGTTGAACCACACGCTCTCGCCGGTACGCGGATGCCGGACCATGGCCGGGCCCTGCTGCCGGGTGCGCAGGCGGTTGCCGGATTTCCACTCCGGGGTCACGCCGATTTTCGCGCAATAGGCCTCGACCTCGGCGCGATTGTCAGTCTGAAACACGGTCTGCCAGGGCAGCCCCATGCCGTCGCCATAGTTGCGCACATAGAGCACGCGCTTGCGCTGGAACTCTTCGCGCACCTGTGGATCGATCCGCGCCAGCAAATGCCGGGTGTCGCCAAATGGCGTCTCGCCGCCGGTGGTCGACGGCACGTCGCAGTAGAAATACAGGTGCAGCGGAAACACCGGGGAATAGGAGTGCTCGTTGTGGGGAAAGATCTTTTCCACGGCCGGGTAGTCGGTGGAGCTGTAGACGTTGAGCTTCTTGGTGATCTGGGTCCGCGGCGAGGCCCGAAACAGGTACTCCAGCGCCCCACCGGAAATCGAGTCGACGCACTGGTTGAATTCGTTGATGTCCTGCACCGCGAAGCCGCGGAACAACAACGTTGCGTGCCGGTCGAGCTTTTCCTGGAGCAGCTCGCGGTTTTCTCCGGCCCACTGCGCCAGTCCCACGCCAGGAACGTTCGGCGTACACAGCAGGGGAATCGAGCTGTTCTCGAACAGCGGCGTGAACGTCACCAGGCTGGATTGGTCCAGGCTCAAGCTCTTGCGCCGTCCTTTGCCCAATGCCGGTATGGCTTGAGACTCGAATTTCGACATTACCCACCTCCGATTCGCGGTATCAGGCGCGGCGATCGCACGCGCCTGCATGATTCTTCAATATGGCTTCACTCGACCGGCACCCGTCCTGGACGGCGCCGCTGAATCGGGTGCTGTTGCTTGAGCAGGGCCTGGCGCTGTTGCAGCTGGTCTCGCTCGTGCAGGTACTGGATATCCCGGGCCTGGTTCAGCAACGCCACCAGCGGCGCCCGGGTATCGACCCGCATCAACTCGAACACCGCCTGCAACTGCTCGAACAGGCACGCCATGTCCGCGGCGGTGTAGAGCCCTGCATCGCACTTCAGGCCGAGGTAGATGCCTTGTGGCGCATTGACGAACTCGGCCACCAGGTCCAGCTCCGCCGCAGCCCTGCCGGCAGCCACCGGCTGCACGTCCAGGCCGTCGATCGACAACGGCTGATCGAGGCTTTCCTGGTAGATGAACTTGATGCTGAACAACGGTGAGCGACCGGCGCGCCGGACCACTCGGAGCGCCTCCACCAGGCGCTCGAAAGGCAGGTCCTGGTGATCCGAGGCACCGATGACCGTGCTCCGTGTCACCTGCAACAAGTCGCTGACGCACTGTTGTTCCTCGACACTTATCTGCAATACCAGTTGGTTAACGAAGAAGCCCACCAGATCTTCAACGCCGGCGTGATTGCGGTTGGCGATATCGGTCCCCAGACGCACCCGCGAACTGTCGCTGCGCTGCCCCACCACCAGGGCAAAACCTGCCAGCAGCAGCATGTACAAGGTCACCCCCTGGGCACTGGCAAAGGCGCGCAGCGCCTCGCTCTGGGCCGCCGAGAAATGGAATTCGTGGAGATCGCACAAGGGTGACGGCGCCTGCCCTGGCTGCACCGTGGCACTGGCGGGCAAGCGTGTGAGGTGATGGTCATCGCCCAGGACATCACGCCAGTAATCGAGCTGGCGCTGCAGTTCACCGCCTTCGAGCCATTGCCGCTGCCAGACAGCAAAGTCCACGTAGTGCAGGGCCGGCTCCGGCAACGGGCTGGCCGCGGCGGTCCGATGAGCGTGATACAGGCTTACGAACTCGGTCGGCAGAATGCCGAACGACCAATGGTCGGCGACGATGTGGTGCAGGGTCATGAGCAGCAGGTGCCGTTGCGGCTCCAGCCGCAGCAGGCGTACACGCATCGGCGGACCGGCGATCAGGTCGAAGGGCTCCGCGGCCTGTTGCTGCAACTGCTGCTGGGCCATGGCCTCGCGCTCGGCCACTGGCAAGGCGCACAGGTCATCGAACACGAACGACAGCGGCAGGTGGCGATGGACGTGCTGCCAGCTCTCGCCTTCGACCTCGCTGTAGGTGGTACGCAGTACCGAATGCCGCTGCATCAGCGACTCGAAGGCTTGCCGCACCGCCTCGATGTCCAGTTCGCCACGCAACTCCAGGGCCCGGGCGATGTTGTACATCGAGCTCTGCGGCTCCAACTGCCAGAGGAACCACAAGCGCTGCTGGGCAAAGGACAACGGCTGTGGCCGCGAGTCATCCACGCGGCGCAAGGCCGGGGCCGCTGCCGGAGCCTCACTGGCGCTCAGGGCGGCGACAAAGGCCTGCAGGTCGGCCGCATCGAACAGGGTCCGCAGCGCCGCCTGCAAGCCCAGCTCATGCCGCACCCGGCTGATGACCTGGGTGGCCAGCAACGAGTGGCCGCCCAGGGCGAAGAAGTTGTCCTGCAGGCCGACCCGCTCGACTTCGAGCACGCTCTGCCAGATCGCCGCCACCTGCTGCTGCAGTTTGCTGTGCGGGGCCACATACGCTTGTTGCAAGGCACTCAAGTCCGGCTTGGGCAAGGCCTTGCGATCCAGCTTGCCGTTCGGGTTGAGGGGCAAGTGCGGCAACAGCAGCACGTGGCTCGGCAACATGTAATCCGGCAGCTTTTCCTTGAGCCCGGCCTTGATCAGCGCGCAACGCTCGGCCTGTGCCTGAGCATCGCCCAGGCCGTCGTCGGTATCTCCAGGCAACGCAGAGGGCACCACATAGGCCACCAGTTGCATGCCGTTGTTGGCCGGCACGGCCAGCACCACCGCCTCACGCACATCCGGCCGAGCCGACAGGCGCGCCTCGATTTCCCCCAGTTCGATGCGGAAGCCGCGGATCTTCACCTGATGATCGATACGGCCGATGTACTCGATCGCCCCTTGCGGGTTGTAACGCGCCAGGTCGCCACTGCGATACAGCCGGGCGCCGGGCTGACGGGCAAAGGGGTCGGGGATGAAGCGTTCGGCAGTCAGTCCCGGCCGGTCAAAATAGCCCTGGGCCAGGCTCGACGCAGAACCGATGCACAGCTCCCCGGTGCCGCCTTCGGGCAGCAGATTGAGGTCGCCGTCGATGATCCGCAGGGCGCGGCCGATGATCGGCTGGCCGATCGGGATGCCGTAGACCTCGCTGGCATCCTGTTCCCGGCAGTCGTGGACACTGGAGACCACCGTGGCCTCGGTCGGGCCGTAGGTATTGAGCAGGCGCACGGCCCCAAGCCCGGCGGCGTGCCACAGGCGCAAGCCCTCCACCGACATCGCCTCGCCGCCAACATGCACTTGGCGCAGGCACCCCAGGCTGCGGATACCGTCAGCCATGCATTGCTTGGCCAGCAAGTGCCAGTAAGCCGCCGGCAGGTCGGCCAGGGTCACGCCCTGGCTGACGATCACCGCCGCCAGTTGCTCGACGGCCCAGGGCTCGTCGCCGCGCATTACCAAGGCCGCGCCGAGGCACAGGGCCGGGTAACACTGCTCGACGAAACCGTCGAAGCTGAAGGTGGCGAATTGCAGCACCTTGTCGGTGGCGGTGAGCGCCGAATAATCCGCCGCCGCCTCGCAGAACGCCGACAAGGCCCGGTGATCGATGGCCACGCCCTTGGGGACCCCGGTGGAGCCCGAGGTGTAGATCACATAGGCCAGGTCTTGCGGGCTGGCGCGGTTCTGCGGATCGGTGCTGGAGCAATGGTTCAAGCGTTGCGCCAGGCTAGGCAGATCCCAGTGCAGCACGCTGTCGGGCAGCAGCGGCGCGGCCCAGGTGCCGGTGTCGCTGAGCAGCAGGCTCAGGCGGCTGTCGGCAATCATGAACGCCAGACGCTCTTGCGGGTATTGCGGGTCCAGGGGCACATAGGCCGCGCCACTCTTGAGCACCGCCAGCAAGCTGACGATCAGTTGCGGGCCGCGCTTGAGTGCCAGACCGACCCGGTCACCCGGGCCAATCCCCTGGGCTTGCAGGCAATGGGCCAGGCGGTTGGCCTGGGCGTTCAACTGGCCATAGTCCAGTGACTCGCCATCGACCACCAGCGCCAGCGCCTCGGGCGTGACCGCCGCCTGCGCGGCGATCCGCTGGTGCACCAGCAGCGCCTGGGCGTGCACCACCTCGGCCAGCTGGCTGTGCTGCAGCAAGTCCTGGCTCGCCTGTTCGCTCAACAACTGCAAGCCCCCCAGGGCCGCGTCGGGATCGGCCATGAACTGCAGCAGCAAATGCCGCAGCTGGGCACAGAAGCCCTGGACCTGATCGGCACTGAAACGACTGCGGTCATAGCTGAAGTCCAGGCTCAGGTGCTCGCCCAACTCGATGCCCAGGGTCAGCGGATAGCTGGTCTGCTCGTGGTTGGCCAGGCCGGAGAACTGCAGCCCTGCCGGAGCCCCCTCCTTGAGGGCCTGGGCCACGGGGAAGTTCTCGAACACCAGCAGGCTGTCGAACAAGGGGGCGCCCTGGTGCCCGGCCCAACCCTGGATCTCGTAGAGCGGCACGTGCTCGTGTTCGCGCAGGCCCAGATTGAGCGCCTGCATCTGCTCCAGCCATTGCCCCACGCTGCACTGCGAACGTGGCTGGCAAATGATCGGCAAGGTGTTGATGAACAGCCCCAACTGCTGCTCGATACCCGGCAGCGGCGCCGAACGCCCCGCCACGGTGGCACCGAAGATCACGCACTGCTGCGCGCAGTAGCGCTGCAGCAACAGCGCCCAGGCGGCCTGCAGCACGGTGTTCAGGGTGACCTTCTGCTGCCGGGCAAAGCTGCCCAGGCGTTGCGTCAGCGCCTGGTCGAACCCTTCCAGGTGCTGCCCATGGCCGCTGCCCGACACCGGCCTGCGCACCCCGTCGGCCAGCAAGGTCGGCGAGTCCATGGCGTGCAGGCGCTCGGTCCAGAACTGTTGTGCAGCCGGGGCCGACTGCTCCTGCAACCAGCCCAGGTAGTCACGATAGCGGCCTTGGGACGCCGGCAAGCGGGCCCCGCCGTACAACTGGATCACTTCGGCCAGCAGGCTGGCATTGCTCCAGCCATCGAGCAGCAGGTGGTGGCAGGTGTAGATCAGGTGCCAGTGATTGTCGGCGATGGGCACCAGCAGCAGACGCAGCAAGGGCGCCCGGTCCAGCTCGAACCCCCGGGAGCGCTCTTGCGCGGCCAACTGATCGAGATCCGCCGGGGCCGCTGCCAAGACCTGCAACGGCACCTTGACCCGGTTCCTGACCAACTGATGGGCAGTGTCCAGCCCTTCCCAGTGCACGCTGCTGCGCAGGATCGGGTGGCGATCCAGGGCACTCTGCCAGGCATCGGCAAAGCGCTGGGGATCAAGGCCGTGGATGTCCAGGCGCAACTGGTTGATGTAGGCCTGTTCCTGGGGCTCGTAGAGGGTATGGAACAGCATGCCCTGCTGCATCGGCGTCAGCGGATACAGGTCCTCGATGGCAGCCGCCGGCACCGGCAGCGCGTCGAGCTGTTGCTGGGAGATCCGTGCCAGCGGGAAGTCCGAAGGCGTAGCCTGAGCCTGGTCCAGCCCACAGCAGTGCTCGATCAGCAGGCGCAGCTCGGCGAGGTAGTCATCGGCCATCCGCTGGACCCTGGAGTCGCTGAACATTTCCTGGCTGTAGCCCCACTGCAACGCCAGTTCGCCGCCATAGACCTGGCCTTCCAGGGTCAGCCAGTTGGCCAGGGGTGCCTGTGGGTCCTGGGCCTGCCCGCTGCTCTGGCTGGCTGGCGTCCACAACGCCTGCTCATCGAACTGGCGGTCGAACTGGCCCAGGTAGTTGAAGGTGATGCGTGGCTGCGGCAATGCCGCCAGCGCCTGACGCTGGGTCGGGCTGCCCAAGTAGCGCAGCAAGCCGTAGCCCAGCCCCTTGCCGGGGATCGCGCGCAACTGCTCCTTGATCCCCTTGATCGCGGCCCCGGCTTGCTCGGCTGGCTGCAGGCGCACCGGGTACAGGCTGGTGAACCAGCCCAGGGTGCGGGTCAGGTCCAGATCGTCGAACAGGTCCTCGCGACCATGCCCTTCCAACTGGATCAGGGCCGAAGCCTGCCCGGTCCAGCGGCACAGTACGCGCGCCAGGGAGGTCAACAGCAGGTCGTTGACCTGGGTGCGATAGGCGCTCGCAGCCTGCTGCAGCAGTTTGCGGGTCAGCCCCACATCCAGTCGCGACTCGATCTTGCGGCCATGACGGTTCTGCAGGCCGCCCGCCGGGTTGTCGCAAGGCAAGTCGTCGGCTCCGGTCTGCTGCGCCAGCCAGTACGATAGTTCGGCCTCGCGCTGTGGCGCATGGTCCTGTAAACGACGGGCCCAGGCCTGATAGGCACTGGTCTTGGGCGGCAATTGCACCGTCTGGGCTTGCGCCAACTGCCGGTAGGCCTGTTGCAAGTCCTCCAGCAGTACCCGCCAGGACACCCCATCCACCACCAGGTGGTGGATCACCAGCAACAGTTGCTGGCGACCCGACTCGCGCTCCACCAGGACCGCGCGCACCAGCGGGCCGGCTTGCAGGTCCAGGCTGCGCTGGGCCTCGTCGCACAATGCCGCCAGGGCCTGGTCATGCTCGACCCGGCACTGCCACAGGTCGAAGTGGCTGGCAGGTTCGGCATAGGCCTGCTGCCAACCCTGCTGCGTGCCGACAAAGCGCAGGCGCAAGGCATCGTGATGATTGACCACCTGCAACAGCGCCGCCTGCAACAACGCTGGCTGCAAGGGCTGGCGCGGGTCCAACAGCAACGACTGGTTCCAGTGCCCCGGCCGAGGCACCTCCTGGGCCAGGAACCAGTGCTGTACCGGGGTCAACGGCACCTCGCCGGTCACCGGTCCCTGGTCAATCTGCGGCTGATCGTCGAGGACCGCGACCTGGGCCAGGCTGCGCACGCTCTGGTACTGGAACAGGTCCCGGGGGGCCAGGCGAATCCCCGCCTGACGGGCGCGACTGACCACCTGGATCGAGATGATCGAATCACCGCCAAGTTCGAAGAAATTATCGTCAAGACCCACCTGGGCCAGCCCCAGCACATCGCACCAGATGCCCGCCAGGGCCTTCTGCATGGCGCTTTCCGGGGCCACGTAGGCCAGTTGCGGCGCCGCCTCGGGCAGCGGCAAGGCCCTGCGGTCGAGCTTGCCGTTGGCGGTCACCGGCAAGCGATCCAGGGCCAGCAGGTGATGGGGCACCATGTACTCCGGCAGACTGCTGGCCAGCCAGGCCTTGAGTTCGTCGGTCCACCCCTGGGCCTGGGCCTGGGCGCCCTCTTGCAACACCAGATACGCCACCAGCTGCTTGGCGTTCTGCACCAGCACCACGGCCTCGCGCACGCTCGGGTGCTGCATCAGCCGGGCTTCGATTTCACCCAGCTCGATGCGCAGGCCTCGCAGCTTGACCTGATGGTCCAGGCGGCCCAGGTATTCGATCACCCCATCGGCTCGCTGGCGCACCCGGTCGCCGGTGCGATACAGCCGCGCGCCCTGATGGAAGGGGCAAGGTACAAAGCGCTCGGCGGTCAGGGCCGGGCGCCGGTGATAACAGCGAGCCAGCCCGAGGCCGCCCAGATAGAGCTCACCGGCAACGCCCGCCGGCACCGGTTGCAACTGGGCATCCAGGACATGGGTGCGCAGGTTGGCAATCGGCTGGCCGATCGGCACGCTGCTCGCCCCTTCGTCGACACAGGTCCAGTGGGTGACGTCGATCGCCGCCTCGGTCGGGCCATAGAGGTTGTACAGGCCGGTGCCCGGCAATCGGGCGAAGACCTGCTGCTGGGCATCCAGGGGCAAGGCCTCGCCACTGCAGACGATGCGCTTGAGGCTGGTGCAGGCCGACACGCCCTGCTCATGGATGAAGGCCTGGAGCATCGAGGGCACAAAGTGCAGGGTGCTGATGCCGTGGTCGATGATGGTGTCGATCAGGCGCGCCGGCTCACGGTGAGCCCCCGGGGCCGCCACCACCAGCCGGGCACCGGTCATCAGCGGCCAGAAAAATTCCCAGACCGAGACGTCGAAGCTGAACGGGGTTTTCTGCAGCACCGCGTCACTGGCGTCCAGGCCATAGGCCTGCTGCATCCAGAACAAGCGATTGACCAGCGCCGCGTGGCTGTTGCCCGCCCCCTTGGGCTTGCCGGTGGAACCCGAGGTGTAGATCACATAGGCCAGGTTCAGCGGGTCGACCAGCGTCTCCAACGGGCCGCTGTCATAGGCCAGCAGCGCGTCCTGATCCTGGTCCAGGAGGATGACCTTGAGCGCCTCTGCATCGGCTTGGAAATCCAGCAGCGGCAGCAGCGAACGCTGGCTCAGCAAGAGGCGGATGCCGCTGTCCTCGATCATGTAGGCCAAGCGGTCCCGGGGGTATTCCGGGTCCAGGGGCACGTAGGCACCACCGGCCTTGTGGATCGCCAGCAGGCCCACGACCATTTCGATGGAGCGTTCGATGCAGATGCCCACCAGCACATCCGCCGCCACACCCTGTTCACGCAGCAAGCGGGCCAGCCGATTGGCTCGGGCATCCAGTTCGGCGTAGCTCAGTTGCTGCTCGCCGAACACCAAGGCGCAGGCGTCGGGGGTACGCCGGGCCTGAGCTTCGATCAGTTGCGGCATGCTCAACCCGGTGGGGTAAGCCTGCGCCGTGGCGTTCCACTCATGCACCAGGGTCTGGCGCTCCCGGGCATCGAGCATCGGCAACTCGCCGATGCGCTGCTCGGCATCCTCCAGCATGCCTTGCAGCAGCGCGGTCCAATGCCGCGCCATGCGCGCGATGGTGCCGGCGTCAAACAGATCATCGGCGTAGGTCAGGGCGGCGTGCAGCTTGCCGGACTTCTCGTAGGTGTCCAGGGTCAGGTCGAACTGGGTGGTGCGGCTCTGCCATTGCACCAGGCCCAGCTCCAGCCCGGATGCCGTCTGTACCGTGCTGATATCAGCCACCTGAGGCTGGTGGTTGTACATCACCTGGAACAGCGGTGTGTGACTCAGGTTGCGCTCCAGCTTCAAGGCCTCAACCAGTTGCTCGAACGGCAGGTCCTGATGAGCCTGGGCACCCAGCGCCGCCTCTTTGACGGCCTGCAGCAGCTCGCTGACCCGGGTCTGGCCGGTGAGCTGAGTGCGCAGCACCTGGGTGTTGACGAAAAAGCCGATCAGGCCTTCGACCTCGGCGCGGTTGCGGTTGGCGATGGGCACGCCGACGCGAATATCGCCCTGGCCGCTGTAACGGTGCAGCAGCACATTGAAGGCGCCGAGCAACAGCATGAACAGGGTGACGTTGTGCTGTTTGGCCAGGGCCCGCAATTGCTCGGCCAACTCCGGCGCCACGGCAAAGTCATAGCGGGTGCCACGGTAGCTGGGCATCGCCGGGCGCCCATGGTCAGTGGGCAGTTCCAGCACCGGATGCTCGCTCCCCAACTGCGCCTGCCAGTACTCCAACTGCCGCGCCTGCTCCCCCGCCTCCAGCCAGCGCCGCTGCCACAGGGCATAGTCGCTGTACTGGATTGGCAAGGCCGGCAGTTGCGGCTGATCGCCCCGTTCGAAGGCGTCGTAGCAACGGATGAACTCGTCGATCAGCACGTTCATCGACCAGCCGTCAGAGACGATATGGTGCAAGGTCAGGAGCAGCACGTGCTCCTGGGCAGCCAGCCTGATCAGCTTGACCCGCAGCAACGGACCGGTTCCCAGGTCGAACGGCAGCAGCGACTGCTGCTGCGCTTGTGCAGCCACCGCCTGCTCTTGTTCCGACGCGTCGGTTGCACTCAGATCCAGGTATTGCACGGCCAGCTCGACCTCTGCCGCAGCCTGCTCCAGGCGATCGTCGGCGTGGCGCTTGAACACCGTGCGCAGGGTCTCGTGGCGCGCCACCAGGGCGGCGAATGCCTGCTCCAGCGCCTGGCGATTCAACGCCCCCGTCAGGCGCACCGCCCCCGGCAGGTTGTAGGCGCCACTGTTGGGGTCCAGCTGCCACAGGAACCACATGCGCCGCTGGGCGTAGGACAGTTCCTGACGGTCCTCCACGACCACGTCGGCAGGGATTGGAAACAACGAAAAGTCGATATTTTCCGCCCGCAGACTATCGAGGAACAACCGGCGCTTCTCCAGCGGCAGCTCGATAAACCGGCGAGCAAGTTTCAGGGACTTTTCAGCGTTCATCTGGGTTCATCCGTACATGTTGGGTATCGAGCGTTGGCTCGGCTATCCCTACGAAACGGATGGGCCTGGTGAAAAATTAACCCCTGCGCGGCAGGCAGATCAGGGCTTGCACGGTAAATTCCAGCGCTTGCGACTCGTCAAATCAGGACCTTCTCCTTAATCAGGTCGCGATCATGTCCTCAGCCACTTCCCTGGCCAGCTCACTGGCAAATGGCTTGCGCAAGCTGGTAGGTGCCGGCGCCCAGCAACCCCGGAGCTACCGGGTGATCAACGTCGAACTCAAGCAACGCATCGACCTCAGCCCTTCCCTGGTGCGCCTGGTGTTCGGCGGCGAGGACGTTGCCCAGGCCCGCACCCTGGCCCCGGACCAGCGCATCAAGCTGCTGTTTCCCGGGGCCGATGGCAGCGTTGCGCAGTTGCCGGTGGACGGTGACTGGCAAGCCGCTCGGCGCAAGTTGCCGGCCGAGCAGCAGCCCCCGATGCGCACTTACACCATTCGTGCCTTGCGCATGCAGCCTGCAGAGATGGATGTGGATTTCGTGCTGCACGGGGTCAACGGGCCGGCCTCCACCTGGGCCACCCACGCCCAGCCCGGCGACCGCCTGCAGATGGTGGTGCCGAACAAGGCCTACAGCGGCGACCCCGGCGGTTATGAGTGGCTGCCGCCGGCCGGGATTCGCAAGGTGCTGCTGATGGGCGATGAAACCGCCCTGCCGGCCATCGCCGGGATTCTGGAGGAGTTGCAGGATTACCCGGATTACCCGGATGTGCAGGTGTTCATCGAGGTGCCCTACGAAAGCGACTGCATCGACCTGCGCTGCAACCCGCAGACCCGGGTCAACTGGCTGCCGCGGGACGTGCTCAATGCCCAACACGGTGAAACCCTGATCCATGCCGCCCGGGAACTGGCCGAGCTGCCGCCGGCCAATAGCGGCCGACGGCCGATCAAGGTCTCCGAGCGCAATGAAGAACTACGACTGTGGGAAACCGCGGCGCCGGCGGACAACAGTTTCTATGCCTGGGTGGCTGGCGAGTCGGCCACGGTGATGAACATTCGCCGCCACCTGATCAACGAGCGCGGCCAGGAGCGTCGCAACCTGACCCTGATGGGTTACTGGCGCCTGGGAACGTCCCTGGGCTGACTGCACCTGCAACCGCCGGCGCAGTCAGCCCGGCGGCTACAGGGCAGCGGCGACTTCAGGCTGCAGATGACGTCGACGATGCACCTCAAGGTGCCCCTTGATCAGGCTCAGGACCTTGGCTTCATGCTCGTGGATGAAGAAGTGCCCGCCCGCCAGCATGTCCACCGAAAAACTGCCGTGGGTTTCCTTGCTCCAGCCAATCAGTTGCTCGGTGGTGGCGCGATCCGTCTTGCCGCCCAGTACATGCACCGGGCAATTGAGCAACGGGCGCTGCAGCGGGCGAAAGCGTCCGCACAAGAGAAAGTCGGCCCGCAGAATCGGCAAGGTCAGGCTCATCAGTTCCTGGTTGGCCAGCACTTCTTCGCTGGTGCCGTTGAGGGTGCGCAACTGTTCGATCAGTTGCTCATCGGTCTTGGGCTCGGCAAACCCTCGGTCGTACTCGGTGCGCAGGGTCGGCGCAGCGGTGCCCGAGGCGAACAGCGCCACCGGTTCCGGGCAGCCCAGGGCGCGCAGGGCATGGGCCAGTTCACAGGCCAGCAAGGCGCCCAGGCTGTGGCCGAACAGCGCGTAAGGGGTGCGCAGCGTGGCCCGGATTTCCAGGGCAAGCTGCCGCGCCAGTTCGCGCATGTCGGTGTGCAGCGGCTCGGTGTAACGGGCGCCACGCCCGGGCAGCTCCAGCGGTTGCAAATGCAGCCACTGCGGCAGCTTGCGGCGCCAGCGGCTGTAGACCATGGCGCTGGCGCCGGAATACGGCAGGCACAGCAGGTTCAACTGAGTCACGGTTATTCCCTCAACGGATGGACGCTAAAGAAACGCAGCACGAGGGGAACAAATTAGTCCACCGATCGCCTCAGCGCATGCGCCGATAGCTCTGCAACGCCGCCCCCAGTACCACCGCGCCGCCAGCCAGCGCCAGCCAGAAGCCGCTGCGGGCGCCGAACTGGTCCACCAGCGCCCCGGAACCCGCAGCCCCCAGGGCCACGCCGATGCTCAGGCCGGTGACCAGCCAGGTCAGGCCCTCGGTGAGCTTGGCCGGCGGCACGCTGCGTTCCACCAGGGCCATGGCGACGATCAGGGTCGGCGAGAAAAACAGCCCGGCAACGAACACCGCCAGGGACAGGCCGAGGATGTTGCTCGCCAGCAGCAGCGGCAAGGTGGTCAGCGCCGTGGCGATGCCGCCGTACATGAACAGCCGGGGCAAGGGCGTGGCCAGTTTCAGGGCGCCAAAAGCGATGCCCGCCAGGCATGAGCCGATGGCGTACACCGAGAGCACGATGCTCGCCGCCGCCGGCTGCCCCTGTTGCTGGGCGAAGGCCACGCTGACCACGTCCACCACCCCGACGATGGTGCCCATGGCGGTCATCAGCAACAGCAGCAGGCGGATTTCCACCGAGCGAATGATCGAGCCGGAGTGCCCTTCCTCATGGGGATGGACCGGCGGCTCGGTGCTTTTCTGCATGACGAACACACTGACCCCCAGCACCAGCATCAGCAGCGCCGCCAGGGGCCCGGCTTCGGGAAACAGGCCGACGCTGAGGCCCACCGACAACGGCGGGCCGACAATGAAGCAGACCTCATCGAGCACCGACTCCAGGGCATAGGCGGTCTGCAACTGCGGCTGACCACGGTACAGCTCGGTCCAGCGGGCGCGGACCATGGCCGACATGCTGGGCATGCAGCCGGCCAGGGCGGCGCAGAGGAACAGGGTCCAGTGCGGGGCCTGCAAGCGGGTGCACAGCAGCAGGGCCAGCAGCGCCCCACCCCCCAGGCCGGCGGCCAGGGGCAATATCCGGCTCTGGCCGTAACGGTCCACCAGGCGCGATACCTGGGGCGCGCAGAACGCCGTGGCCAGGGCGAACGTCGCCGCCACCGAGCCGGCCAGGGCGTACCCGCCGTGCAGTTGCGCCAGCATGGTGATCAGGCCGATGCCGGTCATGGAGATCGGCATGCGCGCGATCATCCCGGCCAGGACGAACGCCCGGCTGCCGGGGGCCTTGAACAGTTCGCGGTAGGGGTTTGCCATTTACAACGACTCCTTGGGGGGCTGCAACTTGCCACAAAGGGCAGGCACAGTAGAAACACATACGCTTCGTATGTTAAAAATCATGTAAACATACGCCTCGTATGTCAACCCGCCATTTGTTGGAGAACTGTGTCCATGAGCAGCCGCCCACGCGCCGCGATGATCGAGCAAACCCGCGCCAGGCTGATTGCCAGCGCGCGCCAGGCCTTTGCCCGCCTGGGCTACGCCAAGACCTCGATGGACGACCTGACCGCCGAAGCCGGGCTGACCCGAGGCGCGCTGTATCACCACTTCGGAGACAAGCAGGGGTTGCTGGAGGCGGTGGTGGAGCAGATCGACAGTGAAATGGATGAGCGCCTGGAGGCCATTTCCGCAGCGGCCTGTGATCCCTGGCAAGGCTTTGCCCAGCGCTGCCGGGCCTACCTGGAAATGGCCCAGGAAGCCGAAATCCGCCGCATCGTCCTGCAGGATGCCCGAGCCGTGCTGGGGCAACGGCAGCCAGCCGAGGAACACTGCATCGACTCCCTCAGCCGCCGCCTGCAAGCGCTGGTCGAAGCCGGGCTGATCACGCCCGCGCCGAGCCAGGCCCTGGCGCGCCTGATCAACGGCAGCCTGGTGGACGCGGCGCTGTGGATCGCCGCCGCCGAACAGCCCGGGCAACGCCTGCAACAAGCGCTGCAGGCGCTTGAGCTGCTGCTGCGCGGGCTGCAACAACCGCGCTGAACTGAACTCCTGAACCGCGTCCGGGGTCAGCTCAACAGGGGCCACTGATGGGTTGCATGTCGTATGGGCGCATCAGCCCCGGCCTTCGACAGCGGCGACAGGAGTGCAGTGCATGCAGATATCCCTCGACCAGCAGGTAGCCCTGGTCACTGGCGCCAGCTCCGGCATCGGCGCCGCCACCGCAATCGCCCTGGCGGCGGCCGGTGCCAGCGTGGTGCTCAACTACAACTCCCAGGCCGCGCCGGCCGAGCAGTTGGCCGCGCGGATCAATGCCGAAGGCGGCCGGGCCATTGCCATTGGCGCCGATGTGGCCGATGAGGCCCAGGTCGAGGCGCTGTTCGCCCAGGCCATCGAGGCCTTTGGTTTTCTCGACATCCTGGTGGCCAATTCCGGCCTGCAAAGGGATGGGCCGGCCACCAGCCTGAGCCTGGACGACTGGAACCGGGTGATCGGCGTCAATCTCACCGGGCAGTTCCTCTGTGCTCGCGCGGCGCTGAACATCTTCCAGCGCCAGGGGGTGCGCGCCGGGGTGTCCAAGGCGGCGGGCAAGATCATCCACATGAGTTCGGTGCACCAGTTGATTCCCTGGGCCGGGCACGTGAATTACGCGGCTTCCAAGGGCGGCGTGGACATGCTGATGCGCACCCTGGCCCAGGAAGTCAGCCAGCAGCGGATCCGCATCAATGGCATCGCCCCGGGGGCGATCCGCACCGCCATCAACCGCACCGCCACCGAGGGCGCGGCAGAGCAGGAACTGCTCAAGCTGATTCCCTACGGCCGGGTCGGCGACCCCGAGGATGTGGCCAATGCCGCGCTATGGCTGGCCTCGGACGCCTCCGACTATGTGGTCGGCAGCACCCTGTTCATCGACGGCGGCATGAGCCTCTATCCGGAGTTTCGCGGCAATGGCTGACCAGCATCCCACTGCACAACGCCCCATCGACGCCCACGGCATCATCGGCGACATGCGCAGCGCCGCCCTGGTCGACGACCAGGGCAGCATCGACTTCTTCTGCTGGCCGGAGTTCGACAGCCCGAGCATCTTCTGCTCGCTGCTGGACTCCCCCGCCGCCGGGATCTTCGAACTGGCACCGGTGCTGGCCGACGCCCGGCGCCAGCAGATCTACCTGCCCGACAGCAACGTCCTGCAGACCCGCTGGCTGGGAACCGAGGCGGTGGTGGAAGTCACCGACCTGCTGACCATCGACGACGACCCCGAGCAGCTGCCGCTGCTGATCCGCCGGGTACGGGTGGTCAGCGGCCAGGCCACCCTGCGCCTGCACTGCGCGCCGCGCCTGGACTATGGGCGGGCCGCCACCGGGGCACGACAGGAAGGCGACTCAGTGTGCTTCGAAGCCCCCGGGCAGCCCGGGCTGCGCCTGCTGGGCGACCAGCCGCTTTACCTTGAACGGGACTCGGCGCGGGCCGAGTTCGTGCTGCAACAGGGCCAGGGCGCCGAATTCATCCTCGGTGGCGTCGACGATCTGCGGGTGCGGCACGGCGATAGCAAGCTGCACCTTACGCGCACCCTGAAGTTCTGGCGCGACTGGATCGGCCAGTCCAACTACCGCGGCCGCTGGCGCGAGATGGTCAACCGTTCGGCCCTGGCGCTGAAACTGCTGACCTCCAGGCGCCATGGCGCGATCCTCGCGGCGGCCACCTTTGGCCTGCCGGAAAGCCCCGGCGGCGAACGCAACTGGGACTACCGCTACACCTGGGTACGCGACGCCTCGTTCACCGTCTACGCCTTCATGCGCCTGGGTTTCGTCGAGGAGGCCAACGCCTACATGGGCTGGCTGCGGGGCCGGGTCAGCGACTGCCATGGGCAACCGATGAAGCTCAATATCCTGTACGGCATCGACGGCCGCCAGGAGTTGCCGGAGACCGAGCTTGGGCACCTCTCCGGGCACGGCGGCGCGCAACCGGTGCGCATCGGCAACCAGGCCTACGACCAGGTGCAACTGGATATCTTCGGCGAACTGCTGGATGCGGTGTACCTGGTGAACAAGTACGGCGAGGCCATCTCCCACGAAGGCTGGAAACACACGGTACAGGTGGTGGACCAGGTCTGTGACAGCTGGCAGAGCAAGGATGTGGGCATCTGGGAGATGCGCGGCGAGCAGCACCACTTCCTGCACTCGCGGCTGATGTGCTGGGTGGCGGTGGACCGCGCCATCCGCCTGGCCTCCAAGCGTTCGCTGCCGGCCCCCTTCGCCCGCTGGGACCAGACCCGGCAAGCCATCTACGACGATATCTGGAGCCGGTTCTGGAACCAGGAGCACGGGCATTTCGTCCAGCACATCGGCAGCACCGCCCTGGACGGTTCGATGCTGCTGATGCCCCTGGTGCGCTTTGTCAGCGCCAAGGACCCGCGCTGGCTGGCGACCCTGGATGCCATCGAAAAGAGCCTGGTGCGTGACGGCATGGTCTACCGCTACCGCAACGACGACAGCCAGATCGACGGCCTGGCCGGCACCGAGGGTGCCTTCGCCGCCTGTTCGTTCTGGTACGTCGAATGCCTGGCCCGGGCCGGGCGCCTGGAGCAGGCGCACCTGGAATTCGAGCAACTGCTGCGCTACGCCAACCCCCTGGGCCTGTACGCCGAGGAGTTCGACAGCCACGGCCGCCATCTGGGCAACACGCCCCAGGCCCTGACCCACCTGGCGCTGATCAGCGCGGCAAGTTTTCTCGACCGGCGCTTGAGTGGCGACAAGAGCGTCTGGCAACCTTGAGCCCGGCCCCGGTGCTGACACCGGGGCGCTCTTCCCTTGGTGCCCGACAGAAATGGAACTCGCCCCATGCCCGACTCGCCGATCATCGCCGTGATGATCCATGCCGCCGACTGGCGCGCCGCCACCCATTGGTACGCCCAGGCCTTTCCCCAGGCCCGCCGGGTGCTGCACGAGCCGGATGATTTCGGCCATTTGCAGCTCGCGGGCCTGTCCCTGGAAATCGTCCCCTGCGACGCCAAGGTCGACCAGGGGCCGGCGGGCACGGTGGTGTACTGGCAGGTCACCGATCTGCCCGGCGAGGTGCAGCGCCTGACCGGGCTGGGTGGGCGCCTGTATCGCGGGCCCATGGTCATTGAAGGCGGCGACTCGATCTGCCAGGTGCAGGACCCCTGGGGCAACTGCATCGGCCTGCGCCAGCCGGCCCGTTTGGGGCAAGCGTCATGAACCAGGTGCTGCTGATCATCGACGTGCAACCCTGCTTCAACCCTCCGCAGTGGCTGGTGGACGGCATCAACCGCCTGCTCGGGCGCATGCCCTCGGTGGCCACGGTGGAGCGCCATGATGAAAGCCGCACGCCCTTCGCCCGGCAACTGGGCTGGCAGCCGGCGGTGGATGACCAGAGCCTGGTGGCCGCCGACAAGGTCTTCATCAAGCACGGCTACGGGCCGACGACGGAGCTTCTCGAGCACCTCAAAAGCCTCGCCCCCGAGCGTGTGCTGGTGTGCGGTATCCAGACCGACACCTGCGTGCTGGCCGCAGGTTTTGCCCTGTTCGATGCCGGCTTGCAGCCGACCCTGCTCACCGACCTGACCGTGGGTTCGTCCCTGGACCGCAGCGGTGGCCTGGGCATCGACCTGTGGCGGCATCACTTCAAGCACCTGGCCCGCAGCGACGAACTCTAGGGGCCGGCTTGCGGGCCCCTTCGCTGGCAAGCCAGCTCCTACAGCCCTCAGGTGGCAGCACCGTTGCGTAGGAGCCGGCTTGCCGGCGAAGGCGATCTTGCGGGCCACACAGCGCTAGAGTCCGCATTCGCGCTCCCTCACCAGGCCCCTCATGAGCTTCACCGTCGGCCTGCGCTGCTACGTGCACATCAAGGGCCCCGAACCGTAGGGCCACAGTTCCCTGGAAGACATCCGCCGGCTGCTGGCGCGACGCCCACGGGCTGCATGCCGCTGCGGTTTGAGGACAGCACGCAAGTTTTGCGCTAGCTTTTCCCGGCCCACCGGATCCGGAGTCGTCATGCCCAGCCCAGCCTCCCTGCACCAGGTCAGCACCCCCAGCCTGCATATCGCCTATGAGGAACATGGCCCGCGCAACGCCGAACCGGTGATCCTGCTCCACGGTTTTCCCTACGACGTGCGGGCCTACGACGAGATCGCCCCGCCGCTGGCCGAGCGCGGCTATCGGGTCATCGTTCCCTACCTGCGGGGCTACGGCCCGACGCGCTTTGTCAGCGAGCAGATCATGCGCTCCGGGCAGCAGGCGGCCCTGGCCCGGGACCTGCTGGAGCTGATGGACGCACTGCAGTTGCCCCAAGCCACCCTCGCCGGCTACGACTGGGGCGGTCGCGCCGCCTGCATCGTCGCCGCCCTGTGGCCGCAGCGGGTCAAGGGCCTGATGAGCGCCGACGGCTACAACATCCAGGACATCCCCGGGGCCTGCGAACCCCTGGCGCCGGAGACCGAGCACCGGTTGTGGTACCAGTACTACTTCAACACCCAACGCGGGGTGGACGGGCTGACGGCCAACCGTCGGGAATTCTGCGAGCTGCTGTGGCGCCTGTGGTCGCCTACCTGGAAGCAGGGACCGCAGTGCTATGGCCTGAGCGCGCCGTCCTTCGACAACCCGGACTTTGTCGAAGTGGTGATCCATTCCTACCGCCATCGCTTCGGCTATGTGCCGGGCGACCCGGGCCTGGAAAGCATCGAGCGGGCGCTGGAGGCGCAGCCGCCGATCCGGGTGCCGACCATCGCCCTGTGTGGCGCTGACGACGGCGTCGGCCCGGCCACCGAGCCGGACCCCGATGTCGGCCTGTTCAGTGGGCCCTATCAGCGGCGGATCCTCCCGGGGATCGGCCACAACCTGCCCCAGGAAGCGCCGCAAGCCACCCTCGACGCGCTGCTGGAGTTGCTCGGCAAGCCCTGAGATGGGCACCGGCGCACGCCATGGGCCGGAAAAAATCGGTACACTTCGCGGCCTCGATCCCCCCACAGGACATGGAATGTTATCCGTCGCCGCTTCTCCCCGACCCGGCCTGCGCCGGGCCCTGGTGCTCTGGCTGTATGCCGTCGGCGCCGGCCACCTGCTGGCCGGACTGCTGCTGACCTGGGCCGGCCACAGCGGCCTGTTCAACGACTACCTGGCCAGCATCGAACAGGCTTTCTGGGGCGCCGCCGCACCGGCACCGGCCCGGGCTCAGCAGATCTGGTGGCTGGGCCTGTTCGGCGCCACCCTGCAAAGCTATTCGTTGTACCTGCTGGGCCTGGTGCACCTGGGCAATCGCCTGCGGGCCCCGGCGGCCTGGGCCTGGCTGATGGCCGGGATTGTGCTGTGGGCGCCCCAGGACATGTGGCTGTCGTGGCAGATGAACATGACCGCCCACCTGTGGATCGACAGCTTCGCCCTGCTGGTGCTGCTGCCACCGTTACTGTGGCTGCAGCGCCACGACCGCCGTACCTCTCGTCTTCCCTCGTAAAAGGACTTCACCATCGTGGCTGATTTGCCAATCCTGCAGTGGGCCATCGCCCTGTTGCTCGCCCAGGGTGTGCTCGGCGCCCTGGACACGATCTACCATCACGAACTCACCGTGGCCCTGCCGCAACGCCACAGCGCCCGCAAGGAACTGAGCATCCATGCCCTGCGCTCGTGCTTCTACGGCGTGTTGTTCATGGGCATCGCCCACCTGGCGTTCCAGGGCATCTGGGCCCTGGTGATCGCTGTGCTGTTCGCCCTGGAAATCGGCCTGACCCTGTGGGACTTCGTCGTGGAGGATCGCAGCCGCAAGCTGCCGGCCATCGAACGCATCATGCACACCGTGCTGGCGATCAATGCCGGGGCCTTTTTCGCCCTGTACGGCCTGCAACTACTGGAATGGTCGCACCTGCCCAGCGCCTTGAACCCCATCGACCTGGGCTGGCAAGGCTGGGCCCTGAGCCTGTTTGCCGTCGGCGTGACGGCGTCGGGCATTCGTGACGGCCTGGCGGCGTTGCGTCTGCAACGCCAGGGTCAGGCGGCCAACCCCTTTGCCGGCGGTACTGGCAAACGGGTGCTGGTCACCGGTGGCACCGGCTTTATCGGTGAAACCCTGGTCAACCAACTGCTGGATGCCGGGCACACCGTCAGTGTGCTGGCCCGTGATCCGCTGCGCGCCGCCTACCTGTTCGACGGCCGCGCCCGCTGCCTGCGCTCCCTGGGCAAACTGGGCCATGGCGAGGCCTTTGACGTGATCATCAATCTGGCCGGCGCCCCGGTGGCCGGGCCGCGCTGGTCGGCCAAGCGTCAGGCGCAACTGTTGGCCAGCCGGGTTGGCACCACCGAAGCCCTGCTCAACTGGCTGCAGCACGCCCAGCACAAGCCGGAGCTGTGGATCCAGGCGTCGGCCATCGGTTTCTACGGGGTGCGCGACGCCAGCCAGAGCCTGGATGAAAACGCCGAGCGCGGTGAAGGCTTCATGGCCGATCTGTGTGCGCGCTGGGAATCCTCGGCGGAACCGGCCACCCGCTTTGGCGTGCGCCAGGTGGTGCTGCGCCTAGGCATAGTGTTCGGTCCCGGCGGCGCCCTGAACCCCCTGCTGATGCCCTTCCATTTCGGCTTTGGCGGACGCATGGGCAATGGCCAGCAGATCATGAGCTGGGTGCACCGCGACGACGTCTTGCAAGTGATGGCCCGGGCCATCAACGACGCCTCTCTGTCCGGCACCTACAACATGGTGGCGCCGGAAGCCGTGAGCCAGGGCACCTTCGCCGCCACGGTCGGCAAGGTGCTCAAGCGCCCGGTGTGGCTGCATGTGCCGGCGGCGCCGGTGCGGGCCCTGGCCGGGGAAATGGCCGAGCTGTTCTTCGATGGCCAGAAGGTGGTGCCGGCGCGCCTGCTGCAGGCCGGCTACCGCTTCCGTTACCCGACCCTGGACGCCGCCCTGCGCGACCTGACCTGAGCTGAGGAATGCCCATGAGCAAGCCCCTGTTGTACCTGCTGGCGGGCAATGGCAGCGCCGCCGACTGGTGGGACGATGCCCTGCCGCACTTCCAGCGCTATCAGGTGCAGCCCCTGGAGCTGCCGGGCTTTGGTGACAATCCGCTGCCTCCCTGCAATGACCTCGGTGAGTACGCCGAGGCCCTGCTGGGCATGACCGAGCCGGGCCAGGGGATTGTCGCGGTGGGGGTCAGCGCGTTGATCGTGCTGCACGCCTTGCAACGCCGCCCCGGGCATTTCTCGCGCAGTGTGCTGCTGTCTCCGGTGGGGGCCTTTCTCTGGCAACGGCGCCTGCCGGCACTGATGTCGCCGCTGCCGGCGCGCCTGCTGATTCATGGCTTGCTCAGCCACCAACCGACCTTGTTCGCCGGTAAATTCTCGCGCCAGCCGTGGACGCCGCAGCAGTACCTGCGCATGGGCGCGGGCTACGCCCGTTGCCGGGCTTTCGTGCCCCTGTGGGAACAGTTGCGGGCCGACACCGCGCTGCCGCTGCTGGAGTGGATCAAGGACCCGGTGCAGTTGGTCTGGGGCGACCAGGACCGGCTGCTGGGGATTGCCCAGGCTGCGGCCTGGTCGGCGATCCTGGCCCGCGCCGACCTGCGGATCAGCCTCAAGCCGGGCTGGGGCCATTACCCCTGGATCGATGCACCGACGGCGTTCGTCGACTGGCTGGAGTCCGGCGACCCGGATTTTGTCGCCCACACCAAGGGCGGCCGCCTGCGCCTGGCAGAGCTGGCCGGCCAGCCGGTGCCCAGCGCCCTGTCCCTGGACAGCGCCGGTGACCCGCGCCTGCCGACCCTGCTCGCCAGCCAGCCCGAGGCCCTGTGGGCGGTGCGCTCCTCCAGCTACGGCGAGGATCAGGCCGACTCGGCCAATGCCGGGCTGAGTACCACTTACTTGCGGGTCCCCCGGGATCAGGTGGCGTCGCGCATTGGTGAACTGCGGGACGCCGGCGTCGAGGAAGTGGTGGTGCAGCGCTTCATCCAGCCGACCCTGTCGGGGATCGCCTTCGTGCGTCATCTCTCGGTGGAGCTGGAGTGGGTCGAAGGCCATCTGGAAAGCCTCGCCGACGGTCAGGTCAGCCCCCAGCGGGCGGTGCTTTCGCGTCTGGGCAGTGCCTGGGAAAGTGGCCACTTCGCCAGCACCCGGGGACTCGACGCCAGCGCCTTGTGGGACTTCCTGCAAGGGGTGCTGAAGACCTTCCACTACGTGCCCGGCGATGTGGAATGGGCCTGGGACGGCCAGCAACTGTGGCTGCTGCAGTACCGCCCCATCAGCGACTACGGCTGGCGCCGGCACCTGACCGCGGCCAATATCGCCGAAATCCTGCCGCCGCAACCCAGCCGCTTCGTCGAGTACGGCCAGCGCCGGGCAGCGGCGAGCATTCCGGCGATCATGGCCCGCTGGGACGCCCGGATCCTGCAGGACAACGAGCCCTTCACCGCGGTGTTCGGCGGCGCCTCCTATATCAACAACGACCTGTTCCTGGCGCGCCTGGCCGATTGGGGCCTGCCCTCTTCCAGCTATGCCGGGGAAGTGGGCGGCGCCACCCCGGAGCTGCCCTTGCGACCGCTGCGCCTGTTGCGCTCGCTGCCGCGTTTCCTGCGCATGCAGCACGTCGCCCGAGGCCATCTGCTGACCCTGGAACGCGGCCTGCGGCGCTTCGATGACGAGTTGACGCAATTGCACCAGGGCGCTGCCAATGGCCAGCAACTGGCGGACTGGTTCAGCCGTTTCTACGTGTTCGTGGTGCAAGGCAACCTGTGCATCGCCACCGCCCTGGCCAGCAGCGGCGGTGCCTGGTTGGGACGGCCACCCACCGCCTACGACAACCTGGACAACAGCCCCCACCGCCTGCCCTGGGAAACCGACCCCGGCACCCCGCGCCCACCCTGCGCCGAATTGCCGCTGCAGGCTTTCCCGCACTGGAGCCCGGCCATTGCCCTGGCCCATCGCCTGGGCTTGCCGGGTATGCGCGGCTATTACCTGCAAGTGCGCGAGTGGTACCGGGACAACCTGATGCGGATCTTTTTCCGCCTGCACCACGCCGTGCCCGAGGCCGATCGCGACTACTGGTTTGCCCCCCACGAACATCCGCGCAGCCGCGGCGGCAGCTTCTGGCAGGACGGCCGCGAAGGCAGCGAGCAGGCCAGCGGCTTCATGATCTATCCGGGACAGGTACAGGGCGTGCTGGGGGTCGATATCCTCCTGGAAGACACCCTCGACCCCGGGCGCCACGCCCACTACCAAGCGGCCCGGGCCGTGATCGCGCGCATGGGTGGGCGCCTGTCCCACGGCTCCACGCTACTGCGCGAGTTGCGCAAGCCGTCGGCGGTGCTGCCGCAAGTGGACCCGACCTGGGTCGGACGCGAAGTGCTGTATGCCGACGGCCAGTTGAGCCTGGTCGAAGGCTGAACCGCGCCCCCCGGAGCTCAGGCCTGCTCGGTGGCGGCAAAACGCTCGCGGTAGGCCTGGGGCGTCACCCCCAGGGCACGCAGCACACTGCGACGCAGGGTTTCTTCACTGCCGAAACCGCATTGGGCGGCAATGCGTTTGATCGGCAGGCCGGTGTCGGCCAGCAGGCGCCGGGCGGTTTCCACCCGGATCAGCTCGATGGCCCGGGCCGGAGTCTGGCCGGTGTCGGCGCGGTAGTGACGGACGAAGCTGCGCTCACTCATGGCGGCCTGCTGGGCCAGGATCGGCAAGGTCAATTCGCGGCTGAGATTCTCGGCAATCCAGGCATGCAAGCCATCGAAACGCCCGCCGCTGTTTTGCAGCGACAGGGTCACGCTGAACTGCGACTGGCCTCCCGGGCGCTTGAGAAACACCACCAGTTGCCGGGCCACATCCAGCGCCGCCTCGCGCCCCAGGTCCGCCTCCACCAGGGCCAGGGCCAGATCGATGCCGGCGGTGACCCCGGCCGAAGTCCACACCGGGCCATCGTTGATGAAGATCGG